>CAWJOI010000043.1:0-33190 GCA_963844375.1 uncultured Alphaproteobacteria bacterium | reverse complement strand
CCGATAACCTCGCGTCAATCATCCACCGATACGGATTCCATAAGAATCCCATATGCTTTCCATACGCGCTTTTTCACTAAATTTCAGCCGCTTGGCAGACTTACCCGCCCCCCCGACACCGCCACCCGCGCCCCCGTCGTCGAAGGCCCCGAGGTCGGCAGCCCCCGCAGCACCCTGACCGCCAGAAACGCGAAGGCCTGCGCCTCCAGCATGTCCCCGTCCAGCCCCACCGCCTCCACCGCCTCCACCGGCACGTTGCTCCGCTCCGCCAGCATCCGCATCACCGCCCGGTTCCGCCGCCCGCCGCCGCAGATCAGCCACCGCGCCGGCGGCTCGGGAAAATGCCGCGCCCCCTCCGCCACGCACGCCACCGTCAGCGCCGCCAGCGTCGCCGCCCCGTCCTCGGTCGAGAGCCCCGCCACGCGATCCAGGAACGCATGGAAATCATTGCCGGTCCAGAGACTTCGGCGGCGTCCTTGCGATATAGGGTGCCCCGCCAGCCCTGCCAGCACCGCCTCGTCCACCCGCCCGGCCGCCGCCACCGCCCCGTCCTCGTCGAACGCCCGCCCCAGCCGAGCTCCCAGAAAATCGTCGATCAGCGCATTCCCCGGCCCGGTATCGAACGCCACCAGCGCCCCCTCCGCCTCCGGCCCCGCCTTGCGCGGATCGACCCAGGTCACGTTGCCCACCCCGCCGAGGTTCAGGAACGCCACCGGCGCCTCCGCCCCCATCCAACGCGCGCAGGCGAAATGAAAGAACGGCACCAAGGGCGCCCCCTCGCCCCCGCTCGCCACGTCCGCGGTGCGAAAGTCCCAGACCACCGGCACCCCGACTCCCGCGCCAGCCAGTCCCCCCGCCCCACCTGGTGCGTGCCCCGGCCCCGGGGCTCGTGCGCGAGCGTTTGCCCATGAAAGCCAACCACTTCCACCCCGTCGAACCCGGCAACCGCCGCCGCATGCGCCGCGCGAACCCGCGCCTCCACCGCCTCGATCCCCGTGCTCTCCCGGCCACCTGCCCAGGTCACCGCGCAGAAGCGCACGATCCTCCGCCCCATAGGCCGCGAAGGCGCTCGGGCCGAAGGCCGGATCGTCTCGCCGTCGGTCTCCAGCACGGCGGCGTCCACCCCGTCCATCGAGGTCCCCGACATCAGCCCCAACGCGCGCACCCCGCCCTTCCGTCCTGCCCGCAACCGCTATAGAACGGCGCCGCCCGCGCCGAAAGGACCGCCGCCGATGACCCACAGCCCAAGAGCGATTTCCTCGCGGTCATCATCGAGCGCGGCTACCTGCAGGACTGCACCGACATCGAGGGCCTCGACGAGCGTCTGCTTGCCGGCATCGTCCCCACCTACATCGGCTACGATGCCACCGCGCAGTCGCTGCACGTCGGGCACCTGCTCAACATCATGATGCTACGCTGGCTGCAGAAGACCGGCGGCAAGCCGATCACGCTGATGGGCGGCGGCACGACCAAGGTGGGCGACCCCTCCTTCCGCGACGACGAGCGGCCGCTGCTCTCGCCCGAGCAGATCGGCGCCAACATCGCCACCATCCGCGGCGTGTTCGAGAAGTACCTCGCCTATTCCGACGCTCCGAACGGCGCGCTCATGCTCGACAACGCCGAATGGCTGGACGGCCTCAACTATCTCAGCTTCCTGCGCGACATCGGCCGGCACTTCTCGGTCAACCGCATGCTCTCCTTCGAGAGCGTCAAGTCGCGCCTCGACCGCGACCAGTCGCTGTCGTTCCTCGAGTTCAACTACATGATCCTGCAGGCCTACGACTTCCTGGAGCTCTTCCGCCGGGAGGGCTGCCTGCTCCAGATGGGCGGCTCCGACCAGTGGGGCAACATCGTCAACGGCATCGACCTCACCCGCCGGGTCGAGGGCGCCGAGCTCTTCGGCCTGACCACGCCGCTCCTCACCACCTCCGACGGCCGCAAGATGGGCAAGTCCGCCTCCGGCGCCGCCTGGCTCAACGCCGAAGCGATGTCGCCCTACGACTTCTGGCAGTTCTGGCGCAACACCACCGACGCCGACGTCGGCCGCTTCCTCAAGCTCTACACCGAGCTTCCCGTCGCCGAGTGCGACCGGCTGGGCGCCCTCGCCGGCTCGGAGATCAATGCCGCGAAGATCGTGCTGGCCAACGAGGTCACCACCCTGTGCCACGGCCCGGAGGCGGCAATGACGGCCGAGTCGACCGCCCGCGCAGTCTTCGAAGAGGGCGGCGCCGGGGACGCGCTGGAGGTGTCTGACCATCCGCCGTGACTCCCTGACGAGCGGCGTTGCCAACACGCACTTCCTCGTCTCGACCGGCATCGTCCAGTCCGGCAAGGAGGCGAAGCGGCTGATCGCCGAAAGGGGACTGCGCTTCAACAACGAACTGGTGCTCGACCCGAACGCGCTCGTCACCTCCGATACGATCGGCCGCGAGCTCAAGGTGTCGGTGGGAAAGAAGCGGCACCACCTGGTCAGGCTGGAGAGTTGATCCCTGGCGTGGTCCGCCCTTCGGCGCGAAACCGGCGGGGGAGACAGTCCCTTCCACTGGTGAAGGCGTTCTGATCGGCATAGCCGACCAGATCAACGACCACGCGAGCAACCGATCGGGATCGGAGACTAACCCGTCCGTGGATTCTGAGATGAAGCCCTGTCCGAAGCTTTGCAGTCGCTGCCATATCTTATAGGCTTCATCGCACCGCACCGCTCACTGCAAGTCCTGCCGTGTCGAGTATCAGCGCCAAGGGCGCCGGAGGCAGAGGGGCGAACCGTCGCTCAGCGAAATGCCGCCGACCGACTCCGAGTCGCGTATCCGGCTCGGGGCACACCAACGCAAGCGGAGATGCTCGCTACCGACTGATCTGAGCCTCTGCGAGCGGGACCGTGTATGTGGTCGCGGTCCCCTCAAGGCAAACTTCGCCCGCCCCGTTACGGATCGTGGTGGACAGCGTGCAGATGGGCTTGTCCTTGCGGACGGTCAGCACCTCGGCCTGGGCCGTCAGCGCCTCTCCGATCCCCACCGCCTGACGGAACTTCCAGTCGACCGCGAGGAAGACTGTTCCGGGTCCCGGCAAATCCTCGGCCACGAGCGCATTGAGGAGGCCGCTGGTCACGCCGCCCTGAACAATGATCCGCCCGAAGATCGAAGCTTCGGCGAGCACCGCGTCGTAGTGCAGCGGATTGCGATCACCGGTGATCGCGGTGAAGGCGGAAATATCGCCTGGCTGGGTGACCCGGCGTCGCTCGGCCACCTGTCCAACCCGGGGCTGTCCCTTGATCGTGCCCGCCCATCCGTCAGCTTCCGTCATGTCCCCCATGTCTCAGGCAGCCATTGCAGGCGTTGCGCGAGGTACGCGGTCGGCCGCCACCAGATGGTCGCCGATCATCGGATCGACCAGGTGCGGATCGGTCAAGGGCGCCATGTGGCCGGCATCGGGAATCATCCGCAGCACCGCGCGCGGAATTGCACGGGCGACGATCTCGGTGACCCGGAGACTCGGCGTCGGCGAAGTCCAGCCCCATAATCGCGAGCGTCGGACTGCCGATGCGCGCGAGTTCGGCGATGCCGTGCTCCTCGCCGGCGATGGCAGCAAAGTCCGCCCGGACCCGGTCGTGACACTTCAGGAAGAACTCCCTGAGCGCCGGGCTGCTGCGCGCCCAGGCGCCCGGTCCGTTCCAGTAGTCGATGAACCTGCGCATTGCTGCGATTCTCGCGCCTTCGCCGGAATCCGGGTCCATCGCGGCGCCGAGCCACATGACGTCGTCGTAGAGACGGCGATCCGCCTCCGTTCCCCGGCGCAGCAGATGGAACGCGACAGGCTCGATGACGGTCAGGCTGCGGACGGCATCCGGGCGGGACGCCGCAAGCTTGAGCGCGAGCGCTCCGCCGTAGGAGTGTCCGACGAGGTGCACCGGGGCACCGATCCGGTCGATCAGGGCGCCGATGGCGCGGGCATCGCCTGCCAGTCCGGGCTTCGGGGCGAGGGCAGAGCCGCCGTATCCGGGCAGGTCGGGCGTGTAGATGCGGAAGCGGCCCTCGAGGTAGCCTGTGAGGCTCTTCCACTGCGCGGCGGTGCTGGCCGAGCCGTGGAGGGCGATGACCGGGTTACCCTCGCCGTGGACTTCATACTCGAGCCCGGAGAGAGTGGAACGCTGGCTGCTCATCGTCTTTCTTCCTTCGGAGAAATTGATTGTATGCGAACGAACCCCGGTTAACGAACCCGGGTTTCAGCACCATGCCCGAACGGGCCTTTGCCGTTTCAAGTGTCGCTGGCGGATACAAAAAGGCGGCGGCGCGGGCTACATCCCGCAGGGCGTTTTTGGATATGGAAAGCATATGGAAATCGTATGGGTTCCGTGTGTCACCTGGGTCAGTCGATGCGAACCGCACCAACCCATTGGTGATTAAAGACCGGTCTCGAAGCGCCAACTTTCTTTAGCGGCGAAAGTCGCGTATGCTCACGGGCATTGCGTGGCGATCGCCCAGTCCAGGTGCCCAGTATTTTCTGGAGATTACGGATGTCGACCGAGAGCCTTGTGGAACGGGCGTGCGGCCTCGTCGCGACGCCGGGGTCGCCGACGGAGGTGCGCAGCGATGCCCGACGGTAGCAGGCAGGCCGCAGCGGGCGAGGTTGCCGTCGGCGGCATCGTCCGCGATCCGATCGATGTGCGCGACCGCAACTACGAGCCTACACTGGCGCCGCTCGCCCCGAAGCTCCTGCCGGATCCGCTGGTCATCGACGCTCTGCGCAGCGGCGGGCCTTGGGGGCTTCCGCGGCTGCAGGGCGACGAGGGCACATGCGGCGGGCAGGCGCTGGCCGCGATGATCGACCTCCAACGGATCACCGCGCAGGTGGCCCAGCCCTATCAGGTCAGCGCGCGGATGATCTACGAATGCGCGCGGCTGAAAGCGGGTTCGGGGGCGGGCGACGACGGCGTGTCGCTGCGCGACGTGATCAAGGCGTTCTACAACTACGGGGTCTGCCGGGAGGAGCTTTGGCCCTACATGGCGGGAGGCGAGGCCGGCCAGCTCAGCATCGAGCGGGCTCGCGACGCAAGAAACCTGTCGCTCGGCGCGTATTATCGTCTGCGGCCGAACCTCAATACCTATCACGCGGCGCTGTACGAGACGGGCGCCATCCTCGCTTCGGCCGAGCTTCACGACGGCTGGGGGCACGAGCGGGTGCGAGCCGCGGGCGGTGCGATCGTGCCTCCCCAGTCCGGCCAATCCAGGGGTGTGCTGGGGCTGGAGCGGCACGCGTTCGTCATCGTCGGCTATACCCCGGATGGATTCCTGGTGCTGAACTCCTGGGGCCGGGACTGGGGCGGCTGGACGCCGGCGGACGCCGCGCCGGTGCCGGGCGTCGCGCTCTGGCGCTACGAGGACTGGGCGGACACCATCATGGACGGCTGGGTCCTGCGCCTCGGAGTCGGGGCGGCGGACGCGTTCGACTATTCCGTCGGCGACCAGGGGCTCGGGTTCGGGGCCGAGGCGCCGGTCCGGTCGACGCCGGTGCACGCGATCCTCGGCAACTTCCTGCACCTGGACGATGGCGACTTCGTGTCGTCCGGCGCCTTCGTCTCCACCCGGCGGACGCTGGAGGAGACGCGGCGGCTGCTCGATGAGGATGCCGCCACGTCCAAGCCCTACCGGGGCGTGCTCCTGACCTTCGCGGGCGGGCTGACGGGGCTCAGGGACGCAACCGAGCACGTTGCCCGCTGGAAACGTCCGGTACGGGCGGCGGGGTGGTATCCCTTCACCGTGCTCTGGTGCGTGGACTATGTCGATCAGGCGCTGACCGTGCTCGCCGGGGTCTTCAGCGAGGCGCAGAAGCGGGCCGGCGGGCCGGGGCCACGGCTCGACAAGGTGGTCGAGGAAATGGCGCACGGCATCGGCCGGGCGTTGTGGCGCGATATCGGCCGCGCCGCCGAGCTCTCGGCGCGGCCCGGCGGGCCGCTGCACGACCTCGCCCGGGCCGGCGCTGCGCTGGCGGCGAGCCGACCCGGGTTCGGGCTCCGGATCGTCGCGGAGTTCCGAGGGGGCCTTCGCTGTCGCTGCGCTGCTCAGCGCCATGCGGACCGAGGCCTTCGCCGCCGAGGCGGGCCCCTTCTTCGAGATGCTCCAGAGCGTCGATCTCGTTGCGCCACCGCTGAACGACGCCGAGTACGCCGCACTCGCCATGTATCTGAATGCCGGCTGGGGACCGGAACGGCCGGAGCGGCGCATTCGGGTCCACCTGCCAAACGTGCGGGACGAAAAGCGCCTGGCGGTGCCCCCCTACGGCCGCTCGTACTTCGAGCTTGTGCGGCGGGCCTTCCAGAGGCGCGGCGAGACCGAGGCCCCGGCGGCGGAGATCGGTCCAGCGCCGCCCCGCAAGACCGCGGTCGCGGCGGCCTGGGATGCCTGGAGCGACGCGCCACGGACGGAGCTCGTGCCCATTGGCTGGCCGCCGGGCGGAGCGCCGTCCGGCCAGGCACCGATCACGCAGATCCAGCTCGTCTACCGGTCGGACGTGAGCGGCCGGCTCAAGTCCGTCCTGCGCCGGAACCCGGCCCGCACCGCCCCGGCAGCGAAGAGATGAACGGAGGGAAACGCCAGATGGCCAAAGCCGCCACGTCCAAAGGAACGCCGAAAGGCACGCCGAAGATCACGGTCGACGAGCTCGGCCGCAAGCTCTCCGACCTCTCGATTCCCGAGGAGGAGCTGGCGCGGTACTTCGAGGTCGACGAGGCAACGTCGAACCCGACCAGGCCCGAGCTGAAGCTCAACCCCGATACCGTCCAGCTTCCGCCGGCGTCGGATCTCGAGGGCCGCGCGCGGTCCGCGCAGATGCTCAACGGCGCCAACCACGTCAGCAAGCTGCGGCGGGAAGCGCGCTTTCAGCAGATCGTCAACGGCGGCAAGTACAAGGGACCGCTGATCGCGGCCGAGGGCGACAGCTGGTTCCAGTTTCCCTTCATCCTGAAGGACGTCATCGACTGGGTCTTCGAGGACTTCGCGGTCTATTGCCGGTCGGAGGCGGGGGACACGCTCGACAACATGGTCCGCACGGGTGAGTACCTCGACGCCCTGGCGCGAACCGGCGGGCGGGTGCTGCTGCTCTCGGGCGGGGGCAACGACATGGTCGCCGGCGGCAACATCGCCGCGCACCTGCGGCCGTTCCAGCCAAGCCTGACCCCGGCCCAATACCTCCTGCCGTCCTTCGGGGGCGTGCTGGACGGCGCCATCGCCAACATCGAGAAGATCGTCCGGTCGGTCGGGCGGGCCTTTCCGAACGCGGCGGTGATCTGCCACGGCTACGACTACACCGTCCCGAACGACGGCAAGTGGCTGGGCAGGCCCATGGCCAGCCTCGGCATCGTCAACAAGGTGCTGCAGAAGGCGATCGCGCGCGAGATGGTCGACCGGCTGAACACCCGGCTGATGACCCTCGCGAACCAGTCGCCGCGGATTTCCTACGTGAATTGCCGCGGGGCGGTCGGCGACGGGCGCTGGCACGACGAGTTGCATCCCACCAACGCCGGCTACGCCGACGTGGCCAAGCGCTTCGAAGCGGAGATCCGGCGGCTGACCCGCAGCCGAGGGGCGCCGGAGACGCGCGAGCTGCCCTCGACCACGGACTAGGCTCCGGGCGCGGCGGCGGGCGAAGTTGCCCACGCGGCCCGAGGCGGCGAAGGCGAAGGGCGTCTCGCTCCACATCGGGTTGAACACGGTGGATCCGGCGCAGTACGAGGGCTGGGACGGCGCGCTTACCGCCTGCGAGTTCGACGCCCAGGACATGGCCGAGCTGGCGCGGGCCGTCGGCTTCGAGCCCAAGGTGATGCTGACCAAGCAGGCGACGCGCAAGGCGGTGATCGCGGCGGTCCAGGCCGCGGCCAAGGGGATGAAGGCGGGCGACATCTTCCTGATGAGCTATTCCGGACATGGCGGCCAGGTGCCCGATTTCAGCGGCGACGAGGCACTGGAGCGGGCGGACGACTTCCAGGACGAGACGCTCTGCCTCTACGACGGGCAGATCGTGGACGACGAGCTCTATGCGCTCTGGGCGGCCTTCCCGGCGGATTGCCGGGTGCTGGTGGTCTCCGATTGCTGCCATTCGGGGTCGAACATCAAGGCGCGGATGATCGCGGACATGGTGGAGGCCGCCGAGACGCCCGACCAGCGGCCGCGGGTGATGCCGCTGGCGGTGGCGGCGCGGGTGGCGCGGCGGAAGCGCGACTTCTACAAGGCGATCTCCGAGAAGACCGCCACCGCCTGGCATGGCCCGGTGACGCGCGAGATGGCGCTGCCGGTGGCGGCGAGCGTGCGGCTGATCTCGGCGTGCCAGGACAACCAGGTGGCGCTCGACGGGCTGACCAACGGGCTCTTCACCGGCCGGCTGCTGGAGGCCTGGGGCGAGGGCGCCTTCCAGGGAGACTATGCCGCCTTCCACCGCGCCATCGCCGACCGGATGCCGCCGTCGCAGACGCCGAACCTCTACCTGACCGGGCAGGCGAGCCCGGCCTACGACGCGCAGCGGCCGTTCGACATCTGAGGGCAAAGCCGCCATGGTTGGCCTCTCGCGAGGGAGGGGCGTAGCATGGCGATCGTGAATTACCTTCTGGTTGCGGTCTTCCTTGGCGTGGTGGTGTCGTTCCAGCCGCTGATGAACGCCGTGCTGGCCCGCGCCATCGGCAGCCCGTTCGGGGCCGCGGCGATCTCGATCGGGGTGGCAGCGCTCGGGGCGGTCGCGATGGTGGCGGTGACCGGGCGCGGCGACATCAGCCGCGCCACGCTGGCCACGGTGCCGTGGTGGATTTATCTCGCGGGCTTCGTGGGGACGCTCTTCGTGGCCGGCGGCGTGGTGATCGCGCCGGTCACCGGGGCGCAGCTCTTCTTCATCAGCGTGATCGCCGGCCAGCTGATCGGCGCGGCGCTGGCCGACCACTTCGGGCTCTTCGGCCTCGCCGTCCGCTCGCTTTCGCTGGAGCGGGTGCTGGGCCTGGTGCTGGTCCTGGGCGGGGCGCTGCTGGTGCGGCGGGGCTGAGGCGGATCAGCGCTTCGGCGGGTCGTTGAGCGCCAGGACGATGTCGGCCATCTCGGGGACGTAGCGGTCGCCGAAGCCCATGGCCATCCCGAGCTTCAGCGTCTGCAGCGCGCCGTCGGACATGAGCGTCGCGGCCTGGTGGCGGGTGGCGAGGCGGTCGTAGTAGCTGAGGTCCTTGAACGCATTGGCGATGGTGAACTTGTGGCCGTTCGGGTCGCCGGAGACGGGATACTTGGCGAAGTTCTGGAAGTTGAGGCAGTTCATGCCCGAATTCGAGACCACCTCGTGGAAGACCGCCGGATCGGCGCCGATCTTGCGGACCATGGCGAAGCACTCCGACCAGATCGCGGCGTAGCCGAGCGCGACGAGGTTGTTGATGAGCTTGAGCGCGTGGGCGGAGCCGATGGGGCCGCCGGTGGGGATGACGGCGGTGGCCCAGGTGGAGAGGAGCGGGCGCCATTTCTCCACGAGGTCGGGGGGGCCGGCGATGAAGGTCGTGAGCTCGCCCGTCCAGGCGTGCGCCGGCGTGCGCGAGAGCGGCGTGTCGATGAGCGTGATGCCGCGGGGGGCGAGTTCGGCGGCGAGGCGCTCGGTGACCTCGGGGTCGGAGGTCGACGCGTCGAGGACGGTGAGGCCGGGCCGGGCGGCGGGCAGGAGTTCGGCGACGGTCGCCTCGACTTCCGGCGAGCCGGTGACGCAGAGGACGATGACGTCGGCGGCGGCGGCCATCTCGGCCAGGGTCGCCACCTCGAGGGCGCCGCGGGAGACGAGGTCGTCCACCGCCTCGCGCTTGCGGTGGGCGATGACGCGGAGGGGAAAGCCCTTCTCCACCACGTTCTTGGCCATGCCCCAGCCCATGAGGCCGACGCCCACGAACCCCACTACCGGTTTCTCTGACATCGCCTCTTCCCTCCACGCGCGACTACGCCCGCCGTTCTAAGCCCGCGGCGCACACGACCTCAACCGCCAAGTTGGGCGCGGCGCGGCTTGTGCCGGGACGGTCGGGCGGCCAGTATCGGGGTCGAAAAACATGGGGAGTGGGAAGCGTGAAACCAGAAATCTTGCAGGTCGCTCCGATGCTTCCGCGGGTGGAGGCGGCGCTGAACGAGGCGTATGTCGTCCACCGCTACTGGGAGGCGGCGGATCGCAAGGCGTTGCTTGCGGCGGCGGGGGCGCGGATCCGCGGGGTGGCGACGGACGGGCATCATGGGGTGGCGCCGGAGGTGCTGGCGGCGGTGCCGGGGCTCGAGATCGTGGCGAGCTATGGGGTGGGGTACGATGCGATCGACACGGCCGTGCTGAAGGCGCGGGGGGTTCGGGCGACGAACACGCCGGACGTGCTGAACGACGCGGTGGCGGAGCTGGCGCTCGGGCTGATGCTGGGGCTCTGCCGGCGGATCCCGCAGGCGGACGCGCATGTGCGGCAGGGCAAGTGGCTGAAGGGCGGCTTCGGGCTGACCGGGGAGCTGACCGGGGCGCATGCCGGGATCCTCGGGCTCGGCCGGATCGGCAAGGAGGTGGCGCGGCGGCTGCAGGTGATGAAGATGCGGGTCAGCTACCACGGCCGGCACGAGCAGGCGCACCAGCCTTATGTTTTCTACCCTGATCTCAAGGCATTGGCGCGCGACGTTGACTGGCTGGTTGTGATTGCGCCGGGGTCCGAGTCCACGCGCGGGATCGTGTCGCGGGAGGTGCTGGAGGCGCTGGGGCCGAAAGGGGCGCTGGTCAACGTGGCGCGCGGGACGCTGGTGGACGAGGCGGCGATGGTGGAGATGCTGGGCGACGGGCGGCTCGGGGGGGCGGCGCTCGACGTGTTCGTGGATGAGCCGCGGGTGCCGGAGGCGTTGCTGACGATGCCAAACGTCGTGCTGTCGCCGCACCAGGGGTCGGCGACGGAGAAGACGCGGGCGGCGATGGGGGACCTGGTGGTGCGGAATCTGGCGGCGCATTTCGCCGGGAATCCGCTGCTCACGCCGATCGTCTGAGAGCCCCCTGGAGCCGGAAATGCGCGTATGGAATCCATATGGAATCCATATGGGTGATTTTCGCGGTCGTCACTGACAGGGTTGTCTGGGAGATGGCTTCGAGAGCATAGTTTCCGGCAAGCGAATATCGCGAGGGGGGTGGAATGGCTGAGGTCTCGGTCCGCCGCGCCGATCTCATGATGGTCCTGGCCTATGCGACCGACCTGGCGACGGGCCAGTCGCGGGACTTTGCGCTGCGGTCCTGCGTTCTCGCCATGCGGCTGGCCGATGCGATGGGCCTCGACAGCCGCGAGCGGCGAAAGGTGTTATCACCAGGCGATCCTGCGATACATCGGCTGCAACGCGGACACCCACCTGCTGGCCTCGGCGTTCGGCGACGAGATCGCGCTGCGCCAGGACCTGGCGATCACCGATATCGGCAACAAGCGAGTTGGCGCAAACCTTCGTGCGGGCTTTCACGCGGATGTTCTCCGACATGCCGGCCGACGAACTCGCCGAAGGCGGTCCAGCAGGGACTCGCGGAGGCCATCCAGATCAGCGTTCCCATCCTCGCCGGCCATTGCGAGGTCGCGCAGCGGATCGGGCAGCGGATCGGCCTCGCTGACGAGATGCTGCGAGAACCTCAGCCAGCTCTACGAGCGCTGGGACGGGCACGGCCTGCCCCGCGGGGTGAGCGGCAGGCGACGTCGGGCTCGCCGTCCGGATTGTGACGCTGGCGCAGGATGCGATCGCGCTGAACGAGGCGCACGGATTCGAAAGGCATGACCGAGGCCATCGCCGCGCGCCGGGGTGGCCCCTACGAGGCGGAACTGGCGGATATTTTCCTCGACGATGCCGCGCGGCTCATGGAGGGGATCGACGGCCCGGTCGACCGCGAGACGATCCTGGCTCTGGAGCCGGCGCCGCACGGCTACTCTGGACGAGAGCGGCTGCGACGAGGCCTTCCTTGCCATCGCCGACATGATCGACATGCGCATGCCGCAGACCTTCGGCCACTCGCGCGCCGTCGCGGCGCTCGGAGACGCCGCCGGCCGGCGCCTCGGTCTCCCCGCGGACGACATCCGCGCCATCCGCTGGGCCGCCTGCGTTCACGACATCGGGGAACTGGCGGTGCCGGTGTCGACCTGGCTGAAGGCCACGCCCTTTTCCGCGCGCGAGAGCGACTCGGCTCAGCTGCATCCCTACCACGGCGAACGCGCCCTGGCCGCGCTCGGCGCGGACGGACGCCCGGTCGCCGCGCTGGTTCTGCGCCATCATGAGCGGCTGGATGGCAGCGGATACCACCGCTACGCCAAGGCGCCCGACCTGTCGCCGGCCGCGCGGATCCTGGCGGCCGCCGAGGCCTACCAGACCGCGCGCGAGGACCGCCCGCATCGGGAGGCCATGAGCGACCAGGCGGCGGCGGCGCTGCTGCGCGGGCTGGTCCGCGACGGCCGGCTCTGTCCCGAGGCCACGGAGGCGGTGCTCACGGCGGCGGGCCAGGCGACGCGGCGCTCCGCCGCTCCTCGCCTCGATGGCCTGACGCCGCGCGAAATCGAGGTGCTGCGGCTGATCGCCGGCGGCCACACAGCGAAGGAGGCCGCCCGGCAGCTCGATATCTCGCCGAAGACGGCGGACAACCACATCCAGAACCTTTACTCCAAGATCGGCGTCTCGACCCGCGCCGGCGCGGCGCTCTATGCGCTCGAGCGCGGCCTCGTCCACGAGGAAAGAGCCGCCGCATAGGGAATCCTCCTCATGTGCGCCCGCTTCGACAGGCGCAGTCTCATTCGTGAGCCCGTGGGATCGTCCCCGGCGCTTCGAAAGAGAGAGGAAACCATCATGACCGCACAGCAGGCCGCCGACGTGGTCCGTCAGGGGTATCACGGCTTCAACACCGCCGACATCGAGCTGCTTTCCCGGATCTTCGACGAGGAGAGCTCGTGGGAAACGCCGGGGCAGTCGTCCGCTGCCGGCCTCCGCAAGGGACGCGACGCCGTCTTCGGGCAGTTCGGGCGTTACGGCGGCGAGACCGACGGCACCTTCAAGGCGGAGCTTGTCAGCGTCACCGCCGACGCCGCGGGGCGCGTGGTCGGCATCCACCACAACAGTGGCACGCGCAACGGCAAGACGCTCGATACCACGTGCTGCATCACCTTCCAGGTCCGAGATGGCCGCATCGTATCCGGCAAGGAGCACTTCTTCGATCTCTACAACTGGGACCGCTTCTGGTCGTAGTCACTAAACGCAATTCCCTCGTCACGTGCGCCACGCGTCTGCCCGATCCGGCAGTCGCGTGATGCTAATCGATCCGACGACTACCGGCTCATATAGAAGAGACAGGATTGAAATCGTTGACGCGGACCGGGGCCCAGCCGGTCGGATCATTCGTCCTCGTCGGCGGTGACGACGGCGGCCTGCGCCTGCTCGCCGCGGGGCGGGCGGCCGATGACTTCGCGCAGCTCGTCGAGCTCGATGAAGTTGTCGCACTGGCGGCGCAGCTCGTCGGCGATCATCGGCGGCGAGGAGCGGATGGTGGAGACCACCGAGACGCGGACGCCGCTGCGCTGGAGGGACTCGACCAGCGGGCGGAAGTCGCCGTCGCCGGAAAAGAGCACGATGTGGTCGACGTGGGGGGCCATCTCCATGGCGTCGACGGCGAGCTCGATGTCCATGTTGCCCTTGACCTTGCGGCGGCCGGTGGAGTCGGTGAACTCCTTGGCCGGCTTGGTCACCATGGCGTAGCCGTTGTAGTGCAGCCAGTCGACGAGCGGACGGATGGGCGAGTATTCCTCGGACTCCAGGAGCGCGGTGTAGTAGAAGGCGCGCAGCAGCTTGCCGCGGCGCATGAACTCGGTTCGCAGCAGCTTGTAGTCGATGTCGAAGCCGAGCGCGCGGGCGGCGGCGTAGAGATTGGCCCCGTCAATGAAGAGGGCCAGCCGCTCGTCACGGTAAAACATTCTGTGGAAACCTCCTGCGGACCTAACTAGGGGTTGGACCGGAAAAACAAAATTCGGCCGGTTGATGGCGCTTATATTCCCCCAAAACGAACAACGAAAGCCCCAATGCTGAGGGTGGTGTACGTCGGCGGGACATGGACATGCACCTGATCGCGCTCGGGGCGAACCTCGCTTCCGCGGCGGGCGGCCCGCGCGACACGCTGGAGGCGGCGCTGGCGATGCTGGAGGCGCGCGGGCTGGCCGTGGCGGCGCGAAGCGGGTGGTTCCGCACGCCGGCGTTTCCGGCCGGGTCGGGGCCGGACTACATCAATGGCGCCGCCGCGCTGCGGGCGGCGTTGGCGCCCGCGGCGGTGCTGGAGCGGCTGCACGAGGTCGAGGCCGCGCTCGGGCGGCGGCGGGGGGCCCGGTGGGAGCCGCGGGTCTGCGATCTCGACCTCCTCGCCAGCGGAGAGAGCGTCCTGCCCGACGCGGCGACGGTGCGGGACTGGATGGCCCGCGCGGGGGCGCGGCAGCTCGAGGCGCCGCCGGTGCTGATCCTGCCGCACCCGCGGTTGCAGGAGCGGGGCTTCGTGCTGGCGCCGCTGGCGGAGGTGGCGCCGGACTGGCGGCATCCGCTGCTGGGGCGGACGGTGCGGGAGATGCTGGAGGCGCTGCCGGCGGAGGCCCTGAAGGGGGTCGAGCGGCTGTAGATCGTGCGCTGCCGGTTGCGGGGGGTCGGTGAACGATCGGCTCGGTCGTCGGTGATATCCGTCGTTTCGGTGGCCCCGACCATGGCCTTGAGCGCGTCGTAGATGGCGATCACGGCTTCCCGGAGGTGGTTCTCGGTCGGGCTGGCTGTTGGTCTGGGCGGTGACGAGGATGTCGTCGTCCTCGAACCAGACGTAGAGGGTGCGGAAGCCCAGGGTCTCGCCCTGGTAGAGCCAGATGTCGCCCCAGGGGGCGAAGGTGGCCTTGACGAGGCCGAGGGCGAAGCCCTGCGGGTCCTCGGGGGTGACGTCGGCGATGGGCTCGCCCGTCCGCGTCGAGACGAGCGAGAGCCATTCGGCCTGCTGCGCGGGCGGCACCACCTGGCCCCCGAAGACGGCGCGCATCCAGGTGTCCACGTCGCGCGCGGTGGCGATGGCGCCCCCGGCCGCCTGTGCCCAGGAGGTGCTGTCGCCGCGGACGTCGCGGCCGAACAGCGGCTTGTTCCAGCTCTCGGCGCAGTCGGGCGGCTGGTAGTCGGTGCAGGCGGTGTTCTCGAAATAGCCGTGCGCCATGCGGTCGACGAGTTCGGGCGGGTAGGTCCCGGGGTCGTAGAAGGTGGCGTGCAGGCCGTACGGCGCGAGGAGCATGTCGCGCACGAGGTCGGGGTAGGGCTTGCCCGCCGCCTTGGCGGCGATCAGGCCGGCGAGGATGTAGTTGGTGTTGGAGTAGTGATAGCCCGTCGTGACCGGCAGGTCGTTGCTGCCGGTCGGGTAGACGAGACCGATCAGGTCCTCGGCGGTGAGGTTGCGCGTGGGTTCGTCGACCCAGATCCGCGACATCGCCTCGGTTTCGGAATAGTTGGGAATGCCGCTGGTCATGTTGAGCAGGCGTCGGATGCTGACGTCGCCCCAGGCGGGATACTCCGGGAGCCACGTGCCGACGGTGTCGTCGAGGGAGAGGAGCCCCTCCGCTTCCAGCTTCAGGATGATGGCGGCGGCGAAGGACTTCGACGTGCTGCCCATGGCGAAGAGCGTGTCGCGGCCGACGGGGGGATCGTCGGGCGCGCGGCCGGTCTTGCCGGCGAAGGCCTCGATGGCGGGTCCGGGCGCGGCGAAGCTGACGTAGGCCGCGATGCCGGTGACCTTTTCCGCCGGGGCGCGTTCGGCGAGCCATTTCTCCAGCGCGGCCTGGACGCGGTGCGCCTGGCCATTGGTCTCGGCCAGGGCGCCGCTGGCAAATACGAGGGCGGCGCCGACGGCCAGCCCCAGCAAGGATCGGTGCTTCATCAAGTCGCTCCCCCCGGAAAACGCCGGAATACTGCTGGACGCGCGGGGGCTTGCAAAGGATTCGTTGGGCGGCGGCGGTGCCTGCGTCACTCTGGCAGGGGGCCGGTGCGGCAAATCGTGCTGGCGGGCCTTGCGATCCTTCGCGGCGGTGGGGCAGGATGCGGGACGCCGCCTGAGATTTTCGCAGGCGCCTCGGATTGTTCGCGGGCATGATCAACCAGGCTGCCGCCCAGCGGGGCGTGATGCTCCCCAAGCTCGTGACGACGCTGCGCGAGGGCTATGGGCCGACGCAGCTCCGCGCCGACCTGGTGGCGGGGCTGACGGTGGCCATCGTGGCGCTGCCGCTGTCGATGGCGATCGCCATCGCCTCGGGGGTGACGCCGGAGCGTGGCCTCTATACCGCCATCGTCGGCGGCTTTCTGGTCTCCGCGCTGGGGGGCAGCCGGTTCCAGATCGGCGGGCCGGCCGGCGCGTTCATCGTGCTGGTGGCGGCGACGGTGGCGGCGCACGGGCTGGACGGGCTCCTGATCGCCACGATGCTGTCCGGCGTGCTCCTGGTGCTGTCCGGGGCGCTGGGCTTGGGCACGTACATCAAGTTCATCCCCTATCCGGTCACCGTCGGTTTCACCGCCGGGATCGCCACCATCATCTTCGCGAGCCAGATCGTGCCGCTCCTCGGGCTGACGCTCGCCGGAGCCGGAGCCGGGGCCGCTCATGGCCAAGCTGTCGGCGATCCGGGCGGCGCTGCCGACGGTGAACCTCGCGACGCTGGTGCTGTCCCTCGCGGCGGTGGGTGCGCTGGTGGGGCTGAAGCGGCTGCGGCCGCACTGGCCGCGGATGCTGATCGTCGTGGTGCTGGCGGCGGTGGCGGCGTCGCTGATGCGGCTGCCGGTGGCCACGATCGAGAGCGCGTTCGGGGGCATCCCGCAGGGCTTTCCGCGTCCGGCGCTGCCGGAGATCGACATGGCCAAGGTCCTGGCGGTGCTGCCCAACGCGATCAGCTTCACGCTGCTCGGGGCCATCGAGTTGCTGCTCTCGGCCGTGGTGGCCGACGGCATGACGGGGCGGCGGCACCGTTCGAACATGGAGCTGGTGGCGCAGGGGTTCGCCAACGTCGGCTCGGCGCTCTTCGGCGGCTTCTGCGTGACCGGGACGATCGCGCGGACCGCGACCAACGTGCGCGCCGGGGCGCACGGGCCGGTGGCGGGGCTGGCGCACTCGGCGTTCCTGCTCGTCTTCGTGCTGGTGGCGGCACCGCTCGCGGGTTACGTGCCGCTGGCGGCGCTGGCGGCGGTGCTGGCCGTCGTCGCCTGGGACATGGTGGAGAAGCCGGCGATCCGGGCGCTGCTGGGCGCGTCCCGGGGTGACGCGGCGGTGCTTGTGGTGACCTTCGGGCTGACGATCTTCCGCGACCTGAGCGAGGCCATCGTCGTCGGTTTCGCGCTCGGGGCCATGCTGTTCATCAACCGGATGTCGCACGCGGTGGAGGTCGAGGAGGCGCCGGCGACGCCCTACGAGCGGGAGGACGGCGCCGACCCCGAGACGGTGATCTACCGGGTGCGCGGCGCGCTGTTCTTCGGGGCGGTCTCGGCGGTGGGGGCGGCGCTCGACCGCATCGGCGACACCCACCGGCTGCTGGTCATCGACCTCTGCGGGGTGACGCTGGTCGACTCGTCGGCCGCCAACATGATCGAGGGCCTGGCGCACAAGGCGCGCCGCCAGGGGGTCGCGGTCTATCTCAGCGGTGCGTCGCCGGCGCTCCGCCGCGCCCTTCTGGCGCAGGGCGCGCGGCCGCCGCTGGTGCGCTACGCGGCGGGCGTGGAGGCGGCGCTGGCCGCCGCCCGCAGGCGCGGAGAGATCTCGCAGTCGGGGGGCGAAGGCTGACCCCGGGGCCTTGCCTTCGCGGCATGCCGGGGCTAGATACACCCCTTCTGCAACGTTCCGGAGTCGCCGCATGGCCCGCGTAACCGTCGAAGACTGCGTCGACAAGGTCCCCAACCGCTTCGAGCTCGTGATGCTCGCGGCGCACCGGGCGCGTTCGCTCGCCTCCGGCTCGCCGCTGACCGTCGATCGGGACAACGACAAGAACCCGGTCGTGGCGCTGCGCGAGATCGCCGACGAGACGCTGACGGCGGATCAGCTGCGGGAGGCGGCCATCGAGAGCTTCCAACGCCAGATCGAGGTGGACGAGCCCGAGGACGATGTCATGACCCTGCTCGCCGGCAACAGCGACGCGCCGGTGGAGGATGACATGTCCGAGGAGCGCCTGCTCCGCGCGCTGATGGAAGCCCAGGGCGAAAACTGAGCGGGGACCTCGCTCCCGATATCAGGAGGGCCTCGGGGTCGGGGCCTGACCGGCTCATTCCGGTCGAATCGCTGACGGCGCTCGTCAAGTCGTACAATCCGCATTCCAGCACCGACGTCATCGAGGCGGCCTACGCCTATGGCGCGCGGATGCACTCGACCCAGCTCCGCAAGAGCGGCGAGCCGTATTTCAGCCATCCGGTCGCCGTCGCGATGCTGCTCGCCGAGCAGAAGCTCGACGACGCGACGATCATCACCGCGCTGCTGCACGACACCATCGAGGACACGCTCTCGACCTATTCCGAGATCGCCATGCGCTTCGGCGACGAGATCGCGCAGCTGGTGGACGGGGTGACCAAGCTCACCAACCTCGAGCTTTCCTCGGCGGAGAACGAGCAGGCGGAGAACTTCCGCAAGCTCCTGATGGCGATGTCGAAGGACCTGCGGGTCCTGCTCGTCAAGCTCGCCGACCGGCTGCACAACATGCGCACGATCAAGCACCTGCCGCTGGAGAAGCAGCAGCGCAAGGCGCGCGAGACCATGGACATCTATGCGCCGCTGGCCGGGCGGATGGGCATGCAGTGGATGCGCGACGAGCTGGAGGACCTGGGCTTCCGGGTGCTGAACCCCGAGGCGCGCAAGTCGATCATCCGCCGCTTCGTCAAGCTCCGCCGCGAGTCGGGCGACGTGATCGCGAAGATCACCGACGACATCCGCACCGTCCTGAACCAGGCGGGCGTCGAGGCCGAGGTGGTGGGGCGGGAGAAGAAGCCGTTCTCGATCTGGCGCAAGATGGAGGAGAAGAAGGAGGGCTTCAGCCGGCTTTCCGACATCTACGGGTTCCGGCTGATCACCGACTCGGTCGGTGACTGCTACACGGCGCTGGGCGCGGTGCACCAGCGCTGGGCGGCGGTGCCGGGGCGGTTCAAGGACTATATCAGCCAGCCGAAGTCGAACGGCTACCGCTCGATCCACACCACGGTGTCGGGGCGCGACGGCAAGCGGGTGGAGGTGCAGATCCGCACCCGGGAGATGCACGCCGTCGCCGAGACCGGCGTGGCGGCGCACTGGTCCTACAAGGACGGCGAGCGGTTCGAGAACCCGTTCGCGGTCGATCCGTTCCGCTGGCTGCGCTCGATCACCGAGCGGTTCGAGGGGCAGGAGGACGAGGAGTTCCTCGAGCACGTCAAGCTCGAGATGTTCACCGACCAGGTGTTCTGCTTCACGCCCAAGGGCGAGGTGGTGAAGCTGCCGCGCGGGGCGACGCCGATCGATTTCGCCTATGCGATTCATACCCGTATCGGCGATTCCTGCGTCGGCGCCAAGGTGGACGGGCAGCGGGTGCCGCTCTGGACCAAGCTGCGCAACGGCCAGTCGGTGACGATCATCCGCGCCGAGGGGCAGCGGCCGCAGCCGTCCTGGGAGGACATGGTGGTCACCGGGCGCGCGAAGGCGGCGATCCGGCGGTCCTTGCGCGGCGAGCAGCGGGCGACGCAGGTGCGGCTCGGGCGCGAGATCGCGCGGGTGGCGCTGGAGCGGGTGGGAAAGAAGGCCACCGACAAGGCGCTGGAGGCGGCGGCGCGGCGGCTGGGGCTGGAGGAGGCCGACGACGTGCTGGCGCGGCTCGGCGCGGCGGAGATGACCGGCAAGGAGCTGGTGGCGACGCTCTATCCCGAGCTTCTGCGCGAGGCGGCGCTGCCGCTGGCGCAGGACAAGACCGCGCCGGTGGTGATCGGTCTCAACTCGGGGCAGGTGGCGCGGCCGGCGCCGTGCTGCAACCCGATCCCGGGCGAGCGGATCGTGGGGATCGCGGTGCGCGGCAAGGGGGTCGTGTTCCACGCCATCGACTGCGCGCGAGCTCGGCGCCTACGAGGAGGAGGCCGACCGCTGGATCGACCTGCGCTGGGCCGACGGCCAGTCGCATCCGGTGCATGTGGTGCGGGTGGAGGTGACGCTGGCGAACGACTCCGGCGTGCTGGGGCGGATCTGCACCCTCATCGGCGAGCAGCGGGCGAACATCACCGACATCGTGTTTACCGAACGGAAACCTGATTTCTTTCGTATGGTCATTGATATGGAGGTCAGGGATATGGAACACCTCACCCATGTGCTGACCGCGATCGACGCCGACACGGATGTAGCGCAGGTCCGGCGGTACCGGCAGGCTCCGGCGACGGACGCCAAGGGACCCGCCCGCGACTGAGACGCGTCGCGACCTTCGGGTGCGGCGAGGTGGAAATGGTCTTCAAGCGACGCATAAAGCCGCCTCTCTTCAGCAGGATCCGCGAGTTCGTCCTGCCGCGGCGGGGATGGCGGCGAGGGGTGGAGTACCTCGGGCATCGGGTGCGGCGTCTGCCCGACACGCCGCACCGCATCGCGCTCGGCTTCGCCTGCGGCGTCTTCAGCTCGTTCACGCCTTTCTTCGGCCTCCACTTCATTCTGGCGGTCGTGATCGCGCGTATCCTGCGCTCCAACATCGTGGCGGCGCTGATCGGAACCGCGGCCGGAAACCCCCTGACCTTTCCGCTCATCGCGCCGCTCGCCCTGGGCCTGGGGCGGCGTATCCTCGGGTATGGCCACAGCGGCCGTGACTACCACCGCGTTTCGGACGCTTTCGTGGAAGCCTTCGCCGGGATCCGGGGCGGGCTGCTCAGCCTCGTGGGCCTGGGCGAGGCCAACTGGGGGCGGCTGGCGCCGTTCTTTCGCGACATCGTCTGGCCCTACCTGGTGGGCGGCGTGCTGCCGGGGCTCCTCGCTGCGGTCGTGGGTTACTACCTGACGCGGCCGCTGGTCGCGGCCTACCAGGCGCGGCGCCGGGCGAAGATGCTGGCGCGCGCCCACGAACGGCTGGCGGAGCGGCGATCCGAGGCTGACGGGGCATCCCGGCGGCCCTATAAGCCGAAGTCCAAGGTACCAACCGAGAGCGGGGCGGGAACATGACGGACGGTGCGGCGCGCGGGCTTCTGCGGCTCGGGGTCAACATCGATCACGTGGCCACGGTGCGCAATGCGCGCGGCGGGCCCTATCCCGAGCCGCTTCGGGCGGCGAAGCTGGCCGAGGCGGCGGGGGCGGACGGGATCACCGCGCACCTGCGCGAGGATCGCCGCCACATCACCGACGCCGACATCGAGGCGCTGATGGCGGAGCTGACGGTGCCGCTGAACCTGGAGATGGCGGCCACCGACGAGATGCAGGCGATCGCGCTCCACTTCCAGCCGCATGCGGTCTGCATCGTGCCGGAGCGGCGGGAGGAGCGCACCACCGAGGGGGGGCTGGAGGTGGCCCAGGACGAGAACCGGCTGGCGCATTTCATCGCGCCGCTGCGGGACGCCGGGTGCCGGGTCTCGATCTTCATCGCGGCCGACCGCCGGCAGATCGAGGCGGCGCACCGGATCGGCGCGCCGGTGATCGAGCTGCACACCGGGGCCTATTGCGAGGCGGACCTGGCCGGCGACGCCGAGGCGCGGGCGCGGGAGATGGCGCGGCTGGCGGACATGGCGACCTTTGCGCGCGGGCTCGGGCTCGAGGTGCACGCCGGGCACGGGCTGACCTTCGACAACGTCGGGCCGGTGGCGGCGCTGCCGGAGCTGAAGGAGCTCAACATCGGGCATTTCCTGGTCGGCGAGGCGATCTTCGTCGGGCTCGACGCGGCGATCCGGCGGATGCGCGCGGGAGATGGACGCGGCGCGGCAGGGCGTCGGGAGCACGGCTTGAGCGGCGATGTCGTGATCTCGCCCGTCCGGTCGGACGGGGATGTCGCGGCGGCGGTGGCGCTGTTCCGGGCCTATGCGGAGTCGCTGGAGGTGGATCTTTCCTATCAGGACTTCGCGGGCGAGCTGGCGGCGATGCCCGGCCGGTACGCGCCGCCGGCCGGCGCGCTTCTGCTGGCGCGGGACGGGGCGGGCGCGGCTTTGGGATGCGTCGGGCTCAGGCCCATGGACGAGGCGGGGGTCGCCGAGATGAAGCGGCTCTTCGTGCGGCCCGAGGGGCGGGGCCGGGGCCTCGGCGCGGCGCTGGTCGAGGCGATCGTGGCGGCGGCGGCGCGGATCGGCTATCGCGAAATTCGGCTCGACACCCTGCCGAGCATGGCCGGGGCGATCGCGCTCTACGAGCGGGCGGGATTTGTGCGGACGGCGCCTTACTATGACACGCCCATAGCGGGCACCGTCTTTTTCGCCAGACGGATCGGGCCTGGGCCGGTGCGGCCCGGGAACGCGCAGGTGAGTGCGGCCTGACCTTGGGGTCGGCCGTCAGGCCTGCGGCGTCTTGCGCGGCTTGGGGCCTTCGCGGGCTTGCCGTCGGCGGGTGTCTTGGCCGTCTTCGTGACGCGCGGCGTGGAGGCCTTCGCGGCCGCAGCGGCCCTGGGGGCCTTCGTCGCCTTGGGCTTGGCGGCTGCGGGTGCTGCTTCGGCGGCGATCTCCGCGGCGGCCATGTCCCAGTGGGCTGCCGCTCGGTCGGCAGGGCGGCCCTCGCGTTCCCAGATGAGGTGGGCGCGTTCGCGGATGCTGTTTTCGAGTTCCTTGATCATCGTGTCTCCGAAAGTGGGTTTCGCATGTCAGCCCGGGGGAGCGGGCAGTGCTGGAATGCCGAAAAACGGCGGGGACTGCAACGCCCGGTTGCTTGCTTTGCGTGCGGCGCGACAACTTTCCGACTTCGAACGCGCACGCTGGACACGGCCGGGCGGCGTGGTATCGCTCGGGGCTTCCGCGGCGGGAGGGCAAGGGCATCATCATCGGCATCGGCTCGGACCTGGCCAACATCGAGCGGATCGGGCGGACCATCGAGCGGTTCGGCGCGCGGTTCCTCAACCGCGTCTATACCGAGACCGAGCAGGCGCTGGCGGAGCGGCGGCGCGAGCGGGTCGCGACCTACGCCAAGCGCTGGGCGGCGAAGGAGGCCTGCTCGAAGGCGCTCGGCACCGGGCTGCGCATGGGGATCAAGTGGCGCGACATGGGGGTGGTGAACCTGCGCACCGGCCAGCCGACGATGGTGCTGACCGGGTGGGCGGAGGAGCGGCTGCGGGCGATGACGCCGGCGGGTCACCGGGCGAACGTGCACCTGACGCTGACCGACGATCACCCCTGGGCGATGGCCGTGGTGGTGATCGAGGCGCTGCCGGAGGGGTGAGGATGCGGATCGTCTCGCCGGCGGACGACGAGGAATGGCGGGAGGGCGTGCGGACGCGGATGCTGGTCTCCGCCTGGACCGGGGCCACAGCGCTTTGCCTCTTCGAGCAGTGGATGGCGCCCGGGACGGGCGCCCCGCCGCATCGCCACGCCGTCGAGGAGGTGCTGACGGTCGTGGAAGGCGAGGCGGAGGTCTGGATCGAGGAGGAGCGTGCGCTGGTGAGGCGCGGCCAGTCGCTGGTCGTTCCGGCCGGCCGGCGGCATGGTTTCCGCAACGTCGGGCCAGGGACGCTGCACGTGCGCGCGGTGCTCGCCTCGGCGATCTTCGAGGCCAGCTACGACGGTGCGGCGGAGCCCGTTCGGCGGTGGCTGCCGCCCCCGGAGGCGTGAGCATGGACGCCGGCCGCCGCCTTGACAGGGCGGGGGGCAGGCGCGACAAGGCGGCGCTGCGCGGCGCGCGAGGGACGGGAAGACGATGGTGGCGAAAAGCAAGGCCAAGGGCGGGTTTCTCGAGCTCGTCAAGACCGTCGTCTACGCGCTGCTGCTGGCCGGTGTCATCCGCACGCTGTTCTTCCAGCCGTTCTGGATTCCGTCGGGGTCGATGAAGCCGACGCTGCTGATCGGCGACTTTCTCTTCGTCAACAAGATGGCCTACGGCTACTCGCGGCACTCGTGCCCGTTCTCCATGTGCCCGTTCGACGGACGCATCCTCGCGCGCGATCCGGTGCGCGGCGACGTGGTGGTGTTCAAGCATCCGACCAACGGCACCGACTACATCAAGCGGCTGATCGGCCTGCCGGGCGACACCATCCAGATGGTCGACGGCGTGCTGCACCATCAACGGCGAGGCGCTGCCGCAGCGGCCCGTCGGGCGAGTTCGTCGAGGTGAACGAGCCGCAGGGGCCGATGGGCAGCATGCCGCGCTGCTCGAACCGGCCGGTGGAGCCGGGCGGCGAGTGCATCAGCGAGGAGCTGATCGAGACGCTGCCGGGCGGCGAGGAGCACGCGATCCTGAACATCGAGGACGGCTTCGGCGACAACACGCCGGCCTTCACCGTGCCCGAGGGCGAGTTCTTCTTCATGGGCGACAACCGCGACAACTCGATGGACTCGCGCTTTCCGCGCAGCGCGGGCGGTGTCGGGTTCGTGCCGTTCGAGAACCTGGTCGGCCGCGCCGACCGGGTGATCTTCTCCTCCGCCGGGCCGTCGATGCTGGCGTTCTGGACCTGGCGGCCGGACCGGTTCTTCAAGGCCATTCAGTGAAGCTCGGCCGGGCCATGGCCGGGGCCGAGGCCCGGCTGGGGCACGGCTTCGCGCGGCCCGAGCTGCTGATCGAGGCGCTGACGCATCCCTCCTTCGCCGGCGGCACCGACAACCAGCGGCTGGAGTTCCTCGGCGACCGCGTGCTCGGGCTCGTCATCGCGGAGGCGCTGCTGGCGGAAGACCCGGGCGCCACCGAGGGCGACCTTGCGCCGCGGCTGAACGCGCTGGTGCGCAAGGAGACCTGCGCCGAGGTGGCCGCGGCGCTGGATCTCGGCAGCGCCATCCGCATGGGACGCTCGGAGATGCTGTCGGGCGGGCGGCGGAAGACGGCGCTGCTCGGCGACGCCATGGAGGCGGTGATCGCGGCGGTCCATCTCGACGGCGGGCTGGAGGCGGCGCGGGCGCTTGTCCTGCGCGGCCTGGGGCGAGCGGATCGAGTCGGTGCGGCTGGTCGGGCGCGACGCCAAGACGGCGCTGCAGGAATGGGCGCAGAGCCGCGGGCTGCCGCCGCCGGCCTATGTGGACATGGGCCGCGAGGGGCCGGACCATGCGCCGGTCTTCTCGGTGGAGGTGCGGCTGCGAGGACGGCGCGCGCGGCCGAGGCGCGGGCGGCGTCGAAGCGCGCGGCGCAGCAGGCGGCGGCCGAGGCGATGCTGGCGCGGCTGGGGGGCGAGGCGTGACGCGCTGCGGGCTGTCGCGCTGATCGGCGAGCCGAACGCGGGGAAGTCGACGCTGCTCAACCGCATGGTGGGGGCGAAGGTCTCGATCGTCACCCACAAGGTGCAGACGACGCGGACGCGCATCCGCGGCATCGCCATCGAGGGCGAGGCGCAGCTCGTCTTCGTCGACACGCCGGGACTGTTCCGGCCGCGGCGGCGGCTGGACCGGGCGATGGTCAAGGCGGCCTGGGGCGGGGCGGCGGACGCCGACGTGGTGGTGCTGATGATCGAGGCGCACCGCGGGCTGACCGAGGGGGTGCGCGCGATCCTCGAGCGGCTGGCGTCGGAGCATGCCGGCGGGGCGGACGGTGGCGCTGGCCATCAACAAGATCGACCGGGTGCCGGCGGAGAAGCTGCTGGCGCTGAGCGGGGAGATGAACGGGCATCCGGGACTTCGCGGCGACCTTCATGATCTCGGCGGAGCGGGGGCACGGGGTCGAGGACCTGCGGCAGCTGGCTGGCCGGGCGGTGCCGGAGGGGCCGTGGCTCTATCCCGAGGACCAGATCGCCGACCTGCCGCTCGGCTGATCGCGGCGGAGACGACGCGCGAGAAGCTGACGCTGCGGCTGCACCAGGAGCTGCCCTACGAGCTGACGGTGGAGACCGAGGGCTGGGAGGAGCGCAAGGACGGGTCGGTGAAGATCGACCAGGTGATCTATGTGGCGCGCGACGGGCACAAGGGGATCACGCTGGGGCCGAAGGGCGAGACGATCAAGGCGGTGGGCAAGGCGGCGCGCGAGGAGATCAAGGCGTTCCTCGGGCGGGAGGTGCATCTCTTCCTGACGGTGAAGGTGCGGCCCGGCTGGCTGGAGGAGCGCGAGCGCTACGGCGAGATCGGGCTCGACTTCCGGGACGGGGACGGGTGAGCGCGCCGCGGCTGACGGCCGAGTTCTGGGTGCAGGCGTACCTGGCGCGGCTGCGGCTGGCCGAGATCCCGGCCTTCGTGACGGCGCGGGGAGATGCGACCGCCGGGGCGGTGGTGGTGAAGCTCAACACGCTCGACGGATCGGCGCAGGCTTTCGCGCGGAGCTATGACGCCACGGGGACACGCATCTGGACGCCGCTCGCCGAGGGCGCGGAGCCGGAGGTGGAGGCGGCGGTGGGGCGGCAGCGCCGGTTCGACCCGGACCTCTGGGTGATCGAGGTGGAGGACCGGGCGGGGCGGCATCTGCTCGACCAGCCGGGGCTCGCCGAGTAAGGCTCGCGCCATGGACTGGCGCGACGAAGGCATCCTGATCGCGGCGCGGCGGCACGGCGAGAGCTCGGCGATCATCGAGGTCTTCACCGCGGCGCACGGGCGGCATGCCGGCGTGGTGCGCGGCGGGGCCGGGCGGCGGATGACGCCGGTGCTGCAGCCGGGGGCGCGGCTGTCGCTGGAGTGGTCGGCGCGGCTGGAGGAGCATATCGGGACGTTCCGGGTCGATCCCGATGGCGGCGCGGACGGCGGCGATCATGGCCGACGCGGCGGCGCTGGCCGCGCTCGGGGCGATGACGGCGCTCCTGACCGTGTCGCTGCCGGAGCGGGACGCGCATCCCGCACTCTACGCGCGGAGCCTGGACCTGATCGAGGCGCTGGGGGCGACGCCGGACTGGCCGGCGCGCTATGCGGCCTGGGAGCTGGCGCTGCTGGCGGAGCTGGGGTTCGGGCTGGACCTGGAGCGGTGCGCGGTGACCGGGGTCCGTGGACGATCTCGTCTGGGTCTCGCCGAAGACCGGGCGGGCGGTGGGCCGGGCCGCCGGGGCGGCCTGGGCGGCGCGGCTGCTGCCGCTGCCGGCGTTCCTGAAGGGGTGGGTGGCGCCGCCGGAGAAGGCCGAGGTGCTGGAGGGGCTGGCGCTGACGGGGTTCTTTCTCGGCGCGTGGGTGGCCCCGACGCTGCCGCGCGAGGCGCTGCCGCCGGCGCGGGGGCGGGCGGTGGCGGCGATCCGGCGGCTCTGACGCCTCTTGCGGCGCAACATGAGGGTTGTGCGGCGCGGAAGAGTCCAGTTTCCTCTAGGCCGGCACAGCGGCGGGGCGGAGGGCGGATGGAACGGATCGACATGCTGGTGATCGGCAGCGGGCCGGCGGGGCGGCGGGCGGCGGTGCAGTCGGCCAAGCTCGGCAAGTCGGTGCTGGTGGTGGACCGGGGGCGGCGGCTGGGCGGGGTGTCGGTGCATACCGGGACGATCCCGTCGAAGACGCTGCGCGAGACCGTGCTGAACCTCTCGGGGTGGCGGGAGCGGGGGTTCTACGGGCGCGGCTACCGGGTGAAGCAGGACATTTCCGCCGGCGACCTGGTTTCGCGGCTGCACAAGACGCTGGATCACGAGGTGGAGGTGCTGCAGCACCAGTTCATGCGCAACATGGTGCGGAGCGCGTTTGCCGCGGCGCGGTTCCTGGATGCGAACCGGGTGGAGCTGACGACCGACGCCGGCGAGGTCAGCCAGGTGGAGTTCGCGCATGCGCTGATCGCGGTGGGGACGCGGCCGCATCGGCCGGAGAGCGTGCCGTTCGACCGCAGCCATGTGTTCGACAGCGACGAGTTTCTCGAGCTGGAGCGGCTGCCGCGGACGCTGACGGTGATCGGCGGCGGGGTGATCGGGGTGGAGTACGCCACGATCTTCTCGGCGCTCGACGTGCCGGTGACGCTGATCGAGAGCCGGGACAGCATCCTCGACTTCGTGGACCGGGAGATCGTGGACGATTTCGTGCACCAGATGCGCGACCGGGGGATGACGATCCGGCTGGGGTCGGCGGTGAAGGGGATCGCGGTGACGCCGCGGGGGGTGGAGGTGACGCTGGGGGACGGGCGGCTGGTGCGCTCGGAGATCCTGCTCTACGCGGCGGGGCGGTCGGGGAACGTGGGGTCGCTCGGGCTGGAGGCGGTGGGGATCGAGGTGGACGGGCGGGGGCGGCTGCGGGTCGACCCGCGGACGTTCCAGACGAGCGTGAAGAATATCTATGCCGCAGGGGATGTTATCGGGTTTCCTTCGCTCGCCTCGACGTCGATGGAGCAGGGGCGGGTGGCGGCGTGCCATGCCTTCGGGATGGCGCTGCCGCCGGCGCCGGAGAGCTTTCCCTACGGGATTTACGCGGTGCCGGAGATCTCGACGGTGGGGCTGTCGGAGGAGGCGGTGCGGGCGAGCGGGGTGGCCTACGAGTGCGGCATCGCGCGGTTCCGCGAGACCTCGCGCGGGCACATCATGGGGGTGAACTCGGGGTTCCTGAAGCTGATTTTCGCTTTGGATTCAAGGCGGTTGCTGGGGGCGCACATCGTGGGGGAGGGGGCGACGGAGCTCATCCACATCGGGCAGGCGGTGATCAACCTGAAGGGGACGGTGGATTTCTTCGTGGAGAACACCTTCAACTACCCGACCCTGGCGGAGGGGTACAAGATCGCCGGGCTGGATGCCTGGAACCGGATGGGGCAGGCGTGAGGGGAGAGGCGGGAAGGACGGGAAAAAGCCGGTATGGCAGGCGTATGGAAAGCGTATGGAATCCGTATGGCTGATCGCCTGATGCAAGGCTGAGAGTGCCCGGTCACGCGGCGTATCGGCCGCCGCCGGTCGGGCGGGCGTGGCCGAGGGCGGCGAGGGTTTCGAGGAGGGGGGCGACGGTGGTGGCGCGGGCGCGGCGGAAGCGGCGGGCGATGTCGGCGGGGGCGGCCTCGCCGGCGTCCTGCGAGCGCGGCGCGGACGGCGGCCATCTGCTCGGGGAGGAGGCGCGGCCAGTCGGGTTTCGCGGCTGCGGCGGCGGCGGTTTCGCCGAGGGCGAGTTCGGGCGTGGCGGCGGGGCGGCGGCGCGGCCGGCGGGGTTCTGGAACTCGGGGCGGAGCCAGCGGACGAGGCCCTGCGCCTCCTCGGCGGCGCGCTCGCGGTTGAGGGCGACGAGGCGGTGGAGGATCTCGTCGTCGGCGAGGCCGGCCGGCCAGCCGTAGGCGCGGGCGGTCTCGGCGTCGATCTCGTCGTGGAGCTGGCGGAGGATGCCGACGAGGCCGTTGTCGTAGATTTCGCGGTCGCGGCCCTCGATGGGCTCGTTGGCCCGGAGCTTCTCCAGCACGTTGTACATCTGGGTGAGGGTCAGGCCGGGATGCGCCGCCTGCTGGCGCTTGCGGTGGGCGTCGAGGCGCTCGCCGAGGTCGCGCAGGCGGGCGCGGGTGGAGGCGTCGGGGTCGGGGAAGGGGAAGGGGTCGAAGCAGCGGGACTTGTTGTATGTGGGGTCATTCCCGAACCCAAGCCAACCGCCTGCCGCCAAGCGCCCAAGCTACATGAATGCGCGACTAGAGAGACTACTAGCTAGCGAATGCGTCGTCGAGACGCGATGACGACGAGCTTATTCTCAGGCGATTACGATCGTTCGAGACGAACTGAAAGACGCGATGCTTCGCTGTCTCTGACCGTCACGATCATAGCGGTCGATGCCATGACAGAGCCGGGCTCAGCTCTGCTGCGGGCTTCTGCCAAATATCCACCAGTTCTTACGATAGGTTGCCCGATTGTTCTGGTCGCGCTCAGGTTTCACCGTGTCCGCCGACATGCTGACAGACAAACGGGGAATCGCTCCGCCACCTCGCGCTCCGATCAAGGCCGATACAGGTCGATGACCATCACGTCGCGCGGGTGTTGCGCCATGTCGCGGCCATTGAAGATAGGGCCGGATGTGGCGCTTCCAGCCCGGCACATTCTCCCGAGCCCAAAGGCTTCCGCCTGCGCCGGGTGTCACGATGAAGCCCATCCCGTGCAGCTTCACACCCACGTTGGCGCAAGCCCTCGTTGGACTTTAGCGGCAGTTGCTTGCGCTGACATCGGCTCCGACCGTCAGATCAGCAGATATGGTCCCTCGCGCTTCTGAGAAGGTGACCGATCCGCCCTTCGGCTCCTCGTCGCTCGGCCTCGGTCTCGGACATTACCGTCATAAGCCGCCCATCGCGCCTGCCTGCCGCGCCGACCGTCATGGCGATGCGGACGGCTGCGCCTTCGCCAGCCTCGACCCAAGGGTGGTCGGGGATGGCGAAGAGCAGCGACAGCGGGCGCTTGCGGTCGGCGAGGTGGGGCGCGACCACGCGGCGGTTGAAGGTCTGGCGCAGGGAGTTGGTGGTGATGAGGCCGAAGCGGCGGGTGCCGGTGCGCTTGGCCGGATCCCAGGCGCGGGCGCGGAGGGCGGCCTTCTCCCACCAGTACATCACGAAGTCGGCGCTCTGCGGCATCCGCGGGTAGGCGCGGCCACAGCGCCTCGGCATAGCCGTCGCCGAGGGCTTCGCGGATGCGGCTTGTTGCCGATGAACGGCGGGTTGCCGATGATGAACTCGGCCTCGGGCCAGGCGGCGGGGCGGGGGTTGGCGTAGTCGAGGACCTGGACGCGGGCGTCCGGGTCGGGGACCGGCTCGCCGGTGACCGGGTGGCGGATGGTGGTGGTGCCGTCCCAGCGGGTGACGGGGCGGCCGTCGGCGTCGGCGCGCGGGGTGGTGGCGTCCCAGGCGAGGACGGCGTCGCGGTTCTCGATGTTGTGGAAGTCGCGCAGCACCGGCTCGGAGGGGGCGGCGCGGCCGTGGGTGCGGTAGTGCCATTGCAGGTAGCCGATCCAGAGCACGAGCTCGGCGACGGCGGCGGCCCAGGGGTTGAGCTCGATGCCGAGGAACTGGTGCGGGTCGACGGTGTGGCCGGCGAGGCCGAGGGCGGCTTGGGTCTCGCCCATCTCCTTGAGGAGGTCGGTGACCTCGCCTTCGAGGCGCTTCATCGCTTCGAGGGCGACGTAGAGGAAGTTGCCGGAGCCGCAGGCGGGGTCGAGGACGCGGGTCTCGCAGAGCTGGCGGTGGAAGGCGTGCAGGGTGGCGCGGGCCTCCGTCTCGCTGGCCGTCGGCGGCGAGGCGGAGGGCGGCGGCGCGGGCGTTCTCCCAGTCGGCGCGGAGGGGCTCGACGAGGGTGGGCAGGACGAGGCGCTCGACGTAGGGGCGGGGGGTGTAGTGGGCGCCGAGCTTGTGGCGCTCGCGCGGGCTCGAGGGCGCGTTCGAGGAGGGTGCCGAAGATGGCGGGCTCGACCTCGCGCCAGTCGGCGTCGGCGGCGGCGATGAGCTCGCCGAGCTGGACGTTGTCGACGGGGAGCGCGTCGGTGTCGGCGAAGAGGCCGCCGTTGAAGCTGCATGACGTCGCGGTGCGCAGCACGTCGGACATGCCGCCGGCGATCCATCGCCGCCCAGAGCGATTGCAGGAGGGGAGCGACATTCTCGGGGGTTCCGCGTTGCGACTTCAGGAGATCGCGGAAGCTGTTCTCGGGGATGAGGCGGACGTCCTCGGCGAACATGGAGAAGAGGCAGCGCATGAGGAAGCGCGCGACGCTTGTCGGGCGGCGTGGTCCTGCGCCTCGAAGGAGTTGCCGAGGGCGGCGAGGCGGCCGGCGATCTCGCGGGTGACGCGGGCGGCGGTGCGGGCGGGGTCGAGGGCGTCGGGGTCGGACCAGACGAGGCGCAGGCGGTCGCGGATGGCGGGGTCGCGGAGGTCGTCGAGGCGGATGCGGAAGCGGGTGGCGTCGGGGAAGTGGGTGTAGTTCTTGCCGGTGCGGGAGAAGTCGGCGAAGAGCTGGATATCCTGGCCGACGGCGACGGTGACGAGGAAGGGCGGGTACTCGTCGGGGAGGGCGCGGGCGTAGGCCTCGGCCTGGCCGCGGGCGCGGACCATCGCGTCGTCCCAGCGCCGGTGCGCGCACGGGCGGCCGCGCGGGCGCTCCGGGGCAGAAGCGGGAGCTGCGCCGGCGGCGTGCGGGAGCGCCGCCGCGCTTGGCTTCGAGGACGAAGTGGCCGCGCTTGTAGAGGTCGATGCAGCCGGGGGTGCCGGTGCGCGGAAAGGTCACCGGATACTCGAAGCTGTAGCCGTGGCGCGTGCGAGGGGTCGGGCCGGTCCGCTCCGATCAGGCCGATCAGGTCGTTCAGGAACGATTGCGCGGTCGAGAGCTCGCTGGCATCGGAATCCTTCCAGTGAGCGATGAAGGCTTCGGGGTCGGGCGGGGAAAGTGCCGTCCATGGCGGCACGTTAGCGTAGCGCAGCCGTCGCGGGAAGCAGGTGTTGGCCTCGTCGGTCCGCAGGCAGGATCGCGTGGCGGTCGCGTCACTCCCTCCGGCGGGTGCGAGGGCCTCCCGTCGCGGGTCAGTCGGGGCTGGCGGCGCCGGGCGCGCCAGGCGGGGGCGAGGGCGCGCACCAGCGGGTTGGCGGTGACGCCGTGGGCGAAGACGCTGAACAGGACGGTGCAGACGATGGTGGCCTGGATGGTGCCGCCGCCGGGGAGATCGGCGCCGAAGACGATGACGCCGAAGACGATGCTGGCGAGGCCGCGCGGGCCGAACCAGCCGATGAAGAGCCGGTCGGTGGCGGGGACGTGGGTGCCGGCGAGGCTGAGGGCGACCGGGAGCATGCGCACGAGGGTGAGGCTGAGGACGGCGTAGATCATGACGCGCGGGGTGATCAGGGCCCAGGTCTGCCAGACCACGAGGGCGCCGAAGACGAGCCAGGTGAGGAGCGCCAGCGCGTCGCCGACGCTCTCGGCGCCGCGGAGCAGGGCGTGGCGGCTCTCGGGCCGGCGGATGCCGAAGACGAGGCCGCCGACGAAGCAGGCGATGAAGCCGCTGCCGCCGAGGTGCTGGGCGAGAGCGAAGCACGCGATGGCGAGCGCCACGGCGGGAATGCCTGTCCAGGTGGCGCCGACCCAGCCGCGGTGGAAGGCGCGGCGGATCAGGAAGGCGGCGGGGGCGGCCAGCGCCGCGCCGACCAGGAGGCCGATGCCGATCTCCTCGACGACGGTGCCGATGATGTGGACGAAGGGCTGGCGCGTCACCTCGGTGCCGACGGCGACCTCGAGGAGCAGGATGACGAGCGGCACGCAGATGCCGTCGT
>CAWJOI010000042.1:0-12734 GCA_963844375.1 uncultured Alphaproteobacteria bacterium | reverse complement strand
CCGTGCAGCCAGACGGCGGCGGCGGCGGCTTCAAAGGCGGGGAGGCCCTGGGCGAGGAGGCCGGTGGCGATGCCGGCGAGGACATCGCCCGAGCCGGCGGTGGCGAGCCAGGGCGGGGCGTTGGCGTTTATGGCGAGGCGGCCGTCGGGCGCGGCGATGGTGGTGTCGGCGCCCTTCAGGATTACGACGGCGCCGGAGCGCGCCGCGGCGGCGCGGGCGCGGACGGGCTTGGGCGGTCCGTGAGATCGGGGAAGAGGCGGGCGAACTCGCCGTCGTGGGGGGTGAGGACGTCCGGCGCCCGGCGGGCGCGATGGCTGCGAAGAGGGGGCGGGGTGCCAGAGCAGACGGTGAGCGCGTCGGCGTCGAGGACGCGGGCGGGGGGGGCGGCGAGGGCGGCGGGACGAGCGCGCGCTCCGGTGCGCCGGTGCCGAGGCCGGGGCCGAGACGCCGGCGGTGATCCGCGGGTCGGCGAGCATTGCCGCGAGGGCCTCGGCCCGTCGATGCGGCGCAGCATCACCGCGGTCAGGTGCGCGGCGTTGACCGCGAGAGCGTCGGCGGGGCTCGCGAGCGTCACGAGGCCGGCGCCGGCGCGCAGCGCCGCGCCCGCCGCGAGCCGGGCGGCGCCGGTGCGCGCCATGGGGCCGGAGACGACGAGCGCGTGGCCGCGGCGGTATTTGTGATCCTCGGGCGCGGGCGGCGGTACGCGTGCGACCAGAGCGCGGGACTGTTCTCGAAAGCCCGCGGCGCGATCGCGGCGAGCACGGCGTCGGGGATGCCGATCTGCGCGAGGGTCAGCCGGCCGCAGAGGGCGCGGCCGGGATAGAGGAGGTGGCCTGGCTTCTTGCGGAAGAAGGTCACGGTGGCGGCGGCGCGGACCGTGGGGCCGAGCGGGAGGCCGGTGTCGGCATGCAGGCCGCGCGGAGGTCCACGGCGAGGACGGGGGCGGGGCCGGCGTTCATCGCCGCGACGAGATCGGCGGCGGGGCCGGTGATCGCGCGGTCGAGACCGGCGCCGAAGAGCGCGTCGATGACGAGCGCGGCGGGCGGCAGCGGCAGGCCGGCGGGCGTGGTCGGACCGGGCCAGCGGTCAAAGGCGATGGCGGCGTCGCCGCGGAGCCGCGCGGGGTCGCCGAGGAGGGCGACGCGTCACATCGCGGCCGGCGGCCATGAGGCGGCGGGCGGCGACGAAGCCGTCGCCGCCGTTGTTGCCGGGGCCGGCGACGACGAGGACCGGGCCCGGCGGGGACGAGCGCGGCGGCGGCGTCGGCCACGGCGCGGCCGGCGGCTTCCATCAGGGTCATGCCGGGGGTGCCGGCGGCGATGGCGCGGCGGTCGGCCTGGCCCATCTCGGCGGCGGTGAGGACCTCGTGCACGTCAGCGGCCGGAGAGCGGGCCGGGGGGCCTGCCGAATGCGCAGGAACTCGGCGATGTTGTCGAGGTCGACGATGCCGGCGAGACGGCCGGCGCGGGTGATGCAGACAAGGCGCGCGTCGGAGGCCTGGACGGTCTCGAGGAGCTCGGCGAGCGAGGCGGAGACGTCGGCGGTGCGGGCGGGGGCCATGACCGCTTCGACGCGGCCGGAAGCGCCCGAGTCGCGCAGGCCGCGGAGGAGGGCGGGCTGGGTGAGGACGCCGGCGATGCGTTCGCCGTCGAGGACGGGGAAATCCTTCTGCGTGCCGGACAGTGTCAGTTCGACGGCATGCGACAGCGGATCGCCGGGGGCGAGGGTGTGGAAGTCGGTGATCATGGCGCGGCCGGCGGGCTGGCGGGCGAGGGTGTCGTCGGTGGCGGCCGCGCCCGCCTCGGCGTCGGCGCCGAACCAGACGAAGGCGGCGATCAGGATGAGGAAAGGGTTGCCCCGCAGGAGGCCGATCACGCCGAGGACGACGGCCAGCCCCTGGCCGATGCGGGCGGCGAGCCGGGTGGCGCGTACCCGGTCCATGCGCATGGCGAGCGCGGCGCGCAGGACGCGGCCGCCGTCCATGGGGAAGGCGGGAAGGAGGTTGAAGAGCGCGAGCATGAGGTTCGCGACGACGAGGGTCGGCAGCAGGCTGTCGTTGACGCTGAAGATCGCGTCGGGGCGGCCGGTGGCGGTGACCACGAGGTAGAGGATGGCGGCGATGGTGAAATTGACCGCCGGGCCGGCGAGGGCGACGATGATCTCCTGGCGCGGGTCCTTTGGCATCGACTCGAGCAGCGCGAGGCCGCCGATGGGCAGGATGGTGATGCTGCGGGTGCCGATGCCGAAACGGCGGGCGGTGAGCGCGTGGCCGTATTCGTGCAGGACGACGCAGAGGAAAAGGAGGAGGATGAGCGTGAGGCCGGAGGCGACCCCCGCCGGCGTGCCGGTGATGGTCCAGTAGCGCCAGGCCGACCCAGATCAGCAGCAGGAAGAAGGTGACGTGGACGTAAACGTCGATCCCGGCGAAGCGGCCGAGCTTGGCGGACCATTTCACGCGGGGGCTCTCCGTCAGGCGGGCGACGGGGCCATGCTGCCCCGGATCGCCGGGCGGTGGCAAGCCGTCCCGGACGCTTGCGGAGGGGCGGGGGCCTTCCTAGAGTTGGTTCGCGCGCCTGCGGAGGAGGGGCCATTGAGCGAGCTACGCCAGACGCCGCTGCACGCGCTGCATGTGGGGCTCGGGGCGCGGATGGTGCCCTTCGCCGGCTACGACATGCCGGTGCAGTACCCGGCCGGCGTCATGAAGGAGCATCTGCACACCCGGGCGGCGGCGGGCCTCTTCGACGTCAGCCACATGGGGCAGATCGCGCTGCGGCCGCGGTCGGGCGATCTTGGCGACGCGGCGCGGGCGCTGGAGGCGCTGGTGCCGGTGGATGTGCTGGGGCTGGTGCCGGGGCGGCAGCGGTACGCGCTGTTCACCGATGATGCCGGCGGCATTCTGGACGACCTGATGGTGGCGAACCGCGACGACCATCTGCTGCTGGTGGTGAACGCGGCCTGCAAGGCGGAGGACCTCGCGCATCTTCAGGGCGCGCTCGGCGGGAGCTGCGCGGTGGAGCCGCTGGAGCGCGGGCTGATCGCGCTGCAGGGGCCGAAGGCGGCGGAGGCGCTGGCGGGGCTGAGCCCTGACGTGGCGGGGATGCGGTTCATGGACGTGCGGGCCATCGACTTCTCGGGGATTGCGGCGGTGGTGTCGCGGTCGGGCTATACCGGCGAGGACGGGTTCGAGATTTCGCTTGCGGCGCGCGACACGGTGACGCTGGCGGAACGGCTGCTGGCGGTGGAGGGCGTGATGCCGATCGGGCTCGGCGCGCGTGATTCGCTGCGCCTCGAGGCGGGGCTGTGCCTCTATGGCAGCGACATCGACCGGACGACGACGCCGGTCGAGGCGGCGCTGGAGTGGGCGATCCAGCCGGCGCGGCGGGCGGGGGGCGCCCGCGCCGGGGGCTTTCCTGGCGCGGGGGTGATCCTCGGGCAGATCGCGTCGGGGGCAACCCGGCGGCGGGTGGGCCTGTTGCCCGAGGGGCGGGCGCCGATGCGGGGCGGGACGGAGCTCTTTTCCGGGGAGGAGGAGCCAGCGATCGGCAGCATCACCTCCGGCGGTTTCGGGCCGAGCCTCGATGCGCCGGTGGCCATGGGCTATGTCGCGATCGACCGGGCGGCGCCGGAAACGCGTTTGCTGGGGCAGTTGCGCGGGAAGATGCTGCCTGTAACAGTGGCGAAGATGCCGTTCGTCGCAGCGGGCTACAAGCGGGCGTGAGCGGGGCGCGTTGAGGAGCGGAGCGAGGGATGCTGAGATACACCGAGGAGCACGAGTGGCTGAAGCAGGACGGGGACGAGGTGATCGTCGGGATCACCGAGCACGCCGCCGAGCAGCTCGGGGATCTCGTCTTCGTGGAGCTGCCCGAGGAGGGCGTCATGGTCGTGCGGGGCGACGAGGTCGTGACGATCGAGTCGGTGAAGGCCGCGAGCGACATCACCGCCCCCCTCGACGGGCAGATCACCGAGGTGAACACGGCGATCGTGGCGAACCCGGCGCTGGTCAACGAGGATCCGATGGAGGACGGCTGGTTCTTCAAGATGACGCTGGCCGACCCGTCGGAGTTGGACGGGCTGATGGATGAGGAGGCGTATCGGGCTTATATCGCCTGAGCGTGCGCCGGAAGGCGGCCGGCACGCGAGTTTGATCATCTATGCATAATGAGTTGAAAGGCAATTCTCCCCCGCGCTCACCATCTCTTGACCAAGGTTGACGGCCCGCGCACGGGGAGTTGGGGATGATGGGGCGCCCACGGGGGCGCCCGGGAGAGGGAGGTCGCCGGGTGACCGGGATCGGATTGTTCGGAGCCGCCGGGCACATGGGGATGACGCTGATCCGGGCCATCGCGGAGAGCAACGTCTGCAGGCTGGCGGGCGGCTGCGAACGGATCGGCTCCCCGAAGATCGGTGCGGATTCGGGACGCTGGCGGGGCTGCCGCCGCTCGGGCTTTCGGTGACCGACGATCCCGGCGCCCTGTGCGACGCGGCGGACGTCGTCGTCGACTACAGCGCGGCGTCGGCGACCATCGCGCTGCTTCCGGTGGCCATCGAGAAGCGGACGCCGCTCCTGGTCTGCACGACGGGCTTCGACGAGGCACAGCGGGCGACGCTGGCCGACGCGGGACGGTTTCTGCCGATCCTGGTCGGGGCGAACATGAGCCGGTCGGTGATCGCCATGTATGCGCTGGTCGAGACCGCGGCGCGCCTGCTCGACGAGGAGTTCGATATCGAGATCTTCGACTTTCACCCCTGGGACAAGATCGACGCCCCGTCCGGGACGGCACTGGAGCTGGCGGAATACGCTGCCAAGGGGCGCGGCGTCGCGTTGACCGATATCATGGTGAGGGCACGGCACGGGGAGACGGGCAAGCGCCGGCGCGGCAGCCTCGGGTTCTCCTCGGCGCGCGGGGGCGACGTGCCGGGGGAGAATTCGGTCTTCTTCGCCGGGCCGGGTCAGCGCCTCGAGATCGTCAACCGGGTGACAGACCACCGGGCGTTCGCCGGGACCACGCTGGACGCCGCGGTCTGGATCGCGGGGAAGGAGGCGGGCCTCTACTCCATGGAGGACATGCTGCGGGCGTAGCCCGGTCCGCGGGGCCGGCGGAGCGCCTGACAGGCAGCCGGGCACCGGCGGGCGGCCTTGCTCCCGCGCGGCGGATGCGCCACATAAGGCGCCGACCCTTCCCGGTTGCGGACGCGCCATGCTCTTTCAGGAATCCGAGTACCACCCCTACGATTTCGCCAACCGTCGCCATATCGGGCCTTCGCCGTCCGAGATCGCCGCGATGCTGCGGGCGGTGGGGGCGGCGAGCCTTGAGGCTTTGATCGACGAGACGGTGCCGGCGGGGATCAGGCAGGCCGAGCCGCTGGAGTTTCGGGCCGGCGCTGAGCGAGCAGGCGGCGCTGCATCGGCTGCGGCTGACGGCGAACCGGAACCGGGTGCTGACCAGCCTGATCGGGCAGGGGTACTACGGCACGGTGACGCCGCCGGTGATCCAGCGCAACATCCTGGAGAACCCGGCGTGGTACACGGCGTATACGCCGTACCAGCCGGAGATTTCGCAGGGACGGCTGGAGGCGCTGCTGAACTTCCAGACCATGGTCTGCGACCTGACCGGGCTCGACGTGGCGAACGCGAGCCTGCTCGACGAGGCGACGGCGGCGGCGGAGGCGATGGCGCTCTGCCAGCGGGCGGCGACGTCGAAGGCGGAGGCGTTCTTCGTCGACCGGGACTGCCACCCGCAGACGATCGACGTGATCCGCACCCGCGCCGAGCCCTACGGCTGGGAGGTGGTCGTGGGCGACCCCTTCGTCGATCTCGATGCGGGGGCGGTCTTCGGGGCGATCTTCCAGTATCCAGGGACCCACGGGGACTGCCGGGACTTCTCCGGGCCGATCAAGGCGCTGCATGGAGCCGGGGCGCTGGCGTGCGTGGCGGCGGACCCGCTGGCGCTGACGCTGCTGGTGCCGCCGGGCGAGATGGGGGCGGACATCGCGGTGGGCTCGACGCAGCGGTTCGGGGTGCCGCTGGGGTTCGGCGGGCCGCACGCGGCGTATATGGCGGTGAAGGATCCCTTGAAGCGGTCGATGCCGGGGCGGATCGTCGGAGTGTCGATCGACGCGCGGGGGAACCGGGCCTACCGGCTTTCGCTGCAGACCCGCGAGCAGCATATCCGGCGCGAGAAGGCGACGTCGAACGTCTGCACCGCGCAGGCGCTGCTGGCGGTCATGGCGTCGATGTATGCGGTCTTTCACGGGCCGGAGGGCCTGCGGGCGATCGCGCAGCGGATCCACCGCAAGACGGTGCGGCTGGCCAAGGGGCTGGAGACCCTGGGGTTCCGGGTGGAGCCCGCGGGCTTCTTCGACACGATCACCGTCGAGGTAGGCGCTCTGCAGGGGGTGATCCTGAAGGCGGCGGTGGCGGAGGGGATCAACCTTCGCAAGGTCGGGAGCGACCGGATCGGGATCAGCCTCGACGAGCGGACGCGGCGGGAACACACGCAGGCGGTCTGGCGGGCATTCGGCGGCGACATGCTGGACCGCGACCTCGACCACGAGTACCGGTTGCCGGAAAATCTCATCCGGACAAGCGACTACCTGACGCATCCGATCTTTCACATGAACCGGGCCGAGGCGGAGATCACCCGCTACATGCGGCGGCTCGCCGACCGGGACCTGGCGCTGGACCGGGCGATGATCCCGCTCGGGTCCTGCACCATGAAGCTGAACGCCACCGCGGAGATGATGGCGCTGTCCTGGCCCGAATTCGCCGACATCCACCCCTTCGCGCCATCGGACCAGACCGAGGGCTACCAGGAGGTGATCGGCGATCTCTGCGCGAAGCTCTGCGACATCACCGGCTACGACGCCTTCTCGATGCAGCCGAATTCGGGGGCGCAGGGCGAGTACGCGGGGCTGCTGACGATCCGGGCGTATCATGCCAGCCGCGGGCGAGGGGCATCGCGACGTGTGCCTGATCCCGACCTCGGCGCACGGGACGAACCCGGCGAGCGCGCAGATGGCGGGCATGAAGGTGGTGGTGGTGGGGTCGGCGGCGAACGGGGACGTGGACCTCGACGACTTCCGGATGAAGGCCGAGCTGCACGGCGCCAACCTTGCGGCCTGCATGGTGACTTATCCCTCGACGCACGGGGTTTTCGAGGAAACGGTGCGCGAAGTCTGCCGGATCACGCACCGGCACGGCGGGCAGGTCTACCTCGACGGCGCGAACATGAACGCGCTGGTGGGGCTGGCGCGGCCGGGGGACTTCGGGTCGGACGTCAGCCATCTGAATTTGCACAAGACTTTCTGCATCCCGCATGGCGGCGGCGGGCCGGGGATGGGGCCGATCGGGGTGAAGGCGCATCTGGCGCCGTTCCTGCCGGGGCGGCCGGGGGGCGCGGGGCGGGTGAGCGCCGCCGACTTCGGGTCGCCGTCGCTGCTGACGATCTCGTGGGCGTATTGCCTGATGATGGGCGGGGCAGGACTGACGCAGGCGACGAAGATCGCGATCCTGAATGCGAACTACATCGCGGCGCGGCTGAAGGGGGCGTTTCCGATCCTCTTATGCGCGGAACGGACGGGTGGCGCACGAGTGCATCGTCGACGTGCGGGTGCTGAAGGAGAGCGCCGGGGTGACGGTCGACGATGTTGCCAAGCGACTTGATAGATTGCGGTTTTCACGCGCCGACGATGAGCTGGCCGGTGGCGGGTACGCTGATGATCGAGCCGACCGAGAGCGAGCCGAAGGCGGAACTGGACCGGTTCTGCACGGCGATGCTGGCGATCGCGGAGGAGGCGAAGGCCATCGCGGCGGGGGCGATGGATGCGGAGAACAATCCGCTGAAGCGGGCGCCGCACACGGTCGAGGACCTGGTGGGCGAGTGGGACCGGCCGTACAGCCGCGAACAGGCCTGCTATCCGCCGGGGGCGTTCCGGGTGGACAAGTACTGGGCGCCGGTGAACCGGGTGGACAACGCCTGGGGGGACCGGAACCTGATGTGCTCGTGCCCGCCGGTGGAGAGCTACCGCGAGGCGGCGGAGTAAGGCTGTTTGGCGGCCTGGAGCGCGTATGGAATCCATATGGAATCCATATGGGTTTTGTCCTGGTTCCGGGCGTGAAGGCTTGCGCGACCCTTGGGGGCGAGGTTGGACGCGACGCTTCATTCGATCATCGGGCGGTCCAAGGCGATGGAGCTCGGCCCGGCGGAATTCGGCGATTTCGAGCTCGGCGCCGGGCGGCCGGTCGCCAGCGGGATCGTCGTCGAGGAGCGGGGGTGGACGCCCTATTGCCTCGACTGCGCGGCGCGGACGGCGCTCTTCGTGGACGTCGGGCCCGATCTCGACCTTTCCCGGGCGGTGTTCGTCAACCTGACGCAGTTCGACGAGGCGCGGCGGGCGCTGGTGGTGCCTTTCGCGGCGCTCGAAGGGCTGGCGCGGGCGATCCCGGAGCCGTCGCGGCTGATCTTTCTCTTCAACATCGGCCGGAGCGGCACCACGCTCGCGAGCGCGATGCTGAACGAGGTGCCGGGGGTCTGGAGCCTGTCGGAGCCCGACGTCTATCTCGACCTCGCGATGCAGCGGGCGCATCTCGACCCTGCGGAGGCGCGCGGGCTGATCGCCGCATGCACGCGGCTGCTGTTCCGGCCGCTCGCCGGGCGCCCGTGCCACACGCTGGCGGTCAAGTTCCGTTCGGGCAACATCAGCCAGGCCGATCTCTACCATGACGCGTTCCCGCAGGCCGCCTGCGTCTTCCTCTACCGTGATGGCGTGAGCTGGGCGCGGTCCTACCACTACTTCGACCGCAGCATCGGCTTTCCGTCGGTCTACGATCGCGAGCTGTGTCGTCTATCCTGGTGGATCATGACGGCGGGCGCGCCCTTGGAGATGCTCGAGCCGCCGATCGATCCGGGCCGGGAAGCGGTCCCCGCCGAAGAGGTCGTCGCGCCGGTCTGGGCGTTCGCCGTCGAGGAGTACCTGCGGCAGTTCGCGGGGGGCGTTCCGCTGCTCGCGCTTCGCTACAACGAGCTCAAGGCCGATCCGCCCGCTTCGGTGGCGCGGCTGCTGCGGTTCTGCGGCCTGCCGGCCGGCGCGCTTCCCGATGCGCTGCGCGCGTTCGAGCGGGACTCCCAGGCGGGGCTGCCCATCGCCCGCCGACCGCGGGCGGAAACCTTCACGGCGGAGGACCGGGACCGCTTCCTGGCGACGCTCGCCCGGCATCCGCGGATCCGGTCGCCCGACCTGTTGTTGCCCGACGTGGATGCGCCGGAGCGGATGGTCTGAGGTAGCGCGGCGGCAGCGGAAAGAGGTATCCTGCGCCGCATGGACGCGGCGCTGCATGCCATCGAGGGGCGAACGGATCGGGACGACGTGGTGCCGTCGGCCTTCGGCGACTTCAGCCTCGGGGCGCCCGAGCCCGTATCGAGCCGCATCGCCGTGGAGACGCCGGGCTGGACGCCCTACTGCGTCGACGTGGCCGCGCGCCGGGCGCTTTTCGTCGAGCTCGCGCCGGACGTGGACCTGTCGGACGCCGTCTTCTCGCACGTGCTGCAGTGGCGCGAGGCGCGGCGCGCGCTGGTGGTGCCGTTCGCGGCGCTGGAGGGACTGGCGGAGGCGGTAACGCCGCCGTCCCGGCTGGTCTTCGTTCACAATATCGGCCGCTGCGGCTCGACGCTGATCAACGCGATGCTGAACCGTGTCGACGGCGTCTGGAGCCTGTCCGAGCCTGATGTGTTCTTCGACCTGGTGACGCGGCGGGACTTGCTCGATCCGGCGGAGATTCCCGGGCTGATCCGCGCCTGCACGCGGCTCCTGTTCCGGCCGCCGGCGGGGGAGGCGCCGCATACGCTGGGGATCAAGTTCCGCGCCGAGTCGATCTACCAGGCGGAGCGGTTCCAAGCGGCCTGGCCGGAGGCGGCCTGCGTCTTCAGCTATCGCGACGGCGTCGGGTGGGCGCGGTCGTTCCACCGCTTCATGCACAACCTCGGGGCGCCGCCGCTGCTCGACGACGAACTGCGCCGCTTCGTCTGGCCGCTGATTACCGGCGGCGCCGACATCGCGGCGCTGGCGCCTTATGCCGACATTACAGCGGAGGGCATCCATCCCGAGGAGCTGCTGGCGCCGGCCTGGGCCTTCTACATGGAGGAATACCTGCGGCAGCGCGCGGCGGGGGTACCGTTCCTGGCGATCCGCTACGACGAGCTTGACGCCAACCGGGAGGCGGTGGCGGCACGCCTGCTTCGTCATTGTGGTTTGCCGGCAGGTGCGCTGACGCAAGCGCTTCAGGGCTTTGAGCGCGACTCCCAGGAGGGCACGGCCATCGCCCGTGACCGTCGCGGGGCGATGTTCACGCAGGATATGGCCGCCCGGTTCCTGGAGACGCTTGCCAGGCATCCGTCGATCAAGTCGCCCGACTTTCGGGTACCCGACATCTACGCCGCCCCGCACTCGCGTTGAAGCGGGCCCTCAGCACGACGCTTTCGAGCATTGGCTGGAAGCCCGTCGCCCACGCCTCGCACCACCGCCCGATCGAGAACTACCAGGAAGCGGCGGAGTAGGGCGCGCGGGCGAGCGGCCGGGCCGGGCGGCCGCGGTAGCGGGCGAGCAGGCGGTCGGCGGGGGTCTCGAGCGCGGCGATGACCGCGCGGAGCTCGGAGATGCGGTCGGTCTCGTCCGCGCCGATGAGCGAGTCGGCGATGATGTCGCGGAGGCCGGTGCGCCGGGTGCGGTTCGGGTGGCTGGGCATCGGGATCATCCTTTCGGGTATCGGGTTGGGCGCGGGGAGCGGCGCCGCCTAGCGCTTCATTCGGGCGATGAGGCGACGCATGGCCTTGCGGAACGCATGCGACCGGAGCTCGCGCGCACGGCGGGCGTGATCGAGGTAGGAGAGCTTCGGGTCGTGCGGCATGGCGGGTCTCGCGTCTTGATTGCGTCAGGTTGCGCCGGCTGCGTATCGCCACGATCCGCCGCATGTTTCATTCGCCGCAGCCCTTTGCAGGGGCACGGATATCGTGCCAAACTCGCCTCGGTGGACTGCCGCGCCGCGTTGACCTTGTGCGCTGCGGCAGATAAGCCTCCGAATGGGTTGCGCCCTGGCCAGGGACACTTGCCAGCACGGGCGCGAGCGAAGGAGGGCGGAGTTGAGCGAGCTGCTGCGCGAATACCTTCCGGTCCTGATCTTTCTCGGCCTCGCCATCGCCCTGGGGCTGGTGCTGCTGCTCGCGGCGGTGGTGGTGGCGGTGAGCCATCCCGATCCGGAGAAGATCTCGGCCTACGAATGCGGCTTCAACGCCTTCGACGACGCGCGGATGAAGTTCGACGTGCGCTTCTACCTCGTGTCGATCCTGTTCATCATCTTCGACCTCGAGGTGGCGTTCCTGTTCCCCTGGGCGGTGAGCTTCCAGCACATCGGGCTGTTCGGCTTCTGGTCGATGATGGTGTTCCTCGCCGTGCTGACGATCGGCTTCGCCTATGAATGGAAGAAGGGGGCGCTGGAATGGGAGTAGGCGTCGAGCACACCGACTCCGAGACGGCGACGCCGGAGGGGACGTTCATTCCCGCCAAGGGGCGTCCCGGCGCACACGTGCAGCCCCCGGACGACATGCGCCTTTTCTCGGACGAGCTGGCCGACAAGGGTTTTCTCGTCACCTCGACCGCGCAGCGATCAACTGGGCGCGCACCGGCAGCCTGCACTGGATGACCTTCGGGCTCGCCTGCTGCGCGGTCGAGATGATGCACACCTCGATGCCGCGCTACGACCTCGAGCGGTTCGGCACGGCGCCGCGCGCCAGCCCGCGGCAGTCCGACCTGATGATCGTGGCGGGGACGCTGACCAACAAGATGGCGCCGGCGCTGCGCAAGGTCTACGACCAGATGGCCGAGCCGCGCTACGTGATCTCCATGGGGTCCTGCGCCAACGGCGGCGGCTACTACCACTTCAGCTATTCGGTGGTGCGGGGCTGCGACCGGATCGTGCCGGTGGACATCTACGTGCCCGGCTGCCCGCCGACCGCCGAGGCGCTGCTCTACGGCATCCTGCAGCTGCAACGGAAGATACGGCGGACCGGCACCATCGTGCGCTGAAGGCCCCGGGGGACGACATGGATACTGCGCTCGACGACCTGAGGGAGACGATCGCGCTGCGCCAGGAGCGCGCGATCCTCGCCACCGAGATCCGCTATGGCGAGCTGACGGTGACGGTGACGCCGGACGTGATCCCGAATTTCGTGGCCTACCTGCGGGCCGACTCGAGCTGCCGCTTCACCACGCTGGTCGACATCACGGCGGTGGACTGGCCGGCGCGGGAGAAGCGCTTCGACGTCGTCTACCACTTCCTTTCGATGCACCTGAACCAGCGGATCCGGGTCAGGGCGGAGGTGCGCGAGGACGAGCTGGTGCCGTCGATCGTGGGCGAGTTCCCCTCGGCCGACTGGTACGAGCGCGAGGTCTTCGACATGTACGGGATCCTCTTCTCGGGCCACCCGGACCTGCGGCGCATCCTGACCGACTACGGGTTTCGCGGGCATCCGCTGCGCAAGGACTTTCCGACCACGGGTTATGTGGAGCTTCGCTACGACGAGGAGCAGAAGCGGGTGGTCTACGAGCCGGTCAAGCTGACGCAGGAGTACCGGCTGTTCGACTTCATGTCGCCCTGGGAGGGGGCGGAGTACATCCTGCCGGGCGACGAGAAGAAGGGGGCGTGAGCATGGACGGCGACCACCTTCTGCCCGGCGAGCAGA
>CAWJOI010000041.1:0-20992 GCA_963844375.1 uncultured Alphaproteobacteria bacterium | reverse complement strand
TCGAGGCGCGCGTCGCCGGCGAATGGGCCGACGTGACCCTGCCACCGCGCCCCGTCGCTCAGGGCACCATCCCCGCCGGGTCAGCCAGGTGATGGACGAGATCACCGCCCATCTTCGCCGACCTCGGCTTCGCCGTCGCCGAGGGGCCGCAGATCGAGAGCGACTGGTACAACTTCGACGCCCTCAACATCCCACCCCGAGCACCCAGCACGTCAGGAGCACGACACCTTCTACATGGCCCGCTCGGAGGGCGACAATCGACCGCCGCACGTCCTGCGCACCCACACCTCGCCGGTACAGGTCCGCCCACCTCCGAGGCGCACGGCGCCCCCCTGCCGGATCATCGCCCCCGGCCGCGTCTACCGCGCCGACTACGACCAGACCCACACCCCGATGTTCCACGGGGTCGAAAGTTCTCGCCATCGACCGCGACATCTCCATGGCGAACCTGAAATGGGTGCTGGAGGAATTCTGCCGCGCCTACTTCGAGGTCGACAACGTCGAGCTCAAGTTCCGCGCCTCGCACTCCCCCTTCACCGAGCCCTCGGCCGAGGTCGACATCCGCTGCTCCTGGGCCGGCGGCAGCTCCGGCTTGGGCGAGGGCGACGACTGGCTGGAGATCCTGGCTGCGGCATGGTCCACCCCAACGTCCTCGCCGCCGCCGGCGTCGACCCGGACCAGTGGCAGGGCTTCGCCTTCGGCATGGGCATCGACCGGCTGGCGATGCTGAAATACGGCATCCCCGACCTGCGCGCCTTCTTCGACAGCGACCTCCGCTGGCTGCGCCACTACGGCTTCGTGCCGCTCGACGTCCCGACGCTGGCGGGCGGGATCAGCCGGTGACACCCGCCCCCGTCGGCGATGTCCGCGTCCGCCAGGGCAGCAGGCTCCAGCCGCTCGCTGCAGGCGGCATCGAGGCCGACGGGCGGCTCCGTGCCGGCGAATTGGGTTGTGGAATCGGCGCAAGGCAAGCCTCGGACCTTCCTTGGACTACACGGTCCCAGAAGAATAGGTTTTTAAGCGGAAGTATCCCGAAAGTTCGTTGTTGTCCGGCTTAAGAGGGCGCATGGTGGTCTGGGGGCCAAACACAACTCATTGCCGCGTTCGTCGTCGCCCGGTTCGATCAGGAGATCGAAGATGTCTGTCCACTGGATCGCCGCCGCGGCGATGGCTGCGTCGGCTATTGCGGCATCAGTCTCGGCCGAGGAACAAACCCTCCGCTTCCGCGTCGTTCTTACCAAGGTGAGCGCTGACCCACTGGAAGTGCCGAACCAGCCGGGGCGCATCTTGAACCTTGAACGTGTCGTGGGCGTTGCCGTATTCGAGGACGGTCGTATCGCCTTCAAGGAAGTCACTGGAACGACCGACGGCACCGCCGAGCAAGGGTCATACACGGGCTATGCCACCTACAATTTCGAGAGCGGGCGACTCGTTGACCCTTAAGTATGGCGGCGTATGGCCTTCGGAGACGGGCGGGACTGCCGAGGTCCTTTCCGGCACGGGCGCCTATGCCGGTGCAACTGGAACCGCTCAGTTCGTCACCGTGGAAGATCCTTGGGCGAACGCGAACATCGACGAGGGCACATTCACTATCAACGTCCCGGGTAGCTGAACAATCGCCGTTTAGCTTCGACGCCCTCATGGCCCGGGCCGCGGCCGGGAGAGATGCACGGGCCTCAGCGCGCCCGGGTCAGGCAGCGGATTGGAACCGGTTTCCCCGGAGCGCAGCCGCGTATTATGCGGTTCTCGTGAAACTTTCGAAGCTAGGCGCTCCCGTTCCGCCCGCCGGGAGCCCCCCGTTAAACGCTCGTCAACAACCACCCATATGCTTTCCATATGGATCCCATACGCGTTCCAAACGCAATTTCGCTGCCTTATCGGCGAATGCTGGGATCTGCCCCCTCAGCCGCATTTCCGCCCGCAGCGAGGCTTGTCCCCTGCGCGCCCCGTCTGCTACCCGGGGGCAACAGGGAGGAAACTAATGCCCATCAAGACCAGGCAGATCGCGCACGTCTGCATCTTCGCGAAGGATCTCTCCGAGACCCGCGACTTCTACCGCGACGTCCTCGGCATGGAGATCGTCTTCAACTTCAACCGCAAGGGCGAGTGGTACGGCTTCTACCTCGGCGCCGGCGGCCGCAGCCACGTCGAGGTCTTCCTCAAGCCCGAGGCGGAGTACGCCGACAAAAACGCGATCACCCACCTCTGCCTCGAGGTCGAGTCGATCGACGACGCCGTCGCCCACATCAAGTCCCTGGGCGTCCCGGTCACCGACAAGAAGTTCGCCTGCGACGACACCTACCAGGCCTGGATCACCGACCCGAACGGCGTCCGCATCGAGCTCTTCGAATACACCGACAAGAGCGCCCAGTTCGTCGGCGGCGACCGCATCGCCGACTGGTAGGCGTCGCCCGGCGGCCCGGCTGGGCGAGGAGATTCAGTCCAGAAGGTCGGGCTCCCGCCGGACGGTCCGGTCCCAAAGGGGCTGGCACTGGAACCATCCAGTGAATGCGGTGCCGTTCACCGCCCGCGCCGCCCGGGCGTTCGTCGGGTCGACCTGAAGCGGCGTCGAGACCGACTCGGCCAGAAACTGAGCCTGGCAGCACCGCTCCATCGAAATAAACCACCACACGGCTTCCTCGACGCTCCGGCCCACGGTCAACAGGCCATGGTTGCGCAGGATTGCGGCCTTGTGGGCCCCGAGGCAGCGCGCGAGCTCGGCGCCCTCGCCGGCCTCTGTGATCAGGACCCGGGTGTCGTCGTAGTACACGTGATCCTCGAAGAAGGCGCAGGCATCCTGGGTGATCGGGTCGAGCGTCCGTCCGACCGCCGACCAAGCCTTGCCATAGATCGAATGGGCATGCGCAGCCGCGACGACCTCCGGCCGCGCCTCGTGGATCGCGGCATGGATAGCGAACGCCGCGACGTTCACCGGCCGGTCGCCCTCGACCACCTCGCCGCGCGCATCGACGCGAATGAGATCGGACACGCCGAATCTGGCCGAAGTCCATGCCGAAGGGATCGACCCAGAACGTGTCGGTGAATTCGGGATCGCGCGCCGTGATGTGCCCGGCGACACCCTCGCTGAAGCCGGAAGCTGCGAAGATGCGGAAGCCGCCCGCCAGGCGCTCCTTGCGATGCCGGCGCTCCGCCGAGACGCTGGTGAAGACCGGCGGCGCAAGCTTCTTGAAGGTCGTCTCATATGCGGTCGCCTTGGTCCGGCTCAGCTCGGACTTAAGAACAGACGTCGACTCCAGGGCGTTCATGGCTTCCTCCATCCCGGTTTGCGCCGCGTCAATGCGGACGGATCAAGCGTGGACGAGCCGCCGCGCCCTGTCCTTTGGCGTCGCCGAAAAATCCCAAAGAACCGCAAAATCGGAGTAGTTTGTGGCATGTCCGGGCCCCATTTTTCCTTTGGTCCCTTCGTACTCGAAGCCGACACCGGAACGCTTTGGCGACAGGGTGTGCCGGTTCCCGTGAGCTACCGCGGCGCCCTTCTGCTTGCGGAGATGCTTCGCAGGCCTGGCGACGTTCTGTCCAAGTCCGAGTTGCTCGACGCCGGATGGCGCGGCATGGCGGTCGAGGAGGGCAACCTCTCGGTCCAGGTCGCCGCGTTGCGCAAGCTCCTCGGTCCGTCCCCGGACGGCAGCGACTGGATCGCGACGATTCCCCGGGTCGGATACCGCTTCACAGCCGCTGTAGCGAGGCGCGACGCGGGCGCAACCGCCGCCGATGGGGAGGACCGCGGGCCCTCGATCGCTGTCCTGCCCTTCACCAACCTCAGCGAAGACCCCGAGCAGGAGCATTTCGCATACGGCCTCGCCGAGGACATCATCACCCGCCTGTCGCGCCTCCGCGCGCTCTTCGTCTCGGCCCGCAACTCGTCGTTCACCTACAAGGGTCGCAGCGTCGACGTGAAACAGATCGGACGTGATCTCGGCGTCCGCTACGTGCTGGAAGGCAGCGTCCGGCGTTCGGGCCAGCGGCTGCGCACTACGGCCCAGCTCAATGACGCGGTCCGGGCCTGCAGGTATGGGCGGAGCACTACGATGGTGACGTAACCGACTTCTTCGACCTGCAGGACCGGATCACCGAAAGCGTCATCGCTGCGCTCGAACCGCAGATTTACGCTGCAGAGAACACCCGGCTGCGCAGCCATGCCCCCGAGAGCCTCGACGCGTGGGGCTTCGTGATGCGCGCGATGCCCAGTGTCTGGACCTGGGGCTCAGCCGCCGACATCGAGACCGCCCAGCTTCTCCTCGGTCGGGCGCTCGCCATCGATCCGGCCTATGCACGGGCCAACAGTCTCCTCGCCTGGACCCATGCCGCACAGGTGCAGCTCGGCTGGGTCGAAGCGGCCGACGGTCTGCCGGCGGCGCTTGCCATGGCCGAGCGTGGCATTGACGGCGACCCTGACGACCCCTGGGGCCACTTGGCGGCGGGCTACGTCCATATGGTCTCGCGGCGTTTCCAGCCGGCGGTCGACGAGCTCAGCGAAGCGATCGACCGCAACCCAAGCTTCGCCATGGCGCATGTGATCCTCGGCTCGACCTATGGCTACGGCGGAATGGCGGACCCTGGCCTCCACCATCTTGCGATCGCCACCCGGCTCGGGCCGCGCGATTACACTCAGGCGGGGAATCTGTCCTCCGCCGGCCTTTGCCACCTGATGGCGGGGCGCTACGCCGAGGCCATCGATCTCGAGCGCCGCGCCGTTCAATTGCGCCCGAACTTCGGTACGGCCTGGCGGACGCTCGCCGCGGCCGCCGGCCTTGCCGGCGAGGTCGATGCCGCTTCCGAAGCCCTTCGGCGGGCGCGACACCTGCATCCGAGCCTGAACGCGGACTGGGTCGAGAAGCACCACCCCATCGTGCATGCGGAGGATCGCGCCCGGTATCTAGGTGGACTGCGCGTCGCCGGGCTTGAATAGGTGGCGAGGGGCCAAGCCTTACGCCTCCAGCGCCGGCGGCAGCTCCGCCGGTCGCTTCCCCGGTCCCTCGAACAGCTCCTCGACGTCGAAGGTCGACGCCCGCCCGATGCTGTCGAAATGCTCGCGCAGCCACAAATCGGCCCAGCGCCGCCCGCGGTCGAACAGCAGCCGGAGATACCTCCACTCGGCATTGAGCTTGCTCGAGGCGGCGAAATCCTGCACTTCCTCGTCCACGTGCACCATGTGCAGGTAGAGCCGGTCGGTCCCCGCAGCCTCCAGATCGGCGCCGAGCTGGCCGGTCGCCCGCCGCAGCAGCGCCAGCGTGCGCAGTTCCTTCACGAGGCTGGTGTTGAAGCTGATCTCGTTCGCCCGGTTGATGATGTCGCGCGCCGTCTGCGGCAGGGCGCGGCGGTAGAAGGGATTGATCTGCACGATCAGCACGTCGGGGCTCGCACTGCTGGTGATCAGCGGAAAGAGTGCCGGGTTGGCCGAGTAGCCGCCGTCCCAGTAGGCCTCGCCGTCGATCTCCACCGCCTTGTACATCTGCGGCAGGCAGGCCGAGGCCAGCACCGTGTCGGCGGTGATCTCGCCGGTGTTGAAGACCCGCGGCAGCCCGCTGCGCACGTTGGTGGCGTTGATATGGGTCACGATCCCGCCCGGCCGCGTTCACCCGCGCGAAATCCACCTGCGCCACCAGCAGGTCGCGCAGCGGGTTCACGTCGAACGGGTTGAGCTCGTACGGCGAGAAAAGCCGTCCGATCCCCTCCATCATCAGGAACCCCGGCGAGCGGTCGAGGCTGTAGCGCCCGCTCATCCGGTCCCACCAGGTCCGCTGCGCCGGCGAGAAGCGCGCCGCGTCGCTGACCGCCTTCCAGAACGCGGCGAGCGCCGTGCGCGCGCCCTCGCGGCCGCCCCGGGCATAGCCGTCCGCCAGCACCACCGCGTTCATCGCGCCGGCGCTGGTGCCGCTCGTCTCGACGATGTCGATCCGCACGTCCTCCAGCAGCCGGTCGAGAACCCCCCAGGTCAGCGCCCCGTGCGAGCCGCCGCCCTGCAAGGCGAGGTTCAGCGGCTTCGTGGCCGAGTCCGAGCGATCCATTTCGCCTCCGCACCGGCGCCCGCCGCGCCGCACCTGCGAACGGCATAGCCGCCGATGGTGCGGTGCGGCAAGCGCAAAGCGCGCCGCCTAGCGCCGCGCCACCTCCAGCACCGTCAGCCGCCGCTCCTCGCCCTCGCGGGTCTCCCAGCCGATCGAGGCGCCGCGGGCCAGCCCGATCAGCGCCGCCCCGATGGGCGTGAGCACCGACACCCGCTGCCGGTCGATGTCCGCATCGGGCGGCAGCACGATGGTCACCCGCTGCACGCGGCCGGTGGCCTCGTCGCGGAAGCTGACCTCCGAGCCGATGTTCACCACGTCGGCCGGCATCTCGCCCGAAGGCCGCACCTCCGCCCGCGCCACCTCCTGCATCAGCCGGTCGCCGAGCCCGGCCGCCGCGCCGCGCATGGCGCCCGCAGCCAGCCGCTCGAGCTCTTCGCTGTAGGCCGCATCGAGGACGATGGGCGGGTCCTGAATCGGACGGGGGGTGGCGTGTGCCATGGCGGTCTCCTCTTTATGCAGCGACCGGACTCCAAGGCCCGCCACCGCTTCTGTCTTTTCTATGGGAAGAATGTCCCGGGACGCCTGGCCCGGGGACGATGCACAGGCCGTTAGTGCGCCCGGGAAACCAGGCGGATCAGCAGCGGACTCGCGATGCCGGACAGGGTGCGCATGCATCTCAGGTAGGCAGAAGGCGGCCCGGCGTCAAGACGGGGCGCCGGCCCGAACCACGCCGCGGTTGCCAAGGCCGCCCGGCTGCGGCACCTTCCCGGCCCCGAACGAAAGGAACCAAGGGGAGGGACCGCCAATGGCCTTCATGCTCAAGATCCGCTGGGAGATCGCGCCCGGCAAGGTCGCCGACTTCCGCGCCAACCAGCAGGCGCTCTGCAAGGTGATGCTCGATCATCCCGGCGTCATCACCTACCACGCCGAGTACCCCGCCGAGGCGGTCAGCGAGTGGACCGAGATCTACGCCACCGACGCCGCCTTCCGGGCGCATCTCGACAACGAGAAGGGCAAGGCCCCGCTCGGCGCCGTCGTCGGCGCCTGCGAGAAGATCACCTGCCGCTGCTTCGGCGACCCGGACGCCGCCTCCCGCGAGATCCTCAAGGGCTTCGGCACCACCTACCACGACACCGCGCCCGAGGCCTTCGTGCTCAACCCGCGCGCCGACAAGGACTCCGCCGTCTGATGGCCAAGGCGATCCACATGATGGTCCGCGTCCTCGACGAGGCGCGCTCCACCGCCTTCTACACGGCCGCCTTCGGCCTCGCCGTCGCCGACCGCTTCGACTTCGACGACTTCACCCTGGTCTACCTCAGCAACCCCGAGGCCGACTTCGAGGTCGAGCTCACCGTCAACAAGGGCCGCACCGACCCCTACGCGCTCGGCGACGGCTACGGCCACGTCGCCTTCGCCGTCGACGACCTCGACGCCGAGCACGCCCGCCTCACCGCCGCCGGCCTCGCCCCCAACCCGATCAAGGAATTCCACCGCGAAGGCGCGCTCCTGGCCCGCTTCTTCTTCATCCAGGACCCCGACGGCTACAAGATCGAGGTCCTCCAGCGCCACGGCCGGTACCGCTGAAGCGCTCCAGCGGCGCCTGACGCCCCATACCGAGCGCGAACCCCGAGAGCGGTGGGCGCGAGCCGAACCGACCCGCCCCCGCCCGGTTTCGGGGCTTCCCCTCCGCCCGGCTTCGCCTAGATCCGCGCCCGACCCACGCCCGCAGGACCGCCCGATGAAATTCACCCTCGCCTGGCTCAAGGACCACCTCGACGACCTCCGCCACGCTCGAGGAGATCACCTTCGCGCTGACCGACCTCGGCCTCGAGGTCGAGGGCGTGACCAATCCCGGCCGAGGCCCTCGCCGCCTTCACCGTCGGCGAGGTGCTCGAGGCCCAGCCCCACCCCGACGCCGACAAGCTCCGCGTCTGCCGCGTCCTGACCGCCGACGGCGAGAAGCAGATCGTCTGCGGCGCCCCCAACGCCCGCGCCGGCATCAAGGTGGTGATCTCCAAGCCCGGCGACTACATCCCCGGCATCGACACCACCATCAAGGTCGGCAAGATCCGCGGCGTCGAGAGCCACGGCATGATGCTCTCCGAGCGCGAGATGCAGCTCTCCGACGAGCACGACGGCATCGTCGAGCTCCCGCCCGACGCCCCCGTCGGCGCCCGCTACATCGACGTCGTCCCCTTCGACCCGGTCATCGACGTCGCCATCACCCCCAACCGCCCCGACGCCCTCGGCGTCGCCGGCATCGCCCGCGACCTCGCCGCCCGCGGCCTCGGCACGCTGATCACCCCCGCCGTCGAGCCCGTCCCCGGCGCCTTCCCCTGCCCGGTCGCCGTCTACCTCGCCCCCGACGTCGCCGGCGAGGCCTGCCCGCTCTTCGTCGGCCGCCTGATCCGCGGCGTCAGAACGGCCCCTCGCCGCCTGGCTGCAGGACCGCCTGCGCGCCATCGGCCTGCGCCCGATCTCCGCCCTCGTCGACATCACCAACTTCCTCACCTACGACCGCAACCGCCCGCTGCACGTCTTCGACGCCGACAAGCTCCACGGCCCCGTCACCGTCCGCCTCGCCCGCCCGGCGAGACGCCTGCGCGCCCTCGACGGCCGCGACTACGCCTTCGACGGCTCCGAGACGCTGGTCTGCGACGCCACCGGCCCGGAATCCATCGGCGGCGTCATGGGCGGCGTGCGCACCGGCGTCACCGAGGCCACCACCAACGTCTTCGTCGAGGCGGCCTTCTTCGACCCCATCCGCACCGCCCGCACCGGCCGCCGCCTCAAGCGTCAACTCCGACGCCCGCTACCGCTTCGAGCGCGGCGTCGACCCCGCCTTCACCCCGCTCGGCATCGAGCTCGCCACGCGCATGATCCTCGACCTCTGCGGCGGCGAGCCCTCCGAGGTCGTCACCGCCGGCGCCGTCCCCGACACCGCCCGCAGCTACCGCTTCGACCCCGCCCGCATCACCCGCCTCGTCGGCATGGACCTCCCCGCGCCCGAGCAGGCGCGCATCCTCGCCGCCCTCGGCTTCACCCTCGACGGCGCCGCGCCACGCCCCCCACCTGGCGCCCCGACGTGCAGGGCGACGCCGACCTCGTCGAGGAGGTCGCCCGCGTCGCCTCGCTCTCCCGGCTCGAGGGCCGCCCGCTGCCCCGCCCCGCCGGCGTGGCCCGCCCGATCCTCACCCCCATGCAGCGCCGCGAGGGCCAGGCCCGCCGCCGCATCGCCGCCCTCGGCTACAACGAGGCCGTCACCTACAGCTTCATCGACGCCGCCGCCGCCGCCCTCTTCGGCGGCGGCGAGGCGGTCCGCCTGGAGAACCCGATCTCCTCGGAGATGAGCCACCTCCGCCCCGACCTCCTGCCCGGCCTCCTGCGCGCCGCCGCCCGCAACCAGGCCCGCGGCTACGCCGACCTCGCCCTCTTCGAGATCGGCCAGGTCTTCCCCGGCGGCGAGCCCGGCGAGCAGTCCCTGCTCGCCGCCGGCCTGCGCACCGGCGCCACCGCCCCGCGCAACCCGCACGGCACCCGCCGCCCCGTCGACCTCTGGGACGCCCGCGCCGACGCCGAGGCCGCGCTCGCCGCCATCGGCGCCCCCGCCGCGCTCATGCTCCAGCGCAGCGCGCCCGGCCTGGTTCCACCCCGGCCGCTCCGCCACGCTGTCGCTCGGCCCCAAGACCCTCCTCGCCACCTTCGGCGAGCTCCACCCCCGCATCCTCGCCGCCCTCGACGTGAAAGGCCCCGCCGTCGCCTTCACCCTCCACCCCGAGGCGCTGCCCTTCCCCAAGCGCCCGCGCCACCACCCGCCCGCCGCTCAGGGCCTCCGACCTCCAGCCGGTCGAGCGCGACTTCGCCTTCGTCCTCGACGCCCGCGTCGAGGCCGAGGCCGTGCTCCACGCCGCCCGCGCCGCCGACAAGGCGCTGATCGAGGCCGTCACCGTCTTCGACGTCTTCGACGGCCCCCGCGCCGAGGCGCAGATGGGCGAGGGCAAAAAGTCCCTCGCCATCGCCGTCCGCCTCCAGCCCACCGCCGCCACCCTCACCGAGGCCGAGATCGAGGCGGTCTCCCGCCGCGTCGTCGACGGCGTCGAGCGCGCCACCGGCGGCGCCCTGCGCACCTGACGCGGGTGTTGCCCGCGCCGGCCGGGCCGCGCTAGCAACGCGGGACGCAGGACCGGGAGGACAAAGGCATGATCAAGGAATTTCGCGAGTTCATCGCCCGCGGCAACGTCATGGATCTCGCCGTCGGCATCATCATCGGCGCCGCCTTCACCGCCATCGTCAACAGCCTCGTCAACGACCTGATCAACCCGATCATCGGCCTCGTCACCGGCGGCACCGACTTCTCCAACCTCTTCGTCGCCTTCTCCACCGACAGCTTCCCCACCGTCGCCGCCGCCGAGGCCGCCGGGGTCGCCGTCTTCCGCTACGGCTCCTTCCTCACCGCCGTGATCAACTTCCTCATCATCGCCTGGGTGGTCTTCCTCCTCGTCAAGGCGATGAACCGCATGCGCGCGCTGGTCGACACCACCGAGAAGTCCCCCGACGCCCCCGCCGGCCCCACCCAGGAGGAAGTCCTCATCGAGATCCGCGACCTCCTCAAGGCCCGCCCCACCCCGCTCCCCTGACCGGCGGCGACCGCCCCAGCCGCACCTGCGAGATGACCCGTCACCGCATCCGCATCCACCGCGCACCAACGCCGGCTGGTGCCTCCACTTCACCGGCCGCGACGCCCACGGCACGCTGATCGACGACGTGTTCGACGAGATCGAGCGGATGCTATGGTCATTAACAACCTCAGTCCATTCCGTGCGCTCGTCGCGTGGGGAAAGAGCCAACAGGTTCAAACAGGTGGACGAGTTTTTTTTCTATGGGAAGAGAGGTTATTTCAATCGCGGCGACGATGCACAGAGCAAGCAGTGGGCCGTTTCACGATGCATGGCACGAGAACCTATCGGTGGAGGCTGGTGTGCGGATTTGCTTTTGACGGCGACTGACGAGGAGGACAGGGCGGTCGTTGGCGCTATCAGCGAAGCGGGGTGCCATCGTGACGGGGTCTTTCAGGTTGGCAACGGCTACGCAGAGTGGTTCCTTCAGGTCCGCGAAGGGAGCTCTTCCTCGCGCGGAGCAGCGCGGGTTCGGGGGGCACTAGCGGTTCAGGATTGGTCACACAGGACGCGATCGGTGCGTTAGATCCGGATTTCGTGATTGCGGTTGGCATCTGTTTCGGACTTCAGAAGACAAGACAAAGATAGGCGATATTCTAGTAAGCGCCACCGTGGTGGATTACGAGATGGTAAGAGTTGGCCCTGACGAGATAGTGGAGAGAGGGCCAAGGCTTTAGTCTGGACAAAAACTACTGTCCGCATCGCGTATCGTCGCAAGAAATGTTAATGATGACACGAAGGTGAAGTTAGGGCTATTCTTGTCTGCGGTCTAAGCTGATGGATTTGGAAGAAGAGATTGCGAGTCTTAAGACGCGTGTCCCGGATGCAATTGGTGGGGGGATGGAAGGAACTGGCATAATGGCTGCGGCGGCTAGAAATGGACAGGAGTGGATAATCGTTAAGGCAATCTGCGACTGGGGTTACGGAAATGACAAGTCAAGTCAACCGCTAGCGGCAGCAAATGCAGCACTTTTGCGCTCAGAATTGTTGCGTCTATCTGCAGATGCGGCCATGCGAGGCACTGTGGCTCTCAATCACAATGCCTGAATTACGAGTGCTGCTAGAAGTTCTTCCTGAGGCCGACGAGACGCTTCCCGTTCCTAGCTACATGAGCGTCGGCGCTGCCGGAATGGACTTGCTCGCAAACCTTCGCCTTGAGGATCGCGCTTTGGGCATCATGCTCCCACCAAGACAGGCCAAACTGATTGGGACCGGGCTGGCACTGGCAATTCCGGCATGGGGTAGAAGGTCAGGTTCGATCTCGATCTGGGCTGGCTCTTAAATCGTACATCAGCGTACTGAATGCACCTGGAACCATAGACAGTGACTACAGAGGCGAGGTAGGAGTCATACTATTTAACAACGGCGAATATCCATACATTTTAAATCATGGAGATAGGATAGCTCAGATTGTTTTTTGCGAAGTGCGCCGAGTGCGATTGCAGAAGGTCTCACACTTGCCCCCGACCATCCGAGCGTCCGGCGGTTTTGGGTCAACGGGCGGCTCAAGTCGCTAACGTTGTAGCTAACGGCCGCGATTTTGGCCACGCAGGGTGAACGCTCAGCGCGCGCTAGCAAAGGCTGACGTTTCTTTAGCGGCAAACTTATTTGTGAGATAAATCAATAGCTTGTTTAAAGGGCGCATTGTGCGCACCAGTACTTGAGCACACCCCTTGCACCCCCGCCCCAACCCCGCCAATCTCCCCGAACCGGCGCTCAACGAAGCGCCCGAGGAGGGGACCCGCCATGATCCGAGCCGTCGTCTGGAACGAGTTCGTCCACGAGCGCGAGAACGACACCGTCCGAGGCATCTACCCCGACGGCATCCACGCCGCCATCGCCGCCGCGCTCAACACCGACGACGGCATCGACGCCTCCACCGCCTTCCTCGGCCAGCCCGAGGACGGCCTCCCGGCCTCTCGCCTCAAGGACACCGACGTCCTCCTCTGGTGGGGCCACAAGGCCCACGGCCAGGTCGAGGACGCCACCGTCGACCGCGTCGCCCAGCGGGTCCACGAGGGCATGGGCCTGATCGTGCTGCACTCCGGCCACTTCTCGAAAATCTTCAAGCGCCTCATGGGCACCCCCTGCTCCCTCCGCTGGCGCGAGGCCGGCGAGAAGGAGCGCCTCTGGGTCGTCAACCTGGCCCACCCGATCATGCAGCGCGTCGGCGACCGGCTCGAGCTCCCCAACGAGGAGATGTACGGCGAGCCCTTCCTCGTCCCCGAGCCGCTGGAGACCGTGCTCATCTCCTGGTTCGAGGGCGGCGAGGTCTTCCGTTCCGGCCTCACCTACCAGCGGGGCGCCGGCCGCATCTTCTACTTCCGCCCCGGCCACGAGACCTACCCGACCTACCACGACGCCACCGTTCAGACCGTCCTGCGCAACGCCGTCCACTGGGCCTACAACCCCGCCGCCGCCTGGCACGACGTCGCCGAGGCCCCGAACGTCCCCGTCGACCGCGCCCCGGAAAAGATCACCCAGAAGGGCGGCACCCTGCACAAGCGCGGCGAGGAGGGCTTCCGGTGACCGAAGCCGCCCCGGCCGTCCCCGGCGCCCAGCGCCTGCTCATCCTCGGCACCGGCGCCATCGCCCGCACCCACGCCGAGAAGTTCGCCCTCATCCCCGGCTGCGAGATCGTCGCCGCCGTCGACATGAACGCCGAGCGCGCCCGCGACTTCGCCGCCGCCCACGCCATCCCCAACGCCTTCGGCAGCCTCGCCGACGCCATCGCCTGGGGCGAGTTCGACGCCGCCGTCAACTCCACCCCCGACCCGGCGCACCACCCCACCACCATGCAGCTCATCGCCGCCGGCAAGCCGGTCTTCTGCGAGAAGCCCCTCGCGCTCAACCACGCCGACGCCCTGCAGATGACCGAGGCCGCCGAGGCCGCCGGCCTCGTCAACATGGTCAACCTCACCTACCGCAACGCCAGCGCGCTGCAGACCGCCCGCCGCATGATCGAGACCGGCGAGATCGGCGAGGTCCGCCACGTCCAGGCCAGCTACCTGCAGAGCTGGCTCACCGGCCGCCACTGGGGCGACTGGCGCACCGAGGAACGCTGGCTCTGGCGCCTCTCCTCCAAGCACGGCTCCAAGGGCGTCATGGGCGACATCGGCGTCCACATCCTCGACTTCGCCACCTTCGGCACCGGCCTCGACATCGTCGGCCTCTCCGCCCGGATGAAGACCTTCGACAAGGCCGACGGCGGCGCCATCGACGTCTACACCCTCGACGTCAACGACAGCGTCGCCATGACCGTCGAGTTCTCAAACGGCGCCCTCGGCGTCGTCCACATGAGCCGCTTCGCATCCGGCAAGCTCAACGACCTCGACCTGATGATCCACGGCGACAAGGGCGCGCTGAAGATCTGGGCCAACCACCTCAACTCCACCCTCGAGACCTGCCTCGGCCCCGACATCGACACCCAGACCTGGACCCCCTATCCCTGCCAGCCCACCCCCCGCAACGAGGAGCGCTTCGTCATCGCACTGCTCTCCGGCCAGAACGGCGAGCCCGACTTCCGCCACGCCACCAAGATCCAGCAGCTCCTCGACCTCACCTTCGTCGCCGACGCCGAGGGCCGGACGCTGCCGGTCCGCTGACAGCCGCGGAGCCATACGGATTCCATACGCTTTCCATACGCATCGACTCCCCGCCGAAAGCCCGGATTCCGCCGACCGATCGAGCAGGCGCAGAAAGTTAACTCACCGGCGGCGAATCGTGGCAAAGTCCGCCGGCCCGTTGATTCCGGGCGATAATTTGGGGAACAAGACATGCGAAACATCGTCATCGCCGCGGCCCTCGCCGCGTCCGTCGGCGCGCCCGCCTTCGCCCAGATGGAGGTGACCTGCGGCGACTACTCGATCATGGACAACGCCAAACAAATGGAAACCATCGCCGCCCTCGAGAGCGAAGCCAGCCAGATGGCCTCGGAGCAGAACCTGACGGCCGACGCCATGCACGAGAAGCTGGCCGCCGACTGCAAGGACAAGGTCGATGTCCTCGTCATCGACGTGATCAAGGGCTGGTAACCAGCCGCGCGCCCGGCGCGGCGGCCCGCCGCCGCGCCCCTCGGCCGATGACCCCCGCTCCGCCAATAGGCCTTCATTTGCCCTTGCTGGATTTCGAGAAACGGGCCTTCAGCCGTGTCAACATTGTGCTGGACCAAGGCAGAAAGACATAGCTGATCAGAAGCACGTTGATGGTTATGATCAGGGCATCTCGCCAAAAGGGACCGATTGAATCCGGCAAGGAAAGGTCCGCGAGCACGCCCAAGATGCTGCCAATGACAAGAATCCAGAATATCAGGATCGCAACCGTCTCACCTTTTCCGACGCGCGCCTTCGGAGAGGCAAGCAGGGCGAGTCCATCGAACCTTGTGTGGGTCAGGTCGTCCGACGTGAGTCGGTCGAGCTCCTCTACAAGGTCACGACGAACTGAGGAATTCCCCCATTTCTCGAGGTTACCGCGTGTATCGAAGGAGAAAACGGTAACAAGCTCGTACCCGCTGCCTTTGGACGAAAAGCTGTCCTGCAACCTGATGAAACCGGCTTGCAGGGACACTGCCTGCCGAATCCTCTCGACGAGATTTTCGACGTCATCCCGCACGTCATGCTCGAACCGACGAACGACAACCGAAAGCACCGGATCAGCACCCTGTGTCACCGGGCCCACCTCCCTTCGAAGACGAAATCTCTGAGCCTATCGCCCGGGCTGGGCGTTAGGTAACATTCTGGCCGGCACGCACAACGGCCGCTTTCGGCGCATAACCGACCCGGCCAGCTCCGTTTATGGGAACGCGCCCTCGGGACGGCCCGTCCGCCCGTCGGCGCACTCCGGCAGCCGATCCGCCGCCGCGACGCCGTCCGGCGATACGGCGCAGATCGGAAGCCCCGCTTTCGCCGCGCCCTCGACGAAGCGAAGCGCTGAACTGCTTCCAGGCTGGTAGAAGTCGTTGGCGATCCATGTCTCCACAGAGAACGCCGGATCGAGGCGCAGCACTTCCGCGGCCTCCGCCCGCGCCGCCTCGCTCTCGCCCGCCTGGGCGAGCGCCAGCGCCAGCACCAGCCGCGGCTCGATCCAGGGCTCCGGCACCTTCCGCAGCGCCTCGACCGCCTCCGCATAGCGGCCGGCGAAGTAGAGAGGATAACCGAGGCTCGACCACTGGTAGGGCGGGTGCAAGGGGTCGAGCTCTTCGAGCGCCCGCTTCACCAGCGCGACGCCCTCCTCGGCGCGCTCGACACCGAGCGCGATCGCCAGCTGCGCCCCGACCGCCCGGTTGACCAGCGCGTCGTTCGGCGCCAGCTCCAGCGCCCGCTCCCAGGCCGCGGCGCCCAGCGCGGTCTCGCCGCGCTGGAAGTACATGTTGCCGAGCGAGACCTGGATCTGGCCGTCCGCCGGGTCGAGCGCCGCCGCCTGCATCGTGGCGTCCCGGTAGCGCTCCCAGGCCGCCGCCCGGTCGCCCCAGCCGTTGATCGCCTCCTGCATGTAGCAGTTCGCCAGGAAATCCCAGGCGCGGGCGAGCCCGGGATCGAGCGCCACCGCCTTCAGCAACAGGTCGCGCGCCTCGCCGATACCCGCCTGGTCGTGCCGCCTGTACGGCTCCTTGGCCATCAGCATGTACTCGAACGCCCCCAGGTCCTGCGGCCGGCGGCTCTTCGCCTTTTCGACCCAGTCGCGCCACAGCGGCCCGTCGTAGCCCGTCAGGGTGCCGACGAGCCGGACGAGCACCGCGTCGCGCACCTCGAAGAGGTCGGCTGCGGGGCGGTCGAAGCGTTGCGACCAGACATGCTCGCCGGTTTCCGCGTCGATGAGCTGTGCCGTCACGCGGATGCGGCCCGGGGGCAGCTCGAGGCTCCCCTCGACCACATGGGTGACCCCGAGGTCGCGCGCAATCTCGCGAACGTCGGTCGCCTTCTCGGCGTAGGCCTCGACCGAATTGCGGGCGATCACCATCAGGCCGTCGTTTCCCGCCAGCTCGGTGATCAGATCCTCGGTGAAGGCGGCGGCGAACCGGACCTGGCGCGTGTCCCCATCGAAGTCGTCGAACGGCAGCACGGCAACCGACAGCCCGGCCGGAACCGAGGGCGTGCGGTTCCACGCGGCGGCGACGAGCCCCAGAAGCAGCGCCACCGCAATGGCGGCCACGGCGATCCGCCAGCGGCGGCTCGGGACAGGCGCGGGAGTCCGCCGGGGCGGCCGGCAGCACGAGCCGGTAGCCGCGCCGCGGCACGGTGCGAAGCACCATGTGCGACTCGTCCCGCAAGGCCCGGCGGATTTCGTGGATGCACTGCACCAGGCTGTCGTCGGTGACCGCGATCCCCGGCCAGACCGCCGCCATCAGCTCGTCCTTGGCGACGAGGCGGCCGGGATTGCCGAGCAGGTGGCGCAGCACCGCGAACGCCTGCCGCCGCATGGGGACGGCGACACCGTGCCCGTCGCGCAGAACCTCGGCGGCGAGGTCGACGTCAACCCCGTTGATCGTCAGCATCTGCGACGGCGGGCCGGTCATGCGCCGCCTCCCTGGCGGAGCAGCGCTCCGCCGCCACACTCTAGCACGAACACGGGTCCGCGGCATCGTCGCAGGCAGCCGGGCGATCACTCACGAATCGGAAATTGATCGGACCTTGGTCGGGACTCGCAACAGGCGAGGGGCGCTCACTGCTGTCCCACCTGATCGCAGTTGCCGGAGGCCGCACCGATCGAGGCTCCGGTCTTTGTCTGGAGGATGACCATGCCCTCGTTCCCGCGCATGCTGCTCGCGGCTGGCCTGATGGCCGGCGCCACCCTGGCGGCCCATGCCGACGATGCCCTCGACGCCGCCAAGGCCGACATGGCCGCGGTACTCGGACCGGACTCGGTCCAGATCGACGTCTACCCCGACGCCTTCGCCGCCTCGACATGGGCGCAGACCCGTGTCTGGCTGATCGACAACGGCTCCACGATCCCGCCGAAGTTCCGGGCGCTGATCGGACTGGCGGTGTCTTCCCAGATCCCCTGCGAGTACTGCATCTATGCCGACACGGCGGACGCCAAGACCTTCGGCGCGACCGACGAGGAGATCAAGGAGGCGATCATGTTCGCCGCGCTGACCCGCCAGGGCAGCACGCTCATGAACGGCAACATGGTCGACATCGACGCCTTCAAGGCCGAGATCGACGCCGGCGCCGCCGCGATGCGCGAGGCGATGAAGACGCAAGTGGCGAACTGACGGACGCGCCCCTGCCGCCAGCGAGACCGTCGCGGGACTTCGGAACCAACGCGGCGGTCCTGCCGCCGGCGGGCGCTTTGGCGCGCGCCTGGAGGGGCCCGCCTCGCAACGACGGCCTTTCGGGCCTTTGCAGCCGCGCGTATTCTCCCGGCCATGGGCATCGTCGTCACCGACCTGTCGTTCGACCGCATCGGAGCGGCGGCGCGGCTCTTGGCCCGCGGGTTCCACGCCGACCCGATCATCACGTTCTACCTGGACGATCCGGTGGCCCGACGGGTCGCGTTCCCCGCGTTCTTCCGTGCAGTGATCTACGAGACCTTCGAAGCCGGCCACGCCTACGCGGCGCTCGCAGGGGAGCGGCTGCTCGGCGTCGCGGTCTGGCTGCCCCCGTCAGGCGCGACGCCGTCGCCGGCCTTCCGGCGTCGCGCAAACCGGAACCACGCCGTTGTCCGCGAGCGGTTTCCGCGCGGCGCGGGCGGTCTCTACGCCGGATTCGCCGCGACGGAATCGCTGCACCCCGAGGAGCCCCACTGGTATCTCGCTTTCGTCGGCGTCGACCCGGCGGCGCAGCGCTCCGGTGTGGGATCGCAGCTCCTCTCGCCCGTTCTCGCCCAGGCCGACGCAGCCGGTTGCCTCTGCTACCTCGAGACACCGTTTCCCGAGACCCACCAGTTCTACCGTCGCCACGGCTTCGAACTCGGAAAGGCGGCACGGCCGTTCCAGGGTGCGCCCGGCCTTTGGACCATGCTCCGCAACCCGGTATCGGCAGTTTGATCCCCTGAAGTCGATCGCAGCCGCTTCTCGGACGGGCTCTCAGAACACCCATACGGATTCCATATGGATTCCATACGGCTTCCGACCGCGACGTCCCGCTCTCAGCCGACCAGCCACAGCGCCAGGTAGAGCACCGCCATCCCCGCGAAAACCGCCCCCAGCACGCTCCGCAGCGCCGCCCCCACCACCAGCGCCGCCACCGCCGCGGCGAGCCGCGCCGGGTCGGTCTCGCCCCCCGTCGCCGGCGGCCAGACCACCAGCGGCGCCACCAGCGCCGGCATCACCGCCACCGGCACATAGCGCAGCGCCCGGAGCGCCCACGCCGGCAGCGCCCGGTCGCCGACGATCCCGAGGAACGAATAGCGGATCAGGTAGGTCCCGATCCCCACCGCCACGATCACCACCCAGATCCGCGCCACCTCGCTCACCGCCGCCGCTCCTGCCACGCCTCGAGCACCGACCCGGTCAGCATCCCCGCACCGGCCGCCACCAGCAGCCAGAGGTTGTAGGGCAGGAACGACAGCGCCAGCGCAACCGCCGCCGCAACCACCGCCGCGGCGATGTGCGGCACGCTGCGGAGCGCCGGCGCGAAGAGGGCGATGAAGGTGATCGGCACCGCGAAGTCGAGCGCCAGCCCTTTCGGGATCGCCGTCCCCGCCACCGCGCCGGCCCAGGTCGAGAGATACCACGGCACGCAGACCGGTATCGCGGTGCCGAAGTAGTGCGCCATCTTCTGCCCCCGGCTCATTCCCGGCCGCAGCGCGTAGCGGTTCATCACGATGCCATAGGTCTGGTCGGTCAGCGCATACGCCGCCAGCGCCCGCTGCCAGCGCGGCGCCCCGCCGATGTGCGGCGCCAGCGAGGCGGAGTACATCGCCATCCTGAGGTTGATCGCCAGCGGCGCCACGATGCAAATGATCAGCGGCGCATGTTCGCCGAGAAGCTGCAGCGCGGTGAACTGCGACGCCCCGGCGATCACCACCGCGCTCATCGCCAGCGTCTCGGTCAGCCGCCATCCCGCTCGCTGGCCAGCACCCCGAAGAGCAGGCCGAACGGGATGACCACCAGCAGGAACGGCAGCGCGTCGCGCATCCCCTGCCAGAAGGCGCGGCGGATCGAGGGGTCGGGCATCGGCACTGTCCTATCGAATGCGCCTGCTCTATCGTGCGGCGGCGGAGCGGTTCAACAGGAATGCGGCGATGCCCGGCCCCTATCTCATCGCCCCCGACCCGGCCGCGCCCCGCCTGAGCGGGCGGTCACGGGGTCGACCACGACGGCCGCGCGGTCGAGACCCGCGTCGTCGAGGAGCGCCCGCTGACCATCTTCCTCAACGCCCAGGAGATCGTCACCGCGATGACGATCGGCGACTACCCCGGGTACCTCGCCATAGGCTACCTCCTCAACCAGGGCATGCTCCGCACCGACGACGAAATCCTCGCCATCGACCACGACGACGAGCTCGAGACGGTGGTCGTCCGCACCGCCCGCGCCACCGACTACGAGGCCAAGCTCCGGAAGAAGACCCGCACCTCCGGCTGCGCCGTCGGCACCGTCTTCGGCGACGTGATGGAGGGCCTCGAAACCCTGACCCTCCCCCCGGCGCCCGTGCGCACCTCCGACCTCTACGCGCTCGCCCACGCCATCAACACCACCCCCAGCATCGACCTCGAGGCCGGCGCCATCCACGGCACCGTGCTCTGCCAGGGCGCGCGGCCGCTCGTCGACATGGAGGACGTGGGCCGCCACAACGCGGTGGACAAGATCGCCGGCTGGATGGCTCTGGAGCGCGTCGCGCTCCGGCGACAAGCTCCTCTACACCACTGGGCGGCTCACCTCCGAGATGGTGATCAAGACCGCGCTCATGGGCATCCCGGCGCTCGCCAGCCGCTCCGGCTTCACCGCCGGGGCGTCGAGATCGCCCGGCAGGTCGGCCTCACGCTCATCGGCCGGATGCGCGGCCGCCGCTTCCTCTGCCTTGCCGGATCCGAGCGCCTCATCCGCGACGCCGACTCCGCCGCCATCCCCGACGAGGCCCCGCGCCACCGCCCAAGGCCGCGGATGCGCCGCATTACGATCGCCGGCGTCATCCTCGCCGGTGGCCGCGCCACCCGCATGGGCGGTGGCGACAAGGGCCTTCTCCCTCTCGCCGGCCGCCCGCTCCTCGCGCGCGTCATCGAGCGCCTCCGCCCCCAGGTCGACGTCCTCGCGCTCAACGCCAACGGCGACCCCGCCCGCTTCGCCGCCTTCGGCCTGCCGGTCCTCCCCGACAGCGTCGCCGGCCACCCGGGCCCGCTCGCCGG
>CAWJOI010000040.1:0-23635 GCA_963844375.1 uncultured Alphaproteobacteria bacterium | reverse complement strand
ACCGCGCGCCGGTGCAGGCGGCCTCGGCGCCATTCAGCGCGCGCTCGGGGCCTCATATTGCACCTTATACCAACGGCCTCTTCCACCTTGACTCCGGAAGAGGATTCCCAAATCGTGCGATCTCTGACTCTCTGCCGTCAGGGCGAGAGGAGGGAGCGGATGGTAGCGATTGCGATCACGCGGCTGGATTTGACTGCGGCGGAGCTTAGGGCGGCGTCGGCGAAGAGCCGGGACGCGCAGGCGGCGCGGCGGATGCTGGCACTGGCGCTGGTTCTGGAGGGCGCGGACCGGAAGACTGCGGCGGAGACCTGCGGCATGGACCGGCAGACGCTGCGGGACTGGGTGCATCGCTACAACGCCGAGGGACTGGCCGGGCTTTCGAACCATCGGGGCGCACCGCGGCCACGGCGGCTCGATCCCGGTCAGGTGTCCGAGCTCGTGGCCTGGCTGGAGGCAGGCCCCGACCCGGCGCCCGTTCGGGACGGCGTGGTGCGCTGGCGGCGGCGGGACCTGCAACGGCGGCTCGCGGATCGGCTCGGGGTGGATTTGCACGAGCGGACGGTGGGCAAGTACCTGGCGGCGCTCGGCTACCGGCGGCTCTCGGTGCGCCCGCGGCACCCTAAGACCGATCCGGAGGCGCAGGAGGCTTTCAAAAAAGCTTCCCCGAGGCGGTAGCCGCGGCGATCCCCGAGGCCGCGCGCGGCAAGCCGCTCGAGATCTGGTTCCAAGACGAGGCCCGCGTCGGCCAGCAGGGCACCCTCACCCGGGTCTGGGCGAAGCGCGGCACGCGCCCGAGGGCGCCGCGCGACACCCGCTACCAGTGGGCCTACATCTTCGGCGCGGTCTGCCCGGAGCGCGGCGTGGCCGCGGGCCTCGTCATGCCCTTCGCCGACACCGGCGCGATGAATGACCACCTCGCCGAGATCGCCCGCACCGTCGCGCCCGGCGCCCATGCCGCACTGGTGCTCGACGGCGCCGGCTGGCACGGCGGACACGCGTTGGTCGTGCCGGACAACATCTCCCTCGTCGTCCTTCCGCCCTACAGCCCGGAGCTGAACCCGGTCGAGAACGTCTGGCAGTACCTGCGCGCAAACTGGCTCGCCATCAGCGTCTTCGACGACTACCCCGCCATCGTCGAGGCCTGCTGCAAAGCGTGGAACCGCTTCGCCGACCAGCCCGACATCGTCTCCTCAATCACATCGCGGCAATGGGCAGCGGTCAATGCGTAGGGCCGTTGGTATTATGCGTCCTGGCAGGATCTGCTGGAATGCGAGATCAGGGGGCGGCCGGCTATGGTTCGATTTTACCACGGCCGACAAGCCAAGGCCTACGCCAAACGATTCTTGCGTGAGTCGGCGTCGGGGCCGGAAGCCGGAGCGGGGTTGGACCGGGTGGTGACCCACACATGGGACCTGGGTTGCGACAACTTCTGGGGCGCAGGAAGCCAACTAGACGAAGCACCGACCAGCTGCCCACGTCGAGCCGCCATCGCGCAACCTGAGTCTGCAGACTTTCTCATTCGATACGGTCCCCATCGGCACTGAAGAGGTGAAACTGATCTGCTGGAAACGCGAGTGTGATGGGGCCGGTGGGGGTGAGGTGGCGCCGGTCGTGCGTCAAGACGTTGAAGGGCGCGCCATAGAGCGTAAAGTGCAGGATGATCCCGTGGCCGGTGGCTTCCACAAGGTCGACCGGCGCCGCAACTTCGCCCGCGCCCGCGAGGACCACGTGCTCGGGACGGATGCCAAGGGTGATCGGACTTGCGTGGGGGATCGACACGGCCCGCCCGACCGGTATGGTGATCCCGTCGGGCATGTGCACGCCTCGCGCTTCGGCGTCCCAGGTGCCGGGCAGGAAGTTCATGCCTGGCGAGCCGATGAAGCCTGCAACGAACAGGTTGGCCGGTCGGTCGTAGAGTTCGAGCGGTGCCCCGACCTGCTGGATTATGCCACCATGCATGGCGACGATCCGGTCCGCGAGCGTCATCGCCTCGATCTGGTCGTGGGTAACGTAGATCGAGGTGACGCCAAGCCCCTCCTGAAGTTCTGGAATCTCGGCGCGCATCTGCTCGCGGAGCCGTGCGTCGAGATTCGAGAGCGGCTCGTCGAACAGAAATGCCTTGGGCGCGCGCACGATGGCGCGCCCCATGGCGACGCGCTGGCGCTGGCCGCCGGAGAGCGCCTTGGGCTTGCGCGCAAGGAAGTCGTCGAGGCCGAGCTTGCTTGAGGCGGCCCTGAGCTTCTCGGCGATCGTGTCCTTGGGCGCCTTCTTCAGCCGCAGGCTGTAGGTCATGTTGTCGGCAACGGTCATGTGCGGATAGAGCGCGTAGGACTGGAAAACCATGGCGATGTCGCGCGTCTTGGGCGCAAGGTCGTTCACCACTTTCCCGTCGATCGCGACGGTGCCGCTTGTGATCGTCTCGAGACCCGCGACCATCCGAAGCAACGTGGACTTGCCACACCCGGAAGGACCGACCAGCACGACGAACTCGCCGTCGTCGATCGAGAGATCGATGTCTCGAAGGACGGGAGCGTGGTCGCCATAGGCCTTGGTGACCGCGCGAATGTCGATGGTCGCCATGGGGGCTATCCTTTTACCGCACCGGCCGTGAGGCCCTGGACGAGGTAGCGCTGGATCAGGAGGAAGAAGAGGCAGGCCGGGATGAGCGCGAGCACGCCCGCCGCCATCATCTGGCCGAAGTCGACCGAGAACTTGGAGACGAAGGTGAGAAGGCCGACTGGAAAGGTCGCCTTGTCATTGCCGGAGATCAGCATCAGCGCGAAGATCATCTCGCTCCAGGCGGCCGTGAAGACGAAGCCGAGGGTCGCCGCCATGCCCGGCAGCGTGAGCGGCAGGACGATCTGGCGGAAAGCGGTGAAACGGCTGGCGCCGTCGATCATCGCCGCCTCCTCGAGGTCGCGCGGGATGCCGTCGAAGAAGGACTGCATCAGGAAGCTGGCGAAGGGCACATTGAAGGCGGTGTAGACGATGATGAGGCCGGTCAGGCTGTTTGTCAGGCCGAGGGGCGAGAGCATCTTGAAGATCGGCGCCACCAGCATGACCAAAGGGAACATCTGCGTCACGAGCAGCAGCCCCGCGACCCAGAGCTTGCCGCGGAAGACAAAGCGCGACAGTGCGTAGCCGGCGAGCGCCGCGAGCACGGTGGAGATGACCGCGGTCGAGGTGGAGACAATCAAGCTGTTGCGGAAGAAGCGCGGAAAGTCGCTGTGGGTGAGCACGAAGTCGAAGTGATCGAAGGTGGTGCGGGACGGCCAGAGTCGGATGCCCTCGCTGTAGAGGAGATCGTTCGGCGTGACCGAGACCTTCACAAGCCAGAAAAGGGGGAAGAGTGCGAAGGCGATGTAGGCGAGGATCGCGAGGCGGTGGGCGGCGGTGCCGAGGAGGCGCATCTCACTTGTCCCTGTCGATGAGACGCTGGCGCAGCACGAGGATCAGCAGCGCGTAGGCGAGGAGGAGGACGAGCAGGACGAGCGCGATCGCCGAAGCGTACCCGAAGTCGAGCGCCTTGAACGCCTGTGTGAAGATGTAGCTCGCCACCGTCTGGGTGCGGTCGGCCGGGCCGCCGCCGGTCATGACGATGATGAGGTCTGTGAAGTTCGCCACCCAGACGGTGCGCAGCAGCACTGTGATGGCGATGACTGGGGCGAGAAAGGGGAGTGTGATCGACCGGAAACGCTGAAGGGGGTTGGCGCCGTCGATGGCCGCGGCCTCGTAGAGGTCCGCCGGGATCGACTGCAGCGCGGCGAGGAGCGTGATGGCGAAGAAAGGGATGCCCCACCAGACCGCCGCGGTGATCGGACCCCAGAGGGCGAGGTCGGGGTCGGCGAGGATGTTATCGGGCGCCGAAAGGAGGCCCAGTGCATAGAGCCAGTGCGGCAAGGGGCCGATCGTTGGGTTGAACAGCCAGGCCCAGTTGAGGCCGGTGAGGAAGGTCGGCACCGCCCAGGGTAGAAAGACCAGCGCCTGCGCGATCCCCCGCCCGCGGAACGGCACGTCGAGCAGGAGCGCGAGGATCAGCCCAAAGACCAGCTGGATGAGAACGGTAAAGCCGGTCCACCAGAAGGTATTCCTGAGCGCTCGGAAGAAGGCCTCGTCCTGGCCGAGCGCGCGGAAGTGGTCGAGCCCCACGAAGCCGCCGGAGAAGGGGTTGAGGATCTGCACGTCGCGGAAAGCGTAGGAGATGCCGAGCGCCAGCGGCACCAGCATGACCGTGACGATCAGTACCAGCACCGGTGCGGCGTAGAGCCAGGGTTCGAGCGCGTCGGCGAGCCGCCGCAGTGGAGGGCGCCGGGCGGGGTAGGCGACTGCGGCGACTGACATTGGCTGACTCCAGCGGGCGGAGAGGGAGGGCGCAGCGCGCCCTCCCGGTTTGTCACTTGGCGAGGAACTTCTGTTGCGCCTTGGTCAGGTAGGCGGCCCACTCATCGGCGAGTTCCTGAGGCGTAATGTCGCCGAGAAGAGCTTTCTGGCCGCTGGAGACGACCATGGCGTCCTTGAAGAACGCGAACTCCTCGAGGTGCGTCGGCATGATCGTCGGGACGACGTTCGGGTCCGCCAGCGCCTCGAACCAGCCCTTGAAGGCCTCGGATGCGTAGAAGGGATCGTTCTCGGCGGAGCGGAGCGCCGGCAAGGCGCCGGTCATCTTGTTCCACTCGACGTTGCCTTCCGGCCCTTCCAGTGTGGCGATGAGCTTCCAGGCGAGGTCCTTGTTCTCGCTCGCCTCCATCATCGACCAGCCCGCATAGCCAATGGTTGGGAAGGCCTTCCCAGATTCGCCCTTAGGAAAAGCAACCACGCCGTACTGCTCAGGCTTCATCCGCTCGGCGATGGCGATCAGCGCGTCCGGATCCTGGTCGAGGAAGGCGCAGGTGCCGGAGTAGAAGCCGGCGACGATCTCGTTGAAGCCCCAGTTCACGCTGTCCTTCGGGGCCAGACCGTCCTTGTAGAGGTTGACGAACCACTCAGTGCCCTTCTTCCAGCCTTCGCTGTTCCAGGTCGAGTTGCCGTCGGCATCGAAGAAGGCGTTGTCGCCCGCCATGGTGGCGGCGAACATCACCCAGCCGTTGAGACCGCCCGGGCCGCCGCGCATGCAATAGCCGTACTTGCCCGGCAGCGCCGAGACCTTCTCGGCTGCGGCGTGGAACTCGTCCAGGGTGGTGGGCGGGTTCTCGACGCCGGCAGCCTTGAGCAGGTCTTTGTTATAGAACATCGCCCGCAGATAGAAGCCGTAGGGCAGCATGTAGGTCGCGTCGCCCACCGCGGCCGAGCTCGGTCGCCCGATCGTTGAGATCGCCCGTGTTCTCCCAGTCCTTGAGGTATGGGTTGAGGTCAGCCAAGAGATTGTTGTTGGCGTAGAGCGCCAGCCAGGTGTCGGGCATCTCGATCACGTCGGGCAGCTCGCCCGCCGAGACCATGGTGGCGAACTTCTGGAATGCCTCGCCCCAGGGCAGCGAGATGATCTCGACCGTTGTGCCGGGATTGGCGGCCTCGAACTGGCCAACGATCCCCTTCAGTGTCTCGGTGCGCTGCGGGCTGGTGATCACCTCGACCAGCTTCAGTGTGGTGTCGGCGAGTGCACTCGTCGCGAAAAGCGCGGCCAGGGCGGTAGCTGCGAGCAGTCTTTTCATTGCTTCACTCCCTGTGGTGGATGCCGGTTACTTCCGAGCGGCGGCGAGGCCCGCCGCGATGTCGTTCCAGAGCGCCTCGGTACCTTCCAGGCCGATATGCAAGCGCACAGAGCGCGGGCTGATGCCAAAGGCGCGCGCCGAGTTGGGCTGCGCCTTCTGCTCCAGCACCACCTCGCCAGGGACGACGAGGCTTTCGTGCCCGCCCCAGCTCACGCCAAGTTTGAAGAGTTGCAGCGCATTGCAGAAGGCCCGCACGTCGACGCTCTCGTCCACCTCGAAAGAGAAGAGACCCGTGGTACCGCGCAGTCCGGGCGGCAGGGGGCGGAGGCCGGGGTGGTTGACCCGGGGAACTTCGGGGCGGGCGGCCAGCCGCTGGGCGATCTCGAGCGCCGCCGCCTGGTGTGCCAGCATGCGGATCGGCAGCGTGCGAAGGCCGCGGATCAACAGCCACGCGTCGAACGGGCCGAGCCGTCCGCCGACATAGGGATAGAGCTCCGCCCGCAGCCGATCGACGAGGCCCCTCGAGCCCGCGGCGACGCCTGCCACAACGTCGCTGTGGCCGCCGATGTACTTCGAAGCCGAATGCACCACGAGGTCGACGCCCAGCGCCAGCGGGTTCTGGAAGATCGGGGTCGCCCAGCTGTTGTCCATCACCGAGAGGATACCATGCTTGCGGGCGAGGGCGGCCAGCGCCGGGACATTGAGCGCCTCGATCTGCCAGCTCGTCGGGCTCTCCAGATAGAGGAGCCGCGCCCCCGGCAACGCCGCCTCGACCGCCGCAAGGTCGCCGCCGTCGACATAGTCGACGCTCATTCCCATGCGCGGCAGATAGGTGCCGAAGAGGCGGAAGGCATCGGGATAGATGTTGCGCACCGCGACCACACGGTCGCCGGGAGCGACGAACGAGAGAACGGCGGCCGAGATCGCCGCCATGCCGCTCGCAAAACCGAGCGCATCCTCGGCGCCTTCGAGCTCGGCGAGCATCTCCTCGAACATCCGCACCGTCGGGTTCAGCCCGCGGCTGTACATTGGCCGGATAATTTCGCCACGGTAGGCGGCGACCATCTCGTCGTAGCTCGCGAAGGTGAAGAGCGAGGTCTGAGCGATCGGCGGCACCACTGCCGAGAACGCGTGCGCGGCGTCGTGGGCCACAATGAGGCGCGCGGCCTCGATCGGATCGGGGCAGTGGGGGAAAGACGCGGTCATCGGCTCATGTCCCGAATATCTTCCTCGACGATGTCGAGGATCGCGCGCGTGTGCGCGGCAGCGGCGGCAGGGTCGCCATCGCGGATCGCCTCGTAGAGCTGGCGATGGAACGGCACCGAGCGTGCCGCGAAGTCGGAGCGGCCGAACGGCTTGCGCCAGAACTGCTCGAACACTTCGCGCAGCTGCTCCAGCACTTGCCTGAACAATGGGTTGCCGCTGGCATGGTATATCGCGAGGTGAAAGGCCAAGTCTTCCTCGCCCGCGGTCCCCTCGAGACGATGCGTGGTCTCCATCGTGTCGAGCGCTGAAGCGATTCGTTCCAGATCCCCCGTCGTGCGTCGTCGAGCCGCCGCCATCGACGCCTCGATCTCGATCCCTCGACGGACTTCGAGCGTAAGTAGCAGCGTGTGTCCCGGACCGTGCGCTTCTATGGAAAGCGGCAGGTGCACCGTGCGGCCCGAAACCGACTTGAGAACGAAGGTGCCGCTCCCGATCCGCGCTTCCAAAACGCCAAGCGCCTGGAGCTGGCTCACGGCCTCGCGCAGGCTGGAACGTCCGACCCGCAGCGACTGCGTCAAATCCCGCTCGGGAGGAAGCCGATCACCGGGACCCAATCCCGCGGCCTCGATGTAATCCGAGAGCGCTCTCGCGACCTGCCGCGCGCGACCGAGGGGCGGAAGCGCGGCGAGCGTTGGTCGAGCTTTATCGAGCGCGCCAGGCATCAGGTGAGTCTCCCATCGGGCATCAGACTTCAGACCAACTGACGGGGTCAAGGCCGTTGGAAGCGCGTCAGGAGAGGTCGAAGCTGGTCAGTTGCTGGGCCCTCATGCGAACTCACTGTCAAATGGAACTATTGCACCGGGTCCGTTGGGAAGCCCAACGGCGGGCGGTAGCGATCTCAATTGGATACGCCCCTGCTAGGTGAAGGCGCTGACTTCGAACAGGCCGCCGATCAGCGAGCCTGCGTTACCCTCAGCTTCCACTGTGTCTGAACCTAGACGCGCCTCTACAACCTCCAACGGTCGAAGCCGGTAACCGTCACGCCACCGCGCGCGACAGGGCGCAATGGCGCCAGAGGTCGGAAAGTGCTGCTACGAGGTGGTCGAGGTCGGCGTCGGTGTGGAGCGGCGACGGGGTGAAGCGCAGGCGCTCGGATCCCTTCGGCACGGTCGGATAGTTGATCGGCTGGACGTAGATGCCGTAGTCGTCAAGCAGGATGTCCGAGATCATCTTGCACTTGACCGGATCCTTTACCATCACCGGCACGATGTGGCTCGGATTCGGCAGGTGCGGGATGCCGAGGGCGTCGAGGCGGGCGCGAAGCTTCATCACCATCTGGCGTTGACGGTGGCGCTCGAGGTCGCTGGACTTCAGGTGGCGGATGCTGGCGCGGGCGCCGGCGGCGATCGCCGGAGGCAGAGCGGTGGTGAAGATGAAGCCCGAGGCGAAGCTGCGGATGAAGTCGATCAGCGCCGCCGAGCCGGCGATGTAGCCGCCGACGACGCCGAATGCCTTGCCGAGGGTGCCTTCGATCACGGTGACCCTGTCCGTCAGCCCGCGAGCCTCGGCGACGCCGCCACCGTTGGGGCCGTAGAGGCCGACGGCGTGGACTTCGTCGAGGTAGGTCATCGCGCCGTGCGCCTCGGCGACGTCGAGGATCTCACCGATGGGCGCGATGTCGCCGTCCATCGAGTAGACGCTCTCGAAGGCGACGATCTTGGGGCGGGACGGGTCGAGCTCGGCGAGCTGGCGGTCGAGGTCTCGCGGGTCGTTGTGCTTCCAGATACGTTTCTCGCAGCTGCCGTGGCGGATGCCCTCGATCATACTGGCGTGGTTCTGGGCGTCCGACAGGACGACGCAGCCCGGCATCCGGCGGCCGAGGGTGCCGAGGGCGGCCCAGTTTGCGACGTAGCCGGAGCTGAAGAGCAGCGCCGCGGCCTTGCCGTGCAGGTCGGCCAGTTCGCGCTCGAGGAGGACATGGTCGTGGGTGGTGCCGGAAATGTTGCGGGTGCCGCCGGCGCCTGCGCCGCAGCGGTCGATCGCCTCGTGCATGGCGGCGAGGACGGTCGGGTGCTGGCCCATGCCGAGGTAGTCGTTGGAGCACCAGACGGTGACGTCGGAGGCTCGGTCGCCGACGTAGCGGCGGGCGCGGGGGAAGTCGCCGCTGATCCGCTCCAGCTCGGCGAAGACGCGATAGTTGCCCTCGCTGCGCAGGGCGTCGAGCTGCTGGCGGAACAGGGCCTCGTAATCCATCGCAGTGTCCTTCGCCTTCAGCGGCGGCCGCCGCCGGCGCCTTTGCCCTGCCGTCCGATCCACCAGCGGCACGCAAAAGTCAACCTTTGCCCGGCCTTGGCGGGGGCCCGCGCGTCACTATAGCACAGGCATGGACGGGCGTTCCATGTCCGTGGCATCGGGCGAAGTGGTTGAATTCCCGTGAACGGATGGCGCTTGCGGATTGCCGGCGGATGCCCAAGAAGCAGGCGATGGACGAGACGATTCCAGCCTGGGTCGATGGACGGCTGACGCCGGTGGGCAAGCTTGAGGTGCATCGGCGGGGGCTGCGGCATCCGGCGGTTTCGGTTTTTTTGCTGGATGGGGAGCGGACGCTGCTGCAGCGGCGGTCGGAGATCAAGTATCATACGCCGGGGCTCTGGGCGAATGCCTGCTGCACGCATCCGTATTGGGGGGAGGCGGCGGCGGATTGTGCGGTGCGGCGGCTGCGGGAGGAGCTGGGGGTGACCGGGCTGGTACTCGAGTCGCGGGACCGGATCGACTATCGTGCCGAGGTGGGGGGTGGGATGGTAGAGTATGAAAACGTTGAGCTTTTTACCGCCGAGGCGGATGCGGGGATGCCGTTGCGGCCGGATCCGGCGGAGGTGATGGAGACGCGGTGGGTGGGGCTCGGGGCGCTCCGGGAGGAGGTCGCAGAGCGGCCTGAGGCGTTCACGCCGTGGCTCAGGATTCTATCTCGCGGAGCATGCGGAGAGGTTGTTCGGGCGGGGTTTCGGGGCGGCCGGATGACGTCGGGAATGCCGGGCTGGGGCAAAGGTTTACGGCGGAATCCTAGACGTACAATCCATGCACATCGCATGCACAATCCATGCACCATGTATGTGCCGGGGGCGAGATCGTTAACGCCGGCGCGGCGCTAGACGATGCCGCCGCCGCCGGCGCGGCTGGCGGGGCGTTCGGCGGCGACCGCGGCGCGGTAGCCGGAGGCGCGGTAGGCGGCGACGGGGTCGATGGCGGCGCCTTTCTCCAGGCGGGCGGTGGCGAGGATCGGCTCGACGTCGGTGCGGAAGGCGCCCTTGAGGGTCGTGGTGGCCATCAGCGCGTCGTTCTCCTGCTGGAAGCCGTCGAGGGCGTTCGCGGTCGACGAGAAGCGCCAGGGCGTAGGCGCGCTGGACCTCCATGGCGCTGACCATCAGGCTCTCGATCGGGTCGGTGACGTTGTGCGACTGGTCGAGCATGTGCGCCGGGTCGAAGCCCGCGAGTGCCTTCGGCGTCGACCAGCTCGTTGAAGACGAGGAACAGCCGGAAGGGGTCGATCGAGCCGGCGTCGAGGTCGTCGTCGCCGTACTTCGAATCGTTGAAGTGGAAGCCGCCGAGCTTGCCGAACTGGATGAGGCGGGCGACGATCATCTCGATGTTCACGTTCGGCGCGTGGTGGCCGAGGTCGACGAGGCAGAAGGCCTTCGGCCCGAGCTCCTGGGCGATCATGTAGTTGGTGCCCCAGTCCTGCACCACCGTCGAGTAGAACGCCGGCTCGTACATCTTGTGCTCGGAGAAGAGCCGCCAGTCGTCGGGGAGGGCGGCGTAGATCGGCGCGCATGGCGTCGAGGTAGCGCTCGAAGGCGCGGGTGAAGTGGCTCTGGCCGGGGAAGTTCGAGCCGTCGCCGATCCAGACGGTCAGCGCCTTGGAGCCGATCGCGTTGCCGATCTCGATGCACTCGAGGTTGTGCTCGACCGCCTGGGCGCGGACCGCGGCGTCGGTGTGGCTGAGCGAGCCGAACTTGTAGGAGAGCGGCTGGTCGGGCGCGTCGGAGAAGGTGTTGGAGTTCATCGCGTCGAAGCCGAGGCCGAGCTCCTCGGCCTTCTGGTTGCAGCGCGCCGGGGGTCGGCCTTGTCCCAGGGGATATGCAGCGAGACGGTCGGCGTCGCGGCGGTCAGCCGCTGGATGACGGCGCAGTCGTCGAGCTTGTCGAAGATGTCGCGCGGCTGGCCCGGCCCGGGGAAGCGACCGAAGCGGGTGCCGCCGGTGCCGACGCCCCAGGAGGGGACCGCGACGCCGAAGTCCGCGACCCTGGCCTTGATCCCGTCGATGTCGATGCCGCGGTCGGCGAGCTGCGCGCCGAGCGCGGCGTAGTCGCGCGCAAGGGCCTTGCGGCGTGGGGCGTTGTCGGCCTCGATCGCGGCGGCGGCGATGTCCGGCATGATGCTTCCTATCGGGTGAAGGATTGGACGTTGCCGGCGTCGACGTTGAGGATGTTGCCGGTCGACTTCGCCGAGGCGTCGGAGGCGAAGAAGTAGATCGCCTCGGCGATGTCCTCGGGCAGCACCGAGCGCTTCAGGAGCGAGCGCTGGCGGTACATCTCCTCCAGCCCCTCCTTGTCGGTCTTGTAGGTGCTGGCGCGCTGGTCGAGCCACTCGCCCGACCAGATCTTCGAGCCGCGCAGCACGGCGTCGGGATTGACCACGTTGACCCGGATGCCGCCTCGGCGCGCCTTCGAGCGCGAGGCAGCGGGCGAGGTGGATCTCGGCGGCCTTGGCGGTGCAGTAGGCGCTGGCGCCCGGCGAGGCGGCGAGGCCGTTCTTGGAGGCGACGAAGACGATGGAGCCGCCGATGCCCTGCGACTTGAGCAGCCGGAACGCCTCGCGCGAGACGAGGAAGTAGCCGGTGGACGAGGATCGACATGTTGCGGTCCCAGAGCTCCAGCGTCGTGTCCTCGATCGGCGCCGAGGAGGCGATGCCGGCGTTGGAGACCAGGATGTCGACGCCGCCGAACTCGACCGCCGTCGTCGGCGTAGGCGCGGGCGACGCGCGTCCTCGGCGGTGACGTTCATCTCGACGGTGCGCACCACGTCGGCGGAGTAGCGGCGGCCAGGCTGGCGGCGGTGTCTCGTCCAGCGCCTCGGCGTCGATGTCGGCGAGCACGACGCAGGCGCCCTCGGCGAGCAGGCGCTCGGCGGTGGCCGAGCCGATGCCGCCGGCGCCGCCGGTGACGAGCGCGATGCGGCCGGCGAGGCTCTTGGGCTTCGGCATGCGCTGGAGCTTGGCCTCCTCGAGCAGCCAGTACTCGATGTCGAAGGCCTCCTGCTCCGGCAGGCCGCGGTACTCGGAGACCGCGCTGGCGCCGCGCATGACGTTGATGGCGTTGACGTAGAACTCGGCCGAGATGCGCGCGGTCGCCTTGTCGCGGGCGAAGGTGATCATGCCGACGCCGGGGACGAGGTAGACCACCGCGTTCGGGTCGCGCATCGCCGGGCTGTCGGGGCGCTTGCAGCGGTCGTAGTAGGCGGCGTAGTCCGCGCGGTAGGCCTCGACCGCGGCCGGCAGGCCGGCGAGCGTCGCGGCGACGTCGGGCGCTGGCCGGGTCGAAGTCGACGACCAGCGGGCGGATCTTGGTGCGCAGGAAGTGGTCGGGGCAGCTGGTGCCGAGCGCGGCGAGCGGCGCGCATGTCGCGGGCGCTGACGAACTCCAGCACCGCGTCCTGGTCGTCGAAGTGGCCGACCATGCGCGCGCTGCCTTCGAGACCATGCCGCGGATCGCCGGCATCAGCGCGGCGGCGATGCGCGCGGCGCTCCGCCGGCGGGCAGCGGCGGCGTGCCGCGGGCCGCCGAAGGCGGGCTTGCCGGCGGTCTCGCGCGTCGAGCCAGTCGATGGCCCGGTTGATGATCCCGAGCGTGGTCTCGTAGCAGGCCTTGCGCGTCGTCGCCCCAGGTGAAGAGGCCGTGGCTCTCCAGCACGACGCCCTTGGCGTCCGGGTTCTCGCGGCAGAATTTCTCCAGCCAGAGGCCGAGCTCGAAGCCGGGGCGCTTCCACGGCAGCCAGCCGATCTCGTCGCCGAAGATCTCGCTCGGTCAGCTCCTGCGAGTTGGCCGAGGCGGCGATGGCGATGATCGCGTCGGCGTGCATGTGGTCGACGTGGGCGCGCGGCACGTAGGCGTGCAGCGGCGTGTCGATCGAGGCGGCGCGCGGGTTGAGGCGGAAGGTGCAGTGGGGCAGGTAGCCCACCATCTCGTCCTCGTGCTCGAGGCCGCGGTAGAGGCCCTTCAGCGCCTCGAGCTTCGTCCATGTAGAGGGTGGCGAAGCCGTCGAGCTTCATCGAGCCGACGTCGCCGCCGGAGCCCTTGACCCAGAGCACCTCGACCGGCTCGCCGGTGAGCGGGTCGGTCTCGGTGACCTTGGCGGAGGTGTTGCCGCCGCCGTAGTTGGTGATCCGCTTGTCGGAGCCGAGCAGGTTCGAGCGGTAGAGCAGCGCTCGGGCTCGCTCATGCCCGCGGCGCGGCGTCGTCCCAGAGGCTTCGCGAGCCGGTTCCCGGCCTTGGTGTCGAGCATCGTTTCCTCCCCGCCGACGTCGCAGCGAGGTATCGCGCACCTCCGGGCGGGTGTCAAAGGAGCGCTGGAGGCGCGCCGCCGGGGCCCTTGATCGCCGCGCCGGCGCCGCCCATTGTCGCCGTCTGCCACGCGCCGGGGAGGGGCCGATGGAGAAGTACGCCTTCAAGATGCAGCTCCATCCCGGGCAGGAGGCGGAGTACCGCCGGCGGCACGACGAGATCTGGCCGGAGCTGGTGGCGCTGCTGCGCGAGGCGGGGGTCTCGGACTATTCGATCCACCTCGACCGCGAGACCGGGACGCTCTTCGGCGTGTTGTGGCGGAGCCGACGGGCACCGGATGGCGGAGCTGCCGGCGCATCCGGTGATGCAGCGCTGGTGGGCGCACATGGCCGACATCATGGCGGCCGGGCCGGACAACGAGCCGGTCGCGGTGCCGCTCGAGACCGTCTTTCACCTGGCGTGACGATGGCGGGGCACGTCGGGGTCATCGACATCGGCAAGACCAACGCCAAGGTGGCGCTGGTCGACCTCGGCGCGCTGCGCGAGATCGGCGTGCTGGCGATGCCGAACCGGGTGGTGCCGCGACGGGCCCTATCCGCACTACGACACCGAGGCGGCTCTGGGGGTTCCTGCTGGACGGGCTGGGCGGCTCGACCGCGAGCACGCGGATCGACGCTTTGGTCGGTGACGACGCACGGCGCGTGCGGCGGCGCTGCTCGACGCGGCGGGCGGGCTGGCGATGCCGGTGCTCGACTACGAGCACGACGGGCCGGACGCGCTGCGCGGCCGAGTATGACGCGGTGCGGCCGGGCTTCGCGGAGACCGGCTCGCCGCGGCTGCCGCTGGGGCTGAATCTCGGGGCGCAGCTCTTCTGGCAGCTTCGAGCGTTCCGGAGCGGGCGGCGCGGGTGGCGACGGTCGTGACCTATCCGCAGTACTGGGTGTCGCGGCTGACCGGGCGTCCGGTGAACGAGGCGACCTCGCTCGGCTGCCACACCGACCTCTGGGCGCCGGGGGCGGGGGATTTCTCGTCGCTGGTGGATCGGCTGGGGCTGGGGGCGAAGATGGCGCCGGTGCGTCGGGCGGCGGACCGGATCGGGCCGGTGCTGCCGGAGGTCGCGGCGCGGACCGGGCTCGGCGCCGGCGACGCCGGTCTGTGCGGGATCCACGATTCGCAACGCCTCGCTCTTCCCGCACCTGCTGCGGCGGGCGGCGCCGTTCGCGGTGGTCTCGACCGGGACCTGGGTGATCGTCGATGGCGATCGGCGGCGAGGCGGTGGCGCTCGATCCGGCGCGCGACACGCTGATCAACGTCAACGCCTTCGGCGACCCGGTGCCGTCGGCGCGGTTCATGGGCGGGCGCGAGTTCGAGGTGGTCGCGCGGGGCATGACGGCAGCTTCGACCGAGGGCGACGTCGCGGCGGTGCTGGCGCGGGCCGTGCTGCTCCTGCCGAGCGTCGAGCCGCAGTCGGGGCCGTTCCAGGGGCGGCAGGCGGCCTGGACCGGCGGAGCCGGAGGCGGCGGGGGAGCGGTTCGCGGCGCTGTCGTTCTATCTGGCGATGATGACGGCGACCTGCCTCGGGATGATCGGCGCCGAGGGGCCGGTGGTGACCGAGGGGCCGTTCGCGAGGAACCGGCTCTACCTCGAGATGCTGGCGGCGGCGCTGGGGCGGCCGGTGCTCGGGGCCGGGCGGGTCGGCGACGGGGACGAGCCTCGGGGCGGCGCTGCTGACGCAGCGAGGCGGCCGGCGCCGGAGGCGGAGGCGGAGGCGGCGGTGGGGCCGGAGGCGCGGTTCGCGGGCTATGCGGCGGGGTGGCGGGAGGCGGTCAGGGCGTGAGGCGGCGGCCTTCGGCGTCGAAGTGGAAGGCCGGGCCGGGTCGGGGGTGAGGTGGACGGTCTCGTCGACGGCGTAGCGGTGCTCGCCGAAGCGGCGGACGGTGAGGAGGCCGTGGCCTCGGTGCGGACGTAGACGTTGGTCTCGCCGCCGAGGTGCTCGACGTGGCAGATGGTGCCGGGGATCGCGGCCGGCCTCGCGGCGGATCTCGAGATGCTCGGGGCGGATGCCGAGGGTCTTGCCCGGTGCGCCGAGGGGTGCGGCCTCGAGGAAGTTCATCTGCGGCGAGCCGATGAAGCCGGCGACGAAGGTGTTGGCGGGGTCGTTGTAGAGCTCCATCGGGCGCGCCGACCTGCTCGATGCGGCCGGCGTTCAGGACGACGATGCGGTCGGCGAGCGTCATCGCCTCGACCTGGTCGTGGGTGACGTAGATCATCGTCGCGGCGAGCTCGCGGTGCAGGCGGGCGATCTCGATGCGGGTGGCGACGCGCAGGGCGGCGTCGAGGTTGGAGAGCGGCTCGTCGAAGAGGAAGAGCTTCGGGGTCCGCACGATGGCGCGGCCGATGGCGACGCGCTGGCGCTGGCCGCCGGAGAGCTCGGCCGGGCGGCGGTCGAGGAGCGGCTCGAGCGACGAGCATGCCGGTGGCGGCGGCGACGCGCTCGTCGATGACGGCCGGCGGCGGCGCCGGCCTGCTTGAGGCCGAGGGCCATGTTGTCGCGGACGGTGAGGTGCGGGTAGAGCGCGTAGGTCTGGAAGACCATGGCGATCTCGCGCTGGCTCGGGCGGCGACGAGGTTGACGCCGCCGGCCGTCGATCAGGATGTCGCCGGAGGTGGCGTCCTCGAGGCCGGCGATGATGCGCAGAAGCGTGGACTTGCCGCAGCCGGAGGGGCCGACGAAGACGCAGAACTCGCCGTCGCGCGACCTCGAGGTCGACGCCCTTGATGACCTCGGTGCTGCCGAAGGACTTGGTGACGCCGGAGGGTCAGCGCGCCCATGCGAGTCCCATCAGAGCCTGACCGGCTGGCCGGTGCGGACGCTCTCGTCGGCGGCGAGGCAGACGCGCGAGCGAGGCGACGGCGTCGGCGAGGTGGCGGGTGAGGTCGAGGTCCTCGCGGATGGCGCGGGCGACGAAGGCGGCCTCGCGGTCGCAGAGGTCCTGGTGGCCGGGCTCGTCGGCCATGCTAGAGATCCTGATCCGGCTGGCCGATCCGGTGGAGCGCGGATGAGCGAGGTCTTGGTGTGGGTGTCGATGTCGTCGGAGCGGGCGCTCTCGGGCATGCGGATCGAGACGGCGCCGTTCGGGGCGAGACCACGTCCTTCACGAAGAAGGCGGTGTCGGACATCATCGGGCCCCAGCCGGCCTCGTACCAGCCGAGGGAGCCGTCGGCGAAGAGCACCTGGAAGTGGCCGTAGTTGTACATGTCCTCGGCGATCTCGTCGCGAGAGGCGCAGGCCCATGCCGCGGACCTCGACCGGGGCGGCGTCGGTGATCTGGCACATGACGTCGACGTAGTGGACGCCGCAGTCGACGATGGGCGAGGTGGTCTGCATCAGGCGCCTTGTGCGACCTCCCAGGTCGGGCCGGAGGACTGCTGGTTGAGGTTGAGGCGGAAGACGTAAGGGCCGCCCGAGCGCGCGGGCCTCGGCGATCAGGCGCTGCCAGGACGGGTGGTGGCGCAGGATGTAGCCGACGACGACCTTGCGGTTGGTTTCGCTGGCTTTTCTCGGCCACGCGCTCGGCGTCGGCGGCGGTGGTGGCGAGCGGTTTCTCGACGAAGACGTGGGCGCCGGCCTCCATGGCGGCGCAGGCGAAGTCGGCGTGGCTGTCGGAATAGGTGGCGATGCAGACGAGGTCGGGCTTCAGGCGGGCGAGCGCCTCGTGGAAGTCGGGGGTGACGTCGTAGAGGCGGAGCTCGGGCGGCAGGTCGGGGGTGGAGCGGTTGACGAGGCCTACGATCTCGAAGGCGGGGTCGCGGTGGTAGGCGAGCGCGTGGCTGCGGCCCATGTTGCCGAGGCCGGCGACGAGGGTGCGGATGGCGGTCATCGGAGCGGAACAGGACCCGGTCGAAGAGGCATGGCACAACCTGCAGACCCGTGCAAAATCGCCGGTGCTGGAGATCGCGTACTGGCGAACCGCGGTATGGACACGCGGGTCGGGCGTGATCTGGTCATTTCACCGCTCCGGCGGTGATGCCGCGGATGAGCTGGCGGGAGAAGATCAGGTAGAGGACCAGCACCGGCAGGATCGCGAGGCGAGAGGGCGGCGAGGACGGCGTTCCAGTTGGTGACGAACTGGCCGATGAAGACCTGGGCGCCGAGGGTGACGGTCTTGGTGGTCTCGGCGGGCGCGAGGATCAGCGGGAACCAGAGGTCGTTCCAGATCGGGATCATGGTGAAGACCGCGACCGTCGCCATCGCCGGGCGGACCAGCGGCAGCACCAGGCGGAAGAAGATGGTGTATTCCGAGAGGCCGTCGATGCGGCCGGCGTTCTTCAGGTCGTCCGAGACGGTGCGCATGAACTCCGAGAGGATGAAGACGGCGAGCGGCAGGCCCTGGGCGGTGTAGACGAGGATGAGCGCGAGCAGCGTGTTGACGAGGCCGGAGGCGACCATCAGCTGCAGGATCGCCACGGTGCCGAGGCGGATCGGGATCATGATGCCGAGCGCGAGGTAGAGGCCCATCAGCCGGTTGCCGCGGAAGCGGTACTCGGAGAGCGCGAAGGCGGCCATGGCGCCGAAGAGCAGCACGCAGAAGAGCGAGACGACGGTGACGACCAGGCTGTTCTGGAAGTACTTCAGGAAGTCGCCCTGCTGCAGCACGGTGCGGTAGCCGACGAGGTCGAAGGTCGCCGGCGCCGGGAAGCGCCAGCGGCTCGGAGAAGATCGCGCGGCGGGACTTGAACGAGTTGATGACGATGACGAAGACCGGGAAGAGCGCGATCAGCGTGTAGAGGATGAGGATGCGCGTGGGCGGCGGCGGTGCGCGGGAGCGAGCTGCGGGCGGTGGCCATCGGTCGCGTCCCTCCCTTGTCGTTGCGAAGAGGTCACGAGTGGCCCGCGCGGCGGGCGTTCTGCACCAGCAGGCGCACTCGCTGGCGGCCCGGTCCCCGAACGTCCCCCGGCGAACCCGTTCCTCTTGCTGAGCGCCGCCCAGACGATTGCGGGCGGCCCCATGGCTTTCCGACGCGGGCCCGAGGATACCCCAGCCCGAGACGGAAGGCCCGCGCCGGGATCATCGTCGCGGCGATCGTGCTTGTCCTGGTCGTGGTGATATTCGTTGGGCGCAACCTCCAGCACGCCGAGGAGATGGAGGAGAACCCGGAGCCGGAGGCCACGCAAGGCAACTGAGACGGGCGGCGCGCGGCAAGGTCGTGCGAAGAACTGCCGCCAAGGTCGTGGAAGCACTCAACCCGCCCTACCACAAGCGCCGGACGCCGTAGGCATCGAACATTGTCTCGTTCGAGACGAGCTCGAGATCGGCGCGCAGCGCCTGGGCGATGAGCATTCGGTCGAAGGGATCGCGGTGCGGGCCGGGGAGGCGTCCCGCCCGCTCGGCGTCGCGCAGGGAGATCGGGAGCTCCTCGAAGCCTTGGGCGGCAACGCACCCGGAGACGTCGCGCGCCACGTCGGCGGCGCCGGGCAGCTTGCCGAGACGGTGCTTGGTGGTGATCTCCCAGGCCGAGGCAGCGCTGACCAGTATCTGGCTGGCGCCGTCGGCAATCGCCGCTCGGGCGACGGGCGGCAGGCGCTCGTCGCCGTCGAGCCACCAGAGGAGCGCGTGGGTGTCGAGGAGGAGCGATGCCACGGCCGGCTCAGTTCCAGGCGGCGAGCTCGTCGTCGGGAAGCGGCTCGAAGAAGGCTTCGCTGGTCGCGGCGCGGCCCTTCATTGCCCCGAACCTGCGCTCGGGCGTCGGGCCCGCGAGCGGCACGATCCGGGCGACCGGCTGACCGGCGCGCGCCAGGACGACCTCTTCGCCGCCCTCGACCTCGGCCACGAGCTTCGAGAGCTGGGTCTTGGCCTGGTGGATGTTGACCGTCTTCATCGCGGATGCTCCGGGTGGACTAAGTGATTAGCTAATCGATGCCCGTGTCAAGGAGCGTGAGGTCGCTGGGGTCGGCCTCAGGCCGGCAGGCGGCCGCGGATCAGCTCCTTGCCGTCGGGGAGCTGCTCGCGGGTGACGTTCGCGAAGCCGGCCTCGGCAAGCCAGGCGCGGTGCTCGGCTTCGGTGTAGGCCTCGCTGTCGCGGTAGAGGTTCATGAAGGTGAGGTTCATGAAGACGGCGTTGGTCGGCCCGAGCCGGTCGTCGTCGAGGATGCCGCCGCCGCTGATCAGGAGCTCGCCGCCGGGGGCGAGGCTTGCGGCGGCGTGGCGGAGGCGCGGCGGGCGGCGTCGCGGTCCATGACCTGGAGCACCGCCCGCAGCACCGCGAGATCGTGCCGTCCGGCGGAGGGGCCGTTGCACGATGTCTCCCGCCTCGAGCGCGATCCGGCCGCGGTCGCGTACGCGGCCAGGATCGGCGCGGCGTGGTCGAGGACCTCGGGCAGCTCGAGCAGGGTCCCCGCAGCTGCGGCCAGCGCTCCATGAGGCCGAGGAGAAGCGTTCCCGATCCGCCGCCGATGTCGATGACCGAGCGTGCCTGCGAGAGGTCGAGCCGCTCGCCCAGCGCCCGGCCGAAGGCGCAGCGCCAGCGGGCCAGGCCGCGGAGGGCGGCCGCGGTTTGCGCCGGGTCGGCCTCGCTCCAGTCGTGCTCGGCCGCGGGCTCGCCGGTGCGGATCGACTCGGCGGTGTGCAGGTTCGCGGACCAGATCGAGGCCAGGATCTCGTGCGAGCCGCCGAGGTAGCGGGGCCGTCCGGAAACCAGGAACTCGGCGGCTTCGGGGCCGCTGCGGAAGTGGCCTCGCGCGCTCCGAGCAGGCCCGTCGCGGCGAGCGCGTAGAGCAGCCGCGACAGGCGGTTCGCGTCGACGCCGAGCCGGGCCGCCAGCTCGCGGGGTCAGGGCCTCGGCGGCGAGCGGGGTGAAGAGGTCGAGCTCCATCGCGGCCAGCAGGCGCGAAGGCGGGAACGACGGAGTCCTGGAGCCGCTGGATGGTCGCTGGTTTGAGCTCGTCCGTGGCCGGCATGGCGCCCCTCCCGCCGGTCGGCGGGAGCATACCACGCCGAGAGGCCGGACGATACGCGGCCTGCCTCAGAGGCCGAGGCGGGCGTGGCGGTTGACGTCCTTGTAGAGGAGATAGCGGAAGCGGCCGGGGCCGCCGGCGTAGCAGGCCTGGGGGCAGAAGGCGCGGAGCCACATGAAGTCTCCGGCCTCGACCTCGACCCAGTCGCGGTTGAGGCGGTAGACGGCCTTGCCCTCGAGCACGTAGAGGCCGTGCTCCATGACGTGGGTCTCCTCGAAGGGGATCTGGCCGCCGGGCTCGAAGGTGACGATGGTCACGTGCATGTCGTGGCGGAGGTCGTTCGGGTCGACGAAGCGGGTGGTGGCCCAGCGGCCCTCGGTGTCGGGCATCTGCGTGGGGGCGATGTCGCGCTCGTTGAGGACGAGGGGGTCGGGGGCGGGGATGCCCTCGGCGGGCTGGTAGCGCTTGCGGACCCAGTGGAAGGGACCGGGGCGTCGCCCTCGTTGCGGAGCTTCCAGGGGCGGACCGGCGGCAGGTAGGCGTAGCTGCCGGGGGTGAGGGCGTGGGTCTGGCCGGCGAGGGAGAGGGTGGCCGCGCCCTCGACGACGAAGAGGACGCCCTCGGCTGCCGGATCCGGCTCGGGGGCGTTGCTGCCGCCGCCGGGGGAGACCTCCATGACGTACTGGGAGAAGGTCTCGGAGAAGCCGGTCATCGGGCGGGCGATGATCCAGAGGCGGGTGGCGTCCCAGCCGGGCAGGAAGCTGGTCACGATGTCCGAGAAGCACCCCGCGCGGGATCACCGCGTAGGCCTCGGTGAAGACGGCGCGGCCGGTGTGCAGGTCGGTCTGCGCCGGCAGCCCGCCCTGCGGGGCGTAGTAGCTGCGGCGGGGCGCGGGGGTGTCCTTCATGGCAGCATGTCCTTGAGACGGAGGAGCGCGATGCGCTCGACCTGTTGGCAGGCGGTGGCGAGCTCCCGGTCGCGGTCGTTGGCGACGCGGGTCTCGAAGGCCTGGAGGATGCGCGCCTTGTCGAGGCCGCGCACGGCGATGATGAAGGGGAAGCCGAACTTCGCCTGGTAGGCGTCGTTGAGCTCGGTGAAGCGGGCGCGCTCGGCGTCGGTCAGGGCGTCGAGGCCGGCGCCGGCCTGTTCGGCGGTGGATTCGGCGGTGAGGCGTTTCGCCGCCGCCAGCTTGCCGGCGAGGTCGGGGTGGGCCTTGAGGACGGCGAGGCGCTCGTCGGGGGTGGCGGAGCGGAAGGCGCGGGTGAGGGCGCTGGCGAGGCCGGTGGCGGTGTCGTGGGCGGGGCCGAGCTCGAGGTCGAAGGCGCGCTCGGCGATCCAGGGGGAATGCTCGAAGATGCTGCCGTAGCGCTGGACGAAGGCGTCCTTGGCGAGGCTGGTGGGGCGGTCGGCGAGGGGCGGGGCCGGGTGGCGGGCGCGCCAGTGGGCGGCGATGTCGCCGCGGGTGGCGATCCAGACGTTGGGCTGGCTTGGATGTGGGTGAGGAAGTCGGCGAGGCCCTTGATGCGGCCGGGGCGGCCGATCAGGCGGCAGTGGAGGCCGACGGACATCATCTTCGGGGCGCCGGCCTCGCCTTCGGCGTAGAGGGTGTCGAAGGTGTCGCGGAGGTAGGTGAAGAAGTCCTCCGAGGTGTGGAAGGTGCCGGCCGAGAAGCGCATGTCGTTGGTTTCGAGGGTGTAGGGGATGATGAGCTGCTGGCGGTCGCCGTGCTCGCGCCAGTAGGGCAGGTCGTCGTCGTAGGTGTCGGCGACCCAGTCGAAGATGCCCGCCTCGGAGACGAGGTCGACGGTCTGGGCGGAGGTGCGGCCGGTGTACCAGCCTTTCGGGGGCTCGCCGGTGACCTCGGTGTGGAGGCGGATGGCTTCCTCGAGGTCGGCGCGTTCGGCTTCGGGGGTGTGGTTGCGGTAGTCGATCCAGCGCAGGCCGTGGGAGGCGATCTCCCAGCCGGCGTCCTGCATGGCGGCGACCTGGGCGGGGGAGCGGGCGAGCGCGGAGGCGACGCCGTAGATGGTGACGGGGAGGTCGCGGAGGAGGCGGTGCAGGCGCCAGAAGCCGGCGCGGGCGCCGTATTCGTAGACCGATTCCATGTTCCAGTGGCGCTGGCCGGGCCAGGGGGCGGCGCCGGGGATCTCGGAGAGGAAGCCCTCGGAGGCGGCGTCGCCGTGCAGGATGCGAGTTCTCGCCGCCCTCCTCGTAGTTGAGGACGAGGCTGACGGCGATCTTGGCGCCGCCGGGCCAGTCGGCGGCGGGCGGGGTGGGGCCGTAGCCGTGCAGGTTGCGTGGATAGCGCATGGTCTCCCCCTTCGGTTCTTGCGGGCAGTCTAGGGCATGGGGGGCGGGGCGGCTTTCAAATTCGGGGCGAAGGTCCTTTCGGGGAACGGGGGTGGATTGAAGGCGCGGCCGGTGGGAAGGTGGGCGAGGTTTGCAAGGAGAGGACGGGCATGGCCGAGGGATACGTGACGACGCATGTGCTGGACGCAGGGCGGGGGTGCCCGGCGGCGGGGATGCGGGTGGAGCTGTGGCGGCTGGACGGGGGTGACCGGCGGCTGGTGCGGGAGGTCGTCACCAACGCGGACGGGCGGACGGACGGGCCGGTGATCCCGAAGGGGGAGATGGAGGTGGGGGTGTGGGAGCTGGTGTTCCACGCCGGGGCGTACCTGGACGCGGCCGGGGTGGCCGGGGAGGCGGTGCGGTTCCTCGACGTGATCCCGATCCGGTTCGGGTGGCGGATGCGGGGGAGCACTATCACGTGCCGCTGCTGCTGGCGGGGTATAGTTACTCGACGTATCGGGGGAGTTGAGGGGCAATCAAGCTGCTCCTGTCCAGTGAGCGATCGCCGCGCAACGGCGAGGACATGAAAGCCTCCGACCGCGCTGCATCGAATAAAGGCGCAGTGCCGAGGGCCTGCTGCTCCCCGACGTAAGGCGGATCCGGCGCAAGCTCGGCCTGTCTCAGCGGGAGGCAGGTCTCATCATCGGTGGAGGCCCGAATGTCTTCCAGAAGAACGAGGCGGGCGAGATCAAGCGCCTTGCGTGTGCTCGACGCTCATCCCGATGCGCTCGCCATTCTGGTTACGCATCGGTCAGAACAATCAGCCGCCTAAAGGCCGAAGTCCCGGCTGATTCCATTCTGGCGGCAATCGGGATGGTGGCGGGCATATCTGCGAACAGCTGGCATCGACGATCCGACATTGGCCTTCGCGTTCATTTGCTCCAGCCGACGGACCGGGCGAGGCAGGACCGCGTCTG
>CAWJOI010000039.1:0-10273 GCA_963844375.1 uncultured Alphaproteobacteria bacterium | reverse complement strand
ATACCGACTACAGCCCGTTCTGGGTGGTCGGTCCGACGCTCGACCATGTCCGCTACCTGTTCCTCGAGACGTCCTACCCCGGCTGGCTCTGGAACACGATGCTGGTGTCGGTGGCCTCGACCATCCTCGCGCTGGCTGCCTCGGTGTTCGCGGCCTACGCGATCGAACGCGTCCGGTTCACCGGGGCCCGGGTCACCGGGCTTCTGATCTTCCTCGCCTACCTGGTGCCGCCGTCGATCCTCTTCATCCCGCTCGCCTTCATCGTCTTCAAGGTCGGCATCTTCGACTCGCGCCTCGCGCTGATCCTGACCTACCCGACCTTCCTGATCCCGTTCTGCACCTGGCTCCTGATGGGCTACTTCCGCACCATCCCTTACGAGCTCGAGGAGAGCGCACTGGTCGACGGCGCCTCTCGCTGGCAGATCCTGACCAAGGTCATCCTGCCTCTGGCGGTGCCCGGACTGATCTCCGCCGGCATCTTCGCCTTCACCCTCAGCTGGAACGAGTTCATCTACGCGCTCACCTTCATCTCCTCCTCGGAGAACAAGACCGTCCCGGTCGGGGTGCTGACCGAGCTCGTCCGCGGCGATATCTACGAGTGGGGCGCCCTGATGTCCGGCGCGCTCGTCGGCTCGCTGCCGGTGGTGATCCTCTACTCGTTCTTCGTGGACTACTATGTCTCGTCGATGACCGGGGCAGTGAAGGAATAGGCCGGAACGGCGGCCGACCTGGCTGCTAGAAGACGGCGATCGGGTTCCATGGCGAGCCGGTGGCGCCGGGGAGACGCAGCGGCAGGCCCACGACCATGAATTCCCGCCGGCCTTCCTCGTCGCAGGCGCGGGCGAGGTCCTCGAGCTGAAGGCTGTCGGCGATCAGCATGCCCATGGCGGTGAGCTGAAGCGCGTGGATGGGATAGGGCATCCGCTCGACGTTGCTCGGGACGGTCTCGCCGTCGCCATCCGGCAGAAAGGCGGCGATGCGGCGCTCGTGCATCCAGGGAATGGTGTCGACATGCAGCCCCGCCTTGCCCTCGCCGGCGGGCGGGTAGTCGTTGCTCCAGGCGCCCAGAGCCAGCCGCCGGGCGTGGTGGCCGGTGCGGAAGACGAGGATGTCGCCTTCGCCGAGACGGACGCCCTCGGCGGCCTCGATCGCCTCGAGCTCGGCGCGGGACACCGCCTCGCCGGGCTCCAGCCAGGGGACGCCGCGATGGCGGGCGGCGTCGAGGAGCACGCCGCGGCCGACGATGCCGCCGGCATAGGCGGCGATGCTGCCCCAGTCGGAGCCGCGGGAGGTGAGCGTCGATGCGGGCTTGCCGTTGTAGAGCTGGCCCCGGTAGCCGACGTGGTTGAGGGCGTCGACATGGGTGTGGCAGTCGCCGTGGCTGGCCATGGCGAGGTAGCACATTCCGAAGGAGAGGCCGCTCTCGCTTACGGGCAGGTCGTGCATGAGCGACATCAGATGCACGGCCGGGCTGGGATTGTCGGGGCCGGCGACCTTGTTGATGGGGATCGCCATCGAGACCGTGCGGCCGGAGCGCACCGTCGCGGCGGCGGCGGCGACCATGGCGGGGGTGAGGTAGTTCAGCGTGCCGCGCTCGTCGTCGGGACCCCAGCGGCCCCAGTTCTTCACCTGCTCGAAGAGCGCGTCGAACTCGGCGAGGGTGACGGGGGCGGGCGGGGTCAGGGTTCGCGTCATCCTGACGCTCCATCGAGAGGGCAACCGGTGCTGATGCAGAGTTCGGGTGCGTCGCACGTTGCGACGCAACATAACCGGTTGATTTTGCTTGATTTAAGTGTTAACGCTGGAGTTATCCACAGGCCCGTTGCAGGCCCGCGTCCGGACGGTTCGGCCGGAGCCCGCATCATCCCTTTACCGCGCCGAGCGAGATGCCGCGCACCAGGTAGCGCTGCATGGCCACCACCACGATCAGCACCGGGATGGTGCCGAGCACCGACATGGCGGAGATCTTGGCCCAGAAGGTCGATTGCGGGCCGAAGTAGTCGCTGATCTGCACGGTGTAGGTGATGACGTTGCTGCGGGTCATCACCAGCGCGAAAAGAAACTCGTTCCACGAGTAGATGAAGGCGAAGACGGCGGTGGCGAAGAGGCCGTTGCGGGCCATGGGCACGGCCACCCGCCAGAGCGCGCCGAAGCGGCTGGAGCCGTCGACCAGCGCCGCTTCCTCCAGCTCGGGCGGCACCTCCATCAGGATAGCCGCGCACCATCCAGATCACGAAGGGCAGCGCGAAGGCGGTGTAGAGCAGGATCATGCCGGTGTAGGTGTCGGCCAGCCCGAGCCGCGCGTAGATGAGGAACAGCGGGAAGACGATGGCGATGGGCGGCAGCAGGCGCTGGGCGATGATGAAGATCGGCAGCTGCTCGCCGCCGATCCTGAAACGCACGAGACCGTAAGCGCAGAGCGTGCCGAGCACCATGGCGATGACCGTGCTCGTCCCGGCGATGACGAGGCTGTTGAAGATCGACCAGGCGTCACCCTCGGTGAAAAGGACGCGGAAATTGCCGAACTGCGGATCGGAGGGATACCAGGCGGGCGGCGAGCTGAAGATCTCCTCGGGCCGCTTCAGCGAGACCGAGAACATCCAGTAGACGGGAAAGAGGAACACCACGCAGGCGGCGAGCGACACTGCATACCAGACGATTTCGCGAAGCATCCTCATCGGTCGAAACCCACCCTTCTGAGCGCCAGCATGACGACGAGCGACAGGACCACGGCGAGCACCACCACCAGCGCCGCCATGTAGGAGGTCTCGAAGCCCTGGAAGCCCTTGACGTACATGAAGGTGGAGAGGGTCTCGGTGCGCGTGCCCGGACCGCCCCGGGTCAGCTGCCAGACCGCGTCGAAGATGCGGAAGAGATCGAGTGCCGCGGATCAGGATGGCGATGATCAGCACCGGGCGGATGGCCGGCAGGATGACGTGCCAGAACACCTGGCGGCGGCGCGCCCCGTCGAGGGCAGGCCGCCTGCATCTGGTCGCGGTCGACGTTGGCGATCGCCGCCATAAGGATGACGAACATGAAGGGCGTCCACTGCCAGACCTCGGCGATGATGACCGACCAGAAGGGCAGAGTGCCGCTTGCATCGTCCAGAGCAGCACCACCGGCCGCTCGCTGAAGTCAGGAAGGTGATGATCTGGTTCACCGGGCCGAACTGCTGGTCGAGCATCAGCCGCCACATCGAGCCCGCCACCATCGGCGATATCACCGCCGGAAGCACCAGCAGGCTGACGAAGACCTTCTTCAGAGGCCGGTCGGCCTGGAAATGCAGCGCCAGCAGCATGCCGAGCACCAGCTGGATCGGAAGCGCGACGGCCATGATCAGGAAGGTGCGCCCGAGCGCGTAGCCGAGCCGCGCGTCGGAGAAGATGCGGGCGTAGTTGCGCGAAGCCGACGAAGTCGCCGGCGCGGTTCGATCCGGAGATGTTCAGCAGGCTGATGTAGACCGACCAGAGGAAGGGCAGCACGCCGATCAGCACCAAGAGGAAGACGGCCGGCGCCACGAACCAGGTGCCGGGATCTGACCGCTCGGCCGGCCCCGGAGGGCCGGCCGGTGGACATGGCCGCCGCTGCGGCTCATTCGCGATAGGCGGAGGGCTTGGCGGCCCAGGCCTCGTAGACCTCGCGCTGGCTTGTCGACGCCGATCTGATCGGTGAGCGCGTCCCATTCGGCGGCGAGCGCGTCCAGCGACTCCTGGGGGTCGGCGCCCGCCGATGGCGGCGATCACCGCGCGGGACATGGCATCCTGGTAGCTTGAAGGTCTCGATCAGCGAGAAGTCGGCGTAGGCCCGCCGCCGCGCCGTCCTGGAGCACCTGCAGATAGTCCGGCGCCCCCGGCCAGAGCGACTGGAACTCGGGCGCGGCGTAATGCGACATGCGGAACGGGTCGCGCAGGCCGACCGGCCGCATGACGTTCTCGAGGCTGTTCGCCTTGCTGTGCATCCATTGCGCGTAGAGATAGGCCGCGTCCTTGTTCTTGCTGTTGGGCGAGACGCCGCTGAGGAAGCCCGAGGCGAGCTCGGGATGGCCGCCCGGGTTGATGGCGTAGCCGACCTTGTCGGCGACGGTGGTCGCCGGAACCCAGGAGAGCGCCTCGTTGTCGACGTTCACGCCCTGGGACCAGCGGCCGAGCGGCGGCCAGGATATGGTCATCGCGATCTGGCCGGCGTTCAGCGCCGAGAGGTTCTCGGCGAAACCCCAGGTCTCGATGCCGGGCGCCATGCACTTGTTCTGCTCGACCATCTGGGTCAGCACCTTGACGCCGATGTCGGAGTTGACGGTGGCGCTTCATCGTCTCGGGGTCGAAGAGCCGTCCGCCGGCGACGCGGAAGCGCTCGCAGAAGAAGAAGAACATGTAGCCGGTGTTGATGACGCCGGCGCCGTAGAGGTCGGGCTGCGTATTTCTCGGTCAGGAAGCAGGCGATGTCGCCGAACTGGGTGTAGTCGGCCGGCGGCGCCAGATCGTAGCCGTACTTCGCCTTGAACGCCGCCTGGTTCTCGGGATCCTCGAGCAGGTCCTTGCGGTAGTAGGTGACGAGGACGTCGCCGTCGACCACCAGCCCGTAGCGCTTGCCGTCGTAGTACTGCCAGTCCGCGAAGGCCGGGTTGATGTCGTCGAACTCCGCTTGCACCCCGTATTTCTCGATGTAGGGCGTCGAGCGTCCTCGACCGCGCCGTTGGCCACGTAGTCGGCGAGCCAGGGCCGGCGAGAGCAGCAGGAGCGTCATAGGCGCCGCGTGCCGGCCTGTGCTCGAGGATCGTCTTCGGATAGATCTCCTCGAAGGGCAGCTCGACCACCGTTGACCTTGACGCCGGTCAGTTCCTCGCATTGCGGGCCGGTCACTGCGTGTCGAGCAGCGCCTGCAGGCCCGCCTCGGCGACCACGGTGATCGACGATGCCGGAGAATTGCTTGGCCGCCTCGATCGCCTTTGCGGCGGCGTCCTGGGCGGAAGCGGGCGAGCCCATCGCCGCCGTCAGCGCGGCCACTGCGGCGCTGGCATATGCAAGTCGTAGCCTTTTCATAGCGTTCTCCCTGTCTGTGCGACCCGCGACGGGTCGGGGTTTCGCCGGTCGGCCGACTTCATGCGGCCTTCCCCGGCAGGACGTGGTCTGCGACGGCGGCAACGCTCGGCTTGCGGCCGTCGAGGAGTTCGGCGAGCACCCGCCCCGAGCCGCAGGCAAGCGTCCAGCCGAGATGTCCGTGGCCGGCATTCACCCACAGCCCCCTGATGGCCGTCGGGCCGATGATCGGCGTGCCCGAGGGGGTCACCGGCCGGAGGCCGCCCCAGAAGCCGGGCGGTCCCGCGCTCGGTAGTGCGCCCGGATCTCGGGGAAGGTGAAGGCGGCGTTGGCGACGATTGCCGGCGCCGCGGGTCTCGGCGGGTGCGGCGTCATAGCCGGCGACCTCGGCCGAGCCGGAGATGCGCAGGCGGTCGCCGATCGGCACGAGGCCGAAGATCTTGCTGTCGTCGATCACCGGCATGCGCGGCGCCGTGTCCCAGTCGCCGCGGGGGAAGGTGATCGACATGCCCTTCACCGGGTAGATCGGCAGGCGGATGCCGAGCGGGCGCAGCAGGGGTGCGGTGAAGCTGCCCAGGGCGATGACGACATGGTCGGCCGCGATCCGCCCATTGGCGGTGCGCACGCCCCGGATGCGGCCGCCCTCGGTCTCGAGGCCGGTCACGGCGGTGCCGTAGTGATAGCTCGCGCCGCATCGCCGCGCAGGCCGCGGCGAGGCCCGGTGGTGAAGTCGTTGCAGTCGCCGACCTCGTCGCGCGGGAAAGAAGAGGCCGCCGGCGAGCGTCGGGCCGGTGGCGGTCAGCGCCGGCTCGCAGCGCCACGCAGCGGGCGGGGTCGGCGCGCTCGTAGAGCAGGCCGTGCCGCGGCCAGCTCCTCGGCGCCGCGGGCGGCGGTGTCGAGCGACGCCGGGGTCGCGATAGATCTTGAGCACGCCGCGGGTGGCGCGGTCGTAGGCGATGCCGGTCTCGGCGCCGATCTCCTGCAGCGATCGCAGCGAGATGCAGCGCCAGCGCGAGATTGGCCAGGGTGTTGGCGCGGAAGCGCTCCGGCGTGCAGTTCTGCGAGAAGGCGAGGCCCCAGCGCCACATCTTCGGCAGCGCGCCGTAGCGCACGAGCAGCGGCGCGTCCTCCTTGCCGAGCCAGCCGAGGATCTTGCGCGGCATGCCGGGCTGCGACCAGGGCTCGACCTCGCTGGCGTGGATCACGCCGCCGTTGCCCCAGCTCGTCTCCAGCGCCGGTCCGGGCTGGCGCTCGACGACCTGACGCGGTAGCCGGCCTTGAGCAGGTACCAGGCCGAGGCGGTGCCCACGGCGCCGGCGCCGAGCACCAGGACGTGCTCGCCTACCATGTCACCCTCGCCACCGCGTAGGGGGCGAGCTCCAACGCGTCGCCCTGAGGGACCGGCCTGTCGCCGTCGCCGGACGCATCGAGCACCCGCAAGCCCGCCGGCCGCAGTCCGGCCAGCCGGACGGCGACGGGCTGCGGCGCGAGGCTCGCAAGCCACAGCTCGCGGCCCGCCGGCCCCTCGGCTGCGACGGCGAGCAGGCGCCGGGGATCGGAGGAGGCGGTCTGCAGCACGGCTGCGCCCGACAGGCGGGCGAAGCCGGTGAGCACGTGGAGGATCGGCAAGGCCCGCCCGCCCTCGGCGACGGCGAAGGGTCCGCCGACCGAGCCCATGGCGATGCTGTCCACGGCGGCCTGGGCGGCGCGGGCGAGGTAGCCGGCTGCGTAGGCGGCGCCGAACTGCGCCCCGTGGCGCGGGTCCTCGGTGACCATGCTCCGGCGCAGGCGGTCCGGGTTCGGCGTGGTGCTTGCCCCGTAGGGGTTGAACGCCATGGCGATGGCGGCCGGCCCGATCCGGTAGCCGCGATCGCCGAAGAGCGCGCGGGCCGAGCGGAATACGTGAGCAAGCGCCTCCAGCGTCTCCATCACCGAGCGGTCGTCGGCGGCATGGACGTTGGCGGCGGTGGCGTGCTGCACGAAATCGAGGAGTCCCGCGGGCGGGCGGCGGCGGTTGAGCTCGGTGAAGTAGCCGAACATGCCGCCACCGATCCGGGCGCCGGGGAAGGCGCGGCGCGCCGCGGCATAGAGCGGCGCCAGCGGCTGCGAGGGCGGGCGGTCGCTGGAGGGGGGAAGGAGCGCAGGTCGATCGCGGGGGTAACCAGGACCAACTCCGGCGCGATGCCAGCGGCTCCGGCGGCGGCGACCACGAGGTCGAACTCGGTCTCCGGCTCGGCGCGGTCCGCGACGACGATCTCGAAGCTTGCGCCGGCGCCGAGCGCCGCGGCGAGCTTCGCCGCCTTGCGCAGCATGCCGGGCAGGTCGGGCGTGTCGGTGCCGAAGCGCAGCGCGAGGCCGGTGGCGCCGATGCCCGCCAGCAGCGGGGCGGCGGCGAGGCCGGCGTCGAGATCCCCGGGGGCGGCGTTCAGCGCGATGCGCGGCATCGGCGCGCCGGTGCGGTCGCCGACGGTGACGGTGATCTCGTCCGGCGCGGCCCGGGGCGCCAGCGATGCGATCGAGGGCGCGAAGGTCAGGCTGACCCGCTGGGCGATCGTCTCGCCGGCGGGGACGGTGTAGGGCCAGGGGAGCGCGAGCGGCCGGAAGTAGGTCTTGAACGAGGCGTCGAGCCAGTTGCGGTGGTCCTCGGTCTCCCAGGCGCCGCCCTCCAGCCGGCAGGTCGCCCTGAGGCCCGGCACCGGCGCGTGGCTGATCGCGCGGATGTCGAAGAAGCACTGGAGCGGGTCGATCAGGTCCGGGAACCGGGTCTGCTCGATGCTTCCGTCGGTGTGCTCGACGGTGGCGGGGCTGCCGGCGACGCTTTCCAGAGGATGCAGCACGACAAAGCCCGTGCGGCAGGTGAGGAAATCCGCGTCCGGGGTCGCCTCGGCGGAGAAGGAGAGGCCGCGGGCGGCAGAGCCGTCGATGCTGGCACGCCAGATCAGGCGCTGGCCGTCGGCCGGGGTGCGGCAGTGCGCGGTGAAGGTGACGGCGAAGCCGCCTTCGACCTCGCGGACCTCGAGATCCTCGATCTCGGGCACCACGGTCGCCCAGTTGCGGTCGCGGATGAGAAAGGAGATGCCGCGGATCACCTCGACTCCCTGTACCGAGACCGAGCGCAGGGCGCCGTCGCTGAGGATGGCGGTAAGCGGGCCGGCCGCAAGCAGCCGCTCGCCGGCGGGCGGCTCGTCGGTGCCGTAGAGGGCGCGGGCCTGCCCGGTCACGATCCCGCTTCCGCCGCCTGGCCGCTTGCCGGTCATGTCTCGGGCTCCCCGTCGCCGGCGCCGCCGTCCAGCCGGAATGACGCGCGCCAAATCTCCGCATTCTCCTCTTCGGCTTTGGCGGCGACGTCGCGGGTCGCCTTGCGCATGACCGTCTGCCGGATCCGCGTCGCCTCCCCGTAGAGGCGGCTGATCAGGCGCAGGTGGCTCGCCATCTCGTGATAGGCGCGTGCCGGATCTCCGGCCGCGACCGCCTCGAAGATGGCCGTGTGGTCGCGCGCCGAGAGCCGGTCGGCGTCGGGCAGGTCGATCGTCGTGGTGCGCTGGTCGATCAGCCATTCGACGAGCACCCGGTGGAACGCCTCGAAGATCGGGTTCCGCGCGGTGCGGGCGATCTCGTAGTGGAAAGCCACGTCGGTGCGGACGAACTCCTGCGTGTCGCCGATCGCCGAGACATTGGCCGCAAGCGCCGCCCGGATGCGTTCGATGTCCTCGGGCGCGGCGTTCTGTGCGGCGAGCCAGGCGAGGCCGGATTCGAAGATCAGCCGCGTCTGTTCGAGGTGCATCTGCCCCTCGGGCAGGTTGTGCAGGCTCATCACCACGCCGGAGAGCTGGCTCATGAAGAAGTCGGGCGTCGGCGTCGTCACGCGGGCACGCGCGCCGTTGGAGGTGTCCACGAGCCCGCGGTGCTGGAGCATGAACAGCGCCTCACGCACCGAGGGGCGACCGACGCCGAGCTGCTGCGACAGAATCCGCCTCCGAGGGCAGGCGGTCGCCGGCGCGGAATTCGCCGGAGCGGATCAGCCGCTCGATCTGCTCGGCCACGTCGTGCGAACGCTTGCGGCGGGTGTGGAGCGCTGGCGCCTTCAATTCGCGATCCTTCGAGTTCCATGCCCGGGAATTCCATGCCCGCGAAATTGCATGCCCGGCGCGACCGCCGACGGCCCTGCCGCCCCGACGGGCCCTGGCCGTCATCGCGAGCGCGCCGCACCGGGCGCGGCGCACATGGGGCGCTTTTCGGCAACCGCAGCATTATCGCCTCCGGCAAGCGGCATCCTGGGACACGGTGGCGCTACGCCACGCCTCGCTCGATCCACGGCTCACCCCCCGAGGGAGCGGCACCGATCAAACAGCCTGCCCCGGCTGATTGTCAACAGGATTTCACCTATGGACCTTTGACCAATTCGCCGCTAGGCTCCGCTCGGGTCGGTAGCAGGGGGACCAATTGCGCGATCAGGCAGCGTCGGACGCGCCGGCCGGCATCGGGCCCTCCGCGAGCGGGACGCGGCTCTTGGCCCGGGACGATCTTCCCTCGCCCGCGCTGCTGATCGAACTCGACATTCTCGACGCCAACATCGCACGGATGGCCGCGCACGCCGCGGCTTCCGGCGTGGCCCTTCGCCCGCATGCCAAGGCGCACAAATGCGCGGCCATCGCCGGGCGGCTGGTGCGCGCCGGGGCGATCGGCGCCTGCTGCGCCACGATCGACGAGGCGGAGGCGATGGCGGCGGGCGGCATCGGCGGCATCCTGGTGACCTCGCCCGTCGTCGGCGCCGACGCGCTCGGGCGGCTGGGCCGCCTTATGCTGCGGGGCGCCGACGTGTCGGTGGTCGCGGACGATCCCGGCAACGTGGACGGCCTCGCGGAGGTTTCAGCCGCCGCTGGGCTCCGGCTGCGCGTCCTCGTCGATCTCGACGTCGGCCAGGGGCGAACGGGCTGCGCCAGCGTCGAGGCGGCAGAGGCGCTGGCCGGCCGCATCGATGGTTCGGCGGCGCTCGCCTTCGGCGGGGTGCAGGCCTACTGGGGCCATCTTCAGCAGCTCGCGCCCCTCGCCGAGCGGCGCGCGCAGTGTGGAGGCGCAGGCCGGACGGCTGCGCGATCTGGTCGGGCGGCTGGGAGCTGCGGGCAGGCCGCCGACCATCGTCACCGGCGGCGGAACCGGGACGAGCTTCATCGACCCGGACCTCGGCCTTTTCACCGAGCTGCAGGTGGGATCCTTCCTGTTCATGGCAGAGTGCG
>CAWJOI010000038.1:0-197616 GCA_963844375.1 uncultured Alphaproteobacteria bacterium | reverse complement strand
CGGCCGACTACTTCGCGCTGATGGTGCTCGCCTTCGTCACCGTCTCGGCGGCTTTCGGCGATTGGCGCTGCGCGGCCTGACCGCGCTGGCGCTCGGGCTCACGCTCGGCCTCATCGGCATCGACCTGCAGACCGGCCAGGCGCGGCTCTCGTTCGGCATTCCCGACCTTCTCGACGGCATCGAGGTGACCGTCCGGCCTCGGCCGCGCGCTCGTGCGCCAGCTTGCGGCACACGGTGCCAGCGTGGCCTTCGTCGCCCGCACCGCCGAGGCAGTAACCGGGACCGCCTGGGACACTGGCGCCATCGGCATCGTCGGCGAGGTCGGCCGCAACGACGACACCCATGCAATCGCGCTGCAGATCACAGGCAACCTCGGCGGGCTCAACGTCCTGATCAAAAGCGCCTCCAGGGGTGATGGACGGGGGATCGCCTCCCTTCGGCACCATCAGCTCCTGGCAGAAAGCAATATCCTAAGCCGATGATCCGCTGAGCTCGGTAAGCGTCCGGGCTGACCGCCCTGCCGGCACATTGGAGCATCCGGATAGTGTCCGCTGTGGATCGCGGACACTATGGGCCTGTTGATGGCGCGTCGAACGAACCGGCCGTCATTGTTTCGAAATTTCCGCCCCTCGCGCGATCGCGCGCGCACGCGGTGGTTCAAAGCTCGATGAATGGCTGACACCGAAGGAAACGCTTCGGTGCACATAGAGGGAAGGATGAAGCCGCGGATTTCAGTGATCACGCTTGGAGTGGACGATCTGGAAGGGCGGCGAATGCCGCTTGTCAGATAGGGCCTCGGCCGATCGTGGAGTTAGCGGATTGGACAACCGCCGCCGGCAATCCACCATCGTCCTTAGGAGAGCGCAAATGGGAAAGAAGGACGGAAAATGAACGATGCGGATCTATGTCGTGCCAACGGCTGGAAGGTGGGCGATCGCCTGCTGAGCGACGTGGGCTATGGCCCAACCACGATCGAACTCACGGTAATTGGTGAGAGCCAGATTTCAGCCGCCATCGTCTCGCACAACAGCGTCGCCCCAGAAGGACAGGAGATGCTTGAGACGTTGTCCGGCAGAACTTGGCGCCGGCTTGAAGACCCGCTGCCGGCTCGCTAGACAAGCGGGTGCGATTTTGGCCTTTGCCGCATCCTGGGTGCAATTGCTAGCTTGCTCGAAGAGAACCAAGGAGGCGCTGGCTTTGGCCAAGGGCCGTGGGGTGAAGCTCGGCAACAGGATCGCCCAGCCGCCTCCGCCGTTAGCGCACAGACGCTTCAAATCGGACCATGAGGGCTTGCGACGGCATCAGGGACGGCCGGCTCGATGGCCGAATATCTGCTGAACACCATCACCCATCTGCAGGCGAACGGAATCCACGACCGGGCCGTGTGGCGTTTGCAGGACCTGGTTGCCACCCGTCTGGAAGAAAGTCCGTCCGCGTGCCCACCGTGAGTGTCGGGTCCCGGTTGCCGCTGTCGGCGCAGACCAGCCGGTCCTTTCGACGCCGGCGACTATCACTAATCGGCCTACCACGCCGTCACGGACGGCCGGATGCTCGTAGCAGCGGATGGCGTCGCCCCGGCCGAGGTACGCGCGGGGGACATTCTTTTTGCTGCGACTTCGAGAGCTTCGCCTCCGCCTGGGAACACAGCGAGCGCATCGTCGCCGTCTACAACACCCGCTCGACCGGCGTGACGATCGAGCGGGGCTGGTCACGGCTTTCGAAGGCGATACAGAGCTTCTTCGCCAGCAAGCCGACCAATCTCAACGGCACATTCGAGCCCGCGGAACCATGCAAGCTCCGTCCACGGCGACATGGACGGGGTGACGCGGCGTAGCCCCTCGACGCCGCTAGCACTTAAGGCGACGGCCGCCGAGAGATGGTGGCACAGCGCCATGCGCAGGATCGGGCTGCACATCCGCGTGCGGTCCGTTGAGCTTGCATACTTGGGTGGTCATTTTTCAGGTGAGTGCGCGTTCTCGCTTCTTTGCGATCTGCGCAGATTGCTTTCCCTGAAGGTGCGGCGTGCGACTGCAATGCAATCCCGGCCAAGGAGGTCTGTCTCGGCGTGCGGTCGTCGGCGTTCTGCGGACGGGACATGGCTGCGACCGCCGCTAGGTTCGCTGTTTAGGAATTCATGCGCTATCGTGTTCCGAACCGAACGCAACCGATCGATTGTATCCAGATCCTCATCGACCCGATACGCAAACGTTGATCGGCTTTCATGGCCTTGATGACGTCATTGAGACTTGTGCGCTTGGCACGGGAGTGCGCTTTCAGAAGCCCCTCAACCATGGCAAGACCAAGGAAAGCGGCTTTCGCGTCGCCACCAGCCCGCAGACGCTCGAACGAGATAAGCGCCCGCTCGAATTTCGTTGTCTCCCGCAACCTGTGCTGGATTTCGTTGCTGATGTCACCGATTTGAACGGAGGAGTCATCTCTCCGGTATCCGTAGCCAGAAAAGTACGATAATCGGCTTGGCGGTTCCCTGCTCGTCACTCGCCCTGGCAGCAGCATCCAGAACAAGCCCAGATTTCTCGCCGTAGCTCGCAATGGTGGAGCGTCTTGATCCTCACCGACTTCAAGAATGCGCAGGGCGTATCCGAGTCGCTGCTAAATCTCGCCGCATTAGGCTGGCCTCGAAATCAGTCGGGCTCAGTGCTCGATGCGGGTCCCAGCTCAAGTGGGCCGGAACGACGACAGTATCCCTGGGACCGTCGGGGCCGAAGCAGCGACGAATAGCGGTCGAAGTAGTCGGCCCGGACGCCCCAGAGCGGGGCCGTGAAAACAATGTTGGTGATCGTACAGTTGCTAACGGTAACGTACTTCGCAACACCGTAAACGACGCGCAGCCTCAGTCCGTTTTCTGACCGAGACGACGCCATTGCGATCCCGACATCGCACAGACGGGGCTCGCCCGGGCAGTGGCACGCTTTCCGGAGGCCGCGACAGCCCTGCGGAGACTGGCCCTGACCGACGCGGTTCTTCGGGAGATCTGCGAGGACTACGCGCTCGCGCAGGAGAGCCTCGCCGCGTTCGAGGCGCGCCTGGACGCCGCCGAGCGGCCCGAAATCGGCGATTACCGCAACATAATTGCCGAGATCGAAGGCGAAATCGGCCGGCGCCTGAAGGAGACCAGGCTCAAGGACTGATGGTAGGCGCCGAGGGGCGACAATGCAAATCTGATCGGCGCAGCGCTCGACGAGTTACTCGTTGAGGCCGGCTGGCCAGCCGCTGGTTCAGAAATATGCGATTGTTTGGAACGATTTTGCGGCACGACCGTTAAAGACGGCCATAGATGGGACAGATGGGAGATTTGAGATGCATCGCTTTGTTTGCCTGGCAGCACTTGCGGGGCCGCTGTTCGTCATTGGTTGCGCCAGCAAAGAACAGGCCCAGATCTACGAAACCCAGGACCAGGTCTGCCTCAACACGGTCGCCGATCAGATCGGCCAGAGCGCGGACACCCTCAGCGCCGTGCGCACCGGCACCAACCCGGCAGGCGAGGCGGTGTGGGAGGTCCGGACGCCGGAGGTCACCTACACCTGTACGATTGACGACCAGCTGAACGTGATCGACGTCATCGGCGGCACCGAGTAGCGTCTCGGGTAGCGTCTCGGCGCCTGGCTGGCGGCGTGTCCCGACCGGAGCACCGACGGCGGAACCGAAAGCCGCGCAGCTCTCAACGGCGCCGCCACCGCCACGAATGCGGTCCTCCCCGGGCCTTCGCGCCGTAGGTCCACTCTAGGCGGAGGCGGAGAGCGCGGCCCGTGGGCACAGGCCGGTTCGAATTCCCGGTGGTGCCGGGCGAAGGCCGATCGCCGCCGCTCGATGCCGCCTCGAGGCACCGGCTCGGCGTCCGCAATCATGACATGGGATGACGTGACCATCACCTCATTATTTTGGAGGCCCACAGAGACGGGAATGCGGAAATTCCCGGCTCCGCGCTGAGACGCTCTCTTCGGGGCTCTCCTGGGCCGAAATCCGCCGGCGTTGGCACGACAAGCATTTGAAATCTTGTGACTATCTCCGGAGAGCGTGAGATCTGGGTCGAAATCCGATGACTGCGTGGTAGGCCCGGCAGGACTCGAACCTGCAACCAAAGCGTTATGAGCGCTCTGCTCTGACCGTTGAGCTACGGGCCCGCGGGCACCGTGCTATAGCGGGCGGCTCGCGTGCGTCAAGCGCGTGTTCCCTTGGTCCGTCAGTTGCGCTAGAGGACCGCGCAAGCATGCGGAGCGGAGGACAAGCGTGACCCATCGGCCGAACGGGCTGACCTATTCGGAGGCCGGCGTCGACATCGATGCGGGCAACGCGCTGGTGGATCGCATCAAGCCGGCGGCGGCGGCCACGGCGCGACCGGGGGTGGTGGCGGGGCTCGGCGGCTTCGGCGCGCTCTTCGACCTGAAGGCCGCGGGCTACGCGGACCCGGTGCTGGTTGCGGCGACGGACGGGGTCGGGACGAAGCTCCGGCTGGCGATCGAGACGCGGAGCCTCGCGAGCGTCGGGATCGACCTCGTGGCCATGTGCGTGAACGACCTCGTCTGCCAGGGCGCCGAACCGCTGTTCTTCCTCGACTATTTTGCCACCGGCAAGCTGGAGGTCGATGCCGCGGCGGAGGTCATCGGCGGGATCGCCGCCGGCTGCGCCGAGGCAGGGGCGGCGCTGGTCGGCGGCGAGACGGCCGAGATGCCGGGGATGTACGCCGGCGGTGATTTCGATCTCGCCGGCTTCGCGGTGGGCGCCATGGAGCGGGGTGGCGCGCTGCCTTCCGGCGTGGCGGTGGGCGACGTGCTCCTCGGGCTCGCTTCGAGCGGGGTGCATTCGAACGGCTTCAGCCTGGTGCGGCGGATCGTGGCGGACGGCGGGCCTCGCCTGGGAGAGCGCGTGCCCGTTCGGGGCGGGGTCGCTTGGCGCGGCGCTGCTGGCGCCGACGCGGATCTACGTCAGGCCGGCGCTGGCGGCGCAGCGGGCGGGCGGCGTGCGGGCTCTCGCGCACATTACCGGCGGCGGACTGACAGAGAACCTGCCGCGCGTCCTGCCCGAGGGCGCCGGGGCGGAGATCGACCTCGACGCCTGGGAGCTGCCGGCGGTGTTCGCCTGGCTGGGAAAGCAGGGCGGGATCGCCGACGCGGAGATGCTGAAGACCTTCAACTGCGGAATCGGGATGGTCGTGGTCGTCGCACCGGAGCGGTCGGCGGCGCTGGCGGACGTGCTGCGCGACGCGGGAGAGGCGGTGACGGTGATCGGCCGCGTCGTGCCCGGCGCCGGCGTGCGCTACTCGGGGCGTCTGTGAGCCGCAGGCGCGTCGCCATCCTCATCTCCGGCGGCGGGTCGAACATGCTGGCGCTGGCGCGCGACATGGGCGCACCCGACCACCCCGCGGAGGTCTGCCTCGTCCTGGCCAACCGGCCCGATGCAGGCGGTCTCGCGCGGGCGAGGGCTCTGGGACTGCCCGTCGCGGCGGTGGATCACCGGCCTTTCCGGGGCGACCGCGCCGCCTTCGAGGCGGCGATGGCCGGGCCGCTGGCCGAGAGCGGGGCTGAGATCCTCTGCCTTGCCGGGTTCATGCGGGTGCTGACACCTGGGTTCATCGCTGCGTGGGAAGGGCGGATGCTGAACATCCATCCCTCGATCCTGCCGCTCTTTCCCGGACTCGACACCCATGCGCGGGCGCTGGCGGCGGGGATGGCGGTGCACGGCTGCACGGTGCACGAGGTGACGTCCGAGCTCGACGCCGGACCGATCCTCGGCCAGGCGGTCATTCCTGTCGAAGCGGGCGACACGGCGGAGAGCCTCGCGGCCCGGGTCCTGCCCATGGAGCATCGGCTGTATCCGGCGGTGCTCAGGCGCTTCGCGATCGGTGACCGGCGCAAAGTCGCCCTGCTCGGATGACGCCTATCTGAGCTAACACTCAACCGAAGGTACAGTTTGCGGTCGGCAGCTTCCGGACTACGGAAGTATCTTCGCGAAGCCCTCCTGTCGTGCTAGAGTTCCGTGTCTGGGCTTTACTAGGGACAGGAAGAATGAAAGCCACGCTTTTGGCCGCAGTACTGGCGGCAACTGTTGCCGTGCCGGCTTTCCCGCAATCGCCGGGCCCCGCCGCTCAATCGACTCCGGTGCAGTGGAGACCGTCACTGTCGAGACCGAGCAAATCCCCGTTCCGCCCGATGCTCCCGCGCGGATCGTCCACTCCGAGCTGCCGGGGTGTCGGCCGGCGTCGGCGTTGGGGTGCTGGTCTTGGTATCGGCTTATCGTCGCCGTGGGCATCGCTTGCCGCAATAAAACGTAGGAATCACGGTCAATCACGCTTCCTTCCCCGAGTCGCTATCGGCGAGTGGCCCTCGCCGCCGCACCGGCAGCTTGCGCAGCGGCTGCAGGCCGGCGCAGGCAGTCCGCCGCACACTCAGACCGCGGAATTCCGCCAACGAAGCCTCCCTCGTCGTCGAAGAGTCCGCGCCGCCGGGGCTCAGGCGACATTCGCGACGGGCGCGGTTATCGGTGTCTGCTTGCCGGCCTTTCATACTCGTCATCATCGCCGGGTCCGGAGGCTGACTGCCGCCGCTCAGCCTACCAACTCCAGCCCCGAGAAGAAGTAGGCGATCTCGGTGGCCGCCGTGTCTGCGCCGTCCGAGCCGTGCACGGAGTTCTCGCCGAGTGAGAGCGCGAACTCCTTGCGGATGGTGTCCTCCGCCGCTTCGGCCGGGTTGGTCGCCCCCATGACTTCGCGATTCCTGGCGATGGCGTCCTCGCCTTCGAGGACCTGCGCCACGATCGGGGCCGAGGACATGAACTCGGTCAGCTCGCCGAAGAAGGGACGGTCCTTGTGCACCCCGTAGAAGGTCTGCGCCTGTGCGAGGGTGAGGTGGATCCGCTTCTGCGCGACGATCCGCAGGCCCGCGGCCTCGAGCTTGGCGTTGATCGCGCCGGTCAGGTTGCGCCGGGTGGCGTCCGGTTTGATGATCGAGAACGTGCGTTGCATGGCCATCGGTAAGCGGTCCCTCGTTGTCCGGCGGTCGGTTAGCATGCGGGGGCGGGGCGGGAAAGGGTCAAATGCGGCACCGCCGCGTGTCGTGGCCACAGCGCAAAACGGCGCGGATGAGCGCGCGGGGCCCGCGCGGAGGCCGCAAGAGCTTGCGGCAGCGAGACTTCATGAGGCGAACGATGGCCCAGCACGTCCTGACGCTGCGATGCGACAACCGGCCCGGCATCGTCGCCGCGGTGGCGACCCGGCTGGCGGCGAACGGGGGAGACATCACCGAGGCGCACCAGTTCGACGACAGCCTGACCGGCAAGTTCTTCATGCGCGTCGCCTTCGGCATGGGCGCGGGCATCGCGACTTTCGAGAAGGGCTTCGCGGACGAGGTGGCGCGGTTTGGGCTCGACTGGACGCTGCGGCCCGCCGAGCGGCAGCGGCGGGTGCTGATCCTCGTTTCGATGTTCGACCACTGCATGATCGACCTGCTCTACCGGCATCGCATCGGGGAGCTGCCGATGCAGGTGGTAGGCATCGTGTCCAACCACCCGCGCACGAACCTGGCCCGGAGCGAGTTCGCCGACATCCCCTATCACCATCTGCCGGTCACCCGGGACTCGAAGGCGGCGCAGGAAGCCTGCGATCCGGCGCGTCATCGAGGAGACGGACGCGGAACTGGTGGTGCTCGCGCGCTACATGCAGGTGCTGTCGGACGCGTTCTCGGCCTGGCTGTCGGGGCGTTGCATCAACATCCACCACAGCTTTCTGCCGGGCTTCAAGGGGGCGAAGCCCTACCATCAGGCGCACGAGCGCGGGGTGAAGATGATCGGGGCGACGGCGCATTACGTGACCGGCGATCTCGACGAGGGGCCTATCATCGCGCAGGACGTGGAGCATGTAAGCCACGCCGACACGCCTGACGACCTTGTCCGCAAGGGACGCGACATCGAGCGCCGCGTGCTGGCGCAGGCGGTGGCCTGGCACCTTCAGGACCGGGTGCTGCTGAACGGGCACAAGACGGTGGTGTTCGGGAAGTAGGCTCTCTTCGCGCGGACTCTTCGCGGCGCCTCTGGCCCCTTTCTGCGCCACATCTTATCGTCCTGCGCGAGGCGTTTCGAGGTGCGCATGGACCTGACGGCATACGAGGAGATCGCAGGCGGGACCCACGAGCAGGCCCCGATCCTCTTTCTGTGCGACCACGCCACGAACCGGGTGCCACCCGACGTGGCCGGCGGCGATCTCGGGCTGCCGCCGGAGGAGATGGCGCGCCACATCGCCTACGACATCGGCGCGCGCGGGGTTACGCTCGCGCTCGCCCGGCTGCTGCGGGCGCCGGCGCTGCTCACCCGCTTCTCCAGGCTGGTCATCGACCCCAATCGTGGCGAGGACGATCCGACGCTGGTGATGCGGCTCTATGACGGCACGATCATCCCGGCCAATCGCCACGTCTCGCGCGCCGAGGTGGAACGACGGCTCGACGCCTGGCACCGCCCGTACCATCGGGCGATCGACGCCGCCATCGACCGCATCACCGCGGCGTGGCGCGCGCCGGCGCTCGTCTCGATCCATTCCTACACGCCGCAGCTCAAGGGGCGCCCGCTCGCGGCCCTGGGAGGTCGGCATCCTCTGGCACCACGACGGGCGCATCGCACTGCCGCTGATCGACCGGCTCAGGGCCGACGGATACCGCGTCGGCGACAACGAGCCCTACTCGGGCGAACTCGAGGGCGACACCATGAGCCGGCATGGCACCGGCCGCGGCCTCGCGCATGTGCTGATCGAGGTCCGGCAGGATTTGATCGCCACCGAGCACGACCAGGGGTTGTGGGCGGCCCGGCTCGCCCCCATCCTCATGCAGGCGATCGAGGAGATTCCCCATGGATGACGAAACCCGGACCGAGCTGGAGGCGGCCGCGTTCCGCGCGCTCCGCGATCATCTGCGGGAACGCACCGACGTGCAGAACATCGACCTGATGAACCTGGCCGGCTTCTGCCGCAACTGCCTCAGCCGCTGGTACCAGGAGGCCGCCGCCGCCCGCGGCGTGGAGATCGGCAAGGACGAGGCGCGCGAGATCGTCTACGGCATGCCCTACGCCGACTGGGTGGCGCGGTACCAGACCGAGGCTTCGCCGGCCGCGCGCGCGGCCTTCGCGATCGAGCCGCGCGAGAGCTGACCCAACGGCCGGACGGCAACCCTAAGCGGGTCAGTCCGGCAGGCGGAGCAGGGTGTCCTTGCCGCGGCCGGTCAGGCGCACCGAGTCGGCGCTGATCGCGGCCACCTGCACCCCCTGGATGCGGTCGCCGGCCTTCACCTTCTCGATCTTGCCGTTCGGAAGCCGGACCAGCGCGCTCCGGCCGTCCGCGCCGCCGAAGACGCCGACGAGCGAGACGGTCCTGCGCGACAGGCCTACCTGTTGCTTGGCGGGCTTCTGCGCCACGGCGACCTTCTGCGGCGCCACAGGCTTGGCCACCGTGCGCACCGGCGCCGGCTTGGCCGCCTTGCGCACCGGTGCCGGCTTGGCCACCACCTTCTGGCGCACCGGGGCGGGCTGGGCGACCGGCTTGGCGGCCGGCCTTTGCTGCACCAGCGCCGCCGTGCTCACCACCTTGGGCCGTGGTGTCGCCGACGCCTGGCGCACCGGCACCTGGCGCTGGGGCGTGACCTGCCTGACGTACTGCTGCACCGGAACCGGCGTGGGCCGGACGACCACCGCGGGCGCGGCCTTGGCTACGACGACCGCCGGCTTCCTCACCGCTGGCGCCGCCCGGGCGACGGCCGGCTTCGGCTTCGGAGCCGCCTTGGCCGTCAGTCCCGCCGGCCGGGCCGGCGGCGGGGAGGCGAGAACCGCGGCGGTCGTGCCCACGGTCGCGGCCGCCAGGCTGGCCTCCACGAACGGGGCGGGATCGAGCGAAGCGACGAGCACCGCCGCCGGCGGGGCGACGGCCCGGTCGCGCGGCCGCGGCGAGAGCGCCGCACGCTCCGCGGCGGGCGCGGGCTCCGCGGCCGGAACGGCGGCGGCAGCCGGCGCGGCCGACGCCACCGGCCGCGGCTTCGGGCGTAGCGACGACGTCACGGCCGGCGCCGGCAGCGCCGGCATGGCGGTGCGGGCGATTTCGGTCACGTCGGCCGGCTCGGGCGCGGGCTTCGCGGCCGGGCGGCGCAGCGGCGCCGGCAGCGCCGCATCGATCGCGCGCACGCCCGCCGTCGTCATCTCGGCAACCCGGCGAAGCGGCGGCACCGGGGCGCGCCGCTGTTCCGCGACGGTAAGCGGCAGGTCGTCCGGCATGCTGCGGGTTGCCACCGTCACCATCGGCGGCGGGACCGTCGCCGGGCGCGGCTTCGGCCTCTCGGCGTAGCGCAGCCCGAGCGGCTGCGGCTGCACCGGAGGGACGGCCTGCGTGACGGCCGCCGTATCGAAGGAGGGAGCCTCGGCCACCGCTAGCACGGGCTTCAGCGCGGCGACCGCTGCCGTCGGCGCGGGCGCAGGCTGGACCGGGCGGTCGATGACGAGAAGAGCGAGGCACGCCAGGGCGCCGGCGCCGAGGGCCCCCGCCAGGCCGCGCCGATGACGCGGCAGCGCCGGCAGGCGCCACGGCCAGCCGCCGAGGCGCGGCGCGGTGGCGAAGCCCGCGAAGGTGCCCGCGCCCACGATGGCGGAGGGCCGCAGGCCGAGTCCGGCCATCATCGAGCGGGTCTGCAGCAGCGTGGAGCGGCGCACCCCGGCCACCGGGAAGGACCCGCCGGCCTCGCGCGCGCCGAGCGCCACGGTCACGTCGTCGGGCGCCGCTCCGAGGCGTCCGGCGACAATGGTGCGCGCGCTCGCCCGCCGCTCGCCGCGGTCGCGGCCGGAAAGATCGAGCCGGCCACGCCAGACCTCGAACTCGGGAAGGATCACCACCAGGCGGCCCCGCGCCTGCGCGACGGCTTCGGCCAGCCGCTTCAACGCGGCGTGGAGATCCGGCGCCTCCGCCGCCACCACGCCGAGCGTTCGCCCGGCGCGCGTGAGGACGATCTCCGGATAGCCCAAATAGAGCCGGAACTCCGGCTTGCGGAAGGAAATACTGCTCATGCCTGCCCCGATCTTGTGTCGAGTGGTTTGCCTCGAGGAGAACCATAACCGAGATCGCCGCGCCGATCCAGCACGACGTGGCCGCTGACGAAAAATTTGGTTGCCGTTGCGGACGTTGCAGCGCAGACCTATCGCAAAATCGCCCGGAGGAGTCCCCATGCGCCCGATCGTCTCTACAATCCACGCCGTTGGCCTCGCCTCCTGCCTCGCCCTGGCGGGACCCGCGCTGGGGCAGGAGACCCCGCGGCAGATCACCGTGACCGGATCGGCGGAGGTCGAGGCGGTGCCGGACCTCGCGACGATCACCGCCGGGGTCGAGACGCAGGCGCCGACGGCCGCCGGGGCGCTCGAGGCGAACTCGAAGGCGATGGCGGCGGTGTTCGCGGCGCTCGAGGCCGCCAAGGTCGAGCGGCGCGACATGCAGACGAGCCAGCTCAACCTCAACCCGGTCTACGAGCCGTTCCGCGAGGGCGCCGAGGCGCCGCAGCAGGTGGTGGCCTACCAGGCGAGCAACATGGTGACGGTGCGGGTGCGCGATCTGGCGAGCCTCGGCGCGATGATCGACGCTCTGGCGGGCGCCGGGGCCAACCGCCTCTATGGCATCGGTTTCGAAGTCAGCGATCCGCGGTCCTCGGTCGATGCCGCGCGCCGGGAGGCAGTGGCCGATGCCCGCGTCAAGGCCGAACTCTATGCTGCGGCGGCGGGGGTGACGTTGGGGCCGGTCATGACCATCAGCGAGAACACCGGCATGGAAACGCCGCAGCCGTTCCGCGCCAAGGCTGACATGGCGGAGGCCGCACCGGTTGCCGAGGGGACGGTCACCCTGACCGCCGACGTCGAGGTGGTGTTCGGCCTGGAGTGACGCCGCGAGGCGAAAGCCGCTCGCGGCGTCGATGGTGGGCTCAGGCCTTCTTGCCCTTGATGTTGCCTTCGAGCGGCAGGTCGGTCACCGGGGCGAACATCGCCTTCCAGAGCGCGGCGCCGATCGCCGCCCCGGCCAGCGGCGCCAGCCAGAAGAGCCAGAGCTGCCCCACGGCGCCGGTCTCGGCGAAGAACGCCACCGCCGTCGAGCGCGCCGGGTTGACCGAGGTGTTCGTCACCGGGATCGACACGAGGTGGATCAGCGTCAGCGCGAGGCCGATGGCGAGCCCCGCGAAACCCGGCGCCGCCTTCGGGCTGGTGGCGCCGAGGATGACGATCAGGAAGCCCGCCGTCAGCACGATCTCGATCAGGAGTGCGGCGGTCAGGCCGTAACCCCCGGCGAGTTGGCGCCGTAGCCGTTCGAGGCGAAGCCCCCCGCGGTCCAGTCGGCCTTGCCGGACGCGATCAGGTAGAGGATGACGGCGGCGATGAAGCCGCCGACGACCTGAGCGATCCAGTAGGGGATCAGCTCGTTCCAGGAGAAGCGGCCACCGATGGCGAGGCCGAGCGACACCGCCGGGTTGAAGTGCCCGCCGGAGATCGGACCGACCGCGTAGGCCATGGTCAGCACGGTCAGCCCGAAGGCGAGCGCCACGCCGGCAAAGCCGATGCCGAGTTCGGGAAAGGCCGCGGCGAGTACGGCACTGCCGCAGCCGCCGAACACCAGCCAGAAGGTCCCGACGGCCTCGGCTGTTAGTTTATTGAGCATTATGTCCCCCGATGAGAAAAGCAGTGCGCGATCTCTATCCAAGAATTCGTTTTCGTAAACTGGAATTATTCAGCGGCCCTCACACGCGGAGCCGGAGTTCGGTCAGCCCGCGGAAATGGTAGCGGTCGGCGAAGACCGGGTGCGAGGCCAGCGCCAGCCCGGGCAGCCGCGTGAAAAGCAGCGGGAGCGCGATGGCGAGTTCGGCGCGCGCGAGCGGAGCGCCGACGCAGAAATGGATGCCGGCGCCGAAGGCGAGCTGCGGGCCGGGAGGGCGGGTCGGATCGAAGCGCCCCGGGTCGGGGAAGCGCGCCGGGTCGCGGTTCGCGGCCGCGAGCAGGCAGCCGACGGTGTCGCCGGGGCGGAAGCGGTGGCCGAAGACCTCCGCGTCCTCGAGCGCGTGGCGGGTGAAGAGGTGGAGCGGCGGGTCGAAGCGCAGCACCTCCTCCACCGTCGCCGCTGTGGCCTCGTCCCCCGCGAAGAGCAGCGCCGGGTCGAGGTCCGTCGACAGGATCGCCGCCACCCCGTTGCCGATGGCGTGCACGGTGGCCTCGTGGCCGGCGTTGAGGAGAAGGACGCAGGTGGCGATCAGCTCCTCGGTGTCGAGCCGGTCGCCGGCCGCCTCGGCCGCGATGAGCGCGGTGATCAGATCGTCTCCGGGCCGGCCGCGCCGCGCCGCCACGTGCTCGCGGAGGAAGGTCGCGAAGTCGCGTGCGGCGGCGTTGGCGGCGTCCTCGACGCTGCGGTCGCGGCGCGCCTGATACATGGCGACCATGGCGTGCGACCACGCGAGGAGCTGTCCCGACATGGCTTCGGGCACGCCGAGGAGTCGGGCGATCACCCGGACCGGCAGCGGTTCGGCGAAGGCGGCGATCAGGTCGAACTCCGGAGCGCCAAGCCCGTCGATCAGCGCGTTCGCCAGAGCCGCGATGTCGGGCCCGAGGCCGGCGACGCGGCGCGAGGTGAACGCGCGCAGGACGAGGCCGCGCAGACGGGTGTGGGCGGGCGGCTCGCGGTCGAGCATCGAGCGGTCGTCGAGGGCGTAGAAGTCGGCGAGGTGCGCGGGACGTTCGGGCTTCAGCCCGTCGGGAAGCTCACGGCCGAAACGGCGGTCGCGGAGCAGGGCGCCGACCTCGTCGTGGCCGGCGGCGCAGGGGAAGCCGTAGTCCTCCCAGAGGAACAGCGGCCCGAGCGCGCGGGCGCGGTCGTAGAACGGGTAGGGGTCCTGGACGAAGTCGGGGTCGCGCGGCGACTGGCTCAGGGTGCGCATCGGCGCGATCATCCGGGCCCGCTGCCGGGTTGGCAAGCGCGCCGCCCGACCAGCGCGTGTGATCACCTCGCGTTAACAGCCCGTAAAGAAGTGGCAAGCCGGATTCCAGCCGGATTCCAGCCGCCTTCCAGCCCGGATTTTTCTTGCCGTTCCATAGGGATGGCTCGTTGTCGCTGATCGCCTCAGGAGACCGCCAGAACGACCGGCGAATCCAGGAGAACCGAGGGGTCGGCCACCGGGGCGCCGGTGGCGTACCCCTGAGCGTGGGTGAACCCGGCGCGCCGCACCAGCGCCAGGTGCTCCGGGCGCTCGACCCCCTCGGCGGTGACGGCAATGCCCTGGGCGCGGGCGAGCGAGATGATCGCCCGGATCAGCTCGGCCGTGGCGGGGTTGCCGAGATCCTGGACGAAGGCCTTGTCGAGCTTGATGCGGTGGTGCGGCAGCCGGGCGAGGTAGGCGAGCGCGCGAGTAGCCGGTGCCGAAGTCGTCGAGCGCGATGCGGATGCCGCGGGAAATCAGCGCGCGGATCTGGCCGGTGGTGTCGGGATTGTCGCGCATCAGCACGGTCTCGGTGATCTCGAGCTCGAGCCGCTCGGGCGGGAATCCCGTCGCGGCCAGAGCGGCGTCGACGTCGGCGAGGAAGCCCGGCTGGTGGAACTGCAGGGGCGAGATGTTGACCGCGAGCCCAATTCGCTCCGGCCAGCGCTTGGCCCGCTCCATGGCGGCGCGGAGCGCCCAGCGGCCGAGCGGCAGGATCATGCCGGTGGCCTCGGCGAGCGGGATGAACGCCGCCGGCTGCAGTTCGCCCCGCGTCGGGTGCCGCCAGCGAAGCAGGGCCTCGGCGCCGCTGACCCGCCCGTCGCGCAGGTCGATGAACGGCTGGTAGGCGAGGTGCATCTGGCCGTTTGCCAGGGCGTTGGCGAGGTCGAGTTCGAGATGGCTGCGCTCGAGCTCCAGCGCGCCCTCGGCCGGCTCGTGCAGCACGAAGCGGCCGCGCCCCTCGATCTTGGCGCGGCGGAGCGCGTTGTCCGCCTGCGTCAGCAGCACCGGGGTAGGGACGCCCCCGCCGTTGGCCGCCACGATGCCGATACTCGCCTGCATGATCACTGTGCGCCCGTCGAGCACCAGCGGCTGGCTGACCGCATGGAGCAGCCTGCGAGCCAGCGCCCGGAGCCCGGCCGGATCGCGCGGCGAGACGATGACGAAACGGTCGCCCTCGAGCCGCACAAGCCGGTCGCCGATGTCGAGCGCCTGCTCGAGCCGTGTGCCGGTGACACCGAGAAGCGCATCGCCGGCGGCAACGCCGAGCGCCTCGTTGACCGCGTGGAAGCGGTCGAGGTCGAGCATCATGAGCCCGGCAGGACCATCCGCCGCGCCGGAGCGGATGGCCGCCTCCACCAGCCGCTGCGCCGCAGCCCGTGGCCGGATCGCCGCGTGCAAGGCCGGGCCAGCGGACGGCGCCGGACGCCCGGCCGCACGGTCGAGAAGCGGCTCGGCCAACACAGCGGCATCGGCAAGCCGGCGCGTCAAGCCGGGGGTGAGACGGCGTGGCCTGGTGTCGGCGACGACCAGGAAGCCCCGGCGAAGCGGAACGAGAGCCGCGAAGGCAGCATCAAGCCCCATGGCGGCAGGATCGATCCGCGCGGCCGCTGCGGCCGCCGGCGGTGGCAGCGCGGCGCCGTCCGGAGCGGCGAGAAGCGCCCGCAAAGCATCATTCGCGGCGACGAGCCGACACCCCTCGCGATCGGCGGCGTACAGGCCAGCGGCGGCCGCGCCGCCGGGAGCCGCCAGGAGACGGAAGAGGGCGGCGGTCAGCTTGTCATCAGGTGTCCGCGTGGGCATGCACGTCCTGCTGCGGGCCGTCATGTACAACCTATAGTAGCACGACCATAATCGCCTTGCTCCGATTAATCAACGCAAGGTTGCACAAAAACTGCCCGGCGGTCATATTCGGCCCCAGAGGTCGTATTCCCCGGCCTCGTCCACGGTCACTGTCAAGCGGTCGCCGGGCCGCAGGCTCTCGAAGCCCTGGTCGATGAAGAGATTCCCGTCGATCTCGGGTGCATCGCCGCGGGTGCGGCAGGTCGCGGCCTCATCGTCTACCTCGTCGACAACGACTTCCACGCGCGAACCCACTCGCGCCGAAAGCTTCTCAGCGCTGATCGCCTGCGCCTTGCCCATGAAGCGTTCCCAGCGCTCCTGCTTGACCTCTTCCGGCACATGGTCCGGCAACGCGTTGGCGCGGGCGCCCTTCACGTTCTCGTACTTGAAGCAGCCGACCCGGTCGAGCCGGGCTTCGTCCAGCCACTCGAGGAGGTGGGCGAACTCGGTCTCGGTTTCGCCGGGATAGCCGACGATGAACGTCGAGCGCAGCACGATCTCCGGGCAGTCGGTGCGCCAGCGCCCGATCTCGTCGAGCGTGCGGGCGCCGGCGGCGGGGCGCGCCATGCGGCGAAGGACGTCGGGGTGGCTGTGCTGGAACGGGATATCGAGATAAGGGAGAACGAGGCCCTCGGCCATGAGGGGAATGAGTTCGCGCACATGCGGATAGGGGTAGACGTAGTGCAGCCGCACCCAGGCGCCGAGGGTGCCGAGTTCGCGGGCGAGGTCAGTGATGTGGGTGCGGACCTCGCGTCCCCGCCACGGATGGGCGTCGTGCTTGCGGTCGATGCCGTAGGCGCTGGTGTCCTGGCTGATGACCAGCAGCTCCTTCACTCCCGCCGCGACCAGCTTCTCCGCCTCGCGCAGCACGGCGTGCGCGGGGCGCGAGACAAGGCGGCCGCGCATGTCGGGGATGATGCAGAAGCGGCACTTGTGGTTACAGCCTTCGGAAATCTTGAGGTAGCTGTAGTGGCGCGGGGTGAGATGGACCGCGCTGGCCGGCAGCAAGTCGACGAAGGGGTCCGGGCGCGGCGGCACGGCGTCGTGCACGGCCTCGAGCACCGCCTCGTACTGGTGCGGGCCAGTGACCGCGAGGACGTCGGGGTGCGCCTCGCGAATATAGCTCTCGTCGGCCCCGAGACAGCCGGTGACGATCACCCGCCCATTCTCGGCCAGGGCCTCGCCGATGGCTTCAAGGCTCTCGGCCTTGGCGCTGTCGAGAAAGCCGCACGTATTGACGATGACGGTGTCCGCCCCAGCGTAGTCCGGCGAGACCACGTAGCCCTCGGCGCGCAGGCGCGTCAGGATGCGCTCGCTGTCCACCAGCGCCTTGGGGCAACCGAGGCTGACCATGCCGATGCGTGGCTGTCCGGGCCGCGCGCCCGGTCCCTCGACGCCGTCGAAGTGGGGCGCGGGGGCGCGGTCGGGGCGCAGGTCGGGCGGATTGGTTCGCATCGCCTGCCATACACGGCCAGCGGCGGCAGAGGCAAGCCGGCGGGGACGCGGGTCAGCCGCCGTTGGCCTCCATGTACGCGATGACGGCGCGGCGGTCGTCCTCGGACTTGAGTCCGGCGAAGATCATCTTCGTCCCCGGGACCATCGCCTTGGGGTTGGCGAGGTAGCTCATGAGGTTCTCGTCGTCCCAGACCAGCCCGTCTTCGCCCGCGGCCACCATCCCGTCGGAGAAGTTGAACCCCTCGGCGGCGCCGGCCGTGCGGCCGATGACCCCGGTGAGCGCAGGCCCGGTGCCGTTCTCGGCGCCCTCGCCGATCTTGTGGCAGACGACGCAGCGCTTGAACACCTGCTCGCCCGCGGCGACCTGATCCGCGTCCTGCGCCAGGACAGGCCCTGCCACTATTCCGGCCAGGCCGATCGCTACCCAAACTCTCTGAAACATTCTAAACGTCCGATCTCCTCTACAGGACTGTGTGCAGCCGCGCCGCAGCATATTGCTTTGCCGCGCCCCGGCAAGGTCCAGCATGATGAGGGGAGGAGTCGGGCAGGGGAGGCGGAGGATGCGGCGGCGGATCACGACGGGATCGGCGTTCGAGGAGGAGTTTGCCTACAGCCGCGCCGTGGTCTGCGGCGAATGGTGCTTCGTCGCGGGGACTACAGGTTATGACTACGCGACGATGGCGATGCCCGAGGCGGCCGGTCGACCAGGCGCGGGCGGCCTTCGCCACGATCGAGCGGACGCTCAGCCGAGGCAGGCTTCGCCATGGCCGACATCGTGCGGGTGAACTACACCATCATCGACGCGCGCTACCGACAGCGAGATCGCGCCTGCGCTGCGCGAGGCGCTGGGCGCGGTCCGGCCGGCGGCGACGATGGTGGTGGCCGGCCTGAACGAGCCGGAGATGAAGATCGAGATCGAGGTGACCGCGTTCCGGGGATGAGGTTCCCGGGCCACAGGCGTCGGAAATAATTTGCGGTCGCGACTGGACCAGGGCGGGGTCGAGGTCCATCATCCTCGCCAGCGTGAATTCAGCTAGGGGGTTTCAGTGAGACAGATCCAGAGACTTGCTGGTTGCGTCGGCGGCGCTTGCGGCCGGCGTGGCGTTTTCGGCGGGCGGCGCGGCCGCCCAGGGCCTGTTCGACGGTGGCTCGGGGTATGTGAAGGGCTTCGGCGGCGCCACCTGGCCGCAGAACGACAACTCCGAATTGGACATTAGAGGCTTCGGCACCGTGGTTCCTGACTCGGGGCTCGACTTCGACACTGGTTATGTCCTCGGCATTGCCGGTGGCTACCATGATCAGGCCGAACGTCTCGGCGGAGCTCGAATACACCTATCGCAACGCGGACGCGGAGCTGAAGGACACGGACACCGACAGCCATACGACCGAGTCGAACGCCTGGATGGCGAACGCGATCTATTGGTTCAACCCGGTGGGCGCGCACCGCCCAGCTGCGACCCTACGCCGGCGGCGGGCTCGGGGCGGCCGATTTCAACTTCGAGCAGGTCGACGAGTTGGGCGGCGGCGACTTCGACGGCGACTACGAGTTCGCCTACCAACTGATCGGCGGCGTCGCCTACGACGTCAATCCGAAGTTCAGCATCACGACCGAGGTGCGCTTCTTCGGCATCAGCGAACAGGATCTCGAGAACGATTTTTTCGATTTCAAGAACAAGTACCAGACCTGGGACCTGCTAGTCGGCGCGGCCTATCGCTTCTGACGCCTCGACCGGACGCGCACATCGCGCGTCCGGTCAGGCTGCGCGGTCGCGCATGCGGGCGACGGCGATGATGATGCCGAGCGCGAGCAGCGCGAGGGCGAACAGCACCCACAGGTATTGCTCGATATAGGCGACGGCGGCGGTGCCGAGCCCGAGTGCCGCGCCGATGACCGCGACGCGCCAGTTGGTATGAACGCCCGAGGTGAAGGTCCCGAGCGCCAGGATCGTCGCCGTTGAGCAGGCCGGTGTCCGCATTGGTCAGCCGGCCGGCGTCGATGAAGACGTAGACGAGCTCGATCGCGACCAGGACCCCCAGCCAGTGTAGCGCCGTCCGGAGCGCGGCCTTCCACCAGGCGGTGCCGCGCGGCTCGTGCACCCAGTCGAGCGCCATGCAGATCAGGCCGAAAGCGATCGTGAGCAGCGCCCAATAGGCCTGCGAGCCGCCGCCCGAGACGTCGGACGCGGCAATACCAATGAACGCGAGCAGGAACATCACGGCGCCGGCCCCGATGTCGAAAGCGGGGCGCCAGGACTCGAACCGTGGGCCGGAGTGGACTGAAGAGGGGTCGTCCATCGTTTCGGTCCCCAGGATTCGTTTCGCGGCGATTGTGTCGGCGGGGCGCCGCCCATGGCAAGGCCCTCGGCAGCAGGTGGCTCCGCGGCCCCCCTCCCTTGGCTCGGGGCCGCGCTTTTTCTTGCGTTCGCCGGACTCTTGTTGCGAGGTGGTGCCGGATCTGGCAGTGCAGCACAGCCAGAAGGACGGGGGACGCGGTGAAGGATATCCTCGTGGAGCTCGAGACCCGCCGCGCCGAGGCCCGGCTGGGCGGCGGGCAGAAGCGCATCGACGCCCAGCACGCCAAGGGCAAGCTCACCGCGCGCGAAAGGCTCGAGGTGCTGCTCGACGAGGGCAGCTTCGAGGAGTTCGACATGTTCGTCTCCCACCGTTGCACCGATTTCGGCATGGAAGGTACGAGCTTCTCCGGCGATGGGGTGGTCACCGGATGGGGGACGGTGAATGGCCGGCAGGTCTATGTCTTCAGCCAGGACTTTACCGTCTTCGGTGGTTCTCTCTCCGAGACGCATGCCGAGAAAATCTGCAAGATCATGGACATGGCGATGCAGAATGGCGCGCCGGTCATCGGCCTGAACGACAGTGGCGGGGCGCGCATCCAGGAGGGGGTGGCGAGCCTCGCCGGCTACGCCGACGTCTTCCAGCGCAACGTCCTGGCCTCCGGCGTCATCCCGCAGATCAGCGTGATCATGGGGCCGTGCGCCGGGGGCGCGGTCTATTCGCCGGCGATGACCGACTTCATCTTCATGGTTCGCGACAGCTCGTACATGTTCGTGACCGGGCCTGACGTGGTGAGGACGGTCACCAACGAGATCGTCACCGCCGAGGAGCTGGGCGGGGCGCGGACGCATACGACGAAGTCGTCCGTGGCGGACGGCGCCTACGAGAACGACCTGATCGCGCTGAGCGAAGTGCGGCGGCTGGTCGACTTCCTGCCACTTTCCAATCGCGAAAAGCCGCCGGTGCGGCCGTTCTTCGATGCCGTCGAGCGGGGCGATACGAGCCTCGACACCCTGGTCCCGGCCAACGCGAACACGCCCTACGACATGAAGGAGTTGATCCTGAAGGTCGCCGACGAGGGTGACTTCTTCGAGATCCAGGCGGATTTCGCCAGGAACATCCTGACCGGCTTCATCCGGCTGGAGGGCGGCACGGTCGGGGTCGTGGCCAACCAGCCGACGGTGCTGGCGGGCTGCCTCGACATCGACTCGGCGCGCAAGGCGGCGCGGTTCGTGCGGTTCTGCGACGCCTTCGAGATCCCGATCCTGACCTTCGTGGACGTGCCGGGGTTCATGCCGGGCACCGACCAGGAATACGGCGGGATCATCAAGCACGGGGCGAAGCTGCTCTTCGCCTTCGGCGAGGCGACGGTGCCGAAGGTGACGCTGATCACGCGCAAGGCCTATGGCGGTGCCTATGACGTGATGAGTTCCAAACACTTGCGTGGCGATTTCAACTACGCCTGGCCCACGGCGGAGATCGCGGTGATGGGGGCGAAGGGCGCGGTGGAGATCCTTTACCGCTCCGAGCTCGGGCTGCCCGAGAAGATCGCGGCGCGGACGCGGGACTATGAGGAGCGCTTCGCCAATCCCTTCGTGGCGGCCGAGCGGGGTTTCATCGACGAGGTGATCATGCCGCACTCCACCCGCCGCCGCGTGGCGCGCGCCTTCGCGAGCCTCAGGACCAAACGGCTGACGAACCCGTGGAAGAAGCACGACAACATTCCGCTGTGAGCGTCGAGGCGCGCCACGGGCTGATGCGGTTGAAATTGAAGGGGGAGTTCCTGGGCGTGAGGGTGGTCTCCAGACCTCGGGGCGACGGCGCCGCGCGCGCGATTGGCCTTGGACCTGGCCGGGCGCTATACTGCGCTGTGTTGACTCAGGGACCCGCCGATGATCCGCGCCTTCTGGATGCGTCTGCCGAGACTGATCCGGTTCATGCTGATCCACATCGCCAACGGCATGGTGCTGGGCTGCATCTTCGTCTTTGCGTTGATCTGGCTCGACGTGGCCGGGATCGGGCGGCTGCTGGCCAAGGACGCGAGCGGGCTTGCCACGTTCGTGCTCTTCTTCCAGACGGCGCTGACCTTCGGCGCGGTGTCCATGGGCGTGGCGGTCATGCACCTCGGCGAGGATTGATCGGGGCGCGAACGCCATGCTGAAGCACCGCGGATTTCCCGGGCGTCTGCCGGGAAGCGACCTTCAGTTCGTCATTCGCCGCGCCGATCCGCGCGGGGTCACGCCGCTGAAGGCGCGCGAACGCTACGCCGACCGCCGGCCGCTCGACCGCGCCGCCGACAGGGCGTTCCTGGCGGCGCTGTGGGAACATTTCGGCGAGGAGCCGTTCGAGCGCGGCAACCTCGACGCCGGTCGGCTCGGCTGGCTGCTCGGCCGCGAGGTGGTGCCGGCGGAGGAGCCGTTCGATCCGTCGAGCTACGAAGCACTGCTTCGAATCGAGGCCGAACGCGCGCGGCAGAGCTTCCCCGAGGTCTTCGGCGATGACTGAACGGGCACCGAAGCGCCCCTTGCGGCGTTATGACACAGCCGGTCATCTATCCGACAAGCCCACCGGCGTCATAGGGAGATGCTCATGCAGAAGCTCATCATCATCGCCATGCTCGGCGCCGGCCTCGCGCTCGCAGCCTGCGGCGAAAGCCGCTCCACCCGCGTCCTCACCGGCGCGGCCGGCGGGGCGGTGGCGGGCCAGGTCATCGCGGACGAGCCGGTCGCCGGCGCCGTTGCCGGTGGCGTCCTCGGCGCGGTCCGCCCGTGATCTGATCGATCGCCTGGCGGCCGCGGACCGCCGCTATCGATCCGCAGCACCCGCGCGGGCTCCCGGTCGCCTCGCGACCGGGAGAACTCTTGCCTGCGCCAACAAAGAGGGACGTGATACAATGGAAATGAAACACCTTGCCGGGCTGCTTGCCGTGGCCCTGCTCGCGGCCTGCGACGGCGGGATGACGGTCGGCGGCGGCCCGGCGCCGGATTTGCTCGAGGGGCAGATGCTCGCGCCCGATCCCTCCGACGCGGGCGAGATCGACGACGCCACCGGCACGATGATCCCCGACTGACAGTGCAAGCAGCCTCAGGCGCCCCGGGAACCGGCATGTTCGAGAAGATCCTGATCGCGAACCGGGGAGAGATCGCCTGCCGGGTCATCAAGACGGCCCGGCGCATGGGCATCCGCACCGTCGCGGTCTATTCCGACGCCGATGCCGGAGCGCTGCACGTGCGCATGGCGGATGAGGCGGTGCACATCGGTCCGGCGCCTGCCAGCCAGTCCTACATCGTCATCGACCGCATCCTTGAGGCGGTTCGCGCCAGCGGCGCGGATGCCGTGCATCCGGGCTACGGCTTCCTCTCGGAGCGGGCGGATTTCGCCGAGGCGCTGGCTGCGGCGGGGGTCAGCTTCATCGGGCCCCCGGTCGCCGCGATCCAGGCCATGGGGGACAAGATCACCTCCAAGAAGCTCGCCGCGGCGGCGGGGGTCTCGACGGTGCCGGGACACATGGGGCTGATCGACGATGCCGGGCACGCCGCGAGGATCGCCGGCGAGATCGGCTATCCCGTGATGATCAAGGCCTCGGCCGGTGGCGGCGGCAAGGGCATGCGCATCGCCTGGAACGACGCCGAGGCGCGCGAGGGGTTCGAGCGGTCGAAGTCGGAGGCGGCGTCGAGCTTCGGCGACGACCGCATCTTCATCGAGAAGTTCGTGACGCAGCCGCGGCATATCGAAATCCAGGTTCTGGGCGACAGCCACGGGAACTGCATCTACCTCGGCGAGCGCGAGTGCTCGATCCAGCGGCGGAACCAGAAGGTCATCGAGGAGGCACCCTCGCCCTTCCTCGACGTCGACACCCGCCGTGCGATGGGCGAGCAGGCGGTGGCGCTGGCCAAGGCGGTGGATTATGCCTCGGCGGGCACGGTCGAGTTCATCGTGGACGGCAGCCGAAACTTCTACTTCCTCGAAATGAATACGCGCCTCCAGGTCGAGCATCCGGTGACGGAACTCGTCACGGGCATCGATCTCGTGGAGCAGATGATCCGGGTCGCCGCTGGCGAACCGCTGGGCATTGTCCAGGATGACGTGCACCTCGACGGTTGGGCGATCGAGAGCCGGGTCTATGCCGAGGACCCGTACCGCAACTTTCTTCCCTCGATAGGCCGCCTGACCCGCTATCGCCCGCCAGCCGAGGCCCGCAATGCGCTCCACGCCGTGCGCAACGACACGGGAGTCTTCGAGGGCGGCGAGATCTCGATGTACTACGACCCGATGATCGCCAAGCTTTGCACCTGGGCGCCGGACCGGCCCACGGCGATCGAGGCCATGCGCGACGCGCTCGACGGCTTCGAGATCGAGGGGATCGGCCACAACCTGCCGTTCCTGAGCGCGGTGATGGACAACCCGCGCTTCGTCGAGGGGGCGATCTCCACCGGCTTCATCGCCGAGGAGTATCCCGATGGGTTCGCCGGCGCGCTGCTGCCGCCCGAGACGCTGCAGCGGCTGGCGGCACTGGCGGCGCACCTGCATTCGGTGCGCGAGACGCGGGCGGCGCAGATTCTTCGGGGCGATCCAGAACCACGGCCGCAAGCTCGGGAGCGACTGGGTTGTGCTGATCGACCGCGCGCCCTGGCCGCTGTCGCTGCGGCGCGACGGCACGCGCAGCACCGTGCAGTTTGCGGACGGGCGCGAGATCGCGGTCCATACGGACTGGCACCCCGGCCAGAGCCTCGTGCGGGCGGAGATCGACGGCGTCGCGCTGGTGGCGCGGGTGCAGCCGATCGAGGCGGGCCTGCGCATCCGCCACCGCGGGGCGGACCTGCGGGTTTCCGTGCTGCCGCCGCGGCAGGCGGAGCTTGCGGCGCTGATGCCGGTCAAGGCGCCGCCCGACACCTCGAAGTTCCTGCTCTGCCCGATGCCGGGCCTGGTGGTTCGCATCGAAGTGGCCGAGGGCGACGAGGTCTTCGACGGGCAGGCGCTGGCCATGGTCGAGGCGATGAAGATGGAGAACGTGCTCCGCGCCGAACGGCGGGCTCGGGTGGCCAAGGTCCGCGCCAGGGCTGGCGACAGTCTTGCGGTGGACGACGTGATCCTGGAGTTCGAGTAGGGCGTCGTGGGACAGGGAGCGGGCATCGGGGCGCCGGCAGGGACGATGGACGTCGTCACGGTCGTCTTTCAAAAAGAGCTTCCGCTCCTGATCCTGCAGGCTCGGTCCATGGCGCGTTTCTTCGATCCCGACGCGATCAACCGCATCCTGGTGGTGGTCAATGACTTCCACGAGGACGCCACCGCCGCAGCCGTGGAGGCGATCCGCCCCCACTACGGGAGGCTTGCGGACAGGCTTGAGGTCGTCCGCCCCGACGCGCTGCAGAGCGACCTGCGTCTCGGCCCGCTCCGCCGTGCCGAGCGATGGTACGTGGCCCATGGCCGGGGGCCGATCATGCGCCCCCTCCCGCGGCGCGACCGGCTGGCCAGCGGCTGGCGGGGCAATCCAGGCTGGTCGATGCAGCAGGCGCAAAAGCTGCTGTCGGTCAATGTGGTCACGGCGCCTTACCTCCTGATTCTCGACGCCAAGAACTTCTTCGTTGCGCCGGTCGGCCTCGACACCTTCGTCGCAGCCGATGGAAGGGCGCGGTCGCGGCGGGTGCAGATCGGGGAGCTTCAGCGCAAGTGGGTGCAAGCCTCGTTCAGGAAGCTCGGCATGTCCGCAGCCGGGATCGTCGAGACGCCTCCCACTGTGACGCCGACTGTCCTCGATACCGGCCTGGCGCGCGAGGGCGTCGCCGAGCTGGAGCGACGGCTCGGGCCGCTCGAGTTGTTCTTTTCTCTCCGCAAGGGTCGGGCGACCGAATTCATGCTCTTGTTCGCCGTAATCGACCGCGGCCTCGGCCAATGGTGGACGCGCCTCGCCGAGGGGCTTCCCGAAAGCGACGACGGTCTACAACAAGGGCGGAGACCGCGAAGTGCGTGATAGCATTGCGCTTGCGATCGCGGGCAAGTCGCCGCTGATGGGCCTGCATCGGCGGGTCGTGTGGAGGATAGGGGAAGACACTCGGGCCGCCCTTGGCCGGTTCTGGCTTGACCTCGGACTGTTCTCCAGCATCGACGACGCGCGCGCGGTCTTTGCGGGGGCGGAGCCGTGAACGCCTGCCGCCGCAGTTTCGGATCAGCGCCCCCGGCGCGACCAGGGCTCGCCGGACACCGGGTCGATGCGGATGCTGGTGCGGCGGTTGCTGGTATTGACGAACTCGATGTCCCAGTAGCCGTCGTCGTCCCACTCGACCTCGGTGAAGACGCGCACCGGCTGGGTCTGCTCTACGGTGGCAATCACCTGGCTGAGCGGCAACGAATTCCCCGGCGGCAGGCTCTGGGCGAATGCCGGACCGGCGCCGACGAGCACCGCAGCGGCGAGAAGATGGCGAGGGGCATGACGGCTCCATGAGATCGGCCGCGTTGGGCCGCGGCGGGAACGAGGCTAGAGAACGGGAGACCAGCCCTCAAGGCCGCTGCGAGCCGGTTTCCTGTCGGCGCGAGGGCATCCGGTCGATGAAGTTCGAGAGCTCGCGCACCGACGTGGGCAGCGGCCGGCGATGCGCCACTGCGCCGTCCACGTCGATGAGCACCAGTCCGAATCCCTGCGGGCGGAGTTGCTGGCGGAGCGGCCCATTCGCTTGCGGGTCGGTGTCCACGAGGACGACGACGCTTCGCTTCTCGAGCTCCTCGGGCAGCAGTTCGAGCAGCTCCATCTGCTGCACGAACTTCGGGTCCTCCGGGGTATCGGCGAAGATGACGAGCGGGCGGGCGTTGTACCGGAGCTCCTCCAGGGTCGGTTGCATTGCAACGTCCTGGGCGAATGCGGCAAGCGGCAGCGCCAGCGTCAGGACGATTGCAGCAAATACGGTGGCTCGGCGCATCTTCATCTCCTATCCAGCCGCTTCTATCCGGCAGGGGGTAGAGAACGCGAGGCAATTTTCCGGGATGGTCGGGGGATGAGGCGATGACGGCAGATCGCGCCGCCTGGGCGGCGCTGGCCGCGCGGGAGCTGAAGGGCAATCCCGCCGAGAGCCTTACGTGGGAGACCCCTGAGGGGATCCAGGTTCGGCCGCTCTATGCCGAGGACGATCTCGCTGGGCTTTCGCACCTCGGCAGCCTGCCCGGGCTCCCCCCTTACACACGCGGTCCGCGGGCGACCATGTACGCGGGGCGACCATGGACGATCCGACAGTACGCGGGGTTCTCGACAGCGGAAGAGTTCGAACGCCTTCTATCGCAAGGCGCTGGCGGCGGGGCAGCAGGGAGTTTCGGTCGCCTTCGATCTCGCCACGCACCGTGGCTACGACAGCGATCATCCGCGCGTGGTGGGCGACGTGGGCAAGGCCGGAGTGGCGATCGATTCGGTCGAGGACATGAAGGTGCTCTTCGACGGCATCCCGCTGGAAAAGGTCAGCGTGTCGATGACCATGAACGGGGCGGTGATCCCGGTACTCGCAAGCTTCATCGTCGCCGGCGAGGAGCAGGGGGTACCCAGGGCCGCGCTCTCGGGGACGATCCAGAACGACATCCTCAAGGAGTTCATGGTCCGCAACACCTACATCTATCCGCCCGAGCCCTCCATGCGGATCGTCTCCGACATCATCGCCTACACAGCGGCGGAGATGCCCAAGTTCAACTCGATCTCGATCTCCGGCTACCACATGCAGGAGGCAGGCGCGAACCTGGTGCAGGAGCTCGGCTTCACGCTGGCCGACGGCAAGGAGTACGTGAAGGCGGCGATCGCCAGCGGAATGGACGTGGACGCCTTCGCCGGGAGGCTGTCTTTCTTCTTCGCGATCGGCATGAACTTCTTCATGGAGGCGGCGAAGCTCCGCGCGGCGCGGCTGATCTGGCATCGCATCATGAACGGAGTTCGGCGCCCGGAAACCCGAGAGCCTGATGCTTCGGACGCATTGCCAGACCAGCGGCGTCAGCCTGCAGGAGCAGGACCCCTACAACAACATCGTTCGCACCGCCTACGAGGCGCTGGCGGCGGCGCTCGGGGGCACGCAGAGCCTGCATACCAACTCCTTCGACGAAGCGATGGCGCTGCCGACGGAATTCTCGGCGCGGATCGCGCGCAACACCCAGCTCATCCTGCAACACGAGACCGGGATCACGCATGTGGCCGATCCGCTCGCCGGATCCTACTACGTCGAGAGCCTGACGGCCGAGCTGGCGGAGAAGGCATGGGCGCTCATCGGCGAGGTCGATGCGCTGGGCGGCATGACCAGGGCCGTGGCGAGCGGCATGCCCAAGCTCCGCATCGAGGCGAGCGCGGCGCGGCGGCAGGCGGCGGTGGACCGGGGCGAGGAGGTGATCGTCGGGGTCAACCGCTACCGCCTGGCCAAGGAGGACCACCTCGACATCCGCGACGTCGACAACGTGGGCGTGCGCGACGCGCAGGTGGCGCGGCTCGCCCGCATCCGCGCCACGCGCGATGCCGCTGCCTGCGAGGCGGCGCTCGCGGCGCTCGAGCAGGCCGCCACCTCCGGCGGCAACCTGCTGGCCGCGGCGGTGGAGGCGGCGCGCGCGCGCGCCACCGTGGGCGAGATTTCGGACGCCATGGAGCGGGCCTTCGGCCGGCACCGCGCCGAGGTCAAGACGCTGGCCGGCGTCTATGGCGCGGCCTACGCGGGCGACGCCGGCTTCGCCGCGATCCAGGCGGACGTGGAGCGCTTCGCGGCGGAGGAGGGGCGTCGGCCGCGCATGCTCGTGGTCAAGATGGGTCAGGACGGCCACGACCGCGGGGCGAAGGTGATCGCCACGGCCTTCGCGGACATCGGCTTCGATGTGGACGTCGGGCCCCTGTTCCAGACCCCGGAGGAGGCCGCGCAGGACGCGGTGGACAACGACGTGCACGTGGTCGGCATCTCGTCGCAGGCGGCGGCGCACAAGACCCTTGCGCCCAAGCTCGTCGAGGCGCTGAAGGCGCAGGGGGCGGGCGATATCCTGGTAATCTGTGGCGGCGTCATCCCCCAGCAGGACTACGGGTTCCTCAAGGACGCCGGCGTCAGCGCGATCTTCGGTCCCGGCACCAACATCCCCGAGGCCGCGCAGGAAATCCTCGGGCTGATCAGGACCAACCGGACCGAGAGGGCCAAGCTATGAGAGCCCGCACTTCCTTCGCATCTTGCCTGAAGGTCCTTCGCCTGTTTCCACGGATGTGCAAAGGTCTCTGAGAGGAGAAAATGCGGCCCGGCCTTGAGGCCGGCGACAGGGTCAAACGCGATAGGAGGCGCCGCGGCGTCCGGCGGCCGTTAAGCCGGCCAGGCGCGGCGGTAGAACAGGACGGCCGCAGGCCGCAGGAGGGAACGCGAGATGACGGACAGCAGCACCAGCGAGAATGCCCGGCAGGCGGCACTCGACTATCACGAGTTCCCGAAGCCCGGGAAGCTGGAGATCCGGGCGACCAAGCCGATGGCGAACCAGCGCGACCTCAGCCGCGCCTATTCGCCCGGCGTCGCCGAGGCCTGCCTCGAGATCAAGGCCGATCCGCAGGCCGCCGCCCGCTACACCGCCAAGGGCAACCTCGTCGCCGTCGTCTCCAACGGCTCGGCGGTGCTCGGCCTCGGCAACATCGGCGCGCTCGCCGGCAAGCCGGTGATGGAGGGCAAGGCCGTCCTCTTCAAGAAATTCGCCAACATCGACTGCTTCGACATCGAGGTGGACGAGAGCGACCCGGTTAAACTCGCCGAGATCGTGGCGAGTCTGGAGCCGACCTTCGGCGCGATCAACCTCGAGGACATCAAGGCGCCCGAGTGCTTCGTGGTCGAGCGGCTCTGCCGCGAGAAGATGAAGATCCCGGTGTTCCACGACGACCAGCACGGCACGGCCATCGTCGTCGGCGCCGCGGCGATCAACGCGCTGCGCGTGGCGAAGAAGAAGATCGAGGACGTCAAGATCGTCTCGACCGGCGGGGGCGCCGCCGGCATCGCCTGCCTCAACATGCTGATCAAGCTCGGCGCGAAGCGCGAGAACATCTTCCTCTGCGACCGCCAGGGTGTGATCTACGAAGGCCGCGGCGACGACATGGGGCCTGAAAAGGCCGCCTTCGCCCAGAAGACCGATGCCCGGACCGTGGCCGACGTCATCCCCGGCGCCGATCTCTTCCTCGGCCTTTCGGGGCCGGGGGTGCTGACCGGCGCGATGGTGAAGGAGATGGCGCGCGACCCGATCGTGCTCGCGCTCGCCAACCCCAACCCGGAGATCATGCCCGAGGAGGCGCGCGCGGCCAATCCGGACGTGATCATCGCCACCGGCCGCTCCGACTACCCCAACCAGGTCAACAACGTCCTCTGCTTCCCGTTCATCTTCCGCGGCGCGCTCGACGTGGGCGCGACCGAGATCAACGACGCCATGGAGATCGCCTGCGTCGAGGGAATCGCGGCGCTGGCGCGCGCCTCCTCCTCGGCGGAAGCTGCGGCGGCCTACCAGGGCGAGCGGCTTTCCTTCGGTCGCGACTACCTGATTCCCAAGGCGTTCGACCCGAGGCTCCTCGCCATCGTCGCAAGCGCAGTGGCCGAGGCGGCGATGAAGACCGGCGTCGCCACCCGCCCGGTCGCCGACTTCGACGCGTACCGGGCCGAGCTCAACCGCTCGGTCTACCGCTCCGCCTTCATCATGCGCCGGGTCTTCGAGGCGGCGCGCAGCGTCGGCCGGCGCATCGTCTTCGCCGAGGGCGAGGACGAGCGGGTGCTGCATGCGGTGCACGCGATCAACGAGGAGGGGATCGGGCGACCGATCCTCATCGGGCGGCCGGAGGTGATCGAGAGCCGCTGCGAGCGCAACGCCATCCCGCTGCAGGTCGACCGCGACTTCGACCTCGTCAACCCCGACAACGACCCGCGCTACCGCGAATACTGGGGCACCTACCACGCGCTCATGGAGCGGCGCGGCGTCACACCCGATCTCGCGCGGGCGATCATGCGCACCAACGCCACGGCGATCGGGGCGGTCATGGTGCATCGCGGCGATGCCGACAGCCTGATCTGCGGCACCTTCGGCCAATACCTCTGGCACCTGAAGTACATCCGCGAGGTCCTCGGCGGCGGCAGCGGCGGCTTGCGGCCGATCGGGGCCCTGTCGCTGATGATCCACGAGCGGGGGATCGTCTTCGTCTCCGACACCCAGGTGAACCCCGAGCCCACGCCGCAGGAGATCGCCGACGTGGTGATCGCGGCGGCGCGGCACGTGCGGCGCTTCGGCCTCGTCCCGAAGATCGCGATCTGCTCGCACTCGCAGTTCGGCAACCTCGACACCAGCTCCGGCCGGCGCACGCGCGGCGCGCTTGAGATCCTCGACGGCCAGAAGCTCGACTTCGAGTACGAGGGCGAGATGCATTCCGACGCGGCGCTCGATCCCGAGCTGCGCGCCCGCATCTTCCCGAACTCGCGGATGGAGGGGCCGGCGAACGTGCTGGTCTTCGCCAACACCGACGCCGCGAGCGGGGTGCGCAACATCATCAAGGTGGTCGCGGGCGGGCTCGAGGTCGGACCGATCCTCATGGGCATGGGCAACACCGGCCACATCGTCACCCCCTCGATCACCGCGCGCGGGCTGCTCAACATCGCCGCGCTGGCGGGGGCTCCGGTGCAGAGCTACGGCTAGGAGCCACCATGGGCTACCGCGAGGTCTACCAGGACTGGCAGGCCGACCCGGAAGGCTTCTGGATGCGGGCGGCGGGGGCGATCGACTGGATCCGCCCGCCGTCCCGCGCGCTCGACGCCAGCCGCGCGCCCTTCTACGGCTGGTTCCCTGACGCCGTCTGCAACACCTGCTACAACGCCGTCGACCGCCACGTGGCCGCCGGCCACGGCGACCGCATCGCCATCATCCACGACTCACCCGTCACCGGCACGGTGGCGCGTCTCACCTACGCCGAGCTCCTCGAGCGCGTGGCCCGGCTGGCGGGCGCGCTGAAGGCCCGGGGGGTCGGCAAGGGCGACCGGGTCATCATCTACATGCCGATGGTGCCCGAGGCGCTGGTGGCGATGCTGGCCTGCGCGCGGCTCGGGGCGATCCATTCCGTCGTCTTCGGCGGCTTCGCGGCGCCCGAGCTCGCGGTGCGGATCGACGACGCACGACCCAAGGCGATCATCGCCGCCTCCTGCGGCATCGAGCCGGGGCAGGATCGTCCGCTACAAGCCGCTGGTCGACGCGGCCATCGGCATGGCGCGCCACAAGCCCGAGTTCTGCCTCGTGCTGCAGCGCCCCGAGGCCGAGGCCGAAATGACGCAAGGCCGCGATCTCGACTGGCACGCGGCGCAGGACGGGGTCGAGCCCGCGGCCTGCGAGCCCGTGGGCGGGATGGACCCGCTCTACATCCTCTACACCTCCGGGACCACCGGCCAGCCCAAGGGCGTCGTTCGCACCAACGCCGGCCATATGGTCGCGCTGGCCTGGACGATGCGGAACATCTACGCGATCTCGCCCGGCGAGGTCTTCTGGAGCGCCTCGGACGTCGGCTGGGTCGTCGGCCATTCCTACATCTGCTACGCGCCCCTCATCGTTGGCGCGACCACCGTGGTGTTCGAGGGCAAGCCGGTCGGCACCCCCGACGCGGGCACCTTCTGGCGGGTGATCCAAGCGCACGGGGTGCGCAGCTTCTTCACCGCGCCGACCGCCTTCCGGGCGATCAAGCGCGAGGATCCCGCGGGGAGCCTGCTGGCGGACTACGACCTGAGCAGCCTGCGCTATCTCTTCCTCGCGGGCGAGCGGGCCGATCCCGACACCATCGAGTGGGCGCAACGGCACCTGAAGGTCCCGGTGATCGACCACTGGTGGCAGACCGAGACGGGTTGGGCGATCGCGGCGAACCCGGTAGGGATCGAGCTCCTGCCGGTCAAGCTCGGCTCGCCCACGGTCGCGATGCCGGGCTACGACGTGCAGGTGCTGTCGGAGGCGGGCGCGCCGCTGCCCGCGGGCGAGCTCGGGGCCGTGGCGATCCGCCTGCCACTGCCACCCGGCACCCTGCAGTCGCTCTGGAACGCCGACGATCGTTTCGCCGCCGCCTACCTCTCCAGCTTCCCGGGCTACTACGAGACCGGTGACGCCGGGATTCTCGACGAGGACGGCTACCTCCACATCATGGCGCGCACCGACGACGTCATCAACGTCGCAGGGCACAGGCTCTCAACCGGAGCCATGGAGGAGGTGCTCTCCGGGCATCCCGACGTCGCAGAATGCGCGGTGATCGGCGTCGCGGACGAGCTCAAGGGTCAGCTTCCGCTCGGCCTTCTCTGCCTCAACAAGGGCTCCGGCCGCGATGCTGCCGACGTGGCGGCCGAATGCGTCCAGCTGGTGCGCGAACGGATCGGACCGGTGGCGGCGTTCCGTATCGCCGTTGTCGTCGAGCGCCTGCCCAAGACCCGGTCGGGCAAGATCCTGCGCGGGACCATGAGCCGCATCGCGGACGGGCAGGAGTGGATGGCCCCCGCCACCATTGACGACCCGCTGATTCTCGACGAGATAGCCGCCAGCCTGGCCGGCGTCGGCCTGCCCAGGCCTGGGCGGCCTGGTCGAGGCTGAGAGGCGAAGTTGGCCCCCTCGGATTTGCAGATTGCAAACAGTCCTTCACGTTTGTTTTCGAAATGCGAGTGTTACTGCTCGCATTTCGGGAGAAAACGCCTCATGCGAGCAATCTCAACGAAACTTTCAACTTGGCATGGTTGTTGCTAGGGTTAATGCGGGTAGCGGGCGAGGGATGCCGCGGAAGCGCGGCCTAAGCGAAGTGCAAGGAGGTCTCTCGGTGATACCCATGTGTGGCGTGGCGCTGCCCGCGCTTTCTCGCGCCCTTTTGATCGCGGTGCTGTCCTTCGGCGTTTCGGGCGCCGCAGCTGCGGAGGATCCGGCGCTGGTGCTGATCGGCGAAGGCGACGAGACCCTCGAGCTTTCGCTCCAGCAACTCGAAGAGATGCCGCAGACGACCGTGGCGACCGAAAACGAATTCAGCGACGGCGTGGTCACTTACCGCGGTCCGCTGGTGCGTGACGTGCTGGCCCTCGGCGGGCTCGGCGGTCTCGAGTCGGTCCGCTTCACGGCGGCGAACGACTATTTCGTCGACATCCCGACCACGGATTTCCGCGACTATGACGCGATCCTGGCCATGGAAGCGAATGGCGAAAAGCTGTCCCGTCGCGAGAAGGGGCCGCTCTGGCTCATGTACCCGATCTCCGACCATTCCGAGCTCACGGATCCGATCTACATGCGCCGGCTGATCTGGCAGGTGGTCCGGATCGAGGCGCCGTGACCTTCGGCCGGCCCCTTCCTCGCTATCTGGGCTTCGTCGTCCTGCTGGCGACCGTGGGCTTCATGGCCTTTGGTTTCCTCGAGATCCGCAAGAACGTCGAGAATCTGCGGATCATCAGCCAGGACAACACCCAGTGGTCGGCCTCGCAGATGGAGATCGAGCTTCTCCGTTTCCGCCTGAGCCTTGCCGCGCTCCTGCACACGCCCACGGCCGAAGCTGTCGAAGAGGCGCGCGAGCGCTTCGACATCCTGTGGAGCCGCGTCTTCATGATGGGCCACGGAGACCTCGGCAAGCGCATGCTGCTCTACGACGGCGAGAACGGGCCGGTCGCAGCCCTCGCCGACTTTCTCAAGGAGATCGATCCGCTCGTGGCCGACGTCGATCCCGTCGCCGATGCTGCCAGGATCGGTGAGGTCGAGAAGCGCCTCGAACTTTTCCAGCCGGAGCTGCGCGAGTACACGCTCCGGGTGATGCGTGCCGATAGCGCCGCGGCCGCGATGGTTCGCGAGCGTATCCAGTCGGGCGCCCGCAACACCGCGGTGATCAGCGTCGGCGCGGTCATGGCCAGCCTGCTCTCGCTCTTCCTGATCCTGCAGGAAGTGCGCCGCCAGCGGCAGATCGCCGCCCTGAACAAGCACAACGCCGAGCAGGCCGAGCTGGCGAGCCGCGCCAAGTCGCACTTCCTGACCATGATGAGCCACGAGTTGCGCAACCCGCTGAACGGCATTCTCGGGCCGCTGGCGCTCCTCGGGCAGAGCGATATCGCCGGACGCCAGAAGCGCCTGGTGATGCAGGCGCAGTACTCGGGCCAGTCGATGGTGCAGATGCTGTCGGGCCTGCTCGACTACGGCGAGATGCAGGACGGCAGCTTCCAGATGAAGAGCGAGCCGTTCGGGCTGGCCGCGCTCGCCGACGCCGTGCGCGACGACCTGCGCGCCCAGGGCGCCGGAGCCCCCGCCGTCACCGTGCTGCCGGGGGTGCCTGAACGCGTGAACGGCGACCTCGACCGGCTGCGGCAGGTCTTCGTCCATCTGGCGCTCTACATGCTGGAAGGCCGCGATCCGGGCGAGGCAGCCCTGAGCTTCGGCCACGACGGGATGAACCTGACGGGCGAGATCGCCATCACCAACGAGGGCGAGTCGATGGACTGGAAGCTCGGCCTCCTCATGGGCCTGAGCGAGATCGCCCCCGACCAGGTGACCGCCGACGCGCTGCGCCCGCTGATCGCCCGCGGCCTGATCGCGGCATGCGGTGGCCTGCTGAGCCTGGCCGAGGGGGCCGACGGCAAGCCGACCATCCGCGTGGCGGTGCCCGCCAACGCCGTGCGCTTCGAGCAGATCCGCGTGCATCTGGAAACACGCTCTTCCGCCCTCGCGACCATCTATCAGGCGGCGCTGCGCTCCGACCGGGTGGCCTTCGTTGCGCCGGGTAGCGGCGCGCCGGTCGACATCGTGCTGGTAGACAGCACCACCGTCGGCGAGGTTCCGCTCATGTCGCGGCTGCGCTCCCGCTACCCCAGCGCGCTCTTCGTATCGCTCGGGCTGCCGCAAAGCCCGGATTTCTTCGACGATATCGTGGAGGCACCGAACGATATGTCGCGCCTCCGCACCAGCATCCTGGGTCGGCTCGCCTCCTAGGGCGCAAGTGCGAATGCCTTTTGCAATTTGCGCACGCTTCTTGTATCGTACGATGAAATCGGCAATCCGGGTTCAACCTCAGGTTACCCAAATTATGTCGGCGGCAGGCGTGTCGCTGGCGCAAGGACGACATGACTGCCATCGACCCCCTTCTGGACAGGAGCCAGAACGCGACCGGCATGTGGCCCGAAGGCCGTGAGCTGGCGATGCTGCGCCATGACATCCGTGGGGCGCTCATGAGTGTCATGGGCGCGGTCGGGCAGATGGAAAAGGCCACGCTCGACACCGAGGCCCGGTCGCAGATCGAGCGCATCGCCGCTGCGTCGCGGACGCTCGCGGGCCTGGTGGCTGCGGTCATGGGCGACGAGCCCGAGCCCGCCGATCCGGATGTGCCCGAGGTCGTCAACATCGGGCGCTTCCTCGATCAGGTGCGGCGCCGCTACGTTGCGGAGGCCGCCGAGCGCCGGCTGGGTTTCGTGGTCGAAGTGGCCGGGAGTGTACCGGCGGCGCTGCGAACCGATGCGCTGGCGCTGTGCCAGGGTCCTCGACAACCTCATCGGCAACGCGATGAAGTTCAGCGATTTCGGCACCGTGCGGCTGACCGCCTCGCGCGAGCCCGACGGGGCCATTGTCTTCCGCGTCCTCGACGAGGGCCCGGGGCTCACCGCCAGAGGCGGCGTGGCGCCTTCCGGCAGGGAGGGTCAGGGCCTTGGGCTTGAGATCGTCCGCACCCTCGCCGACCGCATGGGCGCGGAGACCACCATCGGCAACCGGCCCGGCGGTGGCGCCGAGGCGGTGCTGCGCCTTCCCGCGTCCGCTGCGGACGAAAGGCGGGCTGGCCCGAGCACTTCCCGTCAACGACCTCGCCGGCCTCCGCATATTGCTGGCCGAGGACAATCCGACGAACCAGATGGTCGCGTCGCAAATGCTGCGCTCGCTCAAAGCCGAGATCATCGTCTGCTCCGACGGCGTCGAGGCGCTGGAGCGGTTCGAGGCGGAGCGGGTTGACCTGGTGGTGGTCGACATCGAGATGCCGCGGCTGTCGGGCCTTGATGTGATCCGCGCGATCCGCGCGCGCAGTGACGCGCGGGCGCAGGTGCCGATCGTGGCGCTGACCGCCTACGCCATGCGCGAGCACCGCGAGCGCATCGCGGCCGCCGGCGCCAACGGCCTGATTTCCAAGCCGATCACCAGTGTGGAGTCGCTGGGGCGCGGGCTCGCGGCGCATGTCGCGCGAGTTCGCTCCGCCGTCGCCCCCCCACCTGACGAGGAGGCGCGCGCCGGGGATGCGGATCCAGTGATAGACCGGGCTATCTACGATGCGCTGCTGCGAGGCGATCGGAGCGGACACCATGGCCGAGCTCCTCGACAAGGTCGTCGCCGACCTTCTCGCGGCGCAAGCAGCGAACTCGCGGCGGCGCTGATGGCGTCGAGTGCGCGCCGATCCGCTCGGCCTCGCACGTCATCATCTCCGTCGCCGGCGCGATCGGTGCGGTGCGGCTGCAGAACTGCGCGCGCGACCTGAACGCGCTCGCCCATACCGAGGCGACCGACCGCATCGAGGCCGCCACCCGACGCTGCATCGGCGATATCGACGCGGCCATAGCCTTCACGCGCGAACGGCGCGCGGCGGGCTGAGGGGGGCGCGGAGATGCCGGATCGCGTGCTTCTGGTCGAGGACACGGCCTCGCTTTCCATGGTCTATCAGTCGGTGCTGACCAAGGCCGGCCACAAGGTGATCTGCGCCTTCAGCCTGGCCGAGGCGCGGGAGCAGTGCGAGACGGTGCGCCCGCACGTGGTGCTGCTCGACCTGCAGCTTCCGGACGGCGACGGCCTCGAGCTGCTGCAGAGCCTCCGCCTTGACGCGCCGAACTCGCGGGTCATCGTGATCACCGCCAACGGCTCGATCAACCGCGCGGTGCAGGCCATGCGCGCCGGCGCCTTCGACTTCCTGGTCAAGCCCTTCGACGAGGCGCGCCTCCTCAGCGCCGTGCACAACGCCATCGCCTCGGCGCCGCATCCGCCCGAGGCGGAGGAGGCCGTGGCCGATCCCGAGGTGGAGCCCGACTTCCAGGGCTTCATCGGCCGCTCGGCGCGCCATGGCCGAGATCTACCGCATGGTCCGCGCCATCGGCCGCTCCACCGCCACCGTCTTCATCACCGGCGAGAGCGGCACCGGCAAGGAGGTCTGCGCCCGCGCCATCCATGCCGTCTCCACCCGCGCGGCAAAGCCCTTCGTGCCGCTGAACTGCGCCGCCATCCCGCGCGACCTGCTCGAATCCGAGGTCTTCGGCCACCTGAAGGGCGCGTTCACCGGCGCGCTCTCGGACAAGCCGGGTGCGGCGGCGTCGGCCAACGGCGGAACGCTCTTTCTCGACGAGATCTGCGAGATGGATCTCAGCCTGCAGACCAAGCTCCTGCGCTTCCTGCAGACCTCGACCATCCAGCCCGTCGGCGCCGCCCGCCCCATCCCGGTCGACGTGCGCATCGTCTGCGCCACCAACCGCGACCCGGCCGAGGAGGTCCGCCGCGGCCGCTTCCGCGAGGACCTCTACTACCGCCTGCACGTCGTCCCGATCCACATGCCGCCGCTGCGCGTCCGGCCCGAGGACGTCATGGACATCGCCCAGGCGAGCCTCACCGCCTTTGCCGCCGAGGAGGGCAAGGCCTTCACCGGTTTCAACGCGGACGCGGCGGCGGTGCTGACCAGCCGCCCCTGGCCCGGCAACGTGCGACAGCTCCTGAACGTGATCCGCAACACCGTCGTCCTGCACGACGGCGATCTCGTCTCCGCCGCGATGCTGCCCATCGAGGTCGCACTCGAGCCCGGCGAGGGGCTCGCCGCCACCCCGGTCGCGCGCGCTGCCGCCCCCGCGCAGCGTTCCGCCCCCGAGCACGCGCGACCGGGTGGCGCTCCTCGTCGGCAACCCGCTGGCCGAGATCGAGCGCGAGCTGATCGAGGCGACGATCGCCCACTGCGAGGGCTCGATCCCGCGCGCCGCCAAGCTGCTCGCGGTCTCGCCCTCGACGATCTACCGCAAGCTCGAAGCCTGGTCGGCCGAGGAGCGGCGCTCCGGCACCTGAGGGCCGCTCGCCCCTTGCCAAGCCCTCCGTGCGGCGGCCATAGTCGGCCTTGGCCAGCACGGGACGGAAGCGATGGACCTGCTCAAAGCCGCCCTAGCCGCGCGCGACAATGCGCATGCCCCGTACTCGGGCTTCGCGGTCGGCGCGGCGATCCGCTGCCCGGACGGCAGCGTCTACGCGGGCTGCAACGTCGAAAACGTGGCCTATCCGCAAGGCACCTGCGCCGAGGCCGGCGCGATCGCCGCCATGGTCGCCGCCGGGCGCACCGAGATCGTCGAGGTGCTGGTGGTGGCCGGCGGCCCCGAGATCATCGCCCCCTGTGGCGGCTGCCGGCAGAAGCTGTCCGAGTTCGCCCTGCCCGACGTGCCGGTGATCCTCGCCGGCCCCGAGGGCGCGCGGGCGCGCACGACGGTCGGAGCGCTCCTGCCCGGAGCCTTCACGCCGGAGCATCTCGGGGTGGCGCGATGATGGACCCGCACGAAGCGGCGGCGCGCGCGCTCGCCTGCCTCGACCTCACCAATCTCGACGACGGCTGCGACGAAGCCGCGATCTCCGACCTCTGCCGTCGCGCCCGCACCCCGCACGGGCCGGTCGCCGCGGTCTGCATCTGGCCCGCCTTCGTCGAGCAGGCGCGCGCCGAGCTCGCCGGCTCCGGCATCCGCGTCGCCACCGTGGTCAACTTCCCCGGCGGCGACGAACCCCTGGAGGAGGTCCGCGCCGAGACCCGCGTGGCGCTCTCCGACGGCGCCGACGAGATCGACTTCGTGGTGCCCTGGCAGATGATCTCCTGGGGCCATCCCGAGGCGGTCGCCGCCTCGGTGCGCGAGATCAAGGACATCTGCGGCCCCGCGACGCTCAAGGCCATCCTCGAGACCGGCGAGCTCAAGGACCCCGGCCTCATCCGCCGCGCCGCCGACGAGGCGCTGGCCGGCGGCGCCGACTTCCTCAAGACCTCCACCGGCAAGGTCGCGGTCAACGCCACCCCCGAGGCCGCCGAAATCCTCCTCGCCGCGATCCGCGACAGCGGCCGCGACGTCGGCCTCAAGCCCGCGGGCGGCGTCCGCACCACCGCCGACGCCGCCGTCTACCTCGAACTCTGCGACCGCATCATGGGCGCCGGCTGGGCCACCCCCGCGCACTTCCGCATCGGCGCGTCCAGCGTGCTCACCGCACTCCTCGCCACGCTCGACGGCACGGAGGCGCCCGCCGCGGGCCGCGGGTACTGATGCTCCCCCAGGAGATCATCGCCCGCAAGCGCGACGGGCGGCACGCTCTCCGCCGACGAGATCCGCTTCATGGTCGAGGGCCTGACCACCGGCGCCATCTCCGAGGGCCAGGTCGCCGCCTTCGCCATGGCGGTCTTCTTCCGCGGCATGGACGCCGACGAGCGGGTGGCGCTGACCCGCGCCATGCGCGACTAGCGGCGCCGTCCTCGCCTGGGACCTGCCCGGGCCGGTGGTGGACAAGCACTCCACCGGCGGCGTCGGCGACAACGTCAGCCTCGTGCTCGCGCCGGCGCTGGCCGCCTGCGGCGCCTACGTCCCGATGATCTCCGGCCGCGGCCTCGGCCACACCGGCGGCACCCTCGACAAGTTCGACGCCATCCCCGGCTACGCCACCCAGCCCGACGCCGACACCTTCCGCCGCGTGGTCCGCGAGGTCGGCTGCGCCATCATCGGCCAGACCGCCGACATCGCCCCCGCCGACCGCCGCTTCTACGCCATCCGCGACGTGACCGGCACGGTCGAGTCCATCGACCTCATCACCGCCTCGATCCTGTCCAAGAAGCTCGCCGCCGGCCTCGACGCGCTGATCCTCGACGTCAAGATGGGCTCGGGCGCCTTCATGGCCGCGCTGCACGACGCCCGCGCCCTCGCCGAGGCGCTGGTCGAGGTGGCCACGGGTGCCGGCTGCCGTACCCGCGCGCTCATCACCGACATGCACGAGCCGCTGGCCAGCGCCGCCGGCAACGCGCTCGAGGTGGCGAACGCCGCCCGCTTCCTGCGCGGCGACGCCATCGACGGCCGGCTCTTCGACGTGACGGTTGCCCTCGGCGGCGAGCTCCTCGCCGCCGCCAGCCTCGCGCCGGACCCCGCCGCCGGCGCGGAACGCATCCGCGAGGCCTTCGCCTCGGGCGCGGCGGCCGAGCGCTTCGACCGCATGGTCGCCGCCCTCGGGGGGCCCGCCGGCTTCCTCGACGACTTCGAGACCCACCTCACCATCGCCCCCGAGATCGCCGAGGTGACCGCCGGCGCCGAGGGCTTCGTCGCCGCCATCGACACCCGCGCGCTCGGCCTCGCCGTGGTCGAGATCGGCGGCGGCCGCCGCCGCGCCAGCGACGCCATCGACCACGCGGTCGGGCTCGACCAGCTCCTCGGGCTCGGCGCGTCGGTCGAGCCCGACACCCCGCTCGCCCGCATCCACGCCGCCGACGAGGCCGGCCTCGCCGCCGCCGAGGCGCGGGTGCGCGCCGCCTACCGCATCGCCGACGCGCCGCCCGCCGAGACCCCGCTCATCCACGGCCGCATCGCCTGATGCCCCGCGCGTTCCTCCTCGTCATGGACTCCGTGGGCTGCGGCGGCGCGCCCGACGCCGCCGCCTTCGGCGACGAAGGCGCCAACACCCTCGGCCACATCGTCCAGGCCTGCGCCGAAGGCCGCGCCGAGGAGGGCCGCTCCGGCCCGCTCCGCGTGCCCGCCATGGCCGCCCTCGGCCTCGGCGCCGCCATCCGCGCCGCCTCGGACATCGACCTGCCCGGCTTCCCCGAGACGCCCGCCGGCGTCTGGGCCGCCGCCACCGAGGTGTCGAAGGGCAAGGACACCCCCTCCGGCCACTGGGAGCTCGCCGGCGTGCCGGTGCCGTGGGACTGGCACTACTTCCCGCGCACCGACCCGGCGATCCCGCCCTCGGTCACCGAACCCCTGATCGCGCGCGCCGGTCTCCCCGGCACGCTCTGCAACGCCCACTCGTCGGGCATGCCGGTCATCCACGACTTCGGCGCCGAGCATATCCGCACCGGCAAGCCCATCCTCTACACCTCCGCCGACAGCGTGCTGCAGATCGCCGCGCACGAGACGCACTTCGGCCTCGACCGCCTCTACGAGGTCTGCCGCATCGCCGCCGAGATCGTGCATCCCCTGCGCGTCGGCCGCGTCATCGCCCGCCCCTTCACCGGCGAGACGGTGGAGACCTTCGCGCGCACGGCCAACCGCAAGGACCTCGCCATCCCGCCGCCCGAGCCCACGCTGCTCGACCGCGTGGTCGAGGCGGGCGGCCGCACCCACGCCATCGGCAAGATCGGCGACATCTTCGCCCACCGCGGCATCTCCACGCTCGCCAAGGGCAAGGACGACATGGCGCTCCTCGACGCGACCCTCGCCGCCATCGACACCGCGGCGGACGGCGACCTCGTCTTCGCCAACTACGTCGATTTCGACACGCTCTACGGCCATCCGCGCGACGTCTCCGGCTACGCCCGCGCGCTCGAGGCGTTCGACGCCCGCCTGCCCGAGGTCCTCGGCCGCCTCCGCCCCGGCGACCTCCTGGTCCTGACCGCCGACCACGGCAACGACCCCACCTGGCGCGGCACCGACCACACCCGCGAGCGGGTCCCCGTCCTCGCCACCGGCCCCGGCCTCGCGCCCCGCCCCGCCGGCCCCATCGGCTTCGCCGACGTCGGCGAGACGCTGGCCGCGCACCTCGGCCTCGCCCCCGGCCGCCACGGGCGGAGCTTCCTGTGACGCGAACACCCCCGGTCTCCCTGCCCGATGACGCAACCCCCTCGCCACCCCTCCCGCGCGATTTGTCCGTCGACAAATCGTGCCGCGCCTGCCCGCCCGGGGCAGGCGCGCTTCACGCGCCAGCCGGGCAGGCGCGCCCCGATTGCGAGCGTCGGTCCAGGCCGCACCCCCCTCGCCCTCCGCCATGGGCTCCGGGCGACGGACCGGGCGAGGCTCCACCGGAGCCTCGCCTTGTCGGTCCGGGTCTCGTCATCGCGAGGGGCACGACTTGACCCAATTGCCCCCGCGCGAGGAGCCCATGCCTGACCACCTGACCATCGTCGACCACCCGCTGGTGCAGCACAAGCTCACCCTCATGCGCGAGCGCGACACCTCGACCGCGAGCTTCCGCCAGCTCCTGCGCGAGATCAGCCTGCTCCTCGCCTACGAGGTCACCCGCGACCTCCCCATGACCACCAAGACCATCGAGACCCCGCTGACCGAGATGGAAGCCCCCGTCCTCAAGGGCAAGAAGCTCGCCCTCATCTCGATCCTGCGCGCCGGCAACGGCCTCCTCGACGGCGTGCTGGAGCTCATCCCCTCGGCCCGGGTCGGCTTCATCGGCCTCTACCGCGACGAGGCCACGCTGCAGCCCGTCCAGTACTACTCCAAGGTCCCGTCCGACCTCGACGAGCGCGTCACCATCACCCTCGACCCCATGCTCGCCACCGGCAACTCCTCCGCCGCCGCCGTCACGCTCCTCAAGGAAGCCGGCGCCACCGACATCCGCTTCCTCTGCCTCCTCGCCGCCCCCGAAGGCGTCGCCCGGATGAAATCCGCCCACCCCGACGTCCCCATCGTCACCGCCGCCCTCGACCGCAAGCTCAACGCCAAGGGCTACATCGTCCCGGGCCTCGGGGACGCCGGCGACCGGCTGTTCGGGACGAAGTAGAGCGTAAGGCCTGTTTGTTGGTGAGCCCGGACCCTCCTCAGGTTATGCTGTGGGCTGGCCTGCCTTGGCCGAACGGGGAGGGACGATATGCACCTCGAAGGCTCCTGCCACTGCCGCGCCGTCCGCTTCACGGTCGAGGCGCCGCACCCCTATCCCTTCAACCTCTGCTACTGCTCGATCTGCCGCAAGACCGCCGGCTCCGGCGGCTTCGCCATCAACCTCGGCGCCGAGACGGAGACGCTGAAGATCGAGGGCGCCGAGCACATCCGCAGCTACAACGCGGTCCTGCACGACGAGGGCGACGCGCGCAGCCCGGGCGAGCGCAAGTTCTGCGGCCTCTGCGGCTCGCCGCTCTGGGTCTGGGATCCCCGCTGGCCCGAGCTCGTCCACCCGCACGCCGGCGCCATCGACACGCCCCTGCCGGTGCCGCCCGAGCGCACCCACCTCATGCTCGGCAGCAAGGCCGGCTGGGTCGAGCCCTGCCTCGGCCCGAACGACAAGACCTTCGACCGCTACCCCGACGAGAGCATCGCCGCCTGGCACCAGCGGCTGGGCGTGGAAGGCTGACGGCTCGCCCGGCCGGCAAGCTCGCTCGGACGTCGTGCTGGATCAGGCCGCCCGCAGGTCGCGCAGCTTGAGGCCCAGCAGCACGCTCACCAAGAGCAGCGTCACCCCGTTGGCGAGGATCACCGGCACCTGCCCGGTGCCCAGCCCATAGGCCAGCCAGAGCGCGATCCCCACGGCCAGCACCACCAGCATCGGCAGGTTGAGCCCGGCAGTGGACCGGCTGCGCCAGGTCTGGATGACCTGCGGCAGGAAGGCGAAGGTGGTGAGAAGCGCGGCGACGAGACCCGTCGCGTCGATCAGAAGGGACATCGGAACTCGGCACCGAAAACTGCGTGCAGGCCCGTCCCGCCGCACCGCCATCATGCGACTTTGCTGCGCCTGCGAATATCGCGATTTCTGCAAGGCGGCCATGCATTTGCCGCAAGGCCGTTAACCTCCCGCCAACACCCATACGGATTCCATACGCTTTCCATACGCCATCGGCAGCAGCGAACACCGCCATCCTGCTCCCGCGGCGATGGCGCAGAGACCTGCCGGAACTCGGTGGGGTCGAAGATGGAGACCACCCCCACTGGCAAGGCCCTCCGCCGCATGCTACCCGGTTGGCGGAACTCGTCGGCGCGACGCCGGTCGCCGGCCGGGCGGGTGGACATCCGCCGGGGACTATCGGACAAGGCGGAAAACGTTCGGGGGAACGCCCATGGATCGACTGAAGGGAAAACGCTGCCTGGTCACGGCGGCGGGGCAGGGCATCGGTCGGGCCACCGCACTGGCCATGGCGCGCGAGGGCGGCCACGTGCTCGCCACCGACATCGACGCGACGAAGCTCGCCGGCCTCGAGGCCGAGGGCATCAGGACGGCCGCGCTCAACGTCCGCGACCCGGCCGCCATCCTGGCGCTGAGCGCCGCCGAAGGGCCGCTCGACGTGCTTTTCAACTGCGCCGGCTTCGTCGAGCACGGCACCATCCTCGACACCGACGACGAGAAGTTCGCCTTCTCGATCGACCTCAACGTCATGGCCATGTACCGGATGATGCGCGCCTTCCTGCCGGCGATGCTCGAGCAGCGGCAGCGGCTCGATCGTCAACATCGCCTCGGTCGCCGGCTCGCTCATCGCGGCGCCGAATCGCTTCGCCTACGGCGCGACCAAGGCGGCGGTCGTCGGCATGACCAAGTCGGTGGCGGCCGACTTCGTGACCAGCGGCGTCCGGTGCAACTGCATCTGCCCCGGGACGATCGAGAGCCCGTCGCTCGACGAGCGGATGCGGGCGCAGGGCGACTACGAGGCGATGCGCGCCGCCTTCGCGGCCCGCCAGCCGATGGGCCGGCTCGGCAAGCCGGAGGAGGTGGCGGCGCTGGCGGTCTATCTCGCCTCCGACGAGAGCGCCTTCACCACCGGCGTCGCGCATGTCATCGACGGCGGCTGGACGAACATCTGAACGCATGGGGGAAACACAATGAAACTGCTGCGCTATGGCCCGATGGGCACCGAGAAGCCCGGTCTGCTCGACGCCGGCGGAAAGATCCGCGATCTCTCCGGCCTCGTGGGCGACATCGGCGGCGCGACCCTCTCGGACGAGGGCCTCGACCGGCTGCGCAAGCTCGACACCTCCAGGCTGCCCGAGGTCGACCCCTCGGTCCGCCTCGGCCCCTGCGTCGCCGGCACCGGCAAGTTCATCTGCATCGGCCTCAACTATTCCGACCACGCCGCCGAGACCGGCGCCTCGGTGCCGTCCGAGCCGATCATCTTCATGAAGGCGACCAGCGCCATCTGCGGCCCGAACGACCCGGTGATCATCCCCCGCGGCTCGCGTGAAGACCGACTGGGAGGTCGAGCTCGGCTTCGTCATCGGCAAGCGCGCCAAGTACGTCTCCGAGGCGGACGCGCTCGACTACGTGGCCGGCTACTGCCTGGTCAACGACGTCTCCGAGCGCGCCTTCCAGACCGAGCACCAGGGCCAGTGGACCAAGGGCAAGTCGGCCGACCACTTCGGCCCGACCGGCCCCTGGCTCGTCACCCGCGACGAGGTGGCCGACCCGCAGAAGCTCGGCATGTGGCTGAACGTGAACGGCCAGAAGCGCCAGGACGGCACCACCGCCACCATGGTCTACGGGGTGAAGTTCCTCGTCGCCTACCTCAGCCGGTTCATGAGCCTCGATCCGGGCGACATCGTCTCCACCGGCACGCCGCCGGGCGTCGGGATGGGGCTGAAGCCGCCGACCTACCTCAAGGCCGGCGACGTGATCGAGCTCGGGATCGAGGGGCTGGGCGAGCAGCGCCAGGTCTGCATCGACGACCCGGAATAGGATGCTGCCCCTCCTCGACACCCACCAGCACCTGATCTACCCCGGCCCGCTCGAATACGGCTGGACCGCCGGCCTGCCCGCGCTCGCCGGCCGCGCCTTCACCGTCGAGGACTACCAGGCGGTGACGCGCGGCGCCGGGGTCGCCGGGACGATCTTCATGGAGGCCGGGGTCGACCACGACGACCACCACGCCGAGGCCGAGATGGTGGCGACGCTCGCCCGCCAGCCCGGCAGCGGCATCCTCGGCATCATCTCCTCGATCCGCCCGGAGAACGCGCCGGGCTTCGACGCCTGGGTCGAGGAGGGCAGCGACCTCGGCGTGGTCGGCTATCGCCGCATGCTGCACGTCGTGCCGGACGACGTGTCGCGGACGGAGACCTTCCGCGCCAACGTCCGCACGCTCGGCGCCCGGGGGCTGCCGTTCGACATCTGCGTGCTCGCCCGCCAGCTTCCGATCGCGCTGGAGCTGGCGCGCGCCTGCGAGGGCACGCAGTTCGTCCTCGACCACTGCGGCAACCCCGACATCGCCGCCGGCGCCGTCGAGCCCTGGCGCGCCGGCCTCGCCCCGCTCGCCGCCATGCCGAACGTCGTCGCCAAGCTGTCCGGCGTCTACGCCAACGTCGCGCCCGGCACCGCGACCCTCGACACCGTTCGGCCCTACGTCGACCACGTCATCGAAGCCTTCGGCCCCGACCGCTGCCTCTGGGGCAGCGACTGGCCCGTGGTGAACGTGAAGGGCGGCGACCTGCCGAACTGGATCGCCGCCTTCCGCAGCATCCTCGCCGGCTTCTCGGAGGCCGAGCAGGCGGCGATGGCGCACGGCACGGCCGAGCGGGTCTACAAGCGTGCGGCTTCCGGCCGCGGAAGGGGAGTGACGGCGATGGCCGAGCGGATGGTCCTGGTCTACGGCGACTCGAACACGCACGGCACCGTGCCGATGGAAACGCTGGAGGACATGCACCGCTTCGGCCCGGGCGAGCGCTGGCCCGGCGTGCTCGCGGCCGAACTCGGCGAGGGCTGGCTGGTGCGCGAGGAGGGGCTGCCGGGACGCACCACCGTCTATCCCGACCCGGTCTCCGGCGTGCACAAGAACGGCTTCGCCGTGCTGCCGGCGATCCTCGAGAGCCACCGTCCCGATCGACGTGGTGGTGCTGATGCTCGGGACCAACGACCTCAAGCACCGCTTCCAGGCGCCGGTGATCGAGATCGCCGAGTCGGTCGAGCCTCTTGGTCCACACCATCCGCCACAGCTACACCGGCCCCGGCACGGCGCAGCCGGCGGTGCTGCTGGTAGCCCCGCCGCCGATCCACGAGGCGGGCTGCCTCGCCGAGATCTTCGAGGGCGGGGCGATCAAGTCGCGGCGGCTGGCCGAGGCCTACGCCGTGGTGGCCAAGCGGCATGGCGTGGGCTTTCTCGACGCGGGCCAGGTGATCACGTCGAGCCCGCTCGACGGGGTGCATTTCGACGCCGCGGAACACGGCAAGCTCGGCCACGCGGTGGCCGCGGCGCTCAGGAAGATGCTTTGAGGGAGGCGATGACATGCTGAAGGGGATCGACCCGATCCTGAACGCCGAGGTCCTGCACGCGCTGCGCGCCATGGGCCACGGCGACGACCTGATCCTGTGCGACACCAACTTCCCGGCGCAGTCGGTGGCGCGGCGGACGGTGCACGGGCGGCTCCTGCGCATCGACGCCCCGCTGGCGCGGGTGGCCAAGGCGGTGCTGTCGGTCTATCCGCTCGACAGCTTCGTCGACGACGCCGCCGGGCGCATGGAGATCGTGGGCGACCCGGCCAGCGTGCCCGAGGTGCAGCGCGAGGTGCAGGCCGAGATCGACGCGCGCCGAGGGCAAGGCCTGGCCGATGATCGGGATCGAGCGCTATGCCTTCTACGAGCGGGCGAAGCAGGCCTACGCCGTCATCCAGACCGGCGAGCGCCGCTTCTACGGCTGCATCGCGCTCCGCAAGGGCGTGATCCCGCCGGAAGGCTGAAAGCATGGGGGAGGCCAACCGCGTCGTCATCCTCGGCGTCTTCGTCGCCGACACCGCCTACCGCGCCGACCGCGCGCCGCGCATGGGCGAGACGATCCTGGGCAAGAGCTTCAAGCTCGGGCCGGGCGGCAAGGGCTCGAACCAGGCGGTGGCGGCGGCGCGGCTGGGGCGGACGTGAGCTTCATCACCCGGCTCGGCGAGGACGCCTTCGCCGACATGGCCTTCCGCACCTGGGCCGAGGCAGGGGTCACCCCGGCGGTGACGCGCGCCCCCGACAGCTACACCGGCGCGGCCTACATCTTCATCGAGGAGGCCACCGGCGACAACGCCATCATCATCTGCCCCGGCGCGGCGGCCACCATCGCGCCCGCCGATCTCGATGCGCAAGCAGGGCTGATCGCCGATGCCTCGGTCTTCGTGACGCAGCTCGAGCAGCCGCTGGAGGCGGCGGTGCGCGGCCTCGAGATCGCGCGCGACAACGGGGTCACGACGATCCTGAACCCCGCCCCCGGCCGGGAGCTTCCCGACGCGGTGCTCGGCCTCTGCGACTACCTCACGCCGAACGAAACCGAGGCGGAGGCGCTGACGGGCATGCCGGTCACCGACGTCGAGGCGGCGCGGGCCGCCGCCGAGCGGCTGCGCGAGCGGGGCGTCGGCACGGTGGTGATGACGCTCGGCGCCCGCGGCGCGCTCATCCACGGGCACGGCCGCTCGGCCCTGGTGCCCGCGATCTCCGCCGGCCCGGTGGTCGAGACGACCGGCGCCGGCGACGCCTTCAACGGCGGCTTCGCCACCGGCCTCGCCCGCGGCATGGATCCCACCGTCGCGGTACGCTTCGGCTGCGCGGTCGCCGGGATCTCGGTGACCCGGCCGGGGACGGCGCCTTCCATGCCGACGCTCGCCGAAGTGGAGGCGCTCTTGGCGAAGCACTGAGACGTGCGCTCGCATGGTGGGGAAGTGACGATGCACAAGCGCAGGCTGGGGGCCGGCGGGCCGGAGGTTTCGGCGATCGGGGTGGGGGCGATGTCCTTCGCCGGGGTCTACGGGCGGGCGAGCGAGGCCGAGGCGCATGCGCTGCTGGCGGCGGCGCTGGACCATCGGGATCGACCACATCGACACCTCCAACGTCTACGGGATGGGGCTGTCGGAGCGGATGATCGGCAGCTTCCCGCACAAGGCGCGGTTCCGCATCGCCACCAAGGCGGCGATCCGCCATGACCCGGCGGCGAACCGGCGGTGGTTCGACAACACGGCCGCGCATCTCGCCTCCGAGCTCGAGGGCAGCCTGCAGCGGCTCGGCCTCGAGACGGTCGATCTCTTCTACGTCCACCGCCGCGACCCGGAGGTGCCGATCGAGGACGTCGCGGGCTCGCTCGCCGACCTCGTCCGCGCCGGCAAGACCCGCGCCATCGGCTTCTCCGAGATCGCGCCATCGTCGCTGCGGCGCGCCGCGGCGGTGCATCCCGTGGCGGCGGTGCAGTCGGAATACTCGCTCTCCACCCGCGCGCCCGAACTCGGGATGGTGCAGGCCTGCGCCGCGCTCGGGACCGCGCTCGTCGCCTACTCGCCCGTGGGCCGGGCGCTCCTCACCGACACCCCGCCCACGGCCGAGCGCATCGCGGCCTCCGAATTCCTCAGCGCCAACCCGCGCTTCGTCGAGCCGAACCTTTCGGCCAACCTGGCGCAGGTCGCCGCCTTCCAGAGGCTCGCCGCCGACATGGCGACGAGCGCCGCGGCGCTGGCCATCGCCTGGCTCCTGACACGCAGCCCGGACGTCATCCCCATCCCCGGCACACGCTCGACGGACCACCTGCGCGAACTCGTGGCGGGGACGGAGCTGAAGCTCACGCCGGAGGACCTGGCGCGCATCGACGCGGTCCTGCCCGTCGGCTGGGCGCACGGCGATCGCTATTCCCCGGGGCAGTGGGTCGGGCCGGAGCGCTATTCCTAGAGCTTGTCGGCGGGTTCGTCCGCAGGCTTCTCGGCGGGCGTGTCCGCTGGCTTGGGCGCCGGGGCGAAGAAGAAGGCGAAGGCGGCATAGGCGCCGAGGGCGAGGAACGCGAAGCCCCAGGTCGAGGAGCCGCCGGTGAACTCGAACACGGCCCAGCCGGCGCAGATCGCGACGAGGAGGATGCGCACCCAGAGCGGGCGCAGCATGGGATGGTCGGTATCGATGAATTTCTTCACGGGTGCCCCTGTCTGCTCTGGCGGCCAAGTCTGCGGCGGCGGCGGCGCGTTGACAAGGGCGGGCGGGCGCGAGAGTGTCGGCCCGGCAGCCGGGGAGCGAACGACGGACCGATGAGCGACGACCCATACGCCGCGCTCGGGGTGGCCAAGACGGCGACCCAGGACGAGATCCGCAAGGCCTACAAGAAGATCGCCAAGGAGAGCCATCCCGACCTCAATCCGGGGGACGCCAAGGCGGCCGACCGGTTCAAGGCCGCCGTCGGCGGCCAACGACCTGCTGAAGGACCCGGAGAAGCGGCGGCGCTTCGACCGCGGCGAGATCGACGCCTCGGGGCAGGAGCGGCCGGAGCGCAAGTTCTACCGCGAGTACGCCGAGGGCCCGGAGGCGACCTACCACACCCGCCGCGGCTACGAGGACTTCGGCGACATGTCGGACGTCTTCGCCGACCTCTTCGGCGAGCGGGCGCGGGCGGCGCGCGGCGCGCAGGGGGTGCAGATGCGCGGCCCCGACCGGCACTACACCCTGGAGGTGGGCTTCCTCGAGGCGGCGCAGGGCGCCACCCGGCGGATCACCCTGCCGGACGGCCAGGTGCTGGACGTGAAGATCCCCGCGGGCCTCGCCGACGGCCAGACGCTGCGCCTGCGCGGCAAGGGCGGCGAAGGGATCGGCGGCGGCCCGGCCGGGGACGCGCTGGTCACCGTCGGCGTGGCGACGCACGCCTTCTTCCGCCGCGAGGGCGACGACATCCTGGTCGAGCTGCCGATCACCATCGACGAGGCGATCCTCGGCGGCAAGGTCGAGGTGCCGACCATCGACGGCCGCGTGGCGCTGACCGTGCCCAAGGGCGCGTCGAGCGGCCAGGTGCTGCGCGTGCGCGGCAAGGGCGTGAAGCGCGGCGACCGGCGCGGCGACCAGATGGTGACGCTGAAGATCGTGGCGCCGCCCACGGTCGACGCCGAGCTCGAGGCGTTCTTCCGCCGCTGGCGCGAAAGCCATGCCTATGATCCGCGCAAGGGGGTGGTGCCATGAACCTCTTCTATTCCGAGACCGAGATCGTCGCCCGCGTGGAGGGCCTGACGGTGGCGCGGCTGCGCGCCTTCGTGGCCGCCGAGTGCGTGGCGCCCGCCGAGCGCGAGGGCAGGCTCGTCTTCCGCGAGGTGGACCTCGCGCGGGTGCAGCTGCTGGCCGAACTCGTGCGCGACTTCGATCTCGACCCCGACGCCGCCGGCATGGTGGTGTCGCTGGTCGACCAGATCCACGGGCTCCGGCGCGCGCTGCGCCAGCTCGGCGAGGCGGTCGCGGCCGAGCCCGGCGATGTCCGCGACCGCATCCGGCAGCGACTGGCGGCGGATCGGGTGGGCCTCGGGGCTCCGGAACACTAGGATACTTGCCATGGGGAGGCTCCTGTCCGCGCTCGTCGTCGCCCTCACCGCCGCCGCCATGGTGGTGATGGCGCAGGACCACGCCATGCACGAGGGCGGCGAGGGACCGGCGACGGCCGGCTATGCCGCCGCGAACGCCGCGATGCACGAGGCGATGGCGATCGAATACTCCGGCGATCCCGACGTCGACTTCGCCCGCGCGATGATCCCGCATCACCAGGGGGCGATCGACATGGCCGAGGTGGTGCTGGCGAACGGCAATGACCCCGATCTGCGCAAGCTCGCGGAGGAGATCATCGCCGCCCAGCAGAGCGAGATCGCCTTCCTCCAGCAGTGGCTGGCCGCCCACGGCGGCAGCCAGTAGCCTTGGCGTCGTCTCAGTTCGGAAAGAGATTGTCCGCGACGCGGACCTTGGTGCCGCCGCCGATGGTGAAGATCCGCTCGCCGGCGCGGAAGGCGGCGCGCTCGTCCGCCGTCAGCCAGATGCGCGCGGGCATGGCGCAGCCGACGACGTCGCAGGTGACCGCCGTCGAGGGGTAGCCGAGCGGCAGCGCATAGCTGACATGCTCGGAATCCCTGGGCTTGTGATCGTCGCACAGCGCCGTGGCCATCGTCGCCTCCCCGTCGTCCCGGCGGGAAGCATGTCGCGCGGGCGGCAGCCGCGCAAGGCGGCTTTGCCTGCGGCCCGGGACGTGATGTTCTGGCGATGGCGCGGAGCCGGCGAGCCCGCGCCGAATCGCGCCGGACGTGCGCGTCAGGGGGAGCCGCCATGCCGCTGACCGATCCGCGCTTCGCGCTGAACCACATGGTCGCCCCGCGCCTCGACCCGGCGGCGTTCCTCGCGCTCGCCCGCGACGTCGGCGTGGAGGCGGTGGAAATCCGCAACGACCTCGCCGGCAACGCGATCCTCGACGGCACGCCCGCGACGCGGATGCGCGCGCTGGCCGAGACCGCCGGCGTGCGCATCCTCTCGATCAACGCGCTGCAGCGCTTCGAGGACTGGCGTGCCGGAGCGGGCCGCCGAGGCCGCAACCCTGGCCGACTACGCCGCCGCCGCCGGCGCCGAGGCGCTGGTGCTCGTCCCGAGCAACGACGGCTCGCCGCCCGACCGGCTCACCGACGCGCTGGAGGCGCTCCGCGCGATCCTGGCGCCGCGCGGCCTCGTGGGCCTGATCGAGCCGCTCGGCTTCGCCACCTCGGCGCTGCGCCGCAAGTCGGACGCGGTCGCGGCGATCGACGCCATCGGCGGCCAGGACGCCTTCCGCCTGGTGCACGACACCTTCCACCACCACCTCGCCGGCGAGGCCACGCTCTACCCGGCCTCGACCGGCCTCGTCCACATCTCGGGCGTGTCCGACCCGGCGCTGGCCACGGCGGCGATGCGCGACGACGACCGCGGGCTGGTGACCGCGGACGACCGCCTCGGGAACATCCCGCAAATCCAGGCGCTCCTGCGCGGCGGCTACACCGGATTCCTCTCCTTCGAGCCCTTCGCGCCGGCGGTGCACCGCCTCGCAGACCCGGCGGAGGCGCTGCGGCGGAGCATGGACCTGATCAGGGAGGGCGTGAGCGTGGCCGCTTGACCGTGACGCTCGGCGCGGAATAAATATTCCGCAACGGCCGAAAGCGGATACGGCGTTCCATTTCGCGTGCAACCGACGACGACCGACCGGGCGAAGACCCGGGATTCCGGAAAAAAACAGGGCGACCCGGACGCCCGCCAGTGGAGGAAGACCGACCATGAAACGATTGCTCGCGGGCGTCGCGCTCTCGACGCTGCTGATGGCGCAGGGTGCGCTGGCCGAGACCGTCGCCGTGTCGATGGCGCGGTTCGACGACAACTTCCTGACCGTGATCAGGAACGGCATGGAGGCCTACGCCAAGACGCTCGACGGCGTCGACCTGCAGATCGAGGACGCGCAGAACGACGTCGCCAAGCAGCTCGACCAGATCAACAACTTCGTCGCCTCCGGCGTCGACGCGATCATCGTCAACCCGGTCGACACCTCGGCCACGCAGGCGATGTCGGACGCCGCTGCGGCCGGCGGGATCCCCATGGTCTACGTCAACCGCGAGCCGATCAACGTCGACTCGCTGCCCGACAACCAGGCCTTCGTCGCCTCCGACGAGCGCAAGTCCGGCACGCTGGAGACCAAGGAGGTCTGCCGCCTGTTCAAGGAGGCCGGCAAGACCGAGGCCAGCGTCTACGTCATCATGGGCGAGCTCTCCAACCAGGCGGCGCAGCAGCGCACCCAGGACATCCACGACGTGATCGAACTCGGGCCAGTGCGACGTGACGCTCACCATCATCGACAAGCAGACCTCGAACTGGCAGCGGGACCAGGCGCAGAACCTGATGACCAACTGGCTCTCGACCGGTGCGGCCTTCGACGGGGTCATCGCCAACAACGACGAGAGCGCCATCGGCGCGATCCAGGCGATGAAGGCGGCCGGCCTCGACATGGGCGAGCTCGTCGTCGGCGGCGTCGACGCCACCCAGGACGCGCTGCAGGCGATGCAGGCGGGCGACCTCGACGTCACCGTCTTCCAGGACGCCGCCGGACAGGGCCAGGGCTCGCTCGACGCGGCGCTGGCGCTCGCCAGGGGCGAGGCGGTGGAGCAGAAGGTCTACATCCCGTTCCAGCTGGTGACGCCGGCGAACATCGGCGACTTCCTGGCCAAGAACTGAGCCTGACTGACCCGGCCGGCGCGTCGCGCCGGCCGGAAACCAGGCGGGGTCGGCGAAGGGCCGTCGCAAGGGGATCCGGCACATGGCTCAGACAACGCACGGCGTCGGCGGGCTGACCTTCGACGCCTCCAAGCGCCACCGGCCGCCCGAGCTGAACGTCTTCTTCGGGCTCATCCTGATCGTGGTCGCGTTCGAGGCGCTGGGCTGGCTCATCATCGGCAACTCGTTCCTGTTCAACACCCGCGACAACGTCGACGCGATCTTCAACCAGGCCCGGCTGTCGATCATCATCCTGCAGGTCTCGATCGTCGGCATCATCGCCATCGGCGTGACCCAGGTCATCATCTCCGGCGGGATCGACCTCAGTTCCGGCTCGGTGGTCGCCGCCACGGCGATGATCGCCATGAGCTTCGCCCAGGTCGCCGTCGTCAACGGCCAGCCGAACCCCAAGATGATGCTGCCCGAGGGATGGCAGGATCTGCGCGGTGTTCGTGCCGATCCTTGTCGGCCTCGCCTGCGGGCTCGTCGCCGGGCTCATCAACGGCGCGCTCATCGCCTACACCGGCATCCCGCCGTTCATCGCCACGCTGGGGATGATGGTCACCGCCCGCGGCGTCGCCCGCTGGTGGTCGCGGGGCGAGCCGATCAGCTTCCCGACCGAGGGCTACGCCGCCATCGGCAAGGGGATGATGCCGGTCATCATCTTCCTGGCGCTGGCGGTCCTGTTCCACCTGATCCTGAACTACACCGTCTACGGCAAGCACACCTACGCCATCGGCTCGAACGAGGCGGCGGCGCGCATGTCGGGGATCAAGGTCAACCGGCACAAGGTGATGGTCTACACCATCGCCGGCGTCCTCGCCTCGATCGCGGCCATCGTGCTCTCGTCGAAGAACCTGACCGCGCAGGCCGGCATGGGCGTGATGTACGAGCTCGACGCCATCGCGATGACGGTGATCGGCGGCGTCAGCCTTTCCGGCGGCCGCGGCTCGATCATCGGCACGGTGCTCGGCGCGCTGATCTTCGGGGTGATCATCTCCGGCTTCACCTTCCTCAAGCTCGACGCCTACTACCAGGAGATGGTGAAGGGCGCGATCATCGTGGGCGCCGTGGTGCTCGACCAGTGGCGGCAGCGCCGCGCCGCGTCCAGAATCTGAGGGGAACGCCTTGAGCGACATCATTCTCGAGACCCGCGACCTCACCAAGCGCTACGGCGGCGTTCATGCCCTGGAGGGCGCCAACTTCGCCGTCCACAAGGGCGAGCACGTGGCGATCATGGGCGACAACGGCGCCGGCAAGTCGACCTTCGTGCGCCAGATCACCGGCGTCGAGCAGCCGAGCCGCGGGCGAGATCCATTTCTTCGGCCAGCCGGTGCACTTCGCCGGGCCGCTGGAGGCCCGCAAGGCCGGCATCGAGACGGTCTTCCAGACGCTGGCGCTGGCCGACGACCTCGACGTGTCGGACAACCTCTTCCTCGGGCGCGAGATGATCAAGTTCAACCTCGGGCCCTTCTCGATCCTCGACTACAAGGGCATGCGCGAGGCCACCATGCGCGGCCTGCAGAAGACCGCCGTGAAGATCCCCAACCTGCGCAACACCATCCGCAACATGTCCGGCGGCCAGCGGCAATGCGTGGCGATCGCGCGCACCGCGACCTTCCACTCCAAGCTCACCATCATGGACGAGCCCACCGCAGCACTCGGCGTGCAGGAGACCGCGCAGGTCGAGAACATCATCCGCACGCTCAAGGAGCAGGGCGAGCCGCTGATCCTGATCAGCCACAACATGCGGCAGGTGTTCGACCTGGTCGACCGGATCGTGGTCTTCCGCCGCGGCCGCATCTGCGCCGACCTCAAGAAGGAGGAGACCGACGGCCAGGACGTGGTCGCCTACATCACCGGGGCGAAGACCCAGGACAAGTTCAAGGACGCCGCGTGACCTTCACGGGCGCTGATCGACCAGACCGAACCGTGGCCCGCGCCGCAAGGGCAGCCGGCAGAAGACGAGGGACCTGATGACAGTTCGTTTCGGCCTGCTCGGCGCCGGGCGCATCGGCAAGGTGCACGCCCGCGCCATCACCGGCAATCCCGACGCGCGGCTGGTGGCGGTCGCGGACGCCATGCCCGCCGCCGCCGAGGCGATCGCGCAGCAGTACGGCGCGGAGATCCGCAGCATCGATGCGATCGAGGCGGCCGCCGACATCGACGCCGTGGTGATCTGCACCCCCACCGACACCCACGCCGACCTGATCGAGCGCTTCGCCCGGGCGGGCAAGGCGATCTTCTGCGAGAAGCCGATCGATCTCGACGTGGCCCGGGTGCAGGCCTGCCTGAAGGTCGTCGAGGCGACCGGAGCGAAGCTCATGGTCGGCTTCAACCGCCGCTTCGACCCGCACTTCCGCGCGGTGCGCAAGGCCATCGACGACGGCGCCATCGGCACCGTCGAGATGGTCAACATCACCTCGCGCGACCCCGGCGCGCCGCCGGTCGACTACATCGCCCGCTCGGGCGGCATCTTCCGCGACATGACCATCCACGATTTCGACATGGCGCGCTGGCTCCTCGGCGAGGAGCCGGCGGTCGTCGCCGCCTTCGGCGCGGTGCTGACCGACCCGGCCATCGGCACGGCCGGCGACTTCGACAGCGTCAACGTCCTGCTCGAGACCGCCTCCGGCAAGCAGGCGGTGATCTCCAACTCCCGCCGCGCCACCTACGGCTACGACCAGCGCATCGAGGTGCTGGGCTCGGGCGGCATGGTCGCGGCCGAGAACCAGCGCGCGGTCTCCATCGAGATCGCCACCGGGGCCGGCTTCACCCGCCCGCCGCTGCTCGATTTCTTCATGACCCGCTACACCGAAGCCTACGCCGCCGAGATCGCCGCCTTCGTCGCCGGCCTCTCCGGCGGCGCGTCCGCTCGCTCCCACCGGCCAGGACGGCCTCGCCGCGCTGGTGCTGGCCGAGGCTGCGGTCCGCTCGGTGGCCGAAGGGCGCAAGGTCAAGCTCAGCGAAATCGTCGGCTGACGAGGCACCGGGCAGACGCTGAGAGGATGCCATGACCGGCTTCGACCTCGTCACCCGGCTCTTCGGGTTGCTGCTCGGGCTGGCGATCGCCGAAGTCCTGACCGGCTTCGCCCGCACCCTGCGGGTGAAGGCCAACCTGACCAGCGTCTCAGGCAAGGCGATCCGCGTCGGCTGGCTGGTGCCGCTCCTCGGCATGCTGGTGATCGTCGACCAGACCAGCTTCTGGCTCGCCTTCTACGAGTTGCACGGCAACGTGCCGCTCAACTTCCTGGTCCTGCTCTGCGTCCTCCTGGTGATCGGCGCCTATTACCTGCTGTCGACCTTCGTCTTCCCGTTCGAGCCGGCGCTCTGGCCGGACTACGACGCCTACTATCTCCGCGTCCACCGGGTCGTCATCGGCGGGGTCCTCGCGGTCAACCTCGCCAGCATCGCCTTCCTCACCACGCTCTCCGTCGTTGCCGGGGTCACGTTCCGGGTCACCACCGGCAACGCCAACGCGATCTCGACGGCCGCGGCATGGGCCTTCCTGCCGGTCCTGATCGCCCTCTTCGCCACGCGGTCAAGGCGGGCAAGCCTCGTCCTGCTCATCACCGCCAACGCCCTCCTGCTCTCCGAGGCCCTGACCCACGGCCGCTAGCCCCGGCGACCCGCGCTAACATTCAATCCTGACGACTTTAGGTGCCATATCGATTCCCATACGCTTTCCATATGATTTCGGGGTCCCCGCTAGACCCTGTCCCTTTGGTAAATCCAGTCGAAATCGGGGTGGTTCTGGAACCGCCACTTCCGGATCGGCCCGGCCATGACATTGAGATAATAGAGGTCGAACCCGTAGGGCGCCGCGCAGGGATGGTGCCCCTTCGGAACCAGCACCACATCGTGATCCGCGACCGCCATCGTCTCGTCGAGGGAACCGTCCTCGGTAAAAACCCTTTGCAGACCAAAGCCTTGGGCCGGGTTCAGCCGGTGATAGTAGCTCTCTTCCAGATAGGTCATGCGCGGGAAGTCGTCCTCGTCGTGCCGGTGCGGCGGGTAGGACGACCAGTTGCCGGCGGGCGTGAAGACCTCGGTGACGAGCAGGCTGTCGGCCACATCGCGCTCCTCCATGGCGATGGGAAAGATGTGCCGGGTGTTGGCCCCCTTACCGCGCGTCACGCGCTCGATGCCCGCAGGCCCGATGACCGCGGCCGGCCGGCCCGGCTTCGCGGGCGCGGTGCAGACGGCGAGCGTGCAGGCCGTGGTTGCGGTGGCGGACCAGTCGGAGCCGGCGGGGACGTAGGCGCAGTGCGGCGGGGTGGCCTCGAAGACGTCGAGGCGGTCGCCGAGCTCGCCGAAGTCGGTCCCGCCGGCGCCGATGCGCGCCCCGCCCTCCACGAGGACAAGGATGACCTCGGTCTCGCCGGTAGGCTCGGCCACGGTCTCGCCCGGGGCGAGGCGGTAGAGGCCGAAGCCGACGTAGCGCCAGCCGGCGGTCGCGGGGGTGATGTCGTGCACCTTGCCGCGGTCGCCGGTAGGATGGCGGAGAAGAGTGCTCACTTGTCGAGGCCGGCGGCGCGGGCCATGGCCTTGAGGGCAGTGAGGCCCATGCCCTGGTATAGCAGCGGGCTGCGGACGGCGGGGTCCTGCTCGGCCTCGATCACCAGCCAGCCAGAGTAGCCGTGCTGCGCGGCGATTTCGAGGACGGGCGCAAAGTCCACGGCGCCCTCGGGGTCGCCCGGAACGGTGAAGACACCGCGGCGGACACCTTCGAGGAAAGAGAGGTGCTCGGTCTCCACTTGGGCGGCGATGGGGAGGCGGACGTTCTTGGCGTGGATGTGGGCGACCCGGGGCATGTACTTGCGCGCCAGCTCGGTGGGGTCCCCGCCGCCGAAGAGGCAGTGGCCGGTGTCGAGCAGGAGCTTTGTCGCCGGGCCGGTCGCGGCCATGAAGTGGTCGATCTCGTGCGGGGCCTCGACGATGGTGCCCATGTGGTGGTGGTAGGCGAGGGTGAGGCCCTGGGCGGCGGTGAAGGCCGCGATGGCCTCGATGTCGGCACCGAACTTCGCCCAGGCCTCGGCGCCGACCAGTTCCGGGCCATCGACGAGCGGGCGGCTGTCGTGGCCGTGGATGGCGTTTGAGGTCTCGCAGGCGATGACGACCTGGCAGCCCATGACCCTGAGCAGGTCGAGATGGGGTTGCATCGCCCGCTTCTCGTCCTCCACCGACCGTTCGAGCAGGTTGAGCGAGTACCAGCCCGAGACGAAGGCAAGCCCGTGCGGCGCCAGCGCCGCCGTGAGCGCGGCGGGCTCCGTGGGCATCTTGTGGCCTTTCTCGATGCCGTCGAAGCCGATCTCGGCGGCTTCGCGCAGGCACTGCTCGAGCGTGATGTCCGCGCCGAGGCTCTGGTCATCGTCGTTGGACCAGGCGATGGGATTGGTACCGTAGCGGATCATTCAGTCCACCAGCCGCTGCAGCTCGCGCCGCGCTTCGTAGTCCTTGCGCGCCGCGCGCACCGTCTCGCGGGTGGAGACCTCGGGGACGGCCACGTCCCACCAGGCGCCGCCGGCCTCGGTCGTCGCCAGCGGGTCGGTGTCGATGACGACGACGTAGCTCCGCGCGCTCGCCCGCGCGCGCCGCATCGCCGCCTCGAGGTCCGCGACTCCGTCCACCTTCTCGGACGCCGCTCCCATGGAGGCAGCGTGGGCGGCGAAGTCGATGGACGAGGGCACCACATGGCGCGCGGTGTCGAGCAGGTTGTTGAAGCTCGCACCGCCCGTGGCCATCTGCAGCCGGTTGATGCAGCCGAAGCCGCGGTTGTCGAGCAGGACGACGATGAGCTTCAGTCCGAGCATGACCGAGGTGGCGAGCTCGGAGTTCATCATCATGTAGCTGCCGTCGCCGAGCATCACCACGACCTCGCGGTCGGGATGCGCCATCTTCACCCCGACCCCGCCGGCGATCTCGTAGCCCATGGTCGAGAAGCCATATTCCAGGTGGTAGCCATTCGGCTTGGCTGCCCGCCAGAGCTTGTGCAGCTCTCCCGGCAGCCCGCCGGAGGCGCAGACCACGATCGCGTCGTCGTCGAGCGAGCGTTGCACCGCGCCGATCACCTGCATGTCGGTTGGCAGCGCGTTGCCATCGCCGGGGACCGCGGTCACCGAGTCGACTGCTGCCGTCCACTCCGCCTTGAGGTTGCCGGTGTCGGGGAAACGCTGGTCGCCAAGGAGTGCCGATATTTCCTCGAGCGCCAGCCGGGCATCGGCGATCAGCGGCAGGGCGTTGTGCTTGTGGGCGTCGTAGGGCGTGACGTTGATCGCCACGATCCGCCGGTCGGGGTCCTTGAAGAGCGCCCAGGAGCCGGTGGTGAAGTCCTGCAGACGCGTGCCGAGGGCGATGACGACGTCGGCCGCCTCGGCCACCGCGTTGGCCGCGCTGGAGCCGGTGACGCCGACCGAGCCCAGGTTCAGCGGATGATCGTGGGGCAGGGCGGACTTGCCGGCCTGGGTCTCGCCGACGGGCACGTTGTGGCGCTCGGCGAAGGTGCGCAGCGTGGCCGTCGCCTCGGCATAGTGCACCCCGCCGCCTGCGATGATAATCGGCTGCTTCGCGCCGCGAAGCGCGTCGGTGGCGACCTTGAGTTCCCGCAACCCCGGGCGGGGTCGGCGGCGGTGCCACTCCTTGGGGGCGAAGAACTCCATTGGCCAGTCGTAGGCTTCGGCCTGCACGTCCTGGCAGAAGGCGAGCGTGACGGGGCCGCAGTCGGCCGGATCGGTCATGGTGGCGAAGGCGCGCGGCAGCGCGGTCAGGAGGTGCTCGGGCCGCGCGATGCGGTCGTAGTAACGACTAACGGGACGGAAGGCGTCGTTCGCCGACACGGTGCCGTCGCCGAAGCTCTCGACTTGCTGCAGCACCGGATCCGGCGCGCGGTTGGCGAAGACATCGCCCGGGATGAAGAGGACCGGGAGGCGGTTGACATGCGCGAGCGCCGCCGCCGTCACCATGTTGAGTGCGCCCGGCCCGATCGAGGTGGTGACCGCCATGGCGCGCTTGCGGTTCAGCGCCTTGGAGAAGGCGATGGCGGCGTGTGCCATCCCCTGTTCGTTGTGCGCGCGCCAGGTGGGGAAGGCGTCGCCGGCGGCGTGGAGCGCCTCGCCGATGCCCGCGACGTTGCCGTGGCCGAAGATCGCCCAGCAGCCGGCGAGGAAGGGCACGCCATCCTCGTTGATCTGGTGGCTGAGGTAGCGGACCATCGCCTGGGCGGCGGTCAGACGGATCGTCTTCATGCGGCGGCTCCCTTGCGCGCGCGCGCCTCGTCCCAGAGGCCGCAGAGGCGTTCGTACTTGCCCGCCATCTCGGCGATCGCTTCGGAATCTGCGATCGACCCGTCGAGCCAGCTCCGAGCGGTTTCGGCGAAGATGGTGCGGCCGATCGCGAAGCCTTTCACCAGGTCATGGCGGGCGGCCGCCTCGAAACTTGCCGCCAGCGCATCGGTGGGCGCGTCGAGGCCAAGGACGATGATGCCCCGGCAGTAGGGATCGTGTCGGTGGATCGCCGCGCAGGCGTTGTTCCAGGCGGCGGGGGAGGTCATGGGCTCGAGCTTCCACCAGTCGGGGAAAACGCCGAGGCCGTAGAACCGTTCGATGATTGCCGCGGCGGTGTCGTCGGTCACCGGGGCTACTTTGGACGGGATGACCTCGAGCAGGAGTTCCAGGCTGTTGGCGCGGGCGGCGCGAGCCAGCCGGACGATGGTCGCTTCCTGGTCGGCCTTCATCGCCGGATCGTCGTCGGTGTGGTAGAAGCACAGGACCTTGACCACGTGCTCGAGGGGCCACTCTGCGAGGGCGCTCCCGTAGTCGGGCTCGATCTCGAGACGGAGCGGGCGGGTGCCGGGGTCCTCCACGGGTCGGCCGATCCAGAGGCCGCTGCCGGCGGCGGCGTAGAGCGCGTCGCGGCCGATTCGGCCGTCGCAGAGGATGCCGTAGCCGTCCCGGCCGGCCGCAACCACGGTGGCGGCTTCGAGGCAGAGATCCTTGAAGCGGCCTAGCCGATCATCGGGGTCGCGCCAACCTCGTCGGCAATCTTCTCGAGCTGCATGCGGTGGTCAAAGGCGAAGACGCGGAGTTCGGGCCACTCGCGGAAACGGTTGGTCGCCCAGTGGATCTGTTCGAGCTCGGCGTCGTGCCGCAGCGCCTTCCGCCGGATGCCGCGTTGCAGGAAAAACTGCAACTCGTCCCAAGACGGATAGGCCGGTGTGCAGCCGTGGCGCGAGACGGCGAAGGCGCCGCAGGCGTTGGCGTACTTGAGGCTGGTGGGCCAGTCCTGATCGGTCAGCCAGCCCTTGAGCAGGCCCGACATGAACCCGTCGCCGGCGCCGAGGACGTTGAAGACCTCGATGGGGAAGCCCGGGCCACGCTCGCCATCGTCGAGGCTGTCCGGGATCGGGCCGGAGAAGGCGGTGGCGCCCATCGGGCCGCGCTTGCAGACGAGGGTGGCATCGGAGACGGCGCGGACGGCACGGAGGGCGGCGATGGTATCGGTGGAGCCGCCGGCGATGTGGAACTCCTCCTCCGTGCCGACGATCAGGTCGAAGAGATGGAGCGTCGACTGGAGCTTGGCGGTGACGGCGGCGCTCTCGATGAAGCGCTCCTCGCCGGCGGCGTGACCGGCGAGTTCCCACAGGTTCGGGCGGTAGTCGATGTCGAGGGCGGTGCGGGCGCCATGACTGCGCGCGAGGGTGACCGCCTTCAGCACGGCTGCCTCGGTGCGAGGGTTGCTGAGATGGGTGCCGGTGGCGACGAGCGCGCGGGTGTCGGCGATGAGTGCCGGATCGATGTCGTCCTCGCATAGCGCCATGTCGGCGCAGTTCTCTCGGTAGAAGACCAGGGGAAAGCGCTCCTGGTCGCGGATGCCGAGAATGACCAGGGCGGTGAGCCGCTCGGGGTCGGTGACGACTCCGCGGACGTCGACGCCCTCGGCCGAAAGGGTCTCGCGGATGAAGCGTCCCATGTGCTCGTCGCCGACCCGGGTGATCAGTCCGGAGCGGAGGCCGAGCCGGGCAGCGCCGCAGGCTATGTTGGTGGGAGAGCCGCCGATGTACTTGTGGAAGGTCGCCATGTCCTCGAGGCGGCCGCCGATCTGGGCGCCGTAGAGGTCGACCGACGAACGGCCGACGGTGACGACATCGAGATTAGGCATCCCCCGATGCTCCTTCGGCTGGAGTTGCCGTCGAATTCGACGCATCCTCCCCTAGCGCTCAAGCAGAGTATTCATTCCGTTCAGGAAACCACAAGCGCGCCTGGCTCAGGCTCGACCTGCGCCACCGTCTCGGCGCTGCAGTCGCCGCTCCACGCCGGGTGTGGCGCGGTTCGCTTCAGGGAAAAGGCGGTGGCCCGGGCTCCGGGTCACCGAGTGCTCTGAGGAAAGCGAATCTGGGAAAGCCTGGAACTCGCTACGCAAACGGGTTGCGGATGCGGGGGTGCCTAGGCCCCGACCGCCAGCCGGCGTTTCGCCTCGCTGCTGGCGGGGTCGCGGAGAACGTAGCCGCGGCCCCACACTGTCTCGATGTAGTTCTCGCCCCCGGTGGCCTCGGAGAGTTTCTTGCGGAGCTTGCAGATGAAGACGTCGATGATCTTCAGCTCCGGCTCGTCCATGCCGCCGTAGAGGTGGTTGAGGAACATCTCCTTCGTCAGGGTCGTGCCCTTGCGGAGCGAAAGGAGTTCCAGCATCTGGTATTCCTTGCCGGTCAGGTGCACCGGCTTGTCGTCCACCGCGACGGTCTTGGCGTCGAGGTTGACCGCGAACTTGCCGGTGGCGATCACCGACTGGGCGTGGCCCTTGGAGCGGCGCACGATGGCGTGGATGCGCGCGACCAGCTCCTGGCGGTGGAAGGGCTTGGTCATGTAGTCGTCCGCGCCGAAGCCGAAGCCCTTGAGCTTGTTCTCGGTGTCGTCGGCCCCGGAGAGGATCAGGATCGGGGTCTCGACCTTGGCGATTCGCAGCTGGCGCAGCACCTCGTGGCCGTTCATGTCCGGCAAGTTAAGGTCGAGAAGGATCAGGTCGTAGTCGTAGAGCTTGGCCAGATCGATGCCTTCCTCGCCGAGATCCGTCGCGTAGACGTTCAGATTCGCGTTCTGAAGCATCAGCTCGATGCTTTTCGACGTCGTCGGATCGTCTTCGACAAGAAGGATGCGCATGACGGCTCTCCGTTCTACCAACCGGCCCTTCGCTAACTCGACGCTCACTTAACGCCGGAATGGTTAACGACTGATTACGATAGTGCACTGCATAGCAGCTCGCCTTAAAGTTGTCGATACTTCTGAATCGCGGTCACGCGCAGCGCCGCGGCTCCGTGCCGCTGGACGGCCGAGCGCCAGAGAGTCAGCTCCTCGTCGGACAGGTGGTACATGCTGCAGGCTTCGGTCGGCTCGATCAGACCGAAGTCGACGGCGGCGACGACGGTCGCCTTGCGCCGCGCCACCCACCGCTTGGTGTTGGCCGGCGGCAGATCGGAACGCGTCAGCTTGGTCCCGTCCGGCAATACTACGTATACCGGACCCTTCTCACGACGAATATACACAGTCTTACTCCCTTACTCGCACATCACCCACGCAACTACTTACCGCGCCATCCCTTAAATGGCAGTGAACCAAGCTCTTGAGCTTGCGTAAGGTTTTACTATATTCCCCTGCATCCTCGAGGATGCCCCACACCATGCTTTTGCCACGAGACGCCTCGCCGCTCAATAGCCTCGGTTTACGCAAGCCGCCGCACGAAGACGCGGGTCGTCGTGGCCATGTCCGGCGGCGTCGACAGCTCGGTGGTCGCGGCGATGCTGGCCGAGGAGGGCTACGACGTCGTGGGCGTGACGCTGCAGCTCTACGACCACGGCGCGGCGATGGCCAGCAAGGGCGCCTGCTGCGCCGGGCGCGACATCCACGACGCCCGCCGGGTGGCCGAGGCGATGGGGTTCCCGCACTACGTGCTCGACTACGAGGACCGCTTCCGCGCCAGCGTGGTCGACGAGTTCGCCGACGCCTACCTCGCCGGGGCGACCCCGGTTCCCTGCATCCGCTGCAACGAGCGCGTGAAGTTCCGCGATCTGCTGGAGACGGCGCGCGACCTCGAGGCCGACTGCATGGCGACCGGGCACTATGTCCGGCGCTGCGCCGGTGCCGGCAGGGGCCGGAGCTGCACCGGGCGGCCGATCCGGCGCGGGACCAGAGCTATTTCCTGTTCTCGACCACGCCGCGCGCAGCTCGACTACCTGCGCTTTCCGCTCGGGGGCCTGGCGTCGAAGGCGGAGACCCGGGCGCTGGCGGCGCGCTACGGGCTGGCGGTGGCGGAGAAGCCGGACAGCCAGGACATCTGCTTCGTGCCGAACGGCTCCTATGCCGCGGTGATCGAGAAGCTGCGGCCCGGCGCGGCCGAGCCGGGGGAGATCGTGCACCTCGACGGGCGGGTGCTCGGGCGGCACGACGGGGTGATTCGCTATACCGTGGGCCAGCGCCGCGGCCTCGGGCTCGGCGGGCGGCGAGCCGCTCTTCGTGGTGCGGCTGGACGCGGAGGCGCGGCGGGTGGTGGTCGGCCCGCGCGAGGCGCTGGCGCAGCCGGACGGTGACGGTGGCGGAGGTGAACTGGCTGGGCGACGGCGCCTTCGAGGCACGCGCCGGAGGGCGGCTGGGAGGTCGGCCGTGCGGGTGCGCTCGACGCGGCCGCCGAAGCCCGGCGCGGCTGCATCCGGCGGGTCCGGCGCGGGCGCGGGTCGAGCTGCTGGCGCCGGAGGAGGGCGTGGCGCCGGGGCAGGCCTGCGTCTTCTACGCGCCGGAGGGGTCGCGGGTGCTGGCGGCGGCTGGATCCGCCGGCGCGACGCCTGACCAAGGATTGCTGTCCGCGACCGCAGGAAGGGCGACTAGGGTCTGCCGCCCGTCCGCCGGGCAAGGAGGCGGAGCATGTCGCTCGAAAGGGTTCTCGACCAGATCGATCGCCGGACCAGCCACGGGCGCTGGAGCGGCTGTTCGCGCTGCTGCGGATCGAGAGCATCTCGACCGATCCGGCCTATGCGCCGGCGTGCCGGGAGGCGGCGGACTGGCTGGTGCGGGAGCTGGACGGCGATCGGGTTTCGAGCCAGCCGCCGCGACACGCCGGGCCATCCCGATCGTTGTGGAGCATGGCGGATGGAGAGGGGCCGCACTTCCTGTTCTACGGGCACTACGACGTGCAGCCGGTCGATCCGCTGGAGCTGTGGGACCGACCGCCGTTCGAGCCGGCGATCGGGGACACGGCCGCAGGGGAAGGCGATCTTCGGGCGCGGGGCCTCGGACGACAAGGGGCAGGTGATGACCTTCCTCGAGGCGGTCCGGGCCTGGAAGGCGGTGACCGGGCGCATCCCGGGGCGGCTGACGGTGCTGATCGAGGGCGAGGAGGAGAGCAGCTCGCCCTCGCTGGTGCCGTTCCTGAGGGCGAACGCGGCGGAGCTTCGCGCCGCGGATGGCGCTGGTCTGCGACACCGGGATGCTGGGACCGGAGACGCCGGCGATCACGACGATGCTGCGCGGGATGGTGGGGGAGGAGCTGACGATCCATGCCGCGGACCGCGACCTGCATTCGGGCATGTACGGCGGGCGCGGCGATCAACCCGATCCGGGTGCTGGCGCGCATTCTCGCGGGGCTGCACGACGCGCGGGGGCGGATCACGCTGCCGGGTTTCTACGACGGGGTGCCGGAGCTGCCCGCGGCGATCAAGGCGCAGTGGGAGGCGCTCGGACTACGACGCCGGCGGCGTTTCTCGGCGCCGTGGGGCTGAGCCGGCTGGCGGGGGAGGAGGGGCGGACGCTCCTCGAGCAGATCTGGGCGCGGCCGACCTGCGACGTCAACGGGATCTGGGGCGGCTACACCGGCAAGGGCTTCAAGACCGTGCTGCCGGCCGAGGCGCATGCCAAGATCAGCTTCCGGCTGGTGGGCGAGCAGGACCCGGCGCGGATCATCGAGAGCTTTCGCGACTACGTGCGCGCGAGCCTGCCGCCGGACTGCACGGTGAGCTTTCGCGGCAAGGACGGCGTCGCGGGCGACCACGCCTGCCCTTGGACGCGCCGGAGTTCGAGGCGGCGCGGGCGGCGCTGAGCGACGAGTGGGCGAACCCTGCGGTCTTCGTCGGCTGCGGCGGGTCGATCCCGGTGGTGGGGCACTTCCGGCGAGATCCTCGGGATGGACTCGCTGCTGATCGGCTTCGGCCAGGAGGACGACGCCATCCATTCGCCGAACGAGAAGTACGACCTCGCGAGCTTCCACAAGGGCGCGCGGAGCTGGGCGCGGGTGCTGGCGGCGCTGACCGGGGAGGGGTGATATGCCGCGCAAGCGAGTGGACGGCGCGCCGGGCCGCAGGGCTCATAAGTGGCGAGAGCGGCGGCCGCCGCGTCGGCCGCGCGCGGGGGGAGTAGAGGAGGCGGCGTCGCGCAGAATGGCGGTCATCGGGTGGTCGGGCTGGCGGACGCCGTAGTGGGCGAGGAGCTCGGCGGCTTCTTCGGCGAGGCCGTCCGCCGGGCTGGCCGAGCGCCCAGTCGAGGAAGATGGTGCGGCAGTCCTCGGGGCCGATCTGCATGCGGTAGGCCTCGAGGATCAGCCCGCGCGGGTCGGCGGCGAGCTCACCCTTGCCCACGGCCGAGCTCCCGGCGGGCGGCGGCGAGGCTCGCGTCGAGCCCCGGGACGAGGACGCGCGATGTCCGAGGCGTCGAGGACGTGGGTGAAGCCCATGGCCGCGAGCTCGGCGAAGCCGCCGCCGGGGAAGGTGACGGTGCCGGCCTCGCGGCCGGCGGCGCGGGCGATGCGCGCCACCTCGCGGGCGGCGGCGGCGATGCGCGGATCGCCGCGGTCCGTGCCGAGGCAGGCGGAGAAGTCGGAGGGCCCGAAGAAGAGCTGGGTGACGCCGGGGACGGCGGCGATCTCGGGCGCGGCCGCCAGGCCTTCGGGGGACTCGATCTGCAGGATGAGCCCGCCGCGCTCGCGCCAGCCGTTGCGGTAGGCGGTGGCGGTCGCGGCCCCAGGCGGCGGCGCGGGCGACGCCCGCGCCTTCGCCGCGCCGGCCTTCAGGCCCGTAGGTGGCATAGCCGGCGAGGCGGGCGGCGGTGGCGGCGTCCTCGACGCGGGGCACGATGACGGCGGCGGCGCCGGCGTCGAGCATGCGCTTGATCCAGCCCTCGGCCGCCTCGGGGACGCGGACCAAGGGCACCGTGGCGGAGGTGGCGAGCGCCATCAGCATCCGGGTGGCGGTCTCGATGCCGATGCTGCCGTGCTCGAGGTCGATGATGGCGAAGTCGAAGCCGGTGCCGGCGACGATCTCGGCGACCTCCGGGCTGGGCAGGCCGAGCCAGCAGCCGATCTGGAGGGTTTGGGTCAAGGCACGTCCTTTCCGGTTGTCATGCTGCGGCGCGGGCCGCCTCCTCGAAGAGGATGGCGTGCCGAGCCGCGAGCCGCCTGGGCTCGTTGTCGTAGCCGCCGCCGAGGACGCCCGCGAGAGGCAGATTGCGGCGGCGCGCCCAGCCGGTGACCAGGGCGTCGCGGGCGCGCAGGCCGGCGTCGGTCAGCGCCAGGCGGCCGAGGCGGTCGCTCTCGTGCGGGTCGACGCCGGCGTTGTAGAAGACAATGCCGGGCTTGAAGGCCTCTGTCGCGGCCAGCGCGTGTGCGAGAACCTCGAGATAGGCGCGGTCGCCGAGGCGGTCGGGGAGCGGGATAGTCGAGGTGCGAGAGCGCCTTGCGGGCGGGATAGTTGCGTTCGGCGTGGAGCGAAAGCGTGAGCACGTCGGCACGGCCTGCGAAGATGCGGGCGGTGCCGTCGCCCTGGTGCACGTCGCAATCGATGACGAGCACCCGCGCGACGCGGCCTTCGTCGAGGAGCGCCTGGGCGGCGATGGCCACGTCGTTGAAGACGCAGTAGCCGGCGCCGCCCTCCGGGCCGGCGTGGTGCGAGCCGCCGGCCATGTTGCAGGCGAAGCCGTGCTCCAGCGCCAGGCGGGCGGCGAGGAGCGTGCCGGCGGCGGAGAGGAAGGCGCGGCGGGCGACGGCGGCGGTGTTGGGGAGGCCGATGGCGCGCTGCTCGGCGGCGGTGAGGGTCTGGTTCGCGACGCGCTCGACGTAGGCGAGGGCGTGGACGGCGGCGGCGGGGCGATGGAGGCGGGGGCGGGAGAAAGGAAGCCGCCGGCGGAGGGCAGGAGGCGGCGCTCGACCAGGGCCTCGCGGAGGTAGCCGTACTTCGACATCGGGAAGGGGTGGCCGAGGCGCAGCGGGGCCATGTAGTCGGGATGGAAGACGATGGGCAGCGGCATGACCGTGCCATTTGCGCATGCGCGCCGCGGCAGGCAAGGGTCCGTCGGAGGTGCGAACGGGGCGCTTTTCGGGCGCAGTCGGTTCTTGACCGGCAAGCTGCGGAAAAGGCGCGATTTTCCTGATGCACAACCCATGCACACCTATGCACAACCCATGCATACGTTTTGCTGCGAAACGCCGGCCCGAACCGGTCCGTCGGCCTGGTTCACACCTCCAGGATGCGCGCGGCGAAGAACCGCTTTTCGGCGGGCTGGCGGGTGAGCAGGGCCGCGCGCTCATAGGCGCCGCGCGCCTCGGCGCTGCGGCCGAGCCTGGCCAGGAAGTCGGCGCGCGCGGCGTGTGCGGCGGGGTAGCTCGCCAGGCTTCCCTCGGTCAGCGCCTCGATCAGCGCGAGACCGGCGGTCGGGCCGTCGCGCATCCCGATGGCGATCGCGCGGTTCAGGGCGACGACCGGCGAGGGCTCGATGCGGAGCAGGATGTCGTAGAGGGCGGCGATCTCGGACCAGTCGGTTTCCTCGAAGCGTGGTGCGGCGCTGTGGACCCCGGCGATCGCCGCCTGAAGGAGGTAGGGGCCCACGCTGCCTGTCGCGAAGGCGCGGTCGATGAGGTCCCGCGCCTCGGCGATCCGGCCAGGCTTCCAGAGCGACCTGTCCTGGTCCTGCAGCAGGACGATATCGCCGCCCGCGCCGGTGCGGGCTTCGCGGCGTGCCTCGTGCAGGAGCATGAGGGCGAGCAGGCCCAGTCCTTCGGACTCCTCGAGCAGCGTGTTCACCTCGCGGGCGAGCCGCAGCGCCTCGGCGCAGAGGTCGGCCCGCGTCAGGTGCGGGCCACCGGTCGCCGAGTATCCTTCGTTGAAGATCAGGTAGAGGACGCGCAGCACGGCGGCGACGCGCTCGCGCAGTTCGCTGCGCTCGGGCACCACGTAGGGGATCGCCTCGTCGCGGATCCGTGCCTTGGCGCGCACGATCCGCTGGGCGATGGTCGCCGGTCGGGTGAGGTAGGCGCGCGCGATCTCCTCGGTGGTCAACCCGCCCACCTCGCGCAGGGTGAGGGCGATCTGCGCGTCGGGCGCCAGCGCCGGGTGGCAGCAGGTGAAGATCAGCCGCAGCTCGTCGTCGCGGATCTGGTGCGGTTCCTCCACCTCGGCCTCCGTTTCGGCCAGCCTCGCCAGTTCCGGCAGCGCAGCGGCAAGCCTTGCGCGCCGCCGCCAGCGGTCGATGGTCCGGAAGCGGCCGGTCGAGACCAGCCAGGCATAGGGGTTCCGGGGGACGCCATCGCGCGGCCAGCTCACCGCGGCCGCGGCGAAGGCGTCGTGCAGGGCGTCCTCGGCAGCGTCGAAGCTGCCGAGGAGCCGGATCAGCGTGGCGAGCACCCGCCGCCGCTCGCTGCGGTAGAGCCGCTCGATGGCCGCCGCGGCCGCGCCGGTCATAGCTCCGGGCGCGGCTCGCTGAAATCGACCACCGGCCGCACCTCGACCGCCCCGATCGCGGCCAGCGGATGGCCGCTGGCGAGACGCACGGCTTCGTTGAGGTCGCTGGCGTCGATGACGACGATGCCCCCGAGCATCTCCTTGGACTCCATGAACGGGCCGTCGGTGGTGGACATCCGGCCATCGCGCATCCGCACGGTGATGGCGCTCTCCGGCATCTCCAGCGCCTCGCCGAGAACGAAGTTGCCGGTCTTCTTCAGGACTTCGTCATGGCCTTCGCACTCGGCAAGGGCCGCATTGGCTTCCGGCGCACCGCCGAAAAGCTCCTTGGGGTCGTAGTAGATCAGGCATGCGTAGCGCACCGTGTTGCTCCTTGACGTTGTCGGCACGGACTAGTCGCCGACCGGGGCACCGATTTCGACACGCCGCTCTACCACTTTTTCGGCCCGCCTCAGGGGCGCGCCAGCCGGCGGGCGATGATCGCGGCGCTGCGCCGGGCGTCGGCGGCGAGCCTGCGGCGGAGGGTGTCGAGGTCGGGCTGGCCGGTGGCGGAGAGGACGAGGCGGACGAGGCCGGCGCCGCCCTCGGCCGGGTCGATGGTGCGGTCGCTGGCGAGGCGCAGGATCTGCTGCAGGGCCGCGAGGCGGGCGAGGGCGGTCTCGAGGGCGGCGGCGTCGGGCGGCGCGATCCAGCCGAGGGTGCCGAGGCGGGCGAGCATGCGGCGGGGGCTGCGCAGGCCCGTGGGGTCGTGGATCAGCGCGCCGGCCTGGGCGAGAAGCTCGATGTCCATCATCCGGCCGGGGCCGAGCTTCACCTCCCAGGGGTGGGCCGCGGCGGACTCGTGCGCCTCGGCGAGGCGGCGGCGCATGTCGGTGGCGTCGGCGAGGACCTTGGCGGCGTCGTGCGGCTCGGCCAGGACGGCGGCGATGGCCGCCGCCACCGCCTCGCCGACGCGGGCCGGGCCGGCGAGGACGCGGGCGCGGGTCAGCGCGAGGTGCTCCCAGGTCCAGGCCTCCTCGGCCTGGTAGCGGCGGAAGGCGGCCAGCGCGGTCGCGACCGGGCCCGAGCGGCCGGAGGGGCGCAGGCGCATGTCCACCTTGTAGAGGATGCCCTCGGCGGTGGGGGCGCTGAGGGCCGAGATGAGCGCCTGGGTGAGGCGGGCGTAGTAGACGGCCACGGGCAGGGGGCGGCGGCCCTCGGATGCCTCCTCGCCCTCGGCGTCGTAGATGACGATGATGTCGAGATCCGAGCTCACCGTCATCTCGCGGCTGCCGAGCTTGCCCATGGCGACGACCACCGCGCCGGCGCCGGGCGGCGGGCCGTGGCGGGTGGCGAAGTCGGCGATCACGATGGGCCAGAGCGCGGCGAGGACGGCCTCGGCCACGGCGGAATACGCGGCGGCGGCCTCGTCCGGGTCCGCGAGGCCGCGCAGGAGGTGGACGCCGATGCGGAAGTGCCGCTCGCGCATCCAGACGCGGGCGAGGTTGAGCGCCGCCTCGTAGTCGAAGGCCTGGCGGAGCCGCTCGGCGAGCTCGGCGCGGAGCTCGGACGCGCCGCGGAGCGGGCGGTAGAAGTCGGCGCTGATCACCGCGTCGAGCACGCTGGCGTTGGCGCCGAGGTAGCGGGCGAGCTGGGGCGCGCTGCCGCAGATGTCGACCAGGAGGTCGAGAAGGGATGGGTTGGCCTCCATGAGCGAGAAGATCTGCACGCCCGCCGGCAGCCGCGCCAGGAAGGCGTCGAGCGAGACCAGCGCGTCGTCGGGGCTGGCGGCGCTGGCGATGCGGCGGATGAGCTCGGGCTCCAGGCGGCGGAAGATGGTGCGGGCGCGCTCGCTGCGCAGCGCCGGCAGGCGGCGCCAGCCGGCCATCGTCGCCTCGGCGGTGGCGGCGTCGGCGAAGACCGCCTCCGGGGCGGGGCGTCGTGCGGTCGCGCGTCCGGGACGAAGAACGGCTCGGTGAGGGCGTTCACCGTCGCGATCCGCGCCACGATCTCGTCCTCGAACTCGGGCACGTCCTTGCCGCAGAAGGTCGGCCAGCCGCGCCATCTCGCCCGGGGCTTCCGGCAGGCGCTGGGTCTGGGCGTCCTCGAGCATCTGCAGCCGGTGCTCGAGCTCGCGGTGGGCGACGTAGGCCTCGGCGAGGATGTCGGCGGCGTCGCGGTCGACCCAGCCCTTGTCGGCGAGTGCCGCGAGCGCCACCAGGGTCTCGCGCTGGCGCAGGTCGGGGTCGCGGCCGCCGACGATGAGCTGGCGGGTCTGGGTGAAGAACTCGATCTCGCGGATCCCGCCCTGGCCGAGCTTGATGTCGTGGCCGGCGAGCCGCAGCGGCCCGCCGAGGCCCTTGTGGGCGCGGATGCGCTTGCGGATGTCCTGGGCGTCCTCGATGGCGGCGAAGTCGAGGTGCTTGCGCCAGATGAACGGGCGCAGGCGGCCGAGGAACGCCTCGCCGGCGGCGATGGCGCCGGCGCACGGGCCGGGCCTTGATGTAGGCGGCGCGCTCCCAGGTGCGGCCGACGCTCTCGTAGTAGTGCTCGGCCGGGTCGGAGGCGATGCAGACGGGGGTGACCGAAGGGTCGGGGCGCAGGCGCAGGTCGACGCGGAAGACGTAGCCGGTGGCGGTGACCTCGGAGAGGAGCTTCACCAGGCGCTGGGTCACGCGGATGAAGCTCTTCCGCACGTCGGCGAAGTCCTCGGGGTCGTGACGGTGCTCGTCGAAGAGGACGATGAGGTCGATGTCGGAGGAGTAGTTGAGCTCGCGCGCGCCCATCTTGCCCATGGCGAGGACGAACATGCCGGCGGCGTCGGGGATGTCGGCCTCGGTGCAGCCGGGGAGCTTGCCGCGGGCGATCTCCTCGGCCACGAGCGCGGTCAGCCCGAGCTGGACGGCGCGGTCGGCGAGGGCGCTGAGGGCGCCGGTGACCTCGGCGAGCCCCCAGGCGCCGCCGAGGTCGGCGAGTGCGATGAGGAGGGCGGCGCGGCCGCGGGCGATGCGCAGGCTGTCGGCGAGGGCGGGACCTTCGGCGGGCATGGCGGCGAGGATGCCGGCGAAGGCGTCCTCGGGGGGCTGGTCGAGCGCCGGCGCGGAGCCAGTCGGCTTCGCGCTGGATGAGACCGGCGAGGAAGCCCGAGCAGCCGGCGGCGCCTTCGAGGAGCGCGCGGACCGGCGGGGCGAGGTCGGGGAAGCTGGCGGCGATCTCCGGGAGCTGCGCCGGGTCGTGCGGCCGCGGGCTGCGGGTGATGCGCTGGGCGAGGCTCGGCATGCGCGCTCAGACGCCCTCGTAGCGGGCCGGGCGCTTCTCGATGAAGGCGGCGACGCCTTCGCGGAAGTCGCGGCTGCGGCCCGCCTCGCCCTGGAGCTCCGCTTCGAGCCGAAGCTGGGCTGGCGAGGTCGTTGGCGAGGCTGCCGCGGAGCGCCTGCTTGATCAGGCGGTACGCCACGGCCGGGCCGCGGGCGAGCTGGCCGGCCCGGGCGGCGACGGTCGCGGCGAGGTCCTCGTCCGGCACGGCCTGCCAGATCATGCCCCAGGCGGCGGCGTCCTCGGCGCTGACCGGCTCGGCGAAGAGGGCTGCGCCCATGGCGCGGGCGAAGCCGACCTGGCGGGGCAGCCAGTAGGTGCCGCCGGCGTCGGGGATGAGGCCGATGCGGGCGAAGGCCTGGATGAAGACGGCGGATTTCGCGGCGATCACCACGTCGCAGGCGAGGGCGAGGTTGGCGCCGGCGCCGGCCGCCGGGCCGTTGACGGCGGCGATGGTGGGGATGGGGCAGGCGTAGATCGCCCGGAGCATCGGCTCGTACTCGTCGCGGAGGGTGGCTTCCAGGTCGAGGTCGTCGCCGATCTGCGCCGGGTCGAGGTCCTGGCCGGAGCAGAAGCCGCGCCCGGCGCCGGTGAGGACGAGAACGCGGGCGCGGGACGGGGCCTCGGTCACGGCGGCGAGGATCTCGCGGCGCATGGTGGCGTTCAGGCCGTTCAGGATCTGCGGGCGGTTGAGCGTCAGGGTGGCGACGCCGTCCGTCACGTCGAGAAGGATGGTTTCAAAGCTCATGCTGCCTGCTCCCGCCCTGGTCCTTCGGGCGACGATAGCGGCGGGTTCGCGCGGCGGAAACCCGCAACCGCGCGTGCGCCTTCAGCCGCCGGTCAGCTTGCGCAGGCGCGCCTCTTCCTCCGGCGTCAGCGGCGGGCGGGGGGGCGGCGCGGCGCGGGCGCGGCGGCGGATGAAGCCGAAGGCGAGGCCGCCGCCGGCGAGGAGGAGCGCGGGCCCCGCCAGCCAGAGCGGGGCGTTCCTCCAGCTCAAGGGCGGGCGGAAGAGCACGAACTCGCCGTAGCGGTCGACCACGAACGCCTGCACCTCGGCGTCGGTGTCGCCGGCGGTGATCCGCTCGCGCACGAGCAGGCGCAGGTCGCGGGCGATGTCGGCGTTCAACTCGTCGATCGACTCGCTCTGGCAGACGACGCAGCGGAGCTCCTTCGATATCGCCCGCGCCCGCGCCTCCAGGGCTGGGTCGGGCAGAACCTCGTTGGGCTGGACGGCGTGGGCCGCGAGCGGCGCGAGCGACGAGTGTCGAGGGCAAGAAGCGCGCGGCGCACCATCGGCCTCACTCGGCCGGTACCGCCGCGGGCGGGGCGCTGCGGCGGGCGGGGGCGCCGACGCGGTAGCGGCGGTCGGTGAGGCTGACGACGCCGCCCGCCGCCATGATCAGCGCGCCGAGCCGAGATCCAGTTGGCGTAGGGCTTCACGTAGGTGCGCAACGCCCAGGCGCCGTCCGGCTGCGGGTCGCCGAGGGCGACGTAGAGGTCGCGGCGGAGGCCGCGGTCTATCCCGGCTTCGGTCGTGGTCATGGCCTGCACTTCGTAGAAGCGCTTCTCGGGGTGCAGCGTGCCCACCGCGCGGCCGTCGCGGAGGATCGTGACGGTGGCGCGGTCGGTGGCGTAGTTCGGACCCCGGCCGGAGGTGACGTCGTCGAAACGCAACTCGTAGCCGGCGATGGGGAAGCTCTCGCCGGGCTTCACGGCGCGAATGTCCTCGACCGCCCAGGCGGTGATCGCGGCGATGCCCCAGATCGTCACCCCGAGGCCGGCATGGGCCAGCGCCTTGCCCCAGTCGGCGCGCGGCAGGTTCCAGGCCCGGCGCAGCGCTTCGCGCAGGGACGCCTGGCCGAGCCGGATGCGGCCCGCGAGTTCGGCGGCGGCCCCGAGGATGAGCCAGGCTGCGAGCGCCGCGCCGATCGGCGCGAGCATGGAGCGTCCCGTCTGCAGCGACCAGACCAGTGCGCCGAGGGCGAGCGAGAGCGCAAGTGCGCCGCGCAGCGACTGCAACGCGCGGCGGAGGCTCCCGCGCTTCCAGGGGAGACTGGAGAAAAGGGGAAGGATCACGGCCAGCGCGACGATGAAGGGCGTGAACGCGAGGTCGAAGAACGGCGGGCCGACCGACACCTTGCGGCCGGTGAGCACCTCGGCGAGGAGCGGCCACATGGTTCCGAAGAAGACGACGAGGGTGGCGACGACGAGGAGGAGGTTGTTGAGGACGAGGCCGCTCTCGCGGCTGACCACCGCGAAGACGGCGTCCGACCGCAGCAGCGGCGCGCGCCATGCGTAGAGGAGAAGCGAGCCGCCGATGAAGGCGCCGAGGATCCAGAGGAGATAGACCCCGCGCTCGGGATCGTTGGCGAAGGTGTGCACGGACGTGAGGATCCCCGAACGCACCACGAAAGCGCCGACCAGGCTGAACGAGAACGCGAGGATGGCGAGGAGGATCGTCCAGCTCTTCAGCGTGTCGCGTTTCTCGACCACGATGGCGGAGTGGAGCAGCGCGGCGGAGATCAGCCACGGCATGAAGCTCACGTTCTCGACCGGGTCCCAGAACCACCAGCCCCCCCAGCCGAGCTCGTAGTAGGCCCAGAACGAGCCGAGCGCGATGCCGATGGTGAGAAAGACCCAGGCCAGCAGCGTCCAGGGGCGCACCCACCGCGCCCAGGCGGCGTCGACCCGGCCTTCGATCAGGGCGGCGATGGCGAAGGAGTAGGCCATCGAGAGTCCGACGTAGCCGAGGTAGAGGAACGGCGGGTGGAAGGCGAGGCCGGGGTCCTGCAGGAGCGGGTTGAGGTCGTTGCCGTCGGGCGGCGGGACAGCCAGCCGCAGGAACGGGTTGGAGGTGAGGAGGACGAAGCCGAAGAAGGCCACGGCGATGGTGGCCTGGACGGCGAGGACCCGGGCGCGCAGCGACGGCGGGAGGTTGCCGCCCCAGACCGCGACCATGGCCCCGAAGAGGGTGAGGATGAGCATCCAGAGCAGCATCGAGCCCTCGTGGTTGCCCCAGGTTCCGGCGAGCTTGTAGATCATCGGCTTCGCCGAGTTCGAGTTCAGGGTCACCAACTGGACCGAAAAGTCGGAGACCGCGAAGGCGTGCATCAGCGCGGCGAAGGCGGCGAGCGTCAGCAGGAACTGGACCACGGCCGCCGGGACGGCGAGCCGCATCCAGTCCGCCCAGCCGCGGGCGGCGCCGATCATCGGAACGATCATCTGCACGATGGCCACGACGAAGGCCAGGATGAGGGCGAGATGCCCCAGCTCGACAATCATGCGCTCCAGCTCCGGGCGGTTCGGGCCGCACTATGGTGCGGAATTGGGGAAGGCGCAAATTGCATCCGCGCGAGCGCATTTCCGGGCCGAGGTTGCAGCGGGCGGAGCGCGGCGTGTAGGCTCCGCGCCTTCAGGCAGGCGAAGAGAAAAAAGACGATGCTGATCGGGGTGGACTGGGGCGGGACCAAGATCGAGGGGATCGCGATGAGCGCGGCGGGCGAGGAGCTGGCGCGCATCCGCGAGGCGACCCCGCGCCATGATTACCCCGGCTGCATCGCGATGATCCGCGACATCGTGGCGCGCCTCGAGGCCGAAACCGGCGGGAGGGGCCGGATCGGGATCGGCATCCCGGGGTCGCTGGAGCCGGAAACGCGGCTGGGCAAGGGGGCGAGCTCCACCTGGCTGCTCGGCCGCCCGGTGGAGCGGGATCTCCGGGAAGGGCTGGGCCGCGATATCCGCGTCGAGAACGACGCCGACTGCTTCGCCGCGTCCGAGGCCGTCGACGGGGCCGGCGCGGGGAAGAACGTCGTCTTCGCGGTGATCCTCGGCAGCGGGACGGGCGCCGGGATCGCCGTGGGTGGGCGGTCGCATCACGGGCCGAATAATTCCGGCGGCGAGTGGGGGCACAATCCCTTGCCCTATCCCGCGGTGTCGGAGCTGCCGGGCGAGCCCTGCTACTGCGGCAAGCGAGGCTGCATGGAGACGTGGGTCTCGGGGCGCGCCTTCGAGGCGGACTACGCGCGCCACACCGGCAGGGAGCTCCTGGCGCAGGACATCATGGCTCTCGCGCGCGGCGGCGACCGGCTGGCCACGCTTCTCTGGCGCCGCTATGTCGATCGCGTGGCGCGGGGGCTGTCGGTGGTGGTGAACACGCTCGACCCGGACGTCTTCGTCATGGGTGGCGGCATGTCCAACGTCTCCGAGCTCTACGACGAGTTGCCGCCGCTCATTGCGCGCTACGCCTTCTCCACGGTCTTCGCTACGCCGGTGGTCAGGTCGGTGCACGGGGATTCGAGCGGCGTGCGCGGCGCGGCCTGGCTGTGGAAGGATGCATGAGCGGATGACCGACGACGAGATCGCCGCTCGCTACGCTTTTGCTGAGGCTTTGATCCGCGATGCCGGCGCCCTGGCGCTCGGCTACTTTCGCCGGCTGGCGACGCTCACGATCACCGCCAAGGGTCCGCAGGACATGGCCAGCGAGGCCGACCTCGAGGTGGAGCGCATGATCCGCGCCCGGATCGTGGCGGCCTTTCCGGGCGATGCTTTTCTCGGGGAGGAGACCGGACGGACGGACTTCGCGCCTGGCCAGGGGATCTGGGTGGTGGACCCGATCGACGGCACCCAGCCCTTTGTCAGTGGCATGACCAGCTGGTGCGTCTCGATCGCGTTCGTCCAAGGGGGGAGGGTGCGGTTCGGGCTGGTGACGAGCCCGGCGCGAGACGAGATCTTTGCCGGTAAGCCCGGCGGCCGCCGCCACGCTCAACGGCCGGCCGATCTCGGTGCGAAACGCTTCTGGCGTCGGCGAGGGCATGCTGGCGGTGGGCTACTCGCCGCGCATCGGGCCGGCCGAGTTCCTGCCGGGCTTCACCCGCCTGCTCGAGGCCGGCGGCACGTTCCATCGCGAGGGGTCGGGGGCGCTGGCGCTCTGTTATGTCGCCTGCGGGCGGCTGCTCGGCTACGTGGAGCCGCACATCAATTCATGGGACTGCCTCGGCGCGCTCGCGGTGATCGAAGCTGCCGGCGGCGTCAGCAACGACTTCCTCGCGGGCGAGGGCCTGTGGCGCGGCGCGCCGCTGATCGCCGGCTCGCCCGAGCTTTATCCCGCGCTTCTGGCGCTCTGGCAGCGGGACTGATCGGGGCAGGGCGCGCGGGGGACCCGCGCGCCCGCAGGGGTCAGCCGCGGAGCCCCCGCCACTCGGCCACCGCCGCGTTGTGGTCGGGGTGGTCTTCGTCGACCGCCGCCGGAAGCGCGGCCCGAACCGCCGGTCCCGGCGCGGTCGGCTCCGCGGCCACCACCGCCGCCACCGGCTGCGGGGCGGTATGGGCGACGCTGGACTTGGCTTCGGGAGCGGTGTTGCGGGCGCCGACGAGGCCGGTGACCACCTTGGGCAGCGTACGGGTGCGTTGGTGGTGCAGCTCGCGGGCGCCGAAATAGAAGGACACGATGGCGCCGAGCAACCACCAGAGCGGCTCCGGCACCAGCTGCAGCCCCTGCATCCGCGTCGAGAAGCCGGCCGGCGCCGCCATGGCATAGGCAAAGAGCCCGAGCGTGCCCAGCGCCAGCAGCGGCCGCGGCAGACGATTCAGGCCATTGACGAAGCCGTCCCAGCGCCCGGCAGGGCCTTGGGCGAACTCGGCGCCGTACTGGGCGACCGTTGCCAGTGCCTGCCGGGAGGCGTCGGCGTCGCGCTCGGCGCGATTGCCGGCGAAGACCTCGGCCACGCCGCCCACCGCCTCGCCCACCTGCCGGATTCCGCCGGCCCCGAGAATGCTCATCAGCCCCATGCTGCAACCCTCCGGTCGTGCTGCGCCCGCGTGAAGTGGAACCGCTCGGAGATGAACTCCTCCGCGCGCACGATCCACCCGCCCTTGCCGCCATCCCTGGCGCGGGCGAACTTGCGGCTCGCCGGACGCTGGTCGGCGAGGCGGTAGTAGTAGCAGCGCCGCGCGATGCCGTAGGCGTCGACCAGGTGGCCCGGTGCGGCGTCCATGGCGCCGGCGACCGCCTGGGCGGTGATCGGGCCGATCACCCCGTCGTCCTTCAGCGGCACGCCGAACGCCGCCAGCAGCCGCTGCAGGATCCGCACGGCGTTGGCGCCTGCATTCACCTGCATGTCGAAGACGCTCGGTTGCAGCGGCTCAGGCAGCAGGTCGATCCTCGGCTCGTGGAAGTAGTGCCGGACGTAGATCTCGGCGGCCTTCGCCGGGGTCAGCGCCTTCACGTCCGCCACGTCCACCCGCCCGTCACCGGTCAGGTCAAGCTTCAGGCCCCGCATGGTCCCGAGCGTGACGCCGTGTTTGGTGGCCCCCCCGGGATCGTCGGGGTCGTTCACGTATCCGCCTTCGCGGCGCACGATCTCCGCCGCAATGCTCTCGACCGAGTGCATCAGCAATCTCCAGCGATGTGTTGGGAAAGCCGGGACCCTGCCACAGAGCCGTTAGGATTGTGTTAGGCGGGCCGCCGGCCCGGGAATGTCCCGGGCCGGGGTCAGGTGCTTCAGCCCCACCAGCGGTGATAGAGCGCGTTGTCCGTGCCGGGCGCGAAGCAGTCGAGCCGGTTCGGCCCCCATGCCACGCAGTCCGGGCCGCTCAGGATGATGCCGCCGAGGCTCTCCCATCCGCCCCAGGCCGACCCGTCCCACCAGCGGTGCCACATGGCGTTGTCGGTGCCGCGGGCGAAGCAGTCGAGCCGGTCCGAGCCCCAGCTCACGCAGTCGGGCTTCTCGATGATGACGCCGCCGAGGCTCTCCCATCCGCCCCAGGCCGACCCGTCCCACCAGCGTGTGCCACATGGCGAGGTCGGTGCCGCGGGCGAAGCAGTCGAGTCGGTTCGGCCCCCACGCCACGCAGTCGGGCTTGTCGAGGATGATGCCGCCGAGGCTCTCCCAGCCGCCCCAGGCCGTCCCGTCCCACCAGCGGTGGTGCATGGCCGCGTCGGTCCCGCGCGCGAAGCAGTCGATGCGGTTCGGGCCCCAGCTCACGCAGTCCGGCGCCTCGAGGATGGTGCCGCCGAGGCTTTCCCATCCGCCCCAGGCCGCACCGTCCCACCAGCGGTGGTACATCGCGTTGTCGGTGCCCTTGGCGAAGCAGTCGATGCGGTTCGGCCCCCAGCTCACGCAGTCGGGTCCGCCGAGGATGACGCCGCCGAGGCTCTCCCAGCCGCCCCACGCCGATCCGTCCCACCAGGTGTGCCACATGGCGTTGTCGGTTCCGCGGGCGAAGCAATCGATGCGGTTCGGCCCCCAGCTCACGCAGTCCGGGGCGTCCATGATGACGCCGCCCAGGCTTTCCCAGCCACCCCAGGACGCGCCGTCCCACCAGCGGTGGTGCATGGCGTTGTCGGTGCCGCGGGCGAAGCAGTCGATGCGGTTCGCCGCCCAGCTCACGCAGTCCGGCGCCTCCATGATGATGCCGTCGAGGAACTCCCAGCCGCCCCAGGACGGGCCGGAGGTGCCGATCTCGCCCTCGATGAAATTGCGGATCGTCGGGTTGGAGACCTGGGTGTAGACGCCGATAGAGGTTCGGCCTTGCGCAGCCGCTGCCCCAGCTCACGATCCCGGTGAGCACGCCGTTGCCAGGCCCGCGGGTCAGGGGGCCACCGGAGTCGCCCTGGCAGCTGTCGCGGCCGCCGGTGTCGAGACCGGCGCAGATCATGCTGGGCAGGATCCCGCCATCATAGGAATTGGCGTCGTTGCAGTCGGCGGTTTCGACCAGCGGCACGGCGACGCGGCGCAGGTCGATGGGGCTGCTGCCGCCTTCCGTCAGCGTCCCCCAGCCGGTGACGAGGAGATCGGCTCCCACCGGTCCGTTCTCGGTCGCGAGCGTGGCGAGCGGCAGGCCGGTGGCGTCGCTGGTAAGCTCCCAGACCGCCACGTCGTTGTCGAAGGTATTGCTGTTCCACGCCGGATGGATGGCGATGCGCGCCACGTTGCGCCGATCGCCGGTGCCGTCGAGCAACCGCGTGCCGGTCAGGACCTGCACCTGCGGCGCGGTCACGAAGTCGCTGCAATGCGCGGCGGTGACGACCATGTTCGGCCGTACCAGCGTGCCACCGCAGAACTGCGCCCCGGCATTGTTCGGCTGCGACGCCCTGAGGAGCGCCACCTGGAACGGATTGTCCGTGGCCGAGGCGACGGTTCCCCCGACGATGCGGGGCTGGATCAGGTCGATCACCTCCTGGGCCGACACGCCCGGCGCATCCGCGCCGATGCTGCGCAGGTTCTGTGCCGCGACCCGCGCGGTCACGAAGTCGCGCATCCAGTTCGACTGGTCCGCCGGCTGCGCCACGGCCGAGGAGCCGAGCGCTCCGGCCACGACAATGGACAGCGCGAGGGCGCTGGCCACGCTTCGATGGTTTATCATTTTTGTCCCCATTGACTGCAGACGCAATTCACACGGGTCGGTCCGGAGGCCGTCGCGAACATCCGCCCAAGGCTGGACTCGACCGAGAATATTCAGTCAGAACGTCACGACACAAAGGTCTTGGGCAGGAAGAAATACGGACCAGACCCGGCACGAGCTTACCACGTTCCGCCGATTCGCCCCATGCCGGAAAAAGCGGCGGTCCGCGTCAGCTCTCCGGCTTGGACGGGGCGTCCTCGTCTCCCTGGAAAAGGCCCTGCTCCTTCAACGCGTCGGCCACTTCCTTGGGCATGTAGCTCTCGTCGTGCTTGGCGAGGATCTCGCTCGCCACGAAGATGTCGCCGTCCAGCTGGCCGGTCGCGATCACGCCCTGGCCCTCACGGAAGAGGTCGGGCGGGATGCCGGCGAAGACCACCGGCAGGCTGGCGCCGCCGTCGGTCACCGCGAAGCGCACCTCGCCGCCGTCACGCACCACGGAGCCCTCGGCGACCAGACCGCCGAGGCGGAACCGCTCGCCGTCGCGCGGCGGATGCGTGGCGAGCTGGCTCGGGCTGCGGAAGAACTCGATCCCGTCGCGCATGGCGTAGCCGACCAGCGCCGTGGCGGAGGCGAGGAGCACCGCCGCCGCGACCACCAGCTGGATGCGCCGGCGCTTCTTCAGGCTCGTGGCCATGCCTCCCCCTTCAGCCGCGCTCGGCGTGGCCGAGTTGGTTCAGCGCGGCGTTCACCTCGGCGCCGAATATAATCGTCAGCCCGGTGAGATAGAAGAACATGAGCGTGATGATGACGCCTGCGAGCGTTCCGTAGGTCACGGTGTAGCTCGGGGTGAAGCTCAGGTAGATCGAGAAGGCCGAGGCGGCGGTCACCCAAAGCACGGTGGTGACGATGACTCCGGGCCAGAGACGCGAGGTCTTGATGTGGCGCCCCGGGAGCACCCGGTGCATCACCAGGAGAAAGCCGATGAAGACCAGGACGCCGAAGAAGCTGGTGGTGTAGGTTGCAATCGCCGGGATCGGCACCTTGAGGACGTATTCCGCGAAGCGGAGGATGAGCGGCATGAAGAGGATGGTGACCCCGAGCAGTGCCGCCACGACCGCGCCGAGAAAGACGAACCCGATCGCCAGCGCCCGGTTGTGGAAGAAGCCGCGCGGGTCGGGCACCGCATAGGCGCGGTCGAAGGCGATGCGGAAGGCCTCGACCGCGCTCGAGGCGACCCAGATGGCGAAGAGCGCCGACAGCGTCAGCACCTCGCCGCTCTGCTTGTTCAGCACCTCCTCCACCACCGGCGCCAGCGTCTGCGCCACGTGGGCGGGGGCGATGTCGAACAGCGCCTCGATGATGGTGTCCGACCGGTCGGAGCCGACCAGGATGCCGGTCAGCGTCGCCGCGAAGATGAGGAAGGGAAACAGCGACAGGAGGCCCGAGAAGGCGATGAACCCGGACATCGACCAGCCGTCGTTGCGGTTGAATCGATCGACCGCCACCCAGAGGACGCGGAAGGCGCGCCGGGTTCGCTTCACGGGAAGAGCGGGGCCGCCATGAGCCCCATGGTCTCGGGCAGGCCCAGCATCAGGTTGGCGTTCTGCACTGCCTGGCCCGAGGACCCCTTGGTCAGGTTGTCGAGGGCGGAGAACACCATCACCCGCCCCGGCTTCCGGTCGGCGATCACCCCGAGATGCACGAAGTTCGAGCCCCTGACGTGCCGCGTCGCCGGCGCCTCGCCCGAGGGGCAGCACCACCATGAAGGGCTCGCCGGCATAGGCCTGCGCCAGCGCGCCGTGGATCGCCCCCGCCTCGCCGCGCACGTAGATGGTCGCGAGGATGCCGCGGTTCTGCGGCAGGAGGTGCGGCACGAAGGTCACCTCCACCTTGCGTCCCGCCGCCTTGGCGAACTCCTGGTCGAACTCGGCGAGATGCCGGTGCCTGGCCACGTTGTAGGCGTGATAGCCCTCGGAGACCTCCGAATGCAGCATCCCCTCCTTGGGCGAGCGTCCGGCGCCGGAGACCCCGGTGGCGAGGTCGATGATGATGTCGTCGGGGTCGATCACCCCGGCCTTGAGCAGCGGCAGGATGCCGTAGATGCCGGTGGCCGCGTTGCAGCCGGTCCCCGCCACCAGCCGCGCCCCGCGGATTTCGTCGCGATAGAACTCGGTCAGCCCGTAGACCGCCTCGGCCTGCAGGTCGAGCGCCAGGTGCGGGTGGCCGTACCAGTGCTCGTAGACCGCCGGGTCGCGCAGCCGGAAGTCGGCCGAGAGGTCGACGATCTTCAGGCCGCGCGGGAGCCCGGCGATCACCTCCTGGCTGGTGGCGTGCGGCAGGGCGCAGAAGGCGAGGTCGATCCCGTCCGCAGTCCACCGCGTCGATGGTGGTCAGTCGTCGGCAGATCGAGATGGCGCAGGTGCGGGAAGACCTCGCCCATGCTCTGGCCGGCCTTGCGGTCGGCGGTCAGCGCGGCGATGCGCAGGCCCGGATGGGTGGCGATCAGCCGCACCAGCTCGGCGCCGGTATAGCCGCTGGCGCCGAGGATCGCGACCGCGTGGCTTTCACTCATGACGGTCACCCCTCGCACACCCTCGGTCGCCCGGTCTAGGGCAAAGGCGCGTCGGCGATCAATCGGCGAGACGCACGCTCACCCGGCCCCGAAAGGCAGTGGCGCGCCGGTGAAGACCGCCGCCCGCTTTCCCACCGCCGCGGGGTCGCCCGTGGTGAGATACGTCACCCTGCCCGAACCACCGCGCGAAGTCGCGGATGACGCCTGAGGTAGTCGGTGAGGCTTTGCGCGACCAGCGCCGGCTGCGAGACCAGCGCGGTCTCGGCGGCAGCGCTTCGCGGAAGGCCGCCTCGACGAGGGGATAGTGGGTGCAGCCGAGCACCGCCGACTGCGGCGCAGGCAACCGCGCCAGAAGAGCCGCCACGTGCTCGCGCGCCACGTCGCCGGCGCGGTCGAGATCGCCCGCCTCGATCGCCTCCACGAGACCGGTGCAGGCCTGCGGCACCACCGCCACGTCGCGGGCGCGAAAGCGGAGTTCGCGCGGGAAGGCGCCCGCTCCGGACCGTCGCGGGCGTCGCGAACAGCGCCACGTCCCGCAGACCGGTATGCGTCGGCGGCGCGTTGTCGCCCCAGTCGCGCCGGGTCAGGTGCTCGATCACCGGCACGAAGACCCCGAGGACGCGATGCCGCGAGGGGTTCAGCCAGTTCACCTGCAGGTCGTGCAGCGCCACCGCCGAGGCGGTGTTGCAGGCGAGGATGACGAGGCGGCAGTCGGCCGCGAACAGCCGCTCCACCCCGGCGATGGTCAGCTCGTAGATCTCGGCCGGCGACTTCCAGCCGTAGGGGGCGTTGGCGTTGTCGCCGAGATAGACGAAATCCTGCTCCGGCAGCGCGCGGGTCAGCGCGCCGAGGATGGTCAGGCCGCCGAGCCCGCTGTCGAAGACGCCGATGGGCATGGGTCTAGCGCACGTCCTCGAACTCGAAGCCGTAGCTCAGGTCCCGGATCGGCGTCGGCGACAGCCGGTAGGTCTCGGTGCGCAGCAGGTCCATCAGCGCCCGGGCGTCGGAGGCATGGGCCGCGAGCGCGGCAGGGTCGAGGGGCCGCCCCACGACGACCCGCACCGGCTCGCCCACCCGGGTCTTGAACTCGTTGACCAGGAGCGCCATGCGCAAGGTATAGTGCAGGTGGCTCGCCAGCTGGAAGAGCCGGCTGTTGTGCCCCTCGAAGAAGACCGGCACCACCGTCGCGCTCGACTTGGCGATCAGCCGCGCGGTGAAGCGCCGCCAGCCCGGATCCATCGGCCGCCCGAAGGGCTTGAGCGTGGTCGACACCGTGCCGCCGGGAAAGATGCCGATGCAGCCGCCGCACGCCAGGGTAGTCGAGCGCGGCGCTGCGCGTCTCGACGTTGAGCGCGGTCGCCTCGCGGGTCTTGTCGAAGCTGATCGGCAGGATCACCCGGTCGAGCTCGGCCGCCTTGCGGAAGACGCGGTGGGCGAGGATGCGGAAGTCGCCGCGCGTGGTCGACAGGATATAGCCCAGCATCAGCCCGTCCAGGATGCCGTAGGGGTGGTTCGAGATCACCACCAGCGGCCCCTCGCGCGGGATGTTCGCGAGGCTGCCGCCGATGACCTCGAGCGAGAGCGCGTAGCGCTCGACCATCACCTCCCAGAAATCGCGCCCCGCCGCCACCTCGCGGTCGTAGTCGCGGGCCATGCGGATCAGCGACAGCCGCCCGGTCAGGTTCTCCACCGAGCGAATGAGCGCACGCCCGGCGCGGGTCGAGGCCGAGGAGGCGTAGCTGATTTCGCGGGCGATGCTGCGGGGGGAGCTTCATCGGGACGGACGCGACCAAGGCATACACCATTCTAGTCAAGCCGGGGGACAACCACAACAACGGGTCCCGTCACCCAAGTGTCACACTACACCTTGGCCATCCGGCAGCCCTACAAGTGCCAGAGCTGGGCTCGTAGGTGCGAGCAGGGTCCGAAGCCACACGAACAAATCTCAGCAACTCGTCTTGGTTTTAACTTTGTTTTAACTTGTATGGAGCCAAAGCTGACCGGAGCACTGCCCGCCCGTTAGTCCAATCTGTCGCAACAAGAAGGTTTAGCCGCTCGTGTATCCCGCGGATTTGCGGCGCCAACGCCCTGGTGTCTTCGGTGGCGATTTCGCGGCGGCCGCCGTGGATAACGACAGGGTTGCGGTCGTTGCGCGATCAAGAACTACGATCACCACTTTTTCGGAACTGACCATAGATGGTCGCCTGTCTCTTGCCAATGGAAGGTCGAGTAAGGAACTGTTTGCCTTCTATGGAGCGCCGCTTCAGCGGTGGTTTCATCAACAGCGTGCCGCCCATGATGCGATTATGGTCGGCGCAGGCACTGTCAGAGCGGACAATCCTCAACTGACCGTTCGGCATGTAGAAGGCAAAATGCCTTGCGTGTTGTGCCCACAAATGACGGGGCCCTGCCTCCCGAGAGCTACATTCTGACCGATGGACAGCCGACATTGCTTGCGGTTCCCGACGACTTGCCCGCCGATGCCTCTCCAGACTCGAACGAGGTTCGGTAACCTCTGATGCGTCTGCGGGCCGGGCAGGGTTGACCTCTATCTCCTGATAGAGGGCTTGGTAGCGCGTGGCATCCGCACGCTGATGGTCGAAGGCGGCAGCAGGTTGCTGGCCGCGTTGTTTACTGCCGGGTTGGTGGACCGGATTGTCATCAAGCATATCCCCGTCCTCGCCGGACGGGGGCGAGGACAGGCCGTCGGCGCGTCATTTCTGGATGTGGGTGATGGTGGGATGCCGCTATCTCGCTGGCGGGTGGTGGACTGGCGAGTCATCGGCGGTGTCGGCGTGTCGGTCTATGAGCCGTCGCAACTGTCGGGCGCATGAATGAGACCGAGATTTCTACGCTGGGCGGCACTCTGCGGGGGCGATCGGGCGCCTTTCCTGCGGCGGTCTACGACAGTCGAATTGATGATCTTTCACTGGCCGCAGGTGCCACACCCCAGGCTTTTCATCGACCATCTGAACCACCAGGCGTTGATGCGCAGCTATCAGGGACGGTTTGTCCTGCTTCCGACCTCGGACTTCAGCGGCTCGATCGTCGCGATGCGTCAACACTATGCTCCCGCCGCGATGGCCGCAGTTGATGCGGAACGTGACGAACTGGAACAGACGCTGATCGAACCGCACATCGCGGCACTCGCCGTCAATCATCAGACCGCCGCCGACTTTATCAAGACCATGCTGACCCGCATTCAGACCAACGAAAGCAACCCCTTTCTGTCATGGCTCGACACCTGTCCCGACCGCACACACCACTACCGGAATTTCCTGATCCAGTCGGGAACCGATCTCCTGGCGGAAGCGTCCCGCATCCGCACTGCGGTCATAGGTGAATATGGACCTCCCGCAGTCGGCGCTGTTTCGCATCCTAATCGACGAGTTCGGCTACGGCGTGCATGACAAGAAACACAGTGTCCTTTACCGCAAAACGCTGCACGGGTTCGACCTGCCGCATGAATACAACGCCTGCTGGCCGCTCTTCGATACAGTTTGCCATCGCCCTGCACAACACCATCCACTACCTGTTCCAAAGTCCGCGAAACTTTTTCCGCCAGATCGGGTTCTTGCTTTATGCCGAAACGAGTTATCAGCGCTCCACCGGCGACCACGACCGCTATCTTCGCAAGCATCACCCGGACGTGGATGCTACCTACTTCAGTGAACACGCACATATCGACATTCACCATTCCAGCATGGTGGTGAACGAAGTCGTGACCCCCCTCGTTGCCCGATTTGGCGAGGAGGTGGGACAAGAAATCATCCTTGGTGCCGAACTGACCCGCAATGCCTTTGCAGCCTCGGACCGGCATATGCTCGCGCTGAGCCGGGTGTTTCATGCAGCGGTTCTGACCGGGGATGCCCAGTATGGGATGCCTCGCGGGTCGACAAGGGTCAGGGGATCGTGACACCGGACATGGCGGGGGCGACAGGCCCGGTGCAGATCGGTGGCCTTGGTCGATTGGCTGACGCAGCAATGCTGGCGGCGTTTCCCGTGGGCACGGTCGGGCGCAGGATATGACCGCGCATTCACCTGGATGGCCGGGATCTCCCCCCTTTCACGCGCAATGGCCGCGAGTATTTTCTTCTGTCCCACGACGGCGCGCTCTACTTGATCCACAACCTTTGCCCGCATCGGGGTGGCCGCTCAAGTTCGGTTATGTCGATGAAAACGGTGCGATTGTCTGTCCGATGCACCACAACGCCTATGCGGTCGAACGACTGATTGCCCGGGCGACGACACTGCGCCTGACCGACGAGTTTAGCAGTGATATGACGTCCGGACCGGCCTTTCTGTGGCGCGAAGGTGGGGCGGTAAAGGTCGCCAATATCGTCACGCTGTTGCGTGGGGTCATGATCCTTCCGATTACCATCCTGTTGCTGGATAGGCTCCGCTGGGCGGCGCTGGCCCTATATGTCATGGCGATCCTGACAGATGGGCTGGACGGCTGGCTGGCCCGCCGGTCGGGGCGGATGTCCAATTTCGGGGCGACCCTCGATGCAGCGGTGGACAACGTCTTCGCACTTGCCATAGCGCTGTTCTTGTATTTGGCCATGCCACAGATCTATGCGTCGCACTCCGTGGCCCTCACCGTCCTTTTCGTCGCGCCGCTTCTCTACCTCGGTCTGTCGTGGATATTGACTGGGCGAGTTCTGATGTTCCATTTCCACTCGGCCCGGATAGGCGCGCTTTTGCTATTCGCGCTATGGCCGCTCTTGGAACTGACCGGGATGGGCTGGCTAATTGGGTGACTGCGCTGGTCGTGGGTCTCAGCCGCGTCGAGCAAGTTGCGTTCATCCTGCGCGGAGGACGTGATCAGGACGCGCGGCATGTCGGACAGACCGTCAATGCAAGGATCTCGCATTGAACGCCCCAGTTCCACTGCGGCTTGCTGCTCCGACCCCGATCTCCTGGGGCCAGCCGACGGCCCTGGAGCGCGGACCAGTGGTTGCCGCCGCTGTTCCGGGCCGCAATGCGATTGGCGTGTGCGCTGGTCTGTTCGCACCGCTCAAGGGTTTGTCCGTCGCGATGGGAGACTTGTCGTCCGACCATGAACCCGACATGAGCGGCACGGAACGGCCATCCAGATCGGCCCTTTTCCACAATGGAGCGAGCCCGCCAGGATTGTGACCTTCGACCCTTGGGGGCATCGCGTGGCGCAGTATTTCGCGCGAGAGATTGCGAGCGGTCTACCCCTTCGTCCGTCCATCGCCGTGACGCGAGGCTGCCTGAACATTCCCGAGATCAACACTGCCCTTCAAGGCGGGATTTTGCGGTCCGATGACGCCATACTAGCAGCAGATGGTAGTATCCGCGTGACCAAGATTGCCATCGACCCCGTCTGGTATCTGCCCGGCATTGCCGCACGGCTGGGAATTGACGAAATGGCAATGCGCCGCGCGATCATGCAGCAATCAGGCGGTATGTATCCGGAGATCGTCACCCGGCCTGACTTGCGGCTATTCCGACCTCCTATCGGCGGAACCAGCGTCTATCTGTTCGGAGAGCCGACCTTGTTGGGCAGGTCCGATACCCCCGTCACTTGCCGAATGCATGATGAATGCAACGGGTCTGATGTGTTCGGCTCCGACATGTGCACGTGCCGCCCCTATCTCATGCACGGAGTTGAGGAGTGCGTGAAAGGGGCGCAAGCGGGGGGCGTGGGCATCGTCGTCTACAACCGACAAGAAGGCCGCGCTTTGGGCGAGGTGGTGAAGTATCTGGTTTACAACGCAAGGATGCGCGACCCCTTGGGCGACGGACCCGAGCGGTATTTCAATCGTACATTCGCTGTTGCGGGGACAGAGGATTTGCGGATGCAGGACCTCTCCACGGATGTTTTGAACTGGCTGGGTGTGCGCCACATCGCGACCTGGGTATCAATGAGCAGCCACAAAAGCGCAGCGTTGCTTCGGGCGGGGATCAGTATCGGACGACAGGTCGAGATCGATTTGGCGAGGGTGTCACTCCGCGCAAGGGTCGAGATCGACGCAAAAATTGAGTTTGGCTATTATTGCGGGACTTACACGAATCGGCATTGAGCGGAACCCTTCGGCCCTCGCGCGCCGCCCGATGGAAGAGGGATAGCCTAGAAAAATTGGCTGCAACAGATTCAAGGACAACGCGGCAGCTTGGCAGCCCCTACGGGAGTTTGAACCCGTCTTTCCAGATTGAGAATCTGGCGTCCTAACCGATAGACGAAGGGGCCAGCTGCCGTGAGTTGCGTGGTCTTATAGAGCAGTGGTACGCCCTACGGGAGTTCGAACCCGTCTTACCAGATTGAAAATCTGGTGTCCTAACCGATAGACGAAGGGCGCGCACCGCGCGGGGTATGTATCGTCGCATCCCCAAGGGATCAAGCCCAGAGTTCGGGCACCCGGCCTCAAACGGCCTCCATGTGATCATCTCGCGTTAACAGCCCGTAAAGAAGTGGCAAGCCGGATTCCAGCCGGATTCCAGCCGCCTTCCAGCCCGGATTTTTCTCGCCGTTCCAAAGGGATAGCCGCCGCCCGAGGCGCGCGGCAGATCACCCGGAGATCGCATCAGTCGGCGGGAGCGGCGTCCTCGACGTGCAGCTTCACCCGGACGCGCCCGTTCCACTCGTCGCGCTCCAGCCGTCCGGCGAGGTGCGCACGCAGACCGGTGCCGGCGGTCAGGAAGCCGCCGAGCGGGCCTTCGAGCGCGCGGAACGCCACGGCCTCCAGCCGGTCGCCGGTTCCGTCCGCCAGCGTCAGCGCCACGTGGCTCTCGCCGACCCGGCGGGCGCCGGCGATCCGGGCCGCGGCGATGGCCAGCCGCGGCGCCGGCGAACCCGCGCCGTAGGGGCCGGCGGCGGCGATGCGCTCGGCGAGGTCGGGCGTGGCCGCGCCGGGCGCCAGCACGCCCTCGATGCTGAGGCCGCGGACCGGCTGCGCTTCCGCGCCCTGCACCGCAAGAAGCGCGCCCAGCCGCGCCATCGCCGGCTCCAGCTGCGCGCGCGAGAGGCTGAGGCCGGCCGCCATGCGGTGGCCGCCGCCCCGCCCGATCAGCCCCTCGCGCGACAGCCGCGCGATGGCCGCGCCGAGATCGACGCCGTGCACCGAGCGGCCCGAGCCCTTGCCTTCGCCGCCCAGGAACCCGATCACCACCGCCGGCCGGTTGAACGTCTCCTTCAGCCGCGCCGCGACGATCCCGACCACGCCCGGGTGCCAGCCCTCGCCGGCGGCCCAGACCAGCGGCCCCTCGGCGCGGGCCGCCGCCTGCGCCTCCGCCTCGAGCCGGACGCCGGCCTCGATCTCGCGGCGTTCGGCGTTCAGCCCGTGCAGCCGCTCCGCCAGCGCCGCCGCTTCGTGCGGATCGTCGGTGGCGAGCAGCCGCGCCCCGAGGTCGGCGACCCCGATCCGCCCGCCCGCGTTCACCCGCGGGCCGAGCACGAAGCCGAGCCCGTAGGTCGAGGGCGCGCCGGTCATCCCCGCCGCCGCCGCCAGCGCCGCGATGCCGGGGCGCTGGCTCCGGCCCATCACGGTCAGGCCCTGACGCACCAGCGCCCGGTTCAGCCCGACCAGCGGCGCCACGTCCGCCACGGTGGCGAGCGCCACCAGGTCGAGGAACCCGAGCAGGTCCGGGCCGGTCGCGCCCTCGGCGCGCATCAGCCGGTTCACCGCCACCAGCAGCAGGAAGACCACCGCAGCGGCGCAGAGATAGCCGAACGCGCTGTCCTCGTCCTGCCGGTTCGGGTTCACCACCGCGAAGGCGGGCGGCAGGGTCTCCGCGCCGAGGTGGTGGTCGAGCACGATCACGTCGCACCCTGCGGCGGCGATCGGCTCGTGGCTGAGGGTGCCGCAGTCGACGCAGACGATGAGGTCGTGGCTCTCCCCGAGGCTCCGCATCGCCGGCACGTTCGGGCCATAGCCCTCCTCGATCCGGTCGGGGACGTAGAGCGTGGCGCCGAGCCCGAGCTGGCGCAGCCAGGCGATGACGAGGGCCGCGGCGGCGCCACCGTCCACGTCGTAGTCGGCGAAGACGGCGATCCGCTCGCGGCGCTGCACCGCCTGCCAGAAGCGGGCGGCGGCCCGGTCCATGTCGAGCAGGCGCGACGGGTCCGGCAAAAGGTCGCGCAGCGCAGGCGCGAGGTACGCGGCGGCTTCGCCCGGCGGGATGCCGCGGCGGGCGAGGATGCGGCCGACGATCTCGGGCAGGCCGGTGGCCTGGGCGATCGCCTGCCCGAGCCGGTCGTGCTCGTCCGAGGGCCCGACCCAGCGGCGGCCGGTCACCGACGCCTCGACGTTCAGGAAGGCGGGCGATTCGGGCATGGCGCTGTCATGCCTGCAATCGCGCGGTCCCGCCAGACCGGAGCGATGACCGTCGACGCGAGCGGATCGCACGGAGTAGAATGCCGCCAGCAGGAGGGGAAGCCATGGCCACATCGAAGCCTGTCTGCGTCATTCTCGGGGTCGGCCCGGGGAACGGCACGGCCATCGCGCGCAGGTTCGACGCCGCGGGCTATGCGCTGGCGCTCTGCGCCCGGACGCGGCCCGGAAATGGTCGCCGCGGCGGCCCGGTTCAGCGACGCACGCGGCTATCCCTGCGACGTGACGGACGCCGCGTCGATCGATTCAGCGATCGATGCCATCCGCCGGGATCTCGGGCCGGTCGACACGCTGATCTACAACGCCGGCTCGGGAAAGTGGGGCGACCTCGATGCACTGGCGCCCGACGACCTCCGGGCCTGCCTCGAGGTCAACGCCACCGGCCTCTTCGCCGCAGCCAAGGCCGTCGTCGCCGACATGCGCAAGGCGGGACGCGGCGTCATCGTTGTGGTCGGGGCCGGGGCCGCCCTGCGCGGGCGGCCGCGGACCATCGCCTTCGCCGCCGGCAAGGCGGCGCAGCGCTCGGTGGCGCAGTCCCTCGCCCGGCAGCTCGGCCCGGAAAACATCCACGTGGGCTATGTGGTGCTGGACGGCGTGGTCGATCTCGAGGCGACGCGCGCGCGCATGACCGACAAGCCGGCGGAGTTCTTCCTCTCCTCGGCCGGGGTCGCCGAGGCCGTCTATGCCCTCGCGGCCCAGGACCGCCAGGCCTGGACCTTCGAGCTCGACCTGCGCCCCTTCGGGGAGAGCTGGTAGGCGGTCAGCCCACCGGCTCCGGCCGGCGCCTCCAGCCGTCGAGAAGGACGGCAGCAAGGCCGCTCGCCACCACGAGGACGATGCCGCCGATCGCCAGCGGCGTCGGAAACGCACCGAAGACCACCAGGCCCGAGATCACCGCCCAGATGGTGAAGGTGTAGTAGAACGGCGCGACCACCCGGGTCGGCCCCACGCGGTAGGCCATGAAGATGAAGAAGTGGCCGAACATCAGAAAGAACCCCGCGCCCGCGAGAAGCAGGAGGTGGCGCCCGCCGGGTGCGGTCCATGTCTCGAAAAGGAGGTGCGCCACGGTCGCGCCGATCAGCACGATCACCGCCGCCGAGAGCGCCACGACCAGCCCCGGCACCTCGGGCCCCACCCGACGCCCGGCCAGGTCGCGCGCCGCCCCCAGCACGGCGTTCGCCAGCGCGAGCGCGGCATAGACCGAAATCCCGGCCCCGGTGGGTTGCGCCACCATGAGCGCGCCGATGAAGCCGAAGCCGATCAGCGCCATGCGCAGTCCGCCGACCCGCTCGCCGAGGAGGAACGAGGCGCCGAGCAATACGAGGAGCGGCGTGATCTGGGCGAGCGCGCTGGCGTCGGCGATGGGCATGTGGGCGAGCGCCACGACATAGCAGAGGATCGCCGCCGTCTCGCAGAGGTTGCGCACCACCACCCGCGGCTCGAACATCAGCGGCAGCTGCCGGCCGTAGCCCGCGAGCATCAGCAGCGGCAGGCCCCAGGCCACGGCCGCAAGCCCCCGCAGCACCAGCACCTCGTAGGGCGGCAGGCCCTCGGTCGCGAGCTTCATCATCGTGTCGTTGATCACGTAGGAGCCGGTCGACAGCACCATGAACAGCGGGCCACGCAGCGGATGCGTCCCGAACCAAGCCGCCGGGTGCTGCAAATCCCGTCCCTCCCGCGTCCTTTCCGGCAGCGGTAGCGGTTTGCCGCGCCGGAGGACAGGGGGATCGTGGGCTCAGGGCGGCGGATCGATCCCGTCGTCCCAGCGGCGGGTGTTCGGCTTGCGCGGCGGGGCGGTGACGATGATCGCGAGGAGGTTGCGCACGGCGGAATAGAGCCCGAACCCGGCCCCGGTCAGCCAGATGGCGAGGAATATGCCCGCCCCGAGTTCGCCCCGGAGCACCGAGCCGCCGAGATACCAGACCGCCACGATCATCCCCGCCGTCCAGACCACCATCCAGACGACGAGAAATCCGGCATTGACCTTCTGGCGGCGGCCGAGCCGCATCGCTGACGGCGCTAAAGGTCGCGCTGGCGGTAGATCAGGCGGCGCACCGAGCCGGTCTTGGAGCGCATCAGGATGGTCTCGGTCTCCATCCACTCGCCGTCGCGGCGGGCGCCGATGACGATCGAGCCGTCGGTGACGCCGGTGGCGGCGAAGATCACGTCCTCGGTCACCATGTCGTCGCGGGTGTAGACCTTGTCGAGGTCGGTGATCCCGGCCTTGCGCGCGCGCTTGCGCTCGTCCTCGTTGCGGAAGAGCAGCCGGCCCATCATCTGCCCGCCCATGCACTTCAGCGCCGCCGCCGCCAGCACCCCCTCCGGCGCGCCGCCCGAGCCCATGTACATGTCGATGCCGGTCTTCGCGCTCTCGGCGCAGTGGATGACGCCGGCCACGTCGCCGTCGGTGATCAGCCGGATGCGCGCGCCGGTGGCGCGGATCTCGGCGATCAGCGCCTCGTGGCGCGGCCGCTCCAGCACGCAGACCATGACGCCGCTGGCGGACGTGCCCTTGGCGCGGGCGAGCTTTTGGATGCGCTCGGTGGGCGACATGTCGAGGCTGACGAGGCCGGGCTGGTAGCCGGGGCCGATGGCGAGCTTGTCCATGTAGACGTCCGGCGCGTGCAGCATCGAGCCGCGCGGCCCCATGGCGATCACCGCCAGCGCGTTCGGCATGTCCTTGGCGGTGAGCGTCGTCCCCTCCAGCGGGTCGAGCGCGATGTCCACCGCCGGACCCTTGCCGGTGCCGACCTCCTCGCCGATGTAGAGCATCGGCGCCTCGTCGCGCTCGCCCTCGCCGATGACGACCGTGCCCTTGATGTCGAGCAGGTTGAGCTGGGTGCGCATGGCGTCCACCGCCGCCTGGTCGGCGGCCTTCTCGTCGCCGCTTCCGATCAGCTTGGCCGCGGCGATCGCGGCGGCCTCCGAGACACGGGCGAGGCCCAGCGACAGCATGCGGTCGGCGAAGATCACGTCTTCGGACATCGGTGTGCGTCCTCTTGCAGCGCGGAGTGTCAGCGCTTCTAGGCGATCGTAGCGGCCGGGGGCAAGCCGGAATGGCGGGCCCGACCGCCCTGCCCGGGGCTTGCCCCGGGCAGCCGCCGACCCGCCCCTAGACGTGGCTCTCAGGCGCGGAGGGCGGCGACGTCGCGAAGCCGGGTGAAGATCGTGGCATAGACCGCGGCGTAGAGCGCGACCACCACGAGGCCAACCCACTCGATCTTGAAGGGTGTGTAGAAATACGCCCCGACCAGCGCCAGCTGCAGCAGGAAGTGCATCGGGTAGTAGACCCGCCCGCCGAGCTCCGGCTTGCTCCAGCCGAGATTGGCCGCATAGAGCCGGATCAGGCTGTCGAGCGAGTTCACCACGAAGACGATCCCGACGAAGATCATGAAGCCGTTCAGCCAGGACGGGATGACGATGGCGTTCTGGTGGTAGATGAACAGCACGCAGAACCAGAGCCCGAGCGGGATCGCAGGCAGGACCACCATGGCGAAGGCGAGCCGCCAGGTCTTGAGGCCGCCGACGAACCGGGCGACGAACTGCCCGATCATGATGCTCCAGGCGAACCACCAGAACAGGTAGAACTCGTGATAGTCCGAGATGGGCGTGACGAAGCGGTGTATGTTGGCGAAGTAGTCGGAAATCAGCACGACGTTGCCGAAGAAGTGCCCGATGTCGACGCCGGTGTAGAAGAAGGCGACCAGCGCCAGCAGGGTGATCGCCAGCATCCCGAAGCCATAGCTCGAGACGATCGCCAGCCACTTCATGATGCCCATGTTGGCGCTGGAGACGACCGAGAACCCGACCACCACCATCGCGATCAGCCAGATCGTCGTCTGCGAGACGCCCGGCATGTAGGTCGGCAGGTTGATCATGAAGAGATAGCAGGTGAAGGCGCAGGTGGCGATCACCGTGGGATTGTAGATCCACTTCACCAGCGGCATCTCGAAGATCTTCAGCCGCGGCTCCAGGGCGACGAAATAGAACGTGGTCAGGAAGTACATGAGCCAGACCAGCGGGCCCCACATGCCGAACTCGACGGCGAGCGCGTTGGTGAAGGCATAGACGTCGTCGCCCTCGTAGACGGGGAACTCGTTCAGCGGCAGCATGACGAGCCCCATGTCGAGACCCGCCGTGAAGAGCAACGCGACGAGCGTGAGCGTCCCCACGGGCGTGTCGCCGGTGCAGACCACGTTGGGCCAGCGCACCAGCACGAAGATCGCGCTCGCCAGCACGCAGACATAGGCGACGGTGATAATGGCGGTCATCGGTCCCCCTTCGGTCAGGCCGGGGGAATCCAGCCCCCGGACATGAGGACCCACGGAAGCCCGACGCATGGTCTCGCCTTCAGTGCCGGCGCCAGCCTACGACACTCCCCTGCCGGCGTTAACCATCGAAATCGGTGACCGGGGAGGCGATTGCGACATCTTCGGCGCGGCGCAAAGGGTACAAAGGAGGCGCGCGGGGAAAACACCGTTTGGGACTGACCGCCGGTCCATCGAACCGAAGGGGAAGACATGCTTCTATGCGCTCTTAGGCGGGGCTTCACCGTCTCGCGGGGCCGAGCGGTGGCCTGAGCCGGCGTTCCGGGGACCTCGAGCCGCACCTAGCCGGCGGCCGCCACCAGTCGATCGTCACGATCTCGTCTAGGAGCGCCGAGACGTCCTCGATCGTCTCGGACACCACATGCACCACCTCGCCGTCGCGCTGCACCCGTCCCGTCACCTTCAGGCACCGCCCGGCGATCACCGCCCGGCGGTAGCGCTCGAAGGTCTTGGCCCAGACCACGATGTTGGCCGTGCCGGTTTCGTCCTCCAGCGTCAGGAAGATCACCCCCTTGGCCGTCCCCGGCCGCTGCCGGCAGATCACCAGCCCCGCCACCGCCACCCGCGCCCCGTTGGGCGGCCGATCGAGCCCGGCCGCCGTCAGGCACCGCGGCGGTCGCGGCCAGGAGGGGGAAAGGCGCGTTCATGCGAACAAAGATAGAACAAACCCATCCGGAGGGCAATTCCCTGCCTCAGCACCCATATGGATTCCATACGCTTTCCATATCGCTCCCATACGCGATTTTCCCGTGGCACCCGCCCCCCGCAACGACTAGATACCCCGCCGAAAGCAGGACAACGGCATGGCGAAGATCACCTACATCGAGCACGACGGCACCCCCCACGAGGTCGACGTCCCCCTTGGACTGACCGTGATGGAAGGCGCACGCGACAACAACATCCCCGGCATCGAGGCCGACTGCGGCGGCGCCTGCGCCTGCTCCACCTGCCACGTCTACGTCGACCCCGCCTGGATCGACCGCCTCCCGCCACGCCAGGCGATGGAGGAGGATATGCTTGATTTCGCTTGGGAACCCGACCCCGACACGAGCCGGCTCACCTGCCAGATCCGGGTGACCGACGACCTCGACGGCCTCGTCGTGCGGATGCCGGAAAAGCAGATCTGAACACCTCCGCCCGGTGGCCTTCTGCCCGTTCTCGCGGCATTCTCTGCCCTGAGCCGTGACTTTCAGCAGAATCCCGAAGGTGCTTCGCCGCATGCGCGCTGGACAGCGGGCCGCGAAAAATCGACCATCGCCGGCACGGACCGGATCGGGGGCCCGGCGCCGGCAAGCGCCGGGGGCGTCCCGCAACGACAGGGACCGAGCCACCCCAACCTGGAGAACCACCGGATGGCCATAGCCACGCACCCTGTCGACGAGATACTCCCCGCACCGAAACTCTTCACCCTCGGCCTGCAGCACGTGCTGGTCATGTACGCGGGCGCCATCGCCGTCCCGCTCATCATCGGGCGGGTGCTGCAACTCCCGCCCGAGGACGTCGCCTTCCTGATCTCGGCTGACCTCTTCTGCTGCGGCGTCGTGTCGATCCTGCAGTCGCTCGGCTTCACCCGCTGGTTCGGCGTGCGCATGCCGGTGATGATGGGAGTCACCTTCGCGTCGGTAGGCCCGATGGTCTCGATCGGGCTGGCGCATCCCGGGGCCGAGGGGGCGCGCATGATCTTCGGCTCGATCATCGCCGCCGGCATCATCGGCGTGCTGATCGCGCCGATCGCCAGCCGCATGCTGCGGTTCTTCCCGCCGGTGGTCACCGGCACGATCATCCTGGTGATCGGCATCACGCTGATGCGCGTCGGCATCAACTGGATCTTCGGCGTGCCCGTCGGGCCGACCGCGCCGCACCTCGTCAGCCCCGAGCACACGGCCTGGCTCGAGCAGGTGACCGCCCTCGGCGGGGCGGTGCCGCCGCCGCCCGCGGGTTTCGCGGTTGCGCCGACGGTGCAAAATCCCGCCTACGCCCCGATCTCGAACATCATCCTGTCGCTGGTGGTGCTCGGCGTCGTCATGGGCATCGCCCGCTTCGCCAAGGGCTTCCTCGCCAATATCGCCGTACTCCTTGGGATCATCACCGGCGGTGTGATCGCAGCCGCCCTCGGGATGATGCACTTCGAGAAGGTCGCCGAGGCCTCCTGGTTCGCGCCGATCACCCCGTTCCACTTCGGCACGCCGATCTTCGAGCCGGTGCTTATCGTCACCATGACGCTGGTGATGATCGTGACCCTGATCGAGTTCGACCGGCATGTTCCTCGCGCTTTCGGACCTCACCGACTCCAAGCTCACCCAGCCGCGCCTGTCGGCCGGCCTTAGGATGGACGGGCTCGGCACGATCATCGGCGGCGTGTTCAACACCTTCCCCTACACCTCGTTCTCGCAGAACGTCGGGCTCGTCGGGGTCACCGGCGTCCGCTCGCGCTACGTCTGCGTCGCCGGCGGCGCCATCATGGTGGCGCTCGGGCTGATCCCGAAGATGGGGGCGCTCGTCGAAGCGCTGCCGACGGTGGTGCTCGGCGGCGCGGGGATCGTGATGTTCGGGATGGTCGCGGCGACCGGCATCCGCATCCTTCACCGGGTCGACTTCGTCGGCAACCGCAACAACCTGTTCATTGTTGCGATCTCCATCGGCCTCGGCCTGATCCCGATGGTGGCGCCGGACTTCAAGATGTGGCTGCCGCACGCCATCCATCCGCTGATCGACTTCGGGGATCATCCTCGCCGCCATCGCCTCGGTGCTGCTCAACGTGTTCTTCAATGGTGCGCGGACCGTCAGCGAGGAGGATCTGCGCGAGGCCGCGATCGCCGGCGGCGACCACTAGCACAACAGCCAGGCCGGGCACTCTCCGCCCGGCCTGAACACGCGTGGGCCATCGGACTGCCCAGCCTCTGCTTGATCGAAAAGCTCGGGATGGTAGGTCTGGCGGCGAAGCCGACAGCCTAGGAGTGCATGCCACGTGGGCTATGAGACGCTGATCGTCGAGATCGAAGACCATGTCGCCACAATCCGGCTGAACCGGCCCGATGCGCTGAACGCGCTCAACACTCAACTCCTCGAGGAACTTGGCCAAGCCCTGACTGCGGCGGACGCCTCGAACCGGGTGCGCGCCATCATCGTGACCGGTTCGGAGAAGGCCTTTGCCGCCGGCGCAGACATCAAGGAGATGTCGCAGAAGAGTTTCGCTGACATGTTCGTGGAGGACTACTTCACCGGGCCGTCAGAGACGATCCTGCGCTGCCGCAAGCCGATCATTGCGGCGGTTGCAGGCTATTGCCTCGGTGGGGGCTGCGAGCTTGCGATGATGTGCGACTTCATCATCGCCGCCGACACCGCGAAGTTCGGACAGCCCGAGGTCAATCTCGGCGTGATGCCCGGACTCGGGGGAACGCAGCGGCTGACGCGGTCCGTGGGCAAGTCGAAGGCGATGGAGATGTGCCTGACGGGACGCTTCATGGACGCGGCCGAGGCCGAGCGCAGCGGACTGGTCAGCCGGGTGGTGCCGGCCCGCGACCTGATGCGCGAGGCCCGCGACGCGGCCGCAAAGATAGCCGAGAAATCGCCGCTCGCGGTCAGGGCGATCAAGGAGGCGGTGAACCGCAGTTATGAGACAACGCTGCGCGAGGGCCTGCTCTTCGAGCGACGGCTCTTCGGTGCGCTCTTCTCTACTGAGGACCAGGTGGAGGGGATGGCGGCCTTCGCTGAAAAGCGCAGCCCGCAGTTCCGCGGAAAATGATGCCGGTGCGGTTGACTCGGGCTCTGTCCGCCGCTAGGAAGCGCGCTGAATTCGCAAGATAGACCGGATCCGAAACAATGGCCAATTCGCCGTCTTCCAAGAAGCGCGCCTTGCAGTCCGAGCGCCGGGCAGAAGTGAACAAGGCGCGCCGCTCGCGGATGCGCACTTTCGTCCGAAAGGTGGAGGAGGCGATCGCCACCGGCGAGTTCGCCGCCGCGGCCGAAGCACTGAAGCAGGCGCAGCCCGAGATCATGCGCAGCGTTTCTCGCGGCGTGCTGCACAAGAACACCGCCAGCCGCAAGATGTCGCGCCTGGCCGGTCGCGTGAAGGCGCTCGGCGCCTGAGGCGACCCTCCGGGCGCTGACCGCAGCCCAGAGTCAACATTCTTTCACGAGCGTGCTTTTCAGCCGTCGAGTTGCTCGTTCGCACGTCCCAATCGCGCTAAGAGTGGTAATTTCACGCTTTACGCGAACTGACGCGGTTCTGGGCGATGTTCCGCCTTCGGTCCCGTTGTCCGGCCGGCGCCGCTTCGGTATTGTCAGCGTCACGGAGCGATTCCTGTCCGCCGATTCTCCTAGTAAAGCGATGTAATCTTTTGTGCCGGTGCAGCATTGACTGTAACATATCCGTTACAGTGAAAGTTCAGCCGAATGCGGTGGCCCGGAAAGCGCTGACACAAAGCTAAAGTCCGGACCGGGAGGGTGAAAAATCAATTGAATGCGATTACCGGCGGGCGATATTGTCGTGCCCCCGACAATCGGAGAACGCGAATTCGGAGCCTTGGACGGCCGCCCCGATACGGGGTGCCCGGCGCCAGTCGCAGGCCCGCTCCGGATGGCGTCCGGACCGGGCAGCCCGACGCCGAGTCCCTCCGTTGATTTGCGATCGCGAGCCAAGATGAACCCCCAGATGGTCCCCCAAGACATGGATTCCTTTCCCGACGCCTGGAGCCGAGTGCGCAGCGCGCTGCTCGGCCAGATTGGCCAGGATGCGTTCAAGAACTGGATCGATCCGCTGGTGTTTGTCGGCTCGGACCATGGCGTCGTGCATCTGGCGGCGCCGACGAGCTTCATCGGCACCTGGGTCTCGCGGAACTACGGCGACACGATCCGCCAACTCCTCTGCAAGAGCGGCGTCGCAGTGAATCGCCTGGAGTTCGGTGTTGCGCCGCTGGCCGGCCTGCCCATGCGGGTGGTGCCCACCGACCCGCCGCCTGCCACAACAATCCCAGGGGCGGACGTTGATCTGCCCGCGTCTCCGCTCGACGGGCGATGCACCTTCGACAACTTCGTTGTCGGCAAGCCGAACGAACTCGCACATGCGGCGGCGCGGCGGGTGGCCGAGGGCGGGACGGTGGCGTTCAACCCGCTCTTCCTCTATGGCGGCGTGGGCCTCGGCAAGACACACCTGATGCATGCGATCGCTTGGGAAGTCCGCCAGAACAATCCCGACGCGCGGGTGCTCTACCTCTCTGCCGAGCAGTTCATGTACCGCTTCGTCTCGGCGCTGCGCTTCAAGGACATGCACGGCTTCAAGGAGATGTTCCGCTCGGTCGACATGCTGATGGTCGACGACGTGCAGTTCATCTCCGGCAAGGATTCGACCCAGGAGGAGTTCTTCCACACCTTCAACGCGCTCATCGAGCAGCAGAAGCAGATCGTCATCTCCGCCGACCGCGCGCCGGGCGAGATCGACGGGCTCGAGGAGCGTATCCGGTCCCGCCTGCAGTGGGGGCTGGTCGTCGATCTGCACCCGACCGACTACGAGCTTCGGCTCGGCATCCTTCAGGCTAAGGCCGAGGCGCAACTGGAGCGAAACCCGGGCGTGGTGATCGGGGCGGGGGTGATGGAGTTCCTTGCCCACCGCATCAGCTCGAACGTGCGCGTGCTCGAAGGCGCGCTGAACCGGCTCTTCGCTTATGCGAGCCTTGTCGGCCGCGAGATAAACCTCGACATGACGCAGGAGTGCCTGGCCGACATCCTGCGCGCCTCGGAGCGCAAGGTGACCATCGACGAGATCCTGCGCAAGGTGGCCGACCACTACAACCTCAGGATGTCCGACATGCTGTCGGCGCGGCGGGCGCGGCAGGTTGCGCGGCCGCGGCAGGTGGCGATGTTCCTGGCGAAGACGCTGACCTCCAAGTCGCTGCCGGACATCGGGCGACGCTTCGGCGGGCGCGACCACACCACGGTGATCCACGCGGTGCGCAAGATCGAGGAACTGCGGGCGACGGACAGCCAGATCGCCGAGGACGTGGAGTTGCTTCGGCGGATGCTGGAAGCCTGAAACGCGCACGTCGGCCGGCGCCATTTCGGCGCGTGCTCGATCAGAACCGCGCGTCTTCCAGGCCGCAGAACGGGTCGACCGGATTGTTGCGGTTCCACGTGCGGCGCCCCATGAGGGCGTCGACCACCGCTCGCTGCATGCTCTCGGTGGAGGCATAGGCGTTGATGTAGGTGGGCACGCGCGGCGCATCGTACAGCAGGTACGGAAAGCCGAATGAGATCATCGCGGTCGGGATATCATGCCAGTAGCGCTGCATCGCCTTTCCGAAGCTGCCGGCGAGCCGCAGCCAGTCGATGAAGATGTGGCTTCGCGTCAGCAGCGTCTCGTCGCCGAAAAGGTAGAGGACAAGATCGAAGTCGTCGCGGCTCACCCGGGTCGCAGAATCGTGCAGCGTCACCTCGAAGCCCTCGTCGCGCAGCATGTCGGGCAGACCGAAGGGGAGGGGCTGCGGCGAGAACGGAAAGACGATGCCGGGCGTGATGACCAGCACGCGCCGGTGCCGCACCGGGTCGAGCGGCAGCAGCGATTGAGTGTCCTTGACGAGCGTGGGCGCCCGCGCTCCGATCTCGCCGGGCAATTGCCCGGCCGCCGTCAGTGACATGCGAGCTGCGACGGGCGGGCTGCGGCCTGTGCAGCCCGAGCGCCGCCTTGAGGGCCAGGACCCGCAGCACCGCGTCTTCGGCGCGCGCAGGGTCGAGGCGGCCGTCAGCGAGCGCCTGCTGCAGCGCACGCCAGGTCGCGGTTGGCGTCGTCGGAGAACAGGATCATGTCGCAGCCGCCGGCGATGACCTCCGGGATGGCGTCGGCGCGGCGGCACCACGACTGACAGACCCGCCATTGGCGGTGGCGTCCGACACGATCAGCCCGTCGAAGCCGAGGCGCTGGCGCAGCAGGGCTGATGTTCAGGTGTCCGCTGAGCGACGCCGGCCGGAACGCCTCAACTCCGGCATCCGGGTCGAGCGAGCGGATGAAGGCCGGGAAGCGCGATGTGGGCGGACATGACGCTGAGGACGCCGGCGGCGATCGCGCGGCGGTAGAGCCGGCCGAAGCTCGCCTCCCAGTCGCTCGAGACCGAGGGGGTTGATGGTGGTGACGAGGTGCTGGTCGCGGTCGTCGTAACCTTCGCCCGGCCAATGCTTGACGCAGGCGGCGACCCCATGCTGCCTGGAACACCTCGATCTGCTTCAGGGCGTGCCGCTCGATGGTGGCGAGGTCGCTGCCGAAGCCGCGCGTCGCGACGATGGCGCTACGGAAGGCGGCGTTGATGTCGATGACCGGGGTGAACGACCAGTTGATCCCGACCGCGACCGCCTCCTCCGCCATGATACGGCTGATCTCGGCCGTTGCCTCGAGATCGTCGATCGCGGCCAGGGCAAGCGGGTTCGGAACTTCCGCGCCGAACGGCAGGCTCATCCGGCTGCCCTCGAGGTCAGCGGAGACGAGCGGTGGCACCGCGGAGGCCGCCCGTAGCGACGCGATGTTCTCGAGCTCGGCTTGCGGGTCAGTGCCGAATACGGCCGTGATCCCGCCGGGTCCGAAGTCCTCGATGCGCTCGAAGGCCGCGCTGTCCACGCCCGAGCGCAGCACGAAAAGCTGCGACAACCGCTGGATCGGGGTCAAGGCTTCGAAGGTGGAGCGGACCCAGGTCTTCGCTTCTGCGTCTAGATTGAAGGGCGGGCCGGAGAGGAATGCATTGGTCATCGCCGGCTCCCTGTCTGGCGCCTGTCCTCGCGATGCCGCCTCGTTCGGCCGCTGGACTCTCTGACACGCTCGGAGCATCGGACGCTCGCGTCAAGCCCGGCCGGAATCGCGCACTCCGGAGCATCTGAATGGGGGCCGATCCTCCGTCGGATGGTGCGATGGGAATGGAGGGCGCGAGCTGGCCCGCGAGCGCTTGCCCTTTCCCTGCAAATGAGTAACGTCACGGTCCGCGCAACCGGAACGGGTCCGCGGCGACGGTCCTCTGCAACGGTGACGGCATGAAACTCAGCATGGAGCGCAGCGCCCTTCTCCGGGCCATGGGCCGGGCCCAGTCGGTGGTCGAGCGGCGCAACACCATCCCGATCCTGTCCAACGTGCTGATCGAGGCTGAGGGCGAGCAGGTGAGCTTTCGGGCGACCGACCTCGACATCGAGGTGATCGACAAGGCGCCGGCCATGGTGAGCCGGGCGGGGGCGACGACGGTGTCCGCGCACACGCTGCACGAGATCGCGCGCAAGCTGCCGGACGGGGCGATGGTGGAGTTGATCGACGACGGGCTGGCGGGTCGACTGGAGGTGCGTGCCGGGCGGTCGCACTTCAGCCTGGCGACGCTGCCGCGCGAGGATTTTCCGATCATGGCGAGTGCCGAGTACCAGGTGAACTTCGCCTGCCCGGCGCCGGTGCTGCGGCGGCTGTTCGACAAGGCGAAGTTCGCCATCTCGACCGAGGAGACGCGCTACTACCTGAACGGCGTCTACATGCACGCCGCCAAGGGGCCGGACGGGCCGGTGCTGCGCTGCGTTGCGACCGACGGGCACCGGCTGGCGCGGATCGACGCGGCGCTGCCGGAGGGGGCGGGCGATCTGCCGGGGGTGATCGTGCCGCGCAAGACGGTGGGGGAGCTGAGGAAGCTTCTCGACGACGACGAGATGACGATCGCGGTTTCGGTCAGCGAGACCAAGGTGCGCTTTGCGACGCCGGTGGTGACGCTGACCTCCAAGGTGATCGACGGGACGTTCCCGGACTATGCGCGGGTGATCCCGACCGGGAACACCAAGCGGCTCGAGGTCGATGCGGCGGAGTTCGCCCAGGCGGTGGACCGGGTGGCGACGGTGAGCTCGGAGCGGTCGCGGGCGGTGAAGATGGCGCTGGAGGATGACCGGCTGGTGCTGTCGGTGAACGCGCCGGACTCGGGCGCGGCGGACGAGGAGCTGGCGGTCGCCTATGGCGACGAGCGGCTGGAGATCGGGTTCAACGCCAAGTACCTGCTGGAGATCGCGGGGCAGGTGGACCGGGAGAACGCGGTCTTCCTGTTCAATTCGGCGGGCGATCCGACGCTCATGCGCGAGGGCAACGACGAGACGGCGGTCTATGTCGTGATGCCCATGCGGGTCTGAGGCTGGCTGCGCTCGCGGTCACCCGGCTCGGGCTTTCGCATTTCCGTTCGCACCGGGGGACCGGGCTGGCGCTCGACCGGCGGCCAGTGGCCGTGTTCGGGCCGAACGGGGCGGGGAAGACCAATCTGATCGAGGCGGTTTCGATGCTCTCGCCCGGGCGGGGGCTGCGCGGGGCGTCGGCGGAGGAGATGGCGCGGGCGCCGGAGGGGATCGGCTGGAAGGTGACGGCCTCGCTGGAGGGCGTCGGGGACGGGCACGAGGTGGCGACCTGGTCGGAGGGGGCCGGGCGGCAGGTGGAGATCGACGGGAAGGCGGCGACGCAGGCGGCGCTGGGGGGCGTGGCGCGGGTGCTTTGGCTGACGCCGGCGATGGATCGGCTGTGGATGGAGGGGGCGGGGGAGCGGCGGCGGTTCTTGGACCGGGTGGCGCTGAGTTTGATGCCGGATCATGGGGAGGCGGCGATCGGGTATGACCGGGAGCTCGCGGGAGCGGAACCGGCTGATCCGGGACCAGGTGCGGGATCCGGGGTGGTTTGCCGCGCTGGAGGGGCAGATGGGGGCGTTCGGGGCGCGGGTGGCGGGGAATAGGGCGGCGGCGGTGGAGAGGTTGGGGGCGGCGCCGGCGGGGGCGTTTCCGAGGGCGGAGTTGGCGATCGAGGCGGAGGGGCCGCGGGATGCCGAGGGGTTGGCGGCGGCGCTGGCGGAGGGGAGGGGGCGGGATTTGGCGGCGGGGCGGACGTTGGTGGGGCCGCATCGGGATGATCTGGTGGCGGTCTATGCGGCGAAGGGGGTGGCGGCGCGGTTGTGCTCGACGGGGGAGCAGAAGGCGCTGTTGATTTCGCTGGTGCTGGCGAATGCGTGGGCGGTGGCGGAGGGGTTCGGGGCGGCGCCGGTGCTGCTGCTCGACGAGGTGGCGGCGCATCTGGACGCGGGGCGGCGGGAGGCGCTTTATGCCGAGGTCACCGGGCTCGGGGCGCAGGCCTGGATGACCGGGACGGGCGAGGAACTGTTCGCCGGGCTGGAGGCGCAGCGGCTGCGGGTGGAGGAGGTGGGGGGCGTGTCGAAGGTGAAGGCGGTGGGATAGGGCGCTGCTTTTGCAGCCAGTTTTCATCGAAGGGGAAGGGCGATGTTTCCAAAGGCGATCACGCTGGTGACGCTCGGGGTGAGCGATCTGGAGCGGGCGCGGGCGTTTTATGCGGCGCTGGGGTGGGAGGCGGCGGAGGTCAATGAGGGGGTGATTTTCATCCAGTTGGCGGGGCAGGTGCTGGCGCTTTTCGGGATCGACGAGCTGGCGGATGACATGAAGCGGGAGCGGGGGACGCTGGGGAAGGGGGCGGTTACGCTGGCGCGGAATTTGGGCAGCGAGGCGGAGGTGGATGCGGCGTTCGAGCAGGCGGTGGGGGCGGGGGCGACGGTTTTGAAGCGGCCGGAGAAGGTGTTCTGGGGCGGGTATTCGGGGTATTTCGCCGACCCGGACGGGCATGTCTGGGAGCTGGCGATGAACCCGTTCTGGCCGCTTTCGGACGACGGGACTCTGACGCTTCCGGGGCAGTGAGGGGCGTATGGAATCCGTATGGAATCCGTATGGCGTCGTAAATTCTGTCAGGGAATGCGCCGCGGTGACCCTGACGTGGGGCGAGATCCTGCCCTATGCCGGGGCGCTGGCGGTGCTGGTGGCGACGCCGGGGCCGGTGGTGGCGGCGCTGATCGCGCGCTCGGCGACGGGCGGCGTGCGGGCGGCGGTGCCGCTGGCGGCCGGGGTGGCGGTGGGCGACGTGGTCTGGCCGCTGCTCGCCATGCTCGGGATCGGGGTGGTGGCCGGGGTCTGGGCGGACTTCCTCATGGTGCTGCGCTACGTGGGGGCGCTGATCCTGGTCTTCATGGGGGTGCAGCTGATCCGGCGGGCCGAGGCGGCGGGGCTGGCGGTGGCGGGCGGCGGGCTCGGCCGGGAGAGCGGCTGGGCGGCGTTCTCGGCCGGGCTGATGGTGATCGCGGGGAACCCCAAGGCGATCTTGTTCTACATGGGGGTGCTGCCGGGGTTCTTCGACTTTCGCAGGCTCACGCCGCTGGACATGGTGCTGATCTGCCTCGTCTCGGTGCTGGTGCCGTTCGCGGGCAACCTCGGCTGGGCGGCGATCTTCGCGCGGGCGCGGCGGTGGCTGGCGAACCCGGTGGCGATGAAGCGGACGCATGTGGCGGCGGGGGTGGCGCTGGTGGCGGTGGGGGTGGCGATTGCGGTGGGGTGAGGACTGCTTTAGGGCACTTCAGCTTTCGTCAGAGCCTAGGTTTCTCGGCCTTTCACGGCTCTCAGATAGGCGCCGGGGCCGCCCCCGCCCCGCGTCTAGAAATTAGGAATCCGCGGTTGGTCAAAATCCAATGTAGAATTCCCGTTTCACGGAAGTGCTCTCGAAAATCCTCTTCGGTCCAAAGAACTGAGGGCTCAAAACCCCAACGAAGAAGAAACCGCTCGAAGGCTTGCTCTATATCGGCGCTTTGACCTCTTCGAAGGCCTATACCGTCGTAAGGGATTATCAGGAATTTGACTTCGAGTGGGATAACGCTCGCTCAGGTCGCTTGGCGAAAATATAAACTGACCACCTTCAGCCAAACCAGAGATTAAGATCGTCCTAACAACTAGCGATGGTCATTTATTAACTGCTGTTTTGCCCTTGGCTTGGCGCCGCAGTGTTCTATGACCGCGATGCGGCCGAGCGGGGCTGCGGCGTCAGATCACAGACATAGTGTGCACGAAGCTTAGAGTTCCCCTTAAAGTACTTGAACTACGATGAAGCCGAGCATCCACAACTCGGCCTTCCAAGCGACATCTAGCGCAAACAGATCTCTTCGTTCCCGCGACCCACATAATGTCTTAAAGTCTCGGAAATGAATTTTGGGTCTCGACCCCTCGTATGCTGCTTTTCGACTAAGCCCGTCTGCAGTAATAACTAAAATATTGTTATATCACTGAACCCAGTTGATGTAGCCTCTTGCCGTTGGTAGGCGTGCAACATTACGGCTATAATGAGTGATGCTTCTGGTCCTTCTAGTTGTGTCGCAGCAGTCGGATATTGGACATTGGCTCCCAATAAATTTCCGCGCCCGAGTGCCTCCTGCGGAAGATCGACACTCGCCTCAACTCAGAAAACTCCAGTGTATCTCCGTCGGCCCCTTATTAGCCAGTCGACGAGCATGATCTCAAGAGCCATTCTGAGGCCTTCAGAAAAGAGGAATTCCTCTGTATGGCGTAGAAAGCGTATTCGATTATTGAGGACGATATGCTGAGCGAAAATCCGATTTTTCGTGATATGCTAGCGCCCGGGCCAGTCCAGTACCCAGCACGCCACAATATAGGAGTCCACTATCGGAAATATAACTTGAATGCTCTGAATAAGCAAAGTCGGCTATATGTTAATGGCGGAACCAAATCCAGATATTGCTGTATATGTCGCGTGAGCAGCAAGCATCTGCGCGGCGGCTCGCGCCTTGCAGTCAGACGAGTGTCAGCGGTCCGCACGGCTGTAAAATGTCCGCCTCCGACCCTCCGTGCAAGTTGCGAGTCAGTACCTTTTATAGGGTTGACTCCGTTTCCATTAGCCGAAGTTGCTGAACAATTGCTGCACTTCATGCAAGGACGAGCGAGGTATTTGTATAGGCAGCCGAAATGAAGGAGCCTAGTTTAGTCACGCGGGTGTCCTCTAGAACCCGCTGTTTCCTGAAATCCGACATTTTCAAAGTGCAGTCCCTAAATGCGGGGTTTTGAAAGTGGACTGAGTAAGCGATGTCTTAAAGAACTTACGCCGAATAAACTCGGCGTTCTTAGACAGGTAGTAAGGTCCAAAATCGCACAGATAAAACTACAATTAATAAAAACTATATTACATCAACAAAGTAACCTATAAAGTCACATTTGCGAATGTTACGCCTTCCTTGCGCCGCGTCTTCTTGCTCCCCGGCAAGCCGTCTGATTTGAGCGTTTTGTAGTTGGGGCCTTTCTCATGGGTAAAGTCCCAATCGTTATCCTTAAAATGGTCAGGCGTCTTATGATCGTAGACGGTTCCCATATGTTTTGAGTTCGTCTCGTAGCGTAACAGGCATTAGCCAGTGGCTCCGTTGGGACAGGCTCTGCGCTAGGAATGTCAATTAAGGCGCAAGACCTCAACGTAACTCAAGAGGCACGTGTATCCTGAACTATTGGTGCCCAGCGCCTCAGCCACTAGAGCGGTACCGATTTCTTTGACTGGCGGTCAATCCGGCCACAGCGCCCCCAGGGAAACGCCAGCGCCTCGAACGGCGCGGCGCGGATGTCGTCGCCGTCCTGAAAGGCGGCGGCGAGGGTCCAGGCGCCGTCGCGGAGGGTGAAGGCCTCGAGGGTGCGGGCGTCGGGGTCGACGAGCCAGAGGTGGGCGACGGCGTTCCGGCGGTAGAGCTCGCGCTTTTCGGTGAGGTCGAAGCGGCGGGTGCCGGGGGAGAGGATCTCGCAGACCCAGTCGGGGGCGAGCTCGAAGAAGGGGGCGTCGGGGAAGACCGGCATGCGCTCGCGGCGCCAGCCGGCGAGGTCGGGGACGAGGACGTCGGGGCCGAGGTGGAGCTCGGGCTCGATGGTGAGGTGCCAGCCGCCGGGGTCCGAGGGGCCGCCCTGGAAGGGGCCGTCGAGGTGGCCGGCCATGCGGAAGGCGGCGCGGGCGTGGCGGGAGGCCGGGCGGGGGTGGAGGTGCAGGCGGCCGCCGGCGATCTCGGCGACCATGTGCGGGGGCGCGTCGAGGATGTCCTGGTAGGTGGCGGGACGGGCGGGGCGGGCCTGGGTGTTCATGGGAGCGAGGATAGCGCGACGGGGGCGGGGTGTCATCCGGCACGGGTTGCGGACGGGGCCGGGGCCGCGCGTCGGCGGGTGCGGTTGTTCCCGCGGCCCGGGAAGGCGGGGCGCCGGTGGCGCGCCGCCCGGGCCGTCGCCCGGAGCCCATGGCGGAGGGCGAGGGGGGTGCGGGCTTGCCCGGCGGTCGCAATCGGGGCGCGGCTGCCCGGGCGGGCGCGTGTGCGCGCCTGCCCCAGGGAGGGCAGGCGCGGCCCGATTTGTCGACGGACAAATCGGGCGGGATGGTGGGGCGGTCTCCGCGTTATCGGGCAGGGGTCGGGGCGGCGGAGATTCGCTTTCGCGGGGCTCGCGCTGTGCTAAGCTCGGCCCTCGCATCGGGGGAACGAGAGGCGGACGTGGCGGGTTCGGTGGACGAGAGCGAGCGGGACGGCGGCTGGTCGGCGCTGATGACCGCGGCGGAGGCGGGCGACGCGGCGGGGGTGGCGGCGGCCATCGCGGCCGGGGCCGAGGTGAATGCGGCGGACGAGGACGGGTGGACGGCGCTCCACCTCGCGGCGCTCAACGACCGGGCGGACGTGGTGGCGCGGCTGCTTGGCGGAGCCGGGGGTGGCGGTGAACGCGCGGACCAAGTGGCGGAGCACGCCGCTTGATCCTCGCGGCGTCGCGCGGGCATGTGGCGCCGGCGCGGCTGCTGCTTGGAGCATCCCGGGATCGAGATCGACGCGCGGGCCGACTACTACGGGCGGACGGCGCTGATCGAGGCGGCGCGGCAGGGGCAGGCGGAGCTGGTGGCGCTGCTGCTCGAGAAGGGCGCGGACGTGAACGTCTGCGACAAGACCGGGCGGAACTCGGCGCTGATCGAGGCGATCAAGAACCGGCAGGACAAGGTGACGCTGCTGTTGCTGCAGGGCGGCAGGATCGACTTCGGCGACAAGGACGCGCGGCTGAACGCGCTGATCTGGGCGGGGAGCTCGGCGAGCCCGGCGATCCGCGACGCGCTCGACATGACGATCCGCGATTTCTTCGAGCGGGACCGGCGGGCGGCGGCGTTCTCGGGGTAGGGCGGGGGTGTTCCGCGGGCCTGCGAGGGGCTTGCGGAACGGGCGGGCGGTGATTAGTTAACGCGTTGAAGCGCCACGGGATTCCGGCGGCGCAAGCGGCATTCGGGGCGTGACAAGCGCGGCGCGGCCCGGATAGACTGCGCCACCATTACCAAGGACCCCCACAGCATGGCCGAACCCGCCCGCGTCCCCGAGGAATACGGCGCCGATTCCATCAAGGTTCTCAAGGGCCTGGAGGCGGTGCGCAAGCGGCCGGGGATGTATATCGGCGACACCGACGACGGGTCGGGGCTGCACCACATGGTCTACGAGGTCGTCGACAACGGCATCGACGAGGCGCTGGGCGGCTGGGCGACCGAGGTGAGCGTGGTGCTGCACGCCGACGGGTCGGTGAGCGTCAACGACAACGGGCGCGGCATCCCGGTCGGGATCCACGAGGGCGAGGGGGTGAGCGCGGCCGAGGTCATCATGACCCAGCTGCACGCGGGCGGGAAGTTCGACCAGAACAGCTACAAGGTGTCGGGCGGGCTGCACGGCGTGGGGGTGAGCGTGGTGAACGCGCTCTCCGACTGGCTGGAGCTCCGGATCTGGCGCGAGGGGTACGAGCACTACGCGCGGTTCGAGGGCGGGTTCACCGTGGAGAGCCTGCGGCGGGTGGGGCCGGCGGAGGGCCGGCGCGGGACGGAGGTGCGGTTCCTCGCGTCGCTCGCGACGTTCTCCAACCTCGAGTACAGCTTCAAGACGCTGGAGCATCGGCTGCGCGAGCTGGCGTTCCTGAACTCGGGGGTGAAGATTTCGCTGCGCGACGAGCGGCATGCGGCGGTGGAGGAGATCACGCTGCAGTACGAGGGCGGCGTGCGGGAGTTCGTGAAGTATCTCGACCGGTCGAAGACGCCGCTGATCGGGGCGCCGATCTACATCGCCGGCGAGGCGGCCGGGATCGGCGTCGAGGTCGCCATGTGGTGGAACGACAGCTACTACGAGACGGTGCTGCCGTTCACCAACAACATCCCGCAGCGGGACGGGGGCACGCATCTGGCGGGGTTCCGCGGCGCGCTGACGCGGACGATCAACGCCTATGCCGGCGAGAGCGGGCTGGCGAAGCGGGAGAAGGTGACGCTGTCGGGCGACGACGCGCGCGAGGGGCTGACCTGCGTGCTGTCGGTGAAGGTGCCGGACCCGAAGTTCTCCAGCCAGACCAAGGACAAGCTGGTCAGCTCGGAGGTGCGGCCGGCGGTCGAGGGGCTGGTGGGCGAGAAGCTCGCCGAGTGGTTCGAGGAGAACCCGGCCGAGGCGAAGGTCGTCGTCGGCAAGATCGTCGAGGCGGCGATCGCGCGGGAGGCGGCGCGCAAGGCGCGCGATCTCACGCGGCGCAAGACGGCGATGGACGTGGCGAACCTGCCGGGCAAGCTCGCCGACTGCCAGGAGAAGGATCCGTCGAAGGCGGAGATCTTCATCGTCGAGGGCGACAGCGCCGGCGGGTCGGCGAAGCAGGGGCAGGTCCCGGGCCAACCAGGCGGTGCTGCCGCTCCGGGGCAAGATCCTCAACGTGGAGCGGGCGCGCTTCGACCGGATGCTGACCAGCCAGGAGATCGGGACGCTGATCACCGCGCTCGGCACCGGCATCGGGCGGGACGAGTTCAACCTCGGCAAGCTGCGCTACCACAAGGTCGTCATCATGACCGACGCCGACGTGGACGGGGCGCACATCCGCACGCTGCTGCTCACCTTCTTCTTCCGGCAGATGCGCGAGCTGATCGAGGCGGGGCATCTCTACATCGCCCAGCCGCCGCTCTACAAGGTGAGCCGCGGCCGGTCGGAGGTGTACCTCAAGGACCAGCCGGCGCTCGAGGCGTACCTGATCGAGGCGGGGCTGGACGGGGCGGTGCTGCGGCTGGAGTCGGGCGCGGTGCTGGCGGGCGCCGACCTCGCGCGGGTGGTGGAGGAGGCGCGCGCGGTGAAGGCGGCGCTGGCGGCGTTCCCGACGCTCTATCCGCGGCACGTGCTGGAGCAGGCGGCGATCGCCGGGGCGCTGGTGCGCGGGCTGCTCGACGACGACCCGCAGGGGACGGCGGACCGGGTGGCGGCGCGGCTCGACCTCATCGCGCCGGAGTACGAGCGCGGCTGGCAGGGGCGGCCGACCCAGGACGCCGGGCTGCGGCTGTGGCGGACGCTGCGCGGGGTGGACGAGGTGCGGCTCCTCGACGGCGGCGTGCTGCGCTCGGGCGAGGCGCGGCGGCTGGCGGCGCTGACCCCGTCGCTGCAGGAGGTCTACGGCGGGATGGCGACGCTGGTCCGCAAGGACCGCGAGCAGGCGATCTACGCCCCCTCGCAGCTCCTCGACGCGGTGACGCGGGAAGGCGAGAAGGGGCTGGCGCTGCAGCGCTACAAGGGCCTCGGCGAGATGAACCCCGAGCAGCTCTGGGAGACGACGCTGGACCCGGAGGCGCGGACGCTGCTGCAGGTCCGGATCGACCAGTTCGACGAGGCGGACGAGGTCTTCACCAAGCTCATGGGCGACGAGGTGGAGCCGCGGCGGGAGTTCATCCAGACCAACGCGCTGAGCGTGGAGAACCTGGATTTCTGAGCGGCGGCGGCGGCGGGCGGGGGTGTAGGTTCGCTAGAACCTCAGGGAGGGCGATTTGGCGCGCGGGCTTCGCAGAAGGCTCACCAGCTACGGGGACCAGGATTTCTCGCTGTTCCTGCGCAAGGCGTTCATCAAGGCGATGGGCTACTCCGACGACGCGCTCGACCGCCCGATCGTCGGCATCGCCAACACCTATTCCGACTACAATCCCTGCCACGGCAACGTGCCGCAGCTCATCGAGGCGGCAAGGCGCGGCGTCATGCTCGCCGGCGGGCTGCCGATGGTCTTCCCGACCATGTCGATCCACGAGAGCTTCGCCGCGCCGACCTCGATGTACCTGCGCAACCTCATGGCGATGGAGACCGAGGAGCTGATCCGCGCCCAGCCGATGGACTCGGTCGTGCTGATCGGCGGCTGCGACAAGACCCTGCCGGCGCAGATCATGGCCGCCGCCTCCAGCGAGGTCCCGGCGATCGTGCTGCCGACCGGTCCGATGTCGACCGGCAGCCACCGCGGCGAGCGGCTCGGCGCCTGCACCGACTGCCGCCGGACATGGGGCCAGTTCCGCGCCGGCGAGATCGACGCCGGCGAGGTGGCCGAGATCAACGACCGCCTGGTCAGCTCGGTCGGCACCTGCACGGTGATGGGCACCGCCAGCACCATGGCCTGCCTCGCCGAGGCGATGGGCCTGACCCTGCCCATGGCGGCCTCGGCGCCGGCCACGTCCGCCGAGCGCACCCGCCTCGCCGAGGCGACCGGCCGCCAGGCGGTGGCGCTCGCCGAGGCCGACGGCCCCACCGTCGCCGACCTCCTCACCCCCGCGGCCTTCCGCAACGGCCTTGCCGTCCTGCAGGCGCTCGGCGGCTCGACCAACGGCGTGGTCCACCTCGCCGCGATCGCCGGCCGGCTCGGCCGCCGTCTCGACCTCGCCGAACTCGACGAACTCGGCCGCCGCCTGCCCGTCCTCGTCGACCTCAAGCCGTCGGGCGTCGCCTATATGGCCGAATTCCACGACGCCGGCGGCGTGCCCCGCCTCCTCTCCGAGATCGCCGACGTCCTGCACGCCTCGGCACGGACCGTCGGCGGCACGACCATCGGCGAGATCATTGCCCGCGTCCCGCCGCGCTACGAGGACCGCATCATCCGCCGCCGCGACGATCCCGTGGTGCCGGTCGGCGCCATCGCCGTACTCGCCGGCAACCTCGCGCCCGGCGGCGCGGTCATCAAGCACTCCGCCGCCTCGCCCGAGCTGCAGCAGCACGAGGGGCGCGCCGTCGTCTTCGACTCGGTGGAGGACATGGCGCTGCGCCTCGACGACGAGGCCACCGAGATCGCGGCCGGCGACGTCCTCGTCCTGCGCAACGCCGGCCCGCGCGGCGCGCCCGGCATGCCCGAGGCCGGCTACATCCCGATCCCGCGCCGGCTGGCCCGGCAGGGGGTCAAGGACATGGTGCGCATCTCCGACGCCCGGATGAGCGGCACGGCGTTCGGCACCGTCATCCTGCATGTCACCCCCGAGTCCGCCGCCGGCGGCCCGCTCGCGGTCGTGCGAACCGGCGACCGCATCCGCCTCGACGTGCCCGCCCGCCGGCTCGAGCTCCTGATCGGCGCCGACGAACTCGCGGCTCGCCTCGCCGCCTGCGACTGCCCGCCCGAGGCCCCGCCGCGCGGCTACGCCCGCCTGTTCGACCGTCACGTGCTCCAGGCCGACGAGGGCCTCGACTTCGACTTCCTGAGGGCGGATGGCGATGGCTGAGGCCAGCGCCGCCGCGCCGGTCTGCCTGCCGCCCCGGCCGCTCGACCGGCCGCCGCGCGCGCTGCTGCCGGCCGGCACCTGCGACTGCCACTTCCACGTCTTCCGCGAGGGTCTGCCCCTCGCGGAAGAGCGCGGCTACACCCCGACCATGGCGACGCTCGCCGACTGGCGCGCCCTCGCCGCCGCCGTCGGCATCGCGCGCGGCGTCGTGGTGCAGCCGAGCGTCTGCGGCACCGACAACCGCGCGCTGCTCGAGGCGCTGGCCCCCCACCCCGACACGCTGCGCGGCGTCGTCGTCATCCCGCCCGACACCGCCGCGGCCGAGGTCGCCCGCCTGCACCGGCTCGGCGTGCGCGCCGTCCGGATCAACCTGCCCGCCAGGGCAGGGCTCGCCCTCGACACGGTCCCCGACCTCGCGCGCCTGGTCCGCCCGTTCGGCTGGCACCTGCAGTTCCTGGTCGGCCCCGACCGGATCGCCACGGTCGCCGACATCGCGGTGCGGCAGGCGATCCCCGTCGTCATCGACCACCTCGCCCTCATCCACCCCGATGACGCCGCCTCCGACGCGGCCGTCACCGAACTGCAGCGCCTCCTCGACACCGGCACCGCCCACGTCAAGGTCTCGGCCCCCTACCGGCTGGCGCGGGCGCCCGGCTATCCCGGCCTCGCCCGGCTGGTCGAGCGCCTGGTCCGGAGCCACCCCGAGCGGCTGCTCTGGGGCACCGACTGGCCGCACACCGACCTCTACGACAGCGTGCCCGACGACGCGGACCTGGTCGACACCGCCCTCGACTGGTTCCCCGACGCGGGCCTGCGCGAGCGGGTCCTCGTCGCCAATCCGCAGGCGCTCTACTGGGCCGCCTGACCACAGCCTTCAAGGAGACAGGGACATGGCAGTCCTCGACGAAACGGCCCGGGGCGTCTACGTCATCGCGGTCACGCCGTTCGCCGACGACGGCGCGCTCGACCTCGCCAGCGTCGACCGCATGGTCGCGTTCTACGAAGGCGTCGGCGCCACCGGCATCACCATCCTCGGCCAGCTCGGCGAGGCGGCGAAGCTCACCGCCGAGGAGTTGCGCGCGGTGGCCGAGCGGGTGATCCGTCGCCTCGACGGCCGCCTCCCCGTCGTCGTCGGCGTCACCGCGCCGGGCCTCGCCCCGATGCGCGAGCTCGCCGACAGCGTGATGGACCTGGGCGCCGCCGGCGTCCTCGTAGCACCCCCCTGGACGGTCCGCACCGACGACCAGGCCTTCGCCTTCTACGCCTCGGTGGGCGACACCCTCGGGCGCCACCCCTTTCGTGCTCCAGGACTACCCGCTGACCACCAACGTCACCATCGCGCCCAAGGTCATCGAGCGCATCGTCCGCGAGGTGCCGACCTGCGTGATGCTCAAGCACGAGGACTGGCCGGGCCTCGCCAAGATCAGCGCGCTGCGCGCGTCGAGCGACCGCGGCGACACCCGGCGCATCTCGATCCTCTGCGGCAACGGCGGCCTGTTCCTGCCCGAGGAAATGAGCCGCGGCGCCGACGGCGCGATGACCGGCTTCTGCTATCCCGAGATGATGGTGGGCGTCGTGCGCGAATTCGGCCTCGGCAACGTCGAGCGCGCCCACGACATCTTCGACGCCTACCTGCCGCTCGCGCGCTACGAGCAGCAGCAGGGGATCGGCCTCGCCGGCCGCAAGCACGTTCTGGCCAAGCGCGGCGTGATCGCGAGCCCACGGCTGCGCAGCCCCGCCCCGATCCTGTCGCCGGCGGACATCGCCGACATCGAGCTTCTGCTCGCCCGCCAGGCGCGGCGGCTGGAAGAAATCGCTGCCTGACCGGCTCGCCGGCCAATCTTCCGGCGATCCGCGATGACGCGCAATTGTTATTGTCCATAGCTTAATCTGATGTACAATAATCACGCACGCCGGCGAGGCTCGAAGCGACCGTGGCGTTGATGGGCCTGCCCGTCCGCTGACCCGAGGAGTCCATGACCGCGAACCCGCAGCCCGACCTTCTCGACATCCGCATCGACGGCCGCATCGCGCGGCTGACGGTCACCCGGCCCGACAAGCGCAATTCGCTCAACGACGCCCTGATCGAGGCGTTCGACGCCTTCTTCGGCGCGCCGCCGGAGGGCGTCCGCGCCGTGATCCTGTCCGGCGAGGGCGGGCACTTCTCGTCGGGGCTGGATCTCTCGGAACACGTCGCGCGGGACGCGGCCGGCACCATGCGGCACTCGCGGAACTGGCACCGGGTCATGGACCTGATCCAGTTCGGCGGGCTGCCGGTGGTCTCGGCGATGACGGGGGCGGTGATCGGCGGCGGGCTGGAGCTTGCGGCCGCGACGCACGTGCGCATCGCCGAGCCGTCGGTGATCTTCCAGCTGCCCGAGGGCCGCCGCGGCATCTTCGTCGGCGGCGGCGCCACGGTGCGGATCGGTCGCATCCTCGGGCCGGACCGGATGATCGAGATGATGCTGACCGGGCGCAGGTACGGCGCGGCCGAGGGGCTGGCGCTCGGGCTCTGCCACTACAGCGTCGGCGAAGGCGAGGCGATGGCGCTGGCCGAGGACCTGGCCGGCAAGATCGCCGACAACGCGTCGCTGTCGAACTACGTGATGATCCAGGCGATCGCGCGGATCGGCGACATGGCCCGGGCGGACGGGCTCTTCACCGAAAGCCTGTGCGCCGCCCTGACCCAGACCAGCCGCGACGCCGAGGAGGGCCTGCGGGCGTTCCTCGAGAAACGGCAACCGAGCTTCAGCTGACAGCCGAAGATCCGGGACAACCGGACCCATCAATGCAAGGAGGAACCACCATGACCCTGGCCACCACCACACGCCGCACGGCGCTTTCGCTCATCGGCGCCACGCTGGCCGCGCCCGCCTTCGTCGGCCGCGCCCGCGCCGCCGAGGTGACGCTCAAGCTGCACCACTTCCTGCCGCCGCAGGCGCCGGCGCAGAAGGGCGTGTTCGAGCCCTGGGCGGCCGATCTCGCGGCCGCGTCCGACGGCCGCATCGAGATCCAGATGTTCCCGGCCATGCAGCTCGGCGGCAAGGCGCCCCAGCTCGCCGACCAGGTCAAGAGCGGCATCACCGACATCGCCTGGACGCTGCCCGTCTATACCCCCGGCCGCTATCCGCTGGCCGAGACCTTCAACCTGCCGTTCATGGCGACCAACGCGGAGGAGACCTCGATCGCGTTGCAGACCTTCATGGACGAGGTCGGCGGCGCCGAGTTCGAGGGCATGCATCCCCTGGCCTTCCATACCCACGCCGCGGGCAAGCTGCACATGCGCGAGAAGCCGATCAACACCATGGCCGATCTCGCCGGCCAGCGGGTGCGCGCCCCGGGGCAGGGCGTCGGCGACTTCCTGGCGGCGCTGGGGGCCGAGCCGGTGTTCTTCCCGGTGACCGAGATGACCGTGGGCCTCGCCAACGGCGTGATCGACGGCGCCTGCCTGCCCTACGAGGTGGTGCCGGCCTACAAGCTCCAGGAACTGACGAGCTTCCATTCCGAAGCCGCCCCCGGCGGCCGCGGCATCTACGCCAACGCCTTCGCCTTCCTGATGAACCAGGCGTCCTACGAGGGGATGCCGGACGACCTGCGCGCGGTCCTCGACGCGCATTCCGGCATGGTGCTGGCCGAGCGCTTCGGCAAGGCCTTCGACGCCGCCGAGGCCACCGGGCGGCAGGCGTGCCTCGACGCCGGCAACACCATCAACGAGATCGCCGCGAGCGAGATCGAGCTCTGGCGCGAGAAGGCGGTGCCGATCCAGGAGGCGTGGGTCGGGACGCTGAACGACGCCGGCTACGACGGAACGGCGCTGCTCGCCCGCGCCAACGCGCTGATCGACGCCGGCGAGAGCTGACATGCCGGGGGATCCGTTCACGTCCGACGGCGCGGGCGGATCCCTCTCCGGCCCCGACCGGCTGCTCGCCCGGCTCTGCACCGGGTCGGCGGTCGCCGCCGGCGCCGTGGTGCTCGGCGTCTCGCTGGTCGTTGCGGTGTCGGTGGTGTCGCGCAGCCTCGGCTTCGGCAGCGTGCGCGGCGATTTCGAGCTGGTCGAGCTCGGCTGCGGCGTCTCGGCCTTCCTGTTCCTGCCGCTCTGCCAGCTCAAGCGCGGCCACATCGTCGTGGACCTCTTCACCAACTGGCTGCCGAAACGCGCGGTCGGCCGGCTCGAGGCGTTCTGGGAGATCGTCTTCGCCATCGCCTGGGCGGTGATCGTCTGGCGCCTCGCCTTCGGCCTGCACGACATTCGCGGCTACGGCGACTACTCGATGATGCTCGGCATCCCGCTCTGGCTCATCTACCTGCCGGCGATGTTCGGCGCCGGCCTGTCGGCGCTGGTCGCCCTGCGGCACGCGGGCGCGCTCTGGACCGGGCACGGCGCCGCGCGGGAGATGGTGGAGTGAGCCCCGTCGAGATCGCCGGCGGCATGGTCGTCGCCATGCTGGCCGCCATTGCGCTCCGCGCCCCGATCGCGCTGGCCATGGGGCTGATCGGCGCCGCCGGCTACGTCCTGCAATCCGGCTGGTCGCCGCTGTCGGCCTACCTGCAGACGGCGATGGTCGACAAGCTCGTCTCCTACGACCTGGCCGCGCTGCCGCTCTTCGTGCTGATGGGCCAGATCGCCACCCGCACCGGCATGAGCCGGGCGATCTTCACCGCCGCCAACGCCTGGATCGGGCACTATCGCGGCGGCCTCGCCATGGCCTCGGTGGCCGGTTGCGCCGCCTTCGGCTCGATCTGCGGCTCGTCGGTCGCCACCGCCTCGACCATGGCGCAGGTGGCGCTGCCGGAAATGAAGCGCCACGGCTATTCCGGCGCGCTCTCCACCGGCTGCCTCGCCGCCGGCGGCACCCTCGGCATCCTCATCCCGCCGTCCATCGTGCTCATCATCTTCGCGCTGCTGACCGAGCAGAACATCGTGCGGCTGTTCCTCGCCGCCACCATCCCCGGCCTGCTCGCGGTCGTGGGCTTCCTGACGGCCATAGCAGTCTACGTGCGCCTCTTTCCCGCGGAGGGGCCGGTGGGCGACCGGGTCCCCATGGCCGAGCGCTTCCGCGCGCTGGCCGGCGTCTGGCACGTGGCGCTGGTCTTCCTCGCCGTGCTCGGCGGCATCTACGGCGGCTTCTTCACCCCCTCCGAGGGCGCGGCGATCGGCGTCGTGCTGACCATGCTCGCGGGCTTCCTGATCCGCGCCCTGACCCTCGGCGGGCTGGTGCAATGCCTGATCGAGGCGGCCGCCACCTCGGCGATGATCTTCGCCATCATCTTCGGCGCCGACCTCTTCAACGTGGCGCTGGCGCTGACGCGGACGCCGGCCCTGGCGGCCGACTGGCTCACCGCCGCGGGCGTGGCGCCGATGACCGTGCTCCTCGCGATCATCGCCTTCTACCTGGTGATGGGCTGCATCATGGACTCGCTCTCCATGATCCTGCTGACGGTGCCGGTGTTCTTCCCCGCCTTCATGGCGCTCGACTTCGGGCTCACCCCCGTCGAGCAGGCGATGTGGTTCGGCATCATCGTGCTGATCGTGGTCGAGCTCGGGATGATCACCCCCCCGGTGGGGCTGAACCTCTTCGTCATCTCGGCGATGGCGCCCGACATCCCGACCCGCAAGGTCTTCCGCGGCGCGGTGCCCTTCATCCTGTCGGAGTTCGTGCGCATCGCGCTGATCGTGGCGGTGCCGTCGCTGTCCTACTGGCTCGTCAACCTGGTCTATCCGTGATGGCGCGGAAACCGGTTCCGGCCCTTGGCGGCGTCGAGGACAAGGTGAACGACGCCGTCCTGCGCAGCTTCGTCGGCTACAACCTGCGCCGGGCCTACCTCGCCGTGCACGAGGACTTCATCGCGAGCCTCGCCGAGCTCGGCCTGCGCACCCTTTCGTTCTCGACGCTGTCGCTGATCGTCGACAACCCCGACATCATCCAGTCGCGGCTGGCCGAGGCGCTGAGCATGGAGCGCTCGAACCTCGTGGTGGTGATCGACGAACTCGAGGAGCGCGAGCTGATCATCCGCGGCAAGGTCGCGTCCGACCGCCGCGCCTATGCGCTCCGGCCCACCCTGAAGGGACGGCGCCTGCGGGACCGCGCCGTGAGCATCGTCGCCGCGCACGAGGAGCGCATGCTCGCGGACTTCTCGCCCGAGGATCGCGACCGCCTCGTCGCGTTGCTGAACCGCCTCGAAGCCTGAGCGAAGGGACGGCCCGCCATGCAGCCTCTCGCCACCGACCGCCCCGCCCGCCGCACCACCGGCTTCGTTCCGCAGGACGTCGCCGCGGAGCGCCGCGCCGACGGCGCGCTCCTCCTGACCTCCCGGGTGCCGCTGCCCCCCGCCGCGCCGAACAGCGGCGCCTGGCTGCGGCAGTGGGCCAGCGCCGCGCCCGACCGGACGTTCATCGCCGAACGGTCGGGCGGCGGCTGGCGCACGCACGGCTACGCCGACGTGCTCGCCCGGGTCGAAGCCATCGCCGCCGCACTCCTCGCGCGCGACCTCGGCCCCGAGCGGCCGCTGGTCATCCTCTCGGGCAACGGCGTCGACCACGCGCTGGTCAGCCTCGCCGCGCAATACATCGGCGTCCCCGTGGTCCCGGTGGCCGAGCAATACTCGCTGATCCCCGACGCCGAGCCGCGGCTCCGCGACGTGCTCGCGCGGGTGACCCCCGGCCTCGCCTTCGTCGACGACGCCGCGCGCTACGCCCGGGCCATCGGCGTGCCCGAACTCGCCCGCGTCGAGATCGTCGCGGCCAAAACCGATGGCGCGCCGCGGCCGGTGACCCCGCTCGCCGCCCTCGAGCGCGGCGCCGCCGGCGTGGACCTCGCCGCCGCCCGCGACGCCGTCGGCCCCGAAACGCTCGCCAAGATCTTCTTCACCTCCGGCTCCACCTCGAGCCCCAAGGCGGTGCGCTGCACCCACGGCATGTTCGCCGTGAACCAGGCGCAGATCCGCGCGGTCTGGCCGTTCCTCGGCGACCGGCCGCCGCACATCGTCGACTGGCTGCCCTGGAACCACGTCTTCGGCGGCAGCCACAACTTCAACCTGATGCTGGCCAACGGCGGCACGCTCCACATCGACCACGGCAAGCCGACGCCGAACGGCTTCGCCACCTCGGTCGCCAACATCCGCGACAAGGGCGGCAGCATCGCCTTCAACGTGCCGGCCGCCTACGGCCTGCTGATCGCCGCGATGGAGCGCGACCGCGACCTCCGCCGCGCCTTCTTCGCCGAGCTCGACATGATCTTCTACGCCGGCGCCTCGCTGCCGCAGGACATGTGGACGGCGCTCGAACGCATGGCGCTGGACGAGCGCGGCGAGATGCCGCTCATGGCGTCGAGCTGGGGCATGACCGAGACCGCCCCGGCCGCGATCATGGTCCACGCCCCGATCACCCGCGCCGGCCTGCTCGGCGCGCCGCTGCCCGGCGTCACCGTGAAGCTGATCCCCGACGCCGGGATGCGCTGCGAACTGCGGGTGAAGGGCCCCAACGTGACGCCGGGCTACTTCCGCGACCCCGAGCGCACCGCCGCAGGCCTTCGACGACGAGGGCTACCTCATCACCGGCGACGCCGTGCGCCTCGTCGATCCCGCGGAGCCCTCGCGCGGCCTCGCCTTCGACGGCCGCGTCGCCGAGGACTTCAAGCTCGCCACCGGCACCTGGGTCCATGTCTCCCGCCTGCGCATCGAGGCGCTGCCGGTGCTGGCGCCGCTGGTGCAGGACCTGGTGATCACCGGCCACGACCGGGCGGAGATCGGCGCGCTGCTGGTCCTCAACCCGGCCGCGCTCACCGCCCGCGGCATCGCGGTGGAGGCGCGCGACGGCGCGCTTGTCGGCCCGTCGCTGGCCGCGGCGCTGGCGGAGGCGCTCCGGCGCCTCGCCGCCTCCGCCACCGGCTCCTCCACCCGCATAGCGCGCGCGCTCGCCCTCGCCGAGCCGCCGCTCCTCGGCGAGGGCGAGACCACCGACAAGGGCAACCTCAACCAGCGCCGGATTCTCACCCGCCGCGCCGACCTCGTCGCCCGGCTCTACGACGACGGCGACCCCGCCGTCATCCGCGTCTGAGGGGCAACGATGATCGACCTCGCATCAATCCGCGCCATCGACTTCCACACCCATGCCGAGGAGCCCTGCGGCAGCCACGCCGACGACGGCTACGACGAGCTGCAGTCCACCATGGCCCGCTACTTCCGCGCGCCGTGGACCCACCCGCCGACCGTGCCCGAGACCGCCGCCCACTACCGCGCCCAGAACATCGCCGCGGTGATCTTCCCGGTCGATGCCGAGCGCGAGACCGGCTACCGCCGCTACCGCAACGAGGAGGTCGCCGAGATCGCGGCCGAGAACGCCGACATCCTGATCCCCTTCGCATCCATCGACCCGCACAAGGGCAGGCTCGGCGCCCGCGAGGCGCGGCGGCTGGTGGCCGAGTTCGGCGTGCAGGGCTTCAAGTTCCACCCCACCATGCAGGGCTTCTTTCCCAACGACCGCATGGCCTACGGCCTCTACGAGGCGATCGCCGAGACCGGCAAGCCCGCGCTCTTCCACACCGGCCAGACCGGCGTCGGCTCGGGCATGCGCGGCGGCAACGGCATGCGGCTGAAGTACTCCAACCCGATGTTCCTCGACGACGTGGCGGTGGACTTCCCCGACATGCCGATCATCCTCGCCCACCCCTCCTTTCCCTGGCAGGAGGAGGCGCTCTCGGTCGCCACCCACAAGCCCAACGTCTGGATCGACCTCTCCGGCTGGTCGCCGAAGTACTTCCCGCCGATCCTGGTGCGCTACGCCAACACGCTCCTGCGCAAGAAGATGCTGTTCGGCTCGGACTGGCCGATGATCGCGCCCGAGCGCTGGCTCGACGACTTCGAGACGATCGAGATCCGCGACGAGGTGCGCCCGATGATCCTGAAGGACAACGCCGCCCGCCTGCTCGGACTGGTCTGAGGCGGCGACGGACATGCGCACCCAGGTCGCCATCATCGGATCGGGCCCCGCGGGCCTGCTGCTCGGTCAACTCCTGCACGGGGCCGGCATCGAAGCCGCGATCCTCGACCGGGTGGACCGGGACTACATCCTCGGGCGGGTGCGCGCCGGGGTGCTGGAGCAGGGCACCGTCGATCTCTTGCACGAGGCCGGCTGCGCCCGACGCCTCGACGCCGAGGGCCTGCCGCACGACGGCATCGAGATCGCGCTGGCCGGGGCGACCCACCGCATCGACCTCGCCGGCCTCACCGGCGGCAAGCGCGTGACGATCTACGGCCAGACCGAGGTGACCCGCGACCTGATGGACGCGCGCGAGGCGGCGGGCGCGGTCAGCATCTACGACGCGGCCCACGTCACCCCGCGCGACTTCGACACCGATGCGCCCTTCGTGAGCTACGAGAAGGACGGCCGGACCCACCGCATCGACGCGGACTTCATCATCGGCTGCGACGGCTACCACGGCGTGGCGCGCCGGTCGGTGCCGCCGAGGTCGATCCGGCAGTTCGAGCGGGTCTATCCCTTCGGCTGGCTCGGGCTGCTCGCCGACGTGCCGCCGGCCCGCGCGGAACTGGTCTACGGCAAGCACCCGCGCGGCTTCACGCTCTGCTCGATGCGCTCGAAGACCCGCAGCCGCTACTACCTGCAGGTTCCGCTGACCGACCACGTGGAGAACTGGTCGGACGACGCCTTCTGGGACGAGCTGCGCCGCCGCCTGCCCGAGGACGTCGCCGCCGACGTGATCGCCGGGCCATCGTTCGAGAAGTCCATCGCACCCCTGCGCAGCTTCGTCGCCGAGCCCATGCGCTTCGGCCGCCTGTACCTCGCCGGCGACGCCGCCCACATCGTGCCCCCGACCGGCGCCAAGGGCCTGAACCTCGCCGCGAGCGACGTCCACTATCTCTTCGAGGGCCTGCGCGACCACTATGCCGACGGCTCCCCGGCAGGGCTGGACCGCTATTCCGACCGCGCCCTCGATCGCATCTGGAAGGCGGAGCGCTTCTCCTGGTGGATGACCACCATGCTGCACACCTTCGCCGAGGACGACGCCTTCGGGCGGCGCATCCACGAGGCGGAGCTTGCCTACACCCTCGCATCGGTGGCAGCCCGGACGGCGCTGGCCGAGAACTACGTCGGCCTGCCGTACTGAACCGCTTCGTGACGGCTTTCAGCACGCGCCTTTTCGGAGCACAGTCGCGAAGTGGCTGCCACGGGGGGCGTCGGCATTGGAAAACGGCGAAGTCGATCGCTTCAGGACTCTCTTCCGCTTCCGTTCGCTCCCGGATGCAATCCTCGCTGCGCGCCGGGCGCATGGATCCGACCGCGTCGCCTTCGAGGACATCGAGGGCAACACCCTGACCTACGGCCAGCTCGCGCTCGCGGGCGCCGTGCTGGAGCGCGCGCTGCGGGCGCGGTTCGCGCCCGGCGAGCGGGTGGGCCTGCTGCTGCCCGCGGCTCCGGGGGCCATCGCCGTGCTCATGGCGTTCTGGCGCGCCGGCCGGGTGCCGGCGATGCTCAACTCGACCGCCGGGACCGGCCCGGTCGTCTCCGCCCTGCGGACCGCCGGATGCTCGACCGTGATCTCCAGCCGCGCGTTCGTCGAAAAGGGCGGCCTCGGCGATCTGGTTGCAGCGGTCGAGGCGGCGGGCTTCCGCTTTCTCTGGACCGAGGATCTCAAGGCGGCGGTCACCGTCCTCGACAAGCTGGCCGCCTTCGTCACGTCGCGGTTCAGCCCGCGCGATCTCGGGCGTGACACCGAGGCGGCGGTGCTCTTCACCTCGGGCACCGAGGGGGCGCCGAAGGGGGTCGTGCTGACCCATGGCAACTTCCTCGCCAACGTCGCCCAGCTCCAGGCGCGCGCGCCCATCGGGCCGACCGACCGGGCGGTCTCGGCGCTGCCGCTCTTCCACTGCTTCGGCCTCACGGCGGGCATCGTGCTGCCGCTGGCCACCGGCATCCGCACCGGCCTGCATCCCTCCCCGCTGCACTACCGTGTCATCCCGGAGCTGGTGAAGAAGCTGCAGGCGACCATCCTCTTCGGCACCGACACCTTCCTGATCGGCTGGGGGCGGCGGGCGACGGCCGAGCACTTCGCCTCGCTCCGCGCCGTCGTCGCCGGGGCCGAGCCGGTCAAGGCGACGACCCGGGCCAGCTGGTCCGAACGCTTCGGGGTGACGATCCTCGAAGGCTACGGCGCGACCGAGACCGGCCCGGTGCTGGCGCTGAACGACCTCGACGACCCGCGGCCGGGCACGGTCGGCCGCCTGCTCCCCGCAATCGAGCATCGGCTGGAACCGGTGGCCGGGGTGGATGGCATGCGGCTGCTGGTCCGCGGCCCGAACGTGATGGCCGGCTACCTGCGCGCCGGGTCCGGCGGGCGGATCGAGGCGCCGGAGGGAGGCTGGTACGACACCGGCGACATCGTGCGCATGGACGGGGACGGCCGCATAACGATCGTCGGCCGCGCCAAGCGCTTCGCCAAGGTCGGGGGCGAGATGGTGTCGCTGGCCGCGGTGGAATTGCTCGCCGCCGACGTCTGGCCGGGCGAGCCGCTCGGGGCGGCGGCGCTGCCCTGTCCGCGCAAGGGACAGAAGGTCGTGCTGGCGATCGCCAACCCCGCCGCCGCCCTCGACGCCCTGCGCGCCCACGCCCGGGAGGCGGGCGTGGCGGAGATCCAGCTCCCCTCGGAGCTGCGCATCCTGGCGGAGATCCCGGTCATGGCCTCCGGCAAGACCGACTTCCCGCGGCTTCAGGCCATCCTCGAGGCCGCCCCCGCCTGACTCGCGCCTTCACCCGCAGCCCAGACCGGCTGCCCGGAGGCGGCCCGCTTCCCGCTTCCCATTCCGCCATCACTGCCCTAAATCCGGCCCCATGATCGAGCCCATCCACATCATCGGCGGCGGCCTGGCCGGATCGGAGGCCGCCTGGCAGGCCGCCGGCATGGGCGTTCCGGTGATCCTGCACGAGATGCGCCCCGCGGTCGGCACCTTCGCCCACCAGACCGATTCCCTCGCGGAGCTCGTCTGCTCCAACTCGTTCCGCTCGGACGACCACGAGCAGAACGCCGTGGGGCTGCTGCACTGGGAGATGCGCGCCGCGAACGGCCTGGTCATCGCCACCGCCGACCGGCACGCCGTGCCCGCCGGCAGCGCCCTCGCCATCGACCGCGTGCCGTTCTCCGCCGAGATTACCGAGCGTCTCCAGGCACATCCGCTCATCACCATCGACCGCGCCGAGGTCGCCGGCCTCCCGCCGGGCGACTGGTCGAGCGTGATCGTCGCCACCGGCCCGCTGACCTCGCCCGCGCTCGCCGACGCCATCCGCACCCTCACCGACGAGACGGCGCTCGCCTTCTTCGACGCCATCGCCCCCATCGTGCATTTCGAGACGGTCGACCTGAGCAAGGCCTGGTTCCAGTCCCGCTACGACAAGGGCGAGACCGAGGCCGACCGCACCGCCTATCTCAACTGCCCCATGGACCGCGACCAGTACGAGCGCTTCATCGACGCCCTGCTCGCCGCGGACAAGACCGAGTTCAAGGACTGGGAGCAGGACACCCCCTACTTCGAGGGCTGCCTCCCCATCGAGGTCATGGCCGAGCGCGGCCGCGAGACCCTGCGCTTCGGCCCGCTGAAGCCCGTCGGCCTCACCAACCCGCACGCACCGGACCGCAAGCCCCACGCCGTCGTCCAGCTCCGCCGCGACAACGCGCTCGGCACGCTCTACAACATCGTCGGCTTCCAGACGAAGATGAAGTACGGCGCGCAAACCGATGTCTTCAGGATGATTCCCGGCCTGGAGAACGCCGCCTTCGCGCGCCTCGGCGGCATCCACCGCAACACCTTCCTGAACGCGCCGCGCCTCCTCGACGGCCAGATGCGCCTGCGCGCCGCCCCCCGCCTGCGCTTCGCCGGCCAGATCACCGGCGTCGAGGGCTACGTCGAGAGCGCCGCCATGGGCCTCCTCGCCGGCCGCCTCGCCGCCGCCGAGCGCCTGGGCCTGCCCCTCGCCCCGCCCCCGCCGACCACCGCCATGGGCGCCCTCGTCACCCACATCACCGGCGGCGCGAATGCTGCGACCTTCCAGCCGATGAACGTGAACTTCGGCCTCTTCCCGCCCCTGGACGACGCCCGCGGCGGGCGGCGCGGGCGGAAGGAGCGGTACAAGGGGTACACGGACCGGGCGAAGGCGGATTTCGCGGGGTGGCTGGCGGTAGAGCGGGTCCCGGCTTGAGGCAGCGCTAGCGATCTGTGCCTCGGTCTCAGGGCTCAAGGGCTAGTTGAGTTCGTTGTGCGCGAAACGACGCTAGGCGCCCTTCGCATGTTTGCTGCGCCACTCGCTCCAGCTGATGGGGTTGCCGCTCACCTCTTCAATGTCGCCCAGGTCGATCTTGTCGAGGAAAAGAACGACATTCTGGCACGCCCACCGAGCCGATGGCGCAATGATCCCGTCGAAGCCCATGAAAAATGCCGCGTCAGCAATCTCCTGCGTTCTGTCGTAGAGAATTTCGCTGTACCGCGCCGGAACGACGCCCAACCGGCTCAGCGCGTCCATGTCCGCAAGGACGAGCGTCTCTTTCGTCCTTATCTTCAGCTCGAACAGATCGTGCCGCATCCGCGAGGGGAACACCGACTGGCCACGGCTCAGGTGGAAGTGCATCTCGGCGAGGGCCCCATCTGCCTCTTGCGAGCCATAGAGGACCGAGAGCGACGTCGGGTTCCATCGTCCGGACCCGCGCGAGCCATCCAGAACCGAACGGCCGGCGCGCACCACGCGCCACATCGTGCCCACGAAGGGTTCGGGATCGATCTCGCCCAGCGCATCCAGAAGTCGATCGTCATGGCGTCGCCGACCCGAAGCCACTCTACAGTACACCCCGCTCTCGAGGCGTTCGATCACTTCCAGGACCTCGGGAGTCCTGCCCTCGACGACCAGATCATAGGGGCGGGCATTCTGAAGCTGTGGGTGGGGCGACTGGAGCCACAAACGGACCTCGTCCGGCTCATAGAAGTCCGACAGACGTTGCGCGACCCAGCGAAGCTGGGCCATCGCCGTCTGCTTGTCGATCGTTGGGCTGCCCTCGCCCTGACTCCACCGTGTGACGGTTGGGGGCGAGACCTCGAAAATGTTCGCGATGTCGCGTCCTTTCAGGCCGCCATAAACGCGTCAGCTCTTCAACGAGCCTCGATACTGCAGTCTCCTTCCTCGCCGCCGCGGTCATGATGGCCGCTCCTCAGGCCTCCCCGGTGAACCGGTCCTTGATCGATACGGAGACGGTCCGCGGGAGCGAAGTCCGGCTGGCCCTCTCGCTTATGGAGCCCTCGAAGCGGTGCTGTAGGTTCGAGCACCGCGCCCGAGCGCCCTCCACCGTCTCGCGGCGCTCGTCATCTATCTTCCTTACGGGGAGGGGGTCTCGGCCAGCAGCGGGTTGGCCGAGGAGGCCGCTGGCATTACGGCATTCCAAGTGTTTCTCGACTAATTGGCCGGGGCGCAGCTGCCCCGGGGTTGCGGACCGCACTGCGGCGGCTCTGGTGTGGTGCACCATGAGATGGGCCTCGGGGTTTGCAAGCATCTTCTCGATGTCGCCACAGCACGCGGGGTCGGACCAGCCCACAGATCTGACGAGCGGCGAGGGCTTTGTCGATCTATGCGCCGCATACTCACCCACGTTCCGGCGGAGCGTCGAGGCAATGCAGGAATATCTTCTTTGCGCGCCACCCCGCCGCTCTTCGGTTCCTTCTAGCCTGTGCTCGCATGGATGCGCCGCTGCCCTCTATCGTTGCCGGGGCCGCTCGGGGAGTTAGAGGGGGGGAGGGCGCCGCAGCGCTGGCGGCGATCGGCGCCGGGCTCACCCTGGCCGCCTCCGTCGTGCCCGGCGCGAACTGGTTGACCTCCTCCGCCGCTGCGGCCTTGGTGGCGGTCCTGCCGCTGGCGTCGTTCCTGAGCCTACGCGCTTTGCCGCCTGCTCGGAGGCCAGCAAGAGACGATCTCGGAACGCTCGGATCGCGGCGTTGGCGACTGGACCGAATGAGCGAGTAGCCGAGCGCGGGAGCCGCCCTCTCCTCGCGGTCGAGGCCATGCGCCTAGCTTCGGCCGCCTTGAGATCGACCGACTGCCAGCCGGTGCTCGCGGCACCGCGGCAACGGGACGGCGCCATCACGGAGGCGACGCCCTTGGCTACGGCAGCGCGCGACGGTTCGATCACGCCGCGATGCTGCCCGCGACAAGCCATCCGCTATCGACCATCCGCCCTTCTTACGCTCTTGGAGCTGCGTCACCCGGCCCGAGTCGCGCCCTCTTACACTCAGCCCCGCGACGTTAGTGTCGAGCACGGTCTCTGCCCCCGCGTCCCGACCGCGTTCGTCGAAGGCGCACCTGGCGCCTACATTTGCGGCTTCCAACACAAACCGGCGCGCACCAGCTTATTCGTGCTCCAGTGGAGCTCAGCCTGCCGGCGACCAAGAACCCGACGCGCCCTGCCTGGGACCTGGCGACGCGGGCGGACAAGGAGATACAACATTTACGGCCATTACGACACCCTCAGAGTTTCGTCTTGAATTTCATAAGTGCGTCATGCACGAAATATACACGGAACGATCGCGGCCCTCACTCCCCTCCTCCTCCCCCTCCTCCTCCTCCTTCTTCTTCGGCGCCGCCTTCCCCCATTCTCGTTGCCGCGCCGGTCCTGTCGCCCTGGGCTCAGCACCTCCTTCGAGATCAGCGCCAGCATGTAGGTGCGCAGCACCGCATTGATCCGGCCGTGGTAGCCGGCGCCGAGGCCGTGGAACCAGCGCGCCACGTCCGCGTCCAGCGCCACCGTCACCTTCTTCTTGCGCGGCCGCACCGGCGCCGTCGTCTCCAGCTCTGCCCCAGCCGGCCGGGATCAGCGCCCCGCGCAGCTGCATGTCGCGCAGGTCGACCGCTCCGGCCGTCGAGCGCGATCATCATCTTCGAGGTGGGCCTGCTGTTGGGCGATCGTGCGCAGCCGGTCTTCCACGGTGTCGGTCTCCTGTCCTGTCCCGGAAGGCCCCATCCTGCCCGAAACCCGTTAAAATGCCCCTCAAATTGGCAAGCCGGTTTCCAGCCACGTTCCAGCCGGGTTCCGGCCGCCGCAACCCATGACGCGCAACCGAAACCTTCTTCGCCCCACTTGCGCCCGCGCCCCGGCCTCCCTATCTCGACCGCCATGAACTACGTCCTCGCCCTCTTCCTGCCGCCGCTGTCGATCCTGTTCGCAGGCCGCCCGTTCGTCGCGCATCGTGACCTTCCTGATCTGGATCCCGGCGATGCTCCTCTCTGGCGGGCTGACCCACCCGATGTTCATCCTCCTGGCCTGGATCCTGATCTACCAGTCGGGCGAGGAGCGGCGCACCCGCCGGCTCGAAGCGCGCGAGCGCTAACCCGGATTTGCGGGATTTCACCCGCTTCGCGCCGTCGCCCACCGGCCCGCTGCATCTCGGCCACGCCTTCTCGGCGCTGACCGCCGCGAAGCTTGCGCGGCCGCGGCGGCGACGTTCCTCCTCCGCATCGAGGACATCGACCCACGCCGCTGCCCGCCCCGAGTTCGAGCAGGCCATCTTCGACGACCTCGCCTGGCTCGGCCTCACCTGGCCCGCCGCCAGTCATGCGCCAGTCCGACCGCCTCCCGCGCTACGCCGACGCCCTCGACGCGGCTGCGCGACCTCAAGGCTCACCTACCCCTGCACGCTGCACCCGCCGCGACATCGCCGCCGCCCTCGCCGCGCCGCAGGAAGGCGCACCGGCCGCGGGCGTCTACCCCGGCACCTGCCGTGGCCGCGAAGACCTGCCCGAGGATGCCGCCTGGCGCCTCGACCTCGCCGCCGCCATCGATCTCCTCGGTGGGCCGGCGGCGGTGGCGCGGCTCGACTTCACCGAGACCGGTCCGGAGGCGCCGGGCGTCCATCGGCTCAACCCGGCTGCGCTGGCGCGGGATCTCGGCGACGTGGTGCTGGCGCGGAAGGACGTCGGCGCAGGCTATCACCTCGCGGTGGTGGTCGATGACGCCGCCCAGGGCGTCACCCATGTGGTGCGCGGCGCGGACCTCTTGCCGCCACGCCGCTCCACCGGCTGCTCCAGGCGCTGCTCGGGCTGCCGGTGCCCGTGTGGCACCACCACCGACTGATCCGCGACGGGGACGGCCGGCGCCTCGCCAAGCGCGACGATGCCCGCTCGCTCGCCGCGCTGCGGGCCGCCGGCGAGACACCCGGCGATATCCGGCGGCGGCTGGGATTGGCTTAACCAAGGTCAGCGCATTTATCATCTTAATACAATGGCTTGTCCATTGTGCGCACTGTGCTCCGCTTCCAGTTGGCAACCTCGCCGGGATCGCGGAAGATGCCGCCACCATGAGCCGCCCCGCCGTCCTCTTCCCTCTCTTTTCCGAGCTGACCGGCCTGGCGGGGATCGGCCCGAAGACCGCGCGGCTGCTGGCGAGCTGGAGATCGCCCACCCGGTGGACCTCGTCCTGACGCTCCCGCCTCCGGCGTGGATCGCCGCCTGCGCGCCTCGATCCGGGACGCGCGGTTGCCCGAGGTGGTCACCGTCGAGGTGACCATCGGGCTGCACCAGCCACCGTCCATGCGCGGCCGCCCCTACCGCATCCATGTCCGCGATGCGCTCACCGAGTTCCAGCTCGTCTTCTTCCATGCCCACTCCGACAGCCTGCGCCGGTCGCTTCCCGCCGGCCAGCGCCGCATCGTGTCCGGGCGGGTGGAGATCTTCGACGGCATCGCGCAGATGGCCCATCCCGACCACATCCTGCGCCCCGGCGGCGAGGAGACCCTGCCCGAATTCGAGCCGGTCTATCCCCTGACCCAGGGCCTGACGCTGCGGAGCCATGACGAACGCGGTGCGGGACGCCCTGACCCGAGCGCCGGCGTTGCCGGAGTGGATCGAGCCCAGCGTCAAGCAAAGGCGCCGCTGGCCCGACTGGCGCGACGCGCTGGCCGCCGCCCATGCCCCGACGGGGCCGGCGGATCTCGCACCCAGCGCGCCGGCGCGGGAGCGGCTGGCCTACGACGAGCTTCTCGCCCATCAGGTGACGCTGGCGATCGCCCGCGCCCGGATGAAGCGGGCGAGGGGCATTTCAACCCGCGGCGACGGCCTGCTGCGGCGGCGGGTGCTGGCGGCCTTGCCGCACAGCCTGACCGCGCGCCCAGGACCGCAGCGTTGCCGAGATCACCGCCGACATGGCCTCCGGCCTCAGGATGAACCGGCTGCTCCAGGGCGACGTCGGCTCTGGCAAAACGCTGGTGGCCTTCCTTGCCATGCTGGCGGCGGTGGAGGCGGGCGGGCAGGCGGCGATGATGGCGCCGACCGAGATCCTCGCCCGCCAGCACCTGCTCTCGCTGGCGCCGCTGGCCGAGGCAGCGGGCGTGCGGCTGGAGATCCTGACCGGCCGCGACAAGGGAGCCGAGCGGGCGGCCAAGCTCGCGGCGTTGGCCGCCGGGGCGATCGGGATCCTGGTGGGAACGCATGCGCTCTTCCAGAAGGACGTAGCCTTCCGCGACCTCCGCCTCGCCGTCGTGGACGAGCAGCACCGCTTCGGGGTGCGCCAACGCATGGACCTGGGCGAGAAGGGCAGCGCGGCCGACATCCTCGTGATGACTGCGACGCCGATCCCGCGCAGCCTGACGCTGGCGCAGTATGGCGACATGGATTTCTCGGTGCTCGACGAGAAGCCGCCGGGACGCGATGCCGGTCGAAACCGCGCTGATCTCCTCGGGGCGCACCTCCGAAGTGGTCGAGCACCTGCGCCGCGCCATCGCCGAGGGGCGGCAGGCCTACTGGGTCTGCCCGCTGGTCGGGAGAGTCGGAAGTGGCGGAGATGACTGCCGCCGAGGAACGCTTCGCCAGCCTCAGCTGGCGCTGGGCACCGGGGTCACCGGCCTCGTGCACGGACAGATGCCCCCGGCGCAGAAGGACGCGGCGATGGCGGACTTCGTCGCCGGGCGGACGCGGCTGCTGGTGGCGACCACGGTGATCGAGGTAGGGGTCAACGTCCCCAACGCCTCGATCATGGTGATCGAGGGAGCCCAGGCCTTCGGACTGGCGCAGCTCCACCAGCTGCGTGGGCGGGTGGGCCGCGGGGCGAGCGCGCTCCACCTGCCTCCTCCTCTACGATCCGCCGCTCGGGGAGACGGCGAAGGCGCGGCTGGAGATCATGCGGGCGACCGAGGACGGCTTCCGCATCGCCGAAGAGGACTTGAAGCTGCGCGGGGCGGGGGACCTGATCGGCGTCGCGCAATCGGGCCTGCCGCGGTTCCGCATCGCCGACCTCGAGACTCAGGCGCGAGCTGCTGCGCATCGCTCAGGACGATTCGCGGCTTCTGCTCGATCAGGACCCCGAGCTCGCCTCTCCCCGCGGCGAGGCCGTTCGCACGCTGCTCTACCTCATGGAGCGGGACAAGGCGATCCGAATGCTTTCCGTGGGTTAACCCGTTCGCTCTGTGTTCCGAACCGGGCTTGACTCAGATTGCAAAAAATCAGAACATTAACGGAACAAATAGGATCATAGAGGGAACATTGCCATGCCTGAGCCCGTTCGTCGCATTTTGACCACAGAGCCGGATGTTTTGGCCCGGGAGATTTTCGGCCTTGCCGGTCTTTGCGCCACGATCGTCGTGGCGCTGCTGTTGCCGGTCCTCGCCTGAAGGATTTGCCTTTGCATGCGGTGCGTAGCGGATTCTGCCTGTCCGCGACCTGCCTCCTTCCGCGCCGCCACCTCATCGCCGCACCCTCGGGTAGCGGCGATTTTTTTTGAGCTGACGGTGCTGCGAGGCACTGCTCAGGCCGACGCGAGGGCCTCGTCGAAGGCGGCGAGGGTGGCGTCCCAGGCGAGGAGGATTGAAGCGTGGCGGTTGCGGTAGTCGCGGGCGGGGAGGAGGACTTCCAGCTCCTCGAAGGGCGCGTCGGGGGCGGGGCCGCCGGCTGTGAGCATGGCGGCGAGCATGTCCCGGGCGCGGGCGATGTCGCCCCGGCTGGCGCCAAGCGACGTGGCGGCCGAGGACGGAAGCGGAAGCCTGGCCGAGGGCGCAGGCCTTCACGTCCTGGCCGAAGCCCGCGATACGGCCGTCGGCGACATCGAGATCCACTGTGACGGTGGAGCCGCAGAGAGGGGAGCGTTTGCGGGCGGTGACCTGCGGCGACGGGAGGCGCTCAGTCAGGGGTATGGCGGCGGCGAGCGCAAGGATGCGCTGCGAGTAGAGCTTGATGAGGTCGTTGTCGCCGCTCATGCTTGACCGGGTCCTTTGCTTTCGTCGAGCCGCCCCATAGATAGGCCGCAAAACCCGGTTGGAAAAGGGATGCCGCCATGCCCGCCTTCGATATCGCATGCCTCCGCTTCGACGCGCGTGGGCTGATTCCGGCTATAGCCCAGGGTACGGACGGGGAGGTGTTGATGCTGGCCTGGATGAACGCCGAGAGCCTGGCCGAGACCCTTCGGACCGGGCAGGTGACCTACTGGTCGCGCTCGCGGGGCGCGCTTTGGCGCAAGGGAGAGACCTCGGGGCACGTGCAGCGGCTCGAGGAGCTTCGGGTCGATTGCGACCGGGACTGTCTGCTCCTGATCGTCGAGCAGACCGGGCCGGCGTGCCACACTAACCGGCCGAACTGCTTCTTCACGGCGGTGCGGGAGGGGGAGGAGGTCATCCTGTCGGAGCCGGAGCGTTAGCCGGTCAGAGCCAGCCATTCCTCCTCGCTGAGGAGGGTCACGCCCAGCTCCCGAGCCGCCTTTTCCTTCGAGCCGGCTCCGGGACCGGCGACGACGTAGTCGGTCTTGGCGGAGACCGAGCCCGCGACCTTGGCGCCGAGGGCTTCGGCGCGAGCCTTGGCTTCGGCGCGGGTCATTCGTTCCAGCGTACCGGTGAAGACGACGGTCTTGCCGGCGACGGGTGAGCCGGACGCGGTTGGGGCGACGACGTCCTCGATTTCGAGTTCGGCAACCAGACGGGCGACGGCCTCACGGTTGGCGGGTTCGTGGAAGTAGTCGACGAGGGAGCCGGCGAGTGTGTCGCCGACGCCGTTGATGTTGTTAAGCTCGGCCCATTCCGGACCTTCGTGGTCGTGGGCCGCTTCCATCGCTTCGGCGAAGCCAGTCCACGATTCGTAGTGGCGGGCGACAAGGCGAGCGGCGGTTTCGCCGGCATGTCGGATTCCGAGGGCGTAGATGAGGCGGTCCAGCGGGATGCGGCGCTTTTCGGCGATGGCGGCGAAGAGTTTGCCGGCGGACCTCTCGCCCCAACGTTCGCGGCCGCGCAGGGCGTCACCGTGGAGGGTTTCCAGGGTGAAGATGTCCGCGGGTTCGCGGATCCAGCCCTCGGTGAAAAAGGCCTCGATCGCCTTGGCGCCCAGGCCCTCGATGTCAAGGCGCCGCGGCTGACGAAGTGCTTGAGCTTCTCCACCGCCTGTGCCGGGCAGATCAGGTTGCCGGTGCAGTAGTGTAGCGCCTCGCCGGGCTCGCGGACGACCTCGGAGCCGCAGACCGGGCACCTGTCGGGGAAGGCGTAGGGTCTGCTTTCCTTTGGGCGGCGGGAGAGGTCGACGTCCTCGATCTTGGGGATAACGTCGCCGGCGCGGTATATGCGGACCCAGTCGCCGACGCGGATGTCGCGGCCTTCGCGGATCGGGTTGCCTTTGGAGTCGCGCCCCGCGATGTAGTCGGCGTTGTGCAGCGTGGCGTTCTGCACCACCACGCCGCCGACGGTGACGGGCAGGAGCCGGGCGACGGGTGAGAGGGCGCCAGTGCGGCCGACCTGGATGTCGATGGCCTGCAGGATGGTCGAGGCGCGCTCGGCGGAGAACTTGTGCGCCAGCGCCCAGCGCGGGGTGGTGGAGCGAAAGCCAAGGCGGGCCTGCAGGTCCAGCCTGTCGACCTTGTAGACGACGCCGTCGATGTCGTAGCCGAGGGTGGCGCGCTGCGCCTCGATGGCGCGGTACTGGGCGAGCATCTCGCCGGTGGAGGCGCAGGTGACCATGAGCGGGTTGGTAGCAAAGCCCAGCGCCGTGAGGCGAGCGATGGCGGCGGTTTGCGTGTCGGCCAGCGGTTCGGAAAGCTCGCCCCACGCGTAGGCGAAGAAGTGCAGGGGACGGGCGGCGGTGATGGCCGGATCGAGCTGGCGCAGCGAGCCCGCGGCGGCGTTTCGCGGGTTGGCGAAGATGCGGTCCGCGGCTTCGGCCTGGCGGGTGTTCAGTGCGGCGAAGTCTGCGTGGGACATGTAGCATTCGCCGCGGACCTCGAGGACGGCGGGGGCGCCGGCCAGGGTCTTGGGGATGTCGGCGATGGTGCGGGCGTTGGGGGTGACGTTCTCACCGGTTTCGCCGTCGCCACGGGTGGCGGCGTTGACGAGGCGGCCTTCCTCATAGCGAAGGGAGAGGGAGAGGCCGTCGATCTTGGGCTCGGCAGTGAAGGCGAGCGGCTGGTCGGCGGAGAGGTTCAGAAAGCGGCGGACGCGATCGACGAACTCACCGACCTCGGCCTCCTCGAAGGCGTTCTCCAGGCTGTAGAGCGGGCGGGCATGGCGGACCTTGGCAAAGGCTTCCGACGGCGCGGCGCCGACTTGTCCAGACGGGCTGTCGGGGCGCTTCAACTCCGGGAAGCGCGCCTCGATTGCGGCGTTGCGGCGCTTGAGCGCGTCGTAGTCGGCGTCCGTGATCGCCGGCGCGTCGGCCTGGTGATAGGCCCGGTTCGCTTCGGCGAGGTCGATCGCCAGGGCGGCGAGCTCCTCCATCGCCTGCTGTGGCGAAAGCTCCTCGACGGGCGGACGCGGGACCATGCGCGGATTGTTACCCGCCGGGCACGCAGTCTGTCCAGCGGGGCAGCCGAGGGGGCGCGGTGGCCGGCCCTGACCGAATCAGAGGCCGGCAGCCTCGGCCAGCGCTTCCGGGTCGGACAGGACGATGCGGCCATCGCCCATGGCGACAATGCCGTCCTTCTGCCATTTGCGCAGGCAGCGGTTCACCGCTTCGCGGCTGCCGCCTACCATGGCGGCGAGCGTCCCCTGGGTGTCGATGACGGTGGCTTTGCCTCCGCTCGAAGCCGGGTGGGCGCGGGCGATCAGCGTCTTGGCGAGCCGGCCGGGCAGGTCGAAGAAGGCGAGGTCGGCGATGTGGGCGTCGGCGCTGCGGAGACGGCCGCAGATCACGCGAAGCACGGCTTCCGCGAGCTGCCAGTTGTGCTCGAGGAGCGGCAGGAAGTCGCGTCGTTCGAAGGCGAGAATTGTGCAGTCGGTGGCGGCGGTGGCGTCGGCCGAGCGCGGGCCGCCGTCGAGGAGGGCGATCTCGCCGAAGACGGAGCCGGGGCCGAGCTCGGCGAGGAGGAAGGTGCGGCCCTCGGGGGTGGGGTAGCCGATGCGCACGGTGCCGGTGCGCACCAGCATCATCGAGGTGCCGGGGTCGTCCATGACGAAAATCGCGGCGCCGGCGCGCCAGGAGCGGGGATGGGCGGCGGCGATGAAGCGGGTCCGTTCCTCGGGGCCGAGGAGGGGGAAGAGGAACGAGTTGCGCAGCGCCTCCTCGATCTCCCGCCGGGTTTCCGCCATGCGTCTCGCCCTCCGTTCCCGTGCGCCGGGCGTGACGCTACTACATCCGGCCGGCCGCCGCGAGGTCAGTCATACAAGCGGCGCTTGCCCCTGACCGTCGCCGGCTTTCGGGTGAACTGGCGGGGAAAACCCGGGGTGCGGAGATTGCCAAGCAAGCTCATGAAAAGGCTTCGTTTTCGGAGGCTGGAATCCGGCTGGAAAGTGGCTGGAATCAGGCTTGCCACTTCTTCACGTTTCACTAACTCGTCGATCGAGTTGGATGCCTGGGCCGTCGGTATCAGTCCTCCTCGACGAAGACCTCGTCGCGCTTTTTTCGCACGGAGGGAAGAACGGCAACGACGATGGCGAGCGCGGCGAGGCGCGAGCAGGGTCGCGGAGATCGGGCGCTCCAGGAAGATCATCGGGTCGCCGCGGGACAGGATCATCGCCCGGCGAAGATGCTCCTCGAGGAGGGGACCGAGGACGAAGCCGAGCAGCAGGGGCGCCGGCTCGCAGCCCAGCTTGATGAGGACATAGCCGATGATGCCGAAGACGGCGATGGCGTAGACGTCGAAATGATTGCTGGCGATGGCGTAGCAGCCGAGCGAGGCGAAGACGACGATGGCGGGGAAGAGGACGCGGTAGGGCACGGTCAGGAGCTTCACCCACAGGCCGATGAGCGGCAGGTTGAGCAGCACCAGCATCAGGTTGCCGACCCACATGGAGACGACGATGCCCCAGAAGAGCGCGGGCTCGTCCCGGATGACGTTGGGGCCGGGGGTGATTCCCTGGATGATGAAGGCCCCGATCATCAGCGCCATGACCGGGTGCGCCGGGATGCCGAGCGTCAGCAGGGGGATGAACGAGGTCTGGGCGGCGGCGTTGTTGGCGCTCTCCGGGCCGGCGACTCCCTCGATCGCGCCGTGGCCGAACTCCTGCGGGTTCTTCGAGAGGCGCTTTTCCATGGCGTAGGAGGCGAAGGACGAGAGGACGTGACCGCCGCCGGGCAGCACGCCGAGGATCGACCCGAGGGCCGTCCCGCGCAGCACTGGCGGGGTGATCCGGCGGAACTGGTCGCGGGTCAGCCAGAGGTTGGTGACGCGCTTGATCATCACTTCGCGGGTCGATTTGGTCTCGAGGTTGCGCAGGATCTCGGCGATCCCGAAGACGCCGACGGCGACGGACACGAAGTTGATGCCCGAGTAGAGCTCGAAGAAGCCGAAGGTGAAGCGTGGCGTGCCGGTGTAGATGTCCTGGCCGACCATGCCGAGGAGCAGCCCGAGCACGATCATGGCGAGCGCCTTGAGGATCGAGCCGTGGGCGAGGGCGATCGAGGCGATGAGGCCGAGGACGATCAGCGAGAAGTACTCGGGCGCACCGAAGCTGAGCGCGGCGCGGGCCAGCGGCGGGGCGGCGAGGACGAGGATGAAGGTGGCGACCGTGCCGGCGAAGAAGGAGCCGAGGGCTGCGGTGGCGAGCGCCGGGCCCGCCTGGCCCTTCCTGGCCATCTGGTAGCCGTCGATGGCGGTGACGGCGGAGGACGATTCCCCCGGCAGGTTGATCAGGATGGCGGTGGTCGAGCCACCGTACTGCGCGCCGTAGTAGATGCCGGCGAGCATGATGAGTGCGGTGACCGGCGCGAAGGAGAAGGTGATGGGCAGGAGCATCGCGATGGTCGCGGTGGGTCCGATGCCGGGGAGGACGCCGACGAGGGTGCCGAGCAGGACGCCGACGAAGCAGTAGAAGAGGTTGACCGGCGTGAGGGCGGTATCGAGGCCGAGGGCGAGGTTGGCGAGAAGGTCCATGCTCAGAACCTGAGCCAGGGGCCGACCAGCGGCACCGGCACCCCGAGTTCGAAGTGGAAGATCAGCACGCAGAGGAGTGTCAGCCCGCCCGCGATCACGACGGCGGCGGCGGGGCTGTTCTGCCGGCTGGCGAGGGCGCTCGCGAAGGCGGTGACGAGCAGGGTGGCGATGAGGCCAAGGCCGCGGATCGTCGCGCCGAAGAAGATGAGCGCCCCGAGGAGGAGGATGAGGGCACGCCAGGGCACCGGGCCGATCTCGCCCTCCGCGGCGACTGCGGCGAAGCCCTTGACGGCGATCGCAACGCCGAGGAGCGCGAGCGCCCCGGCGAGCAGGAGCGGAAAATAGCCCGGCCCCATGCGGAACGCAGTGCCGATCGGGTAGCCGGTGGCGGCGTAGCCGAAGGCTGCGCCGAAGCCGAGGAAGATCAGCCCGGCGAGGATGTCCTTGATGCCGGCGCGCTGCATGGCGGCGCTACTGCGCCTTGGCGCCCGCCTGCTCGATCAGCGGCTTCCAGAGAGCGATCTGCTCGGCGAGGATCGCGGAGAGCGCTTCGGGCGTCACCTCCTCGGGAGGCGAGGGCGCGGTGCCGAGCTCGGCGAAGCGCTCGGCGACGGTCGGGTCGGCGACGGCCGTCTTCAACGCCTCGCCGAGCTTGGCCAGCACCTCGGGCGGCGTGCCGGCGGGGGCGTAAAGGCCATGCCAGATGCCGAGCTGGAAATCGGGCAGGCCCGCCTCGGCGGTGGTCGGCACGTCGGGCAGGTTCGCCAGCCGCTCGGGCGAGGTGACGGCGTAGGCCTTGACCTCGCCACCGAGGATCTGGCCCGTCGTGTTGGTGGTCTGGTCGCACATGAAGTCGACCTGGCCCCCGAGCAGGTCGGTCATCGCCGGGCCGGTGCCCTGGTAGGGGACGGTCACGACCTCGGTGTCGATCGCGGACATGAAGAGCATGCCGCAGAGGTGCGAGGCGGCGCCGATGCCGGCGTTGGCGTAGGTGACGGTGTCGGCGTTGGCCTTCACGTAGGCGATCAACTCCTCGAGCGTGTTCGGCTCGAAGTCCTTGCGGGCGACGATCGTCATCGGGACGCTGGTGACGAGGCCGATCGGCGCGAAGTCGGATGTCGAATTGAAGGCGAGGTCCGCGTAGAGCGACGGCGCGGTCGACATGCCGATGTGGTGCAGGAGCAGGGTGTAGCCGTCGGCGGTCGCCTTTGCGACCTGGGTTGCGCCGAGGGTTCCGCCGGCCCCGCCCACGTTCTGCACGACGACCTGCTGGCCGAGCGAGGCCGACATCGGTTCCGCGATCAGGCGGGTCACGGTGTCGGTGGGCCCGCCCGCCGCGAAGGGGACGACGATGGTTACCGGCCCCGTCGGATAGTCCTGGGCCGAAGCGGCGGCGGCGAATGCAAGTGACGCCGCACCGATCAGGGTCGCTAGTCGCATGGTATCCTCCCGAGGTTCGTTTCTTGCGCAGATTGTTCCCCGACCATCGAACAGATGCGCCGGCAGATCAAGCATTTGCGCGTGGCGGTCTCGTGTCGGGCGGACCTACCTGAAGCCGCGGCCGAGGCTGGGCTAGACGGCGGGCGGGAGGGCGAGGCTGGCGGCGCGCTCGCGGTGGATGACGTAGAGGCCGGCGGCGACGCTGACGGCGATGCCGAGGGCGGCGAGGCCGTCGGGGAGGTCGCCGAAGATCGCCCAGCCGATCAGGGTGGCGAAGGGGAGCTCGAGGTACTGCATGGGGGCGAGCGTGCTCGACGGGGCGAAGCGGAGCGCGAAGGTGATGACGAGGTGCGCGGCGGTGCCGAAGAGGCCGAGGAGCGACCAGGAGGATCCAGTCGGTGCCGGAGACGGCGACGGGGCTGAGTTCGGGCCAGCCGCGGCCGGCGGCGAGAAGGACGAGCGGGGCGAGGATGGCGGTGGCGACGAGGCCGCTGGCGGCCTGCAGCACCACCGGGTCGGTGTCGCGGGCGATGGCGCGGGTGATCAGCATGAAGAAGGAGAAGAGGACCGCGACGAGGAGCGGCAGGAGCGCCGGCGCGCCGACGGCGAGGAAGCTGGGCTGGACCACCATGAGCGTGCCGGCGAAGCCGACCACGCAGGCGGCGAGGCGGTGCGGGCCGACGCTGCTCGCCCGTGAGGCGGCCGAGGAGCAGGAGGATGAACGGCATGACGAAGCAGATCGCCACCGTCTCGGCCATGGGCAGGAAGCGGAGCGCGGCGAAGAAGGCGCCGAGCGAGACGATGTGCAGGAGCGTGCGGACGACGGTCAGGCGCCAGACACGGGCGGAGAGGTCGAGCGTCTTGCCGCCGGCGTAGACCAGCGGGAGGAGAAGGATCGCCTGGATGGCGTAGCGGGCGAGGAGGAGCTGGCCGAGCGGCAGCGCGCCGAGGAGCTTGCCCATGGCGTCGCCGAGCGGGGCCAGGATGCAGAAGGCGATGATGAGCAGGACGCCGAGGAGCGGGCGGTCGGCGGCCGTGGACCGATGGCGCGGCGGTCATGGCGCGCTCAGGCGCGCTCGACGTATTCCATGGTCTCGGTGGAGACGACCACGGCCTCGCCCTCGCCGACGAAGGGCGGGATCATGATGCGCACGCCGTTGTCGAGGATCGCCGGCTTGAAGCTGTTGGCCGCGGTCTGGCCCTTCACGGCGGGCTCGGTCTCGACCACCTTGCAGATGACCTTGTCGGGGAGCATGGCGTTGAGCGCCTCCTCCTCGTAGTACTCGACCTGGATGGTCATTCCGTCCTGCAGGAAGGGGCGGCGCTCGCCGAAGATGTCGGCGGGGATCATCACCTGCTCGAAGGTGTCGGCGTCCATGAAGTGCAGGAGGCCGTCGGACTCGTAGAGGAACTGCTGGTCCTTCTGGTCGAGGCGGACACGCTCGACCTTGTCGGCGGAGCGGAAGCGCTCGTTGAGCTTGCGGCCGTCGCGGACGTTCTTGAGTTCGACCTGGGCGAAGGCGCCGCCCTTGCCGGGCTTGACGTGGCTGGTCTTCACCGCGACCCAGAGGCCGCCGTCGTGCTCGATGATGTAGCCGGGGCGGATTTCGTTGCCGTTGATCTTGGGCATTTGCGGGAGGTCCGTTCATTGAGTGTAAAGTTGCCGGTGCTATAGAGGCAAGTTCGGGTGCTGGCAAGTTGCCGGCGGCGGTCCTGCGGGGCCGGGGTCGAATTCCGGGAAACGAGTGGATGATTACCTGTAGAGGGCGCCTGTCCAAGGCGTTCGCGCGGACGCTTGCCGCCCGCGGCTATCGTCGGCTGACGCCGGTGCAGCGGGCGGTGCTGCGGCTGGAGGCGGACGACCTCGACCTGCTGGTTTCCGCCGGAACCGGGTCGGGGAAGACGGTGGCCTTCGGGCTGATGCTGGCGCGGCGGCTGACCGGGGCCGGGGGACGGGTTCCCTGGGCGGCGGGGCCGCAGGCGATCGTCATCGTGCCGACGCGGGAGCTCGCCATGCAGGTCGCGGGCGAGCTCGGCTGGCTCTTCGCCGGCAGCGGGGCGCGGATCGGCTGCTGCACCGGCGGGAAGCGACGTGCGGGCGCGAGCAGACGGCGCTGGCGGCCGGGCTCGACATCGTCGTGGGCACGCCGGGGCGGCTGGGGGCGCATCTCCGGCTCGGCGCGCTCGGAACCGGGCACGTGCGCTGCGTGGTGCTCGACGAGGCGGACCAGATGCTGGGCGCGGATTTCCGGGTGGAGATCGAGGCGCTGCTGGCGGCGCTGCCGGAGGGGCGGCAGACGCTGATGTTCTCGGCCACGGTGAGTGCCGAGGTCGAGCAGATGGCGCGGCGGTTCCAGCGCGATGCGCAACGGCTGGATCTCGGCGCGGCGCGCGGGTTCGAGCTGCAGGGGGTCGCGGTCGCCGGCGCGGACCGGGAGGCGGTGGTGGTCAACCTGCTGCGGCTGCACGAGGCGCGGGCGGCGATCGTCTTCTGCGCGCGGCGGGACTCGGCGGGGTCGCTGGCCGGGCGGCTGGCGGCGCGCGGGTTCGCGGTGGCGGAGCTGTCGGGGGCGCATGAGCCAGGCGCGGGCGGAACGCGGCGCTGGCGGCGCTGCGCGAGGGGCGGGTTCGGGTCTGCGTCGCGACCGATCTCGCGGCACGGGGATTCGACCTGCCGGGGCTGGAGCTCGTGTTGCACGCCGAACTGCCGGGGAGCGCAGACATCCTGCTGCATCGTTCCGGGCGGACGGGGCGGGCCGGGCGCGGCGGGCTGGCGGTGCTGGTGGTGACACCGGCGGAGCGGCGCCGGGCGGTGGCGCTGGCGGGGCGCGCGGGCCTGCGCATCGCCTGGATGCCGGCGCCGGACCGGGGCGAGATCGCCGCGCGCGACCTCGAGCGGATGCTTGCCGAGGCGGCCGGGTCCGAGCCGGACCACGAGGACGCCGAAGTGGCGGCGCGGCTTCTGGCCGCGCATGGGGCGCAGCGGATCGCGGTCGCCTATCGGCGGCTCTGGGCGGCGGCGCGGCCGGCGGCGGGCAAGCTGACGGGCGGCCGGTAGACCGGCCCCTTGCGCCTCCATAGCGGAGCCGCTTTGCTCGCAGGCCGGAGCGAGAAGATGCGGTACTCGGCCTGGGCGATCGTTCGACGAATGCGCTTGACCGGCGACCGGGACTGGGCGCCGGTCTGGCGCGAGCCGGAGCCGAAGGCCGGCCTATGACGTCGTCGTCATCGGCGGCGGCGGGCACGGGCTGGCGACGGCCTACTACCTCGCGAAGAACCACGGGATCACCAACGTCGCGGTGCTGGAGCGGGGCTATCTCGGCGGCGGGCAACGTCGGGCGCAACACGACGATCGTGCGGGCGAACTATCTGCTCAAGGGCAACGGCGAGTTCTATTCGCATTCGCTGCGGCTCTGGGAGGGGCTGGAGCAGGAGCTGAACTACAACGTGATGATGTCGCAGCGGGGGGTGCTGAACCTCTGCCACTCGGACGGGCAGTTCGACGCCTTCGCCCGGCGCGGCAACGCCATGCGGCTTCAGGGGGACGACGCGGAGCTCCTGACCCGCGACGAGGTGCGGGCGGGGTGGCCGTTCCTCAACTTCGACGGCGCGCGGTTTCCGATCCGGGGCGGTCTGCTGCAGCGGCGGGCCGGGACGGCGCGGCACGACGCGGTGGCCTGGGGCTTCGCGCGGGGCGCTGACTGCGCGGGGGGTCGACCTGATCCAGAACTGCGAGGTGACGGGGTTCCGGATCGAGGCGGGACGGGTGCGCGGGGTGGAGACCTCGCGCGGTTTCATCGCGTGCGGACAAGGTCGGGATGGCGGTGGCCGGGCGGTCGAGCCAGGTGGGGGAGATGGCGGGGCTGCGGCTGCCGATCGAGAGCCACGTTCTGCAGGCGTTCGTGACCGAGGGGCTGAAGCCGGTCCTGCCGGGGGTGGTGACCTTCGGGATGGGGCATTTCTACATCAGCCAGTCCGACAAGGGCGGGCTGGTCTTCGGCGGCGATCTCGACTTCTACAACTCGTACGCGGCGCGGGGGAACCTGCCGGCGGTCGAGCACGTGATGGAGGCGGGCATGGCGCTGATGCCGATGATCGGCAAGGCGCGGGTGCTGCGGTCCTGGGGCGGCATCGTCGACATGACGATGGACGGCTCGCCGATCATCGACCGGACGCCGGTGGACGGGCTCTTCTTCAACGGCGGCTGGTGCTACGGCGGGTTCAAGGCGACGCCGGCGTCGGGCTGGTGCTTCGCGCACCTGATCGCCACGGGCGTCGCCGCATCCGGCGGCCGCGGGGCTGCGGCATGGACCGGTTCGAGAGCGGGCTGGTGCTGGACGAGGAGGGGACGGGTGCCCAGCCCAACCTGCACTGAGCGGTTCAGTCGTCCGCGGTGGCCGCGCCGACCGTCGCGCCGCCGGCCGCGCCGGCCACGGCACCGACCGGCCCGCCGACGACCAGTCCGGCGGTGCCGCCAGCGAGTCCGCCGGTGGCGGCGCGTTCGGTGGCGCCATCGCCGCATGCCGACAAGACGAGGGCGGTGGCGAGAACGACGGTGGTGACAAAGGGTCGCATTTTCTTCTCCCGGGTAAGGCGAAGTCTGCGGGTAGAACGCGCGGCGGGGGATTTGGCTCCCGATGCGGCTGACCTGTCCCCTTTGCGGCGAGCGTGACCTGCGGGAATTCGCCTATCGCGGCTCGGCGAAGCTGCTGGCGCGGCCCGCGGGGGATGCGGGCGCGGCGGCGTTCCACGACTATCTGAACATGCGCGACAACCCGGCGGGGCCGAATGCGGAGCTCTGGCAGCACGCGTGGCGGCTGCCGGGCCTGGCTGCGGGTGGTGCGCGACACGCGGACGCATGCTGGTGCTCGACGTGGGCCTGGCGCGGGATGCCGGGCGGTGAGGCGGCTGGATGCCGGCGGGCGGATCGACCGCGCCCGGGAGATCGGCGTCAGCTTCGACGGGCGGCGGCTGCGGGCGCATCCCGGCGATACGCTGGCGTCGGCGCTGCTGGCGAACGGGGTGCGGCTGGTCGGGCGGAGCTTCAAGTACCATCGGCCGAGGGGCGTGCTCTCGGCGGGGTCGGAGGAGCCGAACGCGCTGGTGACGGTGGGGCGCGGGGCGGCCGCGTCGCCGAACACCCGCGCGACGGTGCAGGAGGCGTTCGAGGGGCTGGAGGCGTTCAGCCAGAACCGCTGGCCGAGCCTCCGGTTCGACCTGATGGCGGTGAACGACCTGGCGGCGCCGCTGATCGGGGCCGGGTTCTACTACAAGACCTTCATGTGGCCGAGGGCGTTCTGGGAGCGGGTCTACGAGCCGCTGATCCGCCGTGCCGCGGGGCTCGGGGCGCTGTCGGGCGCGCCCGACCCCGACGCCTGCGAGAAGGCGTTCGCCTTCTGTGACCTCCTGGTGATCGGGGCGGGGCCGGCCGGGCTGATGGCGGCGTTGACCGCGGGGCGGGCCGGGGCGCGGGTGATCCTGGCGGACGAGGATTTCCTGCCCGGCGGACGGCTCAACGGCGAGCGGCTGGAGGTGGGGGGGCGGCCGGGCGCGGACTGGGCGGCGGGCGTGGTGGCGGAGCTCGAAGCGATGCCGAACGTGCGGGTGATGCTGCGCACGACCGTCACCGGGGCGTATGACGGCGGCACCTTCGGGGCGCTGGAGCGGGTGGCGGAGCACGTGGGCGAGCGGCCGGAGGGCGCGCCGCTGCAGTGCTTCTGGCGGATCGCGGCACGGCGGGCGGTGCTGTGCGCCGGGGCGCTCGAGCGTCCGGTGGCGTTTGCCGACAACGACCGCCCGGGGGTGATGCTGGCCGGAGCGGTCCGGGCCTACCTCAACCGCTGGGCGGTGGCGCCGGAGCGGGTCGCGGTCTTCACGACGGGCGACGACGGCTGGCGGACGGCGGCGGATCTTGCGGCTGCGGGGGTCGAGGTGACGGCGCTCGTCGACGCCCGGACGGACGTGGCGGTTCCGGCGGGGCCGTGGCGGCGCTTCGCGGGCGGTGAGGTGATCGACGCGCACGGGCGGCGGGGCCTGCACGCGGTGAGCGTGCGGCATGGCGGGAAGGTCGAGCGGGTCGCGGCCGATTGCCTGGCGGTCGCGGGGGGATGGAACCCGACGCTGCACCTGACCTCGCATCTCGGCGCGCGGCCGGTCTGGGACCCGGCGCTTGCCGCCTTCGTGCCGGCGGCGGGGGCGGTCCCCGGACTGACGGCTGCCGGGGCGGCGGCGGGGGTGTTCTCGACGCATGCGGCGCTGGCGGGCGGCGCGGCGGCGGCGGTGGCCGCGCTCGGCGATCTCGGGTTTCGCGCGGTCGCGGAGATTCCGGCGGCGGAGGACGCTCCGGTGGCTGTGACGGCGCTCTGGCAGGTCAGGGGCGGGGGCGGCCGCGCCTGGCTCGACTTCCAGAACGACGTGACGGTGAAGGACGTGGGCCTCGCGGCACGGGAGGGGTTCCGTTCGGTGGAGCACATGAAGCGCTACACCACGCTCGGGATGGCGACCGACCAGGGCAAGACGAGTGGCGTGGGCGGGCTGGCGGTGCTGGCCGAGGCGACCGGCCGTGGCATCGCCGAGACCGGAACCACCACCTTCCGTCCGCCCTTCGTGCCGGTGCCGGTCGCGGCGCTGGGCGCCGGCGCCGTTGGCGAGGGGCTGGCGCCGCAGCGCTTTCCGCCGGCGCATGCGGCCATGGTGGCCGCGGGCGCGCCGCTGGTCGAGGCCGGACTGTGGCATCGGCCCGGCTGGTTCCCGGCGGCCGGCGAGACGGACTGGCGGGAAGGGTGCGCGCGCGAGGTCCGGACGGTGCGCGGCGCGGTCGGCGTCTGCGACGTGACGACGCTCGGCAAGATCGACGTGCAGGGGCCGGACGCGGCGGCCTTTCTCGACCGGGTCTATGCCAACACCATCTCGACCCTGGCGGTGGGGCGGGTGCGCTATGGGCTGATGCTGCGCGAGGACGGCTTCGTCATGGACGACGGCACGGTCGCGCGGCTGGGGCAGGACCACTTCCTCGTCACCACCACGACGGCCGCGGCCGGCGAGGTGATGGCGCACCTGGAGTTCTGCCAGCAATGCCTCTGGCCCGAGTTCGACGTGCAGACGGTCTCGGTGACCGAGCAGTGGGCGCAGGTCGCGGTGGCGGGGCCGCGGTCGCGGGAACTGCTGAACCGGCTGCTTGCGGTACCCATCGACAACGCGGGGTTTCCGTTCATGGCCTGCGGCGCGGTCGCGATCGCGGGGGTGGCGGCGCGGCTCTTCCGCATCTCGTTCTCGGGCGAGCAGGCGTACGAGGTCGCGGTGCCTGCGCGCTACGGGGCGGCGCTCTGGACGTCCCTGGTCGAACAGGCGCGGGAGCTGGGAGGGGGTCCGTACGGGCTGGAGGCGCTGAACGTGCTCCGGATCGAGAAGGGCCTTCTGACGCACGCCGAGTTGCACGGGCGGACGACGGCGGACGACCTGGGGCTCGGGCGGATGGTCGCGAGGGGCAAGGACTGCATCGGCAAGGCGGGAGCGATGCGGCCAGGGCTGGCCGGCCCGGAGCGGGAACAGCTTGTGGGGCTGAGGCCCTTGGCGACGGGCGGGAGGTTGCTGGCCGGGGCGCATGTGCTCGACGAGGGCGCGGCGTTCGAGGCGGCCAGCGACCTGGGCTACCTCACCTCGCAGTGCCATTCGCCGACGCTGGGCCACGACATCGCGCTCGGCTTCGTGCGGAACGGGCGGGCGCGGATGGGCGCGCGGGTGCGGGCGGTCTGCCGGCTCCGTGGCCTCGATGCAGCCTTGCGAGATCGTGCCGCCCGTCTTCTTCGATCCGGAGGGGGAGCGGCTGCGTGGCTGAACTCCCCGGAGCCGGGCCATTCGAGGGGGCGGCGTTGCCGCTGGCGCTGGGCGGTGCGGCGCTGGGCGGCGCTGCCGGCCACGTCGCGCGCGTCGATCGCCCCCTTCGCCGGGCGGTGGGAGGCCGTTTCAGCGGCGCTCACGGCGCGGACCGGCGCGGGACTGACCGAGCCGGGACGGGCGGCGGGCAGCGTTGTCTGGGCCGGCATGGGGCAGTGGCTGGTGGAGGGATCCGATCCGGCCGAGGTGGCGGTTTGGCTCCGCGGGCTCGCGGCGGTGACGGACCAGTCGGACGGGTGGGCTGCCATGGTGTTGAGCGGCCCGGCGGCGCGGGCGGTGCTGGCGCGGCTCGTGCCGCTCGATCTCGACCCGGCGGCGTTTCCCGATGGGGCGGCGGCGCGGAGCATGCTCCGGCACGTTCCGCTGCTCCTCATCGCAGCCGAAGCGAGTTTCAGGCTGATGGTGCCGCGATCCTATGCCAGGACGGCGGTCGAGGACCTGGCCGGCGCGATGGCCGGGGTGGCGGCGCGCGCCGGGCTCGCATGAGCTATTCCGGCGGTCGTTTCGACCACGGGATGCCGTCTGCCGCCATACTGGCGGCCGAGCGCATAGACCGCGCGCATGTAGTCGCGGTCGAAGGGCTTTGGCTCCGTCTCGCTGAAGCTCTCGGGGATCCAGATGGCGTTGAAGTCGACGCCCACCCGGCGGGCGGTGTCGTGCATCTGGTAGAGGTCGCCGATGCCCTGGGTCTTGATCAGCAGGCTGACGGACCGCATCGCACGGCGGGAAGGCGCGCGGACACGGCGGCGTACTCGGGAGTCACCTTGCTGTTGCGGATGACGTAGACGCGTGCTCCTCCGCGCGTTGTCCGTCCAGAGGTCGAGGTCCGAGCGGGTGAAGTTCGCCGGGAACAGAAATGCCTGGTTGGCGATGCCGCCGTCCACGTGCAGTTCTTCGTAGCGCTGCCCATCGGCCACCACAGCGATCCTGGCGGGCGGGAAGATCGCCGGGATCGAGGAGGAGGCGACGAGAATGTCGCGGATCAGCTCGCGGCGTTTGGGAGCGTCGCTTGCGGCGATGGCGCCGATGTCCCAGACCACCGGGCGGTCGGCGTCGAGGTCGGTGGTGCCCACCAGCAGCCGCCGGCCGCGCGCGTGCTCGCTGGCGATCTCCGCGACCATCTCGTCCGTGACATGGCGGCCGACAAGCGCCCGGAGCGGCGCGTTGTCCTCGATCGCGCCGGCAGAGATCGCGCCGAGAAGTCCGAGCGGGCGATAGATGTCGTGGCCGGACACGTCGGTGTAGACCGCGGTCAGTTCGTCGTCCCAGTCCGGACCGAGAAAGGCGAAGGGCGCGGCAAGCGATCCGGTGCTGATGCCGGTCACGATGTCGAATTCCGGGCGCGTGCCGGCGGCGGTCCAGCCGGTGATGAGGCCGGCGCCGAACGCGCCGTTGCTGCCGCCGCCGGAGATCGACAGGAAGAACCAGTCGGGCGTGTCGGTGCGCCCGCGCGACTCGACCGCCTCGTCGGCGATGGCGGCCCGGCTGATGCTTTCGGCATCGTCGCCCCAGAAGCGGATGTCGGCAACATACCCCGGAACCGTGGCCGCCTCGACGAGGTCGGCGGGGACCGGGTGGCGGGGGGTGACGCAGCCGGCGAGGCCGACCAGGGCGGCGGCAAGGAGGACCAGTGGCGTCGCAGGAAGGCCGGAGGGAAACGTCTGCATCATGGTCGCCCGCAGTTTCTAGGGGCAGAGAAGCCTACCGTAGCGGCGGCGGTCAGAGAAGCGCCTTGGCATTGACACCGCCGGACCCCCGGCTATAAGCGCGGCGCCAGCCGTCCGTTTGGGCGGCGGCTTTGTTTGGCGTTCGTGGACCCCGCAAGGGGAAGCCTGTCGGCCGGGGAAACCCGGCAGAGGAGACGCCGCGGATACTTTGCGAGGAAGACCGACGTGACCAAGCGCACGAGTGCGAAATACAAGATCGACCGCCGCATGGGCGAGAACATCTGGGGGCGGCCCGAAGTCCCCGGTGAACAAGCGCGAGTACGGCCCCGGCCAGCACGGCCAGCGCCGCAAGGGCAAGATGAGCGACTTCGGCACGCAGCTGCGCGCCAAGCAGAAGCTCAAGGGCTACTACGGCGACCTGACCGAAAAGCAGTTCCGCCGCATCTACGCCGACGCCGAGCGGCTGCGTGGCGACACCTCCGAGCAGCTGATCGGGCTCCTGGAGCGGCGGCTCGACGCGGTCGTCTACCGGGCGAAGTTCGTGCCGACGATCTTTGCGGCACGGCAGTTCGTGAACCACGGCCACGTGGCGGTGAACGGGCGGCGGGTGAACATCGCCTCCTACCGGGTGAAGGAAGGCGACGTGATCAGCGTGCGCGAGAAGTCGCGGCAGATGGCGCTGGTGCTCGAGGCGCTGGGCTCGCCCGAGCGGGACATCCCGGAGTATCTGAGCGTGGATCACTCCAAGCTCACCGCCGAGTTCGTCCGCGCGCCGGCGCTGGGCGACGTGCCGTATCCGGTGGTGATGGAGCCGAACCTCGTCGTCGAGTACTACGCGAAGAACTGATCCTTCTCGTTTGACTTCGAAGGCCGCCGTGTGACCGGCGGCCTTTTCCATGGCGCGGGTTTGCATCCCCCGCTTCGCAAATCCTTGTCGTTGGCCCGCGCAAGGAAGCTTCTTGCACGCGGGCGGCCCGGAAGCGAAGCTCACGGGAACTGGCGGGGAGCGCGGCGTGGCGACGACCTATCCCAACCTCGGCCGCATCGGCGGGCCGATCGTCATCATCGGCTTCGGCTCGATCGGCCAGGGGACGCTGCCGCTGATCGAGCGGCACTTCACCTACGACCCGCACCGGGTGCATGTCATCGAGCCGTCCGAGGCGCACCGGACCTTCCTCGAGCAGCGGGGTGTCCATTTCATCCACCATGCGCTCACCCGCGACAACTATCGCGCGCTTCTCCCGCAGCTTTTCCCCGAAGGCCGCGGGTTTTGCGTCAACCTGTCGGTCGACACCAGCTCGCTCGAGATCATGCGCCTCTGCCGCGAGCTAGGCGTCCTCTACATCGACACCGTGGCCGAGCCCTGGGCCGGGCACTATTTCGACCTCTCGCTCGCCCCGGCCGATCGCACCAACTATGCGCTGCGCGAGGCGATCAGGGCGGAGAAGCGGGCGAACCCCGGCGGCCCGACGGCGGTGAATTGCTGCGGCGCCAATCCCGGCATGGTCTCCTGGCTTCTGAAGGAGGCGCTGGTCCGGCTCGCGGCCGACACGGGCCAGCCGGCGGAGCCGCCGCGGGACCGCGCGGGGTGGGCGCGTCTCATGCAGTCGCTCGGGGTCAAGGGTGTCCACATCGCCGAGCGCGACACCCAGTCCGGGCGCGAGGCCAAGGCCATCGGAACCTTCGTCAACACCTGGTCGGTGGACGGGTTCGTCTCCGAGAGCTTCCAGCCTGCCGAACTGGGCTGGGGCACGCACGAGCGCTGGTTCCCGCGGAACGGCCACCGCCACGCGAGCGGGTGCAAGGCGTCCATCTACCTCGATACGCCGGGGATCCTCACCAAGGTCCATACCTGGACGCCGGCGGCCGGGCCGCAGTACGGCTACCTCGTCACCCACAACGAGGCCATCTCGATTGCCGACTACTACACCATCGGCGAAGGCGACGCGCCGGCGTTCCGCCCGACCTGCCACTATGCCTACCACCCCTGCGACCAGGCGGTCCTGAGCCTGCACGAGGCGCTCGGCTCGGGGAAGGTGCAGGACAGCTTCAAGATTCTCGACGAGAACGAGATCCTCTGGGGGGAGGACGACCTCGGGGTGCTGCTCTACGGCCACGCGCGCAATGCGCTCTGGTACGGTTCGCGGCTGTCCATCCAGGAGGCCCGCGCGCTGGCGCCGTTCCAGAACGCCACCGGCCTGCAGGTGACGAGCGCGGTCCTCGCCGGCATGGCCTGGGCGCTGGCCAACCCGAACGCCGGGATCGTCGAGACCGACGAGATGGACCATGCCTTCTGCCTGCGGGTGCAGCGGCCCTACCTCGGGCGGATCGAGGCGCACTATACCGACTGGACCCCGATCTCGACGCGCTGGCCGCAGTTCGCCGAGGAAATCGACGAGAGCGACCCGTGGCAGTTCGAGAACGTGCTGGCGACGTGACCGCGTAAGCTCGGGGTCGACCGGGTTGGAAAGCCGCACCGCTCCCCTACATATCGGGCGATCCCGCGCGGGTCGTGCACGCGTGATCTTCGGTCATGCTGTTGATTTTGTGAAGATATTTCTGTCGCGTTAACTCGAATGTAACATTGGTGGACGCCGGGACGAAGATGGATCGACACGACTGAACGCGATCGAGAGGAGTGCTGAGATGCTGTTCGATCTCCTGAGGAAGAAGTCTGCGCTGCCCGAGGCGGGAACGGCCCTGCCCGGCCGGGCGGAGCCGATCCCCACTGCCGAGAACCACTTCGTCAGCGGCCGACCGCTGAAGGGGCCGCACCCCGAAGGCCTCGAGCAGGCCATGTTCGGCATGGGCTGTTTCTGGGGCGTGGAGCGGATGTTCTGGAAGCTGCCCGGGGTCTGGGTGACCGCCGCGGGCTACGCCGGCGGAGCGACGCCGAACGCCACCTACCGCGAGGTCTGCTCGGGGCAGACCGGGCACAACGAGGTGGTGCTGGTGACCTACGACCCTTCGCAGGTGAGCTACGAGACGCTGCTCCGGACGTTCTGGGAGGGGCACGACCCGACGCAGGGAATGCGGCAGGGCAATGACGTGGGCACGCAGTACCGCTCCGGGATTTATGCCTTCACGCCGGAGCAGCGCGCGGCGGCGGAGGCGTCGCGCGACGAGTACCAGAAGCGGCTGAAGGCCGCAGGGCTGGGTCGGATCACGACGGAGATCGTCGATGCTCCGACGTTCTACTATGCCGAAGACTATCATCAGCAGTACCTGGCGAAGAACCCGGGCGGCTATTGCGGCGTCGGCGGTACGGGCGTGAGCTGTCCGATCGGGGTCGGCGTCTAAGGGCGCGAAGCAAAGGCAGCGATCACGGGCTTTCCGGGGCGCATGCCCCGGGAAACCCGAACCGCCGGAGCGGGCGAACGGTGACGGGTCTGGTCATGCTTGCCCGAGAAACCCCAGCCTTTCGAGTTCGCGCCGAATGCCGGCGTGGGCCGGCGCGTTGCGATGAACCATGAGGGCCGTGGCCGTCTCGGATGCCTTGTCAGGATGGCCGGCATCGAAGGGAGGCGACGGGTCGTACTCGATTCCAAGCTGGATCGCCTGTGCGACCTCAGGCCCCGCGACTTCGGCGACGATGCGGAATGCGAAGTCGAGGCCGGCGGTGACGCCGCCCGCCGTGAAGACATTGCCGTCCCGCACGACCCGGCCTTTTTCGTGACGCGCGCCGACCAACGGCAGCAGGTCGACGTAGGCCCAGTGGGTGGCAGCCCGGCGTCCCTGGAGCAATCCGGCTGCGCCAAGAAGAAAGGCGCCCATGCAGACCGATGTCACGTACCGTGCGCGACCGCCCTGGCGGCGGATGAAGTCGACCGTCTCGGCATCGGCGATGGCTTCCACGACGCCGGGGCCGCCGGGCAGGCAGATGAGGTCGAGCGGGGGACAGTCGTGGAAGGTGCAAGTGGGCACGATGCCGAGGCCGCGATCGCTCAGAACCGGAGACATGCCCTTCGAGACAACGTGAGTTGCCGCTTGTGGGAAATTGCTGGGAACAGAGATTGCCGGCGGCGTTCCGAGGCGGCTCAGGACTTCGAACGGGCCGGTGAAGTCGAGCTGGGTAATTCCGGGGAAGATCACGAAGCCGATGTTGAAATCCGACATGCTTCTTTTCCTCCTGAAGGCCGAAGACTACCACCCCCGTCCACACTGGCAAAGTCAGCGCCGGCCGGTCTTGCGCGCTTGACGGCGGAGGGGGCGGCTCGCTAAGCGCATGCGGTTCATCTGGAGGCCGACCATGCCGCTCTATCGTGCCACGACAGCCATCCGGGGAGAGGCTGCGGCGCGCACGCTGCGCGACGCCCTGGACGAACTGGATCCGGCGCCGCTGGCGAGCGAGTTGCACGACCACGACGACGCAAGCGGGCTCTGGGACGCCGGCGGGCTGTTCGACGGGAAGCCGGACGTGGCAGGGCTGGCGCTGCTGGCCCGGCTGCACGGCGCGCCCGACTTCGTGGTGGCGCGGGTGGAGGATCGCGACTGGGTGGCGCAGGTGCGCGCCGAGTTGACGCCGGTGGAGGCGGGCCGGTTCGTCGTCTTCGGTGGCCACGATCGGGACAGGGTGGCGCTGAACCGCATCGGCCTCGAGATCGAGGCGGCGCAGGCCTTCGGGACCGGGCATCACGCCACGACGCAGGGCTGCCTGACCGCGCTGGACCGGTTGGTGCAGCGGGGGCTGGTGGCGCGGCGGGTCGCGGATATCGGCAGCGGGACGGGCGTTCTGGCGATGGCCGCGGCGTCGGTCTGGCCGGCGAGGGCGGTCGCGGGCGACATCGATCCGCTGGCCACGGCGACGGCGCGCGCGAACGTGGCGGCGAACGGCCTAGCCGGCCAGGTCGCCTGCGTGACGGCGGCGGGCTTTCGCCACCCGCGGCTGCATGCCGGGGCGCCCTATGACCTCATCTTCGCCAATATCCTCGCCAAGCCGCTCAGGCGTCTGGCGGGCGATTTCGCGACGCATCACGCCGCGGGCGGAATCGCCATCCTGTCGGGTATTCTGGCGCGGCAGGCGCGGGGCGTGACAGCCGTCTACCGTTCCTGGGGCTATCAGCTCCAGGAGACGGTACGCATCGAGGACTGGGCGACGCTCGTACTGCGGCGCGAGGGCTGAGCGAAGGTCAGCTGCGCGCGAGTTCTTCGGCGACGGCGGCGATTTCGCCGCGGTGGAGGCCGATGTCGGCAAGCTGGTGGTCCGACAGATCCTGCAGCGCGGTCGAAGTGACGCGGGCGTTGTGCCAGGCATGCAGCGTGTCGACCCCGCGCTGGACGAGGTTGACGATACGGAACATTGTAATCGACCCAAGCGGGATCGCACGGGTTTTTTCAGGGGCAAACATTACAGTCTCAGTTTTGGTTGGGTGCCCGGGCCGGCGGATCCGGCCGCTCGGACAGTGCATATATGGACCGCCGGCGGATTGTGTACAATCGCGATTCCTGCATTTCCGCCATGCGTTTCCTGCAAGTACCTTAACAGGCGCGCCGCACGTGGCGCTTGGCGGATGTTCTGGCTTCGTGCTAAGAGGGCAGTGGGGCGACAGAGCAGAACGGACAGCCAATGCGCGTCATCGGAATTGACCCAGGGTTGCAGCGCACCGGCTGGGGCGTGGTTGACGTGGACGGGACGCGCATCCGGCACGTGGCGAACGGGGTTTGCCGGTCGGAGGGGACGGAGCTCGCGGCCCGGCTCTGCAGCCTGCATGTGGCGCTGACCGAGGTGTTGCGGATCTACCTGCCGGAGACGGCGGCGGTGGAACAGACCTTTGTGAACAAGGACGCTGCGGGCACGTTGAAGCTGGGGCAGGCGCGCGGGATCGCCCTGCTGGTCCCGGCGCAGGCGGGGCTGGCTGTGGCGGAATACGCCCCGAACGCCGTCAAGAAGGTGGTGGTGGGCGTGGGCCATGCCGACAAGGCGCAGGTGGCCCACATGGTGCGGATGCAGCTTCCGGGCGTTGCGCTGAATGGGCCGGACGCGACCGATGCGCTCGCCATCGCGCTCTGCCACGCGCACCACGCGCGGTTCCGCGGGCGGCTGAACGCGGCGTTGGCGGGTGTCGGCGCATGATCGGCAAGGTGAGCGGGCGGCTCGACTATCGTGCGACCGACCATGTGCTGATCGATACCGGGGGTGTGGGGTATATCGTGCATTGCTCGGAGCGGACGCTGGCGGCGATGCCGGCACCGGGCGGCGCGGTGGCGCTCTATACCGATCTCCTGGTGCGCGAGGATTCTGATGCAGCTCTACGGGTTCCGCACGCTGGCGGAGCGGGAGTGGCATCGCCTGCTGATGACGGTGCAAGGGGTGGGCGCCAAGGCGGCGCTTGCGATCCTCGGCGCGCTCGGGACCGAGGGTGTGGCGCGGGCGCTGTCACTCGGGGATGCCGCAGCGATCCGTGCGGCGCCCGGGGTTGGGCCGAAGATCGCGCAGCGGGTGATCCTGGAGTTGAAGGCGAAGGCGCCGGTGGTGATGGCGATGGGGGCGCACGGAGCGGCGCCGGTCACCGGCGGGGAGGTCATCGAGGCGGCTGGTGCGCCGATGGCGCCGGTGGCCGCAGGTGACGCGCAGGCCCAGGCGGATGCGCTGTCGGCACTGGTGAACCTCGGCTACGGGGCGGGCGAGGCGGCGGCCGCGATCGCCGGGGTCGGGGCGGTGGATGCCGCCGGGATGATCCGCGGCGCGCTGCGCGCCCTGGCGCCGAAGGGGTAGCGGCATGGCAGGTTCCGATCCCGCGCTGCGGCCCGAGCGGCTGGCTGAGGACGCCGACCGCGCGCTGCGGCCGCAGACGCTGGGCGAGTTCGTCGGGCAGAAGGCGGCGCGCGCCAACCTGGCCGTCTTCATCGAGAGCGCGCGGCGGCGCGGCGAGGCGATGGACCACACCCTGTTCTACGGGCCGCCGGGGCTGGGCAAGACCACGCTGGCGCAGATCATGGCGCGCGAGCTCGGGGTGAACTTCCGCATGACCAGCGGGCCGGTGCTGGCGAAGGCGGGGGATCTGGCCGCGATCCTGACCAACCTCGACGCGCGGGACGTGCTCTTCATCGACGAGATCCACCGGCTGAGCGCCGGTGGTGGAGGAGATCCTCTATCCGGCGCTGGAGGACTTCCAGCTCGACCTCGTCATCGGCGAGGGCCCGGCGGCGCGGACGGTGCGGCTGGAGCTGCAGCCGTTCACCCTGGTGGGCGCGACGACGCGGCTCGGGCTGCTGACGACGCCGCTGCGCGACCGCTTCGGGATCCCGACGCGGCTCGAATTCTACGACGTGGACGAACTCATCCAGATCGTGACGCGGGCGGCGCGGCTGATGAAGGCCGACGCGACGCCGGACGGGGCGCGCGAGATCGCCCGGCGGGCGCGGGGTACGCCGCGGATCGCGGGGCGGCTGCTGCGGCGGGTGGTGGATTTCGCGATCGTCGAGGGCGACGGGAAGGTGACGCGGGAGATTGCGGACGGGGCGCTGGTGCGGCTCGGGGTGGACGATCTCGGGTTGGATGGGGCGGACCGCCGGTACCTGCGCCTGCTGGCCGAGCACTACGGCGGGGGGCCGGTGGGGGTGGAGACGATCGCGGCGGCGCTGTCGGAGGTGCGCGACGCCATCGAGGAGGTGATCGAGCCCTTCCTGCTGCAGCAGGGGCTGATCCAGCGCACGCCGCGCGGGCGGCTGCTGGCGCCGCGCGCCTGGACGCACCTGGGGCTCGAGCCGCCGCGCAAAGCGGCCGGGACCGGCGATCTCTTCGAGGACGGTTGAGACCGCCTCGGCGGAGGATCGCCGTCCGGACCGGCGCGTGTTGCCCTGCGGGGCGCTCGTTGCTACCCCGGTCGCGCCGCATCGCCTTTGCGGGATGCGCATTGGAGGGGACACAATGACAAAGACGAGCCTTGCGCTGATGCTGATCGTGCCCGTTGCCATTGCCGCCTGCGCCAAGGAGCCGCCCCCGCCGCCGCCTCCAGTGCTGAGCCCGGCGGAACAGGCCTGCGTGGCCCAGGGCGCCGCGATCGCCGCGGTGGAGCAGACGACGGTCACCATCACGCCGACGGCGAGCACCAAGGTCGGGGACACGATCTACACCGTGGTGGCGGACGGCGTCGCCTATACCTGCGTGGCCACGCCCGACGGGACCGTGACGAGCTTCGAGGCGCAGTAGGCCCGACGCCGGGACACGGACCATGGGCACGTCGGGCGGGTTGGAGCCCTACGCTCCGCTCGGCGTGCTGAAGCCGCTCGGCCGCGACATCTGGATGGTCGACGGGCCGATGGTGCGCGGGCGCAGGCTGATAGGCCCGCGGCCGCTGACCACGCGCATGACGGTGGCGCGGCTGCCCGACGGGCGGCTGTGGCTGCACGCGCCGGTCGAGCTGACCCCGGGCCTCGCGGCCGAGGTCCGCGCGATCGGGCACGTGGCGGCGCTGGTGCTGCCCAACCGATTGTGCGGCGCGGTTCTCGGCGACTGGCAGGCGGCGTTTCCCGGCGCGGTGACCTGGAGCGCGCCGGGGCTGGAAGGAATGGCCGAGCGGTGCGGCTTCCACATCGACCAGGAGCTGCAGGGGACCCCGCCGTCCGCGTGGAGCGGGGCGATCGGCCAGCTGCTGATGCGGGGGAAGTTCCTGACCGAGGCGGTCTTCCTGCACCGGCCGAGCCGGACGCTGGTGCTGAGCGAGCTCATCCGCAACTTCGAGCGCGACCGCCGGCGCAGCGGGCTGCTGCGTGCGCTGCTGCCATCGGGCCGCGAGCGGGGCGGCACGCCGGCCGACCTGCGCCTCGCCTTCCTCGGGCGGCGACGCGAGGTGCGGGCGGCGGTGGAGACGATGCTGGGCTGGCGGCCCGACCGGGTGGTGGTGGCGCACGGGCGGCCCTACCTGCGCGACGGGACGGCGGAGCTGCGCCGGGCACTGGCCTGGGCGGGCGCGCGGGGGTGACCCGGGTGGACTTGGTCTTGTCATTGGAATCACTCCGTAAATCACGTATGCAACGGGTGGCGCGGCGAGCCGAAGCGGGCTGGAGGACCTTTGATGCGGGTTGAACTGGCGATGGTGGCGGGCATTCTGGCGGCGTGTGCGCCGCAGGGGGCGCCCGAGGAAGATCACGGTGCGGAGGTCGCTGCCTGTGCGGCGGCGGTGGCGGGGCACGTGGGGAAGGATGTGGGGGCGGTGACGGCGGGGTGGAGCGGGGCGACGGCGGGGGGTGGCGGGATCGTGACGGTGAGCGACGCCGAGGGCGCGGGCGGGGAGCGGGTGCATACCTGCGAGGTCGATGGCGCGGGGCGGGTGCTGGCGATCCGGCATCCGGGGGCATGAGCGCCGAGTTCCGGCTGCGGGTGTACTACGAGGACACCGACGCGGGCGGCATCGTCTATTACGCCAACTACCTGAAGTTCATCGAGCGGGCGCGGACCGAGGCGCTGCTGGCGGCGGGCATGAGCCAGACCGAGCTGCGGGCGCGCTTCGGAATTGTCTTTGCGGTGCATGAGGTTACGGTGCGCTACCTGGCGCCGGCGCGGCTGGAGGACGAGCTGGTGGTGCGGACGCGGGTGGGGCCGCCGGGGGGCGCGCGGCTGGAGATGGCGCAGGAGGTCTGGCGGGCGGAGACCTGCCTGGTGCGGGCGCAGGTGACGCTGGCCTGCCTCGGACCGGAGGGGCGGCCGGCGCGGATGCCGGCCGCGTTGCGCGAGGCGCTGGCGCGGCTTCCGCAGGTTTAGCGGCGGGGTCGGAATTCCCTGACGCGGCAAGGGTTAATGGCGATTTCTTAGATGCACACATCATGCACACGCATGCACAAAGCGTATGCGTGCCTTGCGCGTGCGGGCGGAAGGTTAATGGGCGAAGGGTGTGATACCGGCGGCCTCTTTCCCTGACCCCACGCCGGCTGCTCGGGGTGAAGCGGCGCGAAAATCGCGGGGGTCGGCGATTGCGAGGCAAGCCACTGAAAAGGCTTCGTTTCCGGCAGCTGGAATCCGGCTGGAAAGAGGCTGGAATCCGGCTTGCCGTTTTTTTAGGTTTCGGTAAGGCTTTGGCACGAGTAAGCGCATGGGCCGTTGGTATAAGGCCTCGATCTCATCTCCCTGACCGGCGGCCGGTCGTCGATGCACAGGAGCCCGTGCGGCTTCAGGGCGGCCTGCAGACGGGAGAAAGCCAGCCGACCCAGTCGAGGTGCCGGCCGTCCAACGCGCCGACGCGCATGGCGAGGGCGAGATCGAAACGATCTTCTCCGGCGTGAAGCGCAAAGTCCTCGATGGCCACGGTGCGGAACTCGAGCCGGCCGGGGGGAAGATATGGCAGGAAAGCTTTTGGGGGCGCACGACATCATCCCGAACGAGGCGGCATTTGAACACGTCCAACAGGCTTTGCGAGAGGCGGGCCTGCACGACCAAGGGCTCAGCTCATAGCCATCCTCACACCGGCTTCACCGCCGCTTCGGCCCGCATCGGGTCGGCGGGCGGGCTGATCGGAACGTGACCGAGAAGCGGCTGGACAGAACGCGGCTTTTCGGAGAAAAGCGCCGCAAGATGTGGTATGGCCACCGCAGAGCCGGACCAACACGGCCAAGACCCCGAGCACCCTCGCGAGCAGGCAAGAGATGCAACCCGATACCCTAACCGCGGCGCAGCAGATCGATTTCTCGTTGCTGGCGCTGTTCTTCCGGGCGACCTTCACGGTCAAGATCGTGATGCTCGTCCTGATCGCCGCCTCCTTCTGGTCGTGGGCGATCATCATCCAGAAGCTCTTCGACCTGCGCACCGTGCGCGACGAGGCGCGCGCCTTCGACCAGGAGTTCTGGTCGGGCGAGCCGCTGGAGACGGTCTACGAGCGGGTGGGGCCGGAGCCCACGGGTGCGGCGGCGCGGATCTTTTCCGCCGGCATGACCGAGCTGCGGCGGTCGTCGCGCAAGGACGGCGGGCTGATCGCCGGCACCCAGGCGCGGATCGAGCGGGCGATGAACGTGTCGATCAGCCGCGAGGCGGAGCGGCTGCAGAAGGGGCTGAACTACCTGGCCACGGTCGGGTCGATCGCGCCCTTCGTCGGCCTCTTCGGCACGGTCTGGGGGATCAAGCGCGCCTTCGAGGAGATCGCGCTGCAGCAGTCGACCAACCTCGCGGTGGTGGCGCCCGGCATCGCCGAGGCGCTGCTCGCCACCGGGCTGGGGCTGCTCGCGGCGATCCCGGCTGTGATCTTCTACAACAAGCTCAACCAGGACACCGAGCAGGTGATCGCCGGCTACGAGGGCTTCGCCGACGAGTTCGCGATGATCCTCTCGCGCCAGCTCGACCGGGCGGCCTGAGATGGGCGTGAGCGTGCAGTCCGGCGGCCGCGGGCGCGGCGGCCGGCGCCGGCGCAGCCGGCCGATGTCGGAGATCAACGTCACGCCGATGGTGGACGTGATGCTGGTGCTCTTGATCATCTTCATGGTGGCGGCACCGCTCCTGACCGTGGGCGTGCCCATCGAGCTGCCGAAGACGGCGGCGGCGCCCCTGCCCACCGAGGCCGAGGAGCCGCTGACCATCGCGCTGACCGAGGACGGGCTCATCATCGTGCAGAACGAGACGATCGAGCGCGCCCAGCTCATTCCGCTCCTCCGCGCCGTGGCCGAGGAGCGAAAGAGCGACAAGATCTTCCTGCGCGCGGACGGCGCGCTGCCCTATGAGGGGGTCATGCAGGTGATGGGGGCGCTGAACGCCAGCGGCTTCCACAACATCGGGCTGGTGACGGAGCAGGGTGGGCCCCGGTTCGACGGCGAGGACGGCTAGGGCCGTTGACGATGCGGACCGGCACCCGGATTTCGGCAATCGGCCACGGCACGCTGATCGCGCTCGCCGTCGTCGGCGTGCCGTGGTTCGGGCCGGACGAGCGCGAGCCGATCCGCGTCACCGACGTGAGCTTCATCAGCGAGGCGGAATTCGACGCGGCGCAGGCGGCGGCGCCGGCGGAGATCCCGCGTGCCGAGGACGCGCCGGCGGAGATGCCCGCGCCGCGCCCGGCGGAGCCCGCGGAGCCGCCCGAGCCGGTGGACGAGGCCCCGGAGGCGTCCGAGCCGGAGATGGCGACGCTGGAGCCGCCGGCCGAGCTGCAGGCGCCGGAGGCGCCGGACCGGATCGTGCCGCGGGTGATCACCGTGGCGCCGCCCACCGCCGTGGCGCCGCCGCGCCCGCGCCAGGCGCCGCGGGTCGAGCCGGATCCGACGCCGCCCGCCGAGGCGGTGCAGCCCGCCGAGGCGCCGACGCCGATGACGGCGCCGGAACCCGAGGTGGAGGTGGCGCGGGTCGAGGAGCCGCCGGCGGCGCCGCCCGAGGCGGCCCCGCAGCCGGAGGCGGAGCTGATCCCGGAGGCGACGCTGGCGCTCGAGACCTCCGGGCGGCCCATGGCGCGGCGCGGGAACGTGGCGCCGCCGCGCGACACCGAGGCCGAGAGCGTGATGGCGGCGCTGAAGCGGGAGGTCTCGCGGCAGGTCGACAGCCAGCAGCCGGCGCCGCAGGCGACGCCCGCCACCGAGCCCAGCGAGCCGACCGAGCCCAGTGTCACTCCGCCGACCCCGGCCACGTCGGCCGAGACGTCGCTGCCGGTGGGGCCGCCGCTCAGCAATGCCGAGAAGGACGGGCTGAAGCTCGCCGTGCAGCGGTGCTGGAACGTGCCCGCCGGCGTGCGCGACGCGCAGGAGCTGAAGGTCACGCTGGCGGCCGAGCTTGCCGCCGACGGGGCGGTGATCAACGCCTCGATCCGGATGATCGAGCCGCGCAGCGCCCCCGACGGGCGCTTCCAGCAGGCCTTCGAGGCCGGCCGGCGGGCCTTGATCCGCTGCTCGCCCTATGATCTGCCGCGCGACAAGTTCGGCCAGTGGCGCAACATCGAAGTCGTCTTCAACCCCGAGGGAATGGTGTCATGGTGAACCGGCTCCGCCGTAACCTGTTGATCGGCGTGCCCGCAGCCCTGGCGCTGCGGCCGTTCGCCGCCGCGGCGCAGGCGCCGCTTCGCATCGAGATCACCGAGGGGGTGATCGAGCCGATGCCCTTCGCCGCCCCCGGCTTCGTGCCGGACAGCCAGGCCGCGGCGGACCTCGCGGGGCGGATCACCCAGGTCGTGGTGGACGACCTGACCGGCACCGGGCTCTTCCGCGAGATCCCGCGGTCGGCGCATATCGGCCGGATCTCGAACTTCGACGCGCCGGTCGCCTTCGCCGACTGGCGGGCGATCAACGCGCAGGCGCTGATCACCGGGGCGGTGGGGACGAACGGCGACCGGGCGCAGGTGCGCTTCCGGCTCTGGGACGTGTTCGCGCAGCAGGGGCTGGGCGAAGGCCTGCAGTTCGAGGGCGGGGTGGGCAGCTGGCGGCGGCTGGCGCACAAGGTGGCGGACGCGGTCTATACCCGGCTGACCGGCGAGAGCGGCTACTTCGACAGCAAGGTCGCCTACATCGCCGCCAGCGGGCCCAAGGAGGCGCGGCGCAAGCAGCTCGCGATCATGGACTACGACGGGGCGAACGCGGTGATGCTGACCGACGGCAGCGCGCTGGTGCTGACGCCGCGGCTGTCGCCGAACGCGAGCCAGGTGCTCTACACCAGCTACGAGCAGGGCGCGCCCAAGGTGATGCTGATGGCGGCGGGCGGCGGCAGCCGGACCGTGCTCGACGACACCTCGGGGATGACCTTCGCGCCGCGCTTCTCGCCGGACGGGCGGCGGGCGGTGTTCTCCATGTCGGTGGGGACGGGGTCGGACATCTTCGTGACCGACCTCGGCGGGCGGGGGAACACCCAGCTCACGCGGAGCTCGTCGATCGACACGGCGCCGGCGTTCTCGCCGGACGGCAACTCCATCGTGTTCGAGAGCGACCGCGGCGGCACGCAGCAGCTCTACATCATGCCGGCGAGCGGCGGCGAGGCGCGGCGGGTGAGCTTCGGCAACGGGCGCTACGCCACGCCGGTCTGGTCGCCGCGCGGCGACATGATCGCCTTCACCAAGATCGACGGCGGGCGGTTCCACATCGGGGTCATGCGCACGGACGGGTCGGGGGAGCAACTCCTGACCGGGAGCTATATCGACGAGGGGCCGTCGTGGGCGCCGAACGGGCGCGTGATGATGTTTTTCCGCGAGAGCCCCGGGTCGGGCGGGGGGCCGCAGCTCTATTCGGTGGACATCACCGGGCGGAACCTGAGACAGGTGCCTACGGCGGGCTTCGCCTCGGACCCGTCGTGGTCGGGGCTCCTGAGCTGAGAAAGAGAAGGAAGGGACGGAGAGGATGAGGAAGTTCACCATCGGCGCTCTGGCCGCCGCCGCGCTCATCGTTGCGGGCTGCGCCGGCAACAGCGACGTCACGGTCCCGGGCTCGCCCGACATGGGCTACAGCGGCGCCGACGGCATGCTGGGCGCGGACGGCGCCGGCGGCGGGGCTTACGGCGGGACGCTGCCGGGCAGCAGCGTCAGCGACCGGGTGCTCTTCGCGGTCGACCAGACGACGCTGAGTCCGGAGGCAATGGGTGTGCTGAACCAGCAGATCGGCTGGCTGACGCAGAACGCCACGGTGCCGATCCTCATCGAGGGCCATGCCGACGAGCGCGGCACCGGCGAGTACAACATGGCGCTGGGGTCGAGCCGGGCCAGCGCGGTGCGCAACTACATGGTCAGCCAGGGCGTGCCCGACAGCCGCATCTCGATCATCACCTTCGGCCGCGAGCGGCCGGTTGCGACCTGCGACAGCGAGAGCTGCTGGTCGCAGAACCGGCGCGCTGTCACGGTTGTGACTGGCGGGGCCGGCGCCTGATGCGCTAGAGCGGCCCCTTGGGGGCGTAGGAGAAGGCCATGCGCGCGAAGCTGACGGAAGCGATGGGCGCCTTCGCGCTGGCGATCACGCTGGCGCTGGCCGCGCCGGCGCATGCGCAGAGCCAGAACCTGGCCGACGTGCGGGCCGAGGTGACCGTGCTGAGCGGGCAGATCGAGCAGCTGCGCAACGAGCTGGTGCGCACCGGGTGCTGCGGGCGGCCTGCCCACGGAGGCGGCGTCCGGCCTGACGCGGCTCGACCAGCTGGAGGCGGAGCTCAGGCGTCTGACCGACCGGGTGGACGTGCTGACCAACGACGTGATCCGCATCACCGAGGACGCCAGCAATCGGGTGGGCGACATCGAGTTCCGCCTGACCGAGCTCGAGGGCGGGGACACCACGGTGAAGCCGCCGCCCGCGCTCCTGGGCGGCGGGGTGACCCGGCCGCGGCCGCGGCCGATCTCGCCGGTGGTCGCGCCGCCGACGGCCGGCACGCTGGCGGTTACCGAGCAGTCCGATTTCGACGCGGCCGTGGCAGCGGCGGATGCCGGTGAAAACGCCAAGGCGGCCGAGCTCTTTTCGACGTTCCTCACGACCTATCCCGGCGGTCCCCTTTCCACCGATGCGCAGTATCGCCGCGGCGATGCACTGGCGGCGCAATCGAACTGGCGGGAAGCGGCACGGAGCTATCTCGACGCCTTCAGTGGCGCGCCGCAGGATCCCATCGCGCCGCGTGCGCTCTACAAGCTGGCGGTCAGCCTCGGGGAGCTCGGCCAGACCGACGAGGCCTGCCTGACCCTGACCGAGGTGGACAGCCGCTACCCATTCTCCGCGGTGGCGAGCGACGTGGCGGCGCAACGGCTGGCGCTCGCCTGCCAGTGATCCCCAAGGAGATCGGGCAGGCGCTGGCGGCGGCGCTCGCGGCTGCGCCAGACGGCGAGGTGGGCGTGGCCGTCTCGGGCGGCGGGGATTCGCTGGCGCTGCTCCTCCTTCTCCATGCGACCGGGCGTGCGGTTGCCGCCGTCACCGTCGACCACGGCCTCCGCGAGGGCAGCGCGGCCGAGGCCGAGGCGGTTGCGGCGCTGTGCGCCGGGCGCGGCATCCCGCACACGACGCGTCGCTGGGAGGGCTGGGACGGTCGCGGCAACCTGCAGGACCAGGCGCGGCAGGCGCGGCGGCGGCTGATCGCCGACTGGGCGGCCGGGCGCGGCATCGGCGCGGTGGCGCTCGGTCACACGCTGGACGACCAGGCGGAGACGGTGGTGATGCGGCTCGCCCGCGGGTCGGGCGTGGACGGGCTGAGCGGCATGCGCCCCGTCACCGAAGCCTGCGGCATTCTCTGGCTTCGCCCGCTCCTCGCCGTGCGGCGGGAGACGCTGCGGGCGTGGCTCGCGGCCGAGGGCGTGGCATGGGCGGAGGACCCGAGCAACGACGACGAGCGCTTCGACCGGATCCGGGCCCGCAGGGCGCTGCCGGCGCTGGCGGCGCTCGGGTTGGGGCCGGAGCGGCTGGCGGCGACGGCGCGGGCCATGGGCCGGGCGCGGGCGGCGCTGGAGCGGGCGACGGCGGAACTCGCCGCGGCTTGCCTCGACGATGGCGGGGCCGGGGATCTCGTCCTCGATCCGGCACCCTTCGGCGCCGGATCCGAGGAGGTGCGGCTGCGGCTCCTTTCGGGGGCGCTCGCCTGGGTGTCGGGCGCGCCTTACCGGCCGCGCCTGGTGCGGCTCGAGGCGGCGCTGGCGGCGGTGGAGGGCGGCAGGATCGGCCACGGCGCGACCCTGCACGGCTGCGTCATGCGGGCGCGCGGCGGGCGGATCGCCATCCGCCGCGAGCTGGCGCGGATGGCGGACGCGGTGCCGCTGGCGGCCGGGCGCTGGGACGGTCGCTGGCAGATCGACGGCGCCGCGCCCGCAGGCGAGGGCCTGATGATCGGCGCGCTCGGGGCGGGGGGCCTCGCGAAGGTCGCGGACCGCCTGCCGGGACCGGCACGCGAGGCTCTGGCGGCGAGCCCGGCCATCTGGCGCGAGGGGGTGCTGGTGGCGGCGCCGGTAGCGCGGCCTGAACCGGACCTGCGCTTTCGGCGGGTGTCCGCCGTTCCGCCCCCCTGGGAGGCGAAAGGTGTGCGGATATAGTGCGTTGAATCCGGCCCGCCAGGGCTTATGTTAGGCGGGAAGACCAGCGGGCCAACGTGTCCGCCCGTACCGGTCACCTCAGGAGACGTCGAAACGTGGGCAACACCAAGAATATCGCCTTCTGGATTATCCTTTTCCTCCTGATGGTGGCGCTCTTCAACGTCTTCTCGAACGGCAGCCGGACATCCATGGGCCGCGAGATCAGCTATTCGGACTTCCTGAACCGGGTCGAGTCCGGCCAGGTTGCGGCGGTGCGCCTGGATGGTGAGCGGGTCTATGTGACCAGCGTGGATGGCGCGGCGTTCCAGACGGTGCAGCCGCGCAATACCGACGTGCTGCCGGACCTGCGCGAACACGGGGTCGAGATTCAGGCCGCACCCCAGGAGCAGTCCGGGATCATGTCGGCGCTCGGCCTGTGGCTGCCGTTCCTGCTGCTGATCGGCGTCTGGATCTTCTTCATGAACCGGATGCAGGGCGGCGGGCGCGGCGGGGCCATGGGCTTCGGCAAGTCCAAGGCGAAGCTGCTGACCGAGAAGTCGGGGAAGGTGACGTTCAACGACGTCGCCGGCATCGACGAGGCCAAGGAGGAGCTCGAGGAGATCGTCGAGTTCCTGCGCGACCCGCAGAAGTTCTCGCGGCTCGGCGGCAAGATCCCCAAGGGCGCGCTGCTCGTCGGGCCTCCGGGCACCGGCAAGACGCTGCTCGCCCGCGCGATCGCCGGCGAGGCGGGGGTGCCGTTCTTCTCGATCTCGGGCTCGGACTTCGTGGAGATGTTCGTGGGCGTCGGCGCGAGCCGGGTGCGCGACATGTTCGAGCAGGCGAAGAAGAACGCGCCCTGCATCGTGTTCATCGACGAGATCGACGCGGTCGGGCGGCATCGCGGCGCCGGCTATGGCGGCGGCAATGACGAGCGGGAGCAGACGCTGAACCAGCTCCTCGTCGAGATGGACGGCTTCGAGGCGAACGAGGGGGTGATCCTCATCGCGGCGACCAACCGGCCCGATGTGCTTGATCCGGCGCTCCTGCGCCCCGGCCGGTTCGACCGGCAGGTGCAGGTGACGAACCCGGACATCAAGGGGCGGGAGAAGATCCTGGCCGTCCACGCGCGCCGGGTGCCGCTGTCGGCGGACGTGGACCTTCGCATCATCGCGCGCGGCTGCCCGGGGTTTTCGGGCGCCGATCTCGCCAACCTCGTGAACGAGGCGGCGCTGACGGCGGCGCGGACCGGCAAGCGGTTCGTGACCATGGATGACTTCGAGAATGCCAAGGACAAGGTGATGATGGGCGCCGAGCGGCGGTCCATGGTCATGTCCGACGACGAGAAGAAGCTGACCGCCTATCACGAGGCCGGGCATGCGGTGGTCGGGCTGAACGTGCCGCAGCACGACCCCATCCACAAGGCGACCATCATCCCGCGCGGCCGCGCGCTGGGTCTGGTGCTGAGCCTGCCGGAGCGCGACCAGCTGTCGGTCACGATGACCAAGTACAAGTCGATGATCGCGATGGCGATGGGCGGCAAGGTCGCCGAGGAGCTGGTGTTCGGACCGGAGCAGGTGACGAGCGGTGCGCCGCCAGCGACATCCAGCAGGTGAGCCGGATCGCGCGCGCGATGGTGACCAAGTTCGGTATGTCGGCCAAGCTCGGCAACATCGACTACGCCGGCGAGCAGTTCACCTACCTGGGGCCGCAGTCCGGCGGGGTGAACGCGGGCCCGGACACCCACGAGCTGATCGACGCCGAGGTGCGGGTGCTGGTCGACGAGGGCTACGAGACCGCCAAGCGCATCCTGACCGAGAAGCGCGACGACCTCGACCGGCTGGCCAACGGCCTTCTGGAATACGAGACGCTGACCGGCAAGGAGATCACCCGCGTGATCCACGGCCAGCCGCTCAACCGCGGCTCCGACGACGACGAGCCGAAGGACGAGGGGCAGGGCATCGCCGCTATCCCGAAGACCGGCAAGGCGGCGCGCCCGGCGCGCGGCGACGACGGGCTGGAGCCGGAGCCCGCGGCCTGAGGGCTCCGGCGCAAGCGCTGCGGGCCCGGAACGTGTGAAGGTGCCGGCGACCGGACCGCAGCACGTGGTGGTGATGGGAGTCTCCGGCTGCGGCAAGACGACGCTCGGCGAGATGCTGGCGGGCGCGCTCGGCTGGCCGTTCGACGAGGGCGACCGCTACCACCCGCCGGCCAACGTCGCCAAGATGGCGGCGCATATCCCGCTGGAGGACGCGGACCGCTGGCCCTGGCTCGAGGCGCTGGCGCGGCTGATCGCCGGGCACGAGCGGGCGGGAGAGTCCTCGGTCCTGGCGTGCTCGTCGCTGAAGCGGGCCTATCGCGACGTTCTGCGCTCGGGCGGCAGCCGCGTGCGCTTCGTGCATCTGCACGGGCCGCGCGAGGTTCTGGCGGCGCGGCTCGCGGCGCGCAAGGGACACTTCTTTCCGCCCGACCTCCTGGCCTCGCAGTTCGCCACTCTGGAGACGCTGGCGCCCGACGAGGACGGTTTCGTCGTCGACCTGGCGCTCGATCCGGAGGCGCAGGTGGCAGAGGCGCTCCGCGGCCTGGGGTTCGCGTAGGATTCCGGGCGGCCACCGGCTTGCCGACGGCCGGGGATCGCACTAAACCGCGCGCATGACGAGGAATCCCCCCGACTTCGGCTCGATGGACGAACTGCGCGACGAGATCGACCGCATCGACGCCGAGCTGGTCGCGCTGATCGCGCGGCGCGTCGCCTGCATCGACCGGGCCGTGGAGCTGAAGCGCGCGGCAGGGCTGCCGGCCCGCATCGCGCCGCGGGTGGAGGCGGTGGCCGGCAACGCCCGTGCCGCGGCGGCGGCCTGGGGCCTCGACGCCGACGCCGTCGAGGCGCTGTGGCGGACCATCATCGAATGGTCGATCGCCCGCGAGGCCGTTTCGCTCGGCGATCCGGCCGGGGCGAAACCATCCTGACCACGGTTAAATCCATCAGCGGTAGGGCGGCCCAGTGACCGCGGAGATCATCGACGGCAAGGCCTTCGCGGGGCGGCTGCGGGTGCGCATCGGCGCGGAGGTCGCCGGTCTGCGCGCGCGGCACGGGCTGGTGCCGGGGCTGGCGGTGGTGCTGGTGGGGGACGATCCGGCGAGCGACGTCTATGTCCGCAGCAAGGGACGGCTGACGATCGAGGCGGGCATGCATTCCGAGGAGCACCGTCTGGATGCGGCCACGCCCGAGGCGGAGGTGCTGGCGCTGATCGGTCGGCTGAACCGCGATCCGCGGGTGCACGGCATCCTGGTGCAGTTGCCGCTGCCGGCGCACATCGACGAGGCGCGGGTGGTCAATGCCGTGGCGGCGGAGAAGGACGTGGACGGTTTTCACGTCAACAACGTCGCGCGGCTGGCCAGCGGGCGGCCGGCGACCGTGCCCTGCACGCCGCTGGGGTGCCTGATGCTGCTGCGTGAACGGCTGGGGGACCTTGCCGGGCTGGAAGCGGTGGTGCTCGGCCGGTCGAACATCGTCGGCAGGCCCATGGCGGCGTTGCTGCTCGCCGAGAACTGCACGGTGACCGTGGCGCACTCCCGCACCCGGGATGCGGCGGCGGTCTGCGCCCGCGCCGACATCCTCGTCGCCGCCGTGGGGCGGCCGGGGCTGGTGACGCGGCGACTGGGTCAAGCCGGGTGCGGTGGTGATCGACGTGGGCATCAACCGGCTGACCGGGGCGGACGGCAAGGCCAGGATCGTCGGCGACGTGGACTTCGCCAGCGTCGCGCCGGTCGCCGGCGCGATCACGCCGGTGCCGGGCGGGGTGGGGCCGATGACCATCGCCTGCCTTCTGGCCAACACGCTGGCGGCGTGTTGCCGCAGCAACGGGCTGCCCGTGCCGGAGGGGCTGGGTCTCTGAACTCCGGACTTCCGCGTCCTGCCCCTGGCGGGCCATCCAACACGCGAGAGTTTGACGGCACCTCTCGCTCGGTTCGCGTTCCCTACGCGTTGTAGCCGTGGAGGGGCGCGGGGGCACTCGCCCGCCTTGGGCGGCGGCCATCCGCTTTGGAACGGCGAGAAAAATCCGGGCTGGAAGGCGGCTGGAATCCGGCTGGAATCCGGCTTGCCACTTCTTTACGGGCTGTTAACGCGAGGCGATCGCACGAACGCCGTATTACCGCGAGTTCGGCAAGACCTGAGAAACGGGAATACGTGAGGGATGCCAGGACGCCGACCCGATCTCAGCGAACGTTGACGACAGCGGCCAGCGGCAGGCTCACGCAGGGGGTGCCGGTCAGGACGGCACGCGCGCCCGGGCCGAGGAGCACCGAGATCGCCGGGTGGTCGGCGTGCAGGCCGCCGGTGTAGGCGCCGAAGGCGGGCAGGATGAGGCGGGTGGAGTTGGCGAGAAAGCAGGGGCGGGTCACCGCGCCGCCGCGGACCGGCAGGCGGAGCTTGGGGTGGTAGTGGCCGGAGATCTCGCCCGGCGCAACGTCGGCCTCGGCCTGGTGGCGGAAGGTGAGCGGCCCGAGGCGGAGCGCAGCGAGGTGGCGGCCGCCGAGGGCCAGCGGGGCGGGATCGTGGTTGCCGGCGATCCAGACCCAGTCGCGCCCGGCCATGAGCGCGGTGAGGCGGGCGGTCTCGTCATTGCCGATAGCCTCGCCGGCGGCGCAGTCGTCGAAGCTGTCGCCGAGGCAGACGACGACGGCCGGCGCCAGCGCCGCGATCTCGTCGGCGAGGCGGTCGAGCGTCTCGGCGGTCTCGTAGGGCGGAAGCAGCGGGCCGCCGCGGCGGGCCAGCCGCTCGGACTTGCAGAGGTGAAGGTCGGCGACGCAGAGCAGCCGCTCGTCGGGCCACCAGAGCGCGCCGGAGCCGCGGGCGGTCAGCGATGCTCCGGCAAGGGCGATGTCCTGGGCCATGCGATCCCGACTATACCATCCCCGCTTCGGCGAGCAGCGCCGCGGCGGCCTCGCTGACCAGCCGCGCCTCGGCACGGCCCCGGATCGGCACGCGCCCCATCTCGAGGAACAGCGGAGCGGCCAGCGGGGTGACGTGCGGGGCGCGGACCACGTCGATGCGGCCGGCGTTGCGCGCCAGCATCTCCTCGATCCGGCCGAAGTCGACGAGGCCGCGCCCGGCTTCGGCGCGGGTGATCCGCAGCATCAGGTGCTCGGGGTCGTACCTGCGCAGCGTGTCGTACAGGATGTCGGACGAGAAGGTGGCCTGGCGGCCGGTCTTGCGCAGGCCCGGCAGGTTCTTCTCGATCAGACCGGCGACCGTGGCGGCGCCGCGGAAGGTGCGCTTCATCACCATGTTCGCGCCGAGCCAGCCTTCGAGCCCGTCGCGCAGGTCGTCCGCGGAGAGAAGGGCCGCCGGGTCCGGCACTTCGTCGAGGCCCCAGATCAAGAGCGCATAGTCGTTGGCCACGAATCCCATGGGATTGAGGCCGGCGGCCTCCATGCGCCGCGTCACCAGCAGGCCGAGGGTCTGGTGGGCGTTGCGCCCGGCGAAACCGTAGAGACAGAGATGCGCCCGCTCGCCGCGGCGGAACGTCTCGGCCAGGAGGCGGTCCTCGCGGGGAAGGCGGCTGACCTGCGACTGCAGCACGAGCCAGTCCTGCATGTAGGGCGGCAGGCCCGCCCAGGTGCCGGGGTCGGCCAGGAGCGCCACGACGCGGTGCGAGAGCAGCGTCGAGGTGGCGAGCTTGGTGCCGGCGAAGATCGCGATCTTCGGCGCCTTCGCGGGCGCGCGGGTGACCTCGACCACCATCTCGCGCAGGCTCTCGTAGCGGACGGTCTCGCCGCCGATCAGGAAGGTGTCGCCCGGGGTGAGGGTGGCGGCGAAGTCCTCCTCGATCTCGCCCAGCGCCGCGCCGCGGCCGCGGATGCGGACGGCGAGCTTTTCGGTGTCGACGATGGTGCCGACGTTCATGCGGATCGTGCGCGCCCGCCGCGGGTCGCGCAGCGACCAGAGGCCGTCGCGGAGCACCAGGCGTTGCCAGCGGTCGTAGGCGCGGAGCGCGTAGCCGCCGGTGGCGCAGAAGTCGAGGCAGGCGTCGAAGTCCTCGCGCGCGAGGGCGCGGTAGGGACCGGCGCGGCGGACCTCGGCGAAGAGCGCGTCGGCGTCGAAGGGGCCGGCGCAGGCGACGAGCAGGATGTGCTGGCAGAGGACGTCGAGCGGCCCCGGTCCGCGCGGCTCGCCGTCGAGCGCGTGCGCGCGCACGGCGTCGAGCGCGGCGCGGCACTCCAGCACCTCGAAGCGGTTCGCCGGCACGAGCACGGCGCGCGAGGGGGCGTTGTAGCGGTGGTTGGCGCGGCCGATCCGCTGCACGAGGCGCTTGACGTTCTTCGGCGCGCCGACCTGCACGACGAGATCGACGTCGCCCCAGTCGATGCCGAGATCGAGGCTGCCGGTGGCGACGATGGCGCGCAGCGACCCCGCCGCCATCGCCGCCTCGACCCGGCCGCGGGCCTCGCGCGAAAGCGAGCCGTGGTGGAGGCCGATGGGGAGGTCTTCGCTGTTCTCGGCCCAGAGCGCCTGGAAGAAGAGCTCGGCCTGGGCCCGCGTGTTGATGAAGACGAGGGTGGTGGTGGCCCGGCGGATCAGCTCCATGACGGCGGGGGCGGCGTAGCGGGCGGTCTGGCCGGCCCACGGCGGCGGCTCGGCGGTCGAGAGAATGGAAACGTCGGGTTCGGGTCCGGGGTCGGCGAGAAGCACCTCCGCCCCCTCGCCGAGGTAGGCGGCGAGCGCCGGCGGGTCCTCGACGGTGGCGGAGAGGCCGACGCGGCGAAGGCGCGGCGCCAGGGTCTCGAGCCGGGCGAGGCAGAGCATGAGCTGGTCGCCGCGTTTCGATTCGGCCAGCGCATGGATCTCGTCGACGATGACACGGGAGACCCCGGCGAAGATGCGCGGGGCCTCCTCGTAGGAGAGCATCAGCGCCAGCGACTCCGGCGTGGTGAGCAGGATATGGGGCGGGTCGACGCGCTGGCGGGCGCGCTGGCCCGCGCCGGTATCGCCGGTGCGGTCCTCGACCCGGATGGCGAGGTCCATCTCGGCCAGCGGCGTGCCGAGGTTGCGGCGGATGTCGGCGGCGAGCGCCTTCAGCGGCGAAACGTAGAGGGTATGCAGGCCGGGGGCGGGCCTGGCCCCGAGTTCGATCAGGCTCGGCAGGAAGCCGGCCAGCGTCTTGCCGCCTCCGGTCGGCGCGACCAGCAGCGTCGCGGGCGACGCGGCGCGCGCGAGCAGCGCGAGCTGGTGCGCATGCGCGGTCCACCCGCGCCCGGCGAACCAGCCGGCGAACGGGGGCGGGAGGGCAGGGGGAACGGCGTTCATGCGGCGTTCCCTGAAATCCGCTCTGCCGCCGTCCTCTCGGCTACGCCGCCGCCACCCGCCGCGCCGAGAGGATGCCGGCAAGGTACTCGCCCGTGTGGCTGCCCGCGGCGCGCGCGACCGCCTCCGGGGTGCCGGTGGCCACGATGCTGCCGCCGCCGTCGCCGCCCTCGGGGCCGATGTCGATGATGTGGTCGGCGGTCTTGATGACGTCGAGGTTGTGCTCGATGACGATGACGGTGTTGCCCTGCTCGACCAGTTCGTGCAGCACCTCGAGGAGCTTGCGGGTGTCCTCGAAGTGGAGGCCGGTGGTCGGCTCGTCGAGGATGTACAGGGTGCGGCCGGTGGAGCGGCGGGCGAGCTCCTTGGACAGCTTCACCCGCTGCGCCTCGCCGCCGGAGAGGGTCGTCGCCTGCTGGCCGACCTTCACGTAGCCGAGCCCGACCCGCATCAGCGTGGTCATCTTCTCGCGGATCGCCGGCACCGCCGAGAAGAAGTCCTCGGCGTCCTCCACGGTCATGTCGAGCACGTCGGCGATGGACTTGCCCTTGAACAGGACCTCCAGCGTCTCGCGGTTGTAGCGCTTGCCCTTGCAGGTCTCGCAGGTGACGTAGACGTCCGGCAGGAAGTGCATCTCGATCTTGATCACGCCGTCGCCCTGGCAGGCCTCGCAGCGGCCGCCCTTGACGTTGAAGCGAGAAGCGGCCGGGCTTGTAGCCGCGCGCCTTGCTCTCCGGCAGCCCGGCGAACCAGTCGCGGATCGGACCGAAGGCGCCGGTGTAGGTGGCCGGGTTGGAGCGCGGCGTGCGGCCGATGGGCGACTGGTCGATGTCGATGACCTTGTCGAGATGCTCCAGTCCCTCGATCGCCTCGCAGGGCGCGGGCGTCTGGCGGGCGCCGTTCAGCCGCATGGAGGCGGTCTTGAACAGGGTCTCGATGGTCAGCGTCGACTTGCCGCCGCCGGAGACGCCGGTGACGCAGGTGAAGGTGCCGAGCGGGAAGGTGGCGGTGACGCCGCGGAGGTTGTTGCCGGTGGCGTTGACCACCTTGAGCTTCTTTCCGTTGCCCTTGCGGCGCTCGCGCGGGATCGGGATGGCGCGCTGGCCGGTGAGATACTGGCCGGTGATCGATGCGGGCGCGGCGGCGATGTCGGCGGGGGTGCCCTCGGCGATGATCTCGCCGCCGTGCACGCCGGCGCCGGGGCCGATGTCGATGACGTGGTCGGCCTCGCGGATCGCCTCCTCGTCGTGCTCGACGACGATGACGGTGTTGCCGGCGTCGCGCAGGTTCTTCAGCGTGGTGAGGAGCCGCCCGTTGTCGCGCTGGTGCAGGCCGATGGAGGGCTCGTCCAGCACGTAGAGGACGCCGGTGAGGCCGCTGCCGATCTGGCTGGCGAGGCGGATGCGCTGGCTCTCGCCGCCGGAGAGGGTGCCGGCGTTGCGGGCGAGCGTGAGGTAGTCGAGGCCGACGTTGACCAGGAAGCCGAGGCGCTCGCGGATCTCCTTCAGGATGGCGCGGGCGATCTCGTTGCGCTGGGCGGTCAACGCGGACGGCACGGTCTCGACCCAGGCCAGCGCCTCGCGGATCGACAGGCGCACCACCTCGCCGACGTGCAGGCCGCCGATCTTCACCGCCAGCGCCTCCGGCTTCAGCCGGTAGCCCTGGCAGGTGCCGCAGGGACGGTTGTTCTGGTAGCGCTCCATCTCCTCGCGCGACCACGAGCTGTCGGTCTCGCGGTAGCGGCGGTCGAAGTTGGGGATGACGCCCTCGAACGGGCGCGAGATCTCGTAGACGCGGCCGCCCTCGTCATAGCGGAAGCGGATCTTCTCGCCTCCGGAGCCGTAGAGCAGCACCTGCTGGGCATCCTCCGGCAGGTCGCGCCAGCGCTTGGACTTGTCGAAGCCGTAGTGGGCGGCCAGCGCCTCGATGGTCTGGCGGTAGTAAGGCGACTGGCCCTTGGACCAGGGAGCGATGGCGCCGCGCAGCAGCGGCAGGCTCTCGTCGGGGACGATGAGGCGGGGGTCGAAGAAGAGCTCGACCCCGAGGCCGTCGCACGCCGGGCAGGCGCCGAACGGCGCGTTGAACGAGAACAGGCGCGGCTCGATCTCCGGGATGGTGAAGCCGGAGACCGGGCAGGCGAACTTCTCGGAGAAGGTGATGCGCTGGGGGTCCGCACCTTCGGCCTCCTCGCCGGCGGGCGGGGCGATCTCGAGGATGGCGATGCCGTCGGCGAGGTCGAGGGCGGTGCGCAGCGAGTTCGGCCAGGCGGGTCTCGAGGCCCTCGCGCACGATGATGCGGTCCACCACCACGTCGATGTTGTGGCGGTATTTCTTGTCCAGTTCCGGCGGGGCGTCGAGGTCGTGGAATTCGCCGTTGACCTTGACGCGCTGGTAGCCCTGCTTGCGCAGATCCTGGAATTCCTTGCGGTACTCGCCCTTTCGGTCGCGCACGATCGGCGCCAGCAGGTAGGCGCGGGTGCCCTCGGGCAGCGCCATGGTGATGTCGACCATCTGGCTGATCTGCTGCGCCTCGATGGGCAGGCCGGTGGCGGGCGAGTAGGGCGTGCCGACGCGGGCGAAGAGCAGCCGCAGGTAGTCGTAGATCTCGGTGACGGTGCCGACGGTGGAGCGCGGGTTCTTCGAGGTGGTCTTCTGCTCGATGGAGATGGCGGGCGACAGGCCGGAGATGTGGTCCACGTCCGGCTTCTGCATCATGTCGAGGAACTGCCGGGCATAGGCCGACAGGCTTTCGACATAGCGGCGCTGGCCTTCGGCGTAGATGGTGTCGAACGCGAGGCTCGACTTGCCGGAGCCGGAGAGGCCGGTGATGACCACGAGCTTGTCGCGCGGAATGTCCACGTCGATCGACTTCAGGTTGTGCTCGCGCGCCCCGCGGATCTCGATGAACTTCTGCTCTGGCATGCCCCGCTCCTGGCCCGACGCGCTCTAGATAGCGTCTCGCGGCGAATATGCGAGTCGCATGATGAGAACAAAACGCGATCAGACGCAAGTGTCCACGCGCGCTCGGGTTGAGGGAAAAGGCGCGAAGCCGCCGGGCCCCCGCGCCGTTTAGCCGCTGCGCTTCCTTCAGCGGCCGAGGATCGCCTTCACGTAATTCTGGGTCTCGGCGTAGGGCGGCACGCCGCGGTACTGCTCCACGGCGCCGGGTCCGGCATTGTAGGCCGCGAGCGCAAGCCGCCAGTCGCCGAAGCGGCGGTACTGCTGGCTGAGATAGCGCGCGCCGCCTTCGAGGTTCTGCTTGGGGTCGTGCGGGTTCACCCCGAGGTTCTGCGCCGTGAAGGGCATGAGTTGCGCGAGGCCGATGGCGCCCTTGTGCGACCTGGCGGTGGGGCGGAAGCCCGAACTCGGTGCGCACCAGCCGCAGGAACAGGTCCTCGGGCACGCTGTGGCGCCGCGCCGCCGCGCGGGCCATGTCCTGGTAGACCCCTGTGGCGCCGCTGTAGATGGGAATGCCCGCCCACTCGTCCGCCTCCAGCCGCGAAGGCCGGCGCGGCTGGCCGGCGAGCGCGCCCGGCACAGGCGGCCGGATCAGGTCGCGGTACTGCGGCGAAAGGCTGGATTGGCTGCGCAACAGCGTGCTCAGCCGAGCGTCCGCCATCGCACCCCCGCTCGACATCAGCACGAAGCCGAGCGCGATCAGAATGTTACGCATTGTCCCTCGCGTTCCTGTCGGCGGGCTGCCCTCCGCCGCCCCGGCCTTTGCCGGGGATTTGCGGCGAACTATGGCAAAAAACATTTCGAATGTCAGCTTTCATCTGCCTTCATCCTCCGGTAACCGTTGCGCGGAGAAACTTCGCCTCCCGCCCGACCGAATGGCGGGGCGGAATGGCGGCGTCTGACGGGAGGAGAAGGTCGATGGCTGGCAGCGTGAACAAGGTGATTCTGGTCGGAAATCTCGGCCGTGACCCGGAGGTGCGCAGCTTCCCGAACGGCGGCAAGGTGGTGAACCTGCGGGTCGCCACCTCGGAAAACTGGCGCGACAAGCAGTCGGGCGAGCGCAAGGAGCGCACCGAGTGGCATTCGGTGGCGATCTACAACGACAACCTCGCCAGGATTGCCGAGCAGTACCTGCGCAAGGGTTCGAAGGTGTATCTCGAGGGCCAGCTCGAGACGCGAAAGTGGCAGGACCAGTCCGGCCAGGACCGTTATTCGACCGAAGTCTCCCTGCGCTTCAACGGCCAGATGACGCTCCTCGACGGGCGCAGCGAGGGAAGCGGCAGCTACGACCAGGACCGCGGCAGCGGCCCGGCGGCGGCGAAAGCCGCAGCCCCGCCGCCGGCCTCGACGACGAGATCCCGTTCTGAGGCCGCGCCGCCGCGGGCTTGAAGGCATTCGGTCTTCCCGCCTATAAGGAGCGCGCGCGGGTGTAGCTCAATGGTAGAGCAGCAGCCTTCCAAGCTGGTAACTTGAGTTTCAACCCGTGTCGCCAGCTTGCTATCCATTTCTTTCTGTTGGATAATATGTCGCACGAGGTCGCATGGTGTGACCTCGATTGCATGCCGTCACCTACAAAAAACCGACAATGCCGAAGCTAAACGAGACTTTCGCGAAGAAAGACGGCCCATCCGACCGACGGAACCGAGAAGCACTGGGACACCGAGGTGCGCGGGCTCGTCCTCTTTGTCGGCAAGCGCTCAAAGACCTGGTATTTCCAGAAGGATGTCGGGGGCCAGACGAGGCGCGTCCTGATCGGACGCTATCCGATAATCTCGGCGGACGCGGCTCGGCAGTCCGGAATGGCGCTGGCGCTCGACATGGCGCGTGGCGTCGGCAAGTCGGTGCAATCCGGCGCGCCGACCGTCGCGGTTGCCTTGGAAGCCTATCTGGCCCGCCCGAAGCTACGCTCCGAGGTGCACAAGCACGGGCTGCGCCTCCAGTTTGGCAGACACCTGAAAGGATTGGCTTCGACTGCCGCTGACCGAGATCACCAAGGCGATGGTCGTTCAGCGTCATCGTGAAATGGCCAGGATACCCTCCGGGGCCAAACACACCTTGCGACAGTTTCGCTCGGTCTGGAACCATGCCCGACGGACGTTCGATCTGCCCGAATGCCCGACCGTCGCAATCGAATGGTACGGCGAAGCGCCGAGCGGGCAGATGATCGATGATCTCCCCGCCTGGGCCGCTGCCGTGGACGAGCTCGACAATCCAATTCATGCGGTGTTCTACCGGCTGATCCTTTTCACCGGATTTCGGAAGGGGGAGGCGCTGGCGCTTGAGTGGAAGCACGTTCACGACGACCGCATCCATCTTCCAATGACGAAGAACGGGAGGAGCTTCGATCTGCCGATCGTGGACGTCCACCATGAGATATTGAGGCCCCCGCGGAATCTGAGTTCGAAATGGGTCTTCCCGTCACCTAAAGCGAGCGGCGGTCACCTAACCTCACCGGAGCGCATGGCTTGGACCGCTCACTCCCATAGGCGGACCTTCGCGACCGTCGCGATGGAGAGCGGAGTCCTGGAGGAAATCGTTGGGCGGCTTCTGAACCACACACCCTTGTCAATCACCGGGCAACGGTATGCTCGTCCATCGCTCGTCCATCGCTCGACGCGCTGCGCCCGGCGATGAGCACGACTTGCGACGAGTTGACTAGGAGGACCCGGGGCTCGTCGGAAGAATTCGACGGCTTAGGAGCAACGCCCCGTCTCTCGTTGCGTCCGGAGGAAATCTGTGACGCGACAAAGACGGTAGTCAATTCGACGACCGCGAAGGGCGGAGAACGGGCGTTCGCCGCACCGCCGCGAGATCGAGTTCTACGGGCGAAAGCGGTCCTTCGCTCCTAATCCCTTTGGGACTACAGCTGTGCGAGTTGTCGTGCGAATTGCGCATTTCGCGGCCGAGGTGGTCCCGGCGGCTGCCCGAGGAAGGGCGTCCTTCCTTGCAGCGCTGTCACTACGGCGCCGCCCGATGCGGCTCGATAGCGTCACTCACGTCGATGCCTGAAAGCGCGTTCTTTGACTGGCCCTATTGGTCGGGAGTATCTTGCTGCCTGGCTCCTCGCAGAAGCGGGCGGGCTTTCCTCTGCAGGGCCGTTCACCACCACCAGAGAAGCGACGGGCTGGGGAGGCGCATAGGAGGAAGCGAGAAATGAGGTTGCTACTCGTGGAGGACACGGCGGACGTCGCGGAAGCAATCGCCGCCAGCTTTGCCCGGCGCGGGGATGCCGTCGACAGCGTCGGTACGGTAGACGACGCCATCGGGATGCTCGCCGTCAATGACTATGAGGTGGTCGTCCTCGACATAAACCTGCCTGACGGAGAGGGGACCGAGGTCCTGAAGTCGCTGCGGCGGCAGCGGCGACCGACGCCCGTGCTCATGCTGACCGCGCGGCTGGCGGTCGAGGAACGGGTGGCGGCGCTCGACATCGGCGCGGACGACTACCTGACCAAGCCTTTCGACCTCCGGGAGCTTCATGCTCGGGTGCGGGCGCTGGCGCGGCGGTCGGGGCCTGACCGCGGCGGGATCATCGAGTTCGGCCGGCTGAGTGGTCGACCCCGCCGGGCGCGTGGCAAGCTGCGAGGGCGAGCCGCTGTCCCTGACCCGGCGCGAGTTCAGCCTTCTCGAGGCGCTGATGGCGAACCGGGCGCGGGTGACGCCGAAGGAGCGGCTCTTCGACCGGATCTTCTCGATGGAAGACGAGGAGATCGGGCTGAACGCCATCGAGACCTACGTGGCGCGGCTGCGGCGCAAGCTCGAGGGCTCGGGCGTGGCGATCCGTACCCTCCGCGGGCTCGGCTACCAGCTTGTGCGGGTCGAGTGAGCAAGAGGGCTCCTTCGCGGCGCCCCCGGTGGCATCTGTCAGGACCATGACAGGTTGATCGGTTGAATGAGGCGCGGGGAGCACCGCGAGTCGCGGGGTTCCCTGCGCGGCCCGGCAGAGGTCCGCGCCTCACGAATCCGCCGAGGAGCCGCCCGATGCCCGAATTCTTCGCAACCCACTTCGCCTTCCTGACCACGCCCGAGGGCTGGGCGGCGATGGTGACGCTGATCGCCATGGAGGTCGTGCTCGGCATCGACAACCTGATCTTCATCTCGATCCTGACCAACAAGCTGCCGCGCGAGCATCGCGAGCGCGCCCGCAAGCTCGGCATCGGCGCCGCGCTGATCATGCGGCTGATCCTGCTCGCGACCATCGCCTACATCGTCGGCATGACCACGCCGGTGTTCTCGGCCTTCGGCCATGACTTCTCGTGGCGCGACCTGATCCTGATCGCCGGCGGGCTGTTCCTGGTCTGGAAGGCGACCCGGGAGATCCACCACACCGTCGACCCGGTGGACCACAAGGACGACATGGTCGGGAACGCGGTCAGCGTGACGCTCGGCGGCGCGATCTTCCAGATCCTGCTGCTCGACCTCGTGTTCTCGGTCAACTCGATCATCACCGCGGTCGGCATGACCGATCACCTGGCGATCATGTACATCGCGGTGATCGTCGCGATCACGGTGATGCTGGTCGCGGCGACGCCGCTCGCGAACTTCATCGAGAAGAACCCGACGATCGTGATGCTGGCGCTCGGCTTCCTCCTGATGATCGGCATGACGCTGATCGCCGACGGCTTCGGCTTCCACGTGCCCAAGGGCTACATCTACGCCGCCATGGCGTTCTCCGCCCTCGTCGAGGGGCTGAACATGCTGTCGCGGCGGCGCAGACCAGGCGCTGAACCGGCGTCCGACGCCGAGCCGGGGCAGACCGCCAAGCACTGACCAACCTGCCACGCCAACCGTCTGCCCCAACAAAAGCAAGGGATGGAATCACAATGCAACTGAACGGTCTGCTCTACGGCTCTCGACTGCTCGCCCACGTCGACTTCCCGACCTCGGAGGTGCTCGGGCCGGATGCCTCCGAGGATGCGATCCAGGACGCTGATCGACCGGCACGGGCTGATCTTCATCAAGCCGGTGTTCCGCGGCGGCGTCGGCAAGAAGGGCAAGGCCGGGCTGATCGGCAAGGCCAAGACGCTGAAGGAGGCGCTGGCCGAGAAGGAGCGGCTCTACTTCTGCGAGCACCGGCACGGCAACGCCCATGCCAAGGCGAACGGCGTGACCTTCGAGGCCGGGGTGCCGGCCGAGCACGAGGTCTACTTCTCGATCACCGACGACACGCACTTCCGGGCGCCGACGATGACGCTGACCCACCGCGGCGGCATGGACATCGAGGAGCTGCCGAAGTCGGACGTGGCGATCGTGCCGTTCGAGGCGCTGACCGGGCTGAAGGCCTTCGTGGTGGCGAACGCGCTCAGCGACATCGGCGCGCCGAAGGAGATCATCTCGCCGCTGGTGCAGCACCTGCCGAAGCTCTGGGAGCTGGTGCATCACTACGGCATGACGACGCTGGAGCTGAACCCGATCCGGATGCGGCCCGGCTCGGGCGGGCGGCTGACGCCGGTCGCCTGCGACTTCAAGTGCGGCTTCGACCGCGACGATCCGCGGGTGGCGCGGCTCGGGCTGCCGGACCAGCTGTTCGCGGCCGACATCTCGGCCTTCGAGCAGGAGGTGAACCAGCTCCGCACCCACCAAGGGCAGTCGGACGTGTTCGTGATCAACGAGCAAGGGCACGATCCTGGCGCCGACCTTCGGCGGCGGGGCGAACAGCCTCGTCACCGAGGTGCTCGGCGAGGCGGCGATCATCTCGTCGGACTTCGGCGGCAACCCGCCCTACGAGAAGATGAAGGCGGTGGCCTCGATCTGCTACCGGCACTTCCTGGCGCAGACCAACGTGCTCTTCATCATCGGCGGCAAGTCGAACAACACCGACATCCTCGAGACCTTCCGCGGCATGGGCGACGCGCTGCGCGAGCATTTCGCCGCGAACGGGCCGACGCCGCTCTACGTGGTGGTCGGGCGCGGCGGGCCGAACCTGGTGCGGGGCATGGGCAACCTCGCCGAGACGCTGGAGAGCCTCGGGCTGCCCTACCGCTTCTTCGGCTTCGACAGCGCGATCTCGGAGGTGGTGAACTACGCCAAGCGGGTCGACGACTGGATGCGGGCCGGCGGGCGCGAGGAGATCGCCGCCTCGCTCGGGATGAAGGCCGAGGCGGCCTGAGCGTCGCACGGAGTCGCACGCGTGCGACTCCGGACAAGATACTGAACCGCTTATACAAATTTCGCGGCGTTAACCCGGTGTCAACCGACCTTAACGCGCAAAGATCGGGAGGGACGCATGTTCCATCAGGGCATCCAGGGCATACCATACTACCTCGGCATCCGGTCGCTGGCCGACGTCGCCACGCGCCGAGGACCGGGTCTGCGTGCTGAACATCATGGGCGGCGAGAGCCGCACCGTGACGCCGACGAGCCACGCCTTCTCCGGCGGCAACGTGGTGTTCGGCACCTCGCCGGGGCGCTCGGGCCAGAAGCTGAAGACGAGCGCCGGCGACATCCCGGTCTACAACAACGTCCGCGAGGGGCTGGACGCCGGGCACAGGTTCAACACCGGCGTCGTCTACCTGCCGCCGTCGGGCGTGCGCGACGGCGTGGCCGAGCTGATCCGGGTCAACCCGGATCTGAGGAAGATCGTCATCATCACCGAGAAGATCGCGGTGCATGACGCCCGCGAGATCCGGGCGATGGCGCAGGCGAACGGCGTCGACATCATCGGCGGCAACTGCCTCGGCGTCGCCGACTCGTGGAACCGGGTGCGGATCGGCGGCGCGCTCGGCGGCGACCATCCGGACGAGTTGCTGATCAAGGGATCGGTGGCGATCTTCTCCAACTCGGGCGGCTTCACCACCACGATCGCGCAGTATCTCGGCACCGCCGGCTGGGGCACCACGACGCTCGTCTCGTCGCGGCAAGGACCTCTACATCCACTATGCCTGCCCGGACTTCGCCCATGCCTTCGCGGCCGACGACCGGTCGGCGGCGGCGGTGCTCTATGCCGAGCCCGGCGGCTACTACGAGCATGGGCATCGAGTGGACCAAGCCGGTGGTCGCCTGCGTCGTCGGCCGCTGGAAGTCGAAGCTGACCCGCGCCGTCGGCCATGCCGGCGCGATGGCGGGCTCCGGCGACCGGGCCGAGGACAAGGAAGACTGGTTCATGGAGGCGTTCGGGGTCGACTTCGATCTTCACGCCCGAGAACCCGGTCGTCTCCAAGAAGGGCGCGGTGGTCACCAACATCGCCGACATCCCGGCGGCCCTGACCGCGGTGATGGCGCTGAACGGCGTCGCGCCCGACTTCGCGCCGCGCGGCAACCTGGCGCTGAAGCCGTGGGTCGGCAACGACCAGGGGCTGCGGCTGCCGGCGGAGATCGCCCTGCCGCTGGTCACGGCGCCGGAACCCTATGCCGGCGCAGATCGACGCGCTCGGCCAGCAGGTCGGCGCGGTGGTCGCGCGGCAGACCATGAAGGACAAGTCGGGCGCGTCAGCGTGATGGACCCGACGACCCAGGTGACGAGCGTGCACGGGCACGCGGTGCTCGACCTCGCCCTGCTGCCGATGGAGGCCTGCTTCGCGCTGCCGCTGGTGCACGAGATCGCCGGCGACAACGACCGGGCGCTGCTCGACGTCGCGGTCGCGGCCGAGGTGAACCTGGTCGGCGACCCGATCCTGGTCGCAGCCGACGCGGCGCGCGACGCGGGCAACGCGCCGAACTCGGTGATGGCGGCGGCGGCGTCGATCGTCGGGCCGCGCCGTGTCGAGCGGGCGCTTGCCTGCACCCGGGCGCTGATCGACGCCTTCGCGCATTCGGGGCTCAGGGACGGGCGCGACGAGGCGTTCGACACCTCGAAGGTCGTGATGGACGCGGCGACGAAGGCGCTGTTCCTGGCGACGCCCGAGGAGGCGGACGATCCGCGGCCCGAGGCGATGCTGAAGGCGATCGAGGCGCGCGGCGGCAAGTCGGCGTTCCTGAAGTATCTGGGAGGGATCGGCGGGCGGCTGTCGCGGGACGCGATCCTCGCGGCGATCGCCACGACGATCTCCTGGGGGCCGCTGATGCGCAAGCGGATCACCCGGCTGACGGCGGAGACGCTGCCCTGGTACCTCCGGCTCTACGGGGTGATGGTCGGGGCGACGATCCCGGGCGAGCACCACCAGTCGGGCAGCTTGCGCGGCATCCCGCGCGACGAGCGCTTCGGCCAGTGGACGATGGCCGACCTCTGCTTCCTGGCGATGACCGGCAAGAAGCCCAGCCCCGAGGAGGCGCTGCCCTTGCAGATCCTCGTCGGCCTGCTGATCTCGAACGGCCCCGGCTCGATCTCGGCGCAGGGCGCCAAGGGCGCGGTCTCGGCCGACGGGCCGCAGACGCCGGGCCGGGTGCAGATCAACAAGGCGATGGTCGGCTTCCTGACCCACACCGGCTACAGCCACGGCGGCAACGGCTTCGAGGGCATGGCCTTCCTGCTCGACCAGTTCAAGGACACCGGCCTGAAGGACCCGTCCGACCCGGCCCACGGCATCGACCTGAAGGCGATGGCCACCGAGTTCGCGCAAGCAGCTACCGCCGCGAGAAGAAGGCGTCGAAGGAGGTCGGGGCCGAGCTGCGCGCCCTGCCCGGCGTGCATCACCCGATCTTCAAGGGCAAGCCGGTCAACCACGACCCGCGCGAGCGCTTCGTCGCCGAGTACATGGCGCGGGCCGGGCGCTACAACGTGTTCCACGCCTTCTACCGCGAGCTGGTGCAGGCGCTGCACGAGCAGGGCGCGAGCCCGTACGTCTTCTGCGTCAACGTCGACGCGGTGATCGCGGCGCTGCTGCTGGCGCTGCTCTGGCCCGACTACCAGGCCGGGCGGCTGACCGAACGCGACCTGGAGACCGCGGCCTTCACCGTCTTCCTCTACGGCCGGATGATCGGGTCGGCGGCCGAGATCGACGACCACCTGAACCGCGGCCGCAACATGGACACCCGGACGCCGGCCTCGGCCTGCGGGTTCGTGGTGTAAATTGGGGCGAGGGCTTCTCACTGCGGGCATCGGTGCCGTTGGGGCCGCAGCCTTCTACGCGGCGGCCCTGCCGCTTCCGCTGCTGCTCGGTCCTCTCGCCGCCTGCCTTGTCGCGGCACTGGCCGGCGCCCGGCTGCAGGGCTTCGGCCCCGTCGGTAAGGCGATGCGGGTGGTTCTCGGTGTCGCCGCAGGTGCATCCATCGACCCAGGGCTCGTGCACCGGCTGCCGGAGATGGCCTATTCGGTGGCCCTGGTCCCGCTGTTCGTGCTGGTAACCGGCGGGGTCGGCTATATCTTCTTCCGTCGGCTGATCGGGTACGACCGGCCCACCGCCTTTTTCTCGGCGATGCCCGGGGGCCTGCTCGACATGATCGTCTTCGGCCGCGAGGCCGGCGCCAATGTCCGTTCGTTGTCGCTGATCCATGCCACCCGCGTGCTCGTTATCGTCACGCTGGCGCCACTGCTGATCACCGGCTTATGGGATCTTCCGCTGGCGAACGCGCCGGGCGAGTCGGCCCGGGCGGTACCTCCTTCGCAGCTGGCCCTGCTGGCGATCGGCGGAGGGGCGGGCTGGTGGATCGCGGCGCGGATGGGGCTCTTCGGCGCCTCGATTCTCGGACCGCTGCTCATGACCGCGGCGATGAGCCTCACCGGCCTCATCCATCACCGGCCGCCGGCCGAGGCAATCCTGGCCGCCCAGTTCGTCATCGGCGTCGGGATTGGCGCCTCCTACACCGGAACGACCCCATCCGAGCTCCGGCGCGATGTGTTGTGTAGTGTCGCCTTCTGCCTGTTGCTCGCGGCGGTCGCGCTCGTCTTCGCCGAAGCTGTGGCACTCGCCGGCCTTGCCCCGCCGCTCGAGGCATTCCTGTCCTTCGCCCCTGGCGGGCAGGCGGAGATGGTAGTCCTGGCGCTGGTCGCGGGGGCCGACGTCGCGTTTGTCGTCACCCACCACGTGGTACGGCTGGTCGTGGTGATCGTCGGCGCTGCACTCGCCGCGCGGCACATCCGCGGCGGTCATTGAGCAAAGGTCGCCCGCCAGCGGGCGAGGAAGGCAGCGCGCTTCTGCCGGTCGAGGCCCAGGAGCAGCGTCGGTGACAGTGGGATCGGGCGATAGACCGAGCCCTGATCGTCTGGCAGCACGCCTGCCTCCTGGCGGACGAGCAGATACTGTTCGGCGAGTGCGGCTCGGCCGGCCTCGGAGAGCATGAAGTCGATGAGGAGGCCGGCAGCGGTCGGGTTGGGCGCGCCCTTTGGGATCATCGCGGCGCGGGAGAGGACGAGGGTGTAGTCCTCGGGGGCCACGACCGCCAAGCGCGGGTCCTCCTCGGCGTGGTCGAGCGCGTAGGAGCCGAGCACGTTGTAGGCAATCAGATAGCGGCCCTCGGCGACGCCCTCGATGATTTCGGCCGAGCAGCAGGTGGCGACGGCGCCGGAGCGGGCGAACGCCTCGATCAGGCTGCCGAAGGTCGTCGCCTGCTGCGAGTCGGTGAACGCGAAGAGATAGCCCACGCCCGAGCGCTCGATGTCATAGGTGGCGACCCGTCGGGCGTAGCGGCTGTCGGCAGGGCGCAGCAGGTCGATGAGGTCGAAGCGGGTGCGCGGCGCCTCCCCCGGCGGCACGAGGTCGCGGTTGTAGACGATGACTGCGGGCTCTTCCGTGACGCCGAAGACCTCGTCCCGCCAGTTCTCCTCCGGTGGCAGCGCGGCCGTCGCGACCGATCGGTGCGGCTGGGCGCAGCCGTCGTTCACGAGCTTGACCAGCTGATCCGCGGCGGAGCTCAAGAGAAGATCCACGTCGGTGGCTCCGGCGCGGCAGTCCTCGGCCGCTTTCCTGTAGAGGTCGTTGGTGTTCCAGGCCTCGAACGTCACGTGGAGCTCGGGGACCGTCGCGACGAAGGCCTCGAGAATGGGGCCGAAGACCTCGACGTCCGTCGCGCCCCGGACGAGCAGGCGGGCCGGGCGATTCTCCGAGCCGAAGGTAGCGACCTCCTCGACCTCCTGAGCCTTCAGCGGTCCCGCAAAACAGAATGCCGCCGCCGCTAACATAACGGCGGCGAACACTGCTTTTGTCCGGCCAGTCGCCCCCGCTATGGGGTCCCTGCATGCGTCCATTGGGCACCTCGCCCCTCTCGGGCCGAGAATAGCCGGGCACCACAGCGGGCGCCACCGCGGCTACATGCCAAGGCCGAGCTCGCCGAGGATCTGCTCGATGCGTGGCTGCTCCTCATCGAGGAAGGCCGCGAACGCCTTCGCGTCCAGGTACATGTCGACCTGGCCGCGTTCCGCGAGGAGCGTCGTCCAGGCCTCGGAGGCCACGAGCTGGCCGACGGCCGCGTCGAGCGCCGCGAGGCTCTCGGGGCTGACGTCGCCCTTGGTGACGACGCCGCGCCAGTTGACGAGCTCGACGTCGTAGCCCTGCTCCTTGAACGTCGGGACGTCGACGCCGGGCAGGCGCTCGGGCGACGATATCGCCAGGGCACGGAGCTCACCCGTCTGGATCAGCCCGGCGAACTCATTGTATCCGCCGGTTGCCACGGTGATGTGCCCGCCGAGCACCTGGCTCAGCATCTCGCCGCCGGCCCCGGCGACGATGTAGTTCATCTCCTTCACGTCGCCGCCCATCGCCTCGACGGTCATCGCCGATACGAGGTGATCGGGACTGCCGAGCGCGAAACCACCCCAGGTGACCGAGCCGGGGTCGGCCTTGTACATCGCCGCGAGGTCGTCGAGCGTCTTGATCGGGCTGTCCGCGGCCACCACCAGCGGCTGGTACTCGCCAGTCAGCCGCGCCAGCGGCGTCGTCTGGTCGAGCGTGACCGGAGAGGCGTTGACCTTGATCGCGCCGACCATGCCGAGGCCGGCCACCATCAGCTTCTCGCCGCGGCCCTTGTTGTTGACGAACTGTGCGAGGCCGATGGTGCCGCCAGCGCCTGGGACGTTGATGACCTGGACGCTCGATGCCAGGCCGGCTTCCTCAAGTGTCGCCTGCAGGGCACGGGCAAGCTGGTCGTAGCCGCCGCCAGGACCGGCGGGCGCGATGATCTCGACATCGCCGACGTCCGCTTGGACCGATGTGGCGAGACTGAGGCCGAGAGCCGCGGCGAGCAATCCTCGACCCAGCACCCGGGAGAATGAAATGGACATGGACGTTCCTTCCTTCGATAGCATTGAAGTTGCAACCGACGTGAGCCGGCTCCGGTAGCCTGCTTCGGACACGTCGGGCGTCGCCGGCAAATCTCCGCAGCACGGCGCAGAATGCCCCGGGAAGCTTGCGCCATCCTGTCAACACTGCAGGGGGCGCGTCAGCCGGATCCCCGCCGGCAGCACCAGCGCCGCCTCGAAGTCGCCGGATGGGCCGCGCCCGAAGCGGAGCGTCCCCTGGTGCGCGGCCGCCACCGCGGAGACGATGGCGAGGCCGATGCTGGCGCTCTGCGGCGTCACGCCGTGGGCGCGGTCGTAGCGCGCCGCCGCCCCGGCCCAGAGCGCCTCGGGCATCCCCGGCCCGCGGTCGCGGACCGCGATCACCCCCTGCCCCGCCTCGCGCCGCACCTCGAGCGTCACCGGCGGGGCGCCGTGGCGGAAGGCGTTGTTGACAAGGTTCTTGCAGGCCTCGACCAGCGACAGCGCGTCGGCGCGGCAGGGCACCTCGTCCTCGGGCAGCTCGAGCACGAGGTCATCGGGCGTGCCGCCGGCGTCGCGGTCGCACTCCTCGACAGTGCGGATCGCGATGGTTCGCAGGTCGAGGGTCTCGTGCGGCGCGGCGTCGGCCCGATGGATGATCAGCGCGTGGTTCAGCAGCTGGTCGGTGAGGCGGCTGAGGCCGACCGCCCGGTCGTGGATGCGGGCGACGATCGCCCGCTGCGTCTCCGGGTCGGTCTCGTCGGCGGCGAGCTCGGCCTGTGCCCGCATCCCCGCCACCGGGGTGCGCAGCTGGTGCGAGGCGTCGGCGATCAGGTTGCGCATGATCTCGAACTGCCGCGCCTGGCGGCGCATGAAGCGGTTGATTGCGGCGACGAGCTGGCCGATCTCGCGCGGCACGGCGACGTCGAGCGGCGTCAGGTCGCGCGGGTCGCGCGCCGCGAGCCCGCCCTCGATCCGCCAGAGCGGCGCGAGCGCGGAGCGGACCGCAAAGGCGGCGAGCGCGGCCATCAGCAGCCCGAGGAGCGCCACCACGAGCAGCGCGCTGCGTGCGATCTCCCAGGCGAGCGCGTCGCGGGCGCGGGTGGTCTGGCCGACGACGACGTCGATCGCGCCGGTGAAGTCGCGCTCGGAGAACTGGCGGGTGGCCAGCGCCAGCCGGACCGGCTCGCCGGCGAAGTCGCCGCTGGCGAAGCGGCGTGTCGGCCGCGCCACCCCGTCGTATCCGGTGACGACGGCGCCGGCGGGATCGAAGACCGCGTAGATCACCCGGTCCTCCGGCGCGAGCGCGAGCAGCTCGAAGGCCGAGGCGGGAATGTCGACGACGATCTCGCCGCCGCGGACGCTGACCGCGCCGGCGATCTGGTCGGCGGCGCCGATCAGCAGCCGGTCGTAGGCCCGCTGCGCCGCCCCCCGGCCGTAGGCGAGCGCCGCGACGGCGACGGCGACGCCTCCGGCGATCAGCACCACCGCGGCCGAGATCGCCAGGCGACGGGTCAGCGACAGCGTCGGCCGGTCGCCCTCGTGTCGCTCCGCCGCCGCGGTGCCGCTCCGTCTCCATGAGCCGAGCATAGCCGGTCCCGCCGGCTCCGGAAGGCCGATCGATCCGGAACTGACAGGGAGACGCCAGCTTCATGTGGTGAGTCGCGGTCCTGCATCAAACGGCGCGCCGGGGATTCTCCGCGCGCCACCTGGAGGAAACGACATGAAGCAATATCTCCTTCGCCGCGCTGCTGCTGACGTCGGCTGCCCGCCTGGGCGGCCGACTACACCATCATGGCGCCGGCGGCGCCGGGCGGCGGCTGGGACCAGACCGCGCGCACCATGCAGACCCTGCTGCAGCAGGAGGGCATCTCCGGCAACGTGCAGGTCACCAACGTGCCGGGCGCCGGCGGCACCATCGGCCTCGCGCAGTTCGTCAACCAGGCCAAGGGCGACCCCGAGGAGCTGATCGTCGGCGGCTACGTCATGGTCGGCGCGATCCTCACCAACAAGTCGCCGGTCGACCTGACGATGGTCACCCCGATCGCGCGGCTGACCGGCGAGCAGGAGGCGATCGTCGTGCCGGCTCGCAGCGACATCCAGACCATCGACGACCTCGTCGCCAAGCTGAAGGCCGATCCCGGCGCGGTCTCCTGGGGCGGCGGCTCGGCCGGCGGCGCCGACCACATCACCGCCGGGCTGATCGCCAAGGCGGCCGGCGTCGACCCGACCAAGGTCAACTACATCGCCTTCTCGGGCGGCGGCGAGGCGCTGGCGGCGATCCTCGGCGGCCAGGTGACCGCCGGCATCTCCGGCTCGGCGAGTTCGAGAGCCAGATCGAGGCCGGGCAGCTGCGGCTGCTCGCCGTCTCGGGCGAGGAGCGGATCGAGGGCGTCGACGCGCCGACGCTGAAGGAGGCCGGCGTCGACGTCGCGCTGGAGAACTGGCGCATGGTCGCGGCCGCGCCGGGCATCACCGACGAGGAGAAGGCGGCGATCGCCGCCGACATCGAGAAGCTCGCCAACTCCGACGCCTGGAAGCAGGAGCTCGCGACCAGCGGCTGGGCCGACCCCTTCCTCGCCGGCGCCGACTTCGAGGCGCAGCTCGCCGCCGACATCGAGGCGACCGACGGCGATCCTCACCGACATCGGCCTGGTGCAATGAGCGCGCCGGCCTCGCACGGAGCGCCGCCCCGACGGGGCGGCGCTGGTCATCGCGCGCCTGCTCGCGCGCGCTGGCGGCGGTGATCGTCTGGCAGACCAGCGGCGATGCCGGTCAGCGGCGCAGTACGCCCGCGTCGGGCCGACGACGCTGCCCTACGTGATCGCCGGCTTCCTCGCCGTGCTCGCGGTCGGACACGTGCTCGACGGCGTTCCGCCGCGGCCTGCCGCGCGCGCGAGGCCGACAGAGCCGGGCCGATGCTCTGGATCGTCGGCGGGCTCGTGCTGCAGATGCTGCTGCTGAAGCCGCTCGGCTTCTCGATCGCCACCGGGCTGCTCTTCGCCTTCACGGCGCGGGGCTTCGGCAAGGGGCCGCTGTGGCTCACCGTCCCGATCGGCATCGTCGCTCTCGCTCGTCATCTGGCTGATCTTCGCCGGGCTCCTGCAACCTCTCGCTGCCCGCCGGGCCGCTCGAGCACCTGTTCTTCTGAGGCACGCACCATGGACACCTTCGCGCTCCTCGCGCACGGCCTCGCCGGCGCGCTCCAGCCGATCAACCTCCTCTACGCGCTGATCGGCGTCACCCTCGGCACCGCCGTCGGCGTGCTGCCCGGCATCGGCCCGGCGCTGACCGTCGCGCTGCTGCTGCCGGTCACCTACCAGCTCGACCCGGCCGCCTCGCTCATCATGTTCGCCGGCATCTACTACGGCGGCATGTACGGCGGCTCGACGACCTCGATCCTGCTCAACACGCCGGGCGAGAGCGCCTCGATCGTCACCGCGCTCGAGGGCAACAAGATGGCGCGCAAGGGCCGCGGCGGGCCGGCGCTGGCGACGGCGGCGATCGGCTCGTTCGTCGCCGGACTGATCGCCACGATCGGCCTCGCCTTCCTCGCGCCGTGGATGGTGAAGTTCGCGCTCTCGCTCGGGCCGGCCGACTACTTCGCGCTGATGGTGCTCGCCTTCGTCACCGTCTCGGCGGCCTTCGGCGATTCGACGCTGCGCGGGCCTGACCGCGCTGTCCCTCGGCCTCACGCTCGGCCTCATCGGCATCGACCTGCAGACCGGCCAGGCGCGGCTCACCTTCGGCGTGCCCGACCTGCTCGACGGCATCGAGGTGACGACGCTCGCCGTCGCGCTGTTCGCCATCGGCGAGACGCTGAAGGTCGCGAGCGTCGCCCGGCCACGCCGAGGAGACGATCGAGCCGGTCGGGGCTCGGTCTGGATGACCGCGCAGGACTGGGCGCGCTCCTGGAAGCCGTGGCTGCGCGGCACCGCTGATCGGCTTCCCGATCGGCGCGATGCCGGCGGGCGGCGCCGAGATCGGCACCTTCCTCTCCTACTCGACCGAGAAGGCGCTGACCAAGCACCGGAGGAGTTCGGCCACGGCGCCATCGAGGGCGTCGCCGGGCCGGAGGCGGCCAACAACGCCTCGGCGGCCGGCACGCTGGTGCCGCTGCTGACGCTCGGCCTGCCGACCACGGCGACCGCGGCGATCATGCTCGCCGGCTTCCAGCAATACGGCCTGCAGCCCGGGCCGCTGCTGTTCGCCAACAACCCGACGCTGGTCTGGGGCCTGATCGCCAGCCTGCTCATCGCCAACTTCATGCTGCTGGTGCTGAACCTGCCGCTGGTCGGCCTCTGGGTGCGGCTGCTCGCGATCCCGCGGCCCTGGCTCTATGCCGGCATCCTGATCTTCGCGACGCTGGGCACGCATCGGCGCCAACCCGTCGCTCTTCGAGCTCGGGATGCTGCTCGCTGTTCGGCCTGCTCGGCTATGGCCTGCGCCGCTACGGCTACCCGATCGCGCCGGTCGTCGTCGGCCTGATCCTCGGGCCGCTGGCCGACAGCAGCTGCGCCGGGCGCTGCCGATCAGCCAGGGCGACCCGTCGGTGCTGTTCCACTCGCCGGTCGCGATCGTGCTCTTCTGATCGCCGCGGTGGCGGTGCTCCTGCCGGTCGTCCTGCGGCTGCGCGGCAGGGACAGCTCCTGAGCCAGCTCGCCGCCGACGAGGACTGACCGCTCACGGGCGAGGCTCGCCCCCGAGCCTCGCCCGTTCGGCGGGACATCTACACGAGAGACAGCGC
>CAWJOI010000037.1:0-9551 GCA_963844375.1 uncultured Alphaproteobacteria bacterium | reverse complement strand
CGGCTATATCGGCAGCGTGATCGCCGCCGTGCTCGCCTCGCGCGGGATCAGCGTGGTCGGCATCGACACCAACGCCGAGATGATCGCCGCGCTGAACGCGGGCAAATGCCCGATCCCCGAACCCGGCCTCGAGGAGCTGGTGGCCGCCGGCGTCGCCGCGGGCAAGCTCTCGGGCTCGACCGACCCGGCCGCGGCCCGGGGGACGAAGGCGATCCTGATCACCGTCGGCACGCCGCTCTCGGACGAATTCGAGGCGGATCTCACCCATATCCGCGCCGCCTGCGGCGCCGTGGCGCCCTACGTCGCCGACGGCCAGCTCGTCATGATCAAGAGCACGGTGCCGCCCGGCACCACCCGGCTGATGCACGACGAGATCTTCGCGCCGAAGGCGCATGTCCGCATGGCCTTCAGCCCCGAGCGGCTGGCCGAGGGCCAGGCGATCCGCGACCTCGCTTCGATCCCGATCCTCGTCGGCGGCCTCGACGCGGAAGCCGGCGAGGCCTGCGCCGACTTCTGGCGCAAGGCGATCCCGACGATCGAGGTGATGACGCTCAGCTCGCCCGAGGCGGCCGAGATGGTCAAGCTCGCCGACAACCTGTGGATCGACCTCAACATCGCGCTGGCGAACGAACTCGCGAAGCTCGCGGACGCCCTGCCCTTCCCCATCGACGTGATGGAGGTGATCGGCGGGGCCAATTCGCTGAAGAAGGGCCAGCACTACGTCAACATCCTCTATCCGGCCAACGGCGTGGGCGGCTACTGCCTGACCAAGGACCCGTGGTTCGTCGACGCCATCGGCCGGCGGGCGGGCGTCGACATGAAGATCCCGCGCGCCTCGCGCGAGGTGAACGAACTCGATGCCGGGCCATGTCTTCGCCCAGGTCGACCGGCGTGCTGAAGGCGCGCGGGCTCGCGCCCGGCGGACGCGCGGGTCGCGCTGCTCGGCTTCGCCTTCAAGAGCAACTCCGGCGACACCCGCTTCACCCCGGTCGGCCCGCTGGTGGCGGCGCTGCGCGACGCGGGCTACGGGCCGGGGCTCACGATCTGCGACCCGATGGTCACGACACGCGAGGCGACGCACCACGGCGTCACGCTCGAGCCCGACTGGCGCAAGACCGTCGCCGGCGCCGACGCGGTGCTGATCCTCGCCGGCCACGACGAATTCGCCGCGATCACCCCCGAGGCGCTGGCCGAGGCCGCGCCCGGCGCGCTGATCTACGACGGGCGGATCTACTACCCGCGCGCCCGGATCGCAGCACTCGAGGCGCTGGGGCTCACCTATCTGGGCGTCGGCCGCTAGGGCCCGCCCGCATCCGCATGTCGCAGGAGTAAGCATGTCCAAGTCCCCCGATGTCGTGATGGTGACCGGCGCCGCCGGCTTCGTCGGCAGCCACCTGATCGAGCGCCTGCTCGAGATGGGCCAGACCGTCCACGGCCTCGACCTCGCGCCGCTGGCCGAGGCGCGCAACCTCGCGGCGGTGAAGGACCACCCGAAGCTGCACTACAGGCAGGGCGACATCCGCGACGCGGACACGATCAAGGCGTTCTTCCGCCCCGAGGCGGGCGTGCTCTACCACCTCGCCTCGGTGGTCGGCGTGCGGCGCTACATGGAGGATCCGCTCAGCCTGATCGACATCGCGATCATCGGCACGCGGCACCTGATCGCGCTCTGCGTCGAGCACGACGTGCGCATCCTCTTCACCTCGACCTCCGAGGTCTACGGCCGCAACCCGGCGGTGCCGTGGTCCGAGGACGGCGACCGCGTGCTGGGCGCGACATCGGTCGACCGCTGGAGCTACGCGGCCTCCAAGGGCGTCTGCGAGCAGATGCTCTACGGCGTCCACCGCAAGACCGGGCTGCCGTTTTCCATCGTGCGCTTCTTCAACGTCTACGGCCCGCGCCAGACCCCGATCTACGTGGTCAGCCAGACCGTGCAGCGGGTGCTGAACGGCGAGCGGCCCGACCTCTACGACGGCGGCGCGCAGACCCGGTGCCTCACCTACATCGACGACGCCATCGAGGGCACCATCCTCGCGGCCACCAGGCCCGAGGCGATCGGCGAGGTGTTCAACATCGGCAACGCGACCGAGAACAGCATGGCCGAAGTGGTGGCGATGACGCTCGAGGCGGCCGGATCGGACCTCGAGCCGATCGCGGTGGACACCTCCGAGAAATACGGCGCGGTCTACGAGGACATCGGCCGGCGCGTGCCGGCGGTGGACAAGGCCGAGCGCGTGCTCGGCTGGAAGGCGACCATCCCGGCGAAGGAGGGCATCGCGCGGACCGTGGCCTGGGCGCGGGAGACGCCCTGGTATCTTGCCATGCGGCCCTGATCGGGTCACCACCTCGGCAGAGGGGACGCTGCCTTGAAGATCACCGTTTTCGGAACCGGATACGTCGGGCTCGTGCAGGGCGCGGTGCTGGCCGAGGTCGGCCATGACGTGCTCTGCATCGACGTGGACGCGGACAAGGTGGCGCGGCTGAAGGAGGGGCAGATCCCCATCTTCGAGCCCGGGCTCGAGGAGATCGTCCGGCGCAACCATGCCGCCGGCCGGCTCAGCTTCACCACCGACGCCGCCGAGGGGGTGGCGCACGGCCGCATCCAGTTCATCGCCGTGGGCACGCCGCCCGACGAGGACGGCTCGGCGGATCTGAAGTACGTCCTCGCGGTGGCCACCACCATCGCCGAGGGCATGACCGAGCCCAAGGTGGTGGTGACGAAGTCGACCGTCCCGGTGGGCACCGCCGACAAGGTGCGCGCGCGCATGGCCGAGGTGCTGGCGGCGAAGGGCGGCGGGCCGGGCTTCGACGTGGTCTCGAACCCGGAGTTCCTCAAGGAGGGCGCCGCCGTCGCCGACTGCATGCGGCCCGACCGCATCGTCATCGGCACCTCCGACCCCGAGAGCGAGGAGCTGCTGCGCGAGGTCTATGCCCCGTTCAGCCGCAACCACGACAAGCTGATCGTCATGGACGTGCGCTCGGCCGAGCTGACCAAGTACGCGGCCAACTGCATGCTGGCGACCAAGATCAGCTTCATGAACGAGATCGCCGGCCTCGCCGAGCGGCTCGGGGCCGACGTGGAGATGGTCCGCCAGGGCATCGGCGCGGACCAGCGCATCGGCTATCACTTCATCTATCCCGGGGCCGGCTACGGCGGCTCGTGCTTTCCCAAGGACGTGAAGGCGCTCATCCACACCGCCCGGGCCATCGGCTTCGAGCCGAAGGTGCTGCAGGCGGTGGAGGACCGCAACGACGCGCAGAAGGTGGTGATCTTCGACAAGATCTCCCGCCACTTCGCCGGCGACCTCAAGGGGCGGACCTTCGCGCTCTGGGGCCTGTCGTTCAAGCCCAACACCGACGACATGCGCGAGGCGGCGAGCCGGGTGGTGATGCAGGCGCTCTGGGACGCCGGCGCCAGGGTGCAGGCCTACGACCCCGAGGCGATGGAGGAGACCCAGCGCATCTACGGCTCGCGCGCCGACCTCCTGCTCTGCGGCACCAAGGAGGCCTGCCTGCGCGACGCCGACGCGCTGGTGGTGATGACCGAGTGGCAGTCGTTCCGCGCGCCCGACTTCGACCTGATCGCCGAGCAGCTCAAGGCGCCGGTCGTCTTCGACGGCCGGAACCTCTACGATCCGGCGCGCATGGCGCGGCGCGGCTTCGCCTACTACGCCATCGGGCGCGGCGCATGAGACGACGCATGAGGCGGCGGGCGTGAAGGTCCTCGTCACCGGCAACGCCGGCTTCATCGGCTTCCACGTCGCCCGCGCGCTGCTGGCGCGCGGCGACGCCGTCGTCGGGTTCGACGTGGTCAACGACTACTACGACCCGGCGCTCAAGGCGGCGCGGCTGGCCGAGCTGGACCGGACCGCCGCGGAGACCGCGTCTGAGTACGCGTTCCGCCACGCCGACCTGGCCTCTCGCGCCGACGTCGAGGCGACCTTCGCCGAGCACCGCTTCGACCGGGTGATCCACCTCGCCGCCCAGGCCGGGGTGCGCTACTCCCTGGAGAACCCGATCGCCTACGTCGAGAGCAACATCGTGGGCTTCACCCACATCCTCGAGGCCTGCCGGCAGGCCGAGGTGCCGCACCTCACCTACGCCTCGACCTCGAGCGTCTACGGCGCCAACGCGACGATGCCCTTCACCGAAGGCCAGGGTGTCGACCACCCCCTGCAGTTCTACGCCGCCACCAAGCGGGCGAACGAGCTGATGGCGCACGCCTACAGCCACCTCTACCGGCTGCCGACCACCGGCCTGCGCTTCTTCACCGTCTACGGGCCCTGGGGCCGGCCCGACATGGCCCCCATGCTCTTCGCCAGCGCCATCCTCGAGGGGCGGCCGATCAAGGTCTACGGCCACGGCGAGCAGAGCCGCGACTTCACCTACATCGACGACATCGTCGAGGGGGTGATCCGCGCCAGCGACCGCATCGCCGCCCCCGATCCCGACTGGGACCCGGCGCACCCGGACCCGGCCACCTCCGACGCCCCCTTCCGCCTCTACAACATCGGCAACAACGCCCCCGTCGGCCTCGCCGACTTCATCGCCGAGCTCGAGGCCGCCCTCGGCAGGCCCGCCATCCGCGAGCTCCTGCCGATGCAGCCCGGCGACGCGCGCGACACCTACGCCGACTCGACGCGGCTGGCGCTGGCGGTCAACTGGCGTCCCGCGACGCGGATCTCGAAGGGGGTGGCGCGCTTCGTGGACTGGTACCGCGGCTACTACGGCGCGGAGGTCGAGACCTGATCTGCTATAACCCGCGCAGAATTCTCGCCAGCCGGTGACCGCGCTCGCTTGTCCACCACAGAGAAATGGACTAACTTAGTCTACCTCGGAGGTCGATGATGAAATTCAACATTCATGACGCGAAGACGCATTTCTCCAAGCTCGTCGCCGCCGTCGAGGCGGGCGAGAAGGTGGTGATCTGCCGCAACGGCGCGCCGGTCGTCGAATGCGTCCCGGCACGGCCGGCAGCGCCCTTCCCGTTCGGCGCCTGGGGAGAGTTGGCGCCGGGGGGACGGGGGCTCTCGCACCTCGCCGATCCGACGGACGAGGGTCTGCTCGACGCCATGGGCCTTTGATGCTCCTCGACACCCATACACTCGTCTGGGCCATGTCGGCCCCGGCGGAGCTGTCCCGGACGGCACGGCGCGCGCTGGAGGAAGCGAGCGAGCGCTGCGTGAGCGCAGCGAGCCTCTACGAGATCACTTACAAGGCGAAGATCGGCAAGTGGCCGGAAGTATCCCCTCTCCTTGCCTATGATCTCGACGTGCGGCTGCGCGCCGATGGCTTCGATATCCTTCCGGCTTCCGGCGCCATCATGCAGCAGGCCGGATCGTTCGACTGGAAGCACCGCGATCCCTTCGACCGGATCATCGTGGCGACGGCGCTGGTGCGCGGCCTCGCCGTGGTCTCGAAGGATGAGACCCTCGACGGCAACGGAGCGCCCGGCTGGAGGCGTATTTGGTAGGCGCGTTCCGCGCCCGCTCGCGGCGCCAGGGATTTCAATGATTATTAATCCAAATGGCTTCATGAAGTTAGCCATAGTTTCGCGTGCGAAATCTTCCCGTTTCGCCCGTCCATGACCCCCGCCGTCTCCGTCATCACCCCGGCCTTCGACGCCGCCACCACCCTCGAGGCCACCATCGCCTCGGTCCTGGCCCAGACCCGGACCGACTGGGAGATGCTGATCGCCGACGACGGCTCGACCGACGCGACGGCGGCCATCGCCGCCGCCTGGGCCGCCCGCGACCCGCGTATCCGCCCCCTCCCCGGGCCCGGCCGCGAGGGTCCCGCCGCGGCGCGCAACCGCGCCATCCGCGCCGCCCGCGGCCGCTTCATCGCCTTCCTCGACGCCGACGACCGCTGGCGCCCGGAGAAGCTCGCCCGCCAGCTCGCCTTCATGCAGGCGGAAGCCACCCCCTTCAGCTTCACCGCCTACCGCCGCGAGGATGCCTCGCGGCCGCGACCTCGGCATCGTCCACGCGCCCGCCGCGGGTCGACCACGCCGACCCTCCTCAAGGGCAACGTCATCGGCTGCCTCACCGCCGTCTACGACACGGCGCATTTCGGCAAGGTCGAGATGCCCCCCCTGCCCCTCCGCCAGGACTACGCCCTCTGGCTCACCCTCCTCCGCCAGGGCGGCGTAGCGCGCGGCCTCGACGAGGTCCTCGCCGACTACCGGGTGGGCGCAGGCTCCCTCTCCGGCTCCAAGCTCCGCGCCGCCCGCGGCACCTGGGCCGTCCTGCGCCGGGAAGGCCTCCCCCTCCCCCGCACGCTCTGGTGCTTCGGCCACTACGCCCTTTCCGGCCTCTCCCGCGCCACCGCCGAGCGGAGCGGCCCTCAGCCGTAGCGAGAACTTCTGGCGGACGTCCGCCAGCGCCCGCCGGGCGGTCTCCCGCCGCGCGGTCTCCCGCAGCGCCTCGGGCGCTGCCGCCGGTCCTGCGTCCCGGCGGCTCCGCTCGGCGGCCTGCTGTAGCCGCGCCGGGTCGGCCGGCGCATCGAGCCGGCGTGCGATTGCAGCCAACACCGGCACCGGGTCGGCGAGCAGGTCCTCGTAGCGGACGACGAGGTCATAACCTTCCGGCTCGATCTTGCGGTAGAAGCGTCCGACCCGCGCGATGTTCTCGCGCAGATAGCTCGCGTCGTCCGTCGCCTCGCGGCCGAGATAGCGCCGGAACGCAGGCTTCCGCAGGGTCCGGGAGAGCACGATCTCCACCGGATCGCCGAAGTCAGGAGAACCTTCCGGGAAGGCAAGTCGTTGCGGGCATAGACCGCAAGGTCGGGCAAGTGTGCCGTGTTGGAGAGGGAGCTCTCAGCATCGGCGGCGGTTCCTGCCATCAGATGCGCGAGATAGACCGACTGCAGGAAGATCGCCCTCTCCGGGACCTCGAGCGGATCGATCTGCCGATAGAGGAACGGCCGGGGGACATAAATCTCGCCCATCCCGAGGAAATTCCGCGCCTTCCCGAAGCATGGCCATCAGCCAGTGCGATCCGGAGCTCCCGATGTTGTGATATAGAGCGTCGGCCGGCCTTCCTGCATCCGACGCGCAGCGATGGCGAGGATGTACTCGATGGCGTCTCCCCGCGACCAGCCAAGCGTCCGCTCGGTACGCTCGAACGCCCCGGTGAGCTTCCCCGTCTGGCGCGGATCCAGCCCAGCCGTTGCGACAGGGTCGGCGAGGTAGCGGGCGGTCAGCTCGAGAAGCCCTTGTTGGGATACCCTTCGCGCCGAAAGGCGGGCGCCCGCCCGAAGCCAGCGGGTCCGGATGGAATTCGCAATCCAGTCGGGGCGCAAGCGCATCGTCCTCTATCATCGGGCCGCACCCATCGTCAGGCGTTTGGCCTCCTTGAGCCTTCCAGCCGAGCACCGGGCGCACGCCACCCTCGCTTCGATCCTCGGCACTCAGGGTGGCCGAAGAAGCCCCGAGCCTCAAGTGCGCGGAAATGCTCGCGGTAGACGCCCGCTTGAATTGCGTCACCTCCGCTCGGGGGTACCTCCGAGGGCAAGGCGGGCGGTCTCGGCGAGCTCGACCCCCCAGAGGCGGAAGCGCACCCCGACCGCCTGCAGGCGGCGGCGCGCCGGGTGTGGGCTTGCGAGGTAGTGGGCGCTGTCGCGCAGCGGCGGCGCCAGGGTGCGCAGCACCCAGGCGGCGCGGCGGGGCAGGGGGCCGGCGCGGATCTGGCCGCCCTTGATACGCCGGGCCTTGGTGGCGAGCGCCTCCCAGCTGGTGCGGCAGGGGTGATGGACGACGGCGCCGGGGACCAGCGCCAGCCGGTGCCCCGCCGCTCCGGCACGGCGGCAGAAGGCGGCGTCGCCGCCGGAGCGGCGCTCCGGGTCGAAGCCGCCGAGCTCCCGGAACAGCGCCGCCGGCAGCGCTAGGTTGGCGGTGGTGGCGTAGCCCCGCGCCACGTAGCGTTCCTGGGGGATGCCGCGCACCAGGTCGTAGGCGCGAAGGCGTTAGGTCCCTCGGGCTGCTCCATCGTCACCGGCCCGGCCAGGAGGCCGCGCCCGGCGCCGTGGCGGCGAAGGCGGCGAGCCAGCCCGGCGCCGGGCGGCAGTCGGCGTCGCTGAAGACGAGCCAGCTCCCCCGCGCCGCCGCCGCCCCGGCGTTGCGCGCCGCGTACGAGCCCGGCGCCGGGCACGGCACGACGCGGGCGTTGCCGGGCAGGGCGAGCGGCGGCGTCGGCGCCGGCGCGTCGTTGTCGACGATCACGATCTCGAAGGCGTCCGCGCCAAGGCTCTGGCCGGCCAGCGCCGCCATCAGCCCGGGCAGCAGGTCCCACTGCCGTGCACCGGCACGACGACCGAGATCCTAAAGCAGCTCTCCACCAGTGGGCTCACGCCGGCCGCGCCTGCGCGGCGAGCGTTGCTACCACCAGCCAGGCGAGGCGTGTCGTCCTTCCCCATCAGCCCCGCGCCAGCACCCGGTCGTAGAGGGCGACGAGGGCCGCCTCCTGCGTCTCCCAGCTAAGCGCGTGGGCGCTCGCCCGCGCGTTCGCGGCGAGCCGCGAACGCAGCGGCGGGTCGGCGACGAGCCGGCCAAGGGAGTCCTGCAGCGCCCCGGGGATCTCGGGGTCGAAGAGCAGCCCGATCTCGTAGGCCCGCACCACTCGGCGGATCTCAGGGAAATTGCTCGCCACCACCGGCAGCCCGGCCATGACGTATTCGAAGAGCTTGTTGGAATCGGTGCTGAGATGGTTGAGGCAAGTGTTACGGATTGGCTGCACGCCGATGTCGGCCGAGGCGGTCCAAGCGAGAAGCTCGGCAAGCGGCACCGTGGGGATGAAATGCACAAAGGATTGGAGCCCGCGCTCGGTGACCATGCCCTCAAGCGCGCCGAGCATCCGACCACCACCGATGTAGACGGATGGTAGGGCGGCAGGCTGGCATCGCCGCCACTAGGTCCTCGAGTTCCCGCCCCGGTTGCAGCCCGCCCTGGTAGAGGACGATGGGGAGCCCGTCTGCAAGCTTTAGCTGGTCGCGAATTAGCGTGCCGCGCGCAAGGGCGGTGTGGCGCGGGCGGTTCTGCAAGATGAGCGGCGGCGGAACGCCGTAGGCGCGGGCGAAGAACTTCGCGCGCATCTCTGTGGTCGTGATGGTGGCGTCCGCCCGAGGCATCAGCCGCTTCTCCGCCCACGCGATGACCCCACGGAACTCCCGGAGCCCTCGCGATCGGTGCTGATTTCGTGCGCATCGTAGACGAGCCGTGCCTTGGCGCGCCGCGCCGTCGCCCAGGCGGTCGGTAATGTGTTGACATCGTGGGCGTGCACTACGTCGGGCTGGCTCCCCACCATGGCCCGGAGAGTTTGTGGTACGCGCCCCACGACAGCATCTCACCTGCCCGGCGCAGGCCCCGAGCTCCTGAGCGGTGTATCCACGAAGGTGCCCGTCTCCCATCTCCACGGGGCGGGGCCGGCGGCTGCCGTCGGGCTGGAACAGCCGGCGCAGCGCCCGCATGGGGGTGCGGCTCACCCGCACCACCTCGAGGCCGGGGGCCAGCGTCTCGTGCTCGGGGGTCTCGCCGGGTTGCAAGAGGGCGAAAA
>CAWJOI010000036.1:0-26916 GCA_963844375.1 uncultured Alphaproteobacteria bacterium | reverse complement strand
TTGCATGGAAGCGGCGGAGGTTGAGGCGCCCCTTTCCCCACGCGGTGTCAGGCGATCCGGATGCTGCGGGGCATGCCGAGGGCGGTGAAGCGGTTGAGGCAGCGCACGGCGACGGCCGCTTCGGCTTTCTGGTTTTCGAGGGTCCGCGCCTTCAGGCCGGGGCCGATGATTGTCTTGTAGCGGCACATCGCGGTCTCGGCGAGCGAGCGGCGGTGGTCGTGGGCCTCCTCTTTCCAGGCCTTGCGGCCGATCTCGGCGATGCGGGCGACGGCGGCGCCGCGGGTGGGCGGGGAGTTCTTGAGCCCCGGCGGCGGGCGGATGGCGGCGTCCTTGCGCGGCGGGATCACCGGGTGCGCCCCGCGCGCGAGCACCGCGCTGTGGATGTCGAAGGCGTCATAGGCCTTGTCGCCGTAGACCGCGGCGATCGGCCCCTCGACCTCGGCGAGCAGGCCTTCCAGTTCGGTCCCGTCGTGGGTCTCGCTCGTGGTCAAGGCATGCGCCAGGATCTCGCCGGTGGTGGTGTCCACGCCCAGATGCAGCTTGCGCCAGACCCGGCGCTTGCCCTTGCCGTGCACCCGCACCTTCCACTCGCCCTCGCCATGCACCTTGAGCCCGGTGGCGTCGATGGCGAGGTGCAGCGGGCCGCCGCCGGCGGGCCGGGCGAGCTTCGGGACCGCGAGCGCGCTCGCGCGACGGGAGAAGGTCGAGTAGTGCGGAACCTCGATCGTCAGCCCGAGCGACTGCTTCAGGCTCGCGAGGAAGCCCTCGGTCTGGCGCAGCGTCAGCCTGAACACCGCGCGCAGACTGAGCGCGGCGAGGATCGCGGCGTCGCTATAGGGTCGCCCCTTGCCGCCCGTCGCCCGCCAGCCGGCGAGCACCTCCTCGTGGAACCAGAGCGTGATCGAGCCCCGCGCCACCAGGGCACGGTTGTAGTCACGCCAGTTGGTGACGCGGTAGCGCGGTTTCGCGCTGGGGGCGGGAGGGTGCGGACGCGCTTTGCCATCCACAGCGTGAATCACTTCCGCCCCGATTTGCGAATCGCCGCGTTCCAGCCGCTTCCATGCAACAACGCCGGTATGGAAGGCGTTGTTGCATGGAAGCGGCGGAGGTTGAGGCGCCCCCTTTCCCGCGCGGTGTCAGGCGATCCGGATGCTGCGGGGCATGCCGAGGGCGGTGAAGCGGTTGAGGCAGCGCACGGCGACGGCCGCTTCGGCTTTCTGGTTTTCGAGGGTCCGCGCCTTCAGGCCGGGGCCGATGATTGTCTTGTAGCGGCACATCGCGGTCTCGGCGAGCGAGCGGCGGTGGTAGTGGGCCTCCTCTTTCCAGGCCTTGCGGCCGATCTCGGCGATGCGGGCGACGGCGGCGCCGCGGGTGGGCGGGGGGTTCTTGAGCCCCGGCGGCGGGCGGATGGCGGCGTCCTTGCGCGGCGGGATCACCGGGTGCGCCCCGCGCGCGAGCACCGCGCTGTGGATGTCGAAGGCGTCATAGGCCTTGTCGCCGTAGACCGCGGCGATCGGCCCCTCGACCTCGGCGAGCAGGCCTTCCAGTTCGGTCCCGTCGTGGGTCTCGCTCGTGGTCAAGGCATGCGCCAGGATCTCGCCGGTGGTGGTGTCCACGCCCAGATGCAGCTTGCGCCAGACCCGGCGCTTGCCCTTGCCGTGCACCCGCACCTTCCACTCGCCCTCGCCATGCACCTTGAGCCCGGTGGCGTCGATGGCGAGGTGCAGCGGGCCGCCGCCGGCGGGCCGGGCGAGCTTCGGGACCGCGAGCGCGCTCGCGCGACGGGAGAAGGTCGAGTAGTGCGGAACCTCGATCGTCAGCCCGAGCGACTGCTTCAGGCTCGCGAGGAAGCCCTCGGTCTGGCGCAGCGTCAGCCTGAACACCGCGCGCAGACTGAGCGCGGCGAGGATCGCGGCGTCGCTATAGGGTCGCCCCTTGCCGCCCGTCGCCCGCCAGCCGGCGAGCACCTCCTCGTGGAACCAGAGCGTGATCGAGCCCCGCGCCACCAGGGCACGGTTGTAGTCACGCCAGTTGGTGACGCGGTAGCGCGGTTTCGCGCTGGGGGCGGGAGGGGTGCGGACGCGCTTTGCCATCCACAGCGTGAATCACTTCCGCCCCGATTTGTGAATCGCCCGCGATTCCAGCCGCTTCCATGCAACAACGCCGGTATGGAAGGCGTTGTTGCATGGAAGCGGCGGAGGTTGAGGCGCCCCCTTTCCCGCGCGGTGTCAGGCGATCCGGATGCTGCGGGGCATGCCGAGGGCGGTGAAGCGGTTGAGGCAGCGCACGGCGACGGCCGCTTCGGCTTTCTGGTTTTCGAGGGTCCGCGCCTTCAGGCCGGGGCCGATGATTGTCTTGTAGCGGCACATCGCGGTCTCGGCGAGCGAGCGGCGGTGGTAGTGGGCCTCCTCTTTCCAGGCCTTGCGGCCGATCTCGGCGATGCGGGCGACGGCGGCGCCGCGGGTGGGCGGGGGGTTCTTGAGCCCCGGCGGCGGGCGGATGGCGGCGTCCTTGCGCGGCGGGATCACCGGGTGCGCCCCGCGCGCGAGCACCGCGCTGTGGATGTCGAAGGCGTCATAGGCCTTGTCGCCGTAGACCGCGGCGATCGGCCCCTCGACCTCGGCGAGCAGGCCTTCCAGTTCGGTCCCGTCGTGGGTCTCGCTCGTGGTCAAGGCATGCGCCAGGATCTCGCCGGTGGTGGTGTCCACGCCCAGATGCAGCTTGCGCCAGACCCGGCGCTTGCCCTTGCCGTGCACCCGCACCTTCCACTCGCCCTCGCCATGCACCTTGAGCCCGGTGGCGTCGATGGCGAGGTGCAGCGGGCCGCCGCCGGCGGGCCGGGCGAGCTTCGGGACCGCGAGCGCGCTCGCGCGACGGGAGAAGGTCGAGTAGTGCGGAACCTCGATCGTCAGCCCGAGCGACTGCTTCAGGCTCGCGAGGAAGCCCTCGGTCTGGCGCAGCGTCAGCCTGAACACCGCGCGCAGACTGAGCGCGGCGAGGATCGCGGCGTCGCTATAGGGTCGCCCCTTGCCGCCCGTCGCCCGCCAGCCGGCGAGCACCTCCTCGTGGAACCAGAGCGTGATCGAGCCCCGCGCCACCAGGGCACGGTTGTAGTCACGCCAGTTGGTGACGCGGTAGCGCGGTTTCGCGCTGGGGGCGGGAGGGGTGCGGACGCGCTTTGCCATCCACAGCGTGAATCACTTCCGCCCCGATTTGTGAATCGCCCGCGATTCCAGCCGCTTCCATGCAACAACGCCTTCCATACCGGCCATAGTCCAAGTCACTGTTAACAGGAGTGGAATTCGCCTCCTGCCCCTGATTCCCGATTTTGATCGGCCGGAGCGTCTGTCAGTAGCCGGCGTCCCTGTCGACCACGTGCAGGAACGGCCGCCCGTCCTCGCCGCGCCGGACGTTGCGGGCGATCGCCTCGGCGGCGGTCTCCGGCCGGGTCTCCGAGGCGACGTGCGGGGTCACGGTGACCCGCGGATGCGCCCAGAACCGATGCCCGGGCGGCAGCGGCTCCTCCCGGAAGACGTCGAGCGTCGCATGCGCCAGCCGACCGCCGTCGAGCGCCGCCAGCAGCGCGTCGTCGTCGATCAGGCTGCCCCGCCCGGGATTGATCAGCCGCGCCCCCTCCGGCAGCAGCGCCAGCCGCCGCGCGTCGAGCAGGTTCTCGGTTGCCGGCGTCGCCGGCGGCGGCGTCACCAGGATCTCCGACGCCCGCAACACCGCCGGTATGGAACGCGTATGGAAAGCGTATGGAAAGCAGCCATACGATCAAGCGGCCGGGATTGAAGGTTAAAGCCCATGCAATCGAGCGAATCTCGCCCGCCGTCTTCCGCCATGAGTGGCGGGCCGCAGCTTCCGGTTGAATTCGACCTCGACCTTTAACCCGATGTTATCGGCCCTCTGCCATCGGTGGGACCGGTGGGACGGTCCGCGAGTCATCGCGGCTGGGATCGGGGGCATGCGGCATGGCGTTGGCGGCGCTGAAGCAATGGACGGCCGAGGATCACCGACGCGATCCCAGCCGGCTCGACCCGATCACCTTCCTGCCGAACCGGCGCCAGTTCCTGATCGACGCCGGGAACTGGCGAAGCGCCCCGTCCACGCTGGTCCTCGTCACGCTGGCCGACGTGCAGGTCTTCAACGAGATGGTCTGCGCGCTCGGCCACGCCCGCGCCGACGCGTTCATCCGCGCCGGCGCCAAGCGGCTGAGCCAGGTGCTCGGGGTCGGCACGTCGATCTACCACGTCGACCCGCTGAGCTTCGCCTTTCGCCTGCCAGGCAATGCCGAGCCGGGGTCGCCGGCGATGATCGACCGCGTCGCCGCAGCGTTCCGCGAGCCGGTGATGTGCGACGACGTCCCGTTCGATACCCGCATCGGCATCGGGTTGCGCGGCATCGGCCGCGTCGGTTCGAGCCCCGGCGAGGATCTGCGGGCGGCGCTCGCCGCCTCGCAGGACAGCCGGGGCGTGCGCAGCGGCTGGATTCTGGTTCGACCGCAAGCGCGATGAGACGCATCGGCGTGCGTTCCGCCTGCTCTCCGACCTCAAGTCGGCGCTGAACGCCGACCGCCAGCTCGAGCTGTTCTACCAGCCCAAGGTGACGCTAGAGTTGGGCGCCTGCACCAGCGTCGAGGCGCTGCTGCGCTGGACCCATCCGCAGCTCGGCCCGGTCTCGCCGGGCGAGTTCGTCGCTCTCGCCGAGACCACGGCGCTCGTCACGCCGATGACGCGCTGGGTGATCGATGCGGCGACGCGTCAGGCGGCGATCTGGCAGAGCGAGGGGCTCGACCTGTCGGTCGCAGTGAACATCTCGCCGAAGAACCTCGAGGAGGCCGACTTCGTCGAGTACCTGTTGTTCTGCTGCGCGGCGCGCAGGCTCGACCGCGGCCGCATCGAGCTCGAGATCACCGAAGGCATCAGCGCCGCCCGCGAAGGCGCGATGCAGGAGCGGCTGCAGACGCTCAGGAGCCTCGGCTTCTCGATCGCGATCGACGACTTCGGCTCGGGCTACAGCAACATGAGCTACCTGACCCGGCTGTCGGCGCACACGCTGAAGATCGACCAGAGCCTCGTCCGGGAAGTCGAGGCCGGCTCCCGCGGCGGGATGCTGGTCTCGAACATCGTGCAGATGGGGCGCGACCTCGGCTACCGGATCGTCGCCGAGGGCATCGAGACCGAGGACGAGCACGCGCTGCTCGCGGGCTGGGGCTGCGACTACGGCCAGGGATGGCACTTCGGCCGGCCGATGTCGGCTCCGGCCTTCGCGGACTGGCTCGACGGCGGACGGGGCCGGCCCGCCGCATCCGCGACGGGCTGACGAGGGACCGAGGCCCCTCGCCGGTCCGGATCAGCGCTTCGAGAACTGGAAGCTGCGGCGCGCCTTGCGCTTGCCGTACTTCTTGCGCTCGACGACGCGGCTGTCGCGGGTGAGGAACCCGGCGGCCTTCAACGCGGGACGGAGGCTCGGCTCGTAGAGCGTCAGCGCCTGGCTGATGCCGTGCTTGACCGCGCCGGCCTGGCCCGAGAGGCCGCCGCCCTTGACCGTGCACATCACGTCGAACTCGCCGGCGACGCCGGCGACCGAGAAGGCCTGGCCGATCACCATCTGCAGCACAGGGCGCGCGAAGTAGACGCCCATGTCCTTGCCGTTGACGGTGACCTTGCCGTTGCCCGGCTTGATCCAGACGCGGGCGACCGCGTCCTTCCGCTTGCCGGTGGCGTAGGAGCGGCCGAGGCTGTCCCGCTGCGGCTCGCGCCGCGGGGCCTCTTCGGCGACGGGGGCCGCCGAGACGGCGTCGCGCAGCTCTTCGAGCGAAGTGAAATCGGCCATTTTCAGGCGCTCCGGGTGTTCTTGGGGTTCATGCCCGCGAGGTCGAGGACCTCCGGATTCTGGGCGCCGTGCGGATGCTCGGCGCCGGCGTAGACGCGCAGGTTGCCCATCTGCTTCCGGCTGAGCGGCCCGCCCGGCAGCATCCGCTCGATGGCCTTCTCGATAACCCGCTCGGGGAAGCGGCCCTCGAGGATCTGGCCGGCGGTGCGGAACTTGATGCCGCCCGGATAGCCGGTGTGCCAGTAGTAGCGCTTGTCGGCGCGCTTGTTGCCGGTCAGCTGCACCTTCTGGGCGTTGATGACGATGACGTTGTCGCCCATGTCCATGTGCGGCGTGAACGTCGCCTTGTGCTTGCCGCGCAGGACCTTGGCGACGAGGCTGGCGAGCCGGCCGAGCACGACGCCCTCGGCGTCGATCACCACCCACTTCTTGTCGATGTCGCCGGCGCGGGCGGAATAGGTCTTCATCTCTCGGTTCCCGTGTCAGGTCAGGAGCCGGGCGCGAGACCCGATTCCGAACAGGCGCGCTTTCTGGCCGAAATCCGCCGCGCGGTCAATCGCGATATCGCGGATTTTGCCGTGTGGTTTCAGGGCTTTGCGATTGCGGTATCAAAATACCCCATCGCGGCTGGGCGCGATCGCCTCGACGACCCCGGTCATCTTCAGTACCGCATAGAACGCGAGCAGCCCGAGCAGGACGAGGAGCGCGCGTCGCACCGACGGCAGCCGGGTGACGACGGCAACGAAGCCGACGACGAGCACCAGGGTCAGGAGGTACTTCATCGCCGAACTATCCCCCGCCCGCAGCCGCGTCACAAGCCGCCGTGGCGGCGCACCGGCTTTCCTGATAGCAGGAGCGCATCACAACGAGGGACATCGCGTGCTGCCCGAGGAAGAGCCAAGGCACCCGCGCACGCCGGAACGGGTCGCGGTCGACCTCGCGGTCCGGCTCGGGCTGCTCGCGGTCTTCGCCTGGTTCGCCCTGAACCTCGTCCGGCCCTTCATCCCGCTGCTGCTCTGGTCGGTGATCCTCACCGTCGCCTTCTATCCGGTCTTCGGTTGGCTCAGGGCGCGGCTCGGCGGGCGCTCCTGGCTCGCGGCGCTGCTGCTGACCGGCTTCAGCGTCGGCATCGTCGCAGGGCCGACGACCATCCTGCTGTCGAGCCTGCTCGATTCGCTCGAGGTCATCCGACGCTACGTGGGCGCCGACCGGATCGACCTGCCACCGCCGCCGAAGGCGCTGGTCGAGCTGCCGATCGTCGGCGACCAGGTGACCGACGCCTGGGCGCTGGCCTCGTCGAACCTCGAGGATTTCCTCGGCCAGTACGGCCGCCCGATCCTCAACGTCGGGGAATGGACGCTGCATGCGGCGGCCGGGCTCGCCGGCAGCGTGATCCTCGTGCTGGCGGCGGTCGTCATCTCGGGGTTCCTTTACGGGCCGGCGCCGCGTCTCGCCGCCGGGGTCCGGCACTTCGCGGTCCGGGTGGTGGGCGCGCGCGGCTCGGCCTTCGTCGATCTCGCCGGCATCACCATCCGCAACGTCGCGCGCGGGGTCATCGGCGTCGCGCTGATCCAGTCGCTGCTGATCGGCTTCGCCCTGATCGTCGCCGAGGTGCCGGCGGCCGGTCTGCTGACGCTGGCGGTGCTCGTCCTCGGCATCCTGCAGATCGGGTCGGGTCCCGTGGTCATCCCGCTCCTGATCTGGGCCTGGGTGACGCGCGACACCATGCCGGCGCTGTTCCTGACGCTCTACATGATCCCCGCCTCGCTGATCGACAACGCGCTGAAGCCGATCCTGATGGGCAAGGGCCTCGCGACGCCGGCGCTGGTGATCTTCGCCGGCGTCATCGGCGGCACGATCTCCTACGGGCTGATCGGCCTGTTCCTCGGGCCTGTCGTGCTCGCGGTCTTCTACGACCTGCTGCGGTTCTGGACGGCCGACGACCCGGCCGCGGAGGAGCGGCCGGGCGGGATCGAGTAGGTCAGGCCGGCCCGGGCGACCGGCCCGTCGACGGCTTCGGAGAAGACCAGCACGTCGCCGACCGCGAGGCTGCGGCCGAGCTTCAGGACCCGCGCGTCCGCGGTCAGGAAGCCCGGCCCCGGCTTGCGCATGAAGTCGATCGCGCAGCTCGTGGTGACCGTGAGCGGCTCGCGGCCGATCATCGCCAGCGTCGCCATGTAGAAGGCGCAGTCGGCGAGCGCGAAGATCGCCGGACCCGAGACGCTGCCGCCCGGGCGCAGGTCGGCGGCGGTCGTGCGCATCCGGGCGGTCAGCCGCATCGGCTCGAGCGTCAGCACCTCGAAGCGGGTGCCGAGCTCCGGGAAGACCTCGGCCATGTAGGCGTGCATCTCGGGGATGGTGAAGTGGAGCATGGCGCCTCGCGTCCGTGGCCGGCTTTCGACGCAGGGAAGCCGCTTCACGCGACGGCCGCAAGCGGCACGGCGGCCTTGTCCCCGCCGCGCCGCCTGCCTATGGTGCCGCCCGCTCCGCCAGGGGGATCCCGAGCCGCCGAGCGATCCGATGACGCAGGGGAAGCAGGTGAGAACAGGCACGGCAATCCTCGCTGCCGCGCTGGCCGCGCTGGCACCGACGGTCTCGGTCGGCCAGACCAAGGCGCTGACCAAGGAGTACGACAACGGCGGCGTCTACGAGGGCACCTTCGTCGACGGCCGCCAGCACGGCGAGGGCACCTACCGCCTGCCGAACGGCTACGAGTACACCGGCCAGTGGGTCGAGGGACGGATCGAGGGCGAAGGGCGGGCGACCTACCCCGACGGCTCGGTCTACGAGGGCGCGTTCGTCGCCGGCCGGCCGCAGGGCAAGGGCAGGATCACCTATCGCCGACGGCGGCAGCTACGAGGGTGACTGGCTCGAGGGCCGGATCGAGGGCGAAGGGGTCGCGATCTACGCCGACGGCTCGCGCTACGACGGCGGCTTCGTCGACGGGCGGCAGAGCGGCGAGGGGCGGCTGGCCGGGCCGGACGGCCTCGTCTACGAGGGCGGCTGGCAGGACGGGGTCAAGGCGGGCGAGGGCAGGATCACCTATCCCGACGGCACCACCTTCGAAGGCGCGATGGCCGGCGGCGCGCCCGAGGGCCGCGGCGTCATGGTCATGCCGGACGGCACCCGCTACGAGGGCGGCTGGAAGGCCGGGCGCTTCGAGGGCGAGGGGGTGCTGACCCAGGCCAACGGCGACCGCTACGAGGGCAGCTTCGTCGCGGGCAAGCGCGAGGGCCTCGGCCGCGCGGTGGCCGCCGACGGCTCGGTCTACGACGGCGGCTTCACCGCCGACAAGCGCAGCGGCGCCGCGGTGCTGACCACGGCCGACGGCACGCGCTACACCGGCGCCTGGGTCGAGGGCAGCCTCGAGGGGCCGGGCAAGATCGGCTATCCCGACGGCTCGAGCTACGAGGGCGACTTCGTCGGCGGCCGGCCGCAGGGCGAGGGCGTCATGCTCTACGCCGACGGCAGCCGCTACGAGGGCGAGTGGGCCGAGGGGGTGATCGCCGGCCAGGGCAAGGCGACCTACGCCAGCGGCCTCGTCTACGAGGGCGGGTTCCGGCAGGGGCGCAACCACGGCCGCGGCAAGCTGAGCTCGCCCGACGGCTACTCCTACGACGGCGGCTGGAGCGACGGGGTGCGCGACGGCGAGGCGGTGGTGGTCTACGCCGACGGCGCGCGCTACGAGGGCGGCTTCGTGCGCGGTACCCGCGAGGGCGAGGGGCGGCTGACGCTGCCGGGGGGCTTCGCCTTCGAGGGGACGTTCGAGGGCGGGCAGCTCAACGGGCCGGGCAAGGCGACCTATCCGGACGGCTCGACCTACGAGGGCGAGTTCGTCGACGGCCAGCGCCAGGGCGAGGGGACGATGCGGCTCGCCGATGGCCGCGAGATCGCCGGGCGCTGGGAGGCGGGGCAGCCGGTCGGCGCGGCGACGGCGGTGCCCGACGCCCCGGCCGGGCCGGCGGAGCCGGACTGAGGCGCACGCGTGCGGCGTTGATATCTTGTTGATTTTTATTGATAATCTATCGCGCGTTAACGGAAACGCAACCCGGGTTAACGCGACCGGTGCCGGCTCAGCCGGGGTTCATCGCCGCGGCGGCGGCGTCGCTGAGCGGCCGGTCCGGGTGGCCGTCGCAGGCGGCGGCGACGGCGTCGGCCCACTGCCGGGCGGCGCCCGCGTCCTCGGCGTCGAGGTCGTCGCCGAACGGCTCGATCGTCGTCAGCACCTCGATGCGGGCGGCGTCGTCGAGCGCGACATAGGCGCCGCAGGTGTCGGGATCGAGTACCTCCGACGGCGTCTGGGCGGCGGCGGGGGCGGCGAGCAGGGCGATCAGGGCGAGGCGCATCGTCGGGTCCGGAATGATCGGGGGCATCCTGCGCGTCCGGGGCGGGCGACGCAAGCGGACGCTGTCGGGGAACGACGGCCGCGACGCGCAGTATGCCGTGCGAACGGTCAAGCCGCGGTTAACCGGGGTGGGATTTCCGACGGGCGACCGGCTAGAGTGGCGGCGGATGGCAGAGGCGGGAGGGCCGGTATGAACGAGGACACGTTCAACATGTCGCTGAGGAAGTACCTGAAGCAGGTCGGGGTGACCTCGCAGCAGGCGATCGAGCGGCACGTGCGCGAGCACGGCGACAGCTCGGGGCGGCTGAAGGTGCGGACGGTGCTGACCATGCCGGGGCACGACATGGAGCATGTCGTCGAGGGGGAGATCGACCTCGGGTGAGGGCGTGCGAGGTGGGCGGTGGCGCCCACCTCTCCGGACGGGGTCCGGTTTCGCGTAAGCTCAGTCGGCGAGCGCGAGATTCGACGCCGACTCGCGGCCGTCGCGGCCGCGCTCGAGGTCGAAGGTCACCTTCTGGCCGTCATCGAGGTGGCTGAGCCCGGCGCGCTCGAGCGCCGAGATGTGGACGAACACGTCCTTGGTGCCGCCTTCGGGCTGGATGAAGCCGAAGCCCTTGGTGGCGTTGAACCATTTCACGGTGCCCTTGGCCATCGTGAGGTCTCCTCTGTCTGTTGCCGCCCGCAGAGTGCGGCGGCCCGGCGCGGTCAGCGGATGATCGAGAGCTGAGGCCGGTTAGGGAGACAGCGGGTCGAACGTCATAACGTAGCCGACCTGACATGGCCCGGATCGCGAAAAATTGCAAGAGGCTCGTCGGGCCGGGCGGCTCGCAACCGACGGTTGCGGGGCGGTTGACGAGGTTTGTCGCCGGTTTTCGGGGCGTCTGGGGGTCAAGGCGCGGTAATCGTTCGGATTTTCGAGTATGGAACGCGTATGGAAAGCGGCTGGAAAGCAGCCATACGATTTCGGGCTTTCCGGCGGATCGGGTAGGCTCGTGCGGCGAGCGGGAGGGAATTGGCCATGCCGTGGGTGCGCGCGCCGCAGGAGGCGATCCGGCTGAAGGTGACGCTGAAGGGGCTCACGCCGCCGGTCTGGCGGCGGCTGCTGGTCGAGGACACGATGACGCTCGGCGACGCTGCACATGGCGGTGCAGGCGGCGATGGGGTGGGAGAACAGCCACCTGCACCTGTTCCTGGTCGGGCGCCGGCAGGTCGGCGACCCGCGGCAGCTCGACGACGTCGCGGACGAGGCGGCGGTGACGGTGGCCGGGGTGGCGAGCCTCGGGTTGAAGTCGTTCGCCTACGTCTACGACATGGGCGACGACTGGGAGCATGCGATCGCGATCGAGGGGAGCGGGCCGATCGAGCCCGGCCGCGCCTATCCGGCCTGCGTCGGCGGCAGGCGCGCCTGCCCGCCGGAGGACTCGGGCGGGCCTTGGGGCTTCGCCGACATTCTGGAGGCGGTGGCGGACCCGGGGGACGAGCGGCACGAGGAGGTCAGGGAATGGCTCGGCGCGTTCGACCCCGAGGCGTTCTCGGTCGAGGCGGCGGAGGCGCGGCTGCGGGAGTGGTTCGGGCCGAAGCGGGCGCGCAAGCCGCGGGCGAAGCGCTGATCGAAACGAGAACCCGCTACGGAGTGACCAATCCGGAGCGCGTGGAAAATCCGCTGTGGGAGCGGGCGGTCCGCGAGCGCTGGAACGCCTATCGGCTCCGCCGGCACCTGGGCGTCGACACCGATGGGGATTTGTCGCAGGCGAGCTTCTGGGAGTTCGGGATATCGCGACACCGTTCCCGGACCTTACTGGAGCTGGGAGCGGTTCGGGCGCACCAGCACCCGGCTGCCCGACGGGCGCGTCGTCCACGTCGGCGGCGAGCACGAGGATTGGTACGACCCGGACTTCTGCATCTACAACGACGTGGTCGTCGAGCATCGGGACGGCCGCCTCGAGTTCTGCCTCTATCCGAAGCGCGTCTTTCCCCCGACGGACTTCCACACGGCGACGCTCGTCGGAAACGCGATCATCCTGATCGGCTCGGTCGGCTACCGCGACCTGCGCCGCCTCGGGGAGACGCAGGTGCTGAAGCTCGACACCCGGACCCTGCGCGTGGAGCCGGTCGCGACCGTTGGCGAGGGACCCGGCTGGATTTCCAGGCACGAGGCCGACCGGCACGGAGATGCGGCCATCGCCGTGACCGGCGGCGAGATCCTGGCGCAGGGCGAGCGCACGCGGAACCGGGCCGTCTTCGTGCTCGACCTTGCGCGCATGGCGTGGCAGCGCCGCCGCGCTCCGCCGGGCGGACCGCGTATGAATGCAGGAGCGGTTCGGATCCGGAACGCCTCGGGCGGGTCGCCGTGCTGCTCGCGCGGCCAGAACGCCGCGGCGCTGCGGGGAAGCGAAGGGATGGAGTGATGGCGGGTGCAAGCACCCACCCTACTTGCTTGCTGTGCAGGATCGGCCCAGGCGGATGATGCGAATTGGGGCGGCCGGGTGTAGGGTCGGGCTCGGGACGAGGACGGGATCAGCAGGGAGCTGCCGATGGTCACGCCCGAGGAAATCGTCGACATGACCGACCTGACGCCCGACGAGGTCGCGGCGATCGCCGAGCACGAGCATCTCAGCGAGATCTGCGCCGCGGCGGCGCTGGCCGACTACCTGATGCACAAGCTCGACGGGCCGCGGACGATTCGGCGCATGATCCGCGAGGACATGCGCGACGCGCTGCGGGCGGGGAAACTGGCCCACGCCCGCGAGCTCTACGCCACGCTGAAGCACTTCGTGGCGACGCATCCGGACTGCCGAGCCGGCTGAGGCGCCGGGGCCAGTCGAAGCGCTCGTCGATGTGGTGGACCGCGTCGGTGACGACGCTGTCGGTCACCCACGCCATGGTGGGCGATTACGGGACGGGAGTATCGGCCGGGGAAACTGGCCATGGACGCTCTCCGGGCATGCGGCGAGCGCCGCCGGGCAGGCTGGGTGAGGGTGTGTGCGGGCACCCACCCTCACGGCGGGATCAGTGGGGCGGCTTGTAGCCGGCGACCAGGCCGCCGGCCTTCTTCTGGATCGCCATGAACTCGGCGCCGGTGAAGGCCCGTTGGGTCCGGACGTCGGAGATCGCGCCGCTGCCGGCTACGGCCAGAAGGCCCGCGAGGAGGTCGGACACGTCGTCGACGGTGACGGTGAAGGTGAAGTCGCTCGCGCCGGTTGTGATGTAGAAGCTTTCGAGCTTGCCGCCGGACGCTTCGACGATCCCGCGGGCGGCAGCCTCGCGGTCGCTCGGGTTCGCAACCATTCCTTTGAAGGCCGCTCCCGTATAGCGGCCCGTCACGATGAATCGCGGCATGATGGTCCCTCCGGGGCTGGTCCCCGCAGACGCCCGGCTGCTTGCTTGCGAAGCCGATCCGCTCTGCGCCACCCCGCACGACCATAGCACGAAGCGCGGGCGAAAGCGCGGCGGATCGCTGGCGAGTACGCGCCGCGGGCTCATGCCGAGGAGAACGTCACGGTCGGCTTCACCTCTCCCAGCCAGCATGGTAAATCAGATCAACGCAAACTGTGGAACCCCAAGTCAACTCCGCCTAGCTAGCTTCATCCCGCTCAAGGCTGATACTGCTGTCAGCGTGTGTCGAAGGCAACTCGGCGCGGCCATCCACGGCCCAGGGCCAGGTCGAGAGCGACGACGGCAGCCGCGGTGACAGCGGCGGTGAAACCGGCGGAGGCATGGGCTACTGACTCCGCACTGCACCGGGCGTTTGCAAACGCCTTTCTAGGCCCACTCGCCGCCCGGCCGCTCCTGCCATCGATGCCAGATCGCATTGTCGCCGCCCCGAACGAACAGCTCCAACCGGCCATCGGCGTTTCGGCCCAAACTTGCGTTGCTCGTCACAAATCCCCCAAGGGATCTCCAGTCCTCGAAAGGTCCATTGCGAGTCCTCTGCAACCGGAACCACACGGCATTGTCGGGACCTCGAACAAAAACCACAATTCGGCCGTCAGAATATACTCTTGAAATCGGATCGCTCGTTACATGACCGCCAACTGGACACCTCGAAAAACCCATGGTGCTGAGCCGGTTGACGTGATTCCGTGTCGCTGCGGCGGCAGGGAGGGCGACGATGGCGGGTCAGCGCGGGTTCTTCGACACGGACGAGCGGCTCCGGTGGCTGTCGGCGGTGGGCGACCCGCTGGAGCGGCTGGCGTCGGTGGTGGATTTCGAGTTGTTCCGGCCCGAGCTCGACGCCGCGCTCGGCCGGAGCGACCGCGCCAGGGGCGGGCGGCCGCCCTACGACCCGGTGCTGATGTTCCGCATCCTCGTGCTGCAGACGCTCTACACGCTGTCCGACGACCAGACCGAGTACCAGCTGCGCGACCGGCTCTCGTTCATGCGCTTCGTGGGGCTGGCGCTGCACGACGCGGTCCCCGACGCCAAGACGATCTGGCTGTTCCGCGAGCAACTGGTCCGCGCCGGGGCATTCGAGCGGCTGTTTGCGCGGTTCGACGCGGCGCTGGCCGAGCGCGGCTACCTGGCCATGGGCGGCCAGATCGTGGACGCGACCATCGTCGAAGCGCGCCGCCCGCGGCTGACGCAGGCCGAAAAGGACGTCGTGAAGGGCGGCGGCATCCCCGAGGACTGGACGCCCGCCCGCACCCGCCAGATCGACCGTGACGGCCGCTGGACGCTGAAGCGCGGCCGGAAGAAGCCGCCTGCGTCCGGCGGCGCGGCCCGCACGGCGGCGTCCGAGATCGCGGTGCCGATGATGTTCGGCTACAAGAACCATGTCGGCATCGACCGCGAGCACGGCTTCGTGCGCCGCTTCACCGTGACCCACGCCGCCGCGCATGACGGCGCCCAACTCGGCGCGGTGCTCGACCCCGGCAACACCGCGAGGTCAGTCTGGGCGGACACCGCCTATCGCTCGGCGGCCAACATCGCGCTGCTGGAGCGACGCGGCCTGAAGCCCGAGTTCCAGAGGCCCAAGCCCAGAGGACGGTCCATGCCGCGCCACATCGCCCGTGGCAACGCCCGCCGCGCCCGCATCCGTTCGCGCGTCGAGCACGTCTTCGCCGCCCAGAAGCGCCGCTTCGACCTGGTGATCCGCACCGTCGGCAAGGCCCGCGCCACGGCGAAACTGGCGCTGGCCAACCTCGCCTACAACTTCACCCGCCTCGCATGGCTGCAAGATCGGGCTGCAGCCTGACATCGGCGGACATCGCCCGAGGGCGCCGCGCGGGGCGCCCGAAGCGGACCTGACAACGGCGAAAATACCGCTCGGGACCCACCCTGTGCCGCCACAGCGCCGCCGATCAACGCCCTTCCGGCATCGGCAACGAGTTCTTCGAGGTGTCCAAGTGGTTGCCATCCTGCCCAGTCGTCGCCGCCTGGCGCCGTTTGCCAGTTGTGCCAAAGACCGTTATCACCGCCCCGCCCGAAAAGCTCTAACCGACCGTCGGCATTGCGTGACACGCAAAGGTTGCTTGTAAACGCTCCCCGAGCAATTCCCAATCTGCGAAAGCCTGATTTGGCGACAACTGTTCCCGGCGCCATGCCGCATTGTCGGGACCTCGAACAAAGACAGCCATCCGACCATCGAAGTTTTCCGTGACCACAGGGTCACTCGTCGGGACTCCTCCCAATGAAAACCATTCAACCCAGTCACCACTCGGTCTTGCCTGCCAAATATGCCAGAGCGCGTTGTCACCGGCCCGAACAAACAATTCCAGTCGACCATCTAAGTTGCGGCCTACCGCGATCCTGTTTGTTGCAAATCCTCCCATTGACTTCCAACCAGCGAAGAGCTCGCCCGGTGCAACCTGCCGTCGCCACCAAACAGCACTGTCCGGGCCTATAACGAAAACCTCCAATCGGCCGTCAACGTTGCGAGCAATCGCCGGGTCAGACGTCAACCCGCCTTCCAAGCTACGCAAGTCCGCCCAACCTCCATTGGTTGGATTTGCCATCTATGCCAAAGTGCATTGTCAGGACCTCGCACAAAGAACTCGATCCTGCCATCTGCGTTGGTCGAGGAGGCAACGTTGCTCGTAGCCGAACCGCCAAGCGAGTCCCAACTGTAAATTGCGCGGGCGCCATCTTTGTCATCGCGCTGTAGAGTTCGGCGGACCCCTGCATATGATTTGAACATTATTGCTGCCGGATCGGCAGAGTGATCCAGTCCGATCAAATGTCCAATCTCGTGAAGCGCGACGGTTTCCAGATCAGGAACGCCGACTGACCACAACTCAGCATCGTCGAAATGCATATGTGCCTGCCCTTGCGGACGAGGCTTTGACGCGTGAGCGAGGACAGTGGTCGGCCCTGTACCTCAAAAGTTCTCGCATGGGCCATGATCTCCCACCACGAAACCTATCTCAACGTCAGTATTGGCGTCGAGCGGGACCTCTGTAAACGTAAGTCCTGTTTCTGGGGACCAAGTATTGAACGCCCTACGAATAGCAGCGCGAACATCGGCCTCACTGAGCTGTGCAGTAAATTGCGAGAACCCATAAGTCAAACTTGTGGTTTCCCAACGCACACCATAGGTGACAAATCGTTCAATATCAGGAACACCGCATCGTGGGCGCGAAATGTCTTCTATAGTCGCTTCGTCGAGAATACCGGTAACGGTCAGCCCATTAAACGCCTGATAGTCGCGAAGCGCTTGCTCCGTCGCAACGTCGAAGCCTTCTTTTGTGTCAAACGCATGCTGCAAGTATCCGTATTGTTCTAGGAACTCACGCAGCCTCTCTACGGCCTCTCTAGACGCGCCGCGCTTGAGGCCGATAGCGTCCGAAAAGTCGGAACTCAACCCTGACGTCTGCTTCAGTTCGCGAGGAAACGCGATTGCACTGCCTGAAAACTCAGCGGGCGCCGAAACCGCCTTCATGCCGAACGGAAACACCGACCCCATCTCAAACGCTCGCAGAACCCAAGTCTCGCTAAACGAGCCCATCAGTCTTGCAACGCCAACGTCGCTGCCGCCCTGCAAGCCTGCCATCCCACTCGGACCTGAACGACCGACAGCATCGTGCGGAACCATTTCCCCGGGACGCATTGTTTTCATCGGGTGTGACGGATCGGGGGGGGGCGGTCGGTCCATGACGCTTATCCTCTACCTCGAGCGGTTAAAATCAAGTCGGCAGAACTAGCGACGGCTTATGGATGCTAGCAAGTACCGTACCAAGCGGGAAGCCAATTCGTGGAGCATAGGAGCAATTTGCCTGAGGCTTGGCTGCCAAGACCGGCTCGTCACTTCTAGCGGGCCCACAATCTATCTTGTGCCACCCGAGTGATTGAGGGCGGGTCTATTCGCGGTGATTTTCCGCTTGCTTAGCTGTCCATCTTCAGCGCGTTGATGAACGCCTCCTGCGGGATGTCCACCCGGCCGAACTGGCGCATTTTCTTCTTGCCGGCCTTCTGCTTGTCGAGGAGCTTGCGCTTGCGGGTGATGTCGCCGCCGTAGCATTTGGCGGTCACGTCCTTGCGCAGCGCGGAGATGGTCTCGCGGGCGATGATGCGGCCGCCGATCGCGGCCTGGATCGGGATCTTGAAGAGGTGCTGGGGGATCAGCTCCTTCAGCTTCTCGACCATCGCCCGGCCGCGCAGGTCGGCGCGGGCGCGGTGGACCATCGTCGAGAGCGCGTCGACCGGCTCGTCGTTGACGAGGATCTGCATCTTGACGAGGTCGTCCTCCTGGTAGCCGGTGAGGGCGTAGTCGAAGCTGGCGTAGCCCTTGGTGACCGACTTCAGGCGGTCGTAGAAGTCGAAGACCACCTCGTTCAGTGGCAGGTCGTAGACCACCATGGCGCGGGAGCCGGCGTAGGTGAGGTCGAGCTGCACGCCGCGGCGGTCCTGGCAGAGCTTGAGGACGTCGCCGAGGTAGTCGTCGGGGACGAGGATGGTCGCCTTGATGCGCGGCTCCTCGATGTGGTCGATGCGGACCGGGTCCGGCATGTCGGCCGGGTTGTGCATCTCGAGCATGGTGCCGTCGGTCTTCCAGACGTGGTAGACGACCGAGGGGGCGGTGGTGATCAGGTCGAGGTCGAACTCGCGCTCGAGGCGCTCGCGGATGACCTCGAGGTGCAGCAGGCCGAGGAAGCCGCAGCGGAAGCCGAAGCCGAGGGCGGCGGAGGTCTCCATCTCGGCGGAGAAGGAGGCGTCGTTGAGCTGGAGCTTCTCGATGGCGTCGCGCAGGGCCTCGAAGTCGGCGGCATCGACCGGGAAGAGGCCGCAGAAGACCACCGGGACCGAGGGCTGGAAGCCGGGGAGCGGCGTGGTGGCGCCCTTGCGCTCGTGGGTGATGGTGTCGCCGACGCGGGTGTCGCGGACCTGCTTGATCGAGGCGGTGAGGAAGCCGATCTCGCCGGGGCCGAGGGCGTCGGCGGGGAGCATGCCGGGGCGGAAGGTGCCGATGCGGTCGACGGGGTAGAGGGCGCCGGTCTGCATCATGCGGATGCGGTCGCCCTTGCGGAGCGTGCCGTCGAAGATGCGGACGAGGACGACGACGCCGAGGTAGGCGTCGTACCAGCTGTCGACGAGCATGGCCTTCAGGGGGGCGGTCGGGTCGCCTTTCGGGGCCGGCAGGCGGGTGACGATGGCCTCGAGCACGTCGGGGATGCCGAGGCCGGTCTTGGCCGAGATTTCGATGGCGCCCGCAGCGTCGATGCCGATGACGTCCTCGATCTGGGTCTTGACCCGCTCGGGCTCGGCGGCGGGGAGGTCGATCTTGTTGAGGACCGGGACGATCTCGTGGCCGGCGTCGATCGCCTGGTAGACGTTGGCGAGCGTCTGGGCCTCGACGCCCTGGCTGGCGTCGACGACGAGGAGCGAGCCTTCGACGGCGCGCATCGAGCGCGAGACCTCGTAGGCGAAGTCGACGTGGCCGGGGGTGTCGATCAGGTTGAGGACGTAGTCCTGGCCGTCGTTGGCGCGGTACTCGAGGCGGACGGTCTGGGCCTTGATGGTGATGCCGCGCTCGCGCTCGATGTCCATCGAGTCGAGGAGCTGCGCCTTCATGTCGCGGTCGGCGACGGTGCCGGTCGACTGGATCAGCCGGTCGGCGAGCGTCGACTTGCCGTGGTCGATGTGGGCGACGATCGAGAAGTTGCGGATGTGGGCCGTGTCGGTCATGGCGCCACGCTATGGGTGCGGGCGGGGGCGCGTCAAGCGGCCGGCGTCAGCGCGCCGGGGCCTGGTCGAGCAGGCGCTGCAGCGAGCGCTCCACGATGATGCGGGCGACCGCCTCGGCCTGGTCGGCCGGCGGGAAGGCTGGCGGGACCGCGGTCGGCGTCGGCGGCGTTGGCGCCGCCGGGGCCGCCGGGCGGGCGGCACGCGGGGCGGCGGCGCGCGGGGCGCCGGCGATCCGAATCTCGACGCGGCCGGCCAGGGGCGGCGGCCGGAAGTCGGTGAAGTCGCGCGCCGCCGGCTGCCCGCCGGCGAGGCTTCCGGCGATCGCCTCGGCGACGCGGCCGGCGCCGTCGCGATCCTCGGCGTGGTAGTAGCGCACGTTGCTCGCACCGATGGCGAAGCGCACCGGGACGGTCTCGACCTCGGCCACGCCGAGCCCGACGAGAGCGGCGCGCGCGGCCAGCGCCTCGGCCTCGGCCGAGGCGGGGAAGTGGATGATGACGCGCGCCGGCAGCGCGGGGGGGGCCGGCAGGTCCGCCACCGGGGTCGGCGGCGCGCCATCGGCCGCCGGGGCGGCCGGCGGCTCGGGCGGTGCCGCGGCGAGCGCGGGCGGAGTGGCGTCGGGCGCCAGGATCCCGCCGGCGGGCTCGGGGAGCGGCGCCGGGGCGGGGGCGGCCGGGACCTCGGTCGCGACCTCGGGAGGCTCGGGCGCCAGCTCGGGAGACACGGCCGGCGCCGGTGCCGCGGGAGCTTCGGGTGCCGGGGGCGCGATCTCCGAGGCGATCTCCGGGGCGATCAGGAGCGCGAGGTCGCGGCGCAGGTCCGGCTGCACCAGCAGCGCGGCACCGGCGCCGCCGACGGCAAGGCCGAGCGCGAACAGGAACCCGGGAACGAGGCCGCGCCGGCGCGGGCGAGCGGGCGCCGGCGCCGGGTTCGCGGCGGGCGCCGGGGGCTCGGGCGGCGGCGCCGGCGCGGCTCCGGCGGCGCGCCGGGACAGGGAGGCGGAGCGCCGGGCGCGGGCTTCCTGCAGGCGTGCCTCGAGCGCGACCGGATCGAGCAGCTCGGCGAGCCCGGGCTCATCGAGCCGGTCGGGCCGGTCGTCGTTCGGCCGCAGCAACTGCGCTTCCTTGGTCATGCCCCCGGGCCGCACCCCAACCCCGCGCCGGCGGTGGCCGGTCGGATCTATCCGGCGCACCCTATCGCAGGCCCTCGGCAGGCGCCAGCGACCGGGCCGCGGGCGGCGGCGTTTCGCCGGTCAGCGCCGCCCGCCGCGGCGGCGACGCTCGTGCAGGCGCAGGCCGCGGCGGTCGAGGGTGACGGCGACCGGCACGCCGGGCACCAGCACCCGCTCGCGCACGCCGAGCGCGGCGGCGGTGCGCCCGATGGTGAACGCGTTCAAATCCCGCACCGCCATGCGGACGGCCTGCGGCGGCGTCACCTGCCGCGGGGCGTTGCGCGCGCTGCGGACCGCGGTTCCGGAGGCAGGCGCCACCCGGTGCCCGGCCGGACGCGGCGCGGGGCGGAGGGCGACCTCGGCCGGCGGCGCGGTGGGCGCTGCGGCCGCGACGCGCACCGGGGCGACGGCAACGGGCGGAGCGGCCGCGGCGACGGCCGGCGGGGGCGACGGCGGCGCCGCGGCGACGGCCGGGGGCGACGGCGGCGCCGCGGGGGGCGGTGGCGCGGGCGTCAGGGCCAGGGCCAGGCAGGTGCCGGCCACGATCCCGGCCAGCACCGCGCCGGTGCGGCTGGAGACGATGCGGCTGGAGACGAGCGCGCTCAGGCGTCCGCGGGCGGTCGGGCGGGGAGGCGCGGCGGCCGCGGCGGCAGGCGCAGGCGGGGACGCGTCCCGGGCGGTGGCGGATCGCTCCGCCAGGACCGAGCTGCGCCGAAGACGCGCCACAGCCAACCGCGCCTCGAGGGCGACGGGATCGAACGGATCGACCGACCGGCTCGCGTCGGTCGAGAAGTCTCCGTGAGCCGCCGTCATGCCTTCTCCGTCGCCGCCGTCGTGTCGCCACGGCCTCCCCTGCCCCATCATATCGCCGCGCGAGCATCGGCGCCAGTGGGCCGGGGAAAGCCGCTCAGACGAGCGCGGCCTCGGTCGCGGCGCGGACCTCCGCCTCGGTGACGCCGTCGGCGAGCTCGACGAGCTTCAGCCCGCCCTCGACGACGTCGAACACGCCGAGATTGGTGATGATCCGGTCGACGACCGCCATGCCGGTCAGCGGCAGCGTGCATTCCGCGAGCAGCTTCGAACTCGCCGTGCTTGGAGGTGTGGTCCATCACCACGACGACGCGCTTGACCCCGGCGACGAGGTCCATCGCCCCGCCCATGCCCTTCACGAGCTTCTTCGGGATCATCCAGTTGGCGAGGTCGCCCTTCTCGGAGACCTCCATCGCCCCGAGGATCGCCATGTCGATCTTGCCGCCGCGGATCATCCCGAACGAGTCGGCCGACGAGAAATAGGAGGTGCGGCGGAGCTCGGTGATCGTCTGCTTGCCGGCGTTGATCAGGTCGGCGTCGATGGTGTCCTCGGTCGGAAACGGACCCATGCCGAGCATGCCGTTCTCGGACTGCAGCGTCACGTCGACGTCGTCGGGGATGTAGTTGGAGACCAGGGTCGGAATCCCGATCCCGAGGTTGACGTACATGCCGTCCTCGAGCTCCTTGGCGGCGCGGGCGGCCATCTGGTTGCGGTCCCAGGGCATGGGGCGGTCTCCTTACGCGATGGCGGGGCTCTCGGGCCCGGGTATGTCGATGGTGACGGTGGTGCCGGCGGCCGAGGTCGTCACCGCATGCTTCGCCTCGAGCCCGGCGAGCAGCGCGCTGACGATCCTGCTGCCGAGGTTGCCGCTGGTCGGCCAGTCGCTGCCCTCGGGCAGGCCGACGCCGTCGTCGGAGACCTGGATGCGGACGACCCCGCCGCTCAGCCGCTGCACGCGGGTCTCGACGAGCCCGCTGTCGCGGCCGACGAAGGCGTGGCGGAAGGCGTTGGTGAGGATTCTCGGAGACCAGCAGCCCGACGCGCCCGGCGGTGCCGGCGTCGACGATCACCTCCTCGGCGATGACGTTGACCCGGATGCCCTGGCCGCCGTCGAGGTGGCCGACCGCGGCGGCGATGCGGCTGACGTAGGCGCCGAGCGGCACCTCGTCGCGGAAGGTCGAGGAGACCCCGGTCTCGCTGAGCTCCTGGTAGAGCAGCTGCAGCGCCTCGACGCGCCGCGCCAGCACCACGTAGTCGTCGCTGGCGTCGGCGCTGCGCGCCTGCAGCCGGATCATGCTGACGATCATCGCCAGGTGGTTCTTCACCCGGTGCTGGACCTCGGCGAGCTGCATCCGCACCGCCGCCACCCGGCCCTCCGCGATCTCGATGTCGCCGGCGCTCTGCGTGCCGAGGAAGTAGGCGACGCGGCCCTCGTCGAGGATCGGCGTGATCGTCAGCCGGTTGAGGAACGGCGTGCCGTCGGCGCGGTGGTTGGTGATCTCGATGGAGATGTCCTGCCCCGCGGCGATCGCCCGCCTGATCTCGGCCACGCGCTCGGGCTCGGTCGCCGGCCCTTGCAGGAAACGACAGTTGCGCCCGATCGTCGCCTCGATCGTGTAGCCCGTCAGCCGGGCGAAGGCGGCGTTGGCGAAGACGATCGGATTGTCCTCGAAGGCCGGGTTGGTCAGGACCAGCGCGAGCGGCAGCCCCGAGAGCACCGTGGTCGGGAGCTGGGTCGGTCCTTCCACGAGGGCTCCGTTCATGCCGCCCGGACGGTGCGCTGCTCGATGCGCTTCTCGTGGGGGCCCTGGATGATGCGGTGGACGAAGATGCCCGGCGTGTGGATGCCGTCGGGGTCGAGGCTGCCGAGCGGCACGATCTCCTCGACCTCGGCAACGCAGACCCGGCCGCAGGTGGCGGCGTTCGGGTTGAAGTTCCGCGCGGTCTTTCGGTAGACGAGGTTGCCTTGGCTGTCGCCCTTCCAGGCCTTGACGATCGCGAGGTCGGCGACGATGCCGCGCTCGAGGATGTAGGTCTCGCCGTCGAACTCCTTGTGCTCCTTGCCCTCGGCGATGACGGTGCCGACGCCGGTGCGGGTGTAGAAGCCCGGGATGCCGGCGCCGCCGGCGCGCATCCGCTCGGCGAGGGTGCCCTGCGGGTTGAACTCGAGCTCGAGCTCGCCCGAGAGGTACTGGCGCATGAACTCGGCGTTCTCGCCGACGTAGGAGGAGATCATCCGCTTCACCTGCCGCGTCTGCAGCAGCACGCCGAGGCCGAAGTCGTCGACGCCGGCGTTGTTGGAGGCGACGGTGAGGTCCTTGGTCCCGGCGTCGCGGATCGCGGCGATCAAGCAGCTCGGGGATGCCGCAGAGGCCGAAGCCGCCGGCGGCGATGGTCATGCCGTCGAAGAGGAGCCCGTCGAGTGCCGCGGCGGCATCCGCATAGACCTTCTTCATCGCCGACTTCCCCCATGCTGATGCCGTGGCCGCGGATTGGATCGGGGATGCGTGCCGTCGTGTCAAGGGACGCTGGCGCCCGCGTCCCGGATAAGGGAGGATCGGCGTGGAATCGGGGAGGGATGCATGGCGGGACCAGTGCGGAGCGGGCTCGCGCTCCTGCGCGATCTCGGCGCGGGCCGCGACGCGGCGATGGAGGAGATCCGGGAGCGGCTGATCCATGCCGAGGGTGCGGCGCGCGAGCTCGTCGGGCTGCTGGTCGAGGTGTCGGACGACGAGGACGACGCGACCAGCGATATCGCGCTGGCGATGCTTTCCGGCGCGCTCTCCGCGGCGCGCACCGCCGAGGAGAACGACCAGGAGGGGGGCCGGCGGTTTCTCGACGAGGCCGAGGCGGCGGTCGGGGCGCTCGACGACGCCGGGGGGCTGTCGCCGGCCGCCCGGGTGATCCTCGGCTCGGCCTACGTCCGGGCCGGGCTCGCCGCGCCGGACGCCCTGGTGCTGGCCGACCCCGAGGACTGGGAGGCGGGGCTCGTCGGCTCTCCCGACCTGCACCTGCTCGTCGATCAGGCGCTGCTGGCGGCGGACGAAGACGCGGGCGCCGCGCACGGGCACCTCTGCGAGATGATGGGGGCGATGCCTGCGGGTCTGCGGACGGCCATCGTGGCCGGGATCGCCGGGCGCGGGTCCGGACGCGGCCTGCGGATGGCCGGCTATTTCCTGCTCGACCCCGACCCGGCGGTGCGGTGCGCCGCGGCGAGCGGGCTCGGCGGCCGCGCCCGGTCGGGCCAGCTCGACGCGGTGACGGCGGCGACGATGGCGACCGTGCTCCCGTGGCTGCCGGACGACGCGGCCCGGGCGGCGCTCGCCGTCGCCGTCGGGTCGGCGGGGCGGCGCGGCGCCGCCGGTGGGGCGGAGCCGCCGCGCTGGAAGGTGACGCGGACGCTCGCCACGCTTCCCGACGGGGTCGGCGCCTCGACGCTCGCCGTCGTCGCCCAGGCGCCGAAGCGGCGGGCGGTGGCGATGCTGCTGCTGAAGGAGGGCCATGGCGTCCGGGAGGCCTATCTCGTTCCCTGCCCGCGGGCGAGCGACCAGCGGGCGATGATCGAGCGGCTCGAGGCCGAGGTCGACGCGCTGCGGGTCGGGGCCGGCTTCGTCGTGGAGGAGCTCGCACGGGCGGTCGCCGACGGGCTGGCCGCGGGGGTGCCGCCGGCGCCGGGGCTGATCGACGTCGCCGAGATCCTCGGCGTCGCGATCGAGCCGCGGCGGTGGACGGTCGCGGAGATGATCGCGCCCTTCGAGGTCGCGGCGCGCTCGGCCAAGGCGATCGTGGGCGCCGTGGAGACGAGCGGGATCTGGGTCGACACCTACGCGATGGTCGAGACCTGGTTCGAGAACAGCAGCGAGTCGCGGGCGATCGTCGATGCCAACGCCGACGACGAGGAGGCCGCCCTCGGGGCGCTGCGCGGCTACCTCGCCGGCCGCGGCGACTGGTGGGGCCGGCTCTTCGCGGTCGCGGCGCGCGCGCTCGGCGCGGCCGGCCACCCGGCGGCGCGGGACTTCGCGTCGGTCGCGGATCTGGTCGTGGCCGGCACGCCGCTCGACCGGCTGCCGATCGGCCGAGCGATCGTCGAACGCACCCTCGACGCGCGGCTCGACGCGCTCGATGCGATCGAGGCCTCGGACGAGGACGAGGACGAGTTGGAGGAGGAGGACGGCTGGCGGGGTCCGGGCGCGGGCGATGCCGAGGCGCTCGACGCGGCGCTGGCGGCGCGGGGGCTCGGCGTCGCATGGGTCGACGGCTTCATGACGGCGGCGATCGTCGCGCCGACGGTGCCGGCCTTCGCCCACCTGATGGCGTCGGTGCTGCAGCGGCTGGAGCTTGCCACGATCGCCGACATGCAGGCCCTCCTCGACGCGCTGACGACGCGGGGGAACGCGATCGCCGAAGACGCGCTCGACCCGGCGACCTTCGCGGCGCGGATGGCGGCGGTCCCGGCCGAAGAGCGGGCTGACTGGGCGCGCGGCTTCACCGAGTCGGTGCGGCTCGCGGGCGCGGCGTGGCGGGGCAAGTCGGTGAAGAAGGCCGACAACGCGATGCTGACACGCATCGGCGCCGCCGGCCGCGGCGGGGACGCGGCCGGCCTCTGGCCCGACCTCGTGCCCTGGCTGATCGCGCGGCGGCCGCGTTGAGCCGGCGGGGTCAGAGCCGGGCGAGCAGCGCGGCGAGCTCGGCGCGCAGGCCGTAGGTCTCGGCGGCGCCGGCAGCCCGGGTGGCGCCCGTGTCCGACCCGCCAGGTCAGCAAGCCCGTCGATTTCTCGGCGGGGCGGGTGTATTCTGCGCGGGGTGCGGGGGATCACATGGCCGACACGGTGACCGCTGGCGGAAGCTACGGCATCGCCCGCCGCGAGGGCGAGATCGAGCGGCTCATGCTCCAGGGCGCTGTCCTCGCCGGGGAGACGGACGCCCTTCTCGATCGCATCGGGGTCGCCGAGGGGTGGCGCTACCTCGATCTCGGCTGCGGGCCGGGCGGGATCACCGGAGCGCTTAGTGCCCGCGTCGGCGGCGGCAGCGTGACCGGGCTCGACTTCGACGAGGTCTTCGTCGCGCTCGCCGCGGAGCAGGCGCCGGCGAACGTGCGCTTCGTCCGCGGCGACGCCTACGCGACCGGGCTGCCCGACGGGGCCTTCGACCGCGTACACATGCGGTTCCTCGCGAGCACGGCGGGGACGCCGGACCGGCTCGTCGCCGAGGCGTGCCGGCTGACGCGGCCGGGCGGCCTCGTCGCGGCGCAGGAAGCGGACTTCTCGACGCTGCGCTGCTTCCCGCCCGATCCGGCCTGGACGACGCTGGTGACCGCCTACCGTGCCTGCTTCCCCTTCACCGCTGATGATCCCGAGGCGCATCGTGTCTACCGGCTGATGCGCGCGGCGGGGCTCGAAGCCGTCGGCTACCGGCCGGTGCTGGTCGGGGTGCGGTCGGGCGACGCCTGGCAGGACTACCTGCCCTCGACGGTGAGTTCGCTGCGCCCGAGCATCCTTGAGCGCGGCCTGCTGCCGGAGGCGGGGCTCGATGCGGCGCTCACGGCCTGCCGGGCGCATCTGGCGGAGCCGGACACGGTGTTCACCGCTCCCACCCTCGTGCAGTCTTGGGGACGCGTTCCAACGGCCGCCT
>CAWJOI010000035.1:0-171541 GCA_963844375.1 uncultured Alphaproteobacteria bacterium | reverse complement strand
CGAGGTGGCCTCGTCGAGGATGAGAATGCGCGGCTTCTGCGCCAACGCCTTGGCGATCTCCACCATCTGGCGGCGGGAGAGCGGCAGATCCTTGACCAGCGCCAGCGGGTGGATGTCGGCGGCGCCGGCGCGGGCCAACGCCTCCTCGGCGAGGCGGCGCTGGGCGCGGCGGTCGATCATGCCGAGGCGGGTGGGCGGCTTGCGGATGACGATGTTGTCGGCGACCGAAAGGTCGGGGATCAGCGAGAGCTCCTGGAAGACGCAGACGATGCCGGCGCGCCTTGGCGGCGGCGGGCTCGGCGAAGCTCGACCTCGCTGCCCGTCGCATGCATCGTGCCGCCGTCGGGTGCACCACCCCAGCCATGATCTTGATCAGGGTGGATTTGCCGGCGCCGTTCTCGCCCAGTACGGCGTGGATGCGGCCGGCCTGGACAGCGAGGTCCGCGTCGTCGAGCGCCTGTACGCCGCCGTAGCGCTTGGACATGCCTTCCATGCGGAAGAGCGGATCGGCTCGCTGTCATTGGCTCCACCGGCCCGAGCAGGCCGCCGGAAACTCCCCCGCGGCCCGCCGCTTGCGGGACAGCAGGTCTACAGGTTGGCTTCCGTCTGGCCCATGATCTCCTGGGCGGTGAAGTTGATGCCGCAGGTCGGGAAGGCGTTGCCGACGAAGAAATTGTCCGACTGGTCGGCGTAGTAGTTCTCGCCGTCCTTGAAGTCCGGGTCCTCGACGATGGCGAGCGGCAGCCGGACCGATTGCGGCACCACCTCGCCGTCGAGGGCGGCGATGCGCCGTCTTGATGGCGACCGCCACCTGCGCCGGGCCGGTGCCGGCGGAGGAGCACTTCAGGCCCTCGGCGGAATGCGCGCCGCAGAACTTGCGGAAGCCGTTCTCGGTCTCGCCGCCGAACGGCACGAAGGCGTGCCCGGCGTCGATCATCGCCTGCACGATGCCGGTATAGCCGCCCTGGACGGTGATGCCGTCGAACGGCCTTGTGGCGATGGCGTCGGCGGTCACCTTCTGCGCCGTGCCGTCGTCCCACTTGCCGACGACCTCGATGACTTCCCAGTTCTTGCCGGAAGCGGCGAAGACCTCGTGGATGCCTTTGTGGCGGTCGGTATCGACCGAGGTCCCGGCCACGCCGCGCACCTCGAGGATCTTGCCGCCGTCGGGCATGTGCTTGACCAGCCAGTTGCCCCACAGCTCGCCGAGGCCCTTCTGGTCGACGTTGACGTTGATCGCGTCGGTGGTGTCGAGGATGTTGTCGAAGGCGACGAGCACGACGCCGGCCTCCTTGGCGCGCTTGATCACCGGGCCGAAGGCGGTCGGGTTCTGGGCGTTGACGATGATGGCGTCATAGCCGGAATCGATGAAGTTGTTGATCGCCGAGATCTGCGCGGCACGTCCTCGCCGGTCGAGACGACCTTGAACTCCGCGAGCTTCGCGGCGACCTCGGGCTGCGCGGCATAGGCCTTGGCGGTCTGGATCATCTGGATGCGCCAGGTGTTGGCGATGTAGCCGTTGGCCAGCGCGACGCGGTAAGGGCCTTCCTTCTTGGGGAACTGGAAGAACTGGGTGTCCGCGGCCCAGGGCACATGCATTCCGGGTCGGACGCCGGACCGGATACGATTTCGGGATCGGCCAGCGCCGCGCCTGCCGAAGCGGCGAGGATGGCGGCGGAAATGCAGACGCCGAAGAGGCGCTCACGCGAGCGAGTTGAAGTCATGTCGTGTCTCCTCCCAATCGCGGCTTCCGCCGCGTCCCGCCCTGGGAGGGTTGGCCGATCACCGGCCCCGTTGCAGCCACTTCGGGCTTCGCTTGTTTCCCACCCCGGGCAGCTTAATGGTTAGGCCGGGCGGGAAAACCTGTCAATGCGCCGGACCGGGGCGGTCAGTCGAAGAAGGCGGCGTCCTCCTCGCGGAGGTGGGGGCGGGTGCGTTCGGGGTTGAGCTCGACGCCCATGCCGGGGCGGTCCCAGACCTCGATCTGGCCGTCGCGCATGATCGGGTCGGGCAGGCCGTCGACGATGTCGTACCACCAGGCGGGATCACCCGTGGGGTATTCGAAGGCTATGAAATTGCTGGGCAACGTGGCGCAGACCTGGACCAGGGCGGCGAGGCCGAGCAGGCCGTTGCCGGTGCCGTGCGGGGCCATCATGATGCCGTGCAGGTTGGCGTACTCGGCGATCCATTTCAGCTCGGCGATGCCGCCGACGTCGCCGGGGTCGGGGCCGATGACGTTGATGGCGTGGCGCTCGATCAGCTCCTTGAAGTTCTGCCGGAGGTAGATCTGCTCGCCGGTGTGGATGGGGGTGGAGGTGGCGCGGGTGAGGTCGCGGTAGACGTCGGCGTTGACGTAGGGGACGTAGTCGCCGGTCAGCATGTCCTCGAGCCACATGAGGTTGTACTTCTCCACGGCGCGGGCGAAGCGGATGGCGTCGGTGACCATCCAGCCGGGGCCGCAGTCCAGCGCGAGGCCGACCTTGTCGCCGAGAACCTCCTTCATGGCGGCGACGCAGTCGATGACGTGGTTGAGGCCGCGTTCGGTCATCAGGCCGGAGTCGAGGGCGCCGTGGAAGGCGCTGGCGGAGGGGGTGCCGTAGTAGAAGTCCTTGAACTCGCGCTTCTGCGGGCTGTGGAAGGCGACGCCCTGCTTGATGATGGTGAAGCCCTCGGGCAGGGCGAGCATCCGCTTGCAATCCCTGGCATAATGCTCGGGCGTGGTGCCGCCCATGGGCACGCGGAGGGCGCCGTTGTAGGCGCGGACGTGGTCGCGGACCTTGCCGCCGAGGAGCTTGTAGACGGGGACGCCGGCGGCCTTGCCGGCGAGATCCCACAGCGCCATCTCGATGACGCTGATCGCCGCGCCGTAGGGTTTGAAGGCGCCGCGCTGGCGGATTTTCAGCATCACGCGCTCGACGTTGGTGGGGTCCTCGCCGATCAGCGCCTCGCGGAACTGCAGCACGAAGGGCTTGAGGTAGGGCTTCCAGGACTCCACCGCGCCGTAGCCGGAGATGCCTTCGTCGGTGACGAGGCGCAGGATCGGGTTCTGGCCGATGACGGCGACCTTGGCGTCGGTGATTTTCATTTCGGGCTCCCCTGGGGGAAAGCTAGGGAGGTGGTCAGGGCGCGTCAAGCGGCTGAAATGCGGCGGTTTTCTGCGTATGGATAGCGTATGGAAACCGTATGGAAAGCGTATGGCTGATCTGGCGGTTTTGGCCTTGGGTCAGGCCTCGGGCAGTCCGGCCTCCCGGAGGGAGGCGGCGAGGGCCGCCGTGAGGGGCGGGCGGAACACCGCCATTCGGGCGAAGCCGTCGACGGTGAAGGCGGGCGCGACGTCGAGCAGGCGGCGGGCCGCGGCGCGGGCGGCTTCGAGATCGCCGAGGTTGGCGTGGCTGGCGACGAGGTAGGCGTAGGGCACGCTGAAGGCGGGATTGGCCCGGATCGTCAGGTTGGCGTAGGTGACGGCCTCGGCGAAGCGGCCGGCGAAGAGGCCGGTGAGCGCCAGCGCGCAGTAGGGGTGGTAGTTGAGCGGGTCGTCGAGCGGGCTGAGGCGCAGCGCCCGTTGGGCATGGGCGACGGCGCGGGCGTCGCGCTCGCAGTGGGCGGCGACGAGCGCGCTGAAGCCGAAGGCGAGGGCGGAGTTGGGGTTCATCGCCAGGGCGCGGTCGAGGACCTCGACGGCGGGGTCGTAGTCGCGGGTCAGGATGGCGCGCACGAAGGCGGCGATGCTCATGGCCTGGGGGTCGTCGGCGTTGACCGCCAGCGCCGCGGCGGCATGGGAGAGCGCGGCGGCGCGGTCGGCCGGGTCGAAGCCGCCGCGGAAGTAGCGCTGTTCGCGGCACCAGGCGGCGTAGCCGTGCGCCGGCAGGAAGTCCGGATCGAGCGCCAGGGCGCCCTCGAGCAGGCGCAGGGCGGTGTCGTTCTCGGCGGTGGTGTTGGAGACGACGTGGGGAAGCGCCCGCAGGTAGAGGTCGTAGGCGTCGAGGTTCTCGGGGCGCTTGCGGCGGGCGCGCTCGATCTCGGCGCGGAGGATCTTGGGCTCGATCACGCCGACGATCTGCTCGGTCAGCTGGTCCTGCAGGTCGAAGATGTCGCCGGCGGCGCCCTCGAAGCGGCCGGCCCAGACGTGGCTGCCGGTGGCGCCGTCGATGAGGTGCGCGTTGATGCGCAGGCGCGGGCCGGCGCGCTGGGCGCTGCCTTCGAGCAGGTAGCGGACGCCGAGCTCGGCGGCGATGCGGCGGGCGTCGAGGGTCTGGCCGCGATAGGCGAAGGAGGAGTTGCGGGCGATGACGAAGAGGCCGGGGATGCGGGCGAGGCCGGTGATCAGGTCCTCGACCAGGCCGTCGGCGAAGTAGTCCGGGCCGGCGTCCGCGGCGAGGGTGGCGAAGGGGAGGACGGCGATCGAGGGGCCGTCGGGGCCGGTGGCTGGCGGCTGCTCGGGGAGGGAGAGGCGGTAGCCGCGGCGGGAGATCGTCTGCAGGACGGTGTGGGCGTCGTCGCCGAGCGCGCGCCGGATCTCGTGGATGCACTGGACGAGGCTGTCGTCGGTGACGGCCGTGCCCTGCCAGACCGCCTGCATCAGCTCGGCCTTGGAGACCAGCCGGTTGGAGTTGCGGATCAGGTGGCGCAGCGTGGCGAAGGCCTGCGGGCGCAGGACGATCGCCGCGCCGTCGGGGTGACGCAGCGTTTCGTTAGCCAGATCGGCGGCGAGGCCGTTCACGAGAACGGTGGTCGACAGCGAGACGTCCATCCGGGCCTCCGGAAGCCGGGCGGAATTTCACGGGTGCCGCGATCCTAGCACAGGATCGGTTTGTCGGATCCAAGGAGAAATTCGCCGAACGATCGCCGGTCGTTCGTCACTTGGCGGTGGCGGCGCTGTTAGGATGGGGCCAGAGAAAGTGGGGTGTGACATGGCCCATCCGATGACTGCGCTGGCACTTGCCGTCTGCTTCGTGGCCGGGGCCCATGGCCCCGCCACTGCGGAGGGCAGGAGCCATCGGCTGCAGGGAATGTTCTGCAACACCGAGCAGCAGATCGACAGTGCGCTGGCGCTTGTCGGCAAGGGCTCGACACCGCGAACGGCCGTGGCGCTGGTCAACGGTGGGGACACCCTCTGCACCTATGTCGACCTCTTGACCTATGTGGTCGAACGTCCCGTGGCGATCGGCGGCAGGGTGTCGCTGGCCAAGTATCGCGGGCTGCTGACGGGCGTCGTGGTGGGCGGCAGGCTGCGGGATGTCTCGCCGCCGGTCGAGGTGTTCTTCGTGACGCCGGAGCGGATCGCGGACGCGGCGGTCGAGCGGCAGACCTGAAGCCGCGCGAAGCATCTTCCCAGACAGGCGGAAACGCTGTGAAAGGGTCCTGCGCCCCATTGGCGCGGGGATGGGAGCGGGATGGCGAGCTGAGCCCAACTGCGAGTTCTGCGACAAGGATCTGCCGGCGGATGCGCTGGATGCGCGCATCTGCAGCTATGAGTGCACCTTTTGCTCGACTGCGTGGAGGGCAGGCTGTTCAACGTCTGCCCGAACTGCGGGGCGGGTTCACGCCCCGGCCGATCCGGCCCAGGACCGAGTGGCGGGCGGGGCTGTCGCTGGCCAAGCGGCCCGGGTCGGCGAAGCGGGTGGCGCTGAGCCATGACCTCGAGAGCATTGCCGCGCTGTCGCTGCGGCTCCGCGACATGCCGCCCGAGCAACGGTGATCCGCTGCGCGCGACCCCATTGGCCGCTTGGGGTCGAGCAGGATCGCCTCCAGGCTCTTGTCGAGGCCGGTCAGGATCAGCACGCCACACGGCGACCAAATTCAGTCGTCAGATCGGTTCGTGCAATCAGTGGGAAATCTCCTGTTCCTGTAGGATGACTTCCTCCGCTGGATGTAAAAGATGAGCTGCAATGGGCTGATAATCAAGGCTTGTATGCGCATGGCCGGCATGTCGTGGCTGCCGGGCAGGTAGCGGGGCGTGAAATCGGGCTAGCTGCGGCGGCGGCGGCGCGTGGGGTCGGCGTTGAAGCTCGACCTCGGGCAGCGGATCGAGGTGCGGGAAGGCGGCGGTCGCGTGCGGGATGGCGTTGGCGGCGACGAAATGCTCCTGGAAGCGCGGCTCGATGGCGGTCTCGACCTTGTGGATGCGGGTGACGAGGATCCTCGACCTCGCGGCGGGCGGCGACGTTGAGGAGCGCGATGCGCGCGCCGGTGCCGGCGGCGTTGCCGGCGGAGGTGACGCGGGCGAGGTCGCAGTCGGGGATCATGCCGAGGATCATGGCGTGGCGGGGCGAGATGTGCGCGCCGAAGGCGCCGGCGAGGACGATGCGGCCGACGGTGTCGGTGTCGAACTCGTCCATGAGCAGGCGGGCGCCGGCGTAGAGGGCGGATTTCGCCAGCTGGATGGCGCGGACGTCGCCTTGGGTCACGAGGATGTCGCCGTGCAGGCGGTAGGCGTGGGTGCGGCCCTGCGGGACGAGGCGCTCGGTGCCGGTCTGCTCGGCGGAGCCGATGAGGCCGGAGGCGTCGACGAGGCCGGCGGCGCGCATCTCGGCGATGACCTCGATGATGCCGGAGCCGCAGATGCCGGTGACGCGGGCCTTCGAAGGCGGGGTCGTCGGACCAGAGCGTCGCATGCCGATGACGCGGAAGCGGGGCTCCTTGCTGACGGGGTCGATCTCGACCCGCTCGATGGCGCCGGGGGCGGCGCGCTGGCCGGAGGAGATCTGCGCGCCCTCGAAGGCGGGGCCGGTGGGGGAGGAGCAGGCGAGGACGCGGTCGCGGTTGCCGAGGAGGATCTCGGCGTTGGTGCCGACGTCGACCACGAGCATCAGCTCCTCGGAGCGGTCGGGCGCCTCGGAGAGGGCGACGGCGGCGGCGTCGGCGCCGACGTGGCCGGCGATGCAGGGCAGGAAGTAGATGCGGGCGTCCTGGTGCAGGCGGAGCTCGATCTCCTCGGCCCAGAGGTTGAGCGCGTCGGCGGTGGCGAGCGCGAAGGGGGCCTTGCCGAGCTCGGTCGGGTCGATGCCGAGGACGAGGTGGTGCATGATCGGGTTGCCGACGATGACCGCCTCGAAGATGAGCTCGCGCGGGATGCCGGCCTCGGCGGCGGCCTGGCCGGCGAGGTCGTTGAGGGCGGCGCGGACGGCGCGCGTCATCTCCTGGGCGCCGCCGGGGTTCATCATGGCGTAGGAGACCCGGCTCATCAGGTCCTCGCCGAAGCGGATCTGCGGGTTCATCAGGCCGGTGGAGGCGAGCACCTCGCCGGTGGCGAGGTCGCAGAGGTGGCCGGCGATGGTGGTGGAGCCGACGTCGATGGCGAGGCCGTAGATGCGCGCCGTCGTAGAAGCCGGGCCAGACGTGGAGGATGCGCGGCTCCGGGCCGTCGGAGTGGACGGCGCAGGTGACCTTCCAGTCGCCCTTGCGCAGGGCGGGCTGGAGCATCTGCAGGGTGCGCAGGTCGCCCTTGACGCCGTGCGAGCTGCCACTGCTCGGCCAGCGCCCGTTCGAGGCGCTGCAGGTCGCCGGAGGGCTCGTGCATGTCGGGCTCGGCCACCTCGACGTAGTAGAGGCGGGTGGCGGGGTCGAGCGTGATGGCGCGGGCCTCGGCGCGCTTGCGGACGACCTGCTTGTGGACCTGGGATTCGGGGGGGACGTCGATGACGGCGTCGGCGAGGAGCTGCGCCTGGCAGCCGAGGCGGCGGCCGGGGGCGAGGCCGCGGATGCGGTCGTAGCGTTCCTCGACGGCGTTGAAGGGGGAGAGGGCGGCGGCGGTGGAGGTGATGCCGTGCTTGGGGAAGTCGCCGAAGGCGGGGGCGACCTGGCACTTGGAGCAGATGCCGCGGCCGCCGCAGACGCTAGTCGAGATCGACGCCGAGCTGGCGGGCGGCGGTGAGGACGGGCGTGCCGGCGGGGAAGCGGCCGCGCTTGCCGGAGGGGGTGAAGATGACGAGGGGGTCGGTCATGCGGGCACGGGGTGGGCGCGCGTGCCCGGTTTGTCAAGTGGCTGAAAGCTAAGAAGCTTTTCCGCGCGCGTCGACCTCGGACGAGACCGGTGTCGGCTTCGGTGGCGCGCGCCTGCGGCGGGCGGGGGAGGCCGCAGTTGCGGCCAGAGGAGTGCGCGCAGTGCGCGCATTGTTTCTTTGTTTGTTTTCCGCCTGTTGGCGGAAAACGACTGCTCTCCAGGTTAGCAAGCCTGTATGAAAGCCGGTCATTTCGCTTCCAGGAGGGCGGTGAGGCGGGGGGCGAGGTCTTCGCCGCGGAGGTGGAGGCGCTTCACGCGGGCGCGGTCGCCGGCGGTGAGGGTGACGGCGGAGCGAGGGAGGTCGAGGGATTTCGCGAGGAACGAGGCAAGGGCCTCGTTGGCGGCGCCTTCGACGGGCGGGGCGGAGACGCGGACCTTCAGGCAGGGTGGCCGTTCCATTCGGTGATGCCCTCGACGCGGGCGGTGCCGCCGCGCGGGGTGAGGCGGACGGCGAGGTCGAGGCCGTCGGGGGTGGCGCGCCAGGGGAGGGTGAGGGTCACCCGCGGCGGCGGCCGCGGCCTTCGCGGCGGCCGCGGGCGCCGGCCTCGACCTCGCCTTCGGCGAGGGGGGCCTTGTTGGCGGTGATCCAGGCGGCGCCCCAGGGGTCGTTGTTGGTCAGGAGGTTGGCGGCGCGGATGGCGTGCATCTCGGCCTCGCGGGTGGGGTTCATGATGGCGCAGGTCATGCCGGAGGCGATGGCCATGGGCAGGAAGGCGGCGTTGATGCCGTGGCGGTTGGGCAGGCCGAAGGAGATGTTGGAGGCGCCGCAGGTGGTGTTGACGCCGAGCTCCTCGCGCAGGCGGCGGACGAGGGCGAAGACCTGCAGGCCGGCGGTCGCCATGGCGCCGATCGGCATGACCAGCGGGTCGACGACGATGTCGTGGGCGGGGATGCCGAAGTCGGCGGCGCGGTGGACGATCTTGCGGGCGACCTCGAAGCGGACGTCCGGGTCCTCGGAGATGCCGGTGTCGTCGTTGGAGATGGCGACGACGGGGACGTTGTACTGCTTGATCAGCGGCAGGACGAGGTCGAGGCGCTCCTCCTCGCCGGTGACGGAGTTGACGAGCGGGCGGCCGTGGGCGGTCTCGAGGCCGGCCTTGAGCGCGCCGGGGACGCTCGAGCTGTCGATGCGAGAGGGGCAGGTCGACAAGGCCCTGGATGAGCTCGACCATCTGCCGCATCAGCGGCGGCTCGGTCTCGTTGGGGTTGGGGTTGGAGTTGTAGACGACGCCGGCGTTCACATCGAGCATGGAGGCGCCGCAGGCGGCCTGCTGCAGGGCGTCCTGCTCGACGGTGGAGAAGTCGCCGGCCTCGAGCTGGGCGGCGAGCGCCTTGCGGCCGGTGGGGTTGATGCGCTCGCCGATGACGCAGAAGGGCTGGTCGAAGCCGATGAGGACGGTGCGGGTGCGGGAGACGACCTCGGTGCGGGTGCGGGTCATGCGACGCGGGTCCGGAGCTGGTCGAGGCGGGTCCAGAGCGCGCGGGCGGTGAAGTCGGCGATGGTCTCGTGCGCGCCGGCCTGCAGGAGCTCGTCGGGGGTGAGGCCGGTGGTCATGCCGAAGACGTGGGCGCCGGCGCTGCGGGCGGCGCGGAGGCCGGAGCGGCTGTCCTCGAAGGCCAGCGCAGCGCGAGGGGGTTGCGCCGAGGGCGGCCATGGCGGCGCGGTAGGGGGCGGGGTCGGGCTTGGCGCGCTCGCATTCCTCGCCGATGACGAGCGAGGGGAGGCGCGCGGCGAGCCCGGCGGCGGCGAGCATGGCCAGCGCGTTGCGGCGCGGGGCGTTGGTGACGACGGCGGTGGCGATGGCGTTGCTTCGGCCCAGTCGAGGAGGGCGTGGATGCCGGGGAGCGGGCTCGACGCTGGCGGCGAGGCGCGTCGCGGAACATCGCTTCCTTGCGGTCGAGGATGGCGGGCGCCTCGCCGGGGAAGTAGCGGCCGAGGATGTCGGCGTTGGGCTGGCCCATGATGTGGGCGCGGTACTCGGCGAGGCGGCAGTTCGCGGCCGCGCTCGGCCAGGATCGTCGACGAAGGCGGCGTGGTGCAGGTGGTCGGTGTCGACCAGCGTGCCGTCGAGGTCGAAGAGAAGCGCCGCTCGGCGTCATGCCCGGGCCCGGCGCGGCGCGCGGGGTGAGCGCGCCGGCGTAGTCGGTGGTGGCGGGGATGCCGCCGAGCGGGAAGAAGTGGACGCGCGGCGATGGCGCTGTCGGGGTGCGCGGCCTTGTGGGCGGCGAGGTCGGCGAGGATGGCGTCGGGGGTGAAGGGGAGCATGAGCTTGGTGAGGTCGGCGGCGCGGCGCTGCAGGACGCGGATCGAGGGGCCGACGCCGCAGGACATGGCGAACTTGAGCAGCGTCTGCAGCCTGGCGGGGCCGGCGACGCCGATGTGGAGCGGCAGGTGGATGCCGGCGGCGGCGAGGCGGTCGGCCCAGGCGATGACCGGGGCGGCCTCGAAGACGAACTGGGTGGCGATGGCCATCTGGGCGTCGGTCTCGCGGGCGAAGCCGGCCTTGGCCCGGAGGGCGGCCAGGCAGGCGGTCTCGCCGCCGTCGGGGTCGATGTCGCGGTTGCCCTCCGGGTGGCCGGCGACGTGCAGGCGGGTGAAGCCGCGGGCGTCGAAGCGGCCGGAGCGCAGGAGCTGCAGCGCCTCGTGAGTAGGGGCCGCGCGGGCGGTCGATGCCGCCGGCGATGACCAGCGCCTCGCGGACGCCGACGTCGGCGTAGGCGGCGAGGCGGGAGTCGAGTTCGGCGGCGCAGGCGATGCCGCGGGCGGGGACGTGGGGCATGACGGTGAAGCCCTCGTCCACCAGCCGGCGGGCGGCGGCGAGCATGTCGGCGGTGTCGGTGCCGTCGATGTGGGCGAGGTAGACGCGGGTGCCGGCGGGCAGGATGGTCGCGGAAGTCCGCGACCTTGGCGGCGGTCCGCGGCATCACCTCGATGGAGAAGTCCTCGGGCCAGCGTCGAGACCGCGGCGGCGGGGGTGGCGGCGGGCGCAGTGGGTCGGCGGACGAAGTCGAGGATTTTCGCCATTCGGGGCTCCGGGCGGTGTCAGGGTCTCGGGGTGGCCCAGCCGTCGTTGGCGATCAGGGCCTTGATCGCCTCGGGACTAAACTCCGACTTCCAGCCGCGCCGCTTCGCCGGAAGCGACATCCGCCGCTTCGCCCTCGACAAGGTAGGGCTCTCCCTTGCGCCATTCGGCGAGATAGGCGTCGCTGTCGCGGGCGCCGGCGCGCATGGCGCAGCGGTCGATGGCGAGCTCGAAGCGCTCGGGCATCGGCATCTTGGAGGCGCGGCGGCCGTTGCCGACGATGACCTGGGCGGGAATGTCGCGCCAGTAGACGATGGTGACCTCGGGCATGCGGACCTCGCTCGCAAGCGACGCTGGGCTGCGTCAACCGAACAGTCAGTTAGACGTTGCCGGACGGCCTTTCCAGAGGTATTCTCCGGGCTGCAAACTTCATTGTCGGTATGGACCGGTGCACATGGCTACGACCCAGAAGGCTCTCCCGAGCCTGTCGTTCGAATTCTTCCCCCCGCATTCTCCCGAAGCCAGCCTGCGGCTTTGGCGCTCGGTCGAGCGGCTGGCGCCGCTGGCGCCGCGCTTCGTCTCGGTGACCTACGGGGCCGGGGGCACCACGCGCGACCGCACCAACGCGGCGATCCAGACGATCCTCGGGCGGGCGCGGCTGAACGTGGCGGGGCACCTGACCTGCGTGGGCGCCAGCCGCGAGGAGACGCTGGAGGTGGCGCGCGGCTATGCCCGGATGGGGGTGCGGCGGATCGTGGCGCTGCGCGGGCGACCCGCCCAAGGGCGAGACGACGTTCGTGCCGCACCCGGAGGGGTTCGCCAGCGGCGGCCGAGCTGGTGGCGGGGCTGCGCGAGGTGGGGGACTTCGAGATCGCGGTCGGGCGCCTATCCGGAGGTGCATCCCGAGGCGGCGGACGCGCGGGTCGGACATCGAGAACCTGAAGCGCAAGCTGGACGCCGGCGCGAGCCAGGCGCTGTCGCAGTTCTTCTTCGACAACGAGGATTTCCTGCGGTTCCGCGATGCCTGCGCCAAGGCGGGGATCACCGCGCCGATCAATCCGGGCATCCTGCCGGTGGAGAACTTCGGCAAGATGGTGAACTTCGCCGGGCGCTGCAAGGCGTCGGTGCCGGAGTGGATGCACAAGGCCTTCGAGCGGGCGGATACCCCGGAGGAGGCCTACACGCTGTCGGTGGCGATCGCCTGCGAGCAGATCGACGGGCTGATCGACGAGGGGGTGGAGCACGTTCACGTCTATACGCTGAACAATCCCGACCTGACCTTCGACGTGTGCAAGGCGCTGGGGTACGTGGCGGCGCCGCTCAGCTTCGCGGCGGAGAGCGGGGGCGCGGCGTAGTCGCCGCGTCGGCGCGAAACGGGGCGTTGCGATCGGCCGAAAGTCCAGCGGCGCGATTGCCCGGCGCGGTCAGCCGAGGTCCATCTCCATGAATACGACGCGCGCGTGGAACTTCTCGGGGAAGTCTTCGGGTGGCGGGACGTCCCGGAAGCCCAGGGCGCGATAGATGCGCTGGGCGCTGATCAAGCTGCAATGGGTGCTGAGCACGATGCGGCGATTGTTCAGGCGTCGCGCTTCCGCGATCAGCGAGGCGACGAGCGCCTGCCCGATGCCCTTGCCACGATGGTTCGGCCGCACGTACATCCGCTTGACCTCGACCGTGTCAGGGCCGTCCGCCCGGAAGGCCACGCAGCCAGCCGGTTCATTGCCGTCCCTCGCCAGAAGGAAGCAGCCGGCTGGCGGGCCGTAGACGCCCGGAAGCGACGCGAGTTCCGTCTCCAGGTTTGCGAAGGTCGGCGCGGAAGCGGCGTCGGGTTCCTGTGCAAAAGCCCAGTTGGTGAATTCCCGGACGAGGTCGCGGACAGCCGCATGTCTCCGGGCGTGGAGATCGGCGTGATGCTCAGCATTCCCTGAAGGCCCCCTGGATCGACCGTAGGGCGAGCCATATAACGATCTGACGGGGTTGTCTTGCCTTGCGCCTGGCCGCGGGGCCCGGCTCAGAATCCGAAGGACCGCTGTGCCGGTTCGGCGGCCGCAAGTCGTGACGCCTTCGATCTCGAGCATGCGAAGCTTGGTCCGCGCGCCGCCGGGTGCGGAGAAGCCGCCGAGCTTGTTGCCGGCGGCCAGCACGCGGTGGCAGGGGACGATGAGCGGCACCGGGTTGCGGGCCATGGCGGTGCCGACGTCGCGGGCGGCTTCGGGGCCGGCGCCGAGCTCGCGGGCGAGGGCGCCGTAGGTGGTGGTCCGGCCGTAGCCGACCTCGCGGACGGCGGCGTAGATGCGCCGGAAGAGTTCGTCCTGGCTGGAGAGATCGACCCGGACGCTGGAGAAATCCGTGGCTTCGCCGGCGAAGTAGCGCTGCACGGCGGCGATGGCTTCGGCGACCTCGGGCGGCGGCGTGCCGGGCTCGGCGCCGGGAAGGCGGCGGCGGAGCAGGCGCTCGGTGGCGTCGGGGCTGGCGGCCGGCAACTGGAAGCGGGTGATGCCCGCGTCGCGTCCAGGCGATGCCGCAGCTGCCGCCGGCGGTCTCGAAGATCAGGTAGTTGGCCATCGTTGCCCATGAAATCGGCGCGCCGGGTCGGATTTTCAACCCGAATCTTGCGCTCGGGTCGGAGGGCAAGCGGGGGCGGGCTTCGGTGCTGGAGGCAATTCTTGCCTAGGGACCATGCGTCATGTAACGTTCATGCCAAGTTGCGGACTTCTCCGCACGATCCGAACTGGTTATCGCATGGCGCACGACTTGACCGAGTCTGCGCAGGATAGTGTCGCATTGGTGCCGAGGCGCCGCAGCCACGAGCCGGTGGCGCCTGAGACCGATCTCTATGCGGCCCTCGACCTGGGCACGAACAGTTGCCGGATGTTGATTGCAACACCGGAAATGGGGCGATTCCGCGTCGTCGACGCCTTCGCCAAGTCGGTGCGGCTCGGCTCCGGGCTGGAGCGGACCGGGCATCTTTCGCGGGGGGCGATCGGGCGGACGCTGGCGGCGCTCGAGATCTGCGCCGAGAAGCTCGAGCGCTACCATGTGACGAACGTGCGGCTGGTGGCGACGGAGGCTTGCCGGCGGGCGCGCAACGGCAGCCATTTCCTGGCGCTCGCCGCGCGCGAGACGGGCCTGCGACTCGAGGTGATCCGGCCCGAGGAGGAGGCCCGGCTGGCGGTGATCTCGTGTGCGCCCCTGGTGTCGCCGGAGGCGGAGCAGGTGCTGGTCTTCGACATCGGCGGCGGGTCGACCGAGCTGGTCTGGCTGGACCTGAGCGGGATCGCGCCGGAGAAGCGGGCGCAGGCGATCGTGAACCTGGAGATGAGCGGGCCGTGCGGGCCGGAGGCGGCGCGGATCGTCGATTTCATCTCGGTGCCGCTGGGGGTGGCGACGCTGCACGAGCGTTATGCCGACGTGGCGGACGACAGCGCGCGGTTCGCGCTGATGTCGTGGTTCTTCGAGGAGCAGATCGCCGGCTTCAAGCCGTACCTCGAGACGCTGACGCGCGAGGATGCGGCGGGGTTCCAGATGATCGGCACCTCGGGCACGGTGACGACGGTGGGGGCGGCGCATCTCGGGCTGCGGCGCTACGACCGGCGCAAGGTGGACGGGATGCGGCTGTCGGCGCGGGCGATCGAGGCGGTGATCGCGCGGTTCCTCCGGCTCGGGCCGGAGGGGCGGCGCACCGACGTCGGGCTGGGGCGCGACCGATCGGAGCTGATCATGTCGGGGGCGGCGATCCTGCAGACGCTGCTGCGGATCTGGCCGACCGAGTCGATGCGGGTGGCCGACCGCGGGCTGCGCGAGGGCATGCTGTTCGCGATGATGAGCGCGCGCGGCGCCTTCGCGGACGGCGTGACGCTGGAGTGAGCGGGCCGGAGAAGCCGGGCGCGGGCTCCGGGCGGGGGCGGCGCGACCTCAGGGTGCGGGTCAAGACGGCCAAGGGGCGCAAGCTCTCCTCGACGATCTGGCTGGCGCGCCAACTCAACGATCCTTACGTGGCGCGGGCGCGGGCGGAGGGCTATCGCAGCCGGGCGGCGTTCAAGCTGACCGAGATCGACGACAAGTTCGGGTTCCTGAAGCCGGGCGTGCGCGTGGTCGATCTCGGCTGCGCGCCGGGCGGCTGGGCGCAGGTGGCGGCGGCGCGGGTGAACGCGCTCGGCGAGCGGAAGGGGCGGCCGGTGGGGCGGGTGCTGGGGATCGACCTGCAGCCGGTCGAGGCGATCCCGGGGGCGGAGATCCACGAGCTGGACTTCCTCGCCGACGGCGCCGACGCGGCGGTGCGCGGCTGGCTCGGCGGGCCGGCGGATGTGGTGCTCTCGGACATGGCGGCGGCGTCGTCGGGGCATCCGCCGACCGACCACCTCCGGATCATGGCGCTGTGCGAGGCGGCGGCGGAGTTCGCCATGGACGTGCTGGAGCCGGGCGGGACCTTCGTGGCCAAGGTCCTGGGCGGCGGGGCGGAGGCGTCGTTGCTGGCGGTGCTGAACCGCGCCTTCACCAAGGTCCAGCATGTGAAGCCACCGGCGAGCCGGAAGGATTCCTCCGAGAAGTATCTGGTGGCGACGGGGTTCCGGGGGAGGCCGGCCGCAGCGGCGTAAGGTGTGCCGCTGCTGGCGGTTGTGGGCATTTCCTCCTATTGGTCGCGAAGCGCCAGCGTTTCCTCCAGCCAGTCGAAGACGCGCTGGCAGACCAGGCCGGGGGCGAGGGGTTCGCAGTGGCCGTCCGCACCTTCGGCGGCGGTGAAGGGCATGAGCGTCTTCTCGCAGGTGAGCGCCGCGTAGAGCTCGGCGGGCTGGCCGGGCCAGAACGCTTCTCCCTCCGGGTCGGTGACGAGGGTGGGGCAGCGGATTTGCCCGGCGACGCCGGTCAGGTCATAGCGGCGGACCTCGTGCAGCAGGTCGAAGAGCGACGGGATGCGGTAGGGCTCGCCGCGCTTGGCGAGCTCGAAGCGGACGGCGGCGGGCGCGTGGGGGAGGCCGGAGGCGGCCGCGGCGTCGTATTCGGCCTTGGGGTGGTGTCGAGGGCGGCGAGGTCCTCGGGGGTCATGTTCTGGTACCAGCTGCTCCAGACCCGCATCACTCCGGGATCGGCGACGATGGCGGCCAGCCGGTGCTCGAAGGCGGCGGCGCGCGGCACCCAGTAGCCGCCCTGGCTGACGCCGAGGAGCGCGATGCGGCGCGCATCGACGCCGGGGCGGGCGAGGGCGAAGTCGACCACCGGCGTGATCACCGCCTCCCAGTCCGGGCGGAACGGCAGGCCCTGGTCGTAGAGCGCCGCGCCCTGGCCCGGGCCGTCGAAGATCAGCGCGTGCCAGCCGCGCTCGACCGCGGCGATGCCGCCGTAGCGGAGCATGCCGGCCACCGGGCCGTCGCTGCCGTTGTTGAGGATGACGAGCGGGCGCGGGCGGGGGTCGGCGTCGGGAGAGAGCCAGTAGCCGGGGAGGGTGCCGCCCTCGTAGGGGATGGCGACCTTGGCGACCGGGGTCGGCCAGAGCGCCATCGCCCGGTCGAAGGCGGCGCGGAGGGCGCGGAAGCAGGCCGGTCCGCGGCTCGGATCCCGGGTGCCGAGGACGTAGAAGAAGGCCATGCTGTGGTACTGGCTGGCGCGGAGCCAGGCGTCGCGGGCGCTGACCCGGTGGCCGGCCGCCTCGGCCGCCTCGGCAATGGCGCTGACCCGCCCGGCGGTGGCGGTCCACTCGTCGAACCAGCTGTCGAAGTCGCCGTCCGCGATCCGGGCGGCGGTGGAAAGCACCTCGCCGGCGTCGGTCAGCCGGTACTGCGCGGCGCCGAGCGCCCCGCGGAGCTCGAACTCGAAGCCGGCGGTGCTGAAGGTGGGGCGGAGCCCCGGTTGCGCTTCGCCCATCGCCCGTCTCCCTGTCCGTGATCGCGCCAGAGAACCTCAGGCCTGCGGTTGCGGTCAAGAGAGGCGCGACGGCCTTTTCTTTTCCGGGTTCGCGTGGAATAGGACGGGCCTTGAGCGGATCAGCCGGGAATCTCAGGCGATGGAACTGCGCGAAGCCCTCACGTTCGACGATGTGTTGCTGGTCCCGGGGGCCTCGGACGTGCTGCCGGCGCAGGCCGACACCCGGACGAAGCTGACCTCGACCATCGCGCTCAACATTCCGCTGATCAGCGCCGCGATGGACACCGTCACCGAAGCGCGCATGGCCATCGCCATGGCGCAGGCGGGCGGGATGGGGGTGATCCACCGCAACCTCGACGTGGAGGTGCAGGCGGCCGAGGTGAAGCGGGTGAAGCGCTTCGTTTCCGGTGTGGTCTATGCGCCGGTGACCCTGCTGCCCGACCAGACCCTGAAGGACGCCAAGGCGCTTGCAGGAACGCTACCGGATCACCGGGTTTCCGGTGGTGGACGCGCGGGGCGTGGTGCTCGGGATCGTCACCAACCGCGACATGCGCTTCGCCACCGACGACGCGACGCCGGTCAGCGAGATGATGACGAGCGACAACCTCGCCATGCTGCGCGAGCCCGCCGATCTCGGCCAGGCCAAGAGCATGATGGCCGAGCGCCGGATCGAGAAGCTGCTGGTCGTCGACCAGGGCGGGCGGCTGACCGGCCTCCTGACGCTCAAGGACACCGAGCAGGCGGTGCTGAACCCGCTGGCGGCGAAGGACGAGATGGGCCGCCTGCGGGTGGCGGCGGCCTCGACGGTGGGCGATGCGGGCTTCGAGCGGTCGGTGGCGCTGGTCGAGGCCGGAGTGGACGTGGTGGTGATCGACACGGCGCACGGGCATTCCCGGAGCGTGGGCGAGGCGGTCAGCCGGCTGAAGGCGTTCAGCAACTCCGTCCAGATTCTTGCCGGCAACGTCGCCACCGCCGAGGGCACGCGGGCGCTGATCGACGCGGGGGCCGACGCGGTGAAGGTGGGGATCGGACCCGGGTCGATCTGCACCACGCGGATCGTCGCGGGCGTGGGCGTGCCGCAGATGACGGCGATCGTCGACTGCAGCGAGGCGGCGGCGAAGTCCGGCCACGTGGTGATCGCCGACGGCGGCATCAAGTTCTCCGGCGACTTCGCCAAGGCGATCGGGGCGGGGGCGCACTGCGCCATGGTGGGGTCGATCCTGGCCGGCACCGAGGAGGCGCCGGGGGAGGTGATCCTGTTCCAGGGCCGGAGCTTCAAGGCCTACCGCGGCATGGGCTCGGTCGGCGCGATGGCGCGGGGGTCGGCGGACCGGTACTTCCAGAAGGAGGCCTCGGCCGAGAAGCTGGTGCCGGAGGGCATCGAGGGCCAGGTGCCCTACAAGGGCGCGGTGGCGGCGGTGCTGCACCAGCTGGTCGGCGGCCTGCGCGCCGCGATGGGCTATACCGGCAACGGCACGATCGAGGCGATGCGCTCCGGCTGCCGGTTCGTCCGGATCACCGGGGCGGGACTGCGCGAGAGCCACGTGCACGACGTGCAGATCACGCGGGAGAGCCCGAACTATCGTATTGGATAGAGTTGCATTTACTTTGAATCAAAGTGGGGCCGAGCCTGAAACTGGACGCCCTCGCCGTGCTCACCCCCCACGCCGCAGCTGCCTGTCGGCATGAAGCTTCAACCACACGCTCGCGAAGATCCGTCGATAAAGGTCGCGCCATCCGACCTGGCCTCTGCTCCCAAGAAGCCTGAATCAAACCTCTAGGAGCGATCGGCACCGGTAAACGTCTTCGTCCAGCGGCGGTGGAGCCAGTAGTACTGGCCGGGGGTCGCGCGGACACGGGCGGCGAGGCTGTCGGCGGCGGCCTGGGTCATTTCCACCGGGGTGCCGGGGGAGATCGGGGCCTCGAACTCCACGGCGACGTGCAGGCCGTCGGGCTGGCGGGTGCCGTAGACCGGGATCATCGGCAGGCGGTACTTGACGGCGAGTTCGGCGATGGCGGTGCCGCTGGGGGCGGGGTGGCCGAGGAAGTCGATGGGGGCGCCGCGCCGGGTGTACTGGTCGAGGAGGACGGCCATGACGCCGCCGCGCTTCAGGTGGCGCACCAGTTCGCGGAGGCCGGCGCCGTCGCGGCCGATGACCGGCTGGCCGCCCGCCTCGACGTTGGCGAGGTAGTCGCGGTCGAGCCAGGGGTTCTTGACCGGGCGGATCATGGCGCCCGGCCTCGATGCCGTTGGCCATGAGCGCGGCGCGCACCGCCTCCCACTGGCCGAAGTGGCCGGAGACGAGGAGCGCGCCGCGGCCTTCGGCGTGGGCCTGCTTGAGCGCCTCCCACCCCGGTCCGGTGGGGCCGGTCCAGGCGCCGCGCGCCTGGAAGGCGCGGCGGGTCATCACCTCGATCATGGTGCGGCCGAAGGAATCCGCCATGGCCGAGCGGATGCCGGCGCGCTCGGCGGCGGGCATGTCGGGGAAGACGAGGCGGAGGTTGCCTTCGACCCGGCGGCGCAGGTTCGGGACCAGGGCGACCAGGGTGCGGGCGAAGCCGGAGGCGAAGGCGAGGCGGGCGCGGTAGGGCAGGGCGCGGGCGATGCCGATCAGCAGCCCCTGGGGCAGGTAGGTGAGGAAGCTGAGGAACTTGCCGCGGCGGGCCATGCGATCTTGTCCGTCATCCCGGGCGGCTTTCCCCGCGCGGCCGGGCGGCGCGGGGTTCCGTCGCAGTCGCGGCGCGTCAGTGCTTGACCGGGTTGATCATCATCACCATCTGCCGGCCCTCGAGGCGCGGCATGGCCTCGATCTTGCCGAGTTCGGTCACGTCGTCGGCCACCCGCTCCAGGAGCTTGCGCCCGAGGTCGGCGTGGGCCATCTCGCGGCCGCGGAAGCGAAGCGTGATCTTGACCTTGTCGCCGCCCTCGAGGAACTTGGTCACCGAGCGCATCTTGACCTCGTAGTCGTGCGTGTCGGTGTTCGGGCGGAACTTGATCTCCTTGATCTCGATGATCTTCTGCTTCTTGCGCGCCTCGGATTCCTTTTTCTGGGTCTCGTACTTGTACTTGCCGAAGTCCATGATCTTGGCCACGGGCGGCGTGGCGTTCGGCGAGATCTCGACGAGGTCGAGCCCGGCCTGTTCGGCGAGGACCATCGCCTTCTCTGGCGAGATGAGGCCGATGTTCTCGCCCTCGGCGCCGATGAGGCGAATCTCGGGGGCGCGGATTCGGTCGTTGACGCGGGGTCCGGTGTCGCGCGTCGGAGGCGCGTTGTGCGGTCTGCGGGCTATGGCGTTGCCATCCTTCTGATCGTTGACGGGACAAAAAACCGGAGCATCGCCCCGGTCAGCGCATTACAGTAATGCAGATCGGCGGATAAGTGAAGGTCCAGTACCGGTACCGGGGCGGCCAGAAGTGATTTCCGGCCGGTTATCGCCATCCGGGTGCTCCGAAGGGTGTCCGGAGGGGTTGGGCCTTGCATCGCGCGGCAGGGCGGTTCATGTCCTGAGGCGCCGGGGATCCCCGGCGCGACCCGAAACCGCCCTTGGGAGGGGAAGATGCAGCGGACCTGGTACTGGATCATCGCGGCCGTCGTGGTGGTCCTGGCGATCTACCTATTCATGGGGGGCGAGGAACCGGCCCCCGAGCCGACCGCACCCGCGGCCACGACCGAACCGGCAGCGCCCGCGGCGACCGAGCCTGCGGCTCCGGCGGCGACCGAGCCCGCGGCTCCTGCGGCGACCGAGCCTGCGGCACCCGCGACGACCGAGCCTGCCGCTCCTGCGACGGAGCCGGCGGCGCCCGCGAACTGACCCAGGGCCGGGCCGCGAGGAGGAGAGATGCGACGGATCGTCGTGGCCGTGCTTGCCGCGATGGTCGGGTTTGGTCTCTTCTTCTTCTGGTTCGGCGGGCGGGCTCCGACGCCCGAGCCCGTCCAGGTGACCGCTCCTGAGACCCTGCCGACAGAGACCGCGCCCGCCGACACGGCGGGCGCGGTCACCACCCCTCCGACGGAGCCTGCCGCCGATGCCCCCGTGCCCCTCACGGATGGCCGCGAGGCGGCCGAAGCGCTGACGGCGGCGCCAGAGGCCGAGGCGTCCGGTGGCCGGTGAGACCGGCGCGCTTGCAGAACGAGAATCCGCAGCCTCGTCGACCAGGCGGTCGGAGGGCAGGGTGCGGCGCCCGTGGCTCGGCCCCAGCCCCGGCAAACTGATCAGGCGAGGCTGTCGCAGAAGCGCTGGATGCGGCGGCAGGCTTCCGCCAGTACCTCGTCGGCGGCGGCGTAGCTGATGCGGAAGTTCGGGCCGAGCCCGAAGGCGGCGCCGAAGACCACAGCCACACCCTCGGCGGCGAGGAGTTCGGCGGCGAAGCCCTCGTCCGTGGCGATGCGACGTACCGCCCGGGGTGGTGCGGCCGATCAGGCCGGCGATCGAGGGATAGACGTAGAAGGCTCCCTCGGGCTCCGGGCAGGTGATCCCGGGACAGGCGTTCAGCAGCCGCACCACGAGGTCGCGCCGGCGGCGGAAGGCGGCGGCGGCCTCGGCGATATAGTCCTGCGGTCCCTCGAGCGCCGCGACTGCCGCCCACTGACTGACCGAGCAGGCGTTGGAGGTCGACTGGCTCTGGATGGCGGTCATGGCGCGGATGAGCGGCCTGGGGCCGCCGGCGTAGCCGATGCGCCAGCCGGTCATGGCATAGGCCTTGGAGACGCCGTTGACGGTGAGGGTGCGCTCATAGAGCCGCGGCTCCACCTCGGCGGGGGTGCAGAAGACGAAGGGCGCGTAGGCGATGTGCTCGTACATGTCGTCGGTCATCACCCAGACCTGCGGGTGGCGCAGGAGGACATCGGTCAGCGCGCGGAGTTCGGCGCGGGCGTAGCCCGCGCCGGTGGGGTTGGAGGGCGAGTTGAAGATCAGCCATTTGGTGCGCGGTGTTATAGCGGACTCAAGAGCTTCCGGCGTCATCTTGAAGCCGCTGGCCAGTTCCCCCTCGACGACGACCGGGGTACCGCCGGCCAGTGCCACCATGTCGGGATAGCTGACCCAGTAGGGCGCGGGGATCACCACCTCGTCGCCGGGGTTCAGTGTTGCGAGGAGCGCGTTGAACAGCACCTGCTTGCCGCCGGTGGAGACCATGATCTGGTCGGGGGCATAGTCGAGGCGGTTCTCGCGCGCGAACTTGGCCGAGATGGCCCGGCGCAGCTCGGGGATGCCCTCGGGCGCGGTGTAACGGGTGCGGCCGGCGTCGATGGCGGCCTTGGCGGCGGCGCGGATGTGCGCTGGCGTGTCGAAATCGGGCTCGCCGGCGCTGAGGCCGACGATGTCGCGGCCCTCGGCCTTGAGCTCGAGCGCGCGCGCGGTGACGGCGATCGTGGGCGAGGGCTTGATGCGCGCTAGGGCGTCGGAGAGGAAGGCCATGGAATGCGCTCCGGTTTGCATGCGGGCCGGGCGTGTCTTAGGCTCGGCCCCGGGGCGGAGCAAGCCCGTGCAGGGAGCGAGCAGGTGGGCGACAGCGGAAGCGAGACGCCAGCCAACCGGCTGAAACGCCTGCGGCTTCGGAGCTGGCAGCGCGGAATCCGCGAGATGGACCTGATCCTCGGGCGCTTCGCGGATGCCGGTCTCGCGGAAATGCAGCCGGCTCTTTTAGATGCATTTGACTTTCTACTGTCGGAAAACGATCATGATCTCTATCGCTGGATTGCCGGTAAGGAGGGAGTTCCAGCGCGGTACACGGAGATCGTGATCCGAATCCGCGCGCATCACGGAATGGTCTGAGCTCGCAGCGGCTTCGGGCTTTTAACGACTTGTATATGATTCTGCTTGAGGCTCCCGCAAAGTGCCAAATGCGGAGTGACACCATGAGTATGCACGCCAAGGTTGCGGCCCTGCCCGAACCCTCCGCACAGGAGGATTTTCTCGGCGCCTACCTCGAGACGCTCTCGATGGTGGAACGGCTTCACAGGCTGCTGCTCGACGTGGTGAAGGACGAGTTCGAGCGGCTGGGCATCATCGACATCAACTCGGTGCAGGCGCTTTTGCTCTTCAACATCGGCGACAACGAGGTCACCGCGGGCGAGCTGAAGACGCGCGGCTACTACCAGGGCTCGAACGTTTCCTACAACCTCAAGAAGCTCGTCGAGTGCGGCTACATGCACCACCAGAAGTGCGACGTCGACCGCCGCGCCGTGCGGGTGCGCCTGACCGAGAAGGGGCGCAACATCCGCACCATCATCGCGCAGCTGTTCCAGCGGCATGCCAGCGGGATCCTGAGCCGCGAGGTGCTGGGCAACATGCGGCTCGAGGACATCAACGCCAGCCTGAGGCGGATGGAGCGCTACTGGAGCGACCAGATTCGCTACATCTACTGAGCCGTGGGCTGGAGTGCGACGTTTCCGCCACCGTTGGCGCCTGCTTTACGGCAATTGAAACAACCGCTCCTGCCCAAGCACTTAAAATGATGATATGATCGCCGAAAATCAGACGATCCGCCGGGATTGATTCGTCGGCGGGCAGACGTGGGCAGAGCAAGAGTAAAGGGGTCGCCAGGCGGATCCATGGGTACGACGGTGCACAGTTCTGGGGATAGAGGCTACGGCCCCTACGAGTATGCCCTCGGCGACGAGCTTCGCGGTGAGCGCGCGACGCTGGGCAAGACCCTTCTCGACATCCAGCGCGACCTCCGGATCAAGGCGGCCTACATCGCCGCCATCGAGGACGCCAAGCCCGAGGTCTTCCCCAACCCGAGCTTCATCTCCGGCTACGTGCGCTCGTATGCGCGTTATCTCTCGCTCGATCCCGACGAGGTGTTCCGGCGCTTCTGCCAGGAAAGCGGCTTTGTCGGTAACCAGGGCGGCCACCCCAAGCTGAAGCCGGGGAAGGGCGCCCCGGCGCAGGCGATGCCGGGCGGCTTTCGACCCGACTTCCCGCTGACGCGACTGCAGCCGAAAGGGCTGCCCGATCTGCCGCTTTCGGCGATCGGCTCGGTGCTCGTTCTGGTCGGGCTGCTGACCGGTCTCGGCTACGGCGGCTGGACGGTGCTGGAGAACATCCAGCGCGTGCAGTTCGCGCCGGTCGAGGAGCTGCCGCTGGCCGTGGCCGAGATGGAACCGCTCGACCCGCCGGAAACGACGACGCTGGAGGAGCCGGCCCTGACCGATCTGGAGAGCCCGGTTGCCGCCACGGCGCTGGCCGATCTTTATCGCCAGCAGGAGGCGGAGGTCCCGATCCTGGTGCCGCGCGACGGTCCGATCGCAGCGCTCGATCCCGACCGCGCGGGCCTTCTCGCCCGCGAGATTCCTGCGATGCCGGAGACGTCCGTGTCCGCCCAGGCTCCCGCCGCCGCGCTGATCGGCGCTGGGGCCGGGTCGAATACCGGCCCGCACCCGGAGGCCACGGCTGAGCTGCCCGAACGCCAGCCGCTGCTGGTGGTGGCCGAACGGGCCGCCTGGATCCGGGTCTACCAGGAGAACGGCACGGTGCTCTTCGAGAGCATCCTGGAGAAGGGCCAGACCTATTCGCCGCCCGACGGGGTCGAGAAGCCGCTGATCTGGGCCGGCAACTCCGGGTCGGTCTATGTCCGCGTCGGCGAGGCGCTGCACGGGCCGCTCGGCAGCGGCACCAAGGCGACCCGCGACGTGGTGCTGGAGCCGCAGGCGATCGTCGACCGCTACGACGTGGTGGCCGAGATCCCTGAGGTCATCTCGCAGGCCCTCGGCGCCCCATTGCCTGGACCGGAGGCTGTCGCGATCCAGTGATCGCGGGTCGGCCGCCGGGGTGACATTGCCGCCGGCCTCCCCTATGGTCGGACCCGGAGCATCGCTGCCGGGACCGCCCGATCCATGACGCACAACCCCATCCGCCCCTGGCGCAACATCGACCGGCGCACGTCGCGGCAAATCCATGTGGGCGCGGTGCCGGTGGGCGGCGGCGCGCCGATCAGCGTGCAGACGATGACGAACACGCTGACCACCGACGTGGCGGCGACCGTAGCGCAGGTGCAGGCCTGCGCGGACGCGGGTGCGGACATCGTGCGGGTCTCCTGCCCCGACGAGGGTTCGACGCGCGCGCTGCGGGAGATCGTGCGGGAAAGTCCCGTGCCGATCGTGGCGGACATCCATTTCCACTACCGCCGCGCCATCGAGGCGGCGGAGGCGGGGGCGGCGTGCCTGCGGATCAACCCGGGCAACATCGGCTCCAAGGAGCGGGTGCGCGAGGTGATCAAGGCCGCGCGGGACCACGGCTGCTCCATGCGGATCGGGGTGAACGCCGGCAGCCTGGAGAAGCACCTGCTGGAGAAGTATGGCGAGCCCTGCCCGGAGGCCATGGTCGAAAGCGGCCTCGACCATATCCGCATCCTGGAGGATAACGACTTCCACGCGTTCAAGATCAGCGTGAAGGCCTCGGACGTGTTCCTGGCCGCCGCCGCCTACCAGGCGCTGGCCGAGGCCACCGATGCGCCGATCCATCTCGGGATCACCGAGGCGGGCGGGCTGATGACCGGGACGGTGAAATCGGCGATCGGGCTCGGGAGCCTGCTCTGGGCCGGGATCGGCGACACCATCCGCGTGAGCCTCTCGGCCGATCCGGTCGAGGAGGTGAAGGTCGGTTTCGAGATCCTGAAGGGCCTCGGTCTGCGCCACCGGGGCGTGAACATCATCTCCTGCCCGTCCTGTGCGCGGCAGGGGTTCGACGTGATCCGAACGGTGGAGGTGCTGGAGAAGCGGCTGGAGCACATCAAGACGCCGATGTCGCTGTCGATCATCGGCTGCGTGGTGAACGGCCCGGGCGAGGCGCTGATGACCGACGTGGGCTTCACCGGGGGCGGTGCGGGGGCGGGCATGGTGTACCTGGCCGGAAAGCAGGACCACAAGCTCGACAACGCCCGCATGGTGGATCATATCGTCGCTCTGGTGGAGAAGCGCGCGGCGGAGATCGAAGCCACGCGCGATACCGAAGAGGCAGGGGCGGCACGGGCGGCGGAATAACGCGGCCGGCAATTCTCCCCGTCCATTTGCGGCCGGCGAGGCAGGACAATCGAGATGAATTCTGGGATGCTGCGCATCGCGCTGGTGATAGGGCTGCTCGGCGCTGTGGGGCCGTTCGCGATCGACATGTACCTGCCGGCGCTGCCGGCGCTGGCTGCCGATCTCGGCGCGAGCGCCCAGGCGACGCAGTACACGCTGACCGCATTCTTTGTCGCCTTCGGCGTGTCGCAACTCGCCTACGGGCCGCTCGCCGACCAGTACGGGAGGAAGCCGCCGCTCTATGTGGGCCTCTCGATCTTCCTTTTGGGGACGCTCGGCTGCGCGCTGGCGCCCTCGATCGGCATGCTCATTTTCGCGCGGCTGGTGCAGGGACTCGGGGCGGCGACGGTGATGGTGGTGCCGCGGGCGATCATCCGCGACCTGCACACCGGCCCGGAGGCGACGCGGCTGATGGCGATGGTGATGCTTGTCATCTCGATCTCGCCGATGCTGGCGCCGCTCGCCGGCAGCGGGCTGATGGCGATCGGGAGCTGGCGGCTGATCTTCGTCGTCCTTGCGGTGGCCGGGCTGCTCGCCCTGGCGCTGACCGCCTTCATGCTGCCGGAGACGTTGGCGCCGGAGAACCAGCAACCGGCGCGGCTCGGCGTGATGGCGCGCGGGTTCGGCCGGCTTTTGCGCGATCCGGAGTTCATGGGGCTGACGCTGATCGGCGGCTTTTCCATGTCGAGCTTCTTCGTCTTCATCGCCAGCGCCTCGTTCGTGTACACCCAGCAGTTCGGCCTCTCCCCCACCGGCTTCAGCCTCGCCTTCGCGCTCAACGCCATCGGCTTCTTTGCCGCCTCGCAGATGGCGGCCTCGCTCGGGGAGCGCTATGGCATGGCGCGGGTCGTGGGGACGGCGGTCAGCTGCTTCGCCGCGGTCACCACGCTCCTGTTCCTCGTGGCACTTGCGGGATATGCGACGCTGCCGGTGATCATCGGCATGCTCTTCGTCGCCAATGCCTTCCTCGGGGTGGTGATGCCGACCACCATGGTGATGGCGCTCGACCCGCACCCCGACATCGCCGGTCTCGCCTCCTCGCTCGGCGGCACGCTGCAGATGGTGACGGGCGGGCTGATGATGGCGCTGGGCGGTGTGTTCTTCGACGGCACCGCCACGCCGATGCTGGCGACGATCGCCCTGGCGGGGCTGCTCGCCTGCGGCGCCGCGCTCCTGACGTTCCGGCGGCGGAGGGGGCCGGCGCGGGCCGCGTGAATCTCCGCTTGCGGCGGCGGTGCAACTCGCGCAGATCGCTGGAGCCATGATCTCCGAAGAAAAGCTCGACCAGATCCGCGCGCGCTTCGAATTCCTCGAAGCGCGGCTGAATGCGGGTGCGGCGGTCGCCGACCTTCCGGCGCTGTCTCGCGAATACGCCGAGCTGAAACCCCTGGTCGAGGAGATCGATCGCTACCGCGGCCTGTTGCGGGAGCAGGAGGAGGCCGAGCGGATGCTGGCCGATCCCGAGATGCGGACGCTGGCACAGGAGGAGCTCGAGCGCCTGCGCACGGCGCGCTCCGCGGCGGAACACGCGGTGCAGCTCGCGCTGCTGCCCAAGGACGACGCCGACGAGCGTTCCGCCATTCTCGAGATCCGTGCCGGTACGGGCGGCGAGGAGGCGGCGCTCTTCGCCGCCGACCTGGCGCGGATGTACCAGCGGCTGGCCGAGGCGCATGGCTGGCGCTGGGAGGTGGTGGAGGCGGCGCCGACCGAGCTCGGCGGGTACCGCGAGCTGGTGGCGGAGATCTCCGGCAAGGGCGTCTTCGCGGCGCTGAAGTTCGAGTCGGGCGTGCACCGGGTGCAGCGGGTGCCGGCGACCGAGAGCGGCGGGCGGATCCACACCTCGGCGGCGACGGTGGCGGTGCTGCCCGAGGCCGAGGAGGTGGACGTGACCATCCCGGTGCAGGACCTGCGCATCGACACCATGCGCGCCTCGGGCGCCGGCGGGCAGCACGTCAACACCACCGATTCGGCGGTGCGGATCACGCATCTGCCCACCGGCATCGTCGTCACGTCGTCGGAGAAGTCGCAGCACCAGAACCGCGCCCGCGCCATGGAGGTGCTGCGCGCCAAGCTCTACGACCTGGAGCGGCAGAAGCGCGACGCCGAGCGGGCGGCGGACCGCAAGGGGCAGGTGGGCTCGGGCGACCGCTCCGAGCGGATCCGCACCTACAACTTCCCGCAGGGGCGGCTGACCGACCACCGCATCGGGCTCACGCTCTACAAGCTCGACCAGGTGATGCAGGGCGACTTCGACGAGGTGATCGAGGCGCTGACCGCCGCCGACCAGGCGGCGCGGCTGGCCGCGCTCGACGCATGACCGTCCGGGCGGCGCTGGCCGCCGGGGCAGTGCGGCTGGCGGCCGCGGGCGTGCCCGACCCGGCGCGCGATGTGCGGCGGCTGATGGCGGAGGCGCTGGGGGTGGAGGCCGGGCGGCTGACGCTCATGGTAGCGGACCCGCTGCCGGCGGCGGCGGGGGAGGCCTTCGAACGGATGCTGGACGAGCGGGTGCGCCGCCGGCCGGTCGCGCAAATTCTCGGGCGGCGGGCGTTCTGGGGGCGGGACTTTGCCGTCAGTGGCGCGGTCCTCGATCCTCGACCGGAGACCGAGACGCTGATTGCGCGGGCGCTGGAGGGGCCGGTGCCGGGGCGCATCCTCGACCTCGGCACCGGCAGCGGCGCATTTTCTCGTCACGCTGCTGGCGGAGTGGCCGGACGCGCACGGGACTTGGCACCGACATCGACGCGGCGGCGCTGGCCGTGGCGGGTGCGAATGCGGCGCGGCATGGCGTGGCGGGGCGGGCGGCGTTTCGGGAGGCCGACTGGACGGCCGGGCTGGGGGAGCGATTCGACCTCGTCGTGTCGAACCCGCCGTACATCCCGGCGGCCGAAGTCGAGGGGCTGTCACCCGAAGTGCGGGACTGGGAGCCGCGCCATGCGCTTACCGCCGGGCCGACCGGGCTGGAGGCCTACGCGGCGCATCGCCGCGGGCCTCGCCGCGGTCCTCGCTCCCGGCGGGCGCGCGCTCTTCGAGGTGGGGGCGGGGCAGGGGGCGGCGGTGGCATCGCTCCTGCGGGGGCAGGCCTTGGCGGGACGGTGGTGCATCCGGACCTTGACGGGCGTGACCGGGTCGTCTCCTGCGGCGGGTGTGGGTGAACCCTGGCGGGTTTTTGTGCTTGTCATTTCCGCGGCGGATGCTTATATCGTCTGCTTGATCCCGCCACGTTGTCCGAATTCATCCGTGTGACGCGAGGCTGATCCGATACGTGCACTGACACATCGGGACGACGGATGGCCGCCGCACGGCAGCAAGCATCGCGCGTCCCCACAGCCAACAATGGCGGAAACCTCGCGGCATGAGACCATCGAACAAGCAGCGTTCCAGGAACAAGCCTGGGAACAACGGCAACCACAACAATAACAACCAGCAGCGCCGCCCGAGCATGGGCAACATCATCAACCGCGTCTTCGAAAGCGCGGGGCCCGATGGCAAGGTGCGCGGGACGCCGCAGCAGATCATCGACAAGTACCAGGCGCTGGCGCGCGATGCCCAGCTCGCGGGTGATCGGGTGACGGCGGAGAACTACCTGCAGCATTCCGAGCACTACAGCCGTCTTCTCGGCGAGGCGCAGCGGCAGCAGGCCGAGAACAACCGCTTCAACCAGGAGCGCGAGGACGGCCAGCGCGACGACGGCCAGCCGCAGCGTGGCGATGACAACCAGCCGCAATCCCAGCCGCAGCGCTTTGAGGGTCAGCCCCGCAACCGCGACGGCTACGAAGGACAGCGGCAGCCCGCGGCAGCGCCGGTCGCGTCGGGTCTGACCATGATCGATCCCGACAATTCCTACGACATGGCGGGTCCGATCGAGACGCCGGAGGACCGGCGCGCGCGTGCGAACGAGGCGACGCCGCAGGTGCAGCCTGCGCCGCAGCCCGCTCCGGCGGAGCCAGTCAACGGCGCGGACCATCCAGCCGCCGCGGCGGCGGTGGAGGCCGCGGAGCCGTCCGCGCCGCCGGTAAAGCGCTCGCGTCCGCGCCGTCGGTCCAAGCCGGAGGGCGCGGCTCCCGAGCCGGTCACGCAAGCGGATTAGGCTTACGTTCGCCGGGCACGCGTGCCCGGCGATAATCAAGCCTTTTCAAGGCTCGGTCCCCGTTCGGCGACCAGCCGGCTGAGGCGGCAGAAGCGCTTCCAGCGACACCTGCTCGGCGCGTTCGGTGGGGGGAATGCCGGCTTCGGCGAGGAGCTTCTCTACGTCGGGACCGAGTGCTCGCAGGCTGGCGCGGAGCATCTTGCGCCGCTGCCCGAAGGCGAGCGCCACCACCCGCGACAGGACGGCGGCGTCGGCGGGGAAGCGTGGCGACTCCAGGCGATCGAACTGGACCACGGCGCTTGCCACCTTGGGCGGCGGGGTGAAGGCGCGGGCGGGGAGCTCGAAGACGATTCGCGGGTCGGTGCGCCACTGCGCCAGGATCGAGAGCCGGCCATAGGCCTTGGAGCCCGGCGGCGCGACGATGCGCTCGGCCACTTCCTTCTGGAACATCAGGGTCAGGCTCGTCCAGAAGGGCGGCCAGGCGGGCGGGGTCAGCCAGCGGACGAGGAGTTCGGTGCCGACGTTGTAGGGGAGGTTGGCCACGATCCTGACCGGGGGGGTCAGGTGGGGCTGGGGGTCGAGCTTGAGGGCGTCGGCTTCGAGGATGGTCAGGCGGCCGGGCCAGGCGGCGGCGATTTCGGCGAGGGCCGGGAGGCAGCGGGGGTCGCGCTCGACCGCGACCACGTGACGGGCGCCTTCCGAGAGGAGGGCGCGGGTCAGGCCGCCGGGGCCGGGGCCGATCTCCAGCACGTCGCAGGCGGAGAGGTCGCCGGCGCGGCGGGCGATCTTGGCGGTAAGGTTCAGATCCATCAGGAAATTCTGCCCCAGCGCCTTGCGCGCCGAGAGGCCGTGCGCGGCGATCACCTCGCGCAGGGGGGGCAGGCCATCCTGCGCGAGGCTCATGCGGTGGGGCCCGGTTGGAGGGTAGGGGCGGCGGTCATCCCTTTGGAACGGCTAGAAAAATCCGGGCTGGAAGGCGGCTGGAATCCGGCTGGAATCCGGCTTGCCACTTTTTGACGGGCTGTTAACGCGAGGTGATCACACGGAGGCCGTATGACATGCGTATGATCTGCGTATGACATCCGTATGAAGCCTAAAATAGTCAGGATTGAGTCGCTAACGCTTGCGGACCGGCCTGGAGGATGCGGGTCTCCGCCATGTCGCGCGCGAGGGTCAGCGCGGCGATCAGGCTGGCGGGGTTGGCGCGGCCGAGGCCGGCGATGTCGTAGGCGGTGCCGTGGTCGGGAGAGGTGCGGACGAAGTCGAGGCCGAGGGTGACGTTGACGCCGCCGTCGAAGTCGACGGTCTTGATCGGGATCAGCGCCTGGTCGTGGTACATGCAGACGGCGGCGTCGTAGCGCGCCCGCGCCGCCGGGTGGAAGAGCGTGTCGGCGGAGTGGGGGCCGGTGACGCCGAGGCCCTCGGCCTGGAGCCGCGCCAGGACCGGCGCGATCACCGTGGACTCCTCCTGTCCCATGGCGCCGCCTTCGCCGGCGTGGGGGTTGAGGCCGGCGACGGCGATGCGCGGCGCGGGGAGGGCGAAGTCCTGCACCAGGGCGGCGTGGGTGATGCGGAGCGTGGCTTCGAGAAGCTCGGGCGTGAGCGCCCCAGGCACGTCGGCGATGGGGATGTGGATGGTCACCGGCACCACGCGCAGCAAGGGCGACGCCAGCATCATCACCGGCAGCGGCGCGCCGGAGAGATGCGCGAGGAACTCGGTGTGGCCCGGGAAGGCGAAGCCGGCGCCGTCCTTGAGCGCCTTCTTGTTGATCGGGTTGGTGCAGAGCGCCAGCGCCGCGCCGCTGCGGACCAACTCCACCCCGCGCGCGATGATGGCGATGACCGCGCCGGCGTTCTCCGGGTCCGCCCGGCCGGGCTCGGGGGGCCGGGGCAGCGGATGCGGCAGCACCGGCAGCCCGGCGGCCATGGCCGCCGCCGCCTCGGCGGGCGCGGCGATCGGGCGGACCGGAATGCCAAGGCGGGCGCCCAGCGCGGCCATGTGGTCCGGGTCGCCGATCAGGAAGAAGGGGAGACTGTCCCGGAGCGCGCCCCAGGCCTTGAGCGCGATCTCGGGCCCGATCCCCGCCGGGTCGCCGAGCGTCAGCGCGACCGGGCGGGTCATCGCTCGACGATGATGGCGTCGCCGAGCAGTTCCTGGAGATAGCCCTGGCCGAAGCTGGTGATGCGCTCGGTGAAGAGCCGCTCGCGCAGCGCCTCGCGCACCTCGGGATCGTCGGCGTCGATGGGCTGGGGCGGCACCCGCTGGATCGAGACGAGCTTGATGATCGCGACGCCGCCCGAGATCGGCAGCGGCCGGGTGACCTGGCCGGGGCTGAGGAGCAGCACTGCGGTGCGGAAGGCGGGTGGAAGCCCGTTGGCGGGAAGCGGTTCGAGCACGCCGCCGCGTCTCGGCGGTGGCGCTGCGGCTGTACTCGCGCGCCGCCGCCGCGAAGCTGCCGCCGCCGGCGACCTGCCGGTAGATCTGCTCGGCGAGCGCGTCGGTCTCGGGCTGGCCAAGCTCGGCATAGGGCAGCGCGATTTCGGCCAGGGTCAGCATCTCCTGCGGAGTCCGGGCGGCGATCTCCAGCGCCGTGTCGAGATCGGCCTCGGTGGGCGTCGCCCGGGCGCGGAAGCGCAAGGCCACCACGTCGCGCCAGAGCAGGCCCGATTCGACGAAGTCGTCCATGGTCTGCTGGTCGATGCCGCGGGCGTCGAGCGCGAGCTGGACGTCGTCCATGGTCAGGCCGCGACCGGTGGCGAACTCTTCGATCCCCAGCTCGATCGCGCCTTCCGGCAGTTCGAGCTCCAGCTCCTCGGCGGCCTGGAACTTGACGCGGTCCTCGGTCAGCTGTTCCACGGCGAGTTCGCGCAGATCGCCGTTGGCGCCGAGCGCCTCGAGGAGCCTGATCCGCTGGTCGATGTCGTAGTGGGTGATCACCCGATCGTTGACCATGATGGCCGGCGAGAAGGGGTTCTGCGCCGCAGCCGGGCTCGCCAGCGCCAAAGCGCAGAGCATGAGAACGCCGAACAGCCTCCGCATCGCCACTCCTTCAGGCCTCCGGTCAGATCCCGCGCATGCAGACGCGCGCCGGCCAGTCTTCCTGACCCTTTTCCCCGATCCCCGCCAGCTTGAGGCTGAAGCCGATCGAGGTCGAGGGCGGGACATTATCCGATGAGGTATAGCGGCGCGAGACGGAAAGGTCGAACTCGGCGCATTCGTTGCCGTAGGTGATTCCCCCGCCGGCGCGCAGGTTGCTGCCGGTCGCCGCGTCATAGCGCCAGAGCCCGCGCACCTCCCAGTTCGGCCGGACCCGGTAGCGGGCGTCGAGCGAGATCTCGTTGGTCTCGGCCTGCGGCCCGAGGACCGGGTCGCTGTCGTTCTCGGCGAGGTAGATGTAGGCCGCGCGCAGCGCGCCGAATTCGCCGTCGTAGGCCAGCGCGAACTCGTTGCGCCGGAACCCGACCCCGGTGTCGAAGAGCGCGCGGTTGACCATGCTCAGGCCCCAGGCGAAGTCGAGCGACACCGCCCCGACGTAGTCGGACCAGCCGCCGTCGAGGCCGACGCCGGCGGAGAACTCGTCCACCGGATCGGCGCGCAGGATGCGGCCGAGCGTCACCCCGAGCGACCAGCCGGCCGGGTCCTGCCGGGTGTAGCTGATGCCGAGGTTGGCGCGCAGGCCGGTCTCCAGCCGGTCGAGGCCGGGGAAGCGGTTGAAGGAGAAGAGGTTGGTCTCGTCGAACTCCGGGAGCTGGCTGTCCTCGTTGGGGATTTCGTTCTGGTCCTCGAGCGCGCGGACATAGACGACCTGGGCGATCGGCTCGATCACGTGGGCGGCCGAGCCGGTGTGGCGGACGAGCGGCCAGCGCAGCTCGCCGGCCAGGGTGGGCGCCGCCTGGATCTTGAGGCCATCGGCGATGTCGGGGTCGTCCCAGACCTGGTAGAAGTCGACGAGGGCCTGCGCCGTGCCCGAGGCGAGGATGCCGTGCGGCAGCATCACGTCACGCTGCCAGTCCACCTGCCCGCCGGCGCGGAACATGTTGGTCCCGGTCTGGCGCAGGACGCCGAGCGAATTGAGCTCGATTCCGAGCCGCCCGTTCACGCTGGGGGCGCCGCGCAGGCGGCGGTAGGTGAACTCGGGCAGGACGAAGGGGACGTCCACCGACTCGTTCACGTCGGTCAGGCTCTGGAACGCGATGGTGCCGAGCTCGATGTACTCCTCGGCGCGGGTGCGCCGGACGCGGGCGAAGCTGGTGAGCTGGTCGGTGTCGGAGTAGTCGAACTGGGTGAGGAAGCTGTCGTCCGAGGCGGCGGCGAGGTCGAAGTCGAAGGCGAACTCGCGCGGCAGGCGGAACTCGCCGGTGGTGTGGAAGGCGCCGCGGCCGAAGCCGCCGCCGTCGTCCAGCCCGTCCTGCAGTCGCGACGACACCCCAGAAGTCGAAGCCGCCGTTGGCGAAGCGGTGGCGGTATTCTCCCTCGACCAGCGCCGCGCCGCCGGTGGTGAGGAAGGGCGTGATCGTGGCGTCCGCGGAGGGGCCGAGCACCCGGTAGTAGGGCGTCTTGACGCCGAAGCCGTAGATGTCCGACTGCAGGAACCGCGGCTCGAGGAAGCCGCTCGCCGCGCTCGACCCCCGGCTCGGGAATGCTCATGCGGGGCAGGAGCGCCACCGGCAGCCCGAAGAGCTCCAGGCGGGCGTTCTCGAGGTAGATGCGCCGCTCCACCTCGTCCTGGGTCACGCGCGAGGCGCGCAGCGCCCAGGTGGGAGTGGGGTTCTCGGCGCAGATGGTGCAGGAGCTGGCGATGGTCTTGTAGAGCGTCGTATAGCGCCCGCCGCCGCGCCGGACCTCGGCGGCGGCGAGCTGCATCTTGCCGTCGAGGAGGAGCCGCGCGCTGGAGATCAGCCCCTCGGTCAGGTCGGGAGTCAGCGTCGCCGAGTCCGCGATCAGGACGCCGCCGGCCGGGTCGGTCAGCATGAGCTGGCCCTCGGCGCGGATCTGGTCCCTGGCCTCGTCGTAGATGATCCGGTCGGCGCGCAGCACCCGGCCGTCATAGAGCACCTCGACGTTGCCCGAGGCGGTGAGCTGCCGTGTCTCGCGATCGTAGGTCACCTGGTCGGCAATCAGGCTGACGGGGAGATCCTGCCCGCGCGTGACGCCCGAGGGAAAGGCGAGAGCGGCCAGGAGTGCCACCCCGCCGAGCCGGGAGCGCCATCGCTGCATGCGCCCGGTGCCTGCCACGGTGGTCAGCCGTCCTCGAGGTGAAGGAGCAGGCTTACGGCAAGCAGGATCGCCGCCACGGGCGGGGTCCAGGCGGCCACGATCAGCGGGATCTGTCCGCGCCCGCCGAGCGACTCGGCGAAGTCCTTGAGGAAGTAGAGCGCGAAGCCGGCGAGGACGGCCATCAGGATCATCACGCCGGTCTGGCCGAAGCGGGTCGGGCGGAGCGCGAAGGCGGCGCCGATCAGCACCATGGCGGCGAAGAGCGCCGGCTTGGCCAGTTCGCTCTGCAGGAAGAGCCGGTGCCGCTGGCCGGAGAACCCCGATTGCTCCATCTGGGCGATGAAGCGGCCGAGGTCCCAGAACCCCACGGTCTCGGGCGGCGCGAAGCTCTCGAGGATCTCCTCGCTGGTGAGGGTGGTGGGCAGGTAGAGATCCTGGCCGGCGGCGGGGGTGAGGTTGAAGCTGCCGTCCGCTTCGAGCCGCCATTCCCTGGCCTCGGTCAGGTTCCAGGCCCCCGGGGTCAGCCGCGCCTCCGTGGCCTCGATGCGGGCGTAGAGCGTGCCCTCGTCGTCGAAGCGGTGCATCCTGATCCCGGTCAGGACCGAGCCGTCGGCATTGGTGCGCGCCGCCTGGATGACGGTCTGGCCGCGCGTGTCGCCCTGGCGGAGCCATACGCCTTCCTCGGAGAAGGACATCAGGCTGCCGCCGTCGCGGTCGAAGGCGTCCACGGCGGTCTGGCCGCGCTTGATCGACGCGGCGACGAAGGGATTGACCACCGCCACGAAGCCGAGCCCGAGGAGGAGCGCGGCCACCACCGGCACCGCGATCAGCCGCAGCGCCGAGATGCCGGAGGCGCGCATGACCACGAGCTCGCTGGTGCGGGCGAAGCGGAGGAAGGTGACGAGGCTGGCCAGCATCAGCACCAGCGGGAACACCTGGTAGAGCACTTCCGGCACCTGCAGCAGCGTCACCCGCACCACGTCGCCGGCGCTCGCGCCGTACTCGCCGAAGCGGCGCAGGTTCTCCACGGCGGTGAAGAGGATGATGACGAGGGCGATCACGCCGAAGACGGCGAGGACGGCGCGCATGAACCCGCGCAGGATGTAGCGCCAGAGCGTCACGCGGGCTGCCCCTCCGGGACGCCGGCGGGCCGGCGGGCGCGGCTGAGGCGGACGAGCAGGACGGCGAGGTAGAGGAAGCCGAGGAGTGCCGGGACGTACATGAGCGGCCAGAGCTCGGCGCGCTCCTGCACCCGGGCGCGGGCGGCGAACATCAGGACCTGCAGGATGGTCGCCACAGCGATCGCCACCACCACCCGCTTGCCGAAGCCGCTGCGGCGGTAGCCGCCGGCGAGAAGGGTCACCAGGGCGATCATCGGGTAGATGGCGGCGAGGAGCGGCAGGCTCATCTTGTAGTGCCCCTCGGAGATGAAGTCGGCGCGGCTGTAGCGGTCGTCCGCCGAGCATTTCCGGGGTGGGGGCGAGGAGCGCGCGGACCGGATACTCGGAGGGCCGCGGCACGCGCGCGCTTTCGGCGCTGAGAATTTCGCTGAGATCGAAGACGAACTGGTCGAAGCGAACGGAGGTCAGCTGCTCGCTCCGGGAGCCGACCGCCAGCGCAACCCCTTCCTGCATCACCAGCCGCGCCTCCATGCCCTCGCGGAGGAGGAGCGCCCGTCGGGCCGAGTAGGTGATCGGCCGCTCGGGATCGCGCTGGTCGTCGAGGAACAGGCCGGCCATCTCGCCCTGGCGGCTGGTGTCGGTGATGAAGAGCGTGAGCCCGGGCAGCGGGTGGAGGAACTGCCGCTCCACGATCAGCGCGTTGGCGAGGTCGGAGCGGATCGCCCGGGTCCGCTCGGCCAGCTCCGCGCCCGAGCGGGGGACGAGCACGGTCAGCACCACCGCCATGACGAGGCCGATCAGGACGCCGAAGAGCGCGACCGGGCGCAGCATCGCCACCGGCCCGAGCCCTGCCCCCATCATCACGATGAGCTCGCTGTCGGTGTAGAGCTTGTTGAGCGCGTAGAGTGCTGCGCCCATTCCGGCGAGCGGCAGGACGATCACGAAGACCTGCGGCAGGACGAGGGCGGAGAACTCGAGGAAGACCTGCGCGCTCTGCCCGCTCGCCACGACCGTGTCGATCAGACGGACCGCCTGGGTGAGCCAGATGACGCCGGTGAAGACCAGCACGAAGAACCCGAACGCCGCCACCAGCTGCTGCAGGATGTAGCGGTCCAGTCGGGTCACCTCGTGCCTCTCCTTCGCGGTCTCGCGCCGCTGTCTGGCAAAAGCCCGGGAAAGCCGCTAGGGCTTCCGCCTGACCGCAACCTTACGGGAGACCGCCGTGACCGCGCCACTGCAAACCACCTTTTCATCGCCGCCGCGCCGGACAAAATCGCCCGGATTCCAGGGCGGATCGCGGTGTTTGCCGACAGCGCGGGAACCCGCGATCCTCTGACGCGGCGGGTGGACCGGCTGTTGCGCGGCGCCGTCACGCGCCTGGTGGCGAGCCCGGCCTTCGCCCGCGCCAAGCCCGGCAGCGGCCACGTGCTCGCGCACCCCGGCGGCATCCTCGCCGAGGCGGTGCTGGTGGTGAAGCTGCCGCGCCGCCCCACGCCCGCCGAGGCGCGACTGGCGGGCGCCGCCATCGCCGGGTTCAATGCGGGCGTGCCCCTGACCGTGCTGGCGGGCGCGCAGGCGCGCGTGGCCGAGGTTGCGCAGGGCCTGGCGCTTCGTTCGTACGCTTTCGACGCGTACCGCACGCCGGAAAAGGACGCGCCGACGCCCAACCGGGCGGTCACGTTCGAGGTCCGCGACCCGGGGGCCGCCGAGGCCGCGTTCGCGCCGCTGGCGGCGCAGGCCGAGGGGGTCTATCTCACCCGCGACCTGGTCAGCGAGCCCGCCAACGTGCTCGGCACCGTCGAGTTCGCCAGCAGGCTCCTCGGCCTCAAGGAGCTCGGCGTCGAGGTCGAGGTGATGGAAGAGCCGGAGCTCGAGGCGCTCGGCATGCGCACGCTCCTGGCGGTGGGCGCGGGCTCCGAGAGCCCGTCCAAGGTCGTCGTGATGCAATGGAAGGGGGGCGGCGATGAGGCTCCCTTTGCGCTGATCGGCAAGGGCGTCGTCTTCGACAGCGGCGGCATCTCGCTGAAGCCCGGCGCCGGCATGGAAGAGATGACCATGGACATGGGCGGCGCCGCCGTGGTCGCCGGGGTGATGAAGACCCTCGCCCTGCGCAAGGCGCCGGCGAACGTGGTGGCGCTGGTGGGCCTGGTGGAGAACATGCCCGACGGCAAGGCGCAGCGCCCGGGCGACGTGGTGCGCTCGATGAAGGGCGACACCATCGAGGTGATCAACACCGACGCCGAGGGCCGGCTCGTGCTGGCCGACGTGCTCTGGTACGCGCAGGAGCGGTTCAAGCCGCGCGCCATGGTCGATCTCGCCACGCTGACCGGCGCCATCATCGTCGCGCTCGGCCACGAGATGGCCGGCGTCTTCGCCAACGACGACAAGCTGGCCGACGCCTTCCTCGCCGCCGCCTCGGCCGAAGGCGAGGGCGCGTGGCGGATGCCGCTCGCGCCCGCCTACGACAAGCTGATCAAGAGCCGCATCGCCGACATGGCGAACGTGGGCGGGCGACCCGCGGGTTCGGTCACCGCGGCGCAGTTCCTGCAGCGCTTCGTCCAGGACGGGCACGCCCTGGGTTCACCTCGATATCGCCGGGGTGGCCTATATCTCCCGCGACGGCGAACTCGGGCCGAAGGGCGCCACCGGCTGGGGGGTGCGCTCGCTCGACCGGCTGATCCGAGACCGCTACCAGGTCTGATCGCCGTGGCGGAGGTCCTGTTCTACCAGCTCACCGCCACGCCGCTGGAGGCGAGCCTGCCCGAGATGCTCGAGCGCTCGCTGGCGCGCGGGTGGCGGGTCGTGCTGCGCTGCGGCTCCGAAGCGGGCCTCGCCACGCTGGACGCGATGCTCTGGACCTACAGCGACGCCGCCTTCCTTCCCCACGGCACCGCGGCCACCGGGCACGCCGCGCTGCAGCCGGTCTATCTCACGCTCGGCGACGAGAACCCCAACGGCGCCCAACGTGCTCATGCTCGTCGACGGCGCCCGCGCCGGCGCCGGCGGAGATGGCGGCGTTCGAGCGCACCTGCCTGCTTTTCGACGGCCACGACGAGCGCGCCGTCGAGGCCGCCCGCGCCGACTGGCGCGCGGTGAAGGCGGCGGGCCTGCCGGCGAAGTACTGGGCGCAGGAACAGGGGCGCTGGGTGCAGAAGGCCTCGTGACCGGTTGATCTGGCGGTCATCCCTTTGGAACGGCGAGAAAAATCCGGGCTGGAAGGCGGCTGGAATCCGGCTGGAATCCGGCTTGCCACTTCTTTACGGGCTGTTAACGCGAGGTGGTCACGCGGAGGCCGTGTGACACAGTTGAAACGGTCGCCCTCTTTCGAGGCCGCGAACTGAAAAGAGCCGCCGCTATTGCTGCCCTCGGTCGCGGGCAGATGGCCGATTGATCGCCGCCGCCCGGGACGGATGCAACATTCCCGAGGAGACCCCATGTCGGACGTGATCGAGAAGCCGCCGCTGAACGGCGTCAACACCCCCACGCTGCTCGCCACCATCAACGCGGTGGGCGCCCAGCCCGAGCTCGCCGCCTTCAAGTTCCGCGCCCGCGCGAGCTGGGTGGCCGGCACCCACAGCCGTATCGTGGTCGACGACTTCTTCGGCGCGGGCCAGGAGCACCGCCACGAGCAGCCGACCGTGGTCGACGCCGACCACCCGACCGTGCTCGTCGGCGCCGACAACGGGCCGACGCCGGTGGAGTTCCTGCTCCAGGGCCTCGCCGCCTGCCTGACCGCCGGCATCGGCAACATCGCCGCGGTGCGCGGGGTGACGCTCCATTCCGTCGAGTCGGTCGTGGAGGGAGACATCGATCTTCTCGGCCTCCTCGGCCTCGATGCCGAGGTCCGCAACGGCTACTCCGGCATCCGCGCCAGCTTCAGGATCCGCGGCGACGCGCCGGCGGAGAAGCTCGTCAAGATCGTCGAGCAGAGCCGCGCCCGCTCCGCCGTCTATGACGTGCTGACGAACGGCTGCCCGGTCTCGATCGAGATCGACGCCGGCTGACGCCCCCCGGGCGCCGGCCCGCCGGCGCCCGCCTCCCTTGCACAGCGAGCCTCCGCCATGCCCCGGACGGATGTCCTGATCATCGGCGCCGGCCAGGCCGGCCTGGCGATGAGCCACTGCCTCGCGGCGCGCGGCATCGCGCACGTCGTGCTCGAGCGCGGGCGGATCGCCGAGAGCTGGCGGAGCGAGCGGTGGGATTCGCTCCGGCTGCTCACGCCGAACTGGATGACGCGGCTGCCGGGCCATCGCTATGCCGGGCCCGATCCCGACGGGTTCATGCCCGGCCACGCCGTCACCGCACTCCTCGACGGCTATGCCGCCCAATCGGCCGCGCCGGTCCTCGCCCACACCCCGGTGCGCGCGGTGACCGCCATCGCGGGCGGCTATCGCATCGACACCGACGCCGGCCCCTGGCGCGCCCGCGCCGTCGTGGTGGCGACCGGCGCCTGCAACCGCCCGCGCCGGCCCGGCTTCGCCGCAAGGCTTTCGAGCCGCATCGTCCAGATGGACACGTTCAGCTACCGGCGGCCGGGCGACCTGCCCGCCGGCGGGGTGCTCGTGGTCGGCGGCTCCGCCTCGGGCCTGCAGCTGGCGCAGGAGATCCACGCTTCGGGCCGGCCGGTGACGCTGGCGGCCGGGCGCCACGTGCGCATGGTCCGACGCTACCGCGGCCGCGACATCTTCGCCTGGATGGACGCCGCCGGCATCACCGCCGAGCGCGCGCACCGGATGCCCGACCTCGCGGCAGCGCGCCGGCAGCCGTCCATGCAGCTGTCCGGCCAGGGGCCCATCGATCTCGCGCGGCTGTCGGCCCGAGGCATCCGCGTCACCGGCCGCGTCGAGGGCGCGGACGGCGTGCGCCTCGCGCTGGGCGATGGCCTCGCCCGCGATTGCGCGGCCTCCGACGCGCGGCTGCACCGCGTGCTGGCGCGGATCGACGCGCATATCGCCGCGGCCGGCATTGCCGCACCGCAGGACCCGGCGGCCTGGGAGATCCCGGTGCATCCCGAGGGCGGGGCGCGCCGCCTCGACCTCGCGGCCGAGGGCATCGGCGCGGTGGTCTGGGCGACCGGGTATGCCCGCGACTACGGGTGGCTGCGCGTGCCGGTGCTCGACGCCGAGGGCGAGGTCGTGCACGACGGCGGCGTCACCGCCGCGCCCGGCCTCTACGTGCTGGGGCTCCGCATCCAGTGCCGCCGCACCTCCAACTTCATCGACGGGGTCGGGCGCGACGCCGAGGCGCTGGCCGCCGCCGTCGCCGGCTTCCTCCGGGCGCGGATCGCGGCGTGATGGACGCCATCGCCCCGCGCTATGACGTGCTGATCGCGGGCGCGCGTCCGGCGGGCGCGGCCACGGCGCTGCTCCTCGCCGGGGCGGGCGCGCGGGTGCTGGTGGTCGAGCGCGACGCGCCGGGGACCGACACGCTCTCCACGCACGCGCTGATGCGCGGGGCGGTGATGCAGCTCCGGGCGTGGGGCCTCGCGGACCGGCTGGTTGCGGCGGGGACGCCGCCGGTGCGGCGCACGAGCTTCGTCTACGGTGCGGAGGAGGTCGCCATCGAGATCGGGCCGCAGCACGGCGTCGAGGCGCTGATGGCGCCGCGGCGCACGCTCCTCGACCCGATGCTCGCCGCGGCCGCGGCCGAGGCGGGCGCGGAGGTCCGCTACGGCGTGGCGTTCGAGGACGTGCTGCGCGACGGCGCCGGGCGGGTCTGCGGCGCGCGCCTCCGCACCGCCGCGGGGGTTCGCGACGTACGGGCCGGACTGGTCATCGGGGCGGATGGCCGCCGCTCTCGGGTGGCCCGCGCGACGGGGGCGCGGGTCGTGACCGCGGGACGCCATGCGTGCGCCACGCGCTATGCCTATGTCGCGGGCCTCGAGGACCGCGGCTACCGCTGGCACTTCGGCCACGGCGCGGCGGCCGGGGCGATCCCCACCAACGGCGGCCTGCATGTGGTTTTCGCCAGCATGCCGCCGGCGCGTTTTCGTGACGGCGCGCGCGCGACCCTGCCGGGATGATCCGCGCGATCCTGGGCGAGGTCCATGCCGGGCTGGCGGAGGAGGTCGCCGCCGGGACCTTCGCCACCCGCCCGCTCGGCTTCGCCGGCGAGCCCGGCTTCCTGCGCGAAGCGGCGGGGCCGGGCTGGGCGCTGGTGGGGGACGCCGGCTACTTCAAGGATCCCGCCACCGCGCACGGCATCACCGACGCGCTGCGCGACGCCGACCTCCTCGCCCGGGCCGTGCGTGCGGGGACCGATGCCGCGCTGGCCGGCTATGGCGCGACCCGCGACGCGCTGTCGCTGCCGCTCTTCGCCGCAACCGATGCCCTCGCGTCGCTCGACTGGAGCTTTGCCGAGGCCAAGGCGCTGCACCACGACCTGAGCCGCGCCATGAAGGCCGAGCAGGACTGGCTGGCCGCGAACGCCACCGGCCTCATGCGGGCCGCCTGAGGGCGTCGCGCCTGCGCCACGATGGCGCACTCCCCCTGGACGCGACGCAACGACTGCGCGGGCGGCGCGATCCGTGCCATGATCGGTCGGTTCCGGTTGCCGAATTCCCGGCCGCACGAGGTGCCCCGCATGGCCGCCCCCCTTCGCGTCTCCGCCGGACTGCCCTTTCCGCTCGGCGCCGCCTGGGACGGCTCCGGCGTCAACGTCGCGGTCTTCTCCGCCCATGCCTCCCGGATCGAACTCTGCCTCTTCGACGCCGAGGGCAAGCGCGAGACCGACCGCATCGCGTTGCCGGAGTTCACCCATGAGGTCTGGCACGGCTACTTTCCCGACCTCCGCCCCGGCCAGCTCTACGGCCTGCGTGCGCACGGCCCCTACGCGCCCGAGGCCGGCCACCGCTTCAACCCCCACAAGCTCCTGCTCGACCCCTACGCCCGCGCGCTCGCGGGCGAGCTCCGCTGGCACGACTCGCTCTACGGCTACCGGATCGGCAGCTCGAAGGCCGACCTCGGCTTCGACCGCCGCGACAGCGCCCGCGCCATGCCAAAGTGCCGGATCATCGACACCGCCCACACCTGGGGCCCGGACCGCCGCCCACGGCGCGGCTGGGCCGAGACGGTGATCTACGAGGCGCATGTCAAGGGCATGACCAAGAGCCACCCGGAGATCCGCGGTCCCCGCGCCGGCACGTTCGAGGGGCTCGGCTCGCCGCAGGTGGTCGAGCACCTGGCGAGGCTCGGCGTGACGGCGATCGAGCTCATGCCCATCCAGGCCTTTTTCGACGATCGGCACCTGGTCGAGCGCGGCCTCGCCAACTACTGGGGCTACAACACCGTCGGCTTCTTCGCGCCCGCGCCGCGCTACCTGATGCCGGGGAACGACATCGCCGAGTTCAAGCACATGGTGCAGCGGCTGCACGAGGCGGGCATCGAGGTGATCCTCGACGTGGTCTACAATCACACGGCGGAGGGCAACCAGCTCGGGCCGACGCTGAGCTTCCGCGGCCTCGACAACGCCAGCTACTACGTACTGGCCGACGACCGGCGCTACTATTTCGACACCACCGGCTGCGGCAACACCGTCAACACCCGCCATCCCCGCGTCGTGCAGATGGTGATGGACAGCTTGCGCTACTGGGTCGAGGACTGCCACGTCGACGGCTTCCGCTTCGACCTGGCGGTGTCGCTCACCCGCGACCGCGACTCGGTGGACTTCAACAGCCCGTTCCTGGACGCCGTCACCCAGGACCCGGTGCTCGCCAAGGTGAAGATGATCTCCGAGAGCTGGGACCTGGGCAAATGGGGCTACCAGGTCGGCAACTTCCCCCCGGGCTGGGCCGAGTGGAACGGCCGCTTCCGCGACGACATGCGCGCTTTTCTCAAGGGCGACGAAGGCAACATCGACGCCTTCGCCCGCAACCTGCTCGGCTCCGGAGACATCTTCGACCGCCGCGGCCGCCGGCCCTGGGCGAGCGTCAACTTCATCACCGCCCACGACGGCTTCACGCTCGCGGACCTCTACGCCTACAACCACAAGCACAACGAGGCCAACGGCGAGGACAACCGCGACGGCCACGACGACAACCGCTCGTGGAACTGTGGCGTCGAGGGACCGACCGACGACGCGGCGGTGCTCGACCTCCGCGACCGGATGCGCCGCTTCGCCATGGCGTCGCTGATCGTGAGCCAGGGCGTCCCGATGATCCTGATGGGCGACGAGAACGGCCGCACCCAGAACGGCAACAACAACGCCTATTGCCAGGACAGCCAGCTCGCCTGGATGGACTGGAGCCACGAGCCGCGCGAGTCTGCCCTGACCGCCTTCGTCGCGGGGGCGCTGCGGCTCCGGGCGGAACTGGCGCTCCTCGCCGCGCCCCGCTGGCTGCGCGGCGAGCCGGTCTCCGAGGGGGGGCTCCCGGCCGTTCGCTGGCTCCGGCCCGACGGCGTGCCCATGAGCGAGGCGGAGTGGAACAACGGAAAGGTCAAGGCCATGGCGGTGGCCTTCGCCGGCGCCGACGGGGCGGCTGCGCTCGTCCTGGTCAACGCCGCCGACGAGGACGTGCCCTTCCACGTCCCGCCCAGCGGGGCGCGGCAGCCCTGGCGGCTTCGCCTGGACAGCGCCGACGGCAGCATCGATCCCGACGCCAGGCCCGTGACGGCTGGCGCTGCCGTCACGGTGCCGGGACGCAGCCTGCGGCTCTACTCGCTTTGACGCCGCGGACTTTCGGGGCCTTGAGGCCGCGGCACGCCTGAGCGATCATCGCCGGGAAGCGCAGTGCGGATGCCATGTCAGCCGAGCACGATCAGATCCCCGAGGCGGCCCTCGCCTGGACCCGCGCCGGCAAGCGCGCCGCGCTCGCCACGGTCGTGGAGACCTGGGGCTCGGCGCCGCGCCCCAGGGGGTCGCAGCTCGCCATCAGCGGGGAAGCCGAGATGGTGGGGTCTGTCTCGGGCGGTTGCGTCGAGGGCGCGGTGGTCGCCGAGGCGCTGGACGCGCTGGCGAATGGCAAGCCGCGCCTGCTCGACTACGGCGTCAGCGACGCCGAGGCCTTTGCGGTCGGGCTCGCCTGCGGCGGGCGCATTCGGGTCATGGTCGAGCCGGTGGGCGTCGGCCAGGGGCCGTCGCCGGACCTCCTCGAGCGGCTGACGGCGGCGCGCGCCGCGCGCGAGCCGGTGGTCTATGCCGTCCGCCCCGAGGACTGGCAGCGCCGGCTGGTCGCGGGGCCGGACGACCCGCTCTGGCCGGCGGCCGAGGCGGCGCTCTTCGCGGACCAGTCGGGCTTCGACGGGGACTGGTTTCTCGGCGTGCACAACCCGCCGCTGCGCATGGCGGTTGTCGGCGCGGTCCATATCGCCCAGGCGCTGGTGCCGATGGCGCGGCTCGCGGGGTACGACCTTGCCGTCATCGACCCGCGCGAGGCTTTTGCCAGCGCGGCGCGCTTTCCCGACACCACGCTGTCGCACGACTGGCCCGACGACGCGCTGGCCGCGTTCGGGCTCGACACGCGCACGGCGGTGGTGACGCTGACCCACGACCCCAAGCTCGACGATCCGGCGATCGAAGCGGCGCTGCGCGCGCCGGTCTTCTATCTCGGCTGCCTCGGCTCCACGCGCACGCATGCGAAGCGGGTGGAGCGGCTGAAGGCAGCCGGCTTCGCCGACGCCGCGATCGCCCGCATCCATGCACCGATCGGCGCCGATATCGGCGCGAAGTCTCCTGCCGAGATCGCCATCGCCATTCTCGCCCAGGTCACCGAGCGGCTGCGGCGGCCGGCGACGCGGCGCTGAGATGCGCTTCGCGCGCGTTCTCGCCGCCGAGGCAGAAGGCGCGGTGCTGGCGCATTCGCTGGCCGGCGAGGGCCTTCGATTGAAGAAGGGCCGCGTGCTGAGCGCCGACGACGTGGCGGCGTTGCTCGCGGCGGGCATCGCGGAGGTCACGGTCGCGCGGCTGGAGCCGGGCGACCTTTCCGAGGACGATGCCGCCGCCCGGGTGGGCGCCGCGCTGGCTCCCGAGCCGGCCGCGCTCGGGCTGTCGCTCTCCGCGCCCTTTGCCGGCCGGGTCAATCTCTTCGCCGAGGCGGCGGGGATCCTCCGCGTGGACCGCGCGGCGGTGGAGGCGCTGAACGGCGTCGATCCGGCGATCACCCTCGCCACGCTGCCCGACCTCGTCCGGGTGCGCCCGCGGCAGTTGGTGGGGACGGTGAAGATCATCCCCTACGCGGTGGGGGGCGACGCGGTGGCGCGGGCCTCGCAGGGCCGGGCGGGGGCGCTGCGGGTCGCCGCGTTCCGGCCCGGGCTGGCGAGCCTCATCCTCACCCGGACGCCGGGGATGAAGCCGAGCCTCATCGCCAAGGGCGCCGAGGCGGTGCGGGTGCGCCTGACGGCGCTCGGCCAGGAGATGGCGCCGCCGGTCACGGTGCCGCACGAGGCGGCGGCGGTGGCCGCGGCGATCCGCGCGGCCGAGGGCGGGATGGTGTTGATCCTGGGGGCGTCCGCCACGTCGGATGCGGCGGACACCTGCCCGAGCGGGCTCGTTGCCGCCGGCGGCCGGCTGATCCGCTTCGGCATGCCGGTCGATCCGGGGAACCTGCTCTTTCTCGGCGAGCACGACGGCCGGCCGGTGGTGGGCCTGCCGGGCTGCGCCCGCTCGCCGGCGGTGAACGGCGCGGACTGGGTGCTGGAACGGCTGGCGGCGGGCCTCCCCGTCGGCGACGCGGAGATCGCTGCGATGGGCGTGGGCGGCCTGCTGAAGGAGATCGCCGTGCGCCCGCAGCCGCGCGAGGGCCGGCCCGGGGCGCCGGGTCGCCCGCGGGTGGCCGCGATCGTGCTGGCCGCGGGCGCCGGCCGGCGGATGCGGGGCCGCGACAAGCTGCTCGAGCCCGTGGACGGGCGCCCGGCGCTGCGCGCGGTGGCGGAGGTGGCGCTGGCGAGCCGGGCCGACGCGGTGGTGGTGGTTCTGCCGCCCGCGGCGGCGGCGCGGCGCGGCGCGCTGGAGGGGCTTTGCGTGACGCTCGTGGAGGCGGCGGACTGGGCGGAGGGCATGGCCGCGTCGATCCGCGCCGGCCTGCGGGCCGCGGGCGAGGTGGACGCGGTGGTGATCCTCCTCGCCGACATGCCCGAGGTCGCGGCCGGCGACATCGACCGGCTGATCGCCGCGTTCGATCCGGACGAGGGCCGCGAGATTTGCCGCGCGGTCAGCGGCGATGGCGTGGCCGGGCATCCGGTGCTGTTCGGGCGGCGGTTCTTCGAGGCGCTGGCGGGGCTGGAGGGCGACCGCGGGGCGCGGGAGGTGCTGCGCGAGGCGGCGGAGTTCGTCACCGAGGTGCCCACGGCGGGACGGTCGGCGCTCGTCGACCTCGACACGCCGGAAGACTGGGCGGCGTGGAGGGCGGAGGCTCAGCGGTAGTTCGCGGTGGCGAGCTCGATGTTGAAGAGGCTGCGGTCGAGCTGGACGCCGGTGGTGAGGTCGGTCAGGGCCACGCGGGTGGTCTGGCCGGTCTTGGTGGTGATCGCCCACTGGCGGAGCTGGATCGGCTGCTCGCTGAAGCTCATCACCATGCGGCCCTCCTTGGGCGTGCGCGGGTCGACCACGGTGATGTCGGTGCCGCGCGGCGTCGCGGGTGGCGCCCTGCACCATGCCCGGCTCGGCGAGGCTGAGCCGGTCGCGCAGGAGCAGCGAGAGCGGGGTGCGGTCGAGCGTGTAGCGGGTGGGGTTGCGGTTCGATTTCGGGTCGTAGACCGCGACCCAGGCGCCGTCGGCGACCACCATGGCGCCCTTGGAAGCCCCCTTGGCCTTGTCGTACTCGAAGCGAATTCTCCCGGGCTTGGCGAGGTAGAAGGTCCCGGTCTGGGTGGAGCGGTCCGGGTTGGTCTGGGTGAAGCGACCCTGGGCGGTGCGCATTCCCTGGAGATAGCTGTTGATCGCGCCGACGTCGACGCCTTGGGCCAAGGCCGGCAGGGCGGCGGCGAAGGGCAGGGCGGCGAGCGTGACGAGGAGGGTGCGGCGATCCATGCCGGGGATATAGCGCCACGTCGCGGCGGATGCACGCGGCTCGGCACTCACATCTCCGCCAGCCCGGCGGCTTCGCCCGCCTCCGACCGTCAGATCGGCGCGGGGAGCCAAGTTGCCTCCCGTTCGGTCGTCGCGTAGAGAAAAGCTCAACACCGAACCGGGGGTCGCCGATGGAGCTTACGCGCAGGGAGATGCTTGCCAGCAGCGGGGTGGCGGCGCTGGCGACCACCATCGGGGCGCGCCTGCCCGGAGCGGCTTTCGCGCAGGAAGGCGCGGACGGGTTCGACATCGACGCCGCCTTCGCCGCCTTCATGGCCGGACCTCGGCCAGGAGGCCGGCGACGGCGGCGGCGCGGTGACCTTCACCGGCGAGCGACCCGATCCTGCGCAGCCACTTCCGCATCGGCACGGCGATGGCGCTGCCGGCGATGGCGGCGGCGGTCGGCGCGGCGGCGATCTGGCGCGAGCGGACCGGCGAGGGCCAGGACGTGGCGATCGACCTGCGCGAGGCGGTCTACAACGTCAACCCGCTGCTGACGCCGATCATGCAGGTGCGGCTGGCGACCGGCGCCGTGGCGCCGGACGATCCGGTGGCCAAGGGCTTCACCTTCACGCCGACGATCAACGGCAACCTCTACCAGGCGCCGGTCGGGCTCGGGAACCCGTTCTCCTTCGTGCCGTTCCGCACCAGGGACGGCCGCTTCATGAACATCACCGCCGCCTATCCCGCACCTCAACACCCGCGCGCTCGAGCTCTTGCACTGCGCGCCCAACCGCGAGTCGATCGCCGCGGCGGTGGCGACCTGGGACGGCGCGGCGCTCGAGGCGGCGATGTTCGAGAGCGGCACCGTCGGCGTCATGCACCGCACCACCGAGGAGTGGCTGGCGCATCCCGAGGGCGCGCATCTCGCCGGCACCGACCTCATCGAGATCCGCAAGGTCGCCGACGGCGATCCGGTGCCGTGGACGGCCGACCCGACGCAGCCGCTGTCCGGGATCAAGGCGCTGACGCTGACGCACGTGATCGCCGGCTCGACCGCGGCGCGGACGCTGTCGGAGTACGGCGCCGAGGTGCTGCACATCATGCGCGAGCAGTCCTTCGAGCACGAGGCGATCTGGACCGACGTCAACATCGGCATGCGCTCGGCCAACCTCGACCTGAACCGGCCCGACCAGAACGCGGCGCTGGCGGCGCTGGTCCCCGAGGCGGACGTCTTCATCGACGGCTTCAGCGGCCGCGGCATCGAGCGGCTGGGCTTCGGCATCGAGCGCCGTCGCCGAGAGCCACCCCGGGGATCGTCTACCTCACCATGCGCGGCTACAGCTGGGACGGGCCCTGGAAGATGGTCCGCACCTTCGACATGGAGGCGCTGGCGACCACCGGCTTCACCATCGCCGAGGGCTCGGGCGGCTTCCCGAGCTATCGGCGAGACCTTCCCCGAGCCCGAGGGCGACGGCCCGCCGCCGGCCTTCCCGCCGACGCTGGTGATGAACGACTACATCGCCGGCTATCTCGGCGGCGCGGGGATCATCGCCGCGCTGCGGCGGCGCGCGGCGGAGGGCGGCAGCTACCATGTGCACGTCAACCTCGCGCGGGCGGCGATGTGGTACGCGAGCCTCGGGACCTTCCCGTCCACCGACTTCGTGCCCGGGCGAGGACGAACCGGATGATCGAGCCGGAGACGATCACCTTCGACTCGGGCTACGGCGAGGTGCATCGGCTGGCGCCGATGGTGAAGCTGTCGCGGACGCCGGGCAAATGGCAGGACCCGCTGCTGACGGTGCGCGGCAGCGATCTGCCCGGTCTGGAAGGACGCGCTGTGAGCGTCGCTGGCCCGGGCTGGCGCGGGGCCGTCGCCGCCGGGCTGCTGGCCGTCGCCGGCCAGTCGGCGCTGGCGCAGGACACGGACCTCGAAACCCCGAGCGATCCGGACGAGGGGCAGTATCCGCTGCTCCTGGACGGCACGCTGAGCGGCGACGGCGACCTGAAGGAAGACGAGGCGCCGCATTCCGGCTGGCTGCGCTTTCCCGACGCTCATGGAGCCGTGGGAGCGGTTCAAGGGCGACGTCCGCGAGAGGACCGGCATCACCTTCGGCGGCTCCTGGGGCGTGCTCTACCAGAACTACTCCGACGTGCCGTCCTGGCGCCGAGCGGGATGCCGTGGGGCAGAAGTTCACCCTGAATTTCTCGCGCGACATGCTCGCGCCGCGGCACGCCCGAGGCGCTGACCTTCGACCTCGTCGTCGAGGACCGCGGGCCCATGGGCACCGACAACCCGCCGCTGCAGGCCGGCGTGGCGGCGGGCTCGATCATGCCGACGGCGGCGACCTGGGGCGACTTCGACCTCGGGATCACGCAGGCCTACATCCGGCAGAACCTGTGGGGGAACAAGTTCCAGTACACCATCGGCAAGATCTTCGCGCCGAACTTCATCGACGCCTATCCGTTCTTCGACGACAACCGGCAGTTCCTCAACCAGAGCTTCTCCACCAGCCCGACCATCGCCTCGCCGCTGCGCGGGGCGGGCGCGGTGGCGACGGTCTATCCGACCGACGGCAGCCTCTATCTCCTCGGCGGCATCTACAGCGCCAACAGCAGCGACACCGGCTGGACGATCGACGAGGTCTTCGACACCGGCGAGCTGTTCTACCAGCTCGAGGTCGGCTGGAGCGCGCTCGCCCGCTCGGGGGTGCCGATCCAGGCGCGCGGTCCGATGGACAGCAACAACATCCACCTGACCGGCTGGTACAAGGACGCCCAGCCGGACCAGTCGAACGCCACGCTGCAGCCGCAGGCGCGGGGGCTGGCGTTCAACGCCAACTTCATGGTCGGCGACAGCCTGATGTGGTTCTTCCGCGCCGGCATGTCGGACGGCTGGGTCAACGACCGCGCCGTCTCGGCCGGCTTCGGCTGGCGGCCGACGCAGCAGTTCTCCGACCTCTTCGGCTTCGGCGTCGGCTGGGTGCGCCCGAACGGCGAGGTGCTGCCGGCGCCGCTGACGCGCGAGCAGTGGAACGTGGAGACCTTCTACCGCTTCCACGTCACGCCGAACCTCGCGATCACCCCGGACCTGCAGTACATCAAGGACCCGTCGCTCAATCCGGGGGTCGACTCGCTCTGGGTCGCGAGCCTCCGGGCGCGCGTCACGTTCTGAGCGGCCGGGTGCGGAGGCGGCGAAGCTCGCGGGCGCCGAGGAAGGCGAGCGTCGCGTACATCAGCGCCACCGAGGCGCCATAGGCCACCGCCGCGCCGGTGGCGCCGTGGGCGGGGACCAGCGCGCCGAGCAGGGCGACCTGCAGCGCGGCCGCGACGGCGACCGTGGTGAAGATGGCGCGGTGACGGCGGCGGTACTTCAGGTAGGTGGGCGCCAGCGCGAAGGTGGCCGAGACGGCTGCGGCGAGGGCGAGCAGGCGTAGCGGCCAGGCGCCCTCGGCGGCGAACTCGGGGCGGAAGAGCGCGAGGAGCTGCGGCGCGAACGCGAGCGCGATCGCCAGGAAGGCAGCGAGGGGCGGCAGGATGCGGGTGCGGCGGCGGCGGGTGAGCGCGTCGATCCCGGCGAAGTCGCGACGGTCGAGAAGGAGCGCGAGGTCGGCCGCGTAGGCGCGGTTGGTGGCGGTCGCCAGGACCAGCGCCAGCGCCGCGATGCCGGTTGCCGCGGCGTAGGCGCCGACCGCGGCCGGCGGCGCGCCGAGCCAGTCGAGCCCCAGGATCGCCGACTGCGCCATGGCCGCGACCGCGATGCGGTAGAGCCAGAGCGGGCGGGCGGCGCGGCCCCAGGCGGGATCGGTCGACGGCGGCGCGGTGCGGGTCGCGGGCGGCAGGGCGGCGGCCAACCGGCGGGCCATCAGGAGTGCCGCGACAGCCCAGCCGGCCCCCCACGCCAGGAGCGCGGCAGCGGCGCTCGCGCCGCCGGCGAGGCCGAGGGCGGCCACGATGGCGAGCGCCGTCCCCGGCACCGCGACGCGGAACGCGAAGGCGGCGAAGCGCGCCTGGCCGGCAGCGGTGAGGCACTCGAGCCCGAGGTGCGCGGCGACCCCGGCGGGGACCGCGAGGCTGGCGATCGCGACCGCCCAGCGGGTTTCCGGGGGCAGCCGGTCGGGCCAGAGCGCCCAGAGGAGGCCGAGGGTCATGGCGATGGCGGTGCCGGCGAGCGTCCGCCGGGCGGCCCAGCCGAGGAAACCGCGGAGGCGGCCGGGGTCGCCGGCGGCGAGGAGCGAGGGCAGGACGCGGAGCGACAGCTTCTCGGCGCCGAGCGGGGCGGCGGTCACCATCAGGATGAAGACGGCCGAGGCGACGGCGTAGGCCTCGAAGTCGGCGAGCGGGAGGGTGCGCGCGAGTGCGAGCGTCAGAAGGGCGATGAGGCCCTGTCCCGCGACTGCCAGCGGGGCCAGCCAGCTCATCCTGGGTGGTCCGATGGGGGCACCCGGGAATTAACGAAGGCTAACCCGAGCAAGATCATAGTGATAACGGTACTTTCGCGTGCGAAATGGTGCGAAGCGCCGTCGGTCGGGGGCTATCGCTCCGGCACCAGAACCTCGCGCTTGCCGACGTGGTTGGCCTGGGAGACGACGCCGGCTTCCTCCATGAGCTCGACGAGCTTGGCGGCCTTGTTGTAGCCGACCGAGAGCTTGCGCTGGATGTAGGAGGTGGAGCACTTGCGGTCCTTGGCGACGATGGCGACGGCCTGGTCGAAGAGGGCGTCGTCGCTGCCGGTGTTGCCGCCGAGGCCGAGGACGAGGTCGATCTCGTCCTCGGTGTCGGAGTCGGGGCCGTCGAGGATGCCGTCGTCGTAGGAGGGGGTGCCGAGGGCCTTCAGGTGCTTCACGATCTCCTCGACCTCCTCGTCGGAGACGAAGGGGCCGTGGACGCGGGTGATGCGGCCGCCGCCGGCCATGTAGAGCATGTCGCCCTGGCCGAGGAGCTGCTCGGCGCCCATCTCGCCGAGGATGGTGCGGCTGTCGATCTTGGAGGTGACCTGGAAGGAGATGCGGGTGGGGAAGTTGGCCTTGATCGTGCCGGTGATGACGTCGACCGAGGGGCGCTGGGTCGCCATGATCAGGTGGATGCCGGAGGCGCGGGCCATCTGGGCGAGGCGCTGGATGCAGGCCTCGATCTCCTTGCCGGCGACCATCATCAGGTCCGCCATCTCGTCGACGATGACGACGATGAAGGGCATCGCCTGGGCTGGAAGGTCTCGGTCTCGAAGACGGGCTCGCCGGTCTCCTCGTCGAAGCCGGTCTGGACGGTGCGGGTGAAGGCCTCGCCGCGGGCCTGCGGCGTCCTTCACGCGGGCGTTGTAGCCGTCGATGTTGCGCACGCCCATCTTCGACATCTTGCGGTAGCGCTCCTCCATCTCGGCGACCACCCACTTCAGCGCCACGACGGCCTTCTTCGGGTCGGTGACGACGGGGGAGAGGAGGTGCGGGATGCCGTCGTAGACGGAGAGCTCGAGCATCTTCGGGTCGATCATGATCAGCCGGCACTCGGCGGGCGAGAGCTTGTAGAGGAGGCTCAGGATCATGGTGTTGATGGCGACCGACTTGCCGGAGCCGGTGGTGCCGGCGATCAGGAGGTGCGGCATGCGGGCGAGGTTGGCGACGACGGGCTCGCCGCCGATGTCCTTGCCGAGGGCGAGGGGCAGGGCGTGGGCGCTGTCGCCGAAGCCCTTGGCGGAGAGGATTTCGCGGAGGAGGACCTTTTCGCGCAGCTCGTTGGGGAGCTCGATGCCGATGACCGAGCGGCCGGGGATGGTGGAGCAGCGGCAGGCGAGGGCGGACATGGAGCGGGCGATGTCGTCGGCGAGGCCGATGACGCGGCTGGCCTTGAGGCCGGCGGCGGGCTCGAGCTCGTACATGGTGACGACGGGGCCGGGGCGGATCGAGGTGATCTCGCCGCGCACGCCGTAGTCGTCGAGCACGCTCTCGAGCATGCGGGCGTTCTCTTCCAGCGCGTCGCTGGAGAGGTGGTGGCGGACGATGGTGGAGGGGTTCTGCAGCAGCGAGAGCGGAGGCGTGCGCCAAGTTTCGGGCGCGTCGGGATCGAGTTCGAGCTCGGGCTCCTCCTCGGAGCGGGCGCGGACGCTCTTGGGCAGGGGGCGGGCCTTGGGCGGCTGGACGCGGGGCTCGGGCGAGGCATCGAAGGGGACGTCGCGCTCCAGCACTGCGACGTCCGACTGCAATTCCGGCGGGGCGACGCGCGGCCGGCCGGTGGCGGCGGCCTCGCGGGCGCGCACCGCTTCCTTGATCTTGGCCATGACGCTGTCATCGGAGGAGGGGCGCACTTCCGGGCCGAAGCGGGGGCCGTCGGGCATGGCGGCGCGGAGCGATACGGCGCCGGCCTGGGCGCGCCGCTCCCGCGCCTCGACGGCGCGGCTGCGCGCCGCGCGGGCGCCGTCGGCCGCCCCAGCCATGGCGCGGCCGGTGAGGCCGTGGAGGCCGGAATAGAGCACCACCGATCCTTGGCTGAGGAAGGCGAGGAAGCCGCGGAACTCGGCCCAGGTGACGCCGAGTGCATAGCCCGAGCCGGCGATGAAGGCCACCGCCAGCGCCGGCGCGACGATGCCCAGCGCCTGTGCCGGCTGCACCGGCACGATCGAGAGGATGGCGCCGAGCGCCGCGTCGCCGATCAGCCCGCCGAGGCCGTAGTCGTGCACCCAGCCCGACGGCGGCACGTGCGTGGCCGCGAAGCGTGGCGGCGATGAGGAGCGCGATCGGGGTCAGGGAGGCGCGGGCGAGGATGCGGTTCTCACCCGCGTGCAGCACCAGGCGCGCGCCCCAGACCGCGAGCGCCACGGCGATGCCGTAGGAGGCCCAGCCGAGGGCGCGGTGAAGCGGGTCGGCGAGCGACGCACCGACCAGCCCGAGCGCGTTGCGGGGGGCCTCGTCGGTGGCGCTGAACAGGCTGGGATCGTCCGGCGAATAGGTCCAGATCATCACGGCGGCGAGGGCGGCGAGGCCGATGAGGACGAGGCCGATGAGCTCGGCGCCGCGCCGGCGGAGCGCGATCTCGGTGTCGCTCTCCATCAGCGGCGCGCGGCGTTTCGCTTTCGAATGTGTGGCCATCTAGTCGACCTCTTGGGGGCTGATGCGCGGCGCCGGCGATCCACCGTCGCTGGGTGTTCGCGTGCGAACGCTTGGGCAAGCCATTGTTTTGGATGGACTATGCATTTTTGCGGCGCGCAGGCGCGGGGGCCTGTTCCAGCGTGGATCGGATCGCGGTGAGGCCGCGTTCGACCTGGGGGGCGTCGGCCACCAGGGCGACGCGGATGTATCGGTGGCCTGGGTTCTCGGCGTCTCTGGGTGGCGCGTCCGAGGTAGCCGCCGGGCAGGACGCGCACCCCGGTCTCGCGCCAGAGCCGGAGGGCGAAGGCTTCGCCGTCACCAACGTCGAGCCAGAGGAAGAACCCGCCCGCCGGCGCGGCGTAGCCCGCCATGCCGCCGAGCAAGCGGTCGGCGAGGGCGAACTTCTCGACATAGAGGGCGCGGCTGGCGGTGACGTGCGTCTCGTCCTGCCAGAGGGCCGTCGAGGCGCGCTGGATCGGCAGCGGCAGCGGCGCGCCGCCATAGGCGCGGAGCTGGCGCATCGCGGCGATGGAGCGCGGGCCGCCGGCGGCGAAGCCGGAGCGCAGGCCGGGGGCGTTGGAGCGCTTGGAGAGCGAGTTGAAGACGACCACCCGCTCGGGGTCGGCGCCCACGGCCGCGGCGATCTCGAGGGCGCCCGGCGGCGGTGTGTCGCGGTAGATCTCCGCGTAACATTCGTCGGCGAGGATGCGGAAGTCGTGCCGCTCGGCCAGGGCGATCAGGCTCCGCCAGTAGCCGGCGTCGGCGACCGCGCCCTGTGGGTTCGCGGGCGAGCAGAGATAGCAGAGCGTCACCCGGTTTAGGAGCGCCGGGGGAAGGGCGGCATAGTCGGGCAGGAAGCCGGTCTCCGCCGTGGCCGGCACCGGGACGGGCTCGGCGCCGACGGCGAGCGCCGCGGCGCCGTAGACCTGGTAGAACGGGTTGGGCATCAGCACCGCGGGCCGCGCCCCCCCACGGCTCTCCGCTGACAGCGCGAGGGCGGCGTTGAAGAGGCCCTCGCGGGTGCCGTTCAGCGGGACGATCCGGGTGTCGGGATCGACGGCGACGGCGTAGCGGCGGCCGAGCCAGTCGGCGATGGCGCGGCGGAGCTCGGGGGTGCCGTCGTTCGGGGGGTAGAGGGCGAACTCGTGGGCATGCGCGGCGATGGTGGGGGCGACGAAGTCGGGCAGGGCGTGCTTCGGCTCGCCGATGGTCATGGCGAGGTCGGGGCCGCCCGGGGGGATGCCCTGGAGCAGCGCGCGCAGTCGCGGAAAGGCGTATTCCGGCAGGTCTGAGAACCGCGCGGGGAACTGCATCGTCGAGCCTCGTTGCCGGGGTCTCGAGGTGCCCCGTTCAGCCTCGACTGTAGCCTGCAAGTGCCTCCGGGTCCAGCATTTTGCGGTGCACTATGCCAGGGCGCGCTCGATGGCGGCCCCGAGCCGGAGGAGCTGCGCCTCGGCCCCGGGCGCCGCCAGCGCCATCAGGCCGCAGCTGGGGATGCCGGTGGGGATCGTCAGGGCGCAGAGGCCGAGGAGGTTGGCGAGGTTGGGGTTGCGGAGCGCGAGCAGGTTCTCGGTGGTGTAGTACGCGGGGTCCGCCAGCAGCCGGTCGAGCTTGGGCGGGAGGTTCGCCGTCGTCGGCAGGAGCACGGCGTCGTAGCCGGCGACGGCTTCGCGCCAGGCGGCGCGCTCGCGGTCGAGGGCGCGGAGGGCGGCGACATAGTCGGCGGCGGCGATGTTTGCGCCGAGGCGGAAGCGCTCGAGGATCGGCGCGAACATCGCTCGCAGGGTTGGCCTCGATGATGTCGCGCCAGATGCCGTAGGACTCGGCGGGCGCAAGCGTCGCGAAGAGTGGCTGCACCGCGATGACGGGCGCCGGCACCCCGTGCTCGAGGCGGGCGCCGGCCGCCGCCAGCCGCCCGGTCGCCGCCTCGAAGGCTGCCCGTGGCTCGGCGCGGACCGGGAGCGCTTCGGGATCGCCGAGGACGAGGAGGCGGGCGTCGGCGAGCGTCGTCCCGGCGAGGTCGGGGGCGGGTTCGCCTGCCAACGCGCCGAAAAGGAGCGCCGCGTCCTCGACCGAGCGGCAGAGCGGGCCGACGGTGTCGAAGGACGGGCGGAGCGGGACCACGCCATCGAGCGGCAGGCGGCCGTGGGTCGTCTTGAGGCCGACGAGGTCGTTCCAGGCGGCCGGGATGCGCACGGAGCCAGCCGTGTCGGAGCCGATCGCCGCGGCGGCGAGACCGAAGGCGACCGAGGCGGCGGCGCCGGAGGAGGAGCCGCCCGGCGCCAGCTCGGGGTCGTTGATGTTGGGGGGCGTGGCGGTCACCGGGTTGACCCCGAGCCCGGAGAAGGCGAGCTCGCTCAGGTGGGTCTTGCCGAGGCAGACGAGCCCGGCGCGGGCGGCGGCGGCGAGCACCGCCGCGTCGCGCTCCGGCACCCGGCCGCGCAGCAGGGCGGACCCGGCCTCGGTGGCGGTGCCGGCGGTGTCGAAGATGTCCTTCCAGCTGACCGGCACGCCGTCGAGCGGCCCGCGCCGCAGGCCTGCCGCAGCCCGGTCCGCGGCCGCCGCCGCCTCGGCGCGGGCGCGCTCGGGCGTCGTTCGGGCGTAGATGCCCGGCGCCTGCGGATGGCTGTCGATGGCCGCGAGATAGATCTCGGTCAGCTCGCGCGGGTCGATGGCGCCCGCGCCTATCCCGCGGCCGAGATCCGCCGCCGTCATCCAGAGCCAGGTTTCCGACATGCCCCACTCCCGCGTTTCGCGCGACCCTAGCGGGGCTGGGGCGGCTGGACAATCGCCACGGGCCGGGCGATACTCCCGGCCATGGCGAAGGATTGCGATGTCCTCATCGTGGGCGGCGGCCTGAACGGGCCGGTGCTGGCGCTGGCGCTGGCGCAGGGCGGGCTTTCGAGCATCGTGCTCGACGCCCGCCCCGCCGTGGTGCAGGCGGACCCGGCGTTCGACGGCAGGGCCTATGCGCTTTCGCTCGGCTCGCGGCGGCTTCTCTCGGCGCTCGGCCTCTGGGGTGGGCTCGCCTCCCGGGCACAGGCGATCGCGGAGATCAAGATCAGCGACGGCCGGGCCGGGGAGGGTGCGGGCCGGCACGTGCTGCACTTCGACCAGCACGAGATCGACGACGGCCCCATGGGCCACATCCTGGAGGACCGCTACCTGCGCGCGGCGCTCGCCGCGGCCATGGCGGCCTCGCCCCTCGTCGAGGCGCCCGGGGCGGCGATGGTGGTGGACCAGGCCGCGGCTCCGGGTGGGGTGTCGGTGACGCTGGCCGGCGGAAGCACCCTGCGCGGCGCGCTTCTCGTGGCCTGCGACGGGCGCGACAGCCAGGTGGCGCGCCGCGCCGGCATCCGCCGGCGAGGCCGCGACTACGGCCAGACCTCGCTCGTCTGCGCCGTGGCGCACGCGCGGCCGCATGGCGGGGTCGCGCATCAGTTCTTCATGCCAGCAGGCCCGCTCGCCATCCTGCCGCTGCCGGGCGAGCGCTCGTCCATCGTCTGGACCGAGACGACCGCGCGGGCGGCGGCGATCTCGGGCCTCGACGCGGCGGGCTACCTCGCGGAGCTCCGCCCGCGCTTCGGCGACTTCCTGGGGGAGATCGGGCTCGAGGGCGCGCGCTATTCCTATCCGCTCGGACTGTCGCTGGCCGAGCGCCTGACCGGCGAGCGCCTGGCGCTGGCCGGAGACGCCGCCCACGGCATCCACCCGCTGGCTGGACAGGGCCTCAACCTGGGGCTGCGCGACATCGCCACGCTGGCGGAGGTGGTCGTCGCGGCCGCCCGCCGCGGCCAGGACATCGGCGCGCCGGACGTGCTGGCGGCCTACGAGCGCTGGCGGCGCTTCGACATCGCCGCGCTGGCGGCGGCGACCGACGGGATCAACCGGCTGTTCTCGAACGACAATCCGATATTTCGCTTCGGTCGCGACCTTGGTCTCGGCGCTGTAGAACCGCCTGCCGGCGCTCCGCCGCGCGTTGATCGGAGAGGCCGCCGGGCTTTCGGGCGATCTGCCGCTTCTGCTGCGCGGCCGGCCGCTCTAGGTTACGACGCGACCTGCATGGTCGAGTCGTCGATCCGCGTGCGCTCGCGCGCGAGGCGATTGCCGGCGAGCGCGCGCAAGAGCGATTCCGTAATCACGCCACCAGCGACTTGCTTCCCATGGCGATGAACTTCTGCCGACGCGCCTTGCGGAGGGCGGCCGCAGTCTTGCCCCCGAGTTCGGCGAGCATCTCGGCGAGCGCCGCGCCGACCCGGGCGATCGCCTCGGGCTTGTCGCGCTGGGCGCCGCCGCGCGGCTCGGGAACGACGCGGTCGACGACGCCGAGGTTCAGCAGGTCCTGGGCGGTCAGGCGCAGCGCCTCGGCCGCCTCCTTCATCTTGTCGGCGTCCTTCCAGAGGATCGAGGCGCAGCCCTCGGGCGAGATGACCGAATAGATCGAGTGCTCGAGCATGGCGATGCGATCGGCGGTGGCGAAGGCGACCGCTCCGCCCGACCCGCCCTCGCCGATGACGACGGAGACCACCGGAACGCCGATCTGCAGGCACTTCTCGGTGGAGCGGGCGATCGCCTCGGCCTGGCCGCGCTCCTCGGCGCCCTTGCCGGGATAGGCGCCGGGGGTGTCGACGAGGGTGATGACGGGGAGGCCGAAGCGGTCGGCGAGATCCATGAGCCGGATCGCCTTGCGGTAGCCCTCGGGGCGGGCCATGCCGAAGTTGCGGGCGATGCGCGAGCGGGTGTCGTTGCCCTTCTCGTGGCCGATCACCACCACGGCGCGGTCGTTGAAGCGGGCGAGGCCGCCCATCACCGCGTGGTCGTCGGAGAAGTTGCGGTCGCCGGCGAGGGGTGTCCATTCGCTGAAGAGCGCGTCGATGTAGTCCTGGCAGTGCGGGCGCTCGGGGTGGCGGGCGACCAGGGTCTTCCGCCAGGGGTCGAGCGAGCGGTAGAGGTCGTCGAGCAGCGTGGCGGCCTTGCGGTCGAGGGCGGCGGCCTCCTCGTCCACGTTGGTCTCGGTATTCTTGCGGGCCATTGTCCGCAGCTCTTCGGCCTTGCCCTCGATCTCGGCGAGGCCCTTTTCGAAGTCGAGATAGGTCTGCATACGGCGCTCCGGCGGCTCGGGCGTATATTGAGCGGCCGCGGGCGGAATGCAACAGGAGGGTGTGATACGATCTCCGGTTGATCTGCTCGCGCGCCTCGGGCGGCGGTCATCCCTTTGGAACGGCGAGAAAAATCCGGGCTGGAAGGCGGCTGGAATCCGGCTGGAATCCGGCTTGCCACTTCTTTACGGGCTGTTAACGCGGACGGACGCATGCGGACACGGGCGGGCCCGTGTCAGGTGTAGCCTGCGGTGGGGGCGGCGTAGGCCTCGACGGCGGTGAAGACAACGTCGACGACCACGGGCGCGTGGCGGGCGATGAGGGCGTCGATGATGGCGCCGCGCAGGCGGTCGGCCTCGGGCAGCTCGAGCGGGGTGCCGGGCGGAACCAGCACGTGCACGACGGCATAGGTGGTGCGGCCGGGCTGGATGGCGCGGACCCAGAGGCGGGTGACGGGCAGGGGGCCGAGGGCCGCGCGCACCTCGGTCTCCATGGCTGCGACGACAGGCGCGGCGGGCGCGCGGTTGAGCAGCGCGAGGAGGCCGGTGAGCGCCATGCGGACGGGCACGGCGAGGGAGAGCAGGACGACGAGGGCGACCATGGCCGGGTCGACGTAGGCGGCGGCGCCGGCGTGGCCGGAGCGGACGAGCCAGGCGGCGAGGAGGAAGCCCGCGAGCACGCCGCCGGAGACGGCGGCGTTGACGGTCCAGGTGTCGATGTCGGCCTTGACCAGGGGGCTCGGGGCGGAGCGGCGGAGCGCGAGGACCACGGCGATGCAGGCGGCGGTGGCGACGGCGGCGTAGAGGGCGGCGGGGCCGAACTCCACGGCGCGGCCGCCGGAGGCGAGCGCGATGGCGGCGTCCACCAGCGCGAAGGCGGAGACGCCGAGAATGAGCAGGCCCTTCACGGTGTTGATGAGCGGCTCGAAGAAGAGGTAGCCGAAGGGGTAGTCGGCGTCGTCGGGGAGGGCGACGAGGCGGGCCACGCGCAGCGTGAAGGCGGCGGTGACCGCGAAGCAGAGGTTGAAGAGGCCGTCGAGCAGGATGGCGCCCGGAGCCGGTGACAGACCGCGGCGGCGATGCCGATGGCGGCGAGGAGCGCGGCGGCGATCGCCGAGAGGAGGAGCGCGCCGCGCTCGGAGCGCATGGGCTCAGCCGGCGATGAGCTCGGCCATCTTCACGATGACCTGGGCCTGGCGCACCGAGGCGATGTCGATGAGCCGGCCCTTGTAGGTGACGGCGCCCTGGCCCCGGGCCTGGGCCTCGGCCATGGCGGCGAGGATCTCGCGCGCCTCGGCGACCTTGGCCTCCGGCGGCGTGAAGACCTCGTTGGCGAGCTTCACCTGGGAGGGGTGGATCGCCCACTTGCCGACCATGCCCATGGTCGCGGAGCGGCGGGCCTGGGCGGTGAAGCCGTCGGGGTCGGAGAAGTCGCCGAACGGCCCGTCCACCGGCAGGACGCCGTTGGCGCGGCAGGCGGCGACGATGGCGGCGGTGACGCCGTGCCAGGGGTCGCCGTAGACGTGCGGGCGCGCGCCTCCTCGCTCGGGGGCAGCATGTAGTAGCCGTCCTGGGTGCCGCCGATGCCGGTCGTCTGCATGCCCATCGAGGCGGCGAAGTCGGCGGCGCCGAGGCTCATCGCCTGCAGCCGCGGCGAGCCGGCGGCGATCTCGCGGACGTTGGCGAAGCCGAGCGCGGTCTCGATGATGACCTCGAGGCCCGACGCTTCGCGTCCGGCCCTTCGCCGCCTCGACGGCGGTGACCAGCGCGTCGACGGCGTAGAGGTCGGCGGCGGTGCCGACCTTGGGGATCATGAAGAGGTCGATGCGCTCGCCGGCCTGCTCGAGGATGTCGACGACGTCGCGGTACCAGAACTCGGTGTCGAGGCCGTTGATCCGGACCGAGAGGGTCTTGGTCGCCCCAGTCGATCTCGCCGATCGCCTTGATGATGTTGGCGCGGGCGGCGGCCTTGTCGGCGGGCGGGACGCTGTCCTCGAGGTCGAGGTTGATCACGTCGGCGGCGGAGGCGGCCATCTTGGGGAAGAGCTCGGGCCGCGAGCCCGGGGCCGAAGAGCTGGCAGCGGTTCGGGCGCGCGGGCGGGCTCGGGGGATGGTGAAGCTCACGGGCGGGTCCTTTCGGAAGGGCATTGCTCCGGGGCCTTGCTCCGGTGATAGGATAGGCGCTGGAGCCGCGTCAACGCGGCCTTTTTGCAGTGCAGCATGAGGGGCGGAGCATGAAACGGCGGCGGGTTTCTCTGACGGGCACGACCGGCGCGCTCGCCGGGGCCGGCCCTGGCGACGGGGCCGGGCGGGCGCAGGCGAGGCGGCGACCGTCCTGGCCGGTGGGCGACTTCCTCCTGACCCGGCGCGGCGGGGTGCTGGCCGTCGCGCACGCCAGCGAGCCCGGCCGCGTGCATCTGGGAGACCGATCCCGGCGGGCGACTTCCTCGTCGCCGAGACGGCCACCTTCCACAACCGGGTGAGCGGCATTCCCGAGGGCTCCTTCGAGATCCGCGACGATGTATCGGCGCACTGGGCCGCGCCCACCATCGCCGCGGTGGCGGCTGCCGCCGGCGGTGGCCTGGCCGTCACCGGCCGGCTGCGCGGGCCGGCGGGCGAGATCGGCTACCGGCTGGCGTTCGAGGCCGCGGCGGCGAACCAGCTCCGCTTCGACGGTCAGCGTCGAGGACGACGCGCGCGGGGGTGAACCGCATCGCGCTCCGGCTCGGCAGCGCCGCCGAGGAGGGCTTCTTCGGCTTCGGCATGCAGCTCACCTACTTCAACCAGAAGGGCAACCTCCTGCCGATCCTGGTGCAGGAGCACGGCATCGGCCGCGGGCGCGCGGGTGGTCACCCGCGCTGGTCGACCTCTTCGCCAGCGACGGCGGCGGCAGCCCCTTACGTCACCGAATGCCCGGCGCCGCAGTTCATCACCACGCGGCTCCGCTCGATGTTCCTGGAGAACCTCGAATACTCGCACCTTCGACCTGCGCCAGAGCGACCGAGTTCGAGGTCAAGGTGTGGTCGGGGGTGATGACCGGCCGCATTCTCCATGGCGCGACCCCGCTCGACCTGATCGAGGCCTACACCGACTATGCCGGCCGGATGCGGCCGCTGCCCGACTGGGTCCACCAGGGCGATGATCGCGCGGGCTGCAGGGCGGCACCGAGGTGGTGCGCGGCAAGCTCGAGACCGTGAAGGCGGCGGGGGTGCCGCTTGCCGGCCTCTGGCTGCAGGACTGGTGCGGGGCGCGGACCACCGACGCCGGCAAGCAGCTGTGGTGGGACTGGCGACTCGACACCGGCTACTATCCCGGCTGGCGACGCGCTGGCCGCCGACGTCGCCGCGGTCGGCGGGCGGATGCTCGTCTACATCAACCCCTATCTCTGCCGTCAGCCGGGGCACGACACGCTCTACCTGCAGGCGATGGCGCAGGGCTACCTGGTGCAAGCAGCAGGACGGGACGCCTCTCCTCGTGCGCAACACCAGCTTCGACGCGGCGGTGGTCGATCTCAGCAACCCTGCGGCGCGGACCTGGATCAAGGGCGTGATCAGGGACGCGCTGATCGGCCAGGCGGGCGCCTCGGGCTGGATGAACGATTTCGGCGAGGCGCTGATGTTCGACGCGCGGCTCTACGATGGCGGCGATCCGATGGTCTGGCACAACCGCTATCCCGAGGAATGGGCGCGGATCAGCCGGGAGGCGATCGAGGAGGCCGGCCGGGGCGAGGACATCGTCTTCTTCGACCGCTCGGGCTTCACCCGGAGCCCGGGCATCGCCACGCTGTTCTGGCTCGGCGACCAGATGCAGAGCTGGGACGAGTACGACGGCATCAAGACGGCGGTGGTCGGGCTGCTTTCCGGCGGGATGTCGGGCTTCAGCCTGCTCCACAGCGACACCGGCGGCTACGTGGCGGTCAAGTTCGGCGTGGACGGGCGCCGCATCCCGGTGATCGCCCGCACGCCGGAGCTGCTGATGCGCTGGATGGAGCTCAACGCGTTCACCGCGGTCCTGCGCACTCACGAAGGCCTCGACCCGGCGGTGTCGGCGCAGATCGACACCAATGCCGCCACGCTGGCGCACGCTCCAGCGCTTCGCGAGCGTCTACAAGGGCCTCGCGGCGTACCGGAAGGGGCTGGTGGCGGATGCCGCGGCGCAGCGGGCATCCGGTGGTGCGGCATCCGTTCCTGCACTATCCGGACGACGCCAACGTGAAGGGCCTGCGCTACCAGTTCCTGCTCGGGCCGGACCTCATGGTGGCGCCGGTGCTCGACCGCGGGGCAGACGCCGTGGAGGTCTATTTCCCCGAGGGAAGCGCCTGGACCGACCTCTGGACCGGTGCCGACGTGGGCGTCCCCGGCGAGTGGAGGCGGGTGCCGGCACCCCTCGGCAGGCCGGCGGTCTTCCTTCGCAAGGACGCACCGGCTGCCGAGGCGATCATGGCGGGTCTCAGGGACGCGGGTGTGCTGGGCTAGCCTTGGCGGTGCGGAGAGGGTGCGGGCGCGTTTGCATCTAGGCTTCCTCGGGCGCGTCGGGCGGGCCGAAGCGGTTGCGGATGCGGGTCTCGATCTGGTCGCGGGCCTGGCGGTAGGCGGCGAGGTTGGCAGCGCGGCCATCGCCGAGGCCGGTGGGGTCGAAGATCGGCCAGTACTCCACGTCGATGGCGTGGTAGCGGGTGTATTCCTGCGCCTGGCGCATGGCGGCGGGCGACAGCGCCACGATCAGGTCGTAGGCGTCGATGCGGTCGCCCCAATCCTCCATGTCCTGGAAGCTGCGGGAGCGGTGCCGGTCGAGTTCCACGCCGATCTCGCTGCAGACGGCGACCGAGAAGCCGTCGATGTCGAGCTCGTTCCTGACCCCGGCGGACTGCACGTAGATGCGGCTGCCGTAGTACTTCTTCATGATCCCCTCGGCCATGGGCGAGCGCACCGCGTTGTAGTCGCAGCAGAACAGCACCGAATGGGGATGCTCGCTCAAGCCGTCAGCCCTTGAAGTGCAGCACGCAGATCAGGGTGAAGAGGCGGCGCGCGGTGGCCATGTCGGTCTCGACCTTGCCCGCGAGCCGCTCGAGCAGGATGCGCGAGCCCTCGTTGTGGATGCCGCGGCGGCCCATGTCGATCGCCTCGATCTGCGATGCGCGGCAGGCGCTTGACCGCGTCGAAGTAGCTCTCGCAGATCTGGAAGTAGTCCTTCACGACCTGGTTGAACGGCGTCAGCGACAGGTGGAATTCGCCTGCGTTCTCGGTGTCCTCTGTCCCGACCTGAAAGACCAGGCGGCGGTCGCGGATGGCCAGGTTCAGCCGGTACGGGCCCTGGATGGCGGGGCGGTCGTCGCGGGCGGGCAGGGCGAAGCGGTTCTCCTCGATCAGGTCGAAGATCGCCACGCGCCGTTCCTGCTCGATCTCGGGCGTGGGGGGCGCGAGGCCGGTCTCGTCGAGGGTGACCTCGATCAGGCGGTCGGGGCCACTGGCGCGATGGGGCATGGCTTCATCCCTGGTTCAGCCGGTCGAGCCGGGCGCGGATCGAGAGGCCGTGCGCCTCGAGGCTCTCGGAGCGGGCGAGACGTTCGGCAGCGGGCCCGATCGCGGCGAGCGCGGCGGGGGTCATGCGCGAGATGGTGGTGCGTTTCATGAAGTCCAGGACCGACAGGCCCGAGGAGAAGCGCGCCGAGCGGGCGGTGGGAAGGACGTGGTTGGGGCCGCCGACATAGTCGCCGATCGCCTCGGGCGTCAGCGCGCCGATGAAGATCGCGCCGGCATGGCGGACGCGGGCAGCGAGCGCCTCGGCGTCAGCGGTGCAGACCTGCAGGTGCTCGGGCGCGATGCGGTCGGCGAGGCGCGCGGCTTCGCCCCATTCGGCGACGGTGATGACCGCGCCGTGCGCGCGCCAGCTTGCGCCGGCGATGGCGCGGCGGGCGAGGGTGGCGAGGCGGACCTCGACGGCGGCGGCGACGGCGCGGCCGAAGCCGGCGTCGTCGGTGATCAGGATGGCCTGGGCGCTCTCGTCGTGCTCGGCCTGGGCGAGGAGGTCGAGCGCCAGCCAGTCGGGGTCGTTGTCGGTATCGGCCAGGATGAGCACCTCCGATGGGCCGGCGATCATGTCGATGCCGACGCGGCCGAAGACGCGGCGCTTGGCGGCGGCGACATACGCGTTGCCGGGGCCGGTGATCTTGTCCACCGGCGCGATGGTGGCGGTGCCGAAGGCGAGCGCCGCGATCGCCTGGGCGCCGCCGATGCGATAGACGGTGTCGATGCCGGCGAGGCGCGCGGCGAGGAGGACGAGCGGGTTGACGGCGCCGTCCGGCGTGGGGGCGCAGACCACGAGGCGGCGCACCCCGGCGACGCGGGCGGGGATGGCGTTCATCAGCAGCGACGAGGGGTAGGAGGCGAGGCCGCCCGGGACGTAGAGGCCGGCGGCGTCCACCGGCGTCCAGCGCCAGCCGAGTTCGGCGCCGGTGGCGTCGGTCCAGCGGTCATCGGTCGGGACCTGGCGCTCGTGATAGGCATGGATGCGCGCGGCGGCGAGTTCCAGCGCCGCGCGGTCGTCCGGATCAACGGCGGCGACGGCGGCGTCGATCTCGGCGGCGGTGAAGGCGAGGGTCGCGGGGGTCAGCGCGAGGCGGTCCCAGCGGGCGGTCAGTTCGATCACCGCGGCGTCGCCGCGGGCGGCGACGTCGGCGAGAATCGCGGCGACATCGGCGTCCACGTCCGCCTCGGCCTCGCGTTTCCGGGCGAGGAACGCCGCGAAGCGACGCTCGAAGTCCGGCTCGCGCGTGTCGAGAAAGGCGGGCATGCGACTCTCAGTCGAGCGGGTGCCGGGGGGCGTTCGGGGCGTGGGCGAGGTAGGGGCGGGTGACGTCGGCAAGCGTCAGGTCGAGGCACTCGACCTCCAGCGCGATCTCGCCGTCGCCGGCGATGACGAGCCGGAGCGTGCCGGCGCCCTCCTCACCGGGCTCGAACACGAGCGCGAGCAGGGCGAGGACGAGTTCGCGGTCTTCGGGATCGAAGCCGCTGGCGCGCGCACGGAGCACACCGCCCACGTCGAGCACCGCCTGCACCCGCTCGAAGCGGCGGCCCTGGCGCTCGGCCGCGGCGGCGTCCTCCCAGCGGAAGCGGTTGAGCAGCAGCGAGAAGCGGCGGTGCCGCCTGGCCCAGGCGATCTCGGAGGTCTGCGCCACGGCGTCCTGCAGCAGGGTCGAGACGACAGCGAGGTCCTCGGGCGTCTCGGCGCGCAGGCGGAGCGGCCGCTCGGCCCCGTCTTCGAAGCGGGCGTCCTCGGGCCGGGAAGCGCCGGTCATGCGGCGCGCTCGTGCAGCCGCTCGATCCGCGCGCCGCAGGCCGAGAGCTTTTCCTCGACCCGCTCGTAGCCGCGATCCAGGTGGTAGACCCGCGCCACGCGGGTCTCGCCCTCGGCGGCGAGGCCGGCCAGGATCAGGCTGACGCTGGCGCGAAGGTCGGTCGCCATGACCGGGGCGCCCTTCAGCTGCTCGACGCCGGTGACCGTGGCGGTTCCGCCGTGGACCTCGATCCGCGCGCCCATGCGGATGAGTTCGGGCGCGTGCATGAAGCGGTTCTCGAAGATGCGCTCCTCGAGGTGGCTGGTGCCCTGTGCCAGCGTGAGGAGCGCCATCATCTGCGCCTGCAGGTCGGTGGGGAAGCCGGGGAAGGGAGCGGTCGCCACGTCGACGGCGCGGACGTGGCCGTTCATGCGGCTCACCTTGAGGCCCGAGTTGGTGGCGGTGACCTCGACGCCGGCCTCCTCGAGCTTGTCCGCGAACGCCGCGACCAGCTCGCGCCGGCCACCGATGAGCTCCACCTCGCCGCCGGCGATGGCGGGAGCGAGCATGTAGGTGCCAAGCTCGATGCGGTCGGCGACGACGGGGTGGGTCGCGCCGTGCAGGCGGTCGACACCACGGATCTCGATGGTCGAGGTGCCCTCGCCGGTGATCTCGGCGCCCATCCGGCGCAGGCACTGGGCGAGATCGACGATCTCGGGCTCGCGGGCGGCGTTCTTCAGCACGGTGGTGCCTCGGGCGAGAGTGGCGGCCATCAGCACGTTCTCGGTGGCGCCGACGGAAACGAGCGGGAACTCGAAGATGGCGCCGCGCAGCCCGGAGGGAGCGGTGGCGTGGACGTAGCCGTCGCGCAGGTCGAGCACGGCGCCGAGGGCCTCGAGGCCGCGCAGATGCAGGTCGACCGGACGGGCGCCGATGGCGCAGCCCCCGGGGAGCGAGACGACGGCGTGGCCGTCGCGCGCCAGCATCGGCCCCAGCACCAGGATCGAGGCGCGCATCTTGCGCACGATCTCGTAGTCGGCGCGGTGGCTGGCGATGCTCTGGGTGCCGATGACGAGAACGCGGCCTTGCTGCAGGCTCGCCACCTCGCAGCCGAGCGATTCGAGCAGCGTCGTCATGGTGCGGATATCCGAGAGCCGGGGCGCGTTGGTCAGCGTCACCGGCTCGTCGGTGAGCAGCGCCGCCGGCATCAGCGTCAGGCAGGCGTTCTTGGCGCCGGAGATCGGGATGGCGCCCTGCAGCCGCTGGCCGCCGTGCACGAGGATGCTGTCCATGGTCTGCCGGCTATCCTTGTTCCTTGCCGCCTTCTGCGGTGGCGCCGCGCGCCCGCTTCTGCGCCTTGCGCCGGGCGAGGTTGGCGCGGAGGGCTTCGGCCAGGCGCAGGGATTTCTGCTCTTTTTCCGCGGCCTTGGATGGCTGCGGGGGGACGGTCCTTTCAGGCATGACGCCTTCTAGCGCAAGGGGCCCGTGGGGTCCAGAACGCGGATGTGGGCAGAGCGCGTCGGGTGGCTCGCCTGAAGGGGCCAACCCGGCCGCGCCAAGTGCCTGAGCTGTGGACAGTTTCCAGCCATCCCCGGTGTCGTGGAAAGGCGTTGAAGAACACTGGCGGCTCCACTATGGGAGCGGGGCATACCCGACTCGCTGCCGTAGCTCAGGGGTAGAGCACTCCCTTGGTAAGGGAGAGGCCCGGGGTTCAAATCCCCGCGGCAGCACCATAAAATCAGGGAGCTAGCTGTAGCAGGCCGGCTGCAGGAGCAGTCGGGCACACACGGGGTACACACCAGACTTCCTTTGGTTCCTTCAAGATGGCCGCTTGGGACAGGCTCCATCGCAGCCAGTCCATGGAGACGTGTGGATATCGTCAGCGCAACCCGCAGACCGCTGGTGGTCCGGCCCCTGCCTACCCGAAGACGCGCGGTGGAAGTGTGCGGCCGTTCCGGCGCACCTACACCTGCCATTTCCCATTGCCATGGCTCAAACTCCCGTAGTGTGACCAAGGTGTGACAAGCTGGTCTTGAGGAGTTTATCGAGGCAGCCCGATCGGGTTTAACCCATTTTAGATCATGTCATTTTTTGGCGCGCCCGAAGGGATTCGAACCCCTGGCCTCTGCCTTCGGAGGGCAGCGCTCTATCCAGCTGAGCTACGGGCGCTCGGGGGTCTGTATATGGCAGGGTTCGCGCCTCCGCAATCGGGCAAACCGTCGCTTTCCAATCCCGGCCGATCCTGCGTATAGTCCGCCCCTGTCAGATCTTAGCAAGTGAGTGGATTGTGCCATGACGTCCGTCGTAGACGATGCGGTCCGCGGGACCGATGCGCGGGAGGCCCTGAACGCCGCCGCGCGCGAGCGGATCCTGATCCTGGACGGCGCCATGGGCACGCAGATCCAGGGCCTCGGCTTCGGCGAGGACGAGTTCACCGGCCACGGCGCCTGCGCCGTCCACGGCCATCCGCAGCAGGGCAACAACGACCTCCTGATCCTGACCCAGCCGGAGGCGATCGAGGAAATCCACTACCGCTACGCCATCGCCGGCGCCGACATCATCGAGACCAACACCTTCTCCTCGACGGTCATCGCCCAGGCCGACTACGCCATGCAGGAGCGGGTCTACGAGCTGAACCGCCGTGGCGCCGAACTCGTCCGCAACGCCTGCCGCCGCGCCGAGGCCGAGGACGGCAAGCGGCGCTTCGTGGCCGGCGCGCTCGGTCCGACCAACCGCACCGCCTCCATGTCGCCGGACGTGAACGACCCGGGCTTCCGCGCGGTCAGCTTCGACGACCTGCGCGCCGCCTACGCCGGCCAGATGAGCGGGCTGATCGACGGCGGAGCGGACCTGATCCTGATCGAGACGATCTTCGACACGCTGAACGCCAAGGCCGCGATCTTCGCCTGCGAGGAGGTCTTTGCTGAAACGGGCGTGCGCCTGCCGATCATGATCTCGGGCACCATCACCGACCTTTCCGGGCGCACCCTCTCCGGCCAGACCCCGACCGCCTTCTGGCATTCGGTCCGGCACGCGCGGCCCTTCACCATCGGCCTCAACTGCGCCCTCGGTGCCGAGGCCATGCGCGCGCACCTGGCGGAGATTTCCGGGATCGCCGACACCTTCACCTGCGCCTATCCCAACGCCGGCCTCCCGAACGCCTTCGGCCAGTACGACGAGAGCCCCGAGTTCATGGCGGCGCAGATCGAGGAATTCGCCCGCGAGGGCCTCCTCAACGTGGTCGGCGGCTGCTGCGGCACCACGCCCGACCATATCCGCGCCATCGCCGCCGTGGTCGCGAAGTACCCGCCGCGGAGGGTGCCCGAGCTGGAGCCGTTGATGAAGCTCTCCGGGCTCGAGCCCTTCACGCTCACGCCCGAGATCCCCTTCGTCAACGTGGGCGAGCGCACCAACATCACCGGCTCCGCCCGTTTCCGCAAGCTGATCACCGCCGGCGACTACCCCGCGGCGCTCGCGGTCGCCCTCGACCAGGTCGAGAACGGCGCGCAGATCATCGACGTCAACATGGACGAGGGCCTGCTCAACTCGGTCAAGGCCATGACGACGTTCCTCAACCTCATCGCCGCCGAGCCCGACATCGCCAAGGTGCCGGTGATGATCGACAGCTCGAAGTGGGAGGTCATCGAGGCGGGGCTGAAGTGCGTCCAGGGCAAGGCCATCGTCAACTCGATCTCCATGAAGGAGGGCGAGGCGGCTTTCCTGCACCACGCACGGCTCTGCCGGATGTACGGCGCCGCCGTGGTCGTCATGGCCTTCGACGAGCAGGGCCAGGCCGACACCGAGGCGCGCAAGGTCGAGATCTGCACCCGTGCGTACCGGCTCCTCACCGAGGAGGTGGGATTCCCGCCCGAGGACATCGTCTTCGACCCGAACATCTTCGCGGTGGCGACCGGCATCGAGGAGCACAACAACTACGGCGTCGACTTCATCGAGGCGACGCGGCGGATCATCGAGACGCTGCCGCACGTGCACGTCTCGGGCGGCGTCTCCAACCTCTCGTTCTCGTTCCGCGGCAACGAGCCGGTGCGCGAGGCGATGCACGCCGTCTTCCTCTACCACGCCATCCACGCCGGCATGGACATGGGCATCGTCAACGCCGGCCAGCTCGCCGTCTACGACTCGATCGAGCCCGGGTTGCGCGAGGCGTGCGAGGACGTGGTGCTCAACCGCCGCCCCGACGCCACCGAGCGGCTGCTCGACCTCGCCGAGCAGTTCAAGGGCGCCGCCGGCCGCGAGGCGCGTGAGCGCGACCTCGCATGGCGCGACTGGCCGGTTGAAAAGCGCCTCGAGCATGCCTTGGTCAACGGCATCACCGAGTTCATCGATGTCGACACCGAGGAGGCGCGTCAGTCGGCGGAACGACCGCTCCACGTCATCGAAGGCCCGCTGATGGCCGGCATGAACGTGGTCGGCGACCTCTTCGGCTCGGGCAAGATGTTCCTGCCGCAGGTGGTGAAATCCGCCCGGGTGATGAAACAGGCCGTGGCGATCCTGTTGCCCTACATGGAGGCCGAGAAGCTCGCGAACGGTGGCGGCGGCGGCCGCGAGACGGCCGGCAAGATCCTGATGGCGACGGTCAAGGGCGACGTGCACGACATCGGCAAGAACATCGTCGGCGTCGTGCTGGCCTGCAACAACTACGAGATCATCGACCTCGGCGTGATGGTGCCGGCCACGAAGATCCTCGAGACCGCGAAGGCCGAGGGCGTCGACATCATCGGCCTCTCCGGTCTCATCACGCCGTCGCTCGACGAGATGGCGCATGTCGCCGCCGAGATGGAGCGCGACGGCTTCTCGATTCCGCTCCTGATCGGCGGCGCCACCACCAGCCGGGTGCACACCGCCGTCAAGATCCACCCGCGTTACGAGCGGGGCCAGACCGTCTACGTCACCGACGCCAGCCGGGCGGTCGGCGTCGTCTCGAGCCTGCTCTCGCCCGAGGCCAAGGCGCCCTATGTCGCCACCGTCCGCGAGGAGTACCGCAAGCTCGCCGACGCGCACGCCCGCTCCGAGCTGGACAAGCAGCGCCTGCCGCTGGCGGCCGCCCGGGCAAACGGGCACAAGATCGACTGGGCGGCCTACACCCCGCCGCGCCCGAGCTTCCTCGGCATCCGGGATTTCCAGACCTGGGATCTCGCCGATCTCGCGCGCTATATCGACTGGACGCCTTTCTTCCAGACCTGGGAGATGAAAGGCCGATACCCGAAGATCCTCGACGACGAGGCCCAGGGTCCCGCCGCGCGCCAGCTCTTCGACGACGCGCAGGCCATGCTGGCGAAGATCATCGCCGAGCAATGGTTCGTCCCGCGCGGCGTCGTGGGCTTCTGGCCGGCCAATGCGGTCGGCGACGACATCCGCCTCTTCACCGACGAGGGCCGAACCAACGAGCTCGCGACCTTCTTCACCCTGCGCCAGCAGCGGGCGAAGCGGTTGGGGCAGGAGAACGTCGCGCTGTCCGATTTTGTCGCGCCGGTGGGCACGCCCGACTACGTCGGTGGGTTCGCCGTCACCGCCGGCATCGAGGAAGTCGCCATCGCCGAGCGGTTCGAGCGGGCCAACGACGACTATTCCTCGATCCTGGTCAAGGCGCTCGCCGACCGCTTCGCCGAGGCTTTCGCCGAGCGACTGCATGAGCGTGTCCGCCGCGAGTTCTGGGGCTATGCCCCGGACGAGGGGTTCGCTCCCGAGGATCTGATCGGCGAGCCCTACCGTGGCATCCGCCCCGCCCCCGGCTACCCGGCACAGCCCGACCACACCGAGAAGGGCACGCTCTTCCGCCTGCTCGACGCCGAGCGCCTGGCGGGCGTCAGCCTGACCGAGAGCTTCGCCATGTGGCCGGGTTCCTCGGTCTCCGGCCTCTACCTGTCGCATCCCGACAGCTACTACTTCGGGGTGGCGCAGGTGGAGCGCGACCAGGTCGAGGACTACGCCCGCCGCAAGGGCATGGCGGTGGCGGAGGTCGAGCGCTGGCTGTCGCCGGTCCTCAACTACGAGCCGGCGGGCCGGCTGAAGGCGGCGGAGTAGCGCCTTCGGCGCGGAAAAATCGCCGGGTTCGGCGATTGCGGAGCAAGCTCCTGAAAAGGCTTCGTTTTCGGGGGCTGGAATCCGGCTGGAATCTGGCTGGAAACTGGCTTGCCACTTTTTGACGCGGCGTTAACGAGCGCGATGCCGAAGGAGACGCCGCGCGAGCCGCGAGATTTCGCTCAGGCCGCCGCCCAGGCCAGCCCCCGGCGCAGGATCGTCGCCATCTGCGGCACGTCGAACTCGCTCGCCACATGGCCCAGCGCGCTGAAGAAGACGCGGCCCTTGCCGTAGCGGCTCTTCCAGACCTGCGGCACCACCGCGCCGTCGATCCACTCGGCATGCTCGCCGTTGAAGCGGGTGGTGGCCAGCACCTCCACCCGGGGATCGACGTGCAGGTAGTACTGCTCCGAGCGATAGGGGAAGCTTTCGATCCCGGCCATCACCGGATCGTCCGGCCGGGTCACGTCGACCCGGTAGTCGATGATGTTCCCCGGATGCGCCACCCACTGGCCGCCCACCATGAACTGGTATTCGGGCTCGTTGCGGAAGGCGTCGGCCATGCCGCCATGATAGCCGCCGAGCCCGACCCCGCCCTTCACCGCCGCGAGCAGGTTCGCCAACTCCTCCTTCTTGATCGTCGACATGGTCAGGATCGGCACGATCAGGCTGAAGCCGGCGAGTCCGGCGTCGGCGAAGGCCTCGGTCCCCGCCTCGGTCGTCACGTCGAAGCCCTCGTCGGCCAGGATGGCGCCGACGCGGGCGGCTCCCTGCTCGGGCTCATGCCCGGACCATCCGCCCCAGGCGATCAGTGCCTTCTTCATGCGAAGCTCTCCCTCAGTCCAGCCGGTCCAGCGGCGCGTCCTCGGCCAGCGGCCGCGGGCGTTCCGGCCGGGTGGCGATTTCGACGAAGCGGCCCGTCTCCGCCGAGCGCGAGAGACCCTCCATCACCTCGAGCACGTGCAGCGCCAGCGCCCCCGAAGCCCGGTGCGGCCGGTCCTGCCGGATCGCCGCCGCCATGTCGGCGAGCCCGATCGAGCGAAGCTGGCCCTCCGTCCACGGCCGCTCCACCGGCACGGCCTGCCACTCGCCGCCCTTGGGCAGAAACGACGACCTCCCCGCCGAACCAGTTCGGGTCCGGCACGATCAGGCTCCCCTCGGTGCCGTAGATCTCGAGCGGCAGGTGCCGGTGCCCCGGGACGTCGAAGCTCATGGTGATCGCAACCACCGCGCCCGACTGGAATTCGAGACTGCCGCTCGACGTGCGTCGGCACCTCGACCTCGATCGTCTCGCCCGAGCGCGGCTCGCTGGTGATGGTGCGCAGCGGCCGTGGCTTCGGCGCCATCGCCGCCACCCGCGCCACCGGCCCGAGCAGGTTGACGAGATCGGTGACGTAGTAGGGCGCCATGTCGAGCACCGGCCCGCCGCCGATCTTGTAGTAGAAGTCGGGGTTCGGGTGCCAGCGCTCGTGTCCCGGGCACATGAAGAAGGCGGTTCCGCCGATCGGAGTTCCCGAGTCGCCCGCCGTCGAGGACCTCGCGCGCGGTCTGGTGCGAGCCGCCGAGGAAGGTGTCCGGCGCGCAGCCGAGCCGCAGCCCGCGCCGCTCCGCCTCCTCGGCCAGCCCGGCCGCCTCGGCGAAGGCGACGCCGAGCGGCTTCTCGGAATAGCTGTGCTTGCCGGCCTGCAGGATGTCGTGGCTCACCGCGACATGGGCATTCGGGATGGTGAGGTTGACGACGATCTCGATGGCAGGGTCCGCCAGAAGCTCCGCGATCGTGGCCGCCGGCACCGCGAATTCCTCGCCGCGCCGCTGCGCCGCCGCAAGGTCCAGGTCCGCGACCGCCCGGATATCGAGCACGGGAAAGTTGCGCGCGGCCGTGAGGTAGGCGCTGCTGATATTGCCGCAGCCGATGATCCCGATTCCGACCTTGCGCACGAAGCTTCCCATCCCCCGGCGGCCTGGCCGCCACCACCGCGTGACCAGCACCGAACCGCCTCAGTCTCACGGATGTCCTGGAGGCGACGGCCGGAATCGAACCGGCGTGCACGGATTTGCAATCCGCTGCGTCACCACTCCGCCACGTCGCCCCGCAGACGACCCCATCTAGCAATGCCGCAGCGCACAGGCAAGGCGGGAAACCGCGGCGTGGCGCGTTGCCCCGCGGGGGGAAATATGCCATCCCTCGGGCGACACGACCCCTTGAGGGAACGACCGCATGATCGACTACGCCGCCGCCCGCGAAGCCATGGTGGACCGCCAGGTGCGTCCCTCGGACGTCACGCGATACCCGATCATCGCGGCGATGCTCGCGGTGCCGCGCGAGGAGTTTCTCCCGCGCTGCGTTGCGACCGGTGGCCTATCTCGGCGAGCACGTTCCGCTGGCGCCGGGGCGGGTGCTCCTCGACCCCCGCGTGTTCGCCAAGCTTCTCGACGCGCTGGCCGTCGGGCCGAAGGATCTGGTGCTCGACCTCGGCTGCGGCCTCGGCTACTCGACCGCGGTGCTGGCGCAGATGGCCGAGGCGGTGGTGGCCCTCGAATCCGACCCCGTGATGGCAGCCGAGGCCGAGGTGCTTCTGGGTGCGCACGCCGTGGACAACGCGGTCGTCCACGCCGGACCGCTGGCGGACGGCGTGGCGGAGCACGGGCCGTTCGACGCGATCCTGGTCGAGGGCGCGATCGAGGTGCTGCCGCAGGCGATCGCGGACCAACTCAAGCCCGGAGGACGAATCGCGGCGATCTTCGCCGACGGCGCGGGCGGCCAGGCGCGGCTTGGGCTCCGGACGCGAAAGGGACATCGCCTGGCGGCGGATTTTCGATGCGACGGCCCCCGTCTTGCCAGGCTTCGCGACGACGAAAGCATTTGAATTCTGACGCGATCCACCAGATAGTGCGAACGGAGCCCGGCCTACGGGCCAGTGGCGCGAGCAGTGCCGAGGATCCGCGATGAACAGGCATTCATTGAAATCGCTTCTTTGGTCGAGCAGCTTTGTGCTCGCTCTCGCTTTGGGCGGCTCTGGACCGGCGATGGCGGACTCTCTGGCGGATGCGCTGGTCAAGGCCTACCAGACCAGCCCGCTGCTGGATTCGACCCGCGCGGCACTGCGCGGCGTTGACGAGACCCTGCCGCAGGCGCGCGCGGCGCGGCGGCCGCAGGTCGACGCCTCGGCCTCGCTGACGTCGCAAACGACCGCTGGAGGCGATCGAGGACCAACTGTCCAACACGCGCGCGGCGCTGAATGCCTCACTGCTGATCTTTGACAACGGCGGCGACCAAGGCGGCGGTCGAGGCGGCGCGAAACCAGATCGCTGCGGGCCGGGCGGACCTGAAGGACGTGGAGCAACTGGTCCTTTTCAATGCGGTGCAGGCCTATGTTGACGTGCGCCGCGATCAGGAATTCGTGCGGCTGGCCAGCAATGACGTCGACCGGCTTGCCGAGACGCTGGACGCGACGCAGAACCGCTTCGATGTCGGCGAGGTGACACGCACCGACGTCAGCCAGAGCCAGTCGCGGCTGGCCGCCTCGCGCTCGACCCTGGCGGGGGCCCAAGGGCAGCTCGAGGTGTCACGGCAGGCGTATCTGGCGGCGGTCGGCGTGATGCCGGACAACCTCGAGCCGCTGCCGCCGCTGCCGCAGGTGCCGAATTCGCTGAACGAGGCGGCCGCGATCGGGGTTCAGCGCAACCCGCGGATCATATCGGCCCAGTTCAGCGAGCGGGTCGCCGTCTACGATTTCGACCGCGCCCTCGCGGCCAAAGGGCCGCAAGTCGGTCTCAGCGCCTCGGCCGGCGTCGAGCGCGGCAACTCCCAGTTCGACGGCTGGGATGGCGATACCTTCGGCGAGGTCGGCATCCAGGGATCGATGCCGCTCTATACCGGGGGCCTGAACGACAGCGTGGTTCGCCAGGCCCAGGCGCTGCTCGATCAGCGCCGCTACGAGCTGCAGGACGAAGCGCGCAGCGTGACGCAGGAGGTCGGGGACGCCTTCGCGCAGCTTCTCGTGGCGCGGGCATCGATCGTTGCGCGGCGGGAACAGGTCGACGCCGCGCGGATTGCGGCCGAAGGCGTTGCCGAGGAGGCGCGGCTCGGCGCCCGCTCGACCCTCGACGTGCTCGACGCCGACCAGGAGCGGCTGACGGCGGAGGCGGAGGTCGTTCGCGCCCTGCGCGACGAATATGTGGCCACGTACGGGCTGCTTGCGGGCCATGGGCCTGCTCACGGTCGAGCACCTGAAGCTGGGGATCGAGACCTACGACCCCGACGTGAACTTCACCAGGGTCCGGAGTGGCCCGTCGGGTGGCTACGACACCCGGGCGGTCGATCGGATACGCGCGCGCTGGGAGCGGCAGTAGGCGATGAAGCCGGGAGGCGACGACGACGCCGCTCGGGGCGGCCCGGGAGAAGGGGAGTCGCTGGCGGAGGTGCTGGCCTCGATCCGGGCGCTCGTTTCGGCGGAGACCGAGTCGCGCCTGACCGGGCCGGGCGAGGGAGCGACGGTGCTGATGCTGACGCCGGAGATGCGCGCCGGCGCCCGTTCGAGTTCGGGGGATGTCCTCGCCGACGGGCTCGAGGACGGCGCTTCGGCGGCGGCGGCGCCGAACCTCGACGAGGCCGCGTTGCGCAGGATGATCAACGAAATCGTGCGCGAGGAATTGCAGGGTGAGCTGGGCGACCGGATCAACCGCAACCTGCGCAAGCTGATCCGTCGCGAGATCGCCGAGTTCCTCGAGGAACAGCGGAAGTCCTGAAGCGTATCCCTTCGGGGCGAGGGAGATCATGGCCGCTGATTCCGAAGACACGGCGCCGCCGCGCCGGGCTGTCCTGCTGGTCAACCCGGGCGCGAGGCGCGGGGACGAAGCGATCGACGGCATCGTGGCGCGGCTCCGCAAGGGCGGGGTGGAGGTGCGCGAGGACAGCCTCGGGTCGCCGGAAGAAATCGAGCGCAAGATCCTGGAAGGCAAGGAAAAGGTCGACTGCGCCATCGTGTGCGGCGGCGACGGTAGCCTCTGCCTTGCCGCGTCGGGGATCGTGGCTACCGGCCTTACACTCGGCATCCTGCCCATGGGCACCGCCAACGATCTCGCGCGCACGCTCGGCATCCCGGAAGATCTCGAGGCCGCTGCCGACGTCATCCTGGCAGGGCGGCGGCGGCGGATCGATCTTGGGACGGTCAATGGCAAGCCGTTTTTCAATGTGGCTTCGATCGGGATGAGTGCGGAGTTGGCGGGGGAGCTTTCTGGCGGGATCAAGCGGCGGTGGGGGCGGGCGGGGTATGCGCTGGCGGCTTTGCGGGTGTTGGCGCGGGCGGAGCGGTTTTCGGCGCTGATCAGCGAGAACGGGGACGCGGTCCGGACGCGGACGCTGCAGATCGCCGTGGGCAACGGGCGCTTCTATGGCGGCGGCACGGTGGTGGCCGAGAGCGCGGAGATCGACGATGGGCATCTCGACCTGTACAGCCTTGAAATAAGGACGGTTTTCAAGCTGGCGCTGATGCTGAAGAGCTTCCGGACGGGCGAGCACGGGGCCTGGTCGGAGGTGCGGACGCTGCGGGGGACCGAGTTCGAAATCCGAACGGCCAAGCCCCGGGCGGTGAACGCGGACGGCGAGCTGATCGCCGAAACGCCGGCGGTTTTCAAGGTGCATCCGAAGGCGGTGACGGTCTTTGCGCCTGCCGAAAACGAAGAGCGCTAGCGGCGAAAAATCCATATGGGATCCGTATGGAATCCATATGGCTGACGTATGGTTTTCCTTCGCTTCCGCCTACGCTCCCGCCGGCAACGCGCCGCCGGTCATGCGGAGGCGGGCGGCGTCGCGGGCGGGGGGCGCGCCGAAGAGGCGGGCGTATTCGCGGCTGAACTGCGAGGGGCTGTCGTAGCCGACGGCGAAGCCGATGCGCTGGGCGTCGGCCTCGTGGGAGAGCATGCGGCGGCGCGCCTCGTGCAGGCGGATGCGCTTCTGGTACTGCAGCGGGCTGAGCGCGGTGACGGCGCGGAAGTGGCGGTGCAGCGTCGCCGGGCTCATGGCGGCGAGGTCGGCCAGCGCCTCGATGCGCAGCGGGCGGTGGTAGTTCTCGCGGATCCAGGCCACGGCGCGGGAAATCTGCGAGAGGCGGCTGTCGGCGAGTGCTATCTGGCGGAGCATGCCGCCCTGGGGGCCGCAGAGCAGGCGGTAGAGGATCTCGCGCTCGATGAGCGGGGCCAGCGCCGCCTCGCCCGGGTGGTCGAGCAGGCGGACGAGGCGCAGGACCGGGTCGAGCAGGTCGGCCTCGAGCGGCGCGATGCCGATGCCCTGGGCGCGCGGGCCGTCGGCGCCGGGCATCTCGAGCAGGATCGAGGCGAGGAGCGCGGGGTCCAGCGCCAGGCAAAGCGCCAGATAGGGGGCGGCGGGGCTGGCCTCGGTGATGGCGGCGATGACCGGCAGGTCGACGGCGACGACCAGGTACTGGGCGGGGTCGTAGGCGTAGACGCGGTCGGCGAGCATGAGTTGCTTGCGGCCCTGGGCGGCGAAGCAGACCACGGGGTCGTAGATGGCGCCGGCGGGCGAGGAGGGCGCCTCGGCGCGCATCAGGGCGACGCGCGGAAAGGGCGTACTGTTCCAGCCGTCAGCGCAGGCGGCGGCGAGGCGGTCGCGGAATTCCTGGAGCATGCGGGCGGTTTCCTTCGCGCCGCAACATGGCGGCTTTGAGCGGATCGTGCAAGAGGCGGCGCGCATCGGTCTATCGCCCGGCGGCGGCGCGCGCCATCTCCGATGCAACGGTCCGGCGCGCGGACCGCGATGAAAGGATCGAGACATGCGCTACAATACTCTCGGGCGGACCGGGCTCCTGGTCTCGGAGCTTTGCCTCGGCACCATGACCTTCGGCGGCGCGGGCGAGCTCTGGGGCAAGATCGGCAAGCTGGGGCAGGCGGAGGCCGAGGCGCTGATCCGGGCGGCGGTGGATGCCGGGATCAACTTCATCGACACGGCGGACGTCTATTCCGAGGGGCAGTCGGAGGAGATCACCGGCCAGGCGCTGAAGAACCTCGGGATCGCCCGCGAGGAGGTGGTGATCGCCACCAAGGCCTTCGGGCGCACCGGGCCGGGGCCGAACGGCAACGGCGCCTCGCGCGGGCACCTGCTCGACGCGGTGAAGGCGAGCCTGAGGCGGCTGCAGCTCGACCATATCGACCTCTACCAGATCCACGGCACCGACGGGACGACGCCGGTCGAGGAGACCATGGAGGCGCTGGACCAGATGGTCCGCCAGGGGCTGGTGCGCTACGTCGGCGTGTCGAACTGGGCGGCCTGGCGGGTGGCCAAGGCGCAGGGGATCGCCGAGCGGCGCGGGCTGGCGCGGATCGCCACGCTGCAGGCCTACTACACCGTCGTGGGGCGCGACCTGGAGCGCGAGATCGTGCCGATGCTGGCGTCCGAGGGCGTGGGGCTGATGGTGTGGAGCCCGCTGGCCGGCGGCCTGCTGTCGGGCAAGTACGACGGGGAGGCGCGGCGGCGGACGGGCGGCGGGCGAACTTCGACTTCCCGCCGGTGGACCGCGGCCGGCTGCCCGGCGTGCTCGACGCGCTGCGCGGGGTGGCGGAGGCGCGCGGCGTCACGGTGGCGCAGGTGGCGCTGGCGTGGCTGCTGCACCAGCCGGCGGTGACCAGCGTCCTGATCGGCGCGAACCGCGCCGACCAGCTCGCAGGACAACATCGGCGCGGTGGCGGTGAAGCTGACCGAGGAGGACCTGGCGGCGATCGACACGGCGAGCGCGCTGCCGCCGGAGTATCCCGGCTGGATGATCGCGCGGCAGGGGGCGTATCGGCAGAGCTGAGGCGGGAGGCCGCCGCTACCCGCGCGCCTTCGGGTGGGCGGCGGTGTAGGCCTCCATCAGCCGGGCCTGGTCGACGCCGGTGTAGACCTGGGTCGAGGCGAGGGTGGCGTGGCCGAGGAGCTCCTGGACCCTTCCTTCCCCCTTCTCTTCCCCCCGAGGTGTGCCTTCCGACAAATATGCTTGACACATTCCGGTCCACGCCCGTTAAAGCCCGCTGACTTAGGAGCCAGCAAACCTGTCGCGGCTTGCCGGTGGCTGCGAATATTTCTTTCGTACTGCAAATCCGGTTCTGGTGCCTAACCAGCGTGGTAAGCACGACGTAAGGCAAACCACGCCAACAAAAGCCCGCCTCCGCCCGTCGGCGTCCTGCCGCGCTTCCTCGCGCTCTCTCTCCTCCGCCTTCTCTCCCGTCTCCCTCCCGCCGCTCCCCCCTCTCGCGCTCTCTCCCTCCCCCCCCCGCTCCCCCTGCCCTCCTCCGCCCTCCTCTCCCTCTCCCCCCCCCCCCCCCCCCCCCCTCCCCTCCTCCCTCTCCTTCCTTCTCCCCTCCCCTCCCTCTCCTCCCCTCTCCTTCTCCCTCTCTCCCTCTCCTCCCCCCTCCCCCCTCCCTTCCCCTCTCCTCCTCCTCCCCCCTCCCCCTACCGCGCGCCTTGGGGTGGGCGGCGGCGTAGGCCTCCATCAGCCGGGCCTGGTCGACGCCGGTATAGACCTGGGTCGCTGGCGAGGCGTGGCGTGGCCGAGGAGCTCCTGGATGGTGCGCAGGTCGCCGCCGGCTTCGAGGAGGTGGGTGGCGAAGGAGTGGCGCAGCGCGTGCGGGGTGGCGGTGGCCGGGAGGCCGAGCTGCATGCGGGCGCTCGCCATCGCCTGCTGCACCGCGCGCGGGTTGAGCGCGCCCGCCGCGCGCGCCGAGAAAGAGCGGCGCGGCGGGGCCGGGGGTGAACGGCAGGAGCGCGCGGTAGGTCTCGACCGCGCGGGCCGCGACGGGCAGGACCGGGACCAGCCGCTCGCGGCCGCCCTTGCCGCGGATGCGCAGGGTGTCGCCGAGCGGCGCGTCGGCCTGGCGCAGGCCCAGCGCCTCGGAGATGCGCAGGCCGCAGCCGTAGAGCAGCGTCACCACCGCCGCGTCGCGGGCCGCCATCCACGGCTCGGGGCTCTGGGCCTCCACCGTGGCGATCAGCGCCCGCGCCGCGTCGGGCGCCACCGGGCGGGGCAGGCGCGCCTTGATCCGCGGGCCGCGCGTGGCGGTGACGGCGGGGGCGATCAGGCCCTCGGTCTCGGCCAGCCAGCCGTGGAAGCTCTTGACCGCCGAGAGCGCGCGGGCCAGCGAGCGCGCCGAGAGGCCGCGTCCGCGCTCGTGCGCCATCCAGGCGCGCAGGTCGGCGGTGGCGACGCGGCCGAGTGCTGCGGAGCCGGCCGGTCCGCCCCAGTGCTGCGCGAGGAAGCCGAGGTAGCCCGACACGTCACGCTGGTAGGCGGTCAGGGTGCGCGGGCTGGCGCCGCGGACCGCGCCGAGTTGCGCCAGCCAGTCGTGCAGCAGCCGCGCCGCCCCTTCGGACGGCGCGGGCGCCATCAGGACAGCCAGCGCCGCAGGCTGCGCTCGAACACGCCGCCGAAGAAGGCGAGCAGGTCGGTGCCCTGGTCGGGATGGAAGCGGTTGCCGTCATGGGCGCCGAAGGCGAGAAGGGCCGGGTGGCCGCCCTCGCCGAGGTCGAGCCGGATCAGCGCCTCGGAGCGGATCTCGGGCGCCTCGGCGCCGTAGAAGTCGGGCGAGGCCTTGTGAAGCTGGCGCAGCGTCACCCGCCGCGCGCCGAGGCCGCGGCCTTGCGTCACGTAGGCGTCGACCCCGCCCGCGGGCAGCGCCACCACCGTGTCGCGGTAGGGGCCCTCCGGGCCGATGCCGGTCCCCGGCGCGGCGGCCGGCGCCTCGAGCCCGAGGCGGATCACCTCGACCCCGAGGATGGGCGCCACGTCGCGGGTCAGCACCTTGAGCAGGTCGGCGAAGTCGTCGGGCTCGAGCACCGTGAGGCAGGCGCGGTGCACCTGGTTCATGCCGGCGACGTTCTCGTAGGCCGCCGCGAGAACCTCGCGGTGGGTGTCCTCCAGCCGGTCGAGCCGTTCCTCCAGCCGGTCCACCAGCACGCCGCGCAGGTCGACGACGTTGCGCCCCTGGGCGCTGCGGTCGGCCTGCAGGATCGCGCGCATCAGCTCGTGATCCTCGAGGATCAGGCCCGGGTCGCTGAGGATGTGCTCGCGGATCGCCAGCGTCGCGGTCTCGGTCATGGACATGCCTGCCTCTTGCCTCAGACGATCTTCTGGCCGGTGGCGGACCAGTCCTTGAGGAATGCCGTGAGGCCCTTTTCGGTCAGGGGGTGCTCGGCGAGCTTCTGCAGCACGGACGCGGGCGCGGTGACGACGTCGGCGCCGATCAGCGCCGCCTCCTTGACGTGGTTGGGCGAGCGGATCGAGGCGGCGAGGATCTCGGTCTCGAAGCCGTAGTTGTCGTAGATGGTGCGGATGTCGCGGATGAGATCCATGCCGTCGAGGTTGATGTCGTCGAGCCGGCCCACGAAGGGCGAGATGAAGGTGGCGCCGGCCTTGGCGGCGAGGAGCGCCTGGTTGGCCGAGAAGCAGAGCGTGACGTTGACCATGCGGCCCTCCTCGGAGAGGGCGCGGCAGGCCTTGAGGCCGTCCCAGGTCAGCGGCACCTTGACCGCGATGTTCGGCGCGAGCTGGGCGAGCTTGCGGCCTTCGGCCATCATGCCCTCGTAGTCGAGCGCCACGGTCTCGGCGCTGACCGGACCCTCGACCTCGCCGCAAATCTCGCGGATCACCTCGATGAAGTCGCGGCCCGACTTCTTGATCAGGCTGGGGTTCGTCGTCACCCCGTCGACCAGCCCGAGCGCGTTCAGCTCGCGAATCTCGTCGACCTCGGCGGTGTCCACAAAGAATTTCATGAAGGTAGCCTCCGCGTGCAGGGCGTCAGCCCTTGTGGTTGTGGGGGATACTAGCCCAAGGTATTGCGCGATGGAACACCTCAATCCGCCCGATTCCGCGCAGGTCTTCGCCGGGGGCGCGCCGGTCTCGGTGGTGACGGCGGAGGGCCTCGACCGGCTGCTCGACTACCGGGCGCCGGCGTGCGGCGCGCGGCCGGGCGACCTCGTGGAGGTGCCGCTGGGGCCGCGGCGGGTGCTCGGGCTGGTCTGGGGCGCGGGCAGCGGCGACTTCGATGCGGGCAGGCTGCGCGACGTGACGCGGGTGCTCGACGTGCCGCCGCTGGCGCCGGCGATGCGCGAGTTCCTCGCGCGGGCGGCCGACTATACCGTGACGCCGCTGGCGGTGATGCTGCGGCTGGCCACGCGGGCGCCGGGGCTGGGCGGGCCGCCGGCGGCGCGGCCGATCCTGCGCCGCTCCGGGCGCGAGCCGGAGCGGATGACCGAGGCGCGGGCGCGGGTGCTGGCCGCCTTCGCCGAGTTCGGCAACCTCGGCTTCGCGCCGCTGGAGCTGGCGCAGCGGGCCGGGGTCTCGCCGGCGGTGGTGAAGGGGCTGGAGGCGCAGGGGGTGCTGGTGCGCGAGGACGCGCCGCGCGACGCGCCCTATCCGGCGCTCGACCCGGGTGCGGCGCCGCGCCCGCTTTCGGCCTCGCAGGCGGAGGCGGCGGCGCGGCTGCGGGCCGCGGTGGCGGCGGGGCGGTATTCCACGACGCTGCTCAAGGGCGTGACCGGGTCGGGCAAGACCGAGGTCTATCTCGAGGCGGTGGCCGAGGCGCTGGCGCGGGGGCGGCAGGCGCTGGTGCTGCTGCCGGAGATCGCGCTGTCGGTGGAGTTCCTCGACCGGGTGGAGGCGCGCTTCGGGGCGCGGCCGGCGGAGTGGCACTCGGGGGTGACGCAGGCGGCGCGGCGGCGGGCCTGGACGGCGGTGGCGACCGGCGACGCGCGGCTGGTGGTGGGGGCGCGCTCGGCGCTCTTCCTGCCGTTCGCCGACCTCGGGCTCGTCGTCGTCGACGAGGAGCATGACGGGTCCTACAAGCAGGAGGACGGCGCGCTCTACCACGCCCGCGACATGGCGGTGCTGCGCGCCTCGATCGAGGGGGCGGCGGTGGTGCTGGCGTCGGCGACGCCGAGCCTCGAGAGTCTGGGCCAACGCCGATGCGGGCAAGTACGCGCGGCTCGACCTGCCCGAGCGCTTCGGGGTGGCCGAGTTGCCGGAGATGCGCGCCATCGACCTGCGCGAGGACCCGCCGGAGCCGGGGCGGTGGATCTCCGAGCCGCTGGCGGCGGCGGTGGGCGAGCGGCTGGCGCTGGGCGAGCAGTCGCTGCTGTTCCTCAATCGGCGCGGCTATGCCCCGCTCACCATCTGCCGCGCCTGCGGCCACCAGGTCGGCTGCGACGCCTGCGACGCGCGCATGGTGGAGCACCGCTTTCGCAAGCGCCTGGTCTGCCACCAGTGCGGCGCGACCAAGCCGATCCCGACGACGTGCCCCGCCTGCAAGGTCGAGGGCAAGATGACGACCCTCGGGCCGGGGGTCGAGCGGCTGGCCGAGGAGGCGGCGGCGCTGTGGCCGGAGGCGCGGCTCGCCATCCTTTCCTCCGACCTCGCCGAGGGGGCGCGGGCGCTGAAGGCGCGGATCGACCAGATCGCCCAGGGCGGCGCTGATCTGGTGATCGGCACCCAGCTCGTCTCCAAGGGGCACAACTTCCCGCACCTGACGCTGGTGGGGGTGATCGACGCCGACCTCGGGCTGCAGGGCGGCGACCTGCGCGCGGCGGAGAAGACCTTCCAGCTCATCCGGCAGGTGGCGGGGCGCGCCGGGCGGGCCGAGCGGCCCGGCCTCGCGCTGGTGCAGACGCATCAGCCGGAGCACCCCGCGCTCCGCGCCATCCTGTCCGGCGACGACGAGGGCTTCTGGCGCGCCGAGGCCGAGGCGCGCCGCCGGGCGATGATGCCGCCCTACGGGCGGCTGGCCGGGGTCATCGTCACCGGGACCGACGAGGCGCGCACCTGGGACACGGCGCGCGCGCTCGCCCGCCAGCAGCAGCCGCTGACCGCCGCGGGCGCCGAAGTCTGGGGTCCGGCGCCGGCGCCGGTCGCCCGCATCCGCGGCCGCCACCGGGTGCGGATGCTGGTGCGCGCGCCGAAGGGCGTGGCGCTGCAGCCGGCGCTGCGCGCGTGGACGGCGGCGGTGCCGGCGCCCGGGAACGTGCGGGTGACGATCGACGTGGATCCGCAGAGCTTCTTCTGAAGCTCATCAAGTACCAAGCCGACGTAGCTTGAGAGCCACAAACGCCAGCAAGCCGACGCCGAGCAGTGTGAGGGTGGCTGGAACTGGTATCGGCGCGACTTTCGCCAGGATGCGTCTATAGCCATAGTCGTTCTCAAACGAAGTACCGTCCCAACCGATCTCCAAAGTATTCCCGAACTGCTGTACGGCCACTGAGGGATCAGAGAGGGGAACACCAGCCGCTTCGTTGGAAAAAAAGAGCGAGAGGAAGTCAGCCGAACTCAATTTCTCAATGGTGTCCCCGACTACCGAGCCAATTGAGAAAGATCGGCCGTCCCCGAAGTCAAGGGCCCAAGCGTCGTTCAATTCCCCACGAAAGACCACCTCGATGGTTGCTCGGGGACTAATAACGACAGTTGCGTTCGTTACGGCGCCACTAACAGGCCAAGGGTCGGGAGCGCCAGTGAGGTCGCGAGTGGTGTACTGAGCGCCGAAGTCGACTGGGCTACCGCCAAAAATCTCGATAGTAGCGCTGCTAACGGAGCCGCCAACCACGAGAGCAAGCGAGAGGGTCGCCGCAAATGCACGCATGGAAACTACTTCCGTGCCAGGACGTTTCCGGTGATGGAGTCGCTTTCTGAGCATATAAAGAAGGGCGATTCGTTTCAATCGCTCGATCCCGTTGCAACAGGGCTATCGCATTTGGCCGAGGATGGTTCTTGCGAAGGGGTCGGACCATCCGGCGCGTTTTCGTTTTCGGCTGACCGACATGTTCGGGCGCGCCTTGTTGAGAAGGTTGAGGGTGAGGCGTCGGAGGATGGCGAGGTTTTCCGGCCCGTTGTCGCGGCGGTTGCGGGCGCGGTCCTCGTCGAAGGTGACGTCGAGCACCCAGTGCAGGGAATTCTCGATCTTCCAGTGGCCGCGCACGGCGCGGGCGAAGGTCTCGGGAGTGAGCGGCGCCGAGGAGAGATAGTAGCGGGTGCTGCGGCTGGCCTTGCCGGCCTCGACGCGTTCGGCCTCGACGCAGGCGAGGGTGGCGAGGCCGGGGAGCCTGGGTTCGTCCGGGTAGCGGCGGTCGGAGAAAAGCCAGCCGACGTCGTGGGTTACCCGATGGCGCCGGGTCTCGATGCGTCCATGGTCGGCGTCAGTGGTCTCGAAGACCGGCAGGGGTTCGGGCGGGGCCGTGAAGAACGCCTCGACATCACGCAGCATCGCGGGGCGGTTGGCCTTGAGCGCGAAGAGATAGTCGCCGCCTTGCGCGAGGACCACCTTCGCGGTGTCGGCCTGGGCGTGCAGCGCGTCGCCGGTTACCAGCACCCCGTCGAGCTCCAGCGTCTCGAGCAGGGCGCGGGCGGCGAGGATCTCGCTGCCGCCCTCGGGAACGCCGGCTTGCGCGATGGCGACCCGCGCGCCGGTGCCGAAGGCGGTCACAACGTTCAGGGGCGAGCGCCCCGCCGCCCGGTCGAAGGAGCGCCTGAGCGCCTTGCCATCGATCGCGAGCACCCCGTCGCCACCGGCCCCGAGATCGTCGAGGAACGCCTCGAAGGCGCGCCCAAAAGCGGCCGGATCGAGCAGGCGGAACACGCGGGAGAAAGTGTCGTGGCTCGGCAAGCCATTCTTGAGGCTCAGGAACTCCCGCAGCAACGGCTCCCGATCCACGGCGAACTCGGCGAAGTCGACGCACCCCTCCGCGCCACAGACCGACGCCACCAGCGCGATCGCCAGGATGTCCAGCAACTCGTGCCGCTGCGCATTGCCGCGCCGCGGGTCGGAAACCTCTCCCAGCCTGTCGATCAAACTTGCCATCGGTCCCTCCTCGGAACCAACGGCAGAATCCAGATCATCCTGAAAGGGAAGCGCTATTTCTCAAATGCGATTCCCCTGCCCGTTGCAAGGCGTTCCGCCCCGGACCTCACGATGCTCGGTTTCGGAGGCCATCACCAACTTGAGGCCGTGAGAGCGCGGCCTTTGTTACGATCGCGGCCGCCAACCACCGGCAAAGGCAGACCTACCGCACCGATCCGGTCCGGCGGCAACAAGACCGGCAGTTGGCGGCGCGCTGGCGCGGAAGCCTAGGCCGGGGCCAGCCGGGTCGTCCCGCCGCCGGTGATGACCTGCACCCGCTGGCCGAGGGCGAACACGGGCTCGCCTTGGATCACGGCGATGGTGCCGCCGTTCTCGAGCTGCACCGTCCACTCGATCGACTGCTGGCCGGCGACCGTCTTGCCGGCCTGCAGGCCGGCCGCGGCGCCCGCGGTGGCGCCGACGCCGGTGGCGATCACCTGGCCGGTGCCGCCGCCGACTTCCTGGCCGAGCGCCGCGCCGGCGAGGCCGCCGAGGATCGCGCCCGCCGCCTGGCTGCCCTGGCCGCCCTGCAGCTGGACCGCCCGGCTGGAGACGATGGTGCCGAACGACACGGTGGAGGCGGTCAGGGCCTGGTTTGCCGGCAGAACGTTGGCGTTCTGCTGCGGCGTGCAGGCCGCGAGGACCGCGACGAAGGCCACTGCGGCGGTGCTTCTCAGGGTAGCTACCAGCATCTGGTCGTATCCTCTCCAGCTTAAGCCAAATATTGTGTCCGGCGAACCGGCGCATTCCTCATAGCCCGGCAAGCCGTCCGTGTTCAATGCTCGGTACGGACCCTCGCGTAAAAGCGCCTCCGGCTTCCATCCGGCGGCAGGCCGGGATAGAGACGCTCGCACCAGAAACCCGAGGCCGCCGATGACCGAGCCGCATCCCACGATCCGCCCGCAGCCGGGCATCCTCGAGATCGCCCTCTACCAGGGCGGGGAGTCGCGGCTGGAGGGCCACGCGAAGGTGCTGAAGCTCAGCTCCAACGAGAGCCCGTTCGGGCCGTCGCCGAAGGCGGTGGAGGCCTACCGCGCGGCCGCGGCGAGCCTGCACCTCTATCCGGTGACCGATCACGCCGGACTGCGCGCCGCCATCGGCGCGGTGCATGGCCTCGACCCGGCGCGGATCATCTGCGGCGCGGGGTCGGACGAGATCATCGCCTTCCTGACGCAGGCGTATGCCGGCCCGGGGACCGAGGTCATCCACACCGAGCACGGCTTCGGCATGTACCGGATCAGCGCGCTCGCCGCCGGGGCGACGCCGGTGGAGGTGCGCGAGCGGGAGCGGCGGACCGACGTGGACGCGATCCTCGCCGCCGCGAGCGAGCGGACGGCGCTGGTCTTCATCGCCAACCCGAACAACCCGACCGGGACGATGATCCCGGCGGAGGAGGTCGCGCGGCTGGCCGCGGGGCTGCCGACGCGCACGCTGCTGGTGCTGGACGGGGCCTATGCCGACTTCGTCGCGGGCTTTCGCGGCCACGCCGACCTGGTGGAGGCGCGCGACAACGTGGTGATGACGCGCACCTTCTCGAAGATCTACGGGCTGGGCGGCCTGCGCGTCGGCTGGGGATATGGCCCGGCCCACGTGATCGAGACCCTGAACCGGGTGCGCGGGCCGTTCAACCTCTCCACCGCGCAGCTCGCGACGGCGGAGGCGGCGGTGCGGGACACGGAGCACACGGCGTTCTGCCTGGCGGAGAACACCCGCAACCGGCGGGCGCTGGCCGAGGCGCTGGCCGCCGCCGGGGTGCCGTCGGATCCGTCGGAGGCGAACTTCGTGCTGGCGCGCTTCCGCGACCGGGCCGAGGCCGAGGCCTGCGACCGGGCGTTGCGCGACGCGGGATCATCGTGCGCAAGGTGGCGGGCTACAACCTGCCGGCGGCGCTGCGGATCACCGTGGGCGATGCGGAGGGCTGCGCGCGGGTGGCCGAGGCCATCGGGGCCTTCGCGCGGGTGCGGGCCTGATGCGCTACCGGCATGTGGCGCTGATCGGGCTGGGGCTGATCGCCTCGTCGATCAGCCACGCGATCCGCCGCGCCGGGGCGCCGGTGCGGATCACCGGCTTCGCCCGGTCGGCGGAGACGCGCGGCGAGGCGGCGCGGCTGGGGCTGGGCGAGATCCGCGACAGCGCGGCGGCGGCGGTCGCGGGGGCGGATCTCGTGATCCTCTGCGTGCCGGTAGGGGCCATGGGCGCGGTGGCGGCGGAGATCGCACCGCACCTCGCGCCGGGGGCGACGGTGACCGACGTGGGCTCGGTCAAGGGCGCGGTGATCGCCGCGGTCGCGCCGCACCTTCCCGCGGGCGTGCACTTCGTCCCCGGCCATCCGCTGGCCGGCACCGAGCACTCGGGGCCCGGCTCGGGCTTTGCGGCGCTCTTCGACAACCGCTGGTGCCTGCTGACGCCGCCGCCGGGAACCGACGCCGGGGCGGTGGAGGACCTGAAGGAGTTCTGGACGGAGCTCGGCGCGCGGGTGGACGTGATGGAGCCCGACCACCACGACCTGGTGCTGGCGGTGACCAGCCACGTGCCGCACCTGATCGCCTACACCATGGTCGGCGTCGCCGACCACCTGCGCCGGGTCACCGAGCAGGAGGTGATCAACTACTCCGCCGCGGGCTTTCGCGACTTCACCCGCATCGCGGCGTCCGACCCGACCATGTGGCGGGACGTGTTCCTGTCCAACAAGGAGGCGACGCTCGACATCCTCGGGCGCTTCACCGAGGAGCTCTTCGTGCTGCAGCGGGCGATCCGGATGGGGGAGGGCGAGACGCTGCACGCCTACTTCACCCGGACCCGCGCGCTCCGGCGGGGGATCATCGAGGCCGGCCAGGACACCGCCGCGCCGGATTTCGGGCGGATCGCGGTGAAGGGCGGGCCGTAGGTCCTGCGGCCTCAGCGCTGCGCGAGCCGCGGGGCGGGGCCGAGCGGGATGGGGCCGAGGCGGGCGGTGCCGTCCCTGAAGTCGAGCGGCACGTCGAGGGCGTTGCGGTCGCCCGAGAGGCGGGCGATGAGGCCGAGGCCGGCGCGCACGGCTCCGGCGAGGGTGGGGTCGAGGGCGCCGCTCGCCTCGGCCACGTCGAGCATCTGCTCCCAGTTGCGGGCGCGCAGGTCGAGGCGGCCCTCGGCGAAGCCCTGGGCGTCCACGGCGAGCGTGCCGTGGCCGCGCAGGTCGACCTTGCCCCAGGTCAGCGCGAGGTCGCGGATTTCGACCTCTTCCAGCACCGGGTTGTCGCTCTCGACGGTGTGGCGGTCCCAGGGCCGGTCGAAGACCAGCGTGGCGTCGATCGCGATGGGGCCGACGTCGGCGGGGAGGATGCCGTCGGCGCCGAGGCCGTCGATGACCTCGGCGGGGAGGGCAAGGCTCTCGGCGTTGAAGGCGACGTCGTGGGCGAAGGGGGTGCCGTCGGCGGCCTGGCGGGTGGCGAGGATCGCCTTGCCGATGGTGGCGGTCCAGCCGGCGTCGCCGCTGATGCGCATGTTCTCGATCTCGAAGGTGGAATGGTCGAGCTCGAGCCGGGTCGTCGGCCGGAAGATCACCGAGCCGCGCAGGCGGTCGCTGTTGGCGCGCAGCGTCTCGTAGGGGGTGGACACCACCTGCTCGCCGGTCAGGACGGCGATGACGTGGTTGGGCTTGTAGGAGAGCGAGAGGACCTGCAGGCCGTCGGCGTGCCAGGACCAGCCGGCCTCGGGGTCGGAGAGGTTGAGCCCCGAGACGACGGTGTCGACGCGGTTCGGGAAGCCGCGCACGCGCAGGTCGGAAGCCTCCGCCACCCAGCCCGCGGCGCGCCGCTCTTCGAGCCAGCCGGTCATCGCCCGGTCGCGGGCGGTCGACTGGACGAACCACCAGCCGCTCCACCCCAGCGCCGCCAGGATCACGATTGCCAAGAGAATGCGCATGTCCTACCCCGTCCTCGACACGAGCGGGGATTAGCGCAGGCGCGCGCGCGGTGACAGCGGAAATGGGCGGCGACGGATTCTGGGTCTTCGGCTACGGCTCGCTCATCTGGCAGCCCGGCTTCGATTTCGTCGACCGGCGGATCGCGACGCTGCGCGGCTACCGGCGGGCTTTCTGCATGTCCTCGATCGTCTATCGCGGCACGCCGGAGGCGCCGGGCCTGGTGCTGGCGCTGGACCGCGACGGGGCGGGCGCCTGCGAGGGCGTCGCCTATCGGGTGCCCGACGCGGGTGCTGCGGCGACGCTCGCCTACCTTCGGGCGCGCGAGCTCGTCTCCGACGCCTATGCCGAGGCGCGGCTGCCGGTCGAGCTGGCGGACGGTCCCATCGTCGAGGCGCTGGCCTATGTCTCGAACCCGGAGCATGCGCAATACTGCGGCGGGCTCAGCCTCGAGGCGCAGGCGGAGGTGATCGCCCGCGCCGTCGGTCCGAAGGGCCGCAACCTCGACTATCTCTTCAACACCGTGGAGAGCCTGGAGGCGCTCGGCCTGCACGATCCCGAGCTGGCGCGGCTGGCCGGGATGGTGCGCGAAAGGCCGGCGTGAGCGACGATCACCGTTTCGTGCAGGCGGGCGCGTAACTTGTCGGCGACCGGCCCCGTATCGGAAGGCACCGCAGCAGCGGGACCAACCAACAGGAGACGGGAATGATCCGGACTATCTTGGCGATCGCGGTGGTGGGCTTCGCATCCGCGCCGGCCTTCGCGATGGACGACATGTCGTGCGCCGACTACACCGCCATGGACTCGGCCGGCCAGATGCAGACGATGGCCATGATGGAAGATGGCATGATGGCCTCCGGCGGGATGATGGCCGCCCCCGACGCGGCCGACGCCATGTCGCCCGAGGACTCGGCCATGGCGGTCGCGTCCACCTGCGCCGAGCATCCGGAGATGATGTTGGGCGATGCGATGGGCATGATGGCGCAGTAGGCTATGCCGGGCGGCGCGGCATGGCGCCGCGCCGCCGGCACCGGGAGGATGCATGAAGATTTCGGCCCTGACCCTGACGCTCGCGGGTTTCGCCTCGGCGGCCTCCGGACAGGCTGTCCTGTCGCCGGACACCGGGCCGGGCGACCCCACCTGCGGCCGCTTCGTCACGCTCGACTCGCTGGAGCAGATCGAGATGCTCTCGACCATCCAGCCGCTCGGCGACGAGATCGACGCAGCCGACGCCGACGCGGCGCGGCAATGGGCGGCGGAGGTCACGCGCGCCTGTGGCGATCACGCCGACCGGCCGCTCGAGGACGCGGCGCGGGAGGCGCTGGGCGGATGACGCACGCGAACCCCGCGCTGGACGCCACCCCGCCGAGCGGCGGGGACGTGGTGCGGCGCCACCGCCTCTCCACGCGGGTCTGGCACTGGGTGAACGCCTTCACCTTCTTCATCATGCTGATGAGCGGCCTGATGATCTTCAACGCGCATCCGCGGCTCTACTGGGGTGAGTACGGCGCCAACTACGACCCGGCCTGGCTGCAGATCGGGGTGGAGGAGGGGCGCGGGTACCTCAGGATCGGCGAGGTCAGCGTGGACACCACGGGTGTCCTCGGCAGGCAGACGGTGGCGGGACGCCCGCAGAACCGCGCCTTTCCCGGCTGGGCGACGATCCCCTCCAGCTATGACCTGGCGCTGTCGCGGCGCTGGCACCTGACGTTCGCCTGGGTCTTTGCGCTGGGGTTCGTCGCCTATGCCGTCGGCAGCCTGGTGAACGGCCACCTCCGCCGCGACCTGCTGCCGCGGCCGGCCGAGCTCGCGCCGGGGCATGTCTGGCACGACGTCAAGGCGCATGCGACGCTGGACTTTCCCAAGGGAGAGGCGGCGCGGCGGTATAACGTATTGCAGAAGCTGGCTTATCTCGGGGTGCTCGTGGTGCTGATCCCGGTGATGATCCTGTCGGGGCTGACCATGTCGCCGAGCATGGACGCCACCTGGCCGTGGCTGCTCGATCTCTTCGGCGGCCGGCAGTCGGCGCGCTCGATCCATTTCATCGCCGCCTGGGCGCTGGTGGCGTTCTTCATCGTGCATGTCGTCATGGTGGTGCTGGCGGGGCCGATCAACGAGATCCGCTCGATGATCACCGGCCGCTACCGCCTGCCCGAGGAGAAGAGCTGATGCCCCGTGTCCTGAACCGCCGCGCGCTGCTCCGGGGGGCCGGCCTTGCCGCGCCGGGCCTCCTGCTCGGCGGGTGCGACTGGCTCGGCGCCAGCCCGAGCTTTCGCGACACGGTGCTCGGCTCCGGCGAGTGGCTGTCGTACCGGGTGCAGCGGCTGATCGGGTCGGAGGCGCTGGCGCGGGAGTACGAACCGTCTGAAATGTCTCCGAGATTCCGCACCAACGGCAACACCGACGCCCGGTCGCCGGAGTACCAGCGGCATGTGGAGGAGGGGTTCGCGAACTGGCGGCTGGCCGTCGACGGGCTGGTGGAGAGCCCGCAGGCGCTGTCGCTGGCGGAGTTGCGGGCGATGCCGCAGCGGAGCCAGATCACCCGGCACGACTGCGTCGAGGGGTGGAGCGCCATCGGCAAGTGGACCGGCACGCCGCTCGGCGAGGTGCTGACGGCGGCGCGGCTGCAGCCGGAGGCGCGCTACATCGTCTTTCACTGCGCCGACGACTTCAGCGGCACGCCCTACTACGAAAGCATTGATCTCGTTGACGCTTTCCACCCGCAGACCATCCTCGCCTGGGGGATGAACGACGCCGATCTGCCCATCGGGCACGGGGCGCCGGTGCGGCTGCGGGTGGAGCGGCAGCTCGGCTACAAGCACGCCAAGTTCGTCATGCGCATCGAGGCGGTGGCGAGCCTCGCGGGGATCGGCGAGGGCAAGGGCGGGTTCTGGGAGGACGCGGTCAACTATGACTGGTATGCCGGGATCTGAGGCGGATTCCGGGGCGGGCTGACCCGGAGGGAAATCCAGTTATTCCAGAGGTTAATGCGGATTCGTTGCGTATGGGAATCGTATGGAATCCATATGGCTTTCATATGGCACCTAAATTAGTCAGGATTGAAGTCGTTAACGGCTGCGGCGATTGTACCGGTTCAATCTCGTGAGCGGCTGTCATCAGGTTGAAGCATTCCGTGATCGCGGCGATCACGACTGTAACGGTCTGTCACAATCCGTGATGAGCGTATTCGCCTACGCTTGGCCTGACCCTGCTGGCGAGAGGGGTGTCGGGCTTGCGCTCTGACGGCGGCTATCCGAGTTCGCAGATCGCATCATCCGCCAAACCCAAGGAGGCGAACCATGCAACACACAGTCGTTTCACGCGACGAATGGCTGACCGCGCGCCGGAAGCTTCTGGAAGCGGAGAAAGAGCTTACTCATCGTCGCGACGAGGTGACCAAGGAACGGCTCGCTCTGCCATGGGTGCGGATCGAAAAGGCCTACGTGTTCGACACGCTGCATGGCCCGCGAACACTCGCTGACCTCTTCGACGGCCGTTCGCAACTCCTCGTGCAACATTTCATGTTCGCACCGGGATGGAAGGAAGGCTGCCCAAGCTGCTCGTTCATGGCCGATCACACCGACGGCATGAACAAGCATCTGGCAAACATGATGTCACCATGATCGCCGTTTCACGCACATCGCTCGAGGAGATCGAACGGTATCGCAAGCGCATGGGCTGGCAGTTCAGGTGGGTGTCCTCGAACGGCAATTCGTTCAACCATGACTTCAAGGTCAGCTTCACCCCCGAGGAAGTTGCCACCGGTCACATCGATTACAACTTCGGCGAATGGCAGAAGACCGGCGAGGAATGGCCAGGTCTGAGCGCATTCTACAAGAACGAAGCTGGCGAGGTGTTCCACACATATTCCACCTATGGGCGCGGCGTCGAGGTGATGATGGGGACCTATCAAATTCTTGACCGGATGCCGAAAGGGCGAAACGAAAGCAGAGGTATGGAGTGGGTGCGCCGACACGATCGATACTGAAGAAACTGTACGGTTCCATAGGATGCGGCGTGACCGTTTGGATCTCAGCCGTTCCGATCTGCACGTGACATCGCCGCTCGCACCTCGCGGATTTGGCCGTCGACAAATTCGCGCGCGCCTGCCCGCCCGGGGGCAGGCGCGAAGAGCGCCAGCCCGGGCAGGCGCGCGCGAATTGCGAGCGTCGGGCGAGCGGGGAACCCCTTCGCCTGCGCGCTCGCGCGCTCCGGCGAACGGCCCGGCCGAAGCAGTGCTTCGGCTTGTCGGGCCGCGGACCCGCCGGCTCAGGCCGGGCGGACCCAGATGACGATGCCGTCGGCGGCGGTCACCCGCACCACGTCGCCGGGGGCGGGGGTGGGGGCGCCGGGGTCGAGGCGGGCGGGCCAGGGGACGCCGTCGACGGTGACCTTGCCCTCGCCGTGCTCGAAGGAGGCGACGACGCCCTCGCGGCCGACGAGGCCGGCGGCGCGGCGGTTGAGGGTGGCGGCCTGGTCGCCGCCGGGCTGGCCGAAGCGGGCGACGAGCGCGCGGCCGACGAAGAAGAAGACGATGGAGAGGGCGGCGAAGATGCCGATCTGCGCGTAGCCGTCGAGGCCCGGCACGAGCCAGAGCAGGATCGCGGTGATGAGTGCCGCGACCGCCGCCCAGACGAGGACGGTGGTGATCGTCACCATCTCGGCGGCGGCGAGCAGGATCGCCAGCGCCACCCACCACCAGGGCGAGATGCCGTCGAGCAGGGTCATGCGCCGCCCCCGCGCGCGGCGCGGGCGAGCTCGGCGATGCCGGCGACGGAGCCGATCAGGCTCGCCGCCTCCAGCGGCACCATGATGGTCTTGGAATTGGGGCTGGCGGCGATGTCGCGCAGCGCCTCGGTGTATTTCTGCGCCACGAAGTAGTTGATCGCCTGCACGTCGCCCTTGGCGATCGCCTCGGAGACCATGGTCGTCGCCTTGGCCTCGGCCTCGGCGGAGCGCTCGCGCGCCTCGGCGTCGAGGAAGGCGGCCTGGCGGCGGCCCTCGGCCTCGCGGATCTGCGCCTCGCGCTCGCCCTCGGCCTTGAGGATGGCGGACTGCTTGAGGCCCTCGGCGGTCAGGATCTCGGCGCGCTTCAGCCGCTCGGCCTTCATCTGCCGGCCCATGGCCTCGCTGATGTCGGGCGGCGGCGCGAGGTCGCGGATCTCGACGCGCGTGACCTTCACCCCCCAGGGCGTCGAGGCGTGGTCGATCACGCCGAGCAGCTTGACGTTGATCGCATCACGATTAGAGAGCGCCTCGTCGAGATCCATGGAGCCGAGCACGGAGCGGATGTTGGTCTGGCTGATGTTCTTCAGCGCCTGTTCCAGGTTGCGAACCTCGTAGGCGGCCTTGGCGGCGTCGACCACCTGGTAGAACGCGATGGCGTCGGCGACGACCATGGCGTTGTCGCGGGTGATGACCTCCTGCTCCTCGATGTCGAGGACGGTCTCCATCATGTTGATCTTGCTGCCGACCCGGTCCATCAGCGGCACGAGGAAGCGCAGGCCGGGATCGAGGGTGCGGGTGAAGCGGCCGAACCGCTCCACGGTCCAGTTCTCGCCCTGGGGCACCGACTTGACCATGGTGAAGATGAGGATGATCGCGAAGACAAGGATCGCGATGGCGGGAGCGCCGAAGGCCGTCATGGTCGTCTCTCCTCGGGTCGAGGGCGCCAGGGCTGCCGCGCCGGTTGAATCCCCCTCGCTTTCGCGCAGATTGTGCTGCAACACAAGCCGGTTGGAAAGCGCACTGCGCCGTCGTAAGGTCGCGGCGCGTTCCGCGCAGGGAGAAGACTTGTCGAAGATGGTGCTCAGTCACACGGCCGAACCGCAGTTCTCCCAGCCGGTCCGGCAGATCGTCATGATGCTGATCGTGCTCGGGCTGGCCATCGCGCTGGCGGTGCTGATCTTCCCGGTGGTGCAGGAGATCTTCCTCGCCTCGCCGTATCTGAAGATCTTCATCCTCCTCGTCTTCTTCATCGGCGTGCTCGCCTGCTTCTGGCAGGTCATCACGCTGATCTCCTCGGTGAACTGGATCGAGGGCTTCGCCATCGACCGGCCGGGGCACGAGTTCACCAAGGCGCCGCGGCTGCTCGCGCCCCTGGCGGCCCTCCTCTCCGGGCGGCGGGCGCGGCGGTCGCTGACCTCGACCTCGACGCGCTCGATCCTCGAGTCGGTGGGGACGCGCATCGAGGAGCAGCGCGACCTCACCCGCTACCTCATCAACCTGCTGATCTTCCTCGGCCTTCTCGGCACGTTCTACGGCCTCGCCACCGTGGTGCCGGCGGTGGTGAACACCATCCGCTCGCTGGCGCCGCAGGAGGGGCAGAGCGCGGTGGAGTCCTTCGACGGGCTGATGCAGGGCCTCGAGGGCCAGCTCGGCGGCATGGGCACGGCCTTCGGCTCGTCGCTGCTCGGCCTCTCCGGCTCGCTGGTGGTGGGGCTGCTCGAGCTCTTCGCCAGCCATGCGCAGAACCGCTTCTACCGCGAGCTCGAGGAATGGCTGTCCTCGATCACCAAGCTCGGCGTCACCGGCGTCGAGCCGGAGGAGGCGCTGACCGCCGCCAACGTGCTGACGGTGATCGGGCAGACCGCCGAGCATATCGACCAGCTGCGCGAAGTGGTGGAGCAGGGCGTGGCGCGCTCGGCGGAGACCGAGGCGCGCATCGCCGAGCTGGCGCAGGTCCTCGCCGGGCCGAAGGCGCCGCCGGTGGACAACGCGCTCCTGGAGCGCATCGCGCTGGGGCAGGAGCGGATGGCGCAGCTCCTCGCCGCGCAGCCGCGCAGCGACGGGCACGACCGGGCGCTGCTGGAGCGCATCGCGCTGGGGCAGGAGCGCATGGCGGCGGCGCTCGGCGCGCGGGAGGAAGAGGGCGGCGGCGGGATCGACGCCGAGACGCGGGCGCGGCTGCGGTCGATCGACACGCAGGTGCTGCGCATCCTGGAGGATCTGAGCTCCGGGCGGCAGGATCTGGTGACCGAGATCCGCCAGGACATCGCCGGGCTGGCCGAAGCGCTGCGGTCGGTGGCGGCGCGGGGGAGGTACTGAGCCATGGCGCTCGGCCGTCGCAGCGGCGGGCGGTTCCCGGCGGTGATCTGGCCGGGCTTCGTCGACGCGATGACGGCGCTGATCCTGGTGCTGTTCTTCGTGCTGTCGATCTTCATGATCGTGCAGTTCGTGCTGCGCGACACCATCACCGGCCAGGGCAAGCAGCTCGAGGAGCTGTCGGTGCAGGTGGCGAACCTGGCCGACGCGCTGGGGCTGGAGCGCAGCCGCGCCGACCGCGAGGCGGCGCTGGTGACGACGCTGAGCGGCGAGAAGGCGGCGGCGGAGGCGCAGATCGACACGCTGGCCGGCGAGAAGGCGGCGGCCGAGGCGCGGATCGCCGACTTCGAGGCGCAGGTGGCGAGCCTGATCGCGCGCAACACCGACCTGACCGGGCAGGTGACCGCCGCGCAGTCCGAGAGCGCCGAGCGGCTGACCGCGGCGCAGGCGCTGGAGGCGTCGCTGGCGCAGGCGCGCAGCGAGCTCGACGCCGGTGCGGAAGCGGCGCGGCTGGCGGCGGCGCGGCGCGAGGCGCTGGAGGCGCTGGTCGCCTCGCTGCGGTCGGACGTGCAGGGGCTGGAGGGCGAGGCGGAGGCGGCGGCGACGCTGACGGCGGAGCAGGCGGCGCGGCTCGCGGCGGCGGAGGCGGCGGCGGGAGAGCAGGCGCAGCAACTCAGCGACGCCGAGGCGGCGCGGCTGGTGGAGGCGGCGGCGGCGCAGGCGCTGCGGGAGCGGCTGGAGAATGCGGACGCCGAGCTCACGGCGATGACGCTGAGCCTGGAGGCCGAGCGGAAGCGGGCGGAGGACACGCTGACGCTGCTCGCGGCCGCCGAGGCGGCGCGGCTGTCGCTCGAGGGCGAGCAGGCGACGGCGCTGACCGAGGCGGAGAGGCGGGCGGCCGAGCTGGCGCAGGCCAACGCGCTCCTGGCGGGCGAGAAGGAGATCTCGGCCGAGGGGCAGCGGCAGGTGGCGCTCCTGAACCAGCAGACGGCGCAGTTGCGCGAGCAGCTCAACGCGCTGCAGGGCCTGCTCGACGCCGCCGAGGCCGAGGACGTGGCGGCGCAGGTGCAGATCGACACGCTGGGGCAGAACCTGAACGCGGCGCTGGCGCGGGTGGCGATCGAGGAGCGGCGGCGGGCCGAGCTCGAGGCGGCGGAGCGGGAGCGGCTGGCGGCGGAGGCGCAGGACCTGACGCGCTACCGCTCGGAGTTCTTCGGGCGGATGCGCGACATCCTCGGCGAGCGCGAGGGGGTGCAGGTGGTGGGCGACCGCTTCGTCTTCCCGTCGGAGGTGCTGTTCGCGCCGGGCTCGGCGACGCTCGGGGCGGCGGGACAGGCGCAGGTGGCGCGGGTCGCCGGGGTGATCCGCGAGATCGCCGACCAGATCCCGCCCGAGATCGACTGGGTGCTGCGGGTGGACGGGCACACCGACAGCACGCCGGTCAGCGCCGACAGCCAGTTCCGCGACAACTGGGAGCTTTCCCAGGCGCGGGCGCTGTCGGTGGTGCGCTACATGACGCAGGTGCAGGGGCTGCCGCCGGACCGGCTGGCCGCCACCGGCTTCGGGGAGTACCAGCCGATCGACCCCGGGCTCTCGCCCGAGGCGCTGGGGCGCAACCGGCGCATCGAGCTGAAGTTCACCGAGCGGTAGCTTCCACTGGCCGATGTGGGCTTCCGTCGATCGATTGCCGCGGGTCGTCAAAAACGACCTCAACGTGAATGCCGTCTTCATCGCGCGTTGTCGTCGCCGATCCCTTCGCGCGCGAGGCCAGACGCCACATCCGCGTGTTGTCACGAAGGATCTCGGCCGTAAAGCCGCGCACGCCTCGCGCGCTGGCGTATTCCTGAAGCCGGTTCTGCAGGACGGTTCCGAGACCAAGTCCTTGCCACTGCGGTGCTACCATGAAGGCGATCTCCGCGAGGTTCGTCGTCGGGTTCACGAAGTAGCAGCCGCTCCCCACGATCTCCTCGTTCTCCCTCGGACCAGTGACGGCGAGAAAAGCAACCTGCGCTTCGTGGTTAACATTGCAGAGCATCTGGAGGTCCCGGTAGGAAAGCGATCGGACTTCGCGGAAGAACCGGGTGTAGACGTCGTGCGGAGAAAGCATGTGGAAAAGCGCCCGCAAGCCGTCCGCGTCAGCCGCGCGAGCCGGTCGCACGAGCACTTCGGCACCATTCGCCAGTGTGATTTTGCGTTCTTCCTGAACCGGATAGGCACTTTGCGAGGCCAGATACTGCTCGCGCGGCACGTACCCCAACTGCTTGACGGCTTCCAGCAGTGTCTCCCGATGATCGGGATGGGCGATCTCGATCAGCGCGAGCGCCCGCTCACGGATTGATTTCCCGAAGAGATAGGCGATCCCGTACTCCGTGACGACGTAGTGCACGTCGGACCGGGGTATCCCTACACCGTCGCCGGTCTCCAGCAGAGGCTTGATCCTGGAGGCGCCGGTCTCGGTGGTCGAGGCCAGGCAAATGATCGGCTTGCCGCCAGGTGAACGCGCCGCACCTCGAATGAACGCCGATTGCGTCGAGACGCCCCCGTAGAACTCGCCCTCGAATTGGTCCACCGAGACTTGCCCGGTGCAATCGACGGCGAACGCCTGGGTTATAGAGACCATGCGATAGTTGGCCGCTATTGTGCCGGGATCACAGACAGCGTCGATCGGCAGGAAGTTCAGCAGCGGGTTGTTGTCGACGAAGTCGTATAGAGCGCGCGTTCCGAGGCAGTAGCTCGTAACGATCCGGTCGCGGTGAATCGACTTGCGTCGGCCCGTGACGACCCCGGCCTCAACGAGGCTTACGAGGCCGTCGGTGATGACGTCACTGTGGATACCGAGGTCACGGCGGTTCTCGAGGTGCAACAGAGCTTCATTGGGGAGGCGGCCGAGCCCGATCTGCAGCGTGGATCCGTCTTCGATGATGGCGGCGATGTAGCGCGCTACCCGCTCCGCAACTTCGCCAGCGGGAGGATGGCGGTATTCGGTGACGGCTGTATCCACCTTTACAAATGCGTCGAACCGGTCGACGTGCACGAAGCTCTCGCCATAGGTTCGCGGCATCGCGGGATTGACCTCGGCGATGACGGTCCGAGCCGCTCCTAGAACCGCGGGCGCGAGGTCAACCGAGACCCCGAGGCTGACGAAGCCACGCGCGTCAGGCGGAGAGACCTGCAAGAGCGCCACATCAATGGGCAGTCGGCCGCTGGCGAGCAACCTCGGTACTTCCTCGAGGCATACCGGCACGTAGTCGAGCCGTCCGTCCGACGCCAGATCCCGCACATCGCTGCCAACAAAGAACGTCCGATGCCGGTACCGGGTGGAACTTGCTTGCGCGCCCTCGAGCACAGCGGACGTGGTCAAGAAACTCACGAACTCCAGATCGGCCGGGCTGGGGGACCTGCTTTCCAGCGTCGCGATCAAGTGACGCGGTGAGGCGCAGCCTGTCCCGATGTAGATGCGGCTGCCGGGCCGGATTTCCGACAGCGCCTGCTTGGCATCGACGTACTTGGCCTCAACCCCCGCCATCCCGGACACGCGATCGCCTTCCATCTCCTATCGAGACGGTACAGGCGCGCTGCCGCGCTCTCAAGCGCCCTAGGCGCCGGTGACCCGCCAGATCACGTCGCCCACGTCGTCGGCCATGAGCAGCGAGCCGTCGGGGCCGAGGGTGACGCCCACCGGGCGGCCGTAGGCCTCCTTCTCGTCGGCGGAGAGGAAGCCGCTGAGGATGTCGCGGGACGGGCCGGACGGGACGCCGTTCTCGAAGGGGACGAAGATCAGCTTGTAGCCGGAGAGCTTGGAGCGGTTCCACGAGCCGTGCTGGCCGATGACCATGCCGTCGGGGAAGCCGGGCAGCGTGCCGCCGGGGAGCCAGCAGAGGCCGAGCGAGGCGGTGTGGCCGCCGAGGGCGTAGTCGGGGGTGAGGGCGGTGGCGACGAGCGCGGGGTCCTGCGCCACGCGGTCGTCCACGGTCCGGCCCCAGTAGCAGTAGGGCCAGCCGTAGAAGCCGCCGTCCCGCACGGACGTGAGGTAGTCGGGCGGGGTCTCGTCGCCGAGGCCGTCGCGTTCGTTGACCACGGTCCAGAGGACGTTGGTGGTGGGCTCCCAGGCGAGGCCGACGGGGTTGCGCAGTCCGCCGGCGAAGACGCGGGCGGTGCCGGTGGCGACGTCGAACTCCCAGATGGCGGCGCGGCCCTCCTCCACCTCCATGCCGCTGTCGCCGATGTTGCTGAGCGAGCCCACGCCGGCGTAGATCTTCGAGCCGTCGGCGTTGGGGAGCAGGCTGCGCGTCCAGTGGCCGCCGGGCTTGAACTCGACGAGGCGCTTGCCCTGGCCGGTGAGCCTGGTGGCGCCGGGCTCGAACGGGAAGGCCACGATGCCGTCGGTGTTGCCGACGTAGAAGGTGTCGCCGACCAGCGCCATGCCGAAGGGCTGGCGGAGGTTCTCGAGGTAGGTCTCGCGGGTCTCGGCGACGCCATCGCCGTCGGCGTCGCGCAGGAGGATGATGCGGTTGGGGCTGGGGCCGAGGGCGCCGGCGCGCTTCATGGTGGCGTTGATCGCCATGTCGAAGACGGTGCGGGACTCGCCGGGGAGGGTGAGGGACTCGGCCGCCAGCACGTCGCCGTTGGGGAGGACGTGGATCCAGCGCGGATGCACGAGGCCGCTGGCGAAGGCGTTGACCTTGAGGCCGGGCGCGGCGACGGGGGTGCGACCGCCCGACCAGCCGCGCGCGGAGGGCATCTTGAGCGTGGGGAAGCTGCCCTGGGGCTTTGCGGGCGGAATTTCGGGCCGGGCGCCGAAGGCCTGCGGGCCGGAGGCGGTGTGCTCGCGCAGGCGGATGGCCGTGGCCCCCACCATGGCGACCCCACGGGCAATGATCTCGGACAGTCCCATGGCGCGCTCCCTCCCGTTCCGCGCGCGCATCTAGCCGGCTGGGGCGGGGGGCTTCAAGCCTGCTCTCGTCCGCGGCCGGGCAGGGCTGTGCCTGCCAGACCGGCGCCTGCCTGCCGCGCGTCGCGGCTGTCCCGGCGCGGTTTCGTGCTAGGATGCCGCCCGGGGAAGCGGCAGGAAGGCGCCCGGAGATGACCGCCGTTCAGGATCTCGACACGCCCTGCGTCACCATCGACCTCGACCGGGTCGAGGCGAACATCGCCCGGGTGCAAGCCACGATCGCCGCCGCCGGCCTCGCCAACCGCCCGCACATCAAGACCCACAAGATCCCGGCGATCGCCGCCATGCAGATCGCCGCCGGCGCCGCGGGCATCACCTGCCAGAAGATTTCCGAGGCCGAGGTCTTCGCCGAGGCGGGTGTCGCCGACGACATCCTCATCACCTTCAACATCGTCGGCGCGCAGAAGGTCGGCCGGCTCATGGACCTCGACGAGGCCGTGGCGCGCCTCAGCGTCGTGGCCGACAACGCCACGGTCCTCGAAGGCCTCTCCGCCGGCGCGAAGGCCCGCGGCCGCGAGATCGCCGTCCTCGTCGAGTGCGACAGCGGATTCGGCCGCAACGGCGTGCAGACCCCCGCCGCGGCGCTCGACCTCGCCCGCCTCGCCGACCGCCTGCCCGGGCTCCGCTTCGACGGCCTCATGGTCTTTCCCAACACCGCCCCCGGCACGCTGCCGTTCTTCACCGAGGCCCTGCGCCTCTTCGAGGCCGCCGGCTTGCCGGTTACCGTGCGCTCCGGCGGCGGCACGCCGGCGCTCCCCAGGCTCGCCGACTACCCGATGATGACCGAGCACCGCGCCGGAACCTACGTCTATGGCGACGTGATGATGATGCACTCGGGCGTCGCCACTCTCGACGATTGCGCTCTGACCGTGCGGGCCACGGTGGTCAGCCGCCCCACCGAAGACCGCGCCATCGTCGACGCCGGCTCGAAGATCCTCACGCGGGAGCAGTACTACGTGCGGAACTTCGGCCACGTGGTCGAGTACCCCGATGCGGTGGTCGCCAATCTGTCCGAGGAGCACGGCATGATCGACCTCGCCCGCAGCGCCGCGAAGCCGCGGGTCGGCGAGGTGGTCAACATCATCCCGAACCACTGCTGCGTCGTCTCCAACATGGTCGACGAGGTCCACGCCTTCCGCGGGCGCGAGGTCGCGGTCGTCTGGCCCGTCGCCGCCCGTGGCAAGGTGCGCTAGCCCGGCTAGGGGTGCGGGTTGCGGCTGCGCAGGCGGCGCTCCAGCCCGCGGAGCGCGAGCGAGAGGCCGACGGTCATCACGAGGTAGAGGAACGCCACCACGTTGTAGGTCTCGAAGAAGCGGAAGGAGCCGGCGGCGTAGACCTTGCCGAGCTGGGTGATGTCGGCGACGCCGAGGACCGAGACGAGGGCGCTGTCCTTGATCATGGCGATGAAGTCGTTGCCGAGGGGCGGCAGGATGGTGCGGAGCGCCTGCGGCAGCACGATGAGGCGGAAGCGCTGCCAGCCGCTGAGGCCGAGCGCCTTGGCGGCCTCGATCTGGCCGGGGTCGACCGACTGGATGCCGGCGCGGAAGACCTCGGCGATGAAGGCGGCGTAGCCGATCGTCAGCGCGATGATGGCGCGCCAGAGGAAGGAGACGTCGCGGGTCCGCAGCGGGTCGAGGCCGAGCGGCTCGGCGAGGGCGTTCCACCCGGCCACGAACGCGGGGACGGCGACGAAGGCGATGTAGAAGAGGAGGACGAGGATCGGGATGCCGCGGACGATCTCGATGTAGAACCGGGCCGCCTGCCGCAGCAGGACGGAGCCGGAGAGGACGCACACGGCGAGGCCGAGGCCGAACGCCGAGGCGAGCGCGAAGGCGACGACCGTCACGTAGATGGTGACGCCCACGCCCTTGGAGACGACGGCGAGGATTCTGGGAATAGACCGGGTCGAGCAGGATGGCGGCGAGGAGCCAGAGGCCGAGCACGCCGGCCGCCGCCAGCCACCAGGGGAACTCGGCGGAGGCGTCCTTCGGCGGGCGCGCGGCCAAGGGTCCTCTCCGGGGCCTACTCTCCGAGCTGGTAGTCGACGAACCACTTCTGGTTCAGCGCGTCGATCGTGCCGTCGGCCTTCATCTCGGCGATGGCGGCGTTGATCGGCGCGACGAGGTCGGAGCCCTTGGGGAAGATGAAGCCGAACTCCTCGGCGCCGAGCGGCTCGCCGATGATCTTGAAGGTGTCCGGGTTGGCCCTGACGTAGCCCTCGGCGCCGGTGCTGTCGGCGAGCACCAGGTCGACGTCGCCGGCGCGCATGGCCTGGATGGCGGCGCCGATGGTCTCGAAGAGCTTGATGCGCGGGTTGGCCTCGTCGCCGTCGAGGACGTCGTAGACGGAGACGTAGAAGGGGGTGACGCCGGCCTGGGAGCCGATGAGGCCGTCGGTGAAGGCGGCGAAGCTGGCGGCGTCGGTGAAGCGGTCCTCGTCGGCGCGCACCAGCATGCGCATCTCGGAGTGCATGTAGGGGTCGGAGAAGTCGACCTTCTCCTTGCGGTCGTCGCGGATGGTGATGCCGGTCATGCCGATGTCGGCCTGGCCCTCGGAGATGGCCGGGATCATCGCGTCCCAGCTCATGTTCGAGATGACGACCTCGAAGTTCAGCCGCTTGGCGATCTCGGCCATGGCGTCGTATTCCCAGCCGACCACCTCGCCGGTCTTGGGGTCGACGAACTGCAGCGGCGGATAGGCGTTCTCGGTCGCCACCGACACCTCGCGTCCGGCGAGGTCGGGGAGCTCGGCCACGGCCGGGGGGCGGCGAAGAGGGCGAGGGTGGCGAGGGTGAGCATGCGCATCGGGCTGGCCTCAAGGGTTCGCGGCATCGGGCGGGGGCAGAATGCGGCAGCGGCGGTCGGGCGGCAAGCCCCGGGGCGTTCATGGCGCGGATGCTGGCGCGGGAGCGGAAAACGGCAGGCGGGCTCGTGCTAAGCGGGGTTCCGCTCGTGCGGCTTTGGCCGTATCTGGATGGGATGAGGACCAAGCCCCTGGCGTTCGCCGTGCATCTGCTGACCGGGTCGGGCGCCGCGCTGGCGCTGATGGCGCTGATCGCGGCCACCGCCGGCAACTGGCGGCAGATGTTCGGCTGGCTGGTGCTGGCGCTGATCGTCGACGGCATCGACGGGCCGCTGGCGCGGATCGTCGACACCAAGCGCAATGCCCCGAACTGGGACGGCGTGGTGCTGGACCTGGTGGTCGACTATCTCACCTACGTCTTCATCCCGGCCTATGCGCTGATCTATTCCGGGCTCATTCCCTGGCCCTGGTCGCTGGTGGCGGCGATCTTCATCGCGCTGACCGGCGTGGTCTATTTCGCCGACGTGCGGATGAAGGCCGAGGACAACTGTTTCGTGGGGTTCCCGGCGGTCTGGCAGATGCCGCTGCTGGTGTTCCTGACCTTCCAGCCGCCGGTCTGGGTGACGGCGGCGAGCATCGTGCTGCTCGGCGTGGCGCAGTTCACCTGGCTCAAGTTCATCCATCCGGTGCGGACCGAGCGCTGGCGCAAGGTCAACCTGTCCATCTGCCTGCTCTGGGTGGTCCTGGGCGCCTGGTCGGTGTGGGAGAACTTCGACCCGCCGGCCCCGGTGAAGGCGGGGCTGCTTGCGTCGAGCGTCTGGCTGCTGGTGGTGGGCGTGGTGATGCAGGTCTTCCCGGTGCGCACGGTCGCGGCCGGCGTGGAGGAAGCGGCCGTGTCCCCGGCCCGGCAGCGCTCCGGCCGCTGAGATCTACGCGAAGCGGGGCGACTCTGTCCTGATCACTCGGGCGCGTCCGGTGCGCGTTCGCCCAAGGCCAGATCGCAGCGGGCGCAGACGTGGGCGTGGGGGTGGGTGCCGACGTCGGGGAGGATCTGCCAGCAGCGGGCGCACTTGTCGCCTTCGGCGAGCGCCGGCACCACGGCGATGCCGGGGACGTCTTCGAGGGTGAAGGCGCCCGCGGGGGCGGGGGCGGCGGTGAGGGTGAGATCCGAGGTGATGCAGACGTCGGCGAAGTCGATGGAGGCGAGGGCGGCGCGCAGGGCGTCGTCGGCGACGTGGACGACCGGCGCGGCCTCGAGGCTGGCGCCGATGCGTTTTTCGCGGCGCTCGACCTCCAGCGCGCCGGTGACGACGCGGCGGACGCGGCGGATCGCCTCCCACTTGGCGGCGAGGGCGGCGTCGTGCCAGTCGCGCGGGGTGGGGCGGAAGTCCTCGAGGTGCACGGAGCTGTCGTCGCCGGGGAAGCGGGTGAGCCAGACCTCCTCCATGGTGAAGGGGAGCATGGGGGCGAGCCAGGTGACGAGGCGCTGGAAGAGGGCGTCGAGCACGGTGCGGGCGGCGCGGCGGCGCGGGCTGGCGGCGGCGTCGCAGTAGAGGGCGTCCTTGCGGATGTCGAAGTAGAGCGCCGAGAGGTCGACGGTGGCGAACTGGAAGAGGGTCTGGAAGACGCGCTGGAAGTCGTAGGCGGCGTAGCCCTTGAGCACCTCGTCGTCGAGCTCGGTCAGGCGGTGGAGGATCAAGCGCTCGAGTTCGGGCATCTCCGACGGTTCCACGCGCTCGGCCTCGTCGAAGCCGTCGAGGGCGCCGAGGAGGAAGCGCAGGGTGTTGCGCAGGCGGCGGTAGCTGTCGGCGGTGCCCTTGAGGATCTCCGGGCCGATGCGCTGGTCGACGGTGTAGTCGGTCTGCGCCACCCAGAGGCGGAGGATGTCGGCGCCGTACTGCTTCATGACCACGTCCTGGGGCGCGGTGGTGTTGCCTCAGCGATTTCGACATCTTCATGCCGTTCTCGTCGAGGGTGAAGCCGTGCGTCACCACCGCGTCGTAGGGGGCGCGGCCGCGGGTGCCGCAGGCCTGCAGCATCGAGGAGTGGAACCAGCCGCGGTGCTGGTCGGTGCCTTCGAGGTAGACCGACGCGGGCCAGATGCCGTCGGGGCGGTCGCGCAGCGCGAAGGCGTGGGTGGAGCCTGAGTCGAACCAGACGTCGAGGATGTCGGTGACCTTCTCCCAGTCCTCGTGCGCGGTGGTCGTTGGCGAGGAAGCGGGCCTTGGCGTTCTCCGCGAACCAGGCGTCGGCGCCCTCGTGCTCGAAGGCCTCCTTGATGCGGGCGTTGACCGCCGGGTCGCGGAGGATTTCCGCCGTGCCGTCGGGGTGGCGTTTCACGAAGCAGGTGAGCGGCACGCCCCAGGCGCGCTGGCGGGAGAGGACCCAGTCGGGGCGGGCCTCGATCATCGAGAAGAGGCGGTTGCGGCCGGTCTGCGGGTACCAGCGGACGAGCTGGTCGATGGAGGTGAGGGCGCGCTCGCGGATGGTGGCGCCGTAGGTGTCCATGCCGTCGTCGAGCGGCTTGTCGATGGCGACGAACCACTGCGGCGTGTTGCGGAAGATGACCGGGGCCTTGGAGCGCCAGGAGTGGGGGTAGCTGTGGGTCATCCGGCCGCGGGCGAGCAGCGCGTCCGGCCTCGATCAGCTTGTCGATGACGGCCTTGTTGGCCTTGCCCTCCTTGCCCTTGGCGTCGAAGACCTGCAGGCCGGCGAAGAAGGGGACGTGCGGGGCGAAGGAGGAGTCCTCCAGCACGTTGTGGGTCATCCGGTCGACGAGGCCGTTCTTCACGAAGAGCTCGTAGTCGTCGGCGCCGTGGGACGGGGCCATGTGCACGAAGCCGGTGCCGGCGTCGTCGGTGACGAAGTCGCCTGCGAGCATCGGCACGTCGTAGTCCCAGTAGCGAGTCGAGCTCCGCGAAGGGGTGGCGCAGCGCGATGCCGTCCAGCGCATCCGGCGCATCGGTCCTGAGACGCTCGATACATCTTGGCTCGACCCGCGCAGCTTGCAATGACCTCGTCGGCGAGGGCGTCGGCGAGCAGATAGCTGATCTCCCGACTTTCGCCCAATTCTCGTCGGGCGCGTCGTGACCCGTAGAGGCCGTAGGCGATGTCGGATTGAAGGCGACGCCGCGGTTGGACGGGATCGTCCAGGGCGTAGTGGTCCAGATCACGACCGACGCAGATCTGAGCAGCGCTCCGATGCTTCGCCGTCGCGTGACTCGGACCTACTCGTCAGGTCAGAGTGATGACGGCATGGACTTCGATCGACGGGAAACTTCACCCAGATGGTCGGGCTCTGGTGGTCCTGGTACTCGATCTCGGCCTCGGCCAGCGCGGTCTTCTCCACCGGCGACCACATGACGGGCTTGGAGCCGAGGTAGAGCGAGCCGTTGGTCACGAACTTCATGAACTCGTCGGCGATGACGGCTTCGGCGTGGAAGGCCATGGTGAGGTAGGGGTTTTCCCAGTCGCCGGTGACGCCGAGGCGCTTGAACTCCTCGCGCTGGACGGCGACCCAGTGCTCGGCGAAGCGGCGGCATTCGGCGCGGAGCTCGTTGACGGGGACCTCGTCCTTGTTCTTGCCCTTGGCGCGGTACTGCTCCTCGATCTTCCACTCGATGGGCAGGCCGTGGCAGTCCCAGCCGGGGATGTAGCGGCTGTCGTGGCCCATCATCTGCCGGGAGCGGACGACGAAGTCCTTCAGCACCTTGTTGAGCGCGTGGCCGATGTGCAGGTTGCCGTTGGCGTAGGGCGGGCCGTCGTGCAGCTCGAAGGCGGGGCGGCCGTGGGCGGTCTCGCGCAGGCGGTCGTAGATGCCGATCCGTTCCCAGCGGGCGAGCCAGTCCGGCTCGCGGGCGGGCAGGCCCGCGCGCATCGGGAAGTCGGTCTTCGGCAGGAAGAGCGTGTCCTTGTAGTCGGGCGTGTCGGCGCACATCGGGCGGGCTTTCGGTGGAATGACGGGAGAGGCGGGCGCGTGACGCGCGGGTCCGGCGGCCCTGAGGCTTCAGAGCGCCGGGACGGTAATTCGAGAGTGACGCCGGGATCCCGTGACATGGCTGGCGATATAGCGCCGTGCCGGCGCGCGTTCAATCGCGATATTCCGTGGACGGCCCTTGCGGGAAGCCGGGGTTGCTGCACTGTCACGGGCCGCACCCCTGAGAGGACATCAACCATGCGACTCGCGACCCTTGCTTTTCTCGTCGCAGTTCCCGCCGCGGCGCAGACCGTGACGCTGCCCGAGGCCGACGTCGCGGCGATCGAGGCGGCGATCGCGGAGGAGATGGCGGCGAAGGACCTGCCGAGCGTCGCGGTGGGGATTCGGATCCCCGGGCGGGGCGACTATGTCGCGGCGAAGGGCGCGGCGAACCTCGAGACGGGCGCGCCTCGGGAGGCCGGCGATCCGTTCCGGATCGGCAGCGTCACCAAGACGATGATCGGCACGGTGATCCTGCAGCTTGCGCAGGAGGGCGCGCTGGCGCTGAGCGACCCGATCGCGACGTGGTTCCCGGACTATCCGAACGCCGGCGAGATCACGGTGGACGACCTGCTCCGCATGCGCAGCGGCATCTGGGATTCCTGGACCGACGAGGCGCTCGACGTCTACTACGCCGATCCGCTGCACCCGCCGTCGATGGACGAGATGATCGCGCGCTCGGCGGCGGAGGGCGCGCGCTTCACGCCGCCCGACGTGGAGACGATCTACGTCAACATGAACTTCATCCTGCTCGACAAGATCATCGCGGCGGTGACCGGGGCGCCGACGTCCGAGGCGCTGCAGGCGCGGGTGTTCGGGCCGCTGGGGATGACCGCCTCGGCGCTGCCCGAAGCGAGTGCGCTGCCGGGGCCGCTGCGCGGCTATGGCTGGAACGCGGCGGCGAAGGCCTACGAGGACAAGACCGAGCTCGACCCCGGCCCGGTGGGCGGCGCGGGGGCAGCGATCTCGTCGCTGGACGATCTCGAGACGTTCACCCGCGCGCTCTGCACCGGGACGCTGCTGGAGCCGGAGACGCAGGCGGCGCGGATGGAGACCGAGCCCTTCGCCGGCGGCAACGGCGTCGCGCGCTACGGCCGGGGGGTGGCGCAGCTCGGGCCGTTCTGCGGCCACAACGGCACGATCATGGGCTTCTCGACCGAGGCCTGGTACCTGCCGGCCGAGGACGCGGTGGTCGTCGTCAACGTGAGCCGGCTCGACGCGGATGACGCCAGCATGTCGGGCGACCTCTTCGGCAAGCTGGTGACGGCGCTGTTTCCGGACGCCTTGAAGTAGCTGCCGATCAACCCGCGCGGTCGTTCTGGAACAGCCCGGTCAGCGCGCGGCCGATCAGGTTCGAGACCTTCGGGCGGGGCAGGGCGGCGAAGGGCAGCGGGCGGCAGACGTCCATGGCGGCGACGCCGACGCGGGCGGTCAGCGCGCCGTTCATCACGCCCTCGCCGAAGCGGCGGGAGATGCGGGCGAGCGCGCTGCCGCCGACGACCGAGCCGACGAGGTCGTCGCCGACCGCCACGAGGCCGGTGGCGAGGAGGTGGGTGGCGACGAGCCGGAGCAGGCGCCAGGAGCCGAAGAAGCCGGCGTGGGCGCCGTAGACCTCGGCGATGCGGCGGACCATGCGGACGTTCTGCGAGAGCGCGGCCAGCACGTCGGCGAAGGCGAGCGGGATGAGCGCGGTGGCGCCGGCGACGGTGCGGCTCGCCACCTCGATCTCGCGGCGGGCGCCGGGCGTCGAGGGGCTCGAAGCAGCGCGCGCTCGGTGAGTTCGAGGATGGCGTCGGCGTCGAGGATGCCCTCGCGCTGCTCGCGCAGGCGCTCGCGGCTCCAGCGCAGCTCGGGGCGGCCGGAGTAGAAGCGCTCGAGGCGATGGGAGAGGGCGAGGGCGGCGTCGCGGTCGGCGCTGGCGTGCACGGCGGCCGCCTCGGCGTGGAAGACTGTCGATGCGGGCGAGGCGGCGGAAGGCCCAGAGCTCGCGCACGAGCTGGACGAGCGACGATGAGCGCCAGCGCCACGACGAGGAGGCAGGGCGAGCTTGCCGAGGAGGGGGAAGCGCTGGAGGAGCGAGGTGAGGTAGTCGTAGGTGGCGATCGAGACCACCAGCGAGACGAAGAGGCCGAGCGAGGGTCCAGAAGAGCCGCCCCGGCCGCGCCGCGCGGGCGGCGAGGCGCACGGCGGCCTGCATCGCGGCGCCCTGCGGCGTCCTCGTCGGGCGGCGGCGGCGCGTCGGCGGGCGTCGACGGTCGAGGGCGCGAGCTCGCCGGCGGGGATCACGAAGGGGTCGAGCCTTTCGGGGGGGCGGCTCATCGCGAGGCGGTCTCCGATCAGGAACTCGGCGGCGCGGTCGAGGCGGATGTGCGGCAGGCCCTCGCCGGCGGCGGCGGCGAGGACCGGGCGGCGCGAAGCGGGTGACGCGGTAGGCGGCGTCGGTCCAGTCGCCGGCGCCCTGGCGGGCCGGGGCGAGGATGAGCGCCGGGTCCTCGGGCAGGTTGCCGGGAAAGAGCGCGGCCTCGTCGCCGGTGCCGTCGAGGCGGCCGCGGACGACGTCGATCTCGCGGCCGTCGCGGGTGACGGTCTGCTCGACGGTGGCGCGCAGGCTGGCGATGGAGAGCGCGCGGGTGCGCGGCGCCGGTGAACTGCGGCGCGGGCGCGGGCGTCGCGCACCAGCGCCTCGGCGATGGCGGCGAGCTTGCGCGTGCTGGCTGTGGTGCAGGTGGTCGGCCTTGGTGGCGGCGAAGAGGATGCGGTCGATGCGGCGGCCGAGGATCGGCGCGAGCCACGAGCGCGGGCCGGGGCGGAAGCAGGCGAGGATCTCGGCCATCGCGGCGCGCAGGTCCTCGACGGCGCGGGGGCCGTCGTGGATGGCGCCGAGCGCGTCGATCGAGCACCACCTGCCGGTCGAGCCGGGTGAAGTGGTTGCGGAAGAACGGCTCGACGACCACGCGCTTGTAGGCCTCGAAGCGCTGCTCGAAGGCGCGCCAGAGCGAGTCCGACGGGCGGCGGCTCGGGCCTCTCCAGCGGCGAGAAGGTGAGCGCGGGCGAGCCTTCGAGGTCGCCGGGCATCAGGAAGCGGCCGGGCGCGACGCTGGAGAGGCCGGCGGCGCGGGAGGCTGCGAGGTAGGCGGTGAAGTCGGCGGCGAGCGGCGCGCGCTGCCGGCTCGGTCAGCGGCGCGGCGGCGTCGGTTGCGGCGAGGCGGGCGAGCCAGGCGGCGGAGTGCGGCGCGCGCGCCGGGGTGCGGGCGATGGCGATGGCGGTCGGCGACCAGTCCTCGAAGACCTGGTTCATCAGCGGCAGGTCGAGCAGCCATTCGCCGGGGTAGTCGACGATGTCGAGGTGCACCATGCGCGGGCCGGAGAGGCCGGCGATCATGCCGGTGGGCGCGATGCGCAGCGACAGGCGCAGGGTGGAGATCGAGCGGGTGCTCTCGGGCCAGTGCGGGTCGGGGCCGGTGAGCGCGGCGAGGTGGTCCTCGTAGGCGAAGCGCGGGATGGTGTGGTCGGGCTGCGGCTGCAGGTAGGCCGCGAGGATGCGGTGCTCGGCCGCGGCCCGGAGCTGCGGCATCCGGCCGCGGTCGAGCAGGTTGGCGACCAGCGAGGTGATGAAGACGGTCTTGCCGGCGCGGCTGAGGCCGGTGACGCCGAGCCGGACCACCGGGTCGGAGAAGACGGCCGCCGAGATCGCTCACGGCGTCCTCGACGCTGCTGGTCAGGCCGTCCGGTCAGGCGGTTGAGGTCCAAGATCGCGTTTCCTTCACCCGCCACGCGGGCATTCAGACCTAATCGCTCCGACCTTCGCCCGCAACGGCGCGCCCGCTTGGCAAGCGGCCGCCGCCGCGCTAGGGCCTCGGCGTCATGCCGCGCTATGCCTTCAGGATCGAGTACGACGGACGGCCCTTCTCCGGCTGGCAGCGGCAGGCGGCGCATCCGAGCGTGCAGGGCGCGCTGGAGGCGGCGCTGGCGCGCATCGCCCCCGAGGCGCCGCAGACGGTGGGGGCGGGGCGGACCGACGCGGGGGTGCATGCCGCTGGGGCAGGTGGCGCACGTCGGACCTGGCGCGCGCCTGGGAGCCCGGGCGGCTGGCGGCGGCGCTGAACGCGCATCTGCAGGCCCGAGCCGGTGGCCGTGGTGGCGGCGGCGGAGGTCGCGGACGACTTCCACGCCCGCTTCGACGCGGTGGAGCGCGAATATCTCTACCGCATCGTCGCGCGGCGAGCGCCGCTGGTTCGCGACCGCGGCTTTGCCTGGCGGGTGGGCCATGCGCTCGACTACGGACGCCATGCGGCAGGGGGCGGCGGCGCTGGTCGGGCGGCACGACTTCACCACCTTCCGCTCGTCCACCTGCCAGGCCAAGAGCCCGGTGCGGACGCTGGATGCGCTGGAGATCGAGGAGGTGGCGGCCCCCTCCGGGCGCGAGTACCGCTTCCGGCTGCGGGCGCGGTCGTTCCTGCACAACCAGGTGCGCGGCATCGTCGGCACGCTGGAGCGCGTGGGGGCCGGCGCCTGGCCGCCGGAGCGGGTGGGCGAGGCGCTCGCCGCCCGCGAGCGCGCCGCCTGCGGGCCGGTCTGCCCGCCGGACGGCCTGACCTCGTGGCCGTGCGCTACCCGGAGGACCCGTTCGCCGGTTCCGCCGGCTGAGGGGCGGCCGGCTGGGAGGGCTCGGCCGGGGTCGCCTCGGCGTCGGGCACCGTGGTTCCTCCGGTGGCGGGCTGGCCGCTTTCCCATGGACCCTCGTAGGTCTGACCATTGGCGAGGAGCATCCTGCCCTGGCCCTGCCGACGCCCGTCGACGAAGCTGCCCTCGTAGACCGAGCCGTCGGCGTAGGTCGCCCGACCCTCGCCGTTCAGCAGCCCGCCCTCCCAGACGCCTTCGAAGACGACGCCGTCGGCCATGGTCATCTTTCCCTGGCCATCGCGCTCGCCGTTCTGGAAGCCGCCCTCGTAGCGGGTGCCGTCGGCATAGACCGCGATGCCGGTGCCGTGGCGCTGCCCGTCCGACCAGCCGCCGTCGTAGGAGTAGCCGTCCGGCGATACGAGCTTGCCCTGGCCCTCGTTGCGCCCCTCGACGAACGTTCCCTCGTAGGTCAGCCCGTTGGCGTAGCGGGCGATCCCCTGGCCCGAGATGGCGCCCGCCACCCAGTCGCCCTCGAAGCTGCGGCCGTCGGCGTAGACGATCTTGCCGCGGCCCTCGGGCACGCCGGCCTTGAACGCCCCTTCGTAGACCGAGCCGTCGGGGTAGGTCGCCTTGCCCTCGCCCTCGAAGCGCCCCTCGGTCCAGCCGCCGGTGTAGCGGAAGCCGTCGGCGGCGGTCAGGGTGCCCGCGCCGTGCCGCTGGTCGGCCACGAAGCCGCCCTCGTAGACGTCGCCGGCGGCGGTGGTGGCCCGGCCCAGCCCCTCGCGCCGGCCTTCGACGAACGCGCCCTCGTACCTGTCGCCGTTGGCCTGGACGAGGACCCCGTCGCCGTCGAACTTTCCGGCCTTCCACGCGCCGTCGTAGCTCGTGCCGTCGGAGGTCACGAGCTTGCCGCGCCCCTCCGCCACGCCGCCCGCCATGTCGCCCTCGTAGACGCCGCCGTCGGGGTAGGTGACCTTGCCCTTGCCCTGCTTGACGCCGTCGACCCACTGGCCGGAATAGCTCGACCCGCCGGGCTCGCTCAGCGTGCCCTCGCCGTGCTGCTTGCCGGCGACGAAGCCGCCCTCGTAGCGCGCGCCGTTGGCGTAGGTGGCGACCCCCTGGCCTTCGATGTTGCCGGCGCGCCAGTCGCCCTCGTAGCTGCCGCCGTCGGCGATAGGTGATCCTGCCCTTGCCCTCGGGCTGGCCGGCGAGGAACTGGCCCTCGTAGACCGAGCCGTTCGGGAAGGTGGCCTTGCCCTCGCCCTCGATCCGGCCCTCCACCCACGCGCCGGTGTACTCGTAGCCGTTCGGCAGCCGGTAGGTGCCCTGCCCCTGCTGGCGGCCGTCGACGAAGGTGCCCTCGTAGACGCCCCCGTTGTCGTATTCCTTGGTCAGGACCTGCTCCTGGCCGCGCGCCACGGCCGGAGCCAGCGCAACCAGCGCGATGGCGGTCCAAATTCCGGCGCCCTGCTTCACATGACCTCCCCGGGCCAATCCCGCCCGCCCTTGTCGCACACCCTCGCTCCGCCCGGGCCGGAGCCGGCGGCGCGGGCCCGACCTTAGAAAGCCCTGTCCGCTGCCACAACGGCTTTCGTCGCGGGGACCCGCCCTTGTCAGCGGACGCCAGCCGACTGTATGCGGGAGGGGATGCGGTGGCGGAGGCGGGGATGGCCGGCAGGTTTCGACTGACCATGGCGCAGCTCGACCCCACCGTCGGCGACATCGCCGGCAACAGGGCGAAGGCGCTGGCCGCGCACCGCGCCGGCGCCGCGGCGGGCGCGGACCTCGTGGCGCTGCCCGAGCTTTTCCTGATCGGCTACCAGCCCTACGACCTCGTGCTGAAGCCCGCCTTCGTCGCGCACGCCATGGCCGAGGCGCAGGCGCTGGCGGCCGAGACGGCGGACGGCCCGGCGCTCGGCATCGGCCTGCCCTGGGCCGAGAACGGGGTGGTGCACAACATCTACGCCATCCTCCAGGGCGGGCGCATCGCGGGCTATGCGCGCAAGCACCACCTGCCCAACTACAACGTCTTCGACGAGCCGCGGGTCTTCCGCCCCGGGCCGATCGCCGGGCCGTTCCGCGTGGGCGCGCTGCGCGTCGGGACGCCCATCTGCGAGGACAGCTGGTACGCGGACGTGGCCGAGGCCATGGCGGAGAGCGGGGCGCAACTGCTGATGGTGCCGAACGGGTCGCCCTTCCGCCGCGGCAAGTTCGACGTGCGGATGCACCACATGGTGAGCCGGGTGATCGAGACCGGGCTGCCGCTCGCCTACGTCAACATGGTGGGCGGGCAGGACGACCAGGTCTTCGACGGCGGCTCCTTCGTGCTCAACCCCGGCGGCGCGCTGGCGGTGCAGCTTCCGGTCTTCGACGAGGTGATCGCGCACGTGGACTTCGAGGAGGGGCCCACGGGCTGGCGCGCCCTGGCCGGGCCGCTCGACGTCCATCCCGGCCCCATCGAGCAGGCCTACCGCGCCATGGTGGTGGCGCTCGGCGACTATCTCGGCAAGACCGGGTTCAGGCAGGTGCTGCTCGGTCTCTCCGGCGGCGTCGACAGCGCGCTGGTCGCCGCCATCGCCGTGGACGCGCTGGGGCCGGAGAACGTGCGCTGCGTGATGCTGCCGTCCGAATACACCTCCGCCCACAGCCTCGAGGACGCCGCGGGCGTGGCGGCGCTGCTCGGCTGCCGGCTGGACGAGCTTTCCATCGAGCCGGGCCGCGCCGCGGTGATGGAGACGCTCGCGCCGCTGCTGGAGGGCCGGCCCGCCGACCTCACCGAGGAGAACCTGCAGTCGCGTCTGCGCGGGCTGATGCTGATGGCATTGTCGAACAAGTTCGGGGAAATGCTTCTGACGACGGGCAACAAGTCCGAGGTCGCCGTCGGGTATGCCACCATCTACGGCGACATGGCCGGCGGCTACAACCCGATCAAGGACCTCTACAAGATGCGGGTCTTCGAGGCCTGCCGCTGGCGCAACGCCAACCACCGCCCGTGGATGCTCGGCCCCGACGGCCCGGTGATGCCGGTCCGCGTCATCGACAAGCCGCCGTCGGCGGAGCTGCGCGCCGACCAGAAGGACGAGGACAGCCTGCCGCCCTACGAGATCCTCGACGGGATCCTGGAGCGGCTGATCGAGGGCGACCAGTCGGTGGCCGAGGTGGTGGCGGCCGGCTATGACCGCGCGACGGTGAAGAAGGTCGAGCGGCTGATCTATCTCTCCGAGTACAAGCGCTTCCAGTCCGCGCCGGGGGCGCGGCTGACCAACAAGGCGTTCTGGCTCGACCGCCGCTACCCGATCGCCATGCGCTGGCGCGACCCGACCTGAGCGTCAGGACTTCATCTCGATCCGGACGCCGTGCAAAGTCTGGTCCGACGCGTTCAGGACGCGTCCGGCCGGCTGGGGCGCCATGTGCACCACCAGGCACCCCTGTCCGTCCCACGCCTTGAGCGCGACCATCACGTCGCGGTTCGGCGGCAGCATCTCGCCCTCGGGCGACAAGTGTGGATCGGACCCTTGATCCGGTCGAGGACGAAGACCGACGGCCAGCGGTGGTGATGCACCGGTTCCTCCTCGTCGGGCTCGAGGATCACCTCGAGCACCCGGAGCCGGTCGTTCTCGAACAGCACCTTGTGGTTCCCTGGCGCCGCGATCACCGCATCCAGTTCAGGATCCCATGTGGACGGATCCGCTTCTTGCCCTGCCATGACTCCCCCCAGAGCTCGGACTTCGAGGACGACCTCGCCGCGAGAGCCTAGCAAACGGCAAGAAGGCAATCGAGGGACTTCGCTCGCGGTGAAGCCACGGATGAAACAAGCCGGGGCGGCACGGCGACGCGGTTGATACGCCGCCGGGGGATCCAGCCGGTTCAACGGCGCCGCGGTCGGTTCCGGCCGTCCGGCAAACCCAGGAGATTGCCATGTTCGATACCTCCCGCCGCCGGCTGATGGGCGCCACGCTCGTCGGCGCCGGCACCCTGATGTCGGGCCTCGGCCTGAAGGCCCGGGCCGATTCGCTGACCAGCAAGGGCAGGATCATGCTCGACGGGTTCGCCGACGTGCCGCCGGGGCTGGTGCAGGCGGTGAACTTCCCGCTGATCGAGGCGATCCACGGGCGGCGCTCGCGGCGCTTCGCCAAGGGCGCCTCGATCCCGGACGGGCCGATGGCCTTCACCTCGCGGCATGAGCCGGCGCCGATCTCCGACCTCGAGCAGATGATCCTGCTCACCACGGTCGGCGGCAACACCGGCTGGCTCAACCTCTTCGCCTTCAACCAGACCTACGCGCCGAAGATCCCGAACTACCAGGGCGCGGCGGGCGGGCGGACCTTCCCCTCGTCGGCCGGCTTCCACACCAGCGAGATCTTCTTCACCGACGACAGCGGCACCTACTTCCTGCCGACGCGCGACATGCATCCCGTTGCCCAGGGCCCGGAGACCGACCTCAAGGCGTGGCTGGAGGCGCACAGGTCGCGGATCGTCAAGCTGTCGGACGGGCGGCTGAACATCCCGCGGCAGGCGGCGCACATGGAGATGCACAACACCTGGTGCGCGAACGTGCCGGGCAGCACGCTCGTCATCCCGGTCGCCGACGTCGCGCAGCACATGATCCTGACGCTCGCCTACCTGGTGCAGAACGGCGCCTGCATCTACGACGACATCAACAACCGGCCGATCCCGGGCATGGACCGCTTCGCCGACCTCGTGGACGTCGTCGGCACCCTATCCGCTCGCCTTCGTCGAGCAGTTCGCGCTGACCGAGACGACGGTGGAGATCGCCACCTCCTGCTATGCCGGCGCGCTGATGCTGCAGGCGCTCGGGCTCGGCGGCTGGATGTACGACGGGCTGAACGCCTTCAGCGTGCTCGGCGCCAGCGGCGACCCGGAGGTGCCGGGGCTCGGCTTCAACTCGTTCATGATCGACGGCCAGCCGCTGCCGATCGTCACCGGCCTGCCGGGCGTCTTCGAGGGCCACTGCCCGCCGCACTTCCCCGACATGCGCGCGGCGGTCGAGGCGGTGGTGGCGCGCAAGTTCGGCGCGGGCGGGCCGTTCAATCCCGGCACCGGCGGTCCCTACAAGGAGACCGCGGCGGTGCGCGGCGCGGCGGCGCCGATGGACGCGCACTTCGTCGACTGCGTGGTGACGATGGCCGACTACATCTACACCACCTTCGGCCGCTTCCCGGCGACGGTGCCGCCGGTCTTCGCGCTGATGTACCTGCAGGCGCACCAGCTCGACACCGAGTTCTACGACCGCCACTTCGCCCCGGGCGCCTACCTGCGCACCCAGGCCGAGCACGACCGCAACTGGGCCTGAAGCGAGGTCGGCCGCTGCCCACGGCGGCCGACCTCACGCTCACTCCGTCCAGTCGTCGACCGCGCGGATGTCGTCGTCCGACCAGCCGAGGTGGTGGGCGATCTCGTGCACCAGCACGTGGTGCACCAGCCGGTCGAGGGCCACGTCGCCGCGGTCGATCCACTCCTCGAGGATCGGCCGGCGGTAGAGCCAGACGGCGTCCGGGCGCTGCGGCTGGTCCATGACCGAGCGGTCGGTCAGCGCCACGCCGTCATAGAGCCCGGTCAGCTCGTAGGGATCCTCGATCTCCATCTCGTCCAGCACGTCGTCCGGCGCGAAGTCCGCCACCCTGAGCAGGAGGTCGGCGCAGGCCCGCCGAACGTCGGCCGGCAGCCCGTCGAAGGCGCGCTGCATCAGGCGCTCGAAATCCGAGAGCGACGGGGCGCTGGCGCTGAGGCTGTCGGCCATGTCGGATCCTCCTCGCCCCCGCATACGCGACGGGCTGTGCGGGTGCCAGAAACTATAGCGGCGATGAATGCATTTAGAATCAGCTATATAATGGGATCTCGCGCGCAACGTTGCGCAAAACGCCGGCCGAGCGGCTCGGCGGTGCACCGCATCGGCGAATCCGCTACACTCGGGCCATGCCCATTTCCGGGCATCCAAGGGAGGGAACGACCATGGCCGTCGCACGGGTCACGGAAATCACCGCATCGTCGCCGACCAGCTTCGAGGACGCCCTGCAGGCGGGGATCGCGCGCAGCGTCAAGACGCTGAAGAACGTCGAGGGCGCCTGGATCCAGGAACAGAAGGTGGTGGTGAGGAACGGCAAGATCTCCGAGTACCGGGTCAACATCAAGGTGACCTTCGTGCTCGAGGACTGAGCGCCGCTTGCCCGGCCGCTTCTTCCTGACCGCCACGGTCGCGGAGCTGGCCGGGCAGTTCGACGCCGACCCCGAAGGGCTGGCCGACTCCGGACCGCGCCCCGAAGCCGCACCGGGCGAGCGGGTCCTGGCGGTCATTGCCGACGGACGCCGCCGGCTGGTCGCCATGCGCTGGGGGCTGATCCCCATGGGCCGGACCAACGCGCGCGGCCGCCCGGTGCTCGAGACGATCGTCAACGCCCGCTCCGAGACCCTCTTCGCGAAGTCGGCCTTTGACGGGCTTCGCCGCTGCCTCGTGCCGGTGAGCGGCTGGTTCGAATGGACCGGCGAGCGGCGGCGCAAGGCGCGGTGGGCGATCCGCGACCCGGACGCGCGGATCCTCGCGATCGCCGCGGTCTGGGATCTCTGGAAGGCGCCGGGCGGGGCGGAGGTGGCGAGCCTCGCCACGGTGACCTGCGCGCCCAGCGCCGAGGTGGCGGCGGTGCATGACCGGATGCCGGCGATCCTGCCGCCGGCGGACTGGCCGCTGTGGCTCGGCGAGGCGGAGGGCGACCCGGCGCCGCTGCTGCGGCCCCTGCCGGACGGGAGCCTGCGGGTGGACCCAGCCGGCTGAAGGAGCGGCGCTGGCGACGCGCCGCGGGTGGAGGATGGTTGGTGCCCCCGCCGGGCTTTGAACCCGGGGGCGCGGCTCCTTGGGGGCCACCGCTCTTCCGACGAGCTCCGGAGGCACATGGAGCTTCGCCGGTGCTCTGGCGCAGAGGTAGTCCCGCGTTGGGTTCGAGGGCTATCACTTTCGGCCGAGCCGGTGCGCGATTGGGGGGCCGTCGGCTCGCGGCTACCCCTTCTTCCGGCGGTCAGGTCTTGCCGGCGAAGCGGGGGCCGGTCCAGCGGAAGTCCTCGTCGAGCGCCTCGGACCAGCCGTTCTCCCAGGCGAGGTGGTCGGCGCTGTCGGGCGAGTAGGGGTTGTCCGCCGGTGCGTCGCCGGTCCAGTAGGCGTAGAAGCCCTGGTCATATCCGCCGGCGCGCGGGTCGAGGGGGCCGCGGCGCAGCTCGAGGCTGCGGATGTAGCGGGCAAACTCCGGGTAGACCATGAGGTCGGCGTATCGAATCCCTCGGGATGCTCGGCCAGGGCGGCCCGTCCGCGTTCGGTCAGCGTGAAGGCGCCGTCGGGGCCGGGCGCCAGGAGCTTCGCCTCGCTCAGGTAGCGGATCAGCATCTCGAGCCGGCTCGCCACGTCCTCCGGCCCGAAGGGCGGGTGCTCGTCCGCCTGATCGAGCAGCGCCTGCAGCCGGGCGGCGACGTTCGTGAGCGTGGCCGGTCCCTCTCGTGCCTCGCGCAGGATGGTCACGACCATGTTCGGGCTGTTCAGGAGCGGGTATTCGCGGAAGCGCATCGGCGTTCGGCTCCGTCCCGGAGATTCGCCCGCCCAGTCTATGATGCGCCGCAGCGAAGCGGAAGCAAAAGGGCCAGCGCGTGCGCCGGCCCTCGGGTCGCGGGCGATGCGATGGCACCGCCCGTCAGTCGGAACGTCAGTTCGCCAGCGCGAGGTTTGCGGCCGACTGGCGGCCGTCGCGGCCGGTCTCGAGGTCGAAGGTGACCTTCTGGCCGTCATCGAGATGGGTGATGCCGGCGCGCTCGAGCGCCGAGATGTGGACGAACACGTCCTTGGAGCCGCCCTCGGGCTGAATGAAACCGAAACCCTTGGTGGCGTTGAACCACTTCACGGTGCCCTTTGCCATCGTGAATCTCCTGTCTTCGTGCCGCCCGCGGAAGTGCGGCGGCCTGGCGCAGTCAGCGGATAACCGAGCATCCGTGGCCAGTGAGACAGCGGGTCGATTGTCGTAACGCAGCAGCGATTTTATGCCGCACGGGCTCGCAATTTGCAAGCAGAACTCACCAGCGGAGCAGCCTCCGGCCAAGGATCGATCCGATCCCCGCCGCGCCGACGATGGCGAGCACATACCATAATGAATAGAAGAGCGGGCTGTCCTCGGTGCAGTGCACAGCATAGACCGCCGCTGCCGCGCCGCCGCTGAGGAGGCCGGCCAGCGCGCCGCTCAGTGCCGGCCGGGTGCTCGCCCCGCGGCGGAGCGCCCAGAGCGAGGCGGCGAGAAGCGGCACCGACATGATGCCGATGAAGGCGAGGCAATGCCCGCTGCTCTGGCCCATCATCGCCGGCATCCAATCCGCCGGAGGCTGGGTCAGGAGTTCGTAGGCCACCGCCAGGAGGAGAACGGCCGGCACCAGGGCCAGCGCCTGCCCCCAGCGGCCGATCGTCCTGCCGGGGCATGCCATGCGCAGGGCGGCGGCGCCGGCGACCAGCACGATGAGCAGGGGAAACGCCTGCTTGAGCAGAACGGGGGCATGCATGACGGCGCCGCCGATGTCCGGGCGGACGCCGATGAGGGGCAGGAAGACGGCCGCCACCGCCAGAGCCGTGACCAGAACGGCGACCGGCAGCACCGTCGCCACGGGCGCGGTGCGCGTGGAATCGGCGGCAATGGCCTGGATGAGCTGTTCGGTTCTCATTCGATCATCCTCTCGCGCAGCAGCGCAAGCCGCTTCAGCGCCCGGTGCAGCGCAACGCGGACCGCGGACTCGGTCATGTGGAGAGCGGCCGAGGTCTCCGCAATGCTGGCGCCTTCGAGGCCGATCGCCCGCACGATCCGGGCTGCGCGCGGGTCGAGCTGGGCGATCACGCGTTCGGCGTCGCTGCGCTCCGTCGGATCCGGTTCCGCCTCGGCGGGGAGCACCTCGGCGAAATCCTCGATCGGGACATGCACCCGCCGTCCGCGCGCCCGGAAGGCGTCGACCACCTTGTAGCGCACGATGGCGTAGAGCCAGGGCCGGACGGCCATGTCCTCGCGCCAGGTGTGGCGCTTCTGGTGGATGGCGAGCAGCGTCTCCTGCACGATGTCCTCGCATATATCCGGCGGCAGGCCGGCGCTCCGCGCCCGGGCGATTCCCCGCACCAGCGGCGTGATCGCGTGCAGGAACGTCGCGTAGGCGCGCTGATCCCCGCGGTTCGCCGCCCGGAGCAGCGCCTCGAGCGACGTTTCATCGGCCGGGCTCATTCGGTCTCCATTCGCCGACGGCAACCGGATTGTTACATCCTGCCGTCATAGTCTTCGGTGGTACCACGAAAACCAAGGCGTTGCCGAGGGAGGTGACGGGGCGGGGTTTCGGGTGCAGGATGGGATGGGGTTCGGGCAAAGGTGCCTGGTGTGTGTGGGGTATGGGTGAAATGAGCGCGGCGCGCGATACCTTGGCGGATCGGCTGGGCCGCTACCTGGCCCGCAAGCTCAACCAGCCTTCGCCTGGGCTGAAGCCCTTCACCCACGCCAACGTCGCGGCGCTGCGGCGCGTGCTGCAGCCTGGCGACGTGCTGCTGGTCGAAGGCAACAGCCGGGTATCGATCGCGATCAAGTACCTGACCCAGTCCACATGGTCGCACGCCGCGCTCTATGTCGGCAACGCCCTGGGGCAGGTGACCCAGGACGGCGAGCCGCTGAGCCTGATCGAGGTCAATCTCGGCGACGGGTGCATCGCCGCGCCGCTTTCGAAGTACGAGCACTACAACACGCGGATCTGCCGGGCGAACGGGCTGACGCCCGAGGACCGGGCGCGGCTGATCGACTTCATGGTGGAAAGCGTCGGAAAGCGCTATGACATGAAGAACATCCTGGATCTGCTGCGGTATTTCCTGCCGACGCCGCCGGTGCCGGTGCGGTGGCGGCGACGGATGTTGTCGTTCGGGTCGGGCGATCCGACGCGGGCGATCTGTTCGTCGCTGATCGCGCAGGCGTTCGGCCGTATCAGCTATCCGATCCTGCCGGTGATCACCCGGGAGTTCCGCGCCGACACGCTGGCGCGGTATCAGCGGAGCGAGATCCTGCACATCCGGCACTATTCGCTCTATGCGCCGCGCGACTTCGACCTGTCGCCGTACTTCCACGTCGTCAAGCCGACGCTGGAATCGGGCTTCGATTACCGCAGGTTGAAGTGGTCTGATCAGACACCCGTTTCCAAGCCGCTGGCGGCGCCTTTGCGCTAGCGGCGCGTTGGCGCACGGCTTCCAACCAAGAGTTGTTGATTCGCCGCTGGCAAGGCCCTATATGGTCGCTCTCGGGTATACCGTCAGCGCATGTCGGTCATGTGAAATTGGCAGACCACCTGCGTCACTGGATCGTCATAGTGCGCCCAAACAGACGATTTGAGGAAGGAGACGTAATGTTCGATTACGTAGACGAACTGGCTTTCACCAACGACCAGGGCAACCGGGCGCAGAAGCTGTTCGCGGCGGTGGTCCTGGCCGCGCTGGACGATGCGATCGCCGACGACAAGAAGTACGGCAACGGCGCTGACGTGATTGCCCGCTGGGCGCGGTCGCGTGACGGGCGGGAAGTGCTGATGTGCGCGGGGATCGACCCCAACGAGCGCACGGTCAAGGGCATGATGGAGTTCGTGCGCCGCGGCGTGCGGACCTCGGTGGCGCTGAGCCGCGAGGAGAGCGAGCGGCAGGCGCAGAGGTCCGAGGCGGCCTGACTGGGGCGGTTTCGGGAAAAAAGGCCCCGCCGGGTACGGCGGGGCTTTTTTTGTTTGGGGGGGCGGGGTTGCGGGAGTTGGTTCCATATGGAAATCGTATGGGAATCGTATGGGTTCAGAACTCCTCGATGTGCACCACGCCGGGGACGGTCTTGAGGGCGCCCATGACCTGCGGGGACATGGGGTAGGGGTCGGGCAGGGCGACCTCGACCTCGCCGGGGAGGTCGGGGTGCATGAGGATGAGGTTCACCGGGCCGCGGCGGCGGGCGGTCGACGTCGCGGGCGATGGCGGCGAGGCGGGTGGCGAGCGAGGGGGCGGCGGCGGCGCTGTCGAGGAAGACGCGCAGGCCGGCGCTGGCGGCGCCGGCGACGGCCGCGTCGATGGGTTGCGCCGCCTTGGCGAGGAGCTTGAGCTCGTCGCCTTCGAGGGTGGCCTCCACGGTCAGGACCACGCTCATGCCGGGCTCGAGGTGGTCGCGGGCGGTGTCGAGCACGTCGGAGAACATGCGGACCTCGTAGAGGCCGGTGGGGTCGGAGAGGCGCACGAAGGCGAAGCGGGTGCCGCGGGCGGATTTCCGCTGGTCGAGCGCCGCGACGGTGCCTGCGACCTGGGCGATTGTCACCGGGGCGCCGGCGCTCTTGCGGACGAGGTCGGCGTGGGTGAGGACGCGCTCGCGGCGGAGGGCCGCGGCGTAGTCGTCGAGGGGATGGCCTGAGAGGTAGAAGCCGACGGCGGCGTGCTCCTGGGCGAGGCGCTCCATGGGCGGCCAGTCGTCGGGCTGCGGCAGGCGCGGGACGGGGAGCGCCACGGTCGCCTCGCCGAACAGGCTGACCTGGGCGGAGGCGCGGTCGTCGTGGACGGCGCCGGACCAGGCCATGAGGGTCTCGAGGTTGTCGAAGACCTTGCGGCGGTTCGAATCGAGCGCGTCCAGCGCCCCGGCGCGGGCGAGCATCTCCAGCGCGCGCTTGCCGACGCGGCGGAGGTCGACCCGGGCGGCGAAGTCGAAGAGGCCGGTCGAAGCGGCCGCCGCTCTCGCGGGCCTCGGCGATGAGGCGCATCGCGTCGACGCCGACGTTCTTCAGCGCGCCGAGGGCGTAGAGGACGCGGCCCTCGGCGACGCCGAAGGTCGCGCCGGAGCGGTTGACGCACGGCGGCACCACCTCGATGCCGAGGCGGTCGACCTCCTGCTTGTAGGGGCCGAGCTTGTCGGTGAGGTGGATGTCGCAGTTCATCACCGCGGCCATGAACTCGACCGGGTGGTTGGCCTTGAGCCAGGCGGTCTGGTAGCTGACCACGGCGTAGGCGGCGGCGTGCGACTTGTTGAAGCCGTAGTTGGCGAACTTGTCGAGCAGGTTCCAGACCTCGTCGGCCTTGGCCCGGGAGACGCCGTTGGCCTTGGCGCCGTCGAGGAACAGCGGCTTCTGCGCGTCCATCTCGGCCTGGATCTTCTTGCCCATGGCGCGGCGGAGCAGGTCGGCGCCGCCGAGGGAGAAGCCCGCGAGCTTGCGGGCGATCTCCATCACCTGCTCCTGGTAGACGATGATGCCCTGGGTCTCGTCGAGGATGGGGTCGATGGAGGGGTGGAGCGATTCGCGCTTCTCGCGGCCGTTCTTGACGTTGCAGAACTTCGGGATGTTCTCCATCGGGCCGGGGCGGTAGAGCGCCACCAGCGCGATGATGTCCTCGATGCAGGTGGGCTTGAGCTGGCGGAGCGCGGTGCGCATGCCGGTGGATTCCACCTGGAAGACGGCGACGGTCTGGGCGCTGGCGTAGACCTCGTAGGTCTTTTCGTCGTCGAGGGGGATGGCGCCGATGTCGACGGCGACGCCGCGGGCCTTGAGAAGATCGAGCGCGTTCTGGATGACGGTGAGGGTCTTGAGGCCGAGGAAGTCGAACTTCACCAGGCCGGCTTCCTCGACCCATTTCATGTTGTACTGGGTCGCCGGCATGTCGGAGCGCGGGTCGCGGTAGAGCGGCACCAGTTCTTCCAGCGGGCGGTCGCCGATGACGACGCCGGCGGCGTGGGTCGAGGCGTTGCGCAGCAGGCCCTCGATCTGGCCGGAGATCTCCAGCAGGCGGGCCACCTGCGGGTCGCGGCGGGCTTCCTCGCGCAGGCGGGGCTCGTCGGCGAGCGCCTTGTCGATGGAGACGGGCTTGACGCCCTCGACGGGGATGAGCTTGGAGAGGCGGTCGACCTGGCCGTAGGGCATCTGCAGCACGCGGCCGACGTCGCGGACGGCGGCCTTGGAGAGGAGCGCGCCGAAGGTGATGATCTGCGCCACCCGCTCGCGGCCGTAGCGTCCCTGCACGTAGGCGATCACCTCCTCGCGGCGGTCCATGCAGAAGTCGATGTCGAAGTCGGGCATCGAGATGCGGTCGGGGTTGAGAAACCGCTCGAAGAGAAGGCCGTAACGCAATGGATCGAGGTCAGTAATCGTGAGCGCGTAGGCGACGAGCGAGCCCGCGCCCGAGCCGCGGCCGGGGCCGACGGGGATCGAGCGTTCCTTGGCCCACTTGATGAAGTCGGCGACGATGAGGAAGTAGCCGGGGAAGCCCATGTCCTCGATGACGCCGAGCTCGAATTCGAGGCGGGCGGCGTAGGTCTCGTCCGGGGCGGATTTCGCGATGACCCCGAGGCGGGCGGCGAGGCCTTCGCGGGCCTGGCGGCGGAGTTCCTCGACCTCGTCCTCGGCGAAGCGGGGGAGGATGGGCTTGCGCTTGTGCGGGCGGAAGGCGCAGCGGCGGGCGATCTCGACGGTGTTCTCCACCGCCTCGGGGAGGTCGGCGAAGAGGGCGACCATCTCGTCCTGGGACTTGAAGCGGTGCTCGGGGGTGAGCCGCTTGCGCGGGGCCTGCTGGTCGACGTAGGCGCCCTCGGCGATGCAGAGGAGCGCGTCGTGGGCGTCGTACATGGACGCGGCGGGGAACTGCACGTCGTTGGTGGCGACGAGCGGCAGGTCGAGATCGTAGGCGAGGGTGACGAGGCCGGGTTCGGTGGCCTCTTCCGCCGGGGTGCGCTGGGCGCCGTTCTCGGGGTGGCGCTGGATTTCGACGTAGAGGCGGCCGGGGAAGAGGGAGGCGAGGTGCTCGGCGAGCGCGCGGGCGCGGGGTGCGTGGCCGTCGCGGATGAGGGCGCCGAGCGGGCCTTCGGCGCCGCCGGTGAGGCAGATGAGGCCGGGGGCGTGGGCGGCGAGCTGCGCCAGGGTGATGTGGGGGAGGGCGGCGCCGCAGTCGAGGTAGTTGCGGGAGGTGAGCCGCATCAGGTTGCCGTAGCCGGTGGCGTCCTGGGCGAGCAGGACGACGGGCCGCGGGGCGGGGGCGCGGTCGCCCGGATGGGCGGGCTCGGCATAGGCGAGGGCGAGCTGGCAGCCCATGATCGGCTGGATGCCGGCCTTGGCGAGGGTTTCGGAAAATTCGAGTGCGGCGAAGAGGTTGCCGGTGTCGGTGAGAGCGACGGCGGGCATGCCGGCGTCGGTGCAGAGGCCGGCGAGCTTCTTGACCTGGATCGCGCCTTCGAGCAGCGAATAGGCGGAGTGCAGGCGCAGGTGGATGAATCGGGGGTCGGTCATGTGCGACCCTAGGCCCTGTCGGCAGAGGGCCGCAAGCCGCCGTCAGTCGCGATCGAGGTACATCGCCTGGTAGATTCCCGCGACACACTGCATCTCGATGCGTGTGTAGATTTCATCGCCGTTGCGGTCGCACTTCTCGATGTGGACCGGGCTCATGGTGCTGTATTTCCGCTCGACCTGGGCGAGCGTCAGTCCGCCGCGTCCTGCGCGAAGGCGGGAGCGAGGGGCGTGGCGAGCAGCAGTGCCATCGCTGCGATGCGGCCAGTCATGATGAACTTCCTCATGGGGACACCGCGCGGGTGCCGGGAACGACAGATAGGACATGTTCGGTCACGCGCAAGTCCCGGTTTCGCTTCCTGCCAGCGGCGGCACGCGGCATTCGGTCGCATTTGGCGCTTGCGGACCGACGCGGCGCTCTTACGGTCGCACAGGGTAACCTGCCGGGACAAGCGCTGACCATGCGTGCCGCCGTCTGCCGCGCCTTCGGAGCGCCCCTGACCATCGAGGAGGTCGCCATCGCGCGGCCGGGGCCGTTCCAGATCGCCGTGGCGGTGGCGGCCTGTGCGATCTGCCATTCCGACATCGCCTATGCCGCGGGCGCGTGGGGCGGGGCGCTGCCGGCGGTGTACGGGCACGAGGCGGCGGGGCGGGTCACGGAGGTGGGCGCGGGGGTGCGCGGGTTCGCGGCTGGCGACCCGGTGCTGGTGACGCTGATCCGCGCCTGCGGCGCCTGCCCGGCCTGCGCCGGGGGCGCGCCGACGTCCTGCGATCATGCCTGGGACGCCGGCGAGAGCCCGCTCCGGGACGCGGGCGGCGCGGCGCTGGCGCAGGGGATGAACACGGCCGCCTTCGCCGAGGCGGTGGTGGTGGACGCGAGCCAGTGCGTGCGGCTGCCGGAGGACCTGCCGCCGGATCTGGCGTGCCTGCTCGCCTGCGGCGTGATCACCGGGGTGGGGGCGGTGGTGCATGCGGGGCGGCTCCGGCCGGGCGCCAGCGTGGCCGTGGTGGGGGCCGGGGGCGTGGGGCTGAACGCGGTGCAGGGCGCGGCGATCGCGGGCGCGGGGCGGATCGTGGCGGTGGACGTGAGCGCGGGCAAGCTCGAGGCGGCGGCCGCGTTCGGGGCGACCGATGGCGTGGCGGCCGAGGGCGCCGGCGACGCGATCCGCGCGCTGACCGGGGGGCGCGGGGTGGATCTTGCGGTCGTGACGGTGGGGTCGCCCGCGGCGATCGGCGCGGCGGCGGGGTACCTCGCGGCGGGCGGCACGCTGGTGGTGGTGGGGATGCCGGCCTCGGGGAGCGTGGTGGGGTATGACCCGACGACGCTGGCGTCGATGAACCAGACGATCACCGGGGCGCGCATGGGCCGGGCGGTGCTGGCGCGGGACATTCCCTGGCTGATCGGGCACTGGCGGGCGGGGCGGCTGAAGCTCGCGGAGCTGGTGACGGGGCGGTACCCGCTGGAGGAGATCAACGCGGCGATCGCCGCGACGCAGGCGGGGGCGGCGCGGCGCAACGTGATCGTGTTCCCGTGAGGCTGCGCGACCTCGAGGTGCTGGTCGTGGGCAACCCGCCGCCGGGGTTCGGCGGGCGGTACTTCATCTTCGTGAAGCTCACCACCGACGACGGGATCGTCGGGTGGGGCGAGGTCTATGCCGCGACGGTCGGGCCCGAGGCGATGCGGGCGGTGATCGCGGACGTCTTCGCGCGGCACATGGCGGGGGAGAACCCGGAGAACGTGGAGCTGATGTTCCGCCGGGCGTATTCGGCGGGGTTCAGCCAGCGGCCGGATCCGACGGTGATGGGGGCGTTCTCGGGGCTGGAGATCGCGTGCTGGGACATCGTGGGCAAGGCGCGGGGGCGGCCGGTGCATGCGCTGTGGGGCGGGCGGCTGCGGGAGCGGCTGCGGAGCTACACCTATCTCTATCCCGGGCCGGGGGAGGACCCGGCGGCGTTCTACAACGATCCGGACGCGTCGGCGGCGTGCGCGGCGCGGATGGTGGAGGCGGGGTTCACGGCGGTGAAGTTCGATCCGGCGGGGCCTTATACCATCCATGGCGGGCACCAGCCGGCGATGGCGGATCTCGACCGGTCGGAGGCGTTCTGCCGGGCGGTGCGGGGGGCGGTGGGGGATCGGGCGGACCTGCTGTTCGGGACGCACGGGCAGTTCACGCCGGCGGGGGCGATCCGGCTGGCGCGGCGGATCGCGCCCTACGACCCCTTGTGGTTCGAGGAGCCGATCCCGCCGGACGCGCCGCTGGACCTGGCGCGGGTGGCGGCGGGATCGAGCGTGCCGCATCGCGTGCGGGGAGCGGCTGACGACCAAGGCGGAGTTCGCCACGGTGCTGCGGTCGGGGGGCGTGGGGGTGCTGCAGCCGAGCCTCGGGCGGGTCGGGGGGCTGCTGGAGGCGCGCAAGGTGGCGGTGATGGCGGAGGGGTTCGGGGTGCAGGTGGCGCCGCACCTCTATGCCGGGCCGATCGCCTGGGCGGCGGCGATCCAGCTCGGGCTGTCGATCCCGAATTTCCTGATGCTGGAGAGCATCGGCACGGGCGGGGGCTTTCACGCGGCGTTGCTGAAGCGGCCGGTGCGGTGGGAGGCGGGCCATGTGATCGCGCCCGAGGAGCCGGGGCTGGGGGTGGAGATCGACGAGGCGGTGGCGCGGGCGCATCCGTGGGCCGGCGAGCGGCTGCACCTGGAGATGAGCCCGGAGCCGCACGAGCCGGGGGCGCGTCCGTTCGGCGGGGGGTAAGGCCGGGCGAGTCGCTTGACCTTTAGGTGCCGGCCGGGGCGGGCTTGCGGCGGGCGGAGATCTCTTCCCAGGCGGCGTTGATGGCGGCGAGGCGGGTGTTGGCGAGGTTCACCGTCTCCACCGGCAGGCCGCGGGCGATCATCTTGTCGGGGTGGTTGGCGCGCACGAGGTCGCGCCAGCGGGCGCGGACGGTGGAAAGCTCGGAGTCGCGCGGCACGCCGAGCACCTGCCAGGGGTCGCTGGAGCGCCCGGAGAGGTGGCGGGCCTCGATGCAGTCGAAGGCGGCGGCGGGGACGCCGAAGATCTCGGCCACGCGGTTGAGGAAGACCTCCTCGCCCTCGTGGTAGCGGCCGTCGGCCAGCGCGATGTCGAAGAGGCCCTCGAGGATGTCCTCGAGCACCTGCGGTTCGTCGCGGAACATGCGGGCGATCCGGGTCGCGTAGGCGTCGAAGCCGGCGATGTCCTGGCGGGCGAGGTTGAAGACCCGCGCGGCGGCGGCCTCGTCCTCGGGGGCGATCTGGAAGACGCGGCGGAAGGCCGAGACCTCGGCCGGGCGCACGAGGCCGTCGGCCTTGGCCATCTTGGCGCCGAGGCTGATGACGGCGATGGTGAAGGCCACGCTGCGCTCGGGCCGGCGCCGCCGCTCGAAGAAGGCGAGCAGGCTCTCGCCCTTGGCGACGAGGGCGGAAAGGGCGTCGGAGATCAGGGTCCAGATCGACATGGCGCGGAGGTTAGCAGGTGGCGGGGCGGCTGTCGCCGGGGTGCGGGGGAAAGGCGGAAAATCGTGGGCTAACCTTGGTTTATGGCCAGGTCAATGCACAACCTATGCGCACTCCATGCACCGGTCAGCGCCGTCAACGCCGCCGCCCTGGCATCACGGCCCGCCAGGGACGTCCGTCGATGGCGGCGAGTCCGGCGCCGATCAGGGCCATGCCGGCGAAGTGGCGGGGGAGGAGGACCTCGCCGAGGAAGAGGGTGCCGAGAAGGATGGCGCTGACCGGGATCAGGAACGTCACGAGAAGGAGGTTGGTCGCGCCGGCGGTGGCGAGGATGCGGAAGTAGAGCACGTAGGCGAGGGCGGTCGAGATCGCGGCCACGCCCACCAGCGCGCCGATGGTGGCGAGGCCCGGCGGCGGGAGCGTCCAGGGCCGGTCGACGACCATGACGAGCGGCAGCAGGATCAGGCTCGATGCGACGACCTGGCCGGTCGCGGTGGCCAGCGGGGGGACGCCCATGGCGTGGAACCGGCGCCCGTAGATGCCGGCGAAGGCGTAGGAGAGCGCCCCGGCGAGGCACATGAGCTGCGCCGCGAGATGCACGCCGAGATCGCCGAGCGCGTCCGGCCCGATCATCACCGCGACTCCGGCGAAGCCGACCAGCACGCCGGCGAGCCGGCCGCCGGTCATGCGTTCGTCGCTGGTCAGCCCATGCGCGAGGATGACGGTGAAGAGCGGGGTCGCGGCGTTCAGGATCGAGGCGACGCCCGAGGCGATGTGGGTCTGTCCCCAGACGATCAGCGAGAACGGGATGGCGTTGTTGAGAAGACCCATGCCGAAGAAGGCGGTCCAGACCCGCCGGTCCCGCGGCATCCGCTCGCCGCGGAGCCGCAGCAGCCCGAGCAGGATGACCGCGGCGAGCGCGACGCGGGACACGACCACGGTGAACACCGGCAGCTCGCGGACGGCGATGCCGTTGAAGAAGAACGATCCGCCCCAGACCGTCGCAAGGGCGAGCAACATCGCCCATTCGAGCGGGGTCATCGGGCGGTTGGCGCGGGGCGGTGACGGCACGTCGGCTCCTGCGGGCTGTCCTGCGCGACGGAGGTGTCATGTCCCGGCCGTGCCCGGCAATCCGCTTCGTGCGCATAGGGCCGACCGTCGTTACGCCGGATCCGTCCGGGGCGCGGCGTGCCGCCGCGGGCCGCAGTTGCGGCCAGATTGTGCGCGCAGGTGCGCGCAGGGTTTCTTTGCTGGTTTTTCCGCCTGTTGCGGAAAAACGACTGCTCTCCAGGTTTCAAGGCCGTATGAAGACCTGAAGGCAGGGGGGCGCGCGTGGGCGGGTGGGATTTCTGGATCGACCGGGGCGGGACCTTCACCGACATCGTGGCGCGCGATCCGGAGGGGCGGCTGCACCGGGAGAAGCTCCTGTCGGAGAATCCGGGGCAGTACGCCGACGCGGCGCTGCACGGGATCCGGCGGTTTCTCGGGCTCGGGGCCGAGGAGGCCATCCCGGCCGGGCGGGTCGCCAGCGTGAAGATGGGCACGACGGTCGCCACCAATGCGCTGCTGGAGCGCAAGGGGGAGCCGGTGGTGCTGGTGACGACGCGCGGGCTGGGGCAGCAGCTCCGGCTCGCCTACCAGAACCGGCCGCGGCTGTTCGACCGGCACATCGTGCTGCCGGAGATGCTCTATTCCCGGGTGATCGAGGCCGAGGAGCGGGTGCGGGCGGACGGGACGGTGGAGCGGCCGCTCGACGAGGCGCGGCTGTCGCGGGACCTGGCCGAGGCGCGCGCCGCGGGGCTGGCGGCCTGCGCCATCGTCTTCGTGCACGGCTACCGCCACCGGGCGCACGAGGCGCGGGCGGCGGCGCTGGCGGAGGCGGCGGGGTTCGCGCAGGTCTCGGTCAGCCACCGGGTGAGCCCGCTGATGAAGATGGTGAGCCGGGGCGACACCACGGTGGTCGACGCCTATCTCACGCCGATCCTGCGGCGCTACATCGACCGGGTGGCGGCGGCGTTCGAGGGGGACATGGCGGGCAAGCTCATGTTCATGCAGTCCTCGGGCGGGCTGACCGGGGCGGGGAACTTCCAGGGCAAGGACGCGATCCTGAGCGGGCCGGCGGGGGGCGTGGTGGGCGCGGTCAGGACCAGCGAGATCGCCGGGCAGGGGCGGATCATCGGCTTCGACATGGGCGGGACATCGACGGACGTCTGCCATTTCGCGGGTTCGTTCGAGCGGGTGCTGAACACGGCGATCGCCGGGGTGCGGATCACCGCGCCGATGATGATGATCCATACGGTGGCGGCGGGCGGCGGGTCGATCCTGAGCTTCGACGGGGCGCGGATGCGGGTGGGGCCGGAGAGCGCCGGCGCGGATCCGGGGCCGGCGTCCTACGGGCGGGGCGGGCCGCTGGCGGTGACCGACGCCAACGTGCTGACCGGGCGGCTGCGGCCGGAGTTCTTTCCGGCGATCTTCGGGCCCGGGCGGGACCGGCCGCTCGACGTGGCGGCGGCGCGGGAGGGCTTCGCGGCGCTGGCGGCGGAGATCGGCCGGCCGGCGGAGGAGGTGGCGGAGGGGTTCCTGCGGATTGCGGTCGAGAACATGGCGAACGCGATCAAGACGATCAGCGTGCAGCGGGGCTATGACGTCTCGGGGTACTGCCTGACGGTGTTCGGCGGCGCGGGGGCGCAGGCTGCCTGCGCCATCGCCGACACGCTGGGGATGCGGACCTGCCTGATCCACCCGATGGCGTCGCTGCTCTCGGCCTACGGGATGGGGCTGGCCGACATCCGCGCCACGCGGATGCAGGCGATGGAGGCGGAGCTGGACCGGGAGAGCCGGCTGGCGGCGGCGGCGCTGCTGGACGCGCTGGGCTCGGACGCCCAGGGCGAGGTCGAGCAGCAGGGCGTGGCGGCGGGGCAGATTTCGCTGCGCCAGGTGCTGCACCTGAAGGTGAAGGGGACCGACACGGCGCTGCCGATCCCGTTCGCGGGACTGGCCGCGCTGGGCGAAGCGTTCCAGGCGGCGCACCGGGCGCGGTTCGGCTTCGATCCCGGCGACGCCGCGCTCGTCATCGAGGCGGTGGAGGCCGAGGCGGTGGGCCGGGCGGCGGACCTGAGCGAGCCGCTGCTGCCCGAGGCGGAGCGCCCGGAGGCGGCGCTGGAGGTGGCGCTGGTGGCGCCGGTCTTTCTCGGCGGCGCGTGGGTCGAGGCGCGCTTCGTGCGGCGCGAGGCGTTGCGGCCGGGGGACCGGGTGAGCGGGCCGGCGGTGGTGGTGGAGCCGCATACCTCGATCCTGGTCGAGCCGGGCTGGCAGGCGCGGGTGACGGCGCACGACCACGTGGCGCTGACGCGGGTCGAGGCGAAGGTGCGGGCGGAGGCCGATCGGCACGCGGGCGGATCCGGTGATGCTCGAGGTGTTCAACAACCTCTACATGTCGATCGCCGAGCAGATGGGGGCGGTGCTGGAGAACACCGCCGCCAGCGTGACGATCAAGGAGCGGCTGGATTTTTCCTGCGCGGTCTTCGACGCGGAGGGCGATCTCATCGCCAACGCGCCGCACATGCCGGTGCATCTCGGCTCGATGGGGGCGAGCGTGAAGGCGATCATCGCGCAGAACCCGGGCATGGCGGCGGGGGACGTGTTCGTGCTGAACGCGCCGTACAACGGGGGGACGCACCTGCCGGACATCACCGTGGTGCGGCCGGTCTGGGACGAAGGCGGCGGCGCGGTGCTGTTCTACACCGCCGCGCGCGGGCACCATACCGACGTGGGCGGGCTGACGCCGGGGTCGATGCCGCCGGACAGCCGGACGATCCACGACGAGGGGGCGTACATCGACAACTGGAAGCTGGTCGACCGCGGCCGGTTCCGCGAGGCGGAGACCCGCGCGCTGCTGCTGGCGGCGGAGTATCCGGTGCGGGCGCCCGACATCAACATCGCCGATCTCAAGGCGCAGGTGGCCGCGTGCGAGAAGGGGGCGCAGGAGCTGGGGCGGATGGTGGCGGCCTACGGGCTGGAGGTGGTGCGGGCGTACATGCGCCACGTGCAGGACAACGCCGAGGAGTGCGTGCGGCGGGCGATCGAGGCGCTGAAGGACGCCGAGTACGTCTATCCCATGGACCCGGACTTCGACGGGAAGCCGCGCGAGATCCGGGTGAAGGTGACGGTGGACCGGGCGCAGCGGGAGGCGGTGATCGACTTCACCGGGACGACGGCGGAGCTGGCGACGAACTACAACGCGCCGGAGCCGGTGACGCGGGCGGCGGTGCTCTATGTGTTCCGCTGCCTGGTGGACGACGACATTCCGATGAACGAAGGGGTGATGAAGCCGCTGAAGGTGATCCTGCCGGCGCGGACGATGCTGTCGCCGGCGTATCCGGCGGCGGTGATCGCGGGGAACGTGGAGACGAGCCAGGCGGTGACCTCGGCGCTGTTCCTGGCGCTGGGGGTGCAGGCGGCGGCGCAGTCGACGATGAACAACACCACCTGGGGGGACGACCGGCTGCAGTACTACGAGACGGTCTGCGGCGGGACGGGGGCGGGGGTGCTGTCGGACGGGTCGGGGCATCCGGGGACGAGCGGGGTGCACTCGCACATGACGAACTCGCGGCTGACCGACCCGGAGGTGCTGGAGTGGCGGTATCCGGTGGTGCTCGATGCGTTCCGGCTGCGGGAGGGGTCGGGTGGCGCGGGGCGGTGGCGCGGCGGGGACGGGGTGGAGCGGCGGATCCGGTTCCTCTCGCCGATGACGGTGGCGATCCTGTCGGGGCACCGGGTGGTGCCGCCGCCGGGGCTCGCCGGCGGCGGGCCGGGGGCGGTGGGGCGGACGCGGATCGTGCGGGCGGACGGGCGGGTGGAGGAGCTGGCGAGCGCGGACAAGCGGGAGGTGGGGCCGGGGGACGTGTTCTGGCTGGAGACGCCGGGGGGCGGGGGATATGGGGCGGGGCTAGGGTGCGAAATGGCGATTTCGCCGCCGTGTCGGCAGGACGGCATTCGCTTCGGCGTGGTCCAGACCGACGACATCCTCGAGGATGACCAAGGAGTCGGCCCCGATGGTGAGAGCGAGCGCGGCCTGCAATCGAGCCATCTTGCGCCGGAGGCATTTCCGGCAGCGGGGCGAGCGCCGCCGCGAGCCACTCCATCCGGCGGCCGCGTCGGACCCGCGGCGTGGCACCGGCCTCGCGGCCGCGCAGCCAGGTGTCCTGGTAGACACGCAGCGCGGTCCGCATATGCGCCTCTTCCCGCGTGGCGAGGTCGCAGTAGGCGTCGATCAGGGCACCGACGCGCTGCGTGCGGATCGTCGGAGGAAAACCGCGCTACCAGCGCCTCGATGGGAGCGTTGACGGTGCGCGACTCCAGCTCGACCGTCAGCGCACCCTGGGTCGGGAAATACCGGTACGCGGTGGCGCGGGAGACCTTCGCCACGTCCGCCGCCTCGCGCACGGTGGGCGACCGGCCCGCGGAGCGCAGCGCCTCTGCCGCCTCGACGATCGCCGCACGCGTTCTCGCCTTCTGGTTTGTGCGACCCGCGCCTCGATGCATGTTGACTCTCAAGTGAGACAAAAATCATAATGAGATTTATCTCATAATGGGGGATAAGCAATGGGCCTGTCACGCGCGGAAATGGACAAGGTAGTCGACGACCACTTCAGGTTCGAAGCCACGGACGACGTCGATGGCGTCATGGCGAGCTTCGCCGAGGGGGAACTGACCCACGAGATCATCCCTTCGCCTGTAGGCATTCTCCACGAGCGGCAGCACATGGCCGATTACTACCGGATGCTGTTCTCCTGCTCGAAGGGCGAGAAGGCTACGATGGTCCGGCGGCTCTACGGCGAGGACTTCCTTGTCGACGAGACGCTGTGGGAAGGCGAGATGATCGATGGCAAGCCGTTTCTGCTACCCGGCAAGGGTGGCCGCATGAGCAACCGCATCCTCCATATCTTCACCTTCCGGGACGGGAAAATCTCGTCCGAGCAAGCCTGGCTCGATCGGCGCGAAGGGGGATTTCGCTCGGCGGAATGAAGATGGATGGAAGGAGACTGCGATGGCGCGGCTGATCACGACGCTCGGGCCGAGGACGGCCGACGAGCTTGGGGCGATCTTGCCGCACGAGCATGTCTTCGTCGATCTGCGGACCTGGGACGCGCCCGGGTATGCGGAGGCCGATGCGGCGGACGTGGTCGCGCTGATGGGGCCGGAGATCGAGCGGATCAAGGCGCTGGGGTTCACGGCGCTGGTGGAGTGCTCGACGGTGGGGGTCGGCCGGCGGGCGGACATCGACCGGGCGGTGTCGGAGGCGACGGGCTTTCCCATCGTGGTGCCCACCGGGATCTATCGCGAGCCTTGGGTGCCGCCGTTTGCGCACGAGGCGAGCGAGGAGGCGCTGGAAGACTGGATGGTTTCGGAGCTGGAGGAGGGGATCGAGGAGAGCGGGGTGGTTGCCGGGTGGATCAAGCTCAGCGCGGGCGACGACGGGATCACCGCGACGGAGGCGAAGATTCTCCGGGCGGCGGCGCGCGCCGGGGCGCGGACCGGCGCGGTGATCGGCAGCCACACCATCCGGGGCAGCGTGGTCATGGAGCAGCTCGGGATCGTCGAGGCGTGCGGCTATTCGGCGAGCCGCTTCATCTCGATCCACACGCAGGCGGAGCCGGACTTCGCCATGCATCTCGCCGTCGCGCGGCGCGGGGCGTGGATCGAGTATGACGGGATCGGCGGGTGGGGCGAGGACGAGACCTACGTGGAGAACATCAACCGCCTGCTCGACGCGGGGTTCGGCGATCAGCTGCTGCTCAGCCACGACCGCGGATGGTACGATCCGGCGCTGCCCGGGGGCGGCACGCCGAAGCCCTATACCTACCTGAGCGAGGTGTTCCTGCCGAAGCTCGAGGCGAGCGGGGTCGACCGGGCGACCATCGACACGCTGACGCGCGACAACCCGTTCCGGGCGTTTGCGCGGTAGCACCTGGAGGACGCGGGATGAACGGAAAGCCGATGGTGACGATCGCCTATTGCACCCAGTGCAACTGGCTGTTGCGCTCGGGCTGGATGGCGCAGGAGTTGCTCTCCACCTTCGGGAGCGAGCTGGGCGGGGTGACGCTGGTGCCGGGGACGGGCGGGATCTTCGAGATCCGGGTGGACGGGGCGCTGGTCTGGGAGCGGAAGCGGGACGGCGGGTTTCCGGACGTGAAGGCGCTGAAGCAGCGGGTGCGGGATGCGTTCGATCCGGAGCGGGATCTGGGGCATCTGGACCGTTGAGGGCAGAGCTGACGCCGCTGTGGCCCGGCGCCGGCCCCGAGCGGGTGCCGCATTGAGAGTGCCTCGAAGGATTGGTAGAAGGCGCGGGCCCGGGTGGTCCGCGCCGGACGCGGCCTTGGGGCTCGGCCCGACGACGGTCCGATTCATTTGGGGGACTTCCATGAAGAAAATGACGCTGATCCTCTCGACCTCGCTGGCGCTGGCGGCTTGCGCCGAAATGCGGGGCTCCAGCAATTCGGAGACCGTTGTGGGCAACTGGCGGATCTCGGTGAGCGAAACGTCCGGTCCGGGCTGCGTGGCCACCCGCGAGTTCGTCAACCCGAACTCGCAGGTGCAGATGGGCATCAACGCGACCACGACGCCGGCGAGCGGGTTCCTTGCGATCTATGTCCAGGGCTACGAGGGAATCCTGCCCGGGCAGTCGATCCCGGCGACCTTCGCCGTCGGCGACCAGGTGTTCACGGGCACCTTCACGGGCCAGGACACGGCCGGTTTCGGCGGCGCCACGGTGCCGGTGGACAACGCCCAGTTCATCTACGACCTCGCCAACTACGACACGCTCACCATCACCTACGGGGACGACCGCCGGGTGATCGTGCCGCTCGACGACGTCGACCCGGCGATCGCGGCGCTGCGCGCCTGCCAGGAAGGCCTGGCGGCGTAACGGGAGCTGGCGGCGCCCGCAGGGAGCGGGCGCCGCGTCCCGCAGGCCGGGCGTCCCTTGCTCCCGGCGGGTGCGGCGCATAGGTTGGCGCATCCGTTTCCAGCGCCGCCGGGAGACCGCGTGACCGAGACCGCCTACCGGGTTCTGGCCCGCAAGTATCGCCCCGCGACCTTCGCCGACCTGATCGGTCAGGAGGCGATGGTGCGCACGCTGAGGAACGCCTTCGAGGCGGAGCGGATCGCGCATGCCTTCGTGCTGACCGGGGTGCGCGGCGTGGGCAAGACCACGACGGCGCGGATCATCGCCAAGGGGCTGAACTGCACCGGGCCGGACGGGCCGGGGGGCCGACCATCGATCCTTGCGGGGTGTGCGAGGCGTGCGTGGCCATCGCCGAGGGGCGGCACGTGGACGTGCTGGAGATGGACGCGGCCTCGCGGACGGGCGTGGGGGACATCCGCGAGATCATCGACGGGGTGGCGTACCGGGCGGCGAGCGCGCGCTACAAGGTCTACATCATCGACGAGGTGCACATGCTGAGCACCTCGGCGTTCAACGCGCTCCTGAAGACGCTGGAGGAGCCGCCGGCGCATGTGAAGTTCATCTTCGCCACCACCGAGATCAGGAAGGTGCCGGTGACGGTGCTGTCGCGCTGCCAGCGGTTCGACCTGCGCCGGATCGAGCCGGAGGCGATGCTGGGGCATCTCGGCGGGATCGCGGAGCGCGAGGGGGTGCGGGTGGCGCCCGACGCGCTGGCGCTGATCGTGCGGGCGGCGGAGGGGTCGGTGCGCGATGCGCTGTCGCTGATGGACCAGGCGATCGCGCATGGGGCGGGCGAGGCGACGGCGGCCGAGGTGCGGGCGATGCTGGGGCTCGCGGACCGGGGGCGGGTGCTCGACCTCTTCGAGGCGGTGATGCGCGGCGATGCCAAGGGCGCGCTGGCGGAGCTGGCGGCGCAGTATGCGGCGGGGGCGGATCCGCTGGCGGTGCTGCGGGATCTGGCCGAGGTGACGCACTGGGTGTCGATGGTGCGGCTGACGCCGGAGGCGGCGGACGATCCCGACCGTGGGACCGGACGAGCGGGCGCGCGGGCTGGAGTTCGCCGGGCGGCTCGGCGATGCGGGCGCTGACGCGGATGTGGCAGATGCTGCTCAAGGCGCTGGAGGAGGTGGCGGCGGCGCCGAACGCGATCATGGCGGCGGAGATGGCGATCATCCGGCTGACGCATGTGGCCGAGCTGCCGACCCCCGAGGAGCTGGTGCGGCGGCTGGGCGATGCGCCTGCGGCGCCGCCGGCGGGCGGGGGCGGCGGCGGGCGGGCTCCGGCGCGCGGGGCGGGCGCGGGCGGCGGTCAGTGCGGCGCCGGCGGTGATGGCGCAGGAGCCTGCGGCGGCGCCGGCGCCGGTGCAGGATGCGGGGCCGCTGGCGCGCTATGCGACGTTCGACGACGTGGTGGCGCTGGTCAGGGCGCGGCGGGACATGAGCCTGCTGGTCGAGATCGAGGACGGGGTGCGGCTGGTGCGCTATGCGCCGGGGCGGATCGAGTTCGAGCCGTCGGATGCGGCGCCGCCGGAGCTGGCGGCGCGGCTGGCGCAGCGGCTGCAGCTCTGGACCGGGGCGCGCTGGGGCGTGGCGGTGGTGGGCTCGGGCGGCGCGGAGACGATCGCCGAGGTGCGGGCGGCGCGGAAGGGCGACCTGCGGGCGCGGGCGCTGGAGCATCCCATGGTGCAGGCGGTGCTGGCGGCGTTTCCGGGCGCGGACGTGCGCGACGTGCGGCCGCCGGAGGCGCCGGGCGAGGCGGCGGCGGCGGTGACGGGCGAGGATGATGACGAGTGGGATCCGATCGATCCCTTTTCAGAGGAGTGAGTGGATGCTGAAGGGGCTGGGGCAGCTTGGCGACATGGCCAAGATCATGAAGCAGGCGCAGGAGATGCAGAGCCGCATGGCCGACGTGCAGACCCGGCTCGACGAGATCGAGGTCACGGGCGAGGCCGGGGCGGGGCTGGTCAGCGTCACGGCGAGCGCCAAGGGCGCGGTGAAGCGGCTGGCGATCGACCCGTCGCTCTTCGTGCCGGAGGAGCGCGAGGTGGTGGAGGACCTGATCGTCGCGGCGATCCAGGACGCGCAGGCGCGGGCGATGGAAGCGGCGCAGACGGAAATGGCCAAGGTGACCGACGGGCTGGGGTTGCCGCCGGGGATGAAGCTGCCGTTCTGAATGGGCGAGGCGGGCGAGGCGAGCATCGACCGGCTGATCGCGCTGATGGCGCGGCTGCCGGGGCTCGGGCCGCGCTCGGCGCGGCGGGCGGTGCTGGCCATGGTGCGGCGGCGGGAGGTGTTGCTGGAGCCGCTGGCGGGGGCGCTGGCCGAGGTGGCGGCGACGGTGCGGGAGTGCCCGCGCTGCGGCAACATCGCGACCGGGGCGCTCTGTGCGATCTGCGCCAATCCGGCGCGGGGGACGGGCGAGCTCTGCGTGGTGGAGACGGTGGCGGACCTCTGGGCGATGGAGCGCGGCGGGGTTTTTCGCGGGCGGTATCATGTGCTTGGGGGAAGCCTCTCGGCGCTGGACGGGGTGGGGCCGGAGGCGCTGCGCATCCCGGAACTCGCGGCGCGGGTGGCGGAGGAGGGCGCGCGGGAGGTGATCCTGGCGCTCAACGCCACGATCGATGGGCAGACGACGGCGCACTACATCGCCGGCGAGCTGGCGCCCCTGGGGGTCACGGTGACCTCGCTGGCGAAGGGCGTGCCGATCGGGGGCGAGCTCGACTATCTCGACGACGGGACGATCGGGGCGGCGCTGCTGGCGCGGCGGGCGCTCTGAGGGGCTTTTTCGGCCGGGCTCGACATGACACGACTCTCGGGGTTCTGACCTGGGCTCGAGGCGATGATGAGCCATAGCTCTACGGCGGCGGGCGGGTCATGACGCAGGAGCCTTCGGAGTTGATCGAAGCCGATGCGGAACCAGGACTTGGCGAGGTATCCGTGCGTCTTGCGGGCGGGGGCGTTGCGTCCGACGAGGATCGCGGCGGCCTTGGCGGCCCAGGCGACCGCGAGAGCGACGAGGCCGAGGAGCAGGGCGAGCTTGCGCGGGTGACGAGCCGGGTGTCCTCGAGATTGAGGCCGCGGGTCTTGGTGTCGCCGAAGAGGCATTCGATGGCCCAGCGCTTGCGGTAGGCCGCGAGGGCGGCGCGGGCCGGGGTGTTGGAGGCGATGATGAGGAGCGCTGCCATCTTCGAGACGCCTGGCGGCGAAGTTCAGCCACAGGGGCCGCTGGGCTTCGTCGTGGCCGAGAGCGGCGCGGAAGTGCGGACCCCGCGGCATTTGCGCAGAACCGAGCCGAGGGGGAGGCGGCGGCCGTCCTCGGTGGTGACGATCAGCTTCTCCTTCATGCGGATGGCGAAGGGGATGTTGTTTTCGTTGAGGAAGTCCATCCACGCGCGCCCGACGAACTCCCGGTCTGCCAGGAGCAACCGGACGCTCGCGGCACCGAAGATCGCCAGGTAGCGCCGCATCAGCAGGGTCCGCTGGCCGGTTTCGCTGGTGCCGCCGTTGTTGTCGAGCACGCTCCAGATCAGCGGTACGCGCGCCCGCCGGGTGACGACGGCCAGCATCAGGATGTTGACGTCGCGGGTGCCGAGCTTCCACTGGGTGCGGTCGAGCGCGAACGCGACGGGCCGTCGAGTCCCAGCAGCCCGACCACAAGCGGCGCCGACCAGTCGGCTCCAAGGCGGACGTGCTGGAAGAACCGCTGCAGCCGGCGGTAGGTCGAGGCGACGAGCGCCGTGGTCGGACGCTCGCAGGCCAGATGGCTGAGGTTCACCGTCCGGGCGCTGACCATGCCGACGACGATCAGGCACAGTGCGCCGGGCCGGGACTTGGCCGGCAAGTGGCGGAAACGGTGCGGTTTTTTCGATGCACAACCCATGCACAAAGTATGCACAATGCATGCACACGTTTTGCGCGTGCTGGGGAGGCGGCAGGTGGCGCCATGCGGAACGAGACGGGAAGGCGGTCTTAAGGATTTGCGGCTAGGGTCGGCGCCCTGCATTTCCGAGCCATCACCAGACGATCGCCCCGCGCTCCGGGGCCGCCCCTGCGCGCGGCGATCCGGAGCGCGCATCTCATGAAAAAACGCATCGTCATCGCCTGCGACGGCACCTGGAGCCGCCTCGACGCGGCCTGCCCCACCAACGTGGCCAAGCTCGCCCAGGCCGTGCTGCCGAACGGGCCGGACGGGGTGCCCCAGATCGTCTGCCATCTCGATGGCGTGGGGTCCGGGCGGGGCACCGGCCAGATCGCGCGCATCTCCGACCGTCTGCTGGGCGGGCTGCTCGGCGAGGGGCTGATGACGACGATCGAGGAGGCGTACCGGTTTCTCGTCTTCGCCTATGCGCCGGGGGACGAGGTGCACCTGTTCGGGTTCTCGCGGGGGGCCTTCACGGCGCGCTCGCTGGCCGGGCTCATCCGGAATTGCGGCATCCTCGAGCGCAGCCACGCCGCCGCCATCCCGGCGGCGCTGGCGCTCTATCGCGGGCGTTCGGCCGAGACCGGGCCCGACAGCGAGGCGGCGCAGGCGTTCCGCGCGGAGCATGCCGCGCACGTGACGACCGGGGCGGGCGAGGCGGCGTGGCGCGCGGCACGGGGCCTGCCCGAGGGCGTGCCCCTCGGGATCGGCTATCTCGGGGTCTGGGACACGGTGGGAGCACTGGGGCTGCCGGGACATCTCGCCCTGGCGCGGCGGCTGAACCGTGGCCTGGGCTTTCACGACACCGCGCTGTCGGGGATTGTGCTCGCGGCGCGCCATGCGGTGGCGATCGACGAGCGGCGTCGGACGTTTCCGCCGACGCTGTGGGACAATCTCCATGCGTTGAACGGCGGGGACGACGGCCCCTTCGCCCAGCGCTGGTTTCCGGGCGACCACGGCTCGGTCGGGGGCGGCGCGCCGGTCACGGCGCTTTCCGACGAGGCGCTGGTCTGGGTCGCCGAGGGGGCCGAGGCAAGCGGCCTGGCGCTCGACCCGGACGCGGTGGCGGACTGGCGGGCGGGCCGCGATGCCCTGGGGCCGCTGGCGTCGCCGAAGTCACTGCTGCGGCGGCTCCTCACGCTGGACAGCGCCGACCGCGCCGGGCCGACGCGCCTGGGCGAACTGGCCGACGCGGCGGTGCGCCGCTGGCGCGGCGACCCGGGCTATCGGCCGGCGCCGCTCCGCGGGCTGGCGGAGCTGCTGTAGGCGATCAGGTGTCGACCGGCTTCTGCCCCGGGGGCAGCGTGCTGGGCGCATCGGCGGCCAGCGTCGACTTCCGCGTGTTGGAATGCAGCCGGTCCGCCGTCTTCACGGCACTCAGATAGGCGAAGACCGCTACCGCACCGAGCGTTCCGAAAGCCAGAACACCGATCAGTGTCGTCATATCCATCGCATCGCTCCCCTTCGTTGCACTGGTGCTCCAACGCGAACGACGGGGCTTCGATCCAGGACAGTCTTTCGGAGTTCCGCCCGGGCGCCTATGCGCTCCAGGCCGGCGGGGCGATCTCGAGCTCCCCGGCAAGAGCGTCGAAGCCGGCGCGAAGGGGGGCGGGGAAGGGGATGCCCCCGGCGCTGCGCGCGCGCTCGACCTCCCATTCGCGGTCGCCGGGGGCCATGACCGAGGCGCCGGGGGCGGCAGGGGCGCCGCGGAGGGCGGCGAGGTAGGAGGCCATGCCGGCGTCGAAAAGAGGGCGCGGGACGAAGCGGTCGGGGTCGATGACGAGGAAGAACTGGCCCATGTGGCGCGGGGTGGCGAGGTCGGGGCCGATCATCGGCATGAGGTCGCCGCAGTGGGTCATGCCGGTGAGGACGGCGGACACGACCTCGAGCATGCTGGCGAGGCCGGCGCCCTTGTAGCCGTACTGCCGGCCGCCGAGCGGCAGGAGCGCCGCCGTCGATGTGGGATCGGTCGTCGGGTGGCCGTTGGCGCCCACGGCCGCGTCGTCGGGCAGCATGAGGCCCTGCAGGCCCAGGTTGTGCACCTTGTTCCAGTTGATCGAGCTCGTGGCCATGTCGAGGAGGAAGGGCCGGGCCCCCGCCACCGGGGCGGCGAAGCCGATGGGGTTGGTGCCGTGGAAGGGCTGCGTCCCGTCATGGGCGAGCACGCCGGCGTCGGCGTTGGCGAAGGCGAAGGCGACGTAGCCGGCGTCGGCGGCGCGCAACGGGTAGCAGCCGGCGGCGCCGAAGTGCGACGAGTTGATCACCGCGACGGCGGCGGCGCCGCTTTCCCGGGCGATGTCGATGCCGGCGTCGATGGCGCGGAAGCCGGCCCAGTGGCCGAAGCCGTTGTCGGCGTCGAGGATGGCGGTGGCGGGGCCGGTGCGCTCGAGCGCGGGCGTGGGGTCGGGGTTGATGCGGCCGGTGCGGGCGACGGTGGCGTAGTGCAGGAGAAGCCGCGCGCCGTGGCTGTCGACGCCGCGGAGCGAGGTCTCGGTCAGCGCCGCCGCCACCGCCCCGGCCTGGTCGTCGCGGACCCCGGCGGTGCGGAGCGCCGTGGCGATGAAGGCTTCCAGGTCGGGTGCGGCGATGTGGGCGGGGGTGTCCGGCGGGGAGGGTGACATGGGCTCGCTTGGCTCAGGAGGTGGGGGGCGCGACGGGCAGGGTGCGGCCTTCGCGGGCGGAGAGGGTCAGGGCGTCGATCAGCCGGTGGACGGCGAGCGCGGCGCGGCCGGGGACGGCGGGCGGGCGGCCGGCGCGGACGGCCGCGGCGAAGTCGGCGATCACGTCGCGGTGCCAGTCGTGCGGGAAGGCCATGGGGTCGGCCCCGCCGCCGGTGCCGGAGGCGGCGCCGGTGATCGTGGTCGTGCCGTCGAGGCGGGTGACGGTCAGCGCCCCGCCTTCCATGCGGGCGGCCCCTGTCTCGAAGGTGAGGGTGAGGGACTCGGGGCCGCCGGGGAAGGCGGCGGTGGTGGCGATGAGCGACGCCGAGCGCGCCGTTCGCGAAGCGGAGGCCGGCGCCGACGAAGTCCTCGGCCTCCATGCGGTGGAGGCTGGTGGTGCCGGCGATGGCGGCGACTTCGGCCACGGGACCGGTCACCGAGAGCATGAGGTCGAGGGTGTGGATGGCCTGCGCGATGAGCACGCCGCCGCCGTCGCGGGCGTAGGTGCCGCGGCCGGGCGCGTCGTAGTAGGCCTGCGGCCGCCACCAGGGGACGGCGGCCTGCACCGCGGCGAGCGCGCCGAGCTCGCCCGAGGCGGCGATGGCGGCGAGGGCGCGGGCGCTCTCGCGCATGCGGTGCTGGAAGACCACGCCGAGGGTGACGCCGGCCTGCTCGCAGATCTCCACGAGCTCGGTCGCGGCGGCGCCGTCCCGTTCGATCGGCTTTTCCATCAGGACGTGCCTGCCGGCGCGGGCGGCGGCCTCGACGATCTCGCGCCGGGCGTCGGGCGGGGTGAGGACGAGGAGCGCCTCGGTCCCGGGATCGGCGAGCAGCGCCTCGACGGAGGCGGCGGCGGGGAAGCCGTGGCGTTCGGCGAAGGCCTGCTCGGCGCGCGGGGTCGCGGGAATAGACGCCCCGCACGGTCACGGTGTCGGCGAGTTCGTGCAGCGCGCGGGCGTGCACGTCGGCCACCATGCCCAGGCCGACGATCCCGATCCCCAGCGGCTGCATGATGGTCCGTCCTCCCCGGGCAACAGCTAGGGGGTGCGGGGCGGGGCGGTCAAGCGCGGGCGGCGAGCCGCTTGACAGACGTGCAGGATCAGCGAGTCTTCCGGCAACAGCGGGGGGACAAGAATGGCTGGCCACGGACCGAAGTTCTCGATCGGGATCGAGGAGGAATATCTCCTGGTCGATCCGGAGACGCGCGCGCTGTCGAGCACGCAGCCGCCGGAGTTCATGGCGCGCTGCAAGGAGCGGCTGGGCGGCAAGGTGACGCACGAGTTCCTGCAGAGCCAGGTCGAGATCGGCACCGGGGTCTGCAACACCATCGGCGAGGCGCGGACGGAGCTGCTGGAGCTGCGCCAGGTGGTGGCCGAGACGGCGCGGGAGTTCGGCATGCGGATGATCGCCGCCTCGACGCACCCCTGGGCGCACTGGAAGGAGCAGGTGCCGGTGGACATGGACCGCTACCGCATCCTCGGGGCGGAGCACCAGTCGCCTGGCGCGGCGGATGGCGATCTGCGGGATGCACGTGCATGCCGGGATCGAGGACGCGGACCTGCGCGTCGACCTGATGAGCCAGGTCAGCTACTTCATGCCGCACCTGCTGGCGCTGTCGTCGTCGTCGCCGTTCTGGGAGGGGCACGACACCGGGCTGAAGGCGTTCCGGCCGATCATCATCGGCGACCTGCCGCGCTCGGGGCTGCCGGAGATCTTCGAGAGCTGGAACGACTGGCAGGAGCTGCTGCAGGTGCTGGCGGAGACGGGGATGGTGACCGACCCGTCGAAGATCTGGTGGGACATGCGGCCGAGCGCCAAGCACCCGACGCTGGAGATCCGCATCTGCGACATCTGCACCTGGGCGGAGGACGGGCTGACGGTGGCGGCGCTCTACCAGTCGATCCTGTCGTTCCTGGCGCACCTCAAGGACAACAACCAGCGCTGGCGGCACTACCGGCGGATCCTGATCCTGGAGAACAAGTGGCGGGCGCAGCGCTACGGGGTCGAGGCGGAGATGGCGGATTTCGGCAAGCGGGTGCTGGTGCCGTTCCCCGACCTGGTGGACGAGATGGTGGAGCTGCTGCGGCCGCATGCCGAGGCGCTGGAGTGCGTGGCCGAGATCGAGCATGCGCGGGTGATGGCGCGGCGGGGGACGAGTGCGGACCATCAGCTCCGGGTCTACAAGGGGGCGCTGGAGGGGGGAGCGAGCGATCACGACGCGCAGGTGGCGGTGGTGGACTGGCTGATCGCGCAGTCGGTGACGCCGGACGGGCCGGGGGCGTGATACGTTCTCCGGTTGATCTGCTCGCGCGCCTCGGGCGGCGGCCATCCCTTTGGAACGGCAAGAAAAATCCGGGCTGGAAGGCGGCTGGAATCCGGCTGGAATTCGGCTTGCCACTTCTTTACGGGCTGTTAACGCGAGGTGATCAAACGGAGGCCGTATGAGGCGCACGGCCGGGGTGCGGACGGAGATGGTCTGGGGGCGGAAATCGGAGATCCGGCGGGTGCGCGCGCGGCTGGCTGAGGTCGCGGCGGAGATCCGCGACGGGCTCCCGCGCGAGCTTCTCGAGAGCCTTGCCCTGCGCTTCGGCGCGGCGCGGCCGGATGCGCCGGTGGAGGCGCTGGAAGAGTTTCTGGCGGTGAAAGCCGGAGAATGGGAGGAGTTCCGCGCGCAGCTGGCCGCGGTGGCGAACTCGGATCCGCGGTTTGCCCCGGCCCGGGCGGCGGAGGCGGCGGTCAAGCGCGCCGACTTCGATGGCGCCGACGCCCTGCTCGCCGGGGCGGAGGCCGGGCACGAGGCCGGCGTAACCGCGCGCCGGCGGGCGGCGCTGCGCGTGGCGCGGGCCGGGGTGTTGCTTCTGAAGGGCGACGCGGACGGCGCCGCGGCGCAGGTCGAGGCGGCGGCGGGGCTGCTCCAGCCCGACGCGCCGGAGGAGGCGGCGGCGCTGCGTCATGTCGCCGCCGGCCGGCTCTACGAGGAGGCGCGCCTGGCGGCGGGGACGGGTCATGCGCGCGCGATCGGGCTGCTGCGGCGGAACGAGGCGATCTGGACGCGGGATCGTCCGGAGGACTGGGTGAAGACGCAGCTCTGCCTCGGGATCACGCTGGCCGATCTGGGCGTCGAGACCGCGGGGGCGGCGGGCGCGGCGCTCCTCGCCGACGCGGCGGCCGCCTTCCGGGCGACGCTCGAGGTCTTCACCCGCGATGCGCGGCCGTCGGACTGGGCGATGGCCCAGCTCAGCCTCGGCTACGCGCTGCTCGCGCGGGCCGAGCGAAGCGAGGCGGTCGAGGAGAGCCTGATCGCGGAGGCGCTGGCGGCCTTCGCCGCAGGACGGGAGGCGCCGCGCGCGGCGCTGCCCGAGGACTGGCAGCGGACGCATTCGAGGTCGGCCAGAGACTTCTGCACGGGGCCCTGGACACCGCGGCGCCGGTGCGGACGGCGATGTTCGCCGAAGCGGCGGCGGCCTGCCGCGCCGCGCTGGACGGCACGCGCGCCACCGACCCGGTGGCGTGGGGGGCGGCGCAGAACAACCTGGGGATCGCGCTGGCCGGGCAGGCCGAGGGCACCGACGGTCCCGCCGGCGCGGCGCTTCTCGCCGAATCGGCCGCGGCAAGCCGGGCTGCGCTAGAGGTCTTCACCCGCGGGGAGCATGCTGAGGCCTGGGCGGCGACGCAGGGAAAGCTCGGCAACACGCTCGCCGAGCTTGCGGGACGCACAGAGGGCACGGCGCATCTCGGCGAGGCGATGACAGCTTACCGGGCCGCGATGGAGGTCCGCACACGCAGGGAGTACCCGCTGGAATGGGCGGGTACACAGGCCAATCTCGGGCTGGTCTTCGAGGCGCTGGGCGACCGCAGCGCGAGCGCGCCGGCGCTGTCCTACCGGCAGGCATACGCGTGCTTCGAAGCGGCGCTGGCGGTGCTCGGCGGGGACGGCGCGGAATGGCTCGCGGACGATGTCGCGCAGAGCGCGGCGCGCGTGGCGGAGAAGCTCGCATCGGCGGAAAGTGGAGCGCAACTTTGAGGCGAGTGGTATCTGGCGCCGATCATGCCTATGTGTCAGGCTGAGGCGGGCATGCGCGAAGGCGGGGCCCGCAAGAGCAAGAAGTCGAGCGGTGATACGCGTATGAATGTGCAGAACTGGCCCTCGCTGGAGGGCCTGGGCCGGCATCCGGCCCTGGAATCGCTCGCCTCGGGGCAGGCGGGCGACGAGGCGGTCGACGCCTTTCTCGACGAGCGGGAGTTTCCCCTGGCGGAGCCGGGAATGCTGACCTTCGCGTGGCGGGGGGAGGCGGACGAGGTGCATCTGGTGCGCTGGATCCATGGCGGCGGCGACCGGCTGCCGTTCATGCAGCTGGCGGGAACCGACCTCTGGCTGCTGCGGCTGCCGGTCGAGGACAACGGGCGCTTCGAGTACAAGCTGGCGGTCGGGCGGCACGGGCAGGAGGCGCTGACCGTCGATCCGCTCAACCCGGCGCGGGCGGGCGATCCCGTTCGGGGAGAATTCGGTCGCGGGCACGCTCGGCTACGAGCGGCCGGAATGGAGCCTGCCGCACGGGGCGCCCGCGGGGCGGATCGAGAGGCTGCAGGTCGAGAGCCGCGCCTTCGGCGAGGTGCGCGACGTCGGGGTCTATCTGCCGGCGGGGCACGATCCCGGAGCGCGCCTATCCGCTGGTGGTGATCCATGACGGCGGCGACTTCGTCACCTATGCCGACCTGCCGGTGGTGCTCGACAACCTGACCCATGCCGGGGAGATCCCGCCGGTGATCGCGGCGCTGGTGCAGACCCGCGACCGCCTGGGGGAATATTCCGGCGGGCGGCAGCATCCGGCGTTCCTGGTCGGCGACCTGCTGCCGGCGCTGGCGGCGCGCTGGCGGATCTCGGAAGCGCCGGGCGAGCGGGTGCTGCTGGGCGCGAGCCTCGGGGCGGTGGCGTCGCTGGTGACGGCGTTCCGCTATCCCGGGGTCTTCGGCGGGCTGGTGCTGAAGTCCGGGATCGTTCATCCTCGACGAGCGCAAGCTGGCGCGGCGGCCGCATGCGGTCTTCCACCGGATCGCGCGGGTGATGCGGGCGCTGCGGCGCGCGCCGCCGCTGCCGCCGACGCGGGCCTTCGTCTCCACCGGCGAGCTGGAGGGGCTGGCGGACGAGAACCGGGCGCTTGCAAGCTTCTTGCGCGAACGCGGCGTCGATGTTCTGTTCAAGAGCGCGTGGGACGGCCACCACTGGCACAACTGGCGCGACCAGCTTCGCGACGGACTGAGGTGGGTGCTGCGACCGGGCGACGATCAGACTGGCGAAGACCAGACCGGCTGACGGGCGCCCCTGAAGGCCCCGTCCCCGGCCACAAGGGGGGAACGGGGATGGCCGCGCGCACCGTCAATATCGGCCTGTCGCTCGGGGCCGACATCTGCTGGCCGATCGCCTACGAGAGCCTGCTCGACGGGCTGAAGCTCGATCTGAAGCTGGGGCGCGACCGGGTGGACTTCGCCTGCGAGCGGGTGACGATCGAGCCGTTCGACCTGGCGCAGCCGGTGAAGTACGACGTGGTGATCGACCGGCTGACGCACTGGTACACGATCAGCCGCGAATGGATAAAGAAGGCGGTCGTCCTCAACGACCTCTACGTCTACAACAACCCCTGGTCGATCCAGTCGAACGAGAAGCACACCTCCTACGCCGCGATGATGCGGCTGGGGCTGCCGATCCCCGAGACCTGGATGCTGCCGGCGAAGGCCTACGAGAAGGCCGACGACCTCGAGGCGACGCTCCGGCAGTACGCGCGGCTCTTCTCGTTCGAGGAGATCGGCGAGAAGATCGGCTATCCCTTCTTCATGAAGCCGTATCATGGCGGCGGCTGGCGCGGCGTCACCAAGATCGACGACCTGGCCGGGTTCCGTGAAGGCCTACGACGCCAGCGGCACCGACCTGATGAACCTGCAGAAGGCGGTGATCCCCTACGACTGGTTCGTGCGCTGCATCGGGCTGGGGCCGCAGACGCGCAAGGTGAACTACGACCCCTCGGCGGCGCTGCACGACCGCTACACCATGGACACCGACTTCCTGCCGGCCGAGGACGCGCAGATCCTCGAGGACACGACGCTGACGATCAACGCCTTCTTCGGCTGGGACTTCAACTCGTGCGAGGCGCTGGCGAAGGGCGGGATCTGGTATCCGATCGACTTCGCCAACGCCTGCCCGGACAGCCAGGTGACCTCGCTGCACTATCACTTCCCCTGGCTGATCAAGGCCAACCTGCGCTGGTCGATCTTCTGCGGCGCGACCGGCCGGAAGATGCGCAAGAACCTGGACTGGGAGCCGTTCTACGCCATCGCCGACCGCGACCTCTCGCCGCGCGAGAAGCTGACCGAGTACGCGAAGATCGCGAACCAGCGCTTCGAGACCGAGAAGTTCCGCGACTTCTGCCGCAAGCACCTCGGGCATCTCGACGAGCTCGCCTACGAGTTCTTCGGCTCGGAGGTCATGCGCGACGCGGTGCGGCGCAAGGTGACGGCGCTCTTCCCGGCGCATGAGGTGGACGAGTTCACCGAGTTCTTCTGGCAGCGCGTGCAGAAATGGCGCGAGCAGGAGGGGGCGCGCGGCGATGAAGCAGGGTTCTAGGTGGTACTCGAAGCGGGTCGAGCAGGAGATCGGCCTCGTCCGCTGGGGGCACCTGGGGCCAGCCGGTGCTGGTGTTCCCGACCGCGGGCGGTGACGCCGAGGAGATCGAGCGGATGCACCTCGTGGGCGCGCTGATGCCGCTGATCGAGGCCGGGCGGATCAAGGTCTATTCCTGCGACAACCTCGCCGGGCGCGCCTTCGCCGCGCGGACCGGGTCGCTGGAGTACCGCTGCGCGCTGTTGAACCGGTTCCAGGACTGCGTGGCGCGAGGAGGTGGTGCCGGCGATCCGCACCGACTGCCGCGACGATGGCGTCGAGGTGGTGGCGGCGGGCGCCTCGCTCGGGGCGTTCATGGCGGTGGCGGTGACGTGCCGCTATCCGTGGCTCTTCCGCGCGGCGGTGGGGATGAGCGGCAGCTACGACCTCGAGCGGGTCTTCGAGTTCAAGGGCAACGACGACTACTATTTCTCCACGCCCATGAGCTTTCTGCCGAACATCGGAGGCACGCCTCTCGACATCCTGCGGCGGCGATTCGTGCTTCTCGCCTATGGCGGCGGGCGCTGGGAGAATCCGGACGACAGCTGGCGGCTGGCCGGCATCCTCGGCGGCAAGCAGGTGCCGAACCGGGTCGATCCCGTGGGGGCCGGAGTACGACCACGACTGGCCGAGCTGGCGGCAGATGCTGCCGCTCTATCTGACGACCTGGCGCCTTGAGCCGCTGAAGCCTGGGGAGGCAGCGCGATGAACGTGATCTTTCTCGAGCCGGGCTTTCCCTCCAACCAGCGCGAGTTCGTCCGGGCGCTGCACTCGGTCGGGGCCTTCGTGATCGGGGTGGGCGACCGGCCCTACGAGTGGCTGGACGACGAGCTGAAGGGCTGGCTCGGCGCCTACCAGCAGATCGCCTCGGTGACCGACGAGGGCGCGCTGGAATGGGCGGTGCGGCACTTCCAGTCGCAGATGTGGATCGACCGGCTGGAGGCGGTCATCGAGGCGCACGTGATGCCGGCGGCGCATGTGCGCGAGCGCTGCGGCATCCCGGGCATCTCGGCGCGCACGGCCTATCTCTGCCGCGACAAGGTGGCGATGAAGGAGGTGCTGCGGCAGGCGGGGGTGCCGACGGCGGCCTCGGCGGGGATCTCCTCGGTGCGCGAGGCGGTGGCCTTCGTGGAGGCGGTGGGCTTCCCGGTGATCCTGAAGCCGCGCGCGGCGGCGGGCGCGTCGGGGACCTACCGCGCCGACACCGCCGGGCGAGCTCGAGGCGGCGGCGCGGGTGAGCGGGCTGGCCGACGGCGCGCCGGTGGCGATCGAGGAGTTCGTGGTGGGGCACGAGGGCTTCTACGACACGCTGACCGTCGGCGGGCACGTCACCCACGACTTCGTCAGCCACTATTACCCCAACGTGCTCGAGGCGATGCGCACGCGCTGGGTCTCGCCGCAGATCGTGGCGACGAACCGCATGGACGGGGCGGGCTACGACGAGGTGAAGGAGATGGGCCGGCGGGTGAGCGCGCGCCCTCGGCATCGCACGGCGCCGACGCACATGGAGTGGTTCTTCGGGCCGAAGGGCCTGCGCTTCTCCGAGATCGGCTGCCGGCCGCCGGGGGTGGGGCAGTGGGACAGCTACTGCGCCGGCAACGAGATCGACCTCTACCGCGAATGGGCGATGGCGGTCTGCTACGAGACCACCGACCGCGCGGCCGACGCGGCGCTATGCCTGCGGCATCATCGCCCTGCGCCCCGACCACGACGGGCGCATCGCGGGCTACGAGGGAACCGAGGGGGTCTTCCGGCAGTATGGCGACAACGTGGTGGGGAGCCACTTCCCCGACCCGGGGACGCCGACCCAGCCGGTGGAGGCGGGCTACATGGCGAACGCCTGGATGCGGGTGCGCCATCCCGACTACGACACGCTGCGCGCGATCCTGACCGACATCGGCGAGCGGGTGCAGGTGCGGGCGCACTGAGGATTGTGCTTGTTGGCCAGGGGTGCCGGTGCGACACTCGCGGCAGGATTGTCATGATCAGCTGACGGGAGGCGGCGGATATGATTCACAGAACGCTCGGTGCGGGACTTTTCGCGGTCGGGCTGCTCCTCGGCGAGCACGGCCATCTCCTCGGCGCAGTCGGTGCTGGTGCGCGGCAACGACACCGACCCGGCGACGCTCGACCACCACAAGACCTCGACGATCTCCGAGTCGCGGGTGCTCAACGATCTCTACGACGGGCTGGTCACGCCAGGATGCCGGCGGGCGACCTGATCCCCGGGGCGGCGGAGTCCTGGGAGATCTCCGAGGACGGGCTCACCTACACCTTCAAGCTGCGGCCCGACGGCAAGTGGTCGAACGGCGATCCGGTGACCGTCGGAGGACTTCCTCTTCGCCTTCCGGCGGATCATGGACCCGGCGACGGCGGCGGGCTATGCGCTCGATCCTCTTCCCCATCGCAGAACGCCGAGGCGGTGAACAAGGGCGAGATGCCGGGCGAGGAGCTCGGCGTGGCCGCGCCCGACCCGCAGACGCTGGTCTTCACCCTCAACACGCCGACGCCCTACTTCCTGCAGCTCCTGACCCACCAGACCGGCAAGCCGCTGCACCAGGCGAGCGTGGAGGAGTTCGGCGACCGAGTTCACCAAGCCCGGCAACCTGGTGACGAACGGCGCCTACATGCTGGCGAGCTTCGTGCCGAACGACAAGATCGTGCTGAAGAAGAACCCGAACTACTACGACGCCGCCAACGTCGCAGATCGACGACGGTGGAGTGGATCCCGTTCGAGGACCGCTCGGCCTGCCTGCGCCGCTTCGAGGCGGGCGAGGTGCCGATCTGCGCCGACGTGCCGGCCGAGCAGATGGCCTACATGAAGGAGAAGCTGCCGAACAACCTCAGGATCGCGCCCTATCTCGGCGCCTACTACCTGCCGGTGAAGACCGCGAAGGAGAAGTTCGCCGACCCGCGGGTGCGCCAGGCGATCTCGATGCTGATCGACCGCGACTTCATCGCCGACGAGGTCTGGCAGGGGACGATGCTGCCGGCCTACTGCGCTGGTGCCGCCGGGGATCGACAACTACGTCGAGAACGCGCCCGAGCTCGACTATGCCGACGATGGACCTGCTCGACCGCGAGGACGCGGCGCTGAGCTCTTCGAGGAGGCGGGGGTCGATCCCGCGACGCTCGAGATCCAGCTCAGCTACAACTCGTCGGAGAACCACCGCAACACCATGGCGGCGGTCGCGGACAAGCTCTCCAACGTCGGCATCACAGTCGACGCTGAACGAGATGGAGGGGACCAACTACTTCAACTACCTGCGCGAGGGCGGCGACTTCGACATCGCGCGCGCCGGCTGGATCGGCGACTACTCCGACCCGCAGAACTTCCTCTACCTCAACGAGTTCGGGCGTCTCGTTCAACTATCCCGGCTGGACGAACGACGACTACGACGCCGAAGATGCGCGCCGCCGCCGAGACCACCGACCTCGCCGCGCGCGCCGAGCTCCTCGCCGAGGCGGAGAAGATCTACCTCGCCGAGGTGCCGTCGATCCCGATCCTCTTCTATTCCTCCCGCGCGCTCGTCTCCGACAAGGTCGCGGGCTACGAGGACAACATCCTCGACGACCACTCCTCCCGCTGGCTGACCGCTGACGCGAGTAGACGTCCGCGGCAGGCCGCGGCGGCCCGGCCCGGGTCCGCCGATCGGATCGGCGGAGGGTGCGATGCTGATCTACACGCTGCGGCGGCTGGCGAGCGCCATCCCGACGGTCTTCATCATCATCACGCTGACCTTCTTCATGATCCGCACTGGCGCCGGGCGGGCCGTTCGACCTGGAGCGGCCGCTCGATCCGCTGATCATGGCCAACCTCAACACGGCCTATAACCTCGACGCCCCGCTCTGGTCGCAGTACCTCACCTATCTCGGCAACCTGCTGCGCGGCGACCTCGGCCCGAGCTTCACCAAGCGCGACTTCTCGGTGAACGACCTCTTCGCGGTCGGGCTGCCGGTCTCGATCCTGCTCGGCTCGCTGGCGCTCCTCGTCGCGGTCGTCCTCGGCACGCTGCTCGGGGCCTGGGCGGCGCTCCGGCAGAACTCCGGCGTCGACTACGCCGTGGTCGGGCTCGCCACCTTCGGCATCACCACGCCCGACCTTCGTGGTGGCGCCGCTCCTCAGCCTCTTCTTCGGCGTCGTGCTCGGCTGGCTGCCGGCGGGCGGCTGGTCGAACGCCAACCCGGCCTACTGGGTGCTGCCGATCGTCACCCTGGCGCTGCCGCAGGTGGCGGTGATCGCGCGGCTGGTGCGCGGCTCGACCATCGAGGCGCTGCGCTCGAACCACGTGCGCACCGCGCGCGCCTACGGGCTGCCGACGCGGGTGGTGGTCGGCGTGCACGCGCTGCGCGCCGCCATGCTGCCGGCGGTCTCCTACCTCGGGCCGACCGCGGCGGGGCTCCTGACCGGCTCGGTGGTGGTGGAGACGATCTTCGGCATCCCCGGCATCGGCCGCTACTTCGTGCAGGGCGCGCTCGGGCGCGACTACACGCTGGTCATGGGCACCGTGGTGGTGATCGCGGTCTTCGTCATCTTCTTCAACCTCGTGGTCGACCTCGTCTACGCCTGGCTCGACCCGCGCGTCCGCTTCGACTGAGGGCGAAGCCATGGTCGTCCAAGCCGATGCCGCTCGACGAACCGCCTGCCGGTCGCCGGCCGCTCGCTCTGGCAGGACGCCTGGATCCGGCTGCGGCGCAACCGCGCGGCGGTGGCGAGCATGGTCGTGCTGGTCGCTGCTGGCGCTGGTCGGCATCTTCGGCCCGATGGTCTGGCCGCATCCCTACGACCGGGTCTATCCGCAGTTCGTCCGGGTGCCGGCCAGCCTCGAGGCCTATCCCGCGCGCCGACACCATCCTGCCGGGCTTCGAGCGCGAGCTGGCCCGCACCCGGCTCGAGCACGGCGCGCCCGAGCTCGACGGCGGCGACGATCAGCGTCGCGGTGCGCTCGGACGAGCCGATCGACCCGCGGGTCCTGCGCTACTTCGAGCGGTCCGACCTCTTCTCCAACCCGCAGCTCGACCTCGCCGAGGACGAGCTGAGCGGCACGCTCACGGTGCACGTGCAGCGGCTGCACTTCTTCTTCGGCACCGACGCCATCGGCCGCGACCTCGCGGCGCGCATCATGATCGGGGTGCGGATCTCGCTCGCCATCGGCATCCTCGCCTCGGTCGATGGCGCTGGTGCTCGGCGTCAGCTACGGCGCGATCTCGGGCTATCTCGGCGGCCGGGTCGACAACGTGATGATGCGCATCGTCGACATCCTCTACTCGCTGCCCTTCATCTTCTTCGTGATCCTGATGGTGGTGTTCTTCGGCCGGAGCCTCGTCATCATCTTCATCGCCATCGGCTTCACCGAATGGCTCGACATGGCGCGCATCGTGCGCGGCCAGACCCTGCAGCCTGAAGCGGCAGGAGTTCGTGCAGGCCGCCGAGGCGCTCGGCGCCACCAAGGCCGGCATCCTCACCCGCCACATCATCCCCAACACGCTCGGCCCGGTGGTGGTCTTCGTGACGCTGCTGGTGCCGAAGGCGATCCTGCTGGAGAGCCTGCTCTCGTTCCTCGGCCTCGGCGTGCAGGACCCGCTGACCTCGCTCGGCCTGCTCATCTCCGAGGGCGCCTCCAACATGCGCGGCGCGCTCTGGCTGCTGATCTGGCCGGCGCTGACGCTGACGCTGATCCTCTTCGCGCTCAACTTCCTCGGCGACGGCCTGCGCGACTCGCTCGATCCGAAGGACCGCTGAGATGACCGAGCCGGTCCTGACGGTCCGCGGGCTGAAGGTCGAGTTCGAGACCAACGACGGCATGGTCGCTGGCGGTGAAGGGCATCGACCTCGACGTCATGCCGAACGAGACCGTGGCGATCGTCGGCGAGTCCGGGCTCGGGCAAGAGCCAGACGACGATGGCGATCATGGGCCTCCTGGCCGTCGAACGGCCGCGCCACCGGCTCGGCGACAGTATCGCGGCACGGAGATGATCGGCCTGCCCGACCGCGAGCTGAACCGCATCCGCGGCGAGAAGATCACCATGATCTTCCAGGAGCCGATGACCTCGCTCGACCCGCTCTACCGGATCGGCGACGCAGCTCGCCGAGCCGCTGCGCTTCCACCGCGGCCTGAGCAAGGCCGAGGCGCGGCCGCGGATCATCGAGCTGCTGCGGCTGGTCGGCATCCCCGATCCCGAGCGCCGCATCGACGCCTATCCGCACGAGCTCTCCGGCGGCCAGCGCCAGCGGGTGATGATCGCCATGGCGCTGGCCTGCGACCCCGACGTGCTGATCGCCGACGAGCCGACCACCGCGCTCGACGTGACGGTGCAGGCGCAGATCCTCGAGCTCCTCGCCGAGCTGCAGGGGCGGCTCGGGATGGCCATCGTCTTCATCACCCACGACCTCGGCATCGTGCAGCGCTTCGCCGACCGGGTCTACGTGATGCGCGCCGGCGAGGTGGTGGAGACCGGCCCGACCGGCGGCGCTCTTCGCCCGCCCCGAGCATCCCTATACCCGGATGCTGCTCGCCGCCGAGCCCGAGGGGACCAAGGCCGCCGCCGCCGGCCGGCGCGCCGGAGCTGATGACCGGCGACGACGTGAAGGTGACCTTCGCGACCGGCGGCGGGCTCTTCACCGCGGCGCACGAGGTGCGGGCGGTGCGACGGGGTGAGCGTGCACCTGCGGCGAGGGCCAGACCATCGGCATCGTCGGCGAGTTCGGGCTCGGGCAAGTCGACGCTCGGCCGCGCGATGCTGCGGCTGCTGCCGAGCGAGGGGCGCATCGCCTATCTCGGCAAGCCGCTCGATCCCGACCCGGCGGTGATGCGGCCGATGCGGCGCGAGCTGCAGCTGGTGTTCCAGGACCCGTTCGGCTCGCTCTCCCCGCGCATGACCATCGGGCGGATCATCACCGAGGGCCTGCTGATCCACGAGCCGGACCTGTCGGCGCGCGAGCGCGACCGGCGCGCCGGCGAGGCGCTGACCGAGGTCGGGCTGAAGCCCGACATGCGCAACCGCTACCCGCACGAGTTCTCCGGCGGCCAGCGCCAGCGCATCGCCATCGCCCGCGCCATGATCCTGAAGCCGAAGGTGATCGTGCTCGACGAGCCGACCGAGCGCGCTCGACCGCTCGGTGCAGAAGCAGATCGTCGATCTCCTGCGCGACCTGCAGGCGGCGCACGGCCTCTCCTATCTCTTCATCAGCCACGACCTCGCGGTGGTGCGGGCGGTGTCGGACTACATCATCGTGATGAAGAGCGGGCGGATCGTCGAGGAGGGCCCGACCGGCGGCGATCTTCGACCATCCGCGCGAGGAGTACACCCGCACCCTGATGGCCGCGGCGCTCGACACCACCCGCTTCCGCGAGACCGCCGCCGAGTGACGGACGGGGTCCTGCGCGGGTCGGCTGCTTTTTCGTGGGGGACAAGGGGCCTGTGACGGCGCTCACAGGCTGCGGCGGGCGAATCGGCGATGGTGGTTCCACCAACGGGGATGAGAGCTAAGCACCCCGCCACCGCCGGCCAGGAGACGCGCCATGACCACCACCTTCATCACCGCCGCCGATTTCGCCACTTTCGGCCACGCTTCCCCGGGCATCGTGGCCCGCATCACCACCGCCGTCGCAGCCGCGATGGCCCGCGCCAGGACACGGCGCGAGTACCGGCGGATGCTGGACAACGACGAGATCATGCGCGACGTGGGCGTCAGCCGCGCCGAGGTGCGCCGCGCGCTTGCCGACCTCGGCCGGTTCTGACGGCGGCTGCGCCTGCGGGGCGCTGGCTCAGCCGGCCTCGAGGAGCGAGAGGATGTCCACCGGCCGGCCGGTCTCGGCGCTGCGGGTGGCGGCGACGCCGGTAAGGACCGACATCGCGCCGGCGCGGGCTCCGGCGCGCTGGTTCATGGGATCGTCGCTCTCGGGGACGAAGAGGCTGCGGTGCAGCAGGGGGTCCCCGCCGAAGTGGCCGCCGGGGCCGTGCTGGACGACGATGCGTTCCACCGAGCGGTCGATGCCGAGCACGAGGATCTCGTCCTCGTCCTCCGGCGCCTCGAAGGCCTGCTTCTCGTACATGCGGACCTCGATGCGGCCCTCGGTGCCGTTGAAGGCGAGGTGGTAGCCCTCGATGGGCATGTAGGCGTTCAGCGAGTAGGAGACCTGCACGCCGTTCTGGTAGAGGATGGCGGCGGTCATCGTGTCGTAGATGTCGATGTCCTCGCGGTAGACGCAGGCGTCGCGGAAGTAGCCGTCCTCGGCCGAAGGCGCCTCGTAGAGCATCTCGAGCCAGCGGCTCTTGGAGATGTCGAGGTAGAACTGGCACTCGCCGGCGTGCGGGCAGCCCTTGCAGCGGGTCCAGCGGTAGGGACCGGCGGCGCCATACTTGCGCAGGGACCCCTGCGCGAAGACGCGCACCGGGTCGCTGTCGATCCACCAGTTCAAGAGGTCGAAGTGGTGCGTGGACTTGTGCACGAAGAGGCTGCCCGAATGGCGCTTGTAGGCGTGCCAGCGGCGGAAGTAGTCCGCGCCGTGGACGGTATCGAGGTACCAGTGGAAGTCGACCGATGTGACCGTCCCGATGCGGCCCGAGGCGATGAGCTCGCGGATTTTGCGCGAGGTGGGGGCGAAGCGGTAGTTGAAGGCGACGTCGACGCGGCGGCCGGTGCGGGCTTCGGCGTCGAGGATGCGGCGGCAGTCCTCGGCGGTGGTGGCCATCGGCTTTTCGGTGACGACGTCGATGCCCTGCTCGAGCGCGTGCACGATGATGTCGGCGTGGGTGTCGTCGCGGGTGCAGACCACGAGGGTGTGCGGGCGGCTGGCCGCGAGCATGGTGTCGAGGTCGGTGCTGACGCCCGCGCCGGTGACGCCGAGCTCGCTCGCGACGACGCCCAGTCGCGCGGCGTTGAGGTCGCTGAGACCGGTCAGCTCGACCTCGTCCGCGCAGATGGCCGGCACGTCGCGGCCCCAGGTGCCGGCGCCGCGGTGTCCGGTGCCGACGATGGCGAGCCGCCGCTTGTTGGTGTTCAACGGAGAGTCCATTGCCAGTGAAGTAACAGATCGGTTACTATTTGCCGGCCTGCCCGCTGTCAAACGCAATCCGAGGCCATGACCGAAGCCGCAGAAGACACCGCGCCGCCGCAACGCCGTCCGCGTGACCCGGCGCGGGCCAAGCGCGACATCCTGGTCGCCGCCCGCGAGGAGTTCGTCGAGCACGGGCTCGACGGCGCGCGGGTCGACCGGATCGCCGAGCGGGCCGGGGCCAACAAGCGGATGCTCTATCACTACGTGGGCAACAAGGAGGCGCTCTATTCGCTGGTGCTGCTGCAGGCCTACCGCGAAATCCGCGCGGGAGAGGCGGCGCTGCACCTGGGCGAGCTCGCACCGCGCGAGGCGATGGAGAAGCTGGTCGGCTTCACCTTCGACCATTTCCGCGAGAACCCCTGGTTCATCCGGCTGCTCGCCACCGAGAACATCCAGCGCGGCGCGTTCGTCGGCGAACTGCCCGAGATCCGCACCTTGCACTCGCCGCTCGTGGCGCAGATCGCCGAGGTGCTCGAGGCGGGCGAGGCCGCGGGCGTCTTCCGCGCCGGCGTGGATCCGGTGCAGCTCTACATCACCGTCGCCGGGGTCAGCTACTTCTACATGTCGAACATCCACACGCTGTCGGCGATCTTCGCCCAGCCGCTGGCCGCGGACGCGGGCATGGCCGCGCGGCGGGCGCATGCCGTGGAGGTCGTGCTCGGGTACCTGCGGCCCTGAAACCGCTTGCGATGAAATAACCAACAGGTTACTTTGGAATCGAAGGCACCGCGAAAGGGTGCCGCCCAGCCAAACCAAACCAACCCGGGCGTCGGCCCGGTTCCCGTGGGAGGATTACGATGACACGCACATTGAGCCGGCGCGAATTCGGCGGAATGCTGGCGGGGATGACGGCGGCCTCGACGCTGGCCTCGGTGGGCGCCTTTGCCCAGGCCGGCACGTCGGTGCGGCTGATCTGGTGGGGCAACCCCGACCGCGACCGCCGCACCATGGAGGTGATCGACCTCTACAGCGCGGAAACCGGGACCGAGGTGGTGCCGGAGACCTACGGCTGGAACGATTACTGGCAGAAGCTCGCGACCCAGGCGGCGGGGCGCAACCTGCCCGACCTGATCCAGATGGACTACCGCTTCCTCTTCGAATACGCCCGCCGCCAGCAGCTCGCCGCCCTCGACGAGTTCATCGGCCAGCCGATCGCCCTCGACGACTTCGACCCGAACCAGCTCGATTCCGGCAAGGTCGACGGCAAGCTCTACGGCATCTCGATGGGCGCCAACTCGATGAGCTACGTCTACAACAAGGTTCTCCTCGACAAGCTCGGCATCGAAGCTACCGACCCGACGACGTGGACCAACGACGACTTCGAGGCGATCGGCATGCAGGTCAAGGACCAGCTGCCCGAAGGCATGTTCTTCGTCCAGAACATGGCCTCGTGGGAGCCGCGCCTCGAGAACTGGGTGCGCCAGCGCGGCAAGGCGCTCTACAACGAGGACGGCACGGTCGGCTACGACCTCGACGACCTGACCGAGTACTTCGCCTACTGGAAGGACCTGCAGGACAAGGGCCTGACGCCGCCCGCGGACATCCAGAGCCAGGACGCCAGCGGCAAGATGGAAGATTCGATGCTCGTGACCGGCAAGGCGCTGTTCGGCGGCATCCACTCGAACCAGCTCGTCGCCAACCAGAAGCTCGTTCCCGACGAGATCAACATCACGATGGTCCCGAACCAGGCCGGCGGCCAGCCCGGGCAGTACCTGAAGCCCTCGATGCTGCTGTCGATGGCCGAGACCACCTCCGACAAGGCCGCCGCCGCCCAGCTGATGAACTTCTTCATCACCGACCCGGGCGCCAACGCCATCCTGCAGATCGAGCGCGGCGTCTCCGGCGACGCCTCGGTGCGCGAGGAGCTGCTCGGCGGCCTCTCGGACACCGAGAAGAAGATCATCGACTACCTCGACATCGTCGCGACCTCGGTCAGCCCGCTGCCGCCGCCGCCGCCGAAGAACGCCGGCGAGCTCGACCGCGCGCTGCGCCCGGCCTGGGACGCCATCGCCTTCGGGCAGATCAGCGTCGAGGACGCCGCGAAGAAGTACTACGACGACGCCGTGGCGATCCTCGCGCGCGCCTGACCGCCGGTGGCGGTCGCCGTTGATCCTGGCAGCGGGCGGCACGCGCCGCCCGCCCTCGGCGAGCGGATCCGGCGCGGCCTGCGCCGGAACGCCGCGGGATATCTCTTTCTCCTGCCCTGGATGATCGGCTTTCTCGGCCTGACCCTCGGGCCGACGCTGGCCTCGCTCTATCTCTCCTTCACCGACTACGACCTCCTGACCCCGCCGCGCTGGACCGGGCTCGGCAACTACGAGTACGCGTCGTTCAACGACCAGCGCCTGCGCACCTCGCTCGGCGTCACCTTCACCTACGTGCTGTGGTCGGTGCCGCTGAAGCTCGCCGCCGCACTCGGGCTGGCGATGCTGCTCGACCGCAGCGTGCGCGGCGTCGGCTTCTACCGCGCCACCTTCTACCTGCCGTCGCTCCTCGGCGCCTCGGTCGCCATCGCCGTCCTCTGGCGCCAGATCTTCGGCGCCGAGGGCCTGGTCAACCAGCTCCTCGCCGTGGTCGGCATCCAGGGCCCGGCCTGGGTGGCGCACCCCGACTACGCGCTCTCCACGCTCATCGTGCTGGCGATCTGGCAGTTCGGATCGCCGATGATCATCTTCCTCGCCGGGCTGCGCCAGATCCCGCAGGATCTCTACGAGGCCGCCTCCATGGAGGGCGCCGGCGGCTGGCGGGTGTTCTGGAAGATCACCCTGCCGCTGCTCGCGCCGGTCATCTTCTTCAACCTCGTCCTGCAGACCATCGAGGCGCTTCAAGGCCTTCACCCAGGCCTTCATCGTCTCGGGCGGCACCGGCGGCCCGATCGAACTCCACGCTGTTCTACTCGCTCTACCTCTACGATGGAGGCCTTCGCGAACTTCCGCATGGGCTACGCCTCGGCGCTCGCCTGGATCCTGCTCGTCATCATCGCGATCTTCACGGCGATCGCCTTCGGGACGTCGAAGTACTGGGTCTACTACGAGGACGAGAGCCGATGAGCGAGCTCAAGCCCCGCTCGGTCCGCACCGAGGTCATCCGCCACATCCTGCTCGGCGTGGCCTCGGTGTTCATGATCTACCCGCTGCTCTGGATGATCGCCTCGTCGTTCAAGCCCGACGAGCTGATCTTCTCCAACCCCACGGCGCTGCCGACCGCGCTCGACTTCTCGAACTACGTCGAGGGCTGGAACGCGCTGCGCGTCTCCTTCACCACCTTCTACTGGAACAGCTTCCTGATCTCGGGGATGGCGGTGATCGGCAACCTCGCCGCCTGCTCGCTCACCGCCTTCGCCTTCGCCCGCCTCGAGTTCCGCTTCAAGAAGTTCTGGTTCGCGCTGATGCTCGGCACGCTGATGCTGCCCTACCACGTCACGCTGGTGCCGCAGTACGTGATGTTCCTGCAGTTCGGCTGGGTGAACTCGTTCCTGCCGCTGATCGTGCCGAAGTTCCTCGCCGTCGACGCCTTCTTCATCTTCCTGATGGTGCAGTTCTTCCGCGGCATCCCGCGCGAGATCGACGAGGCGGCGATCATGGACGGCTGCGGGCCGTGGCGGATCTACTGGAAGATCATGCTGCCGCTCTCCACCCCGGTGCTCGCGACCGCCGCGATCTTCTCGTTCATCTGGACCTACGACGACTTCCTGGCGCCGCTGATCTACCTCAACGACATGCGGAGCTACACGGTGCCGCTGGCGCTGCGCGCGCTTCATCGACTCGGGCGGCGGCGAGTCGCTCTACGGCGAGATCTTCGCCATGTCCGCCGCTCTCGCTCCTCCCGGTCTTCATCGTCTTTCTCGCCTTCCAGCGCCTGATCATCCGCGGCGTTGCGGCGAGCGCCCTCAAGCGCTGAGTAGAGAATGCCCGAAGCCTTCGACTTCGCCGTCTCCGGCATCAACCACAACCACATCTACGGCCAGGTCGACGCGCATGCTCGCCGCCGGCTGCCGGCTGAAGGCCTTCTACGCGCCCGAGGACGACCTCGCCGCGGCGTTCGCCGAGGCCTATCCGCAGGCGCGGCGCGTCGCGGACGAGCGGGAGATCCTCGACGATCCGGCGATGCTGATGGTGGTCGGCGCGGGCATCCCCGGCGACCGCGCCGCGATGGCGCTCAGGGCCATGCGCGCCGGCAAGGACGTGATGGTGGACAAGCCGGGCTGCACCACGCTCGAGCAGCTCGACGACCTGAAGCGGGCGCAGGCCGACACCGGGCGGATCTGGTCGATCTGCTATTCCGAGCACTTCCTGCAGAAGGCGACCGTCGCCGCGTCGCGGCTGGTGGCGGAGGGGGCGATCGGGCGGGTGGTGAACACCATCGGCCTCGGGCCGCACCGGATCGGGCTACAACCCGCGGCCCGACTGGTTCTGGGACACCGCGCGCGGGCGGGCAGATCCTCGTCGACATCGCCTCGCACCAGTTCGAGCAGTTCCTGCACTTCACCGGCTCGACGCAGGCGCGCATCCTGCAGAGCGTCGAGACGAACTTCGACAATCCCGAGCGCAAGGGGTGGAGCGACTACGGGCACGCGGTGGTGGCCTCGGACCACGCCACGGGCTTCATCCGCGTGGACTGGATGACGGTGGACGGCTCGCCGGCCTGGGGCGACGGGCGGCTCTTCCTGATGGGGACGGGCGGCAACATCGAGCTGCGGAAGTACATGGACACCGAAGGCCGGCCCGGGGGCGATCACCTGTTCCTCACCGACGGCAAGGGCACGCGCTACGTCGATTGCTCGGGCACCGAGCTCGACTATGGCGAGCGCCTTCGCGACGACGTGCTGAACCGCACCGAGACGGCCATGGACCAGGCGCACTGCTTCCTCGCCATGGAGCTGGCGCTGGAGGCGCACCGGGTCGCGGTCGCCGCTCGGCGGCGTCCGCCCGGCGAGCGCGGCGTGAAGCGGCTCAAGGTCGGCGTCGTCGGCTCGGGCATCGGCGCCTCGCACATCGAGGCCTACCAGGCGCTGCCGGAGATGTACGAGGTGGCGGCGCTCTGCGACATCGACGCCGGGCGCGGCCAGGCGGTGGCGGACAAGTTCGGCATCCCGCAGCGGTCGACGGCGTCTCGACGCGCTGCTGGACAGCGATCTCGACATCGTCGACATCTGCACGCCCTCGGGGCTGCACCAGGCGCAGGCCATCGCGGTGCTGGCGGCGGGCAAGCACGCGGTGATCGAGAAGCCGGTGGCGAAGAGCCTGGCCGAGGTCGACGCCATCGCCGTGGCGGAGGCGGCGTCCGGCCGGGCGCGCCTGCCCGATCTTCCAGTACCGCTTCGGCCACGGTCTGCAGAAGCTCGCGCACCTGCGGCGAAAGGGATATGCCGGCGCCGCCTCGGTGGCCACCGCCGAGACCCACTGGCTCCGGGGTGCGGCCTATTACGGCCAGGCGGCCTGGCGCGGCACCTTCGACGGCGAGCTGGGCGGGTGCCTGGCGACGCATGCGATCCACATCCACGACATCCTCTGCGAGGTGCTCGGGCCGATCGTCTCGGTGCACGCGCGCACCTCGCGGCGGCTGAACGGGAACGAGACCGAAGACATGGCGGTGCTGTCGCTGGAGTTTGCCTCGGGCGCCTTCGCGGCCTCCTCGGTCACGCTCGGCTCGCGGCAGGAGATGTCGCGGCTGCGCTTCTGCTTCGACGACCTCGTGGCGGAGAGCGGCCTCTCGCCCTACAACCCGGGCCACGATCCCTGGACCTTCCCCGACGACGACCCCGTGGCGGCGCAGCGGATCGAGGCGGCGCTGGCCGACTTCACGCCGCTGCCGGAGCGGTTTGTCGGGCAGTTCCACCGGCTGCACGCGGCGCTGACCGGCGCTGGCGCGCTGCCGGTGACGCTCGATGACGCGCGCCGGTCGGTGGAGCTTCTGACCGCCGCCTACTATTCCGCCATGACCGGGGAGGCCGTGGCGCTGCCGCTCGGGCGGGAGCATCCGTTCTACGGCGGCTGGCTCGAAGCGATGAAGGAGGCAGCTCGTGGCTGATCTCGAGCTGCGCAAGGTCGTCAAGCGCTTCGGCGCGGTGGAAGTGATCCACGGCATCGATCTCGCCATAGACGACGGGGAGTTCGTGGTCTTCGTCGGACCGTCGGGCTGCGGCAAGTCCACGCTCCTGCGGATGATCGCGGGGCTGGAGGCGATCTCCGACGGCGACGTGCTGATCGACGGCGAGAACGTGACCGAGGTGCCGGCGGCCAAGCGCGAGCTCGCCATGGTGTTCCAGTCCTATGCGCTCTACCCGCACATGAGCGTGCGCAAGAACCTGTCGTTCGGGCTGGAGACGATGGGGGTGGCGCGCGCCGAGATCGACCGCAAGATCCGCGACGCCGCCGAGATCCTGCAGATCAACGAGCTTCTCGAGCGCAGGCCCGGCCAGCTCTCCGGCGGCCAGCGCCAGCGCGTCGCCATCGGCCGCGCCATCGTGCGCGAGCCGCGGATCTTCCTCTTCGACGAGCCGCTCTCCAACCTCGACGCCGAGCTGCGCACGCAGATGCGGGTGGAGATCAACAAGCTGCACCGGCGGCTGGGCGCCACCATGATCTTCGTCACCCACGACCAGGTCGAGGCGATGACGCTCGCCGACCGCATCGTCGTGCTGCGCAAGGGGGTGATCGAGCAGGTCGGCACCCCGCTCGATCTCTACAACAAGCCGGCCAACGTCTTCGTCGCCGGCTTCATCGGCAGCCCGCGGATGAACCTGCTCCCCGGACGCATCGGCAAGGTCGAAGGCCATCACGCCGAGATCGACCTCGACCACGGGCAACGGCTGCGCACCGACTTCCCGAACCCGCCGAAGCCGGGCTCCACCGTGACGGTGGGGGTGCGGCCGGAGCACCTGGTGCCGGCCGGCGCGGGCGAGGGCATCCTGCGCGGCGAGGTGCAGATCGCCGAGCAGCTCGGCGGCGAGACCTACGTCTACGTCACCCTCGCCGGCGGCCAGAGCGTCACCGTCGAGATCAAGGGCCAGGCGGACATCCACTCCGGCGCGGCGATGGAGCTTGCCTTCGAGGGCGGCAAGTTCCACGTCTTCGGCGTAGACGAAAAGGTCATGCGGCACGCCTGACATCCCCCTTTCGGGCATCTTTTCGCGGCCTGTGGTTATGCTAAGGTGGTGGCGGCGTTTACCGACTGCTAACCAGCCTCGCGGGAAGTATCCGACATGTCATTCAATGCCATCCGCACCGCCGAGCCGGCCCTCCGCCAGGGCCTCGTCATCCCGGCCATCCTCTGCGGCGGTTCCGGGTCGCGGCTCTGGCCGGTGTCGCGCAGGGACTTCGCCAAGCAGCACGTTCCGATCCTCGGCGGCGCCTCGCCCTTCCAGCGCACGCTCGGCCGGCTGACGGACGAGCTCTTCGGCGCGCCCATCGTGATCAGCGCGGCGCCGTCGCGCTTCCTGATCGCCGATCAGGCGGAGCAAGCGGGGGCGCAGATCGAGATCGCACTGGAGCCCGAGGGGCGCGACACGAGGGGGAGAGATATTATTCGGATCGAAGACGACTTCGGGCGTTCCTCAGCCCCGTCCGGGGATTCAA
>CAWJOI010000034.1:0-136674 GCA_963844375.1 uncultured Alphaproteobacteria bacterium | reverse complement strand
CTGCGCTTCCACGCGCCGGAGTTCTTGCCCCCGTCGCCGCCATGCACACGGTCGTTGGAGAACGCGGCATAGTCCAGCCCGAGAAAGCGGGTCAGGCGGCGGATCGAGACCTCGGTGAACAGCTCCTCGTAGAAGAGATACAGGATGTCCTCGGGCGGGACAGCCTTCTCCAGTTCCTCGATCGTGCGCTTGTAGTTGCTACGCTCGTAGTTGTCGTAGTGGTCGGTCGGAAAGGACTTCACCCAACTCTGAGGAGCTCGTCGTCGCCCATGTCCGACATGTGATAGCCCTTGCGGATATTCATGCGTATCGCCGACCAGAGCCGGTCCACCGGATCCCGCATGACAAAGAAGAATTGCGTGCGTGGGTGCATCCGGCGCATCGCCTCGAAAGCTTCGGCGGTGAGCAGGCAATAGGCCGGCGTCATGTCCCCGAAGGCCCGGCAGGTGGGCTGCGGCCCGCGCACAAGCGACTTGTACGACCGCGGAACATAGGGGTGAGCCACTTCTCCGGACCGTGGAGATGGTTGGACACGCGTCGGCGGTCTCGTAGTTGGGGAAAATGGGCACGAGGAGTGGATGCACCTTCGCCCGATAGTCCAGGTTTTCCCCGGCCCCCGTCGGAAACGCGCGATTGAAGTAGTGATAGGCCTTCAGAGGGTTGCCGCCCACCTGCGGATGCTTGTTAAGGTAGTCGCCGAGCCAGCTCGTGGCTGCCTTCTGCGCACCGACGCCGAAATACATCAGCTCCCCGGCGTCCTCCCCGACGTGGGAACTCCTGTCAGACGCGTTCACGTCGGACACCCTCCGCCATAGCGGGACCGGAAACGGACGGGCATCACGACGCCCCCTTCTTCTCGTCGCCCGGCAGGATGTACTCCGCCCCCTCCCAGGGCGACATGAAGTCGAACAGTCGGTACTCCTGCGTCAGCTTGACCGGCTCGTAGACCACCCGCTTCTGTTCCTCGTCGTAGCGAAGCTCCACATAACCCGTGGTCGGAAAGTCCTTGCGCAGCGGATGGCCGCGAAACCCGTAGTCGGTCAGGATGCGCCGAAGGTCCGGGTGGCCCGAGAAGAGGATCCCGTACATGTCGAAGACCTCGCGCTCGTACCAGTCGGCCGAGTGGAACTCGCCCACGATCGACGGCACCAGCTCGTCCTCGCGCACCTCCGCCCTGACCCGGATCCGCTGGTTCAGGTGCATCGAAAGGAAGTGGTAGACGATGTCGAAGCGCTTCTCCCGCGCCGGCCAGTCCACCGCCGTGATGTCGACCAGCGTGGTGAAGCGGCAGCTCGAGTGGCCGCAGGTAGGCCACGAAATCCGGGATCACGTCCGGGTCACCGTCACCGTCAGCTCGCCGTAGCGAATATCGGTGGCGAGGATCGCACGCTCCTGGCGCAGCGCGATCGTCTCCCTCAGGTCGTCGAGCGCAGTATCCATGTCGTCCCCCGGGGCCTTCAGCGCACGATGGTGCCGGTCCGCCGTATCTTCCGTTGCAGCTGCAGGATGCCGTAGAGCAGCGCCTCGGCGGTCGGCGGGCAGCCGGGCACGTAGATGTCCACCGGCACGATCCGGTCGCAGCCCCGCACCACCGAATAGCTGAAGTGGTAGTAGCCGCCACCGTTGGCGCACGACCCCATGGAGATCACGTAGCGCGGCTCGGCCATCTGGTCGTAGACCTTGCGCAGCGCCGGCGCCATCTTGTTGGTCAGCGTCCCCGCCACGATCATCAGGTCCGACTGCCGCGGGCTGGCGCGCGGCGCGGTGCCGAACCGCTCGAGGTCATAGCGCGGCATCGAGGTGTGCATCATCTCGACCGCGCAGCAGGCGAGGCCGAAGGTCATCCAGTGCAGGCTGCCGGTGCGCGCCCAGTTGATCGCCGCCGCCGTCGAGGTGACGAGAAACCCCTTGTCGGCCAGCTCGTCCGAGAAAAGGCGCATGTCGTCCGGGGCTGCACGTGTGCGCCGGGACGCCCCTTAGCGGGAATGAACGTTCCCTCCGGCGTCGCCGTCTGGAGTCGGTGTGCTCGACGCCTACTCCCATTCCAGCGCCCCCTTCTTCCATTCATAGGCGAAGCCGATCGTCAGCACGGCGAGAAATACCATCATCGACCAGAAGCCGAACGCCCCGATGTGCTGGAAGCTCACCGCCCAGGGGAATAGGAACGCCACCTCGAGGTCGAAGATGATGAAAAGGATCGACACGAGGTAGAACCGCACGTCGAATTTCATCCGCGCGTCGTCGAAGGCGTTGAAGCCGCATTCGTAGGCCGAGATCTTCTCCGGATCGGGATGGCTCACCGCCACCACCACCGCCGCGAGCAACAGCACCAGCCCCAGGGCGATGGCGAGGCCGAGAAAGATAAGGACCGGAAGGTATTCGCGCAGCAGCTCGCTCAACTCCGCCCTCCTTCGCTCGCGCCCGTGCTGGCAAGTGTCCCTGGCCAGGGCGCAACCCATTCGGAGGCTTATCTGCCGCAGCGCACAAGGTCAACGCGGCGCGGCAGTCCCCTGGGCGAGTTTGGCACGATACCCGTGCCCCTGCAAAGGGCTGCGGCGAATGAAACATGCGGCGGATCGTGGCGATACGCCGCCGGCGCACCCTGACGCAATCAAGACGCGAGGCCAGCCATGCCGCACGACCCGAAGCTCTCCTACCTCGATCACGCCCGCCGTGCGCGCGAGCTCCGGTCGCATGCCTTCCGCAAGGCCATACGCCGCCTGATCGCCCGTCAGAAGCGCTAGGCGGCGCCGCTCCCCGCGCCCAACCTGATACCGGAAAGGATGTTCCCGATGCCCAGCCACCCGCACCGCCTCCGTCGCACCGGCCTCCGCGACATCATCGCCAACTCGCTCATCGGCGCGGACGAGACCGACCGCATTTCCGAGCTCCGCGCGGTCATCGCCGCGCTCGAGACCCCCGCCGACCGCCTGCTCGCCCGCTACCGCGGCCGCCCGGCCCGGCCGCTCGCCCTACGCCGCCGCTTCCTGGTAGCGCTCGATCAGGCGACGGTGCGGGGCTTTGGCGACGGGCTTCCAGCCAATGCTCGAAAAGCGTCGTGCTGGGCCCACTTCAACTCGAGTGCGGGGCGGAGTAGATGTCGGGTACCCGAAAGTCGCGCGACTTGATCGACGGATGCCTGGCAAGCGACGCCTCCCTCGGGATGCGAAGGCAAATTGTAGCGCCGGTGGGGTTCCAATCCCCGTGAATGACTCCGTCCAATTGCCCGCTCACCGTCGCTTGACGAGATGAGCCCCTCTTCCCTACTGCCGGGCCGCCCCGTTCGGTCCATACAACAGAATATTGATCGCCCTCTAGTGATGAGGCGACGTCTACATTTCCGTTGGGAGTCGGCAGGGCGCCGTACTTGACTGCGTTCGTAGCAAATTCATGGACGAGCAGGGCAAGGTTCGTAACAACGCGAGCAGCAGGGGCGATGTCTGGACCGTGGATTGCGACCCGTGCTACCGCGCGTCGATAGCCGACCCCGGAGGTCGAGCGCGAATGCTGGGTGACTACCGGGCTGGTCTCGATTACAGACGCCATGCACGAAGGGCCGACCGCACTCCGGGTCGCCGCCTCATACGGCCCCGTGTGATCACGTCGCGTTAACACCCCGTCAAAAAGTGGCCAGCCGGATTCCAGCCGCCTTCCAGCCAGGATTTTTCTAGCTGTTCCAAATGGATGGCCGCTGCGAGGACGGTCAGCCGCCAACTGAATTCGGTCGGTCCCGCGGGGCGAAGAGTCTTGCAGCACGTCGCTTGACCGCCGGGATGCTCATGATGATGGTGAACAGGATCAGCAGGAAGAGTGCGGCGGAGATCGGCCGGGTGAAGAACGGCGACGGATCGCCGTCGGTGAGCAGCAGGCCCCGCCGCAGGTTGACGTCCACGAGATCGCCCAGGATGATTCCCAGCACCAGCGGGGGCATCGGGTACTTCATCTCGCGCAGCACGAAGCCGAGCACGCCGAACACCAGCATCACGTAGACGTCGAACATCCGCTGGGTGATCGCGAACGATCCGACGATGCAAAGCACATAGACCACCGCCATGAGGCGCTCGCGCGGGACCAGCAGCACCTTGATGAACAGCCGCGTCAGCAACAGGCCGTAGACGAGGATGGCGAGGGTCGCCAGCAGCAGCATCGCCACGACCTGGTAGAGAAAGGTCGGATTCTCCACCATCAGCATCGGGCCCGGGCGAATGCCGTGGATGAACATGGCCGCGATCAGCACGGCGGAGGCCGCCGAGCCGGGGATGGCGAGCGTCAGCGTCGGGATCATCGCGCCGGGGATCACCGCGTTGTCGCCGGTCTCGGCGGCGATGAGCCCCTCCTGGCTGCCCTTGCCGAACGCCTCGGGATTCTTGCTGAACCGCTTGGCGGCGGCGTAGGACGACCAGGCGCCGACATCCTCGCCCACGCCGGGTATGATGCCGATGAAGGTGCCGATCACCCCCGAGCGGATGATGGTGCGCCAGTACTGGAAGACCTCGCGGAAGGTCGGGACCACCCGGTCGTCGACCGAGGCGATGCGCGCTTCGGCGCGCCGCTTCATCACGCCGAGGATCTCGGCGAGGCCGAAGGCGCCGACCATCGCCGGGATCAGATCGACGCCGCCGCCGAGCGCGGGCTGGCCGAAGGTGAAGCGCTGGTAGGCGTGCAGGCCCTCCATCCCGATCATCGCGACCAGAAGGCCCAGGATGCCGGCGATGTAGCCCTTGAGCGGGTTGTCGGACCCGGTCATCTGCCCCGAGATCATCACGCCGAAGAGCCCCAGCCAGAAGAACTCGTACGAGCCGAACTTCAGCGCCGCCTCGCCGAGCAGCGGTGACAGCAGCGCGAGGAAAAAGACCCCGACCAGCGTGCCAAGCGCCGAGGACGTGGTGGCGAGCCCCATGGCGAGCCCCGCCTTGCCCTGCCTGGCCAGCGGATAGCCGTCGAGTGTCGCCGCGGCGCTCGCCGGCGTGCCGGGGATGTTGAGCAGGATCGCGGTACGGCTGCCGCCATAGATCGCGCCGATGTAGACGCACATCAGCGTCAGGATCGCCTGGTCGGGCGCCATCGGGTAGGTGAAGGTCACGAGCAGCGCCACGCCCATCGTCGCGGTCAGCCCCGGCAGGATGCCGATGAGGATCCCCAGCAGCGTCGCCCAGGCGACGTTGAGGATCGACAGCGGCGTCAGGATGCTGAGCAGGCCCTGGCCGAGATAGGACAGTCCGTCGAACACGCGCGCGTTCCGCTACGGCAGCCGAACGAGGAAGGCTCGCTCGAAGACGATCACCACGGCGACGCTCGACACCAGCGCGACCGCCGCTGCCCAGGCGAGGGTTCGCCGCAGCACCGGCGGTTCCGAGGCGAGCACGACCTCGAAGGTCACGATGAAACTGAAGACGAAGATCGCGCTCGCGAGCCAGAAGGGCAGCCAGCCGACCAGCCCGAGGGTGTAGACCAGCACCAGTCCCAGCGCCGCGCCGATCCGGGCCGCCTCGCGGCTGCTTCCCAGCGCCACCAGGTCCGCCAGCCCCGCGCGCACGGCGGGTCCGCGCCAGGCCTTCGCCGCGAGCAGGACGCCACAGAGGATCAGCGCTGCGGCCAGCACGCCGGGCAGGAGCCCGGGGGCGGTCAGCGGGTGGATGCCGCGGTTTTCGAGCCGCGGCATGGTCCAGGCGCCATACAACGTGGCGAGGCCGAGGGCGACGAACACGAGGGCCGACACCAGATCGGCGGCGTTGCGGCGCGCCCGGTCGATCGCCGCCGCGTCGGGGGTGGGCTCGCTCATCTCGATCCCGACCTCCCGATCGCACTCCTCGAACCGACGCCCGCGCCTACTTGGGCACTTCCGCCATCGCCTCGCAGTCGACGCCGATCACGCTCGGCGGATTGACCGCCTCGCCGCGCTCGACCGCCGAACAGGCTTCCTGGATGACGATCGGCATGGCCAGCGCCCGCGCCTCGTCGCCGAACGACGGCGCGAACACCGCCCCGAAGGTCTCGGCGTAGGTCTTGATCGCCTCGGAGGTCATCACCTTGTCGGCCCAGATACGGTCCATGGTGGCGATCACCTCGTCGGGCACGCCGCGCGGGATGAAGATGCCGAAATAGTCGGGGGCGAGCGGCATGTCGAGCCATTCGGTCACCGGCGGGATCGGATCGACCCCCTCGACCACCAGCGGCGTCGCGCTCATCACGGCGAGCGGACGCAGGCGGCCGCCGCGGACCAGCTCGGTCTGCTCGACGGCGAGCTGGGTCGTGACCATCGCCTCGCCCGCCGCGGTGGCGATCGCCGCAGGTCCGCCGCCGTCGTAGGCGACCATGCGGTAGTCGAAGCCCCCGGCCTGTGCCAGCGCGGCGATCGCCGTGCCTCCCGAGGAGGTGACGCCGGCGGTGGCGACGGTGATCTCGGACCCGCGCTCGCGCAGCGCCTCGAGCAGCTGGCCGAAGTCCTGGAACTCGCTGTCGGCCGGCACCGAGATCAGCGGCGCGTTGGCCACCGACAGGTAGATGTGCCAGTCGTCGATGTCGGTGCCCTCGAGCAGGCCGCTGACCGCGTAGGTCGCGTTGTTGGCGATGGCGTTGGCGGTCCAGGTCAGGCCGTCGCGGGGCTTGTTCAGCACCTCCTGCGTCCCGATCGCGCCCGAGGCGCCCGGCTGGTTGACGACCACCACGCTCACGCCGAGTTCCTCGGCCAGGATCGGCGCGGTGACGCGGGTCACCTGATCGGTCGATCCGCCCGCGCCCCAGGGCACGATGATGTTGATCGGTCCGCCCGGCTCCCAGTCCTGGGCAACTGCCGCGCCGACGGACGCAATTGCTACGAAGCCGCCGAGCAAAAAGGCGTGCGCGTTGGGGATCGTCATGTTCATCCTCCCTGAGAACGGCCCTATGGAGGGCTCTTGATGGGCGCAGCCTGCGGTCGTCCGCCACCCCTGTCAAGGAGTAAGTAACCAATTGGTTCGCGTGGCCGATGGGTCACATGCCGGTGCTGCGCGACGAATTCTGCCTGGTTTACGGATCGAGCCCTCGTGCGCGGGGTTGTCAGGTGGTCGGAGCGCGTCGCAGCCGGTGACGAACGAGGATTCAAGCATGCCGATGCAACCTGCCGAGACGGTCCTGGTGGTCGAGGACGAAGCACTGATCCGTCTCGCGATCGCGGACGATCTGCGGGAAGCGGGTTTCCACGTTCTGGAAGCCAGCGATTCCGACGCAGCGGTCCGCCTCCTCGAGGCCCACGACAGCGTCCGCCTGATCTTTACCGACATCAACATGCCGGGCTCGATGGATGGGCTGAGGCTATCCGAACTCGTCCGCGACCGATGGCCGCCCGTGCGCATCATCGTGACGTCGGGGAGGGTGGAGCCCACTGCCGGCGCCCTGCCCGACGGCAGCCAGTTCATCGCCAAGCCCTACACCGCGGCCGGCGTGCTCGATGCCGTCCGCTCAATGCTGGCCTGAGCAAGCGGAGGCTAGAGGCACGGCGTTCGGTCGTGTAGCCGACCGACGCAGACGGGGCGCGGCAAGGACACAACCGCTAGATTGACCCCGGAGCCGCGGAGAGGCTAGAGAGGCATCGTGACCTCGTAGCTCAGAGGATAGAGCAACCGCCTCCTAAGCGGTAGGTCGGCGGTTCGACTCCGCCCGGGGTCGCCAATCCGCAGGACGCTGCTGACCACTGTGCCAGACGACCGCCCTCCCCTCCCCGACTTCAGCCGCGAGGCGGATGGCCCGCACCCGGTATGCGGGATCGACGAGGTGGGCCGCGGCCCCTGGGCCGGCCCGGTGGTAGCCGCCGCCGTCATCCTCGACCCGGCCGCCATTCCCGATGGCCTGAACGACAGCAAGCTCGTACCGGCGCAGCGCCGCGAAGCACTGGCCGTCGAGATCCAACTGGCCGCCTGCGTGGGGATCGGCGTGGCCAGCGTGGCCGAGATCGAGGCGATGAACATCCTTCAGGCGAGCTTTCTCGCCATGCGCCGCGCCGTCGCCGCCCTGGAGCGCCGACCGGCGCTGGCTCTGGTCGACGGCCACATCCCGCCACCGGGGCTGCCCTGCCCCTGCCGCCCCGTCGTCGGCGGAGACGGCCTGGCGCTCTCGATCGCCGCCGCCTCCATCGTCGCCAAGGTGACCCGCGACCGGATGATGGTTGCCCTTTCGCAACAGTTCCCCGGCTACGGCTGGGAAACAAACATGGGGTACGGGACGCGGGGGCATGCGGTGGGGTTGGGGAGGTTGGGGGTTAGCCCACATCATAGGCGGTCGTTTGCGCCGGTGCACAAGATGTTGTGGGAAGCCTCTTTGGTAAGTTCTTGATTCAATTATTCCTTTGACGGTGATTTGGTTATGACTTCATGGTCGGGGGCAGCCGCAGGAACGGGATGCCTCCGATGTCGAGAGCCAGGAAGTCTACGGATGTCGGTGCGCTGGACGTGGATGTCGTCCTGGGCGGCGACTGCGTCGAGGCGATGCGGGGGCTGCCGTCGGAGAGCGTCGACCTGGTCTTCGCCGACCCGCCGTACAACCTGCAACTGCGCGGCGACCTGCACCGGCCGGACAACAGCCGGGTCGACGCGGTGGACGATCACTGGGACCGCTTCGCCTCGTTCGCGAGCTACGACGCGTTCTCGCAGGCCTGGCTGGGCGAGGCGCGGCGGGTGCTGAAGCCGGACGGGGCGATCTGGGTGATCGGGTCGTACCACAACGTCTTTCGCCTCGGCGCCACGCTGCAGGACGCCGGGTTCTGGATCCTCAACGACGTCATCTGGCGCAAGACCAACCCGATGCCCAACTTCCGCGGCAAGCGGCTGACCAACGCGCACGAGACGCTGATCTGGGCGGCGAAGTCGGACCAGTCGAAATACACCTTCAACTACGAGGCGATGAAGGCGCTGAACGAGGGCCTGCAGATGCGCTCGGACTGGACCATCCCGCTCTGCACCGGGGGCGAGCGGCTGAAGAACGGGGCCGGCGACAAGGCGCACCCGACGCAGAAGCCCGAGGCGCTGCTGCACCGGGTGCTGGTGGCCTCGACCCGGCCGGGCGACGTGGTGCTCGACCCGTTCTTCGGCACCGGCACCACCGGCGCGGTGGCGCGGCGGCTGGGGCGGCGGTTCATCGGCATCGAGCGCGAGGCGGAATACCGCGAGATCGCCGAGGCGCGCATCGCCGCGGTGCGCCCGCTGGACGCGGAGTGCGCCGCCATCACCACGGCGAAGCGCGCCGAGCCGCGCATCGCCTTCGGGCAGCTGGTGGAGCGCGGGCTGCTGGCGCCGGGCGAGGTGCTGCACTCGCTGAACGGCCGCCGCACGGCGCGCATCCGCGCCGACGGCACGCTGGTGGCGAGCGACGTGCGCGGGTCGATCCACCAGGTCGGGGCGGCGCTGGAGGGGGCGCCGTCGTGCAACGGCTGGACCTACTGGCACTTCCACCGCGACGGGGCGAGCGTGCCCATCGACTTCTTCCGCCAGCAGCTTCGGGCGGAAATGGGCGACTGAGTCGCGCCACTAGATGTAGTGACCGCCCGGCAGGCGAAACGCGTATGGGATCCGTATGGAAAGCGTATGGGTTTTCTTCCGTTGGCGGCGGGTTTCGCCCCATGGGCGGCGGGTTAACGAAAGGTGAGCAGCCGGAAATAAACTTTGCGCCGCCGGTCCAAGCGATTTTTCGGGAGCGCGAAGCGCCGCGCGGCGGGCGCACCGCGGGGCAACGCCGGACGAGCCAGGCATAGCCGTGGCCTTTGAACGACGCCGCAGATATGCCCATTCGGCCCTTTAAAGACATCCGTGTTCGCCGTAGTATTCTACTTGAATGGGGGCCGGAAGCGGACCTCCGTTCCTGTCGTCATGCCGGACGAAGTCAATATTCAGACTGCATTGCTTATTCTGCCTACGACTAGGCTCACTCATAACCAGAAGATGACGGTTGCGGCGATGCAGATCGCGCTCATGAAGGTGTGGGCGCAGCGGTCGTATCGGGTGGCGATGCGGCGCCAGTCCTTGAGCCTGCCGAACATGCGCTCGATACGGTTGCGCTGTTTGTAGAGGTCGGCGTCGTAGAGGATCGGCGCCTTGCGGTTCGCCCGGCCCGGGATGCAGGGCGCGATCTCGAGGTCGATCAGGGCCTCGCGGAACCAGTTGCTGTCATAGCCCCTGTCGGCGATCAGGACCTCGGCGTCCGGGAGCGCCGGCAGGAGGGTCGCAGCGCCACGATAGTCGCTGACCTGGCCCTCGGTGAGCAGCAATATCAACGGCCTGCCCTCGCCGTCGCAGACCGCGTGCAGTTTCGAGTTCAGGCCGCCCTTGGTCCGGCCGATGCGGCGGGGAACAGCCCCTTTTTGCGCAGGCTCGCTGCGGTGCGGTGCGCCTTGAGATGGGTCGCGTCGATCATCACGGTGCCGGTCGCCTCGCTGCCGCCGGCAAGCGCCGCGAAGATCCGGTCGAACACCCCCGCCCGGCTCCAGCGCACGAAGCGGTTGTACAAGGTCTTGTGCGGACCATAGGCGGCGGGCGCGTCGCGCCACATCAAACCGTTGCGGATAACATGGACGATGCCGCTGATCACCCGGCGGTCATCGACCCGCGGCACCCCGCGCGGCTTGTTCGGCAGCAGCGGCTGCAGCCGCGCGAACTGGGCATCGGACAGCCAGAAGTGGTGGTCGGACATGGCAAACTCCCAACATTTGGGAGTTTAAATCACAACCGGCCGTCAATGGGAATCCTGTTTATGGGTCCTGAGCCTAGAGCCGTGAGTGCTTTTCGAGGATGCGCACGTTGCGCCGAAGGCCGGCGACATCGTAGGGGTCGCCGGTCTTGGAGCGTGCTGGTCGAAGGTCACCCAGGCCACATCGGCGCCGATCCACTGTTGACCCGATCGTGGCGGATCGCAGTGCGGAGGCGTTCGGTTCGGGAAAGCGTGCCATGCTTCACGTCGCGGCGCTCTTCCTGATCCCACCCTTCATGCAGGGTCATTCCGTTCGCCGGCATCCACCCCCATCGCCGCACCCGTAGCGCGTGAACCCAGCACCGTGCCCAGGCGTCGTAGTCCTTGTTGAAATAGCGGGAGTTTGTAGATCACCCTCTCTGGCACCAAGTATCTACACCAAGAGTTGCGTGGATTTTCGCGCAACGGCGGATCGTTGGAAGGCCTTGCCTGATGACGCTTTCACCCTTATGGCCGCCGATATGCGGTCTGCTCGAGCTCGATGATGGCTTTGCGGATCGTGGCTTATTTCGCTGAGCTGTGAAAAACGTGAACGCAATCGTCGCCAACATAGAGAATAATATCGACCGATCAGAACACCCGCCTACTCCTATGCCGTTCTGCAGTATCGCCACGACGTTTGGGTCGGTGAGGCGCTAAATACCGGTGTGCTGATTTTCAGCGTGACGTCTCTAATCCCTAAAACTTAAGGCACGTACGGGACATGGGCGGCTTGCGAGCGCCTATCCCGATCTGGACCACGAAGCGCTGCGTGACGCAGTCAGGGCATTGGATCGACGTTCTCTCAAGATCGCCAATCGTTTCGGTATTTCTGCCATCAGGAGGTTCTTTCGACATCGGCCGGAAGGTTCCAATCCTGACGACAGCAGCTTTTCTCGGCGTGACCGGCTCTGAACCTATGCCATTGACCCGGATGAGGCATCGGAGAAGTTCTGCGCGCTACGTCGGAGTGGTCCGCTACAGATGCGCGCGGCATATTCGGACTCATGATATGGTTTTCGAAACGTGCGGCGCCACTGCAAATTGCGGAGTTCATCGCAGAGGGTGCAGCCTCATGTCGTGCGCTCTCAGTTCGCGACGAATCTTTGAAAGCTCTCGAAAATGGGCTTGGCATGGATTCAGCCGTTGTCGTTCATTCTGCGGATGAAGATCGCATGCTGGACAATGCAGCTAAGCGGGCTGGGCGCTTGCAGAGCATTTCCGAGTGCGAAGGAACGGTTCGCCCGTACTTCCTGACCGGCAAGCCTTCGATCCGCTCCCTGTCTGCCTCCGTATCGTAAGATCGTCGAGTTCTGGAGCCAGTCCTATGCGGCCCATGGGAGGGCTACTCAATGCCGCTCCGGGACAGGTTAGCTCCGACAGGTCGCCCGCTTTGTCATCGTCCCTATGACGAGCCGTCCGAGTGACAGTGACCCTCATCTCGCTGGCCACCAGCCGCGGCCAGCTGGGTCTCAGCGGCCCAAAAGACGCTCCCCCCTGCCAGACTCGAGGGTCGGCTTTTGGCGCGAACCTGCCGAAAGTGATCGGTTCGGCGCGTGCCAGTGACGCGCGCCGCTTGCCGAAGGCCTTCCGATTTGTCCGTCGACAAATCGGGACGCGCCTGCCCGCCCGGGGCAGGCGCGTCGCCCGGGCAGGCCGTCCCGATTGCGAGCGGCGGGCAAGCGCGGACCCCCCTCGCCCTCCGCCATGGGCTCCGGGCGACGGCCCGGGCGAGGCTCCACTGGAGCCTCGCCTTTTCGGGCCGGTGGCGCGCCTGGCGTGAAGCTGCCGCTCGGTGGCCCGGGGGCGGGGGTCACTGCACGGCTCTTCCGGTTGGCGGCCTTGGGTGGCGAGGCGCCACCGGCGCGACGACGCGCTCCGTCGCGACACGCTCATGGTGCGATCAAGTCGCGGGGGGTGGGCGGGTGCCTGTGCGCGCGGGGAGATGTCGTGTGAAGTATATTTCGAAATATATTTTCAAGTAAGTGGTGCTGCGCGATATTTCGTCGCGTGCAGGTGGCGTCTGTCTTTGCTTCGCTCGACGGTACGTCTTCTGCTGTGTGAGGCGCAGGGCGCCTCGCACAGCGGGGGGCCGGGGGCGACGCCGGGCGGGGAGGCTGTCGCGCGTGGCGCTGAACCTGCCGAAGGTGATCGGTTCGGCACATGCCTCGCCCTCCCCATTCCCGACGCCGGTTGTGCGCAACGATATCGCATTCGGTGCAGCCCCGTCCGGGCACGGTGCGGTACGATGATGGCCCGGGGCGAGTTCGCGCGCGTTCCATGCCGCCCCCCGCGCAAGCCAGAAAGGGATGCGACATGAAGACCTACAAGATCGGCTATTTCGTTGGCAGCCTCGCCGCGGGCTCGATCAACCGAAAGCTCGCCAAGGCACTGGTGTTGCTCGCCCCGGATGGCCTCGAAATGATCGAAATACCCTTCAAGGACCTGCCGCTCTACAGCTACGACTACGACGCGGACTATCCGCCCGTGGCTCGGGCGTTGAAGGAGTGCATCGCGGCTGTCGACGGCGTCCTGTTCGTCACCCCGGAATACAACCGGTCGATCCCCGGCGGGCTGAAGAATGCGATCGACTGGGCAAGCCGCCCCTGGGGCAAGAATTCGTTCGCTCGCAAGCCCTCCGGCGTGATCGGCACGTCGCCGGGGGCGATCGGCACCGCGGTCGCCCAGCAGAACCTCAAGAGCGTGCTGAGCTTCTGCAACTCGCCGCTGATGAACGCCGTCGAGGCGTATATCCAGTTCGTGCCGGGGCTGATCGACGACAATGGCGAGGTCAGCAATCCGGCGACCGCCGAATTCCTGAAGAACTACATGGAGGAGTATCATAGCTTCGTCGCACGGGTGCTGAGCGTTCTGCCCCGCGCTGCCGCCTGAAGCGGCGATTTCCGTCCGGCGTCGCGCGATCAGGCGGGGACGTAGGTCAGCCGGATCACGTCCTCGCCGATCCGGTCGCTGGACACGAGGCGGAGCGGCGGGCGGGGTGCGGCGAAGTAGGGCGTGCCGTGGCCGAGCACGACGGGGTGCAGGTAGATGCGATACTCGTCGATCAGGCCGAGGTCGGTGAGGCTGCGCGCGAGGCCGGGGCCGGCGACTTCGATCTCGCCGGGGCGCTCGGCCTTCAGGGTGCGGATCGCGGCCTCGAGATCGTCCCCGACCAGCGTGGCGTTGGGGCCGACCGATGGAGCGAGCGCGAGACGACCCATTTCGGCTGGCGCCGCCATGCCGCCGCGAAGGCGTGTTCCGCGGCGTCCCACTCCGGACGGTCGTCGTCCCAGTAGCGCATGATCTCGTACATCCGGCGGCCGTAGATGCTGCCGGCCTGGCCCTCGGCCTCCGCGATGAAGTGGCGGAAGAGCGTGGGGTCCGGCGCGAACGCCGTGTGGTCGACGTAGCCGTCCAGGGACTGGTTCATGCCGAAGACGAGCCTGGCCATCGCGCTTTCCTTTCTCGCGCGTCGCGCGCGGTTCCGAGTTCCGCGCGGACCCTATCAGCCCGGCGGCTGGCCGGTGAAGACGGCCAGCTGGGCGGCGAAGGCACGCTGGAAGGCGGGGCGCGCCTCGGCGCGGGCGAGATAGGCCGGGAGGTTCGGGTACTCGTCGAGCAGGCCCGACCGGTTCAGCCTCTGCAGCACGGACACCATCATCAGGTCGCCCGCGCTGAAGGCGCCGTCGAGCCAGTCGGCATCGGCGAGGCGCGCGGAGAGGTCGCGCAGCCGGGTGCGGACGCGGTCCTCGACCAGGGGCAGGCGGTCTGCGTGCCAGGGCTTGTCGCGCTCGACGAGCATGGCGGTTTCGCGTTCGAGGATGGGCGGCTCCACCGTGTTGAGGGCGGCGAACATCCAGTTGATCGCGCGCGCCCGGGCGTTCGCCTCGTCCGGCAGCAGGCCGGGGTGGTGCGCGGCGAGGTGGAGCACGATCGCCCCGGACTTCGAACAGGGCGAGGTCGCCGTCCTCGAAGGTCGGGATCTGGCCGAAGGGATGCAGCGCCTTGTGCGCGGGCTCCTTCATCTCGCGGAAGGTGACGAGGCGGACGTCGTAGGGCTGGCCCACCTCCTCGAGCGCCCAGCGGACGCGCATGTCCCGCGCCAAGCCCCTGCCGCGATCGGGCGAGGTTGCGAAGGCGGTGATGGTGGGGGGCATGGGACGGCTCCTCGTCGAGGAGCAGGTACCAACTGGTCGGTATGTCGTCAAGCAGGTGGGGCGAGTTGGGGAACCCTCGGCGGCGACGGACATTGATCTGGTACTACTGTCCCTCAACTGCGGCCCGGGTTTTGTCCCGGGCCTTTTTTTGCGCCCGGGACGACGGCACGGCGACGGTTGCCGGAAGCACGGCCTGCGCCTGCCTGGGGCTGGCGCACCTGGCCTGACGGCTGGTCACGCGAGCGCGCCCGGATAAAACGGAACGGCACCGCGTGCGGAACGGTCGGGTGCGCCTGCCCGGGGGGCAGGCAGGCGCAGGCCGTGCGGGCGCACGGCCGGGATGCTGGCGCCGTCCGTCCACAACAGGGAAGCGAAGAGGCGTCAGCGCAGTCCCGGCAGGCCGAGGCGGAGCGCCTTGCGCATGACGCTGGGCAGCGCGGGCGCGAGGTCGGCGGCGGGGCGGAAGGCGCCGAAGGGCTGGGAGAAGCCCGCCGGGACGCGGGCGCCGCGGAGGCGCAGGATGAGGTGGAAGTGGGTGAAGGTGTGGCGGACCTCGCCGAGGTCGCGCCAGTCGGCGGCGAACGGGGGGTGCGCCGGCGCGGGGCGTTCGGCCCAGGGGCCGCCGGGCAGGCCGAGCATGCCGCCGAGGAGGCCCGACGGCGGCCGCGTCTCCACGAGGACCGCGCCGTCGGCGCGGAGCGCCAGCCAGGCGGTGCCGTGGCGGACCGGCTTGGCCGGCTTTTCCGAGCGGCGCGGCAGTGTGGCGGCGATACCCGCCCGGCGGCCGGCGCATCGGGCCATCCACGGGCAGATGCCGCAGGCGGGGCTGCGCGGGGTGCAGATGGTCGCCCCGAGGTCCATCACCGCCTGGGCGTAGTCGCCCGGCCGCGCGGAGGGCGTGAGCCCGGCGGCGAGCGCGCGCAGGCGCGGTTTTGCCGCCGGCAGCGGGTCTTCCACCGCGAAGAGCCGCGCCATCACCCGCTCCACGTTGCCGTCCACCACCACGGCGGGCCGGTCGAAGGCGATGGCGGCGATGGCGGCGGCGGTATAGGCGCCGATGCCGGGCAGCCCGGCGAGCTCGGCCTCGGTGGCGGGGAACCGCCCTGCCCGCTCGCGCACCACCGCCCGGGCGCAGGCGAGGAGGTTGCGGGCGCGGGCGTAGTAGCCGAGGCCGGCCCAGGCGGCCATGACGTCGGCGTCGGCCGCCGCCGCGAGGTCCGCCACCGTGGGCCAGCGGGTGACGAACGCCGCGAAGTAGCCGCGCACCGCGGCGACGGTGGTCTGCTGCAGCATCACCTCGGAGAGCCACACCCGGTAGGGGTCGGGCCGCGCGTCCGACCCGGGCGGGGTGCGCCACGGCAGGTCGCGCGCCGAGCGGTCGTACCAGGCGAGAAGCGCCTCGGCGGCGGAGTCGTGCCCGGCCTGCATCCGTTCCCCCTGACAAGCCGCCCGCGAGCCGGTACCGTCGTTAACCAAACGGGGAGCGGAGTTGCATGGCCGGGGACGATGGCACGGGGCGCGCGAAAGACAAGCCCGGCCGCATCGGCCGCGGGTTCGTGCGGGCGGGCGGGCTGATCGACGGGCCGATGCGCACGGCCGCGGCGCGGCGCGGCTTCGCGCAGGCGCGGCTGCGCGCGCTCTGGCCGGAGATCGCCGGTCCCGAGTTCGCCGCGATCTGCGCGCCCCTGAAGCTCGCGCGCGCCCGCGGGCCGGCGGGGGGGCTGCTGACGGTCGCCGTCGCCGGGCCGCATGCGCCGCAGCTGCAGATGCTGCTGCCGCTCCTGCGCGAGCGGGTCAACGCCGCACTCGGGCCGGGCGCCGTGGGGCGCATCCAGCTCACCCAGGCCGGGCGCGGCTTCGCCGAGGCGCCGGCCGCCTTCCGGCCGCCGGCGCGCGTCCGCCCCGAGGTGGACCTCGGCGCGGTGGCGGACGAGCTCTCAAGCATTGGTGATGCCGACCTGCGCGACGCCTTGGAGACATTGGCGCGGAATGTGCTATCTCGGTCACGAACCTCCAATCCACCGGAAAGCTGAACCATGGCCCCGACCCTGACCCGCCGCCAGACCATCGCCGCCGCCCTGGCCGCCGCCGCCGCGGCCGGCCTGCCCCGCTTCGCGCTGGCGCAGTCGACGCCGGTGGTGGCCGAGATGAGCATCGGCGACCCCAACGCCCCGGTGACGCTGGTGGAGTACGCCATGTTCACCTGCCCGCACTGCGCCACCTTCGCCAAGGAGGTGATGCCGCGGATCAAGGAGAACTACATCGACACCGGCAAGGTGCGGCTGGTGTTCCGCGAGGTCTATTTCAACAAGCCGGCGCTCTGGGCGGCGATGATCGCCCGCTGCGCACCGGAGGACCGGTATTTCGGCATGGTGGACGCGCTTTTCGCCACGCAGGCGAGCTGGACCGGAGAGAGCGACGAGCAGGCGATGCTGGGCAAGCTCTACGGCATCGGGCGGCAGGCCGGGCTGACCGACGACCAGATGAACGCCTGCATGCAGGACCGGGCCATGGCCGAGGCGCTGGTGGCGGAGTACCAGAAGAACGCCGCGGCCGACGGGGTGGACTCCACGCCGACCTTCCTGATCAACGGGAAGAAGGTGGACAACATGCCCTACGAGGAGTTCGAGGCGGAGCTCAACGCCGCGCTGGGGGCCTGACCCTCGGGCCGCGAAGCCGCCCTATCCTCCGACACCATCGAGATCTCGTTTGAGCGGGCCGCACTCACTGCGGCCCGCTCTGTTCGCAGGTGCACAATAAGCTTGCCTTCGCGCTGAAACATCCCTATACCATCCACATGGATGGCAAACACAGCAACGTAAGACAGCTTCGCGACCGGGGGGGCGAGACCGAGAAGGTCACGATCAACCTCGGCTATGTCGATCTCGGGCGGATCGACCTGCTGGTGCAGGAGGGGTTCTACTCCAACCGCACCGACCTGATCCGCACGGCGATCCGCAACCAGCTCGCCGGCCATGCCGACACGGTCAGCCGCTCGGCGGCGCGGCAGACGCTGGAGCTCGGGCTGCGCGACTACGCGCGGGCCGATCTGGAGGCGGTGCGGGCGCGGGGCGAGGTGCTGCACGTGGCGGTGATCGGCCTGGTGCGGATCGCGGCGGACGTGGACGCCGACCTGGCGCGCGCCACCATTGCCTCGATCCACGTCCTCGGCGCGCTGCAGGCCAGCGCCGGGGTGAAGACGGCGCTGGCCGATCGTATCCGCAACCCGTGAGAGAGAGATTTGTGCGATGAGTGAAGATTTCATGGCGTCCATGCGGCGCGCCCTCGCGGCGAGCCGGAAGAGCGATCCCGCGGAGGCGACGCGGATCATCCAGGCCGCGCTGGCCGGCGCCCCCGCGCCGGAGGCGGCGCCCGCGCCCGATGCGCGGCGGCGGCCGCGGCTCGATCCGGACGCGGAGGTGGTGGAGCCCGCGGCGCCGCGCCGCGGGGGTCTCAAGGAGCGGCTGCGCAAGCCGCTCCGCGAGGCGCTGCGGACGCTGCGCGAGGGACGGCGGGCGCTCTGGTCGCAGCCGGACGGGGAGCCCGCCGCCGCGCCCGCCGTACCGGAGGGAGCGCGGTTCGAGACGCGGCGCTTTGCCTGCGCGGCGGGGGCGCGGGACTACCGGCTCTATGTGCCGTCGCCGGGGGCGGGGCCGGTGCGCGGCCTCGTGCTCATGCTGCACGGCTGCAAGCAGAACCCGGACGACTTCGCCACCGGCACGGGGATGAACGCGCTGGCCGAGACGCACCGGCTGATCGTCGCCTATCCCGGCCAGACCGCGAGCGACAACATGTCGGCGTGCTGGAACTGGTTCCGCCCGGGCGACCAGCGGCGCGACGCGGGCGGAGCCCGCGATCCTGGCCGGGCTCGCGCTGGCGCTGGCGGAGGAGTTCGGCATCGACCGCGGCCGGATCTTCGCCGCCGGGCTGTCGGCGGGCGGCGCCATGGCCGCGGTGCTGGGCGAGAGCTATCCGGACGTCTTCGCCGCCATCGGCGTCCACTCGGGCCTGCCCGCCGGTGCGGCCAACGACGTGCTCTCGGCCTTCGCGGCGATGCGCGGGGAGGTCGGCCTTGCGGTTCCCCGGCGGACGGAGGGCGAGGGCCCGCGGGTGATCGTCTTTCACGGCAGCGCCGACGCCACGGTCAGCCCGGTCAACGCCGGCCGCATCGTCGACGCCCGGGCCGGTGCGCTGGCCGGCAGCGAGGAGAGCGGCGCGGCCGGCGGACGCGGCTATCGCCGGCAGGTCTTCGCCGGCCCGCGCGGCGGGGCGCACGTCGAGTCGTGGCTGATCGAGGGCGCCGGGCACGCCTGGTCGGGCGGCCAGGCGCCCGGCTCCTACACCGACCCGCGCGGGCCGGACGCCTCGGCGGAGATGGTGCGGTTCTTTATGGAGGCGTAGGGCGGTCCGCGCTTGCGGCGCGAGCAAGTCACAGCCCGAGCCGGCCAGCGCCGCGTCGAGCGGCGGTCCAGTCCTCCAGCTCGAGGCGCACCGGCAGGACGAGCACCTTGGCGCGGAAGGACGGGGGGAGGCGGGCGGCGTCCTTTTCCGTGGTGACGAGCTGGGCGTGGCTGGCGGTGGCCTCGGCTTCGAGGCGGGAGAGCGCGCGCGGCGCGAAGGGCTCGTGGTCGGAGAAGCTGCGCGCGGCGGCGAGGTCGACCCCGAGGGCGCGCAGGGTGGCGAAGAACTTTTCCGGCCGGCCGATGCCGGCGAAGGCGAGGGCGCGGAGGCCGGCCCAGTCCATGCCGGTGGGGAGCGGCGCCAGCGCGCCGCCGAGGACCGGGAGCGGGAGGCCGGGCCAGGCGTGCCGGAAGTGCGCCCGCTCCGCCGGGGTGCCGATGGCGAGGACGAGATCGGCGCGGGCGAGGCCGGCGGCGACCGGCTCGCGGAGGGGGCCGGCGGGGATCACCCGGCCGTTGCCGAAGCCGTAGCCGGCGTCCACCACCACCAGCGACAGGTCCTTGGCGAGATCGGGGTTCTGCAGCCCGTCGTCCATCACCACGACCGCCGCCCCGGCGGCTTCGGCGGCGCGGGCGGCGGCGGCGCGGTCGCGCGCCACCCAGACCGGGGCGAAGGCGGCGAGGAGCAGCGGCTCGTCGCCGACCTCGGCCGCGGTGTGCCGGCGCTCCTCGACCCGGACGGGGCCGGCGAGGCTGCCGCCGTGGCCGCGCGAGACCACGTGCGCCGCGACGCCGCGCGCGGCCAGCCGCTCGACCAGCGCGATCACCGTCGGGCGTCTTGCCGGCGCCGCCGGCGGTGAGGTTGCCGACGCAGATCACCGGGACGGCGAGGCGCGCGCCGGGGGCGGCCATGCGGCGGCGGGTGGCGAAGGTCCAGATCCAGGCGAGGGGGGCGAGGAGGCGCGCGAGGAGCCCCGGCCGGGCCGGCGGGTTGGCCCAGAAGCGCGGGGCCTGCATGGCTCAGCGCTTGCCGTCGAGCAGCGCGCCCACCGCGTCGAGCACCGCGTCGGTCACCTCGGCGCCCTCGCTGCAGGCGGCCCAGGCGGCGGCGGCCATCTCGGCGGCGCGGTCGGGCGCGATGGTGGCGATCAGCGCCTCGGCGAGCTCGGTGTCCGTGCGCACCAGCACGGCGGCGCCGGCGTCCGAGAGGCGGCGGTAGCCGTCGACGAAGTTGCGCACGTGCGGGCCGAAGAGGATGGCGCTGCCGAGGAGCGCGGGCTCGAAGGGGTTGTGCCCGCCGACCTCGACCAGGCTGCCGCCCACGAAGCTGACCGAGGCGATGCGGTACCAGAGGCCCATCTCGCCCAGGGTGTCGGCGAGATAGACGTCGGTGTCCGCGCCGATGGGCTCGCCCTTGGACCGCTGCGAGACCGTGAGGCCGCGCCCGCGCAGCATCTCGGCCAGCGCGTCGCCGCGCGTCGGGTGGCGGGGTGCGAGGATGAGCGCGAGCATCGGCAGCGCGCGGCGCGCGCGGCCGTGGGCGACGAGCACCATCTCCTCCTCGCCGGGATGGGTGGAGGCGGCGAGCCAGACCGGGCGGCCGCTGAGCGCGCGGGCGATGCGCACGCGCTCGGCCTCGTCGTAGGGCAAGGGCGCCGCGCCCTCCTTCAGCGTGCCCTCGACCGAGAGCCGGCCGGGGTCGGCGCCGAGCGACGGTGAGCTGCTCGCCGGCCAGCGCGTCCTGGGCGAGGATGCGGTCGAACTGCCCGAGCAGCGTCCGCGCCAACCCGCGCATCGCCCGCCAGCGGCGGAAGGTCCGCGCCGAGATGCGCGCGTTGATCAGGAGCATGGGGGTGCCGCGGGCGCGGGTCTCGCTGAGCGTCGCCGGCCAGAGCTCGCTCTCGGTCCAGACCGCGAGGTCGGGGCGCCAGTGGTCGAGGAACCGCCGCACCCAGGGGACCACGTCCACCGGGCGAATACTGGTGCAGGCAATTCTCCGGCAGGCGGTCGGCGAGGAACTGCGCCGAGGTCACGGTGCCGGTGGTGACGAGGCAGTGCACCTCGGGGCGCGCCTGGGTCAGCCGGCGCAGCATCTCGAGGAGCGACGCGGCCTCGCCGACGCTGGCGGCGTGGAACCAGACGAGCTGCCCCTCGGGCCGCGGCAGGCTGGCCTCGCCCATCCGCTCGCCGAACCGCTCGGGATCCTCCTTGCCCTCGGCGCGCCGCCGCTCGAGCACGCTGCGCACGACGCTCGCGGCGCGGCGCGACAGCGCGAGATAGAGCCGCAGCAGGAAGGATCGGGGGCGCGACGCAGGCATGACCGGTCCGCCGCGAAGCCTAGCGGACGGCGGCGTCGGAGGCGGGCGATCCGATGTCTCGGCCTGCATGCCGGGTCATGCCCGCGCGCCGGTTGCGCTAGCCCAGCATCTCCGTCGGTCCGGCCGCGCGTTCCTCGTCCTGCAGCCGGTGGAGATGCGCGATGAAGTAGCGCATGTGGGCGTTGTCGACGGTCGCCTGGGCGCGCGACTTCCACGCGGTGTAGGCCGTGGCGTAGTCGGGGAAGATGCCGACGATGTCGATCTCGTCGACGTTGCGGAACTCGCTGCGCTCCGGGTCCGTGAGTTCGCCGCCGAAGACGAGATGCAAGAGCTGGGGCATGTCACTCCTTGCGGGCTGGCTGTCGCGGCGAGATTAGCTGCCGCATCGGCGAAATCAATGCCGCACTGCAAGGTCGGGCGGAAGCCCGCCGCCCCGCGGTTTCGCGGCATCTTCTGGCGGGATCGGGGCACGTGATCCTCCTTGCGGACGCAATCTTCGGCGGCCCGATCGAGGGCCCGGAAATGCCCGGGGCACTATACGCCATGCGAGCAGCGGACGCTACCCGGGTGGATCACGCTCAGATGCGGCCGAGGATTTGCGCGTGGAGCCCGGGCGATGCGGCGATCAGGCCGGCGAGGAGGGGGCTGCGGCTTGTTGTAGCCGGGGGCGTGCCCCGTGCGCTCGCTGACGGCCGCACCGGCCTCGCGGGCGATGAGGTCTCCCGCCGCCACGTCCCATTCCCAGGTGTCGCGCAAGGTCAGCGCCGCGTCGGCCTCGCCGTCGGCGACGAGGCAGAGGCGGTAGGCGAGCGAGGGGCGGAAGTGGCGCTCGACCGCGGGCGCCCTGCCCTGCCAGTGCGCCGGCGCCATCTGGCTGGCGGTGGCGAGCATCCGGGCGCCCTCGATCTCGGTGCGGGCGCTGGCCGAGATCGGGGCGCCGTTCAGCCGCGCGCCGCGGCCCAGCGCCGCCGCGTAGGTGCGGCCGAGCGCCGGGAGGTGCACGACGCCGGCGACCGGCCGCCCGGCGTCGACGACGGCGAGCGACAGCGCCCAGGCCTTGTCGCCGGCGAGGAAGGCGCGGGTGCCGTCGATCGGGTCGACGATGAAGACGCGGCGCGCCGCGAGCCGCGCGGGCGTGTCCTCGCTCTCCTCCGACAGCCAGCCGTAGTCCGGGCGGGCCGCCGTGAGGTGCGGCGTAGAGCAGCCGGTCGACTTCGAGATCGACGGCGCTGACCGGGCCGAGCCCCGGCTTCTCGCGCACCTCGCCGTGATCGCCGACGCGGCCGAGGGCGATCTCGCCCGCCGCCCGCGCCGCCGCCTCGAGCAGCGCGAGGTCAGCTTCCGGCAATGACCAGCCCCTCGACGAGGAGGCTCGGCACCAGCCGGCCGCGCCAGGGCAGCGCGTCGTTGGCCGGGCGGATCGTGCGCAGCATGGCCCGGAGGTTGCCCGCCACGGTGCACTCGTTGACCGGCCGGACGATCGCGCCGTTCTCGACCCAGAAGCCGCTGGCGCCGCGGGAGTAGTCGCCGGTGGTGGGGTTGATCGAGGCGCCCATGAGCGCGGTGATGAGGAGCCCCGTCCCCATCTCGGCGAGGAGGTCGTCGCGCGTGGCGGTGCCCTGCGTCATGCGCCAGGTTGCCGGCCGAGGGGCTCGGGCGGCGCCGCGGTGCCGCGCGCGGCGTTGCCGGTGCTCGCGAGGCCGAGCTGGCGGGCGGTGGCGAGATCGAGCGTCCAGCTCCTGAGCACGCCGCCCTCGACGAGCGCCCGGCGCGCCACCGGCAGGCCCTCGGCGTCGAAGGGCCGCGAGCCGCCGATGCGCGGGCGGAGCGGGTCCTCCACGAGGTCGATGCCGTCGGGCAGCACCGGCTCGCCCATGGCGTCCTTGAGCCAGCTCGCGCCGCGGGCGATGGCCGTTCCGTTGATCGCCTGCACCAGATGCCCGATCAGCCCGGAGGCGACGCGCTCGTCGTAGACCACGGGCCAGGCGCCGGTCGGCGGCTTGCCCGCGCCCGCCCGCGCCGCGGTGCGCTCGCCGGCGAGCCGCCCGATCTCGGCGGGATCCGGCAGGTCGGCGCGGTGCACCCGGCTCTCGCCGGCATAGTCGCGCTCCATGGCCGTGCCCTCGCCGCGAGATCGCCACCGCCTGGATCCCGTGCCCGGTGCGGGCGTAGCCGCCGGAGAAGCCGTTCGTCGCCGCGATGTGCATCCGGCTGGCCGACCAGCTCGCGCCGGCCGCGTCCATCTTGCTCACGCCCGGCACCGCCAGCGCCGCCGCCTCGGCCGCGAGCGCGGCGTCCTTCAGCGCGTCGGGCGACGGCAGCGGCGGCGCGGTCCTCGAGGTCGAGCGCGGCGGCGTCCCAGCCCTGCGCCAGCTCCTCCGGCGCGGCCAGCCCGCACCACGGGTCCTCCGGCGCCTCGCGCGCCATCGCCACCGCCCGTTCGGCCATGGCCTGGATCGTGTCGTCGCGGATGTCGCTGGACGAGACGCAGGCCTGCCTGTGTCCGATCAGCACGCGGAGGCCGAGATCGACGCCCTCGGCGCGTTCCGCCTGTTCGAGCGCGCCGTTCCGCACCTCGATCGACAGGCTGTCGCCCGCGACCGCGATCGCGTCCGCGGCGTCCGCGCCCGCGGCCTTCGCCGCCCGCAGCAGCCGCCCGGTCAGCGCCTCGAGATCCTCCGCCATCGATCCGGTCCCCTTGCGAGCCCCGCGCCCAACCGGGGTTTTCGACGCCGCTACCTAGGCGCTTTCGACCCGTGAGACAACCATAGCGCCGCTTCACCCTTGCCTTTCCACGCCCGTGCGCTTTCATTCGGAAAAACAACTGCCTCGCGGGGAAGGCGCGCATGGGTCAGCTCTCCGGCAAGTCGGTGATCATCACCGGAGCCAGCCGCGGCATCGGCGCCGCCGCCGCCGAGGCCATGGCCGGGGAAGGTGCGGCGGTTCTGCTGCTCGCCCGCTCCGCCGGCGGCATCACCGAGCTCGCGACCCGGCTGCGGCGGAACGGCGCGCAGGCCGAGGCGATGACCTGCGACGTCGCCGAGTACAGCCAGGTGCATGCGGCCGTCGCCCGCGCCCACGAGGCGTTCGGGCGGATCGACGCGCTGATCAACAACGCCGGCGTCATCGAGCCGATCGGCCCGCTGGCCGCCACCGATCCGCGCGCCTGGGCGCATGCGGTGGACATCAACTTCAAGGGCGTCTTCCACGGCATCCGCGCCGTGCTGCCGGGGATGCGGGCGCAGGGCTCCGGCACCATCGTCAACCTCGGCTCCGGGGCGGCGCACAACCCGCTGGAGGGCTGGAGCCAGTACTGCGCGTCGAAGGCCGCCACCGCCATGCTGACCCGCTGCACCCACCTCGAGAACCGCGGCCGCGGCATCCGGGTGTTCTCGCTGTCGCCGGGCACGGTCGCCACCGACATGCAGCGCGCGATCAGGGCGAGCGGCATCAACCCGGTCAGCCAGATGGACTTCGCCAGCCACGCGCCGGTGGAAGACCCGGCGCGCGCGCTGGTCTGGCTCTGACCGAGGACGCCGCGGGCTTCGCCGGCGAGGAGGTGTCGCTGCGCGACCCGACCATGCGCGCCCGGATCGGCCTCGGAATAAATTCGCGGGCGGCTGTCCATTCCGCCGGCCCTCGCGCGTCAATGCTCCGGCGGCGCATCGTGCCCGCCGCGACCCTGACGGAGACCATGCATGCAGTACCTCCTGTTGCTCTACCTCGACGACACCGCCTGGCCGAAGATGACCCCTGCCGAGCAGGAGCAGGGCAAGGCCGCCTACACCGCCTTCACCGAGGCGCTGACGCAGGCGGGCGCGCTCAAGGGCGTGAACCGGCTGCAACCGACCGAGACCGCGACCACCGTGCGCCTCGCCGACGGCAAGCCGCAGGTGCTGGACGGACCCTATGCCGACACCAAGGAGCAGCTGGGCGGCTACTTCCTGATCGAGGCGGCCGACCTCGACGCGGCGATCGCCTGGGCGGCGCGCTGCCCGACGGCCAGCCACGGGTCGTGGAGCTCCGGCCGGTCTGGGGGATGTGAGGCTGGCGGAGGACACGGCATGAACGTCGCCCTGCGCGACAAGGGCGCGGCGCGCGAGACCGCCGACGCGGTGGCGCGGCGGAGCTACGGCAAGCTCGTGGCCTGGCTCACGGCGCGGAGCCGCGACGTGGCCGCGGCGGAGGACGCCCTTGCGGACGCCTTCGCCGCGGCGCTCGCCGAGTGGCCGGCCAGGGGCTGCCCGGACAACCCCGAGGCGTGGCTGATGACCGTCGCCCGCCGCCGGCTGATCGACCGGCGACCGCCGCCGCCGCACCGGCGCGGCGGCCGAGGGCCAGCATCTCCGCTGTTCGCCGAGGGGCTGGCGGCGGCGGCGGCCGAGCCCGGGTCTGCCCGACCAGCGCCTCGGGCTTCTCTTCGCCTGCGCGCACCCGGCGCTCGAGCCGGGGGTGCGCGCGCCGCTGATGCTGCAGGCGGTGCTCGGCCTCGATGCCGCAGCGCATCGCCTCGGCGTTCCTCACCTCGCCCGCGGCGATGGCCAAGCGGCTGGTCCGCGCCAAGAGCCGCATCCGCGAGGCCGGCGATTCCCTTCGCCATTCCCGAGCGCGGCGGAGCTCGCGCCCCGGCTCGACGCGGTGCTCGAGGCGATCTACGCCGCGTTCGCCGAAGGCTGGACCGACGCCGCCGGCACCGATGCCGCCCGCCGCGACCTGACCGAGGAGGCGATCTTCCTCGCGCGGCTCGTCGCGGGCCTGCTGCCGGAGGAGCCCGAGGCGCTCGGCCTCCTCGCGCTCATGCTGCACGCCGAGGCCCGCCGCCCGGCGCGGCGCGACGCCGCCGGCGACTACGTGCCGCTCGGCTGGCAGGACGCCGCACTCTGGGACGCCGCGATGATCGCCGAGGCGGAGACGCTGCTCATCCGCGCGAGCCGCCTCGGCGCCATCGGCCGCTTCCAGCTCGAGGGCGCGCTGCAGTCCGCGCACGCCTGCCGCGGCCGCACCGGCCACGCCGACTGGGCCGGGGTCGTGCAGCTCTACGACGCGCTCCTGGCGATCTCGGCCTCGCCGGTGGTCGCGATCAACCGCGCGCTCGCCGTCGCCCAGCGCGACGGCGCCGCGGCCGGCCTCGCCGCGCTCGACGCCGTGGCCGACCATCCCGGCCTTGCGCAGTACCAGCCCTGGTGGGCCGCGCGCGCCGAGTTGCTCGCCCGCTCAGGCGCGTTCGCCGGCGGCGCGGGAAGCCTACGGGCTGGCGATCGGGCTGGAGCGCGACCCGGCCGTGCGGCGGTTTCTGCAGAACGCCCTTGCCGCCCTGCCCGGGAGTAGGCGCCCGGGCAGCAGCGCCGGCTACCCGCGCTTGACGAATTCTGCGAAGGCGTCGGCGTAGTCGGGATGCCAGCGCGACAGCGGCGGGCGGTTCTCGACGATGTCGCCTGCCGCCCAGGCGATCCGCTTCTCGTCGAGCGCGCGCGGCACGTCGTTGTCGGGGCAGAGGATGTAGAAGTCTCCCGCCTCGATCCGCGCCAGCATGAAGGCCACCGTCTCCTCCGGCGTCCAGGCGGCGGGCGGCTTCTCGCGCCGGTCGCCCTGGGTCAGCCCGGTGAAGACGAAGCCGGGGATCAGGAGATGCGCGGTGATCCGCGCGCCCTCGGTGTTGCGCAGTTCGTGCGCCAGCGCCTCGGTGAAGACCTTCACGCCCGCCTTGGACACGTTGTAGGCGGGGTTGCCGGGCGGCGTGGTGATGCCCTGCTTGGAGCCGGTGTTGATCACCAGCCCGGGCCGGCCGCGGGCGATCATGCCGGGCACGAAGACCTGGGTGCCGTTGATCACGCCCCAGAGGTTCACCGCGAGCGTCTTCGTCCAGGCGTCCGCCGGGCCGAAGACGCCCGAGCCCGGGCCGATCCCGGCGTTGTTCATCAGGACGTCGGTGCCGCCCCAGCGCTCGGCGACCGCCGCCTGCAGCGCTTCCAGCTGTTCGACGCGGCCGACGTCGGTCTCCACCGCCATGACCGCCTCGTCGCCCGCCCGGCGCCGCCGCCGCGATGCGGGCGGCGGCTGCCGCCAGACGATCGGTCCCGAGATCGGCGATGCAGACGCGCAGCCCCGCCTCGGCGAAGCGGGTGGCGGCGGCGAGGCCGATGCCCGAGGCGCCGCCGGTCACCACGGCGACGGCATCGGGCGTCAGCGCGGGATGGGGCATGGGCGGTCTCCTCGGTCTGGGCGTCAGGGCGGGTGTCTGCTGGCACCAACCACCACGCGCCGGCGAGCGCAACCTGGAAGAGCGGCGCGGGACGCACCACCTTGCCCGCACGTCCCGCATCGGCGATCACCCGCGGATGGACGCGCCCGAGATCATTCCCGCGCTGGTGATCGGCGGCGGCCCCGCCGGCCTGATGGCCGCCGAGGCGCTGGCGGACGCGGGCTGGCCCGGTCGTCGTCGCCGAGGCCAAGGCGACGCCCGGGCGCAAGCTGCTCATGGCGGGAAAGTCCGGGCCTCAACCTCACCAGCGACGTGCCGCGCGACGCCTTCGCCGCGGCCTACACCGAGGGCGCGCGACTGGCTCGCGCCGTTCCTCGCCGACTTCGGGCCGGAGGAGGTCCGCCGCTGGGCCGAGGGCCTCGGCATCGCGGTGTTCACCGGCAGCTCCGGCCGGGTCTTCCCGCGCGAGATGAAGGCCTCGGGCCTGCTGCGCGCCTGGACGCGGCGGCTCGAGTCGCACGGGGCGACCTTGCGGACCCGCTGGCGCTGGCTGGGCTGGCAGGCGGCGCGCGCCGGTCTTCGCCACGCCCGAGGGGGTGCGCGGCATCCGCGCCGGGGCGACGGTGCTGGCGCTCGGCGGCGGTTCCTGGGCGCGGCTGGGGTCGGACGGCGCCTGGACGGCCATCCTCGCGGGCGAGGGCGTCGAGGTCGCGCCCTTCCGCCCCTCGAACGTCGGCTTCCGCGTCGCCTGGTCGCCGGCGATGGCGCGGCACTTCGGCGCGCCGGTCAAGCCGGTGCGGCTCACCGCGGCGGGCAGCAGCGTCACCGCCGAGTTCGTCGTCTCGGCGGCGGGCGTCGAAGGCGGCGGGGTCTATGCGCTGGCGCATCTCCTGCGCGACGGCGCGCCGCTCGTCCTCGACCTCGTCCCCGGCCGCAGCGAGGCCGACGTCGCCGCGCGCCTCGCCCGCCCGCGCAAGGGGGCCTCCCTCGGGAACCACCTGCGCAAGACGCTGGGCCTCAGCCCGGTCAAGACGGCGCTGCTGCGCGAGTGCGCGCCGCAGGCGCTCGGCTCGCCGGCGGCGATCGCCCGCGCGCTCAAGGCGCTGCCGCTGCCGCTCGCGGGCCCGCGGCCGCTCGACGGCGCCATCTCGACCGCCGGCGGCGTCACCCGCGCCGCCCTCGACGCGGGCCTGATGCTGCGCGCGCAGGCCGGGGGTCTTCTGCGCCGGCGAGATGCTCGACTGGGACGCGCCCACCGGGGGCTACCTCCTCACCGCGTGCCTCGCCACCGGCCGCCACGCCGGACGCGCCGCCGCCCGCTGGCTCGCCGCGACCGGACCTGAAAAGCCGCCAAGACGAATTGACTTCCCGTCCGCGCCTTCATAAAGACAGGCCTTCGAATTCGGGGGCGTCGATTCCGGGCACCATGACCCGTGATGAATGTCCCTCGCCGGTCGCGTGCCGGCGCGACCAGGAGATGCGAGATGAAACGCACGTACCAGCCGAGCAACCTCGTGCGAAAGCGCCGGCACGGGTTTCGTGCCCGCATGGCGACCAAGAACGGCCGGATCATCCTCAACCGGCGCCGGGCGCTCGGGCGCAAGCGCCTGTCGGCCTGATCCGCCGCGGCGGCCCGTGGCCGCTCCGGCCGCACCTGCGCCCTCCGGCTGACAACGCTCACCCGCCGCGCCGACTTCGTCGCGGCCGCGCGCGCGCGCCGCCAGTCGCGACCCGGGCCTCACGCTCCAGGCGCGCCGCCGCGACGCGGCCGGCCCCGGACGGGATCCGCGTCGGCTACACCTGCTCCAAGAAGGTCGGCAACGCCGTCGCCCGCAACCGCGCCAAGCGCCGGCTGCGCGCGGCGGCGCGCGCGATCATCCCGCGGCCTCGGGCATCCGGGGTGGGACTACGTGCTGATCGGCCGGCCCACGGTCACCGCCGGCCGGCCGTTCGCGGCGCTCTGCGACGACCTCGCCTCCGCCCTGGAGGCGGTGCACGGCCGGCAAGCGTGAGGGCGGGATGAGCGACAGCCGCCTGGTGGTCTTCGACGTCGACGGCACGCTGGTCGACAGCCAGCACCACATCTTCGCCGCCATGCAGGCCGCGTTCGGCCGCTCCGGCCTGCGCGCGCCGGAGCGCGACGCCGCGCTGGCGGTGGTCGGGCTGTCGCTGCACGAGGCGATGTCGGCGCTCGTCGCCGCATCTGCCGGAGGATGCGGTGCTCGGGCTCGTCGAGCACTACCGCGACGGCTCATCACCGAACAGCGCGCGGGCGGGGACGGCGTGGCGCCGCTCTATCCCGGCGCGCGCGCGGCGCTGGACCGGCTGGCGGCCGAGCCCGGGACGCTCCTCGGCATCGCCACCGGCAAGGCCCGGCGCGGGCTCGACCATCTCCTGCTGGCGCACGACCTCGGCCGCCACTTCGCCACCGCGCAGACCGCCGACCGCCATCCCTCGAAGCCGCACCCCTCGATGCTGCTCGCGGCGCTGGCGGAGACCGGCGCGGGCGCCGGGCGAGGCGGTCGATGATCGGCGACACCGAGTTCGACGTCGCCATGGGCCGCGCCGCCGGCATGCGCGACCATCGGCGTCGCCTGGGGCTACCATCCCCGCGAGCGCCTGCGCGCCGCCGGCGCCGACATCGATCATCGAGAGCTTCGACGCGCTCGACGACGCCCTCCACCGCCTGCGGGACCGGCGCGCGTGACCCCGCCCCCGCGGCAGCGGTTCTGGCGGTCGGCGACGGTGCGGCCGGACGCGGACGGCTTCTCCGTCGCCCTGGACGAGCGGACGCTGCGAACGCCGGCAGGCGCCCGCCTCCTGGCGCCGACCGCCGCGCTCGCGGCCGCGATCGCCGCGGAATGGGACGCGCTCGAGGGCGGCGATCGACCCCGATCTCCTGCCCTTCACCCGCTTCGCCAACTCCGCGATCGACCGCGTCGCGTCCCGGCGGGAGGCGGTGGTGGACGTCGATCGCCGAGTATGGCGGCAGCGACCTCATCTGCTACCGCGCCGCCGGGCCCGACGCCCTGGTGGGGCGGCAGGCCGCGGGCTGGGACCCGTGGCTCGCCTGGTCGGCCCGGGCGCTGGCCGCGCCGCTGATCGACCGTCTACGGCGTGATGCACCAGCGCCAGCCGCCGGACAGCCTTGCGGCCCTCCGGGCGGCCGTGGCCGCGGAAGATGCGTTCGGCCTGGTGGCGCTTCACGACCTCGTCACCCTGTCGGGCTCGCTCGTCCTCGGCCTCGCGGTGGCCCGCCGGGCGCTCGACCCGGGCGAGGCGTGGGAGCTGTCGCGCATCGACGAGACGTGGCAGGCGGAACAATGGGGCTCGGACGACGAAGCCGAGGCGGCGGCGCTGGCCCGCCGCGCCGACTTCCTCCACGCCGCGGCGTTCTCGTCGATGCTCGATCGCGCGCCGCACACGCATGAGGCAGTACCGCGCAACTGATGACCAAAGCATCATTCACCGGGCGAACATCGTTAATGAACCATGAATCGGGCCGCTTGACCTTTCGTTTTCTGCCTACAAGACTGGCGCGAGGGGCAGTGCTCACTGCCCTGCGAAAACACAAATGGGGTGAGACGGCCCCTGCCCGCCTCCGGATCGAGGCGGCCCAACAGGAAAAACGACCCATGAAGAACACGTTCCTCTTCGGTAGTGCGATCGCGCTGGTCCTCGCGGCCGGCGCCGCGTCGGCGCAGACCCTCGACGACGTCAAGGCCCGCGGCATGCTGAAATGCGGCGTCAACACCGGCCTCGCCGGCTTCGCCGCACCTGACGCCACCGGCCAGTGGGAGGGCTTCGACGTCGCGGTCTGCCGCGCCCTCGCCGCCGCCGTCCTCGGCGACCCGATGAAGGTCGAGTTCACCCCCACCACCGGCGAGACCCGCTTCACGGCGCTGGCCTCGGGCGAGGTCGATGTGCTGTCGCGCAACTCCACCTGGACCTTCAGCCGCGACGTCGACCTCAAGTTCACCTTCGCCGGCGTCAACTACTACGACGGCCAGGGCTTCATGGTGTCGAAGGACCTCGGCGTCACCTCGGCGCATCGAGCTCGACGGCGCCACGGTCTGCATCCAGACCGGCACCACGACCGAGCTCAACCTCGCCGACTTCTTCAAGGAGAACGGCATCACCTACCAGCCGGTGCCGATCCAGACGAACGCCGAGGCCGACCAGCAGTTCCAGGCCGGCGCCTGCGACGCCTACACCACCGACGCCTCGGGCCTCGCGGCCAGCCGCGCCACCTACGAGAACCCCGAGAACTGGGTGATCCTGCCCGAGATCATCTCCAAGGAGCCGCTCGGGCCGCTGGTGCGCCAGGGCGACGACCAGTGGGCCGACATCGTCCGCTGGACGCTGAACGCGCTGATCGCCGCCGAGGAGTACGGCGTGACCGCCGCCAACGCCGAGGAGATGGCGACCACGTCCGAGAACCCGGAGATCAAGCGGCTGCTCGGCGCCGAGGGCGACCTCGGCGCCATGCTCGGGCTCGACAAGGACTGGGCGAAGCGTGCGATCCAGGCCCGCGGCAACTACGGCGAGATCTTCGCCGCCAACATCGGCGAGGGCACCGCGAGCAACATCGCCCGCGGGCCTCAATGCGCAGTGGACCGACGGCGGGCTGATCTTCTCGCCGCCCTTCCGCTGATCCCGGCAGTGCCGCCGGGCGCGTCCGCGCGCCCGGGACTCCGACCGGTACCCGGGATCGCCACGGCGCGGTCCCGGCCTGATGCGCAGCCGAGAGGGTGATGTGCGGATGACCAGCGTCGAGATGCCGACCGACCGTTTCCGGCTCAGCATGCTGATCTACGACACGCGGTACCGATCGCTGACCATCCAGGTCTTCGCGCTGCTCGCCTTCATGCTGGCGGCGGCCTGGCTGGTCAACAACACCCTCCAGAACCTCGCGGCGCTCGGCAAAGACCTTCGACTTCGGCTTCCTCGGGAGCCGCGCCGGCTACGACATCAACCAGACGCTGATCTCCTACACCAACGACGACACGCACGGCCGCGCCGCGCTCGTCGGCATCCTCAACACCTTCCTCGTCGCCATCCTCGGCTGCATCCTCGCCACCGTCGTCGGGCGTGCTCATCGGCGTGCTCCGGCTCTCGCCGAACTGGCTCGTCAGCAAGCTGGCCGGCGACCTACGTCGACGTCTTCCGCAACGTGCCGGTGCTGCTCTGGATCCTCGCCTTCATGGCGATCCTGACCGACATGGCGCCGGCGCCGGCCGCCTTCCGCGGCGAGAACGCCACCGCGCAGATGCTCTTCGGCTCGGTGGCGATCACCAACCGCGGCTTCTACATTCCCTGGCCGGTCTTCGCGTCCGGGCTGGCAGCTCGTCGCGGTCATCTTCGCCCTCTCGGTCGTCGTCGATCGTCGCGTTCGGCCGCTACGCCAAGGCGCCGCCAGGAGGCGACCGGCGACATCCTCCCGACCTTCTGGATCAAGCTCGCGCTGCTCGTCGTGCCGACGCTCGCTCGCCGACCTGCTCGCCGGGCATCCGATCAGCTTCGACTTTCCCGAGCTCCAGCGCTTCAACTTCGAGGGCGGCGGCTTCATCGACAAGTCGCTGCATCGCGCTCTGGCTGGCGCTCTCGCTTCTACACCGCCGCCTACATCGCCGAGAACGTCCGCGCCGGCATCCTGGCGGTCTCGCGCGGCCAGACCGAGGCGGCGGCGGCGCTCGGCATCCGGCCGAACCGGATCATGAGCCTCGTGGTGCTGCCGCAGGCGCTGCGCGTCATCATCCCGCCGCTGATCTCGCAGTACCTCAACCTCACCAAGAACTCCTCGCTCGCCATCGCCGTCGGCTACATGGACGCCCGCGCCACGCTCGGCGGCATCACCATGAACCAGACCGGGCGCGAGCTCGAATGCATGCTGCTGCTGATGGGCTTCTACCTCATCGTCAGCCTGATGATCTCGTCGGTGCTCAACTGGTACAACGCGCGCGTCGCGCTGAAGGAGCGGTGAGATGGCCGACCTCACCTATGTCCGCCGCGAGATGCTGCCGCCCGAGTCGCCGCCCGCCTCGCAGGTCGGCGCCATCGGCTGGGCGCGCGAGAACCTGTTCTCGACCTGGCTCAACACCATCCTGACCGTCCTCGTCGCTGGCCGGCCTCTGGTGGCTGGTCGGGCACATCCTGCCCTGGTTCACCCACGCGGTCTGGGACGCGGGCTCGCTCACCGAGTGCCGCGCGATCATCGCCGAGCGCTGGGGCGAGGGCGCCGAGCGGCGCCTGCTTCGCGGTCATCCGCGAGCGCTGGAAGCAGTTCCTGTTCGGCTTCTATCCCAACACCATGTACTGGCGCCCCACGCTCGCCTTCGTGCTCCTGCTCGTGGCGCTGGCGCCGGTGCTCGTCCCCGAGCTGCCGCGCCGGCTGCTCTGGTTCTCGATCGCCTTCCCCGGGCATCTGCTACTGGCTGCTCTGGGGCGGCTCGCTCTGGGTGCCGATCATGATCTACGCCGGCTTCGTCGTCGGCTACCTGGTGCATCGCGGCGTGACCGCCGCCGGGTACGGACCTGGCTCGGGCCGATCGCGGCGGTGCTGGCGGCGCTCGTCTGGTGGCTCTATCTCGTCGGGCCGGTGGCCGGCGCGCTTCGCGTCCGCCGTTCCGCTGGCGCTGACGCCGGTCGCCTCCAAGCTCTTCGGCGGCTTCATGCTGTCGGTCACCATCGGCATGACCGGCATCGCCTTCTCGCTGCCGCTCGGCATCCTGCTGGCGCTCGGCCGGCGCTCGGACATGTTCATCGTCAAGTCGCTCTCGGTCGGCTTCATCGAGTTCATCCGCGGCGTGCCGCTGATCACGCTGCTGCTCGTCGCCACGCTTCCTGCTCAACGTCTTCCTGCCGCCGGGCACCAACTTCGACATCATCCTGCGCGTCATCATCATGGTGACGCTCTTCTCCGCCGCCTACATGGCCGAGACGATCCGCGGCGGCCTCGCCGCGCTGCCGCGCGGCCAGTACGAGGCCGCCGACGCGCTCGGGCTCGACTACTGGAAGTCGATGCGGCTGATCATCATGCCGCAGGCGCTGAAGATCTCGATCCCCTCGATCGTCGGCAACTTCATCTGCCTCTTCAAGGACACGACGCTGGTCGCGATCATCGGGCTGCTCGACCCGATCGGCCTCGTCACCGCGATCCGCGCCGACTCCAACTGGAACGGCATCGTCTGGGAGCTCTACGGCTTCGTGGCGCTGCTCTTCTTCGTCTGCTGCTACGGCATGTCGCACTATTCCAGCTACCTCGAGCGCAAGCTGCGAACCGACCACCGCTGAAAGGGACGACCCCATGGCCGAAGTCCATCCCGTCGATGCCTCCGAGCTCGAGCATGTCGACACCTCGAAGCTCAAGGTCTCCGACGAGCCGGCGATCCAGATCATCGGCATGAACAAGTGGTACGGCCAGTTCCACGTGCTCCGCGACATCGACCTCACCGTCTACAAGGGCGAGCGCATCGTGGTCTGCGGGCCGTCCGGCTCGGGCAAGTCGACGCTGATCCGCTGCATCAACCGCCTCGAGGAGCACCAGAAGGGCCAGATCATCGTCGACGGCGTCGAGCTGACCTGCGACCTCAAGAACATCGACAAGGTGCGCTCCGAGGTCGGCATGGTGTTCCAGCACTTCAACCTCTTCCCGCACCTGACCATCCTCGAGAACTGCACCCTCGCGCCGATCTGGGTCCGCAAGACGCCGAAGCGGGAGGCCGAGGAGACGGCGATGCACTTCCTGACCAAGGTCAAGATCCCCGAGCAGGCGAACAAGTATCCCGGCCAGCTCTCCGGCGGCCAGCAGCAGCGCGTGGCGATCGCCCGCTCGCTGTGCATGCGCCCGAAGATCATGCTCTTCGACGAGCCGACCTCGGCGCTCGACCCCGAGATGATCAAGGAGGTGCTCGACACCATGATCGAGCTCGCCGAGGAGGGCATGACGATGATCTGCGTCACCCACGAGATGGGCTTCGCCCAGGCGGTGGCCAACCGGGTCATCTTCATGGACCAGGGCCAGATCGTCGAGCAGAACGAGCCCAAGGAGTTCTTCAACAACCCGCAGTCGGAGCGGACCAAGCTGTTCCTGAGCCAGATCCTCGGGCACTGACCGCCGGCCGCGCGCCGGTCAGGGACGGCGCGTCAGGACAGCGACCGCGGCACCACGAAGTCGGCGAGCCGGCCGCCGCCCCATGCGGCCTCCTGCCAGGCCGGGACGTCGAAGTCGATGACGGCGGTCGCCCCGGTGGGGAACTTGGCGAAGTCGGGGTCGTCCGGCGCCTCCGCCAGAAGCTGCTTCGCGAAAGCGCCGATCCCCGGCTGATGGCCGAGGATGAGCACGCGCTCCACGTCCGGCGCCGCGCGGAGGACGGCGAGCATCGTGTCCGGCGCCGCGTGGTAGAGCTCCGGGACGTAGCTCGTCGGCGCGGCGCCCGTGGCGGCGACGACGCCGGCCCAGGTCTCCTGTGCGCGCCTCGCGGTCGAGACCAATGCGTGCCCGGGGGCATATCCCCTTCGCTTCAGCCAGGCGCCCAGTGCGCCGGCCGCGTGCCGCCCGCGCTTGTTCAGCGGCCGGTCGAGGTCGCGCTGGCCGGGATCGGCCCAGCTCGACTTGGCGTGGCGCATCAGGATCAGGCGTCGCATGGCCTCTGACTGCCATGAAAGGCCGCCATGTGGAAGGCCGATTGGGCCTCCGGCCGCAGCCCCTGCCCACCGGGCAGGCCCGGCGCACCGCGCAGCCCCGCCTGAGGCAGTCACGCCCGGCACGGTGTCGAGCCAGCCGTGGCAGGCGGCGAGGTCGTAGTCCCCGCCGGCCAACGCCCCGACCGGGCAGGCGCCGAGGCATGGCGCGGCGCAGCCCTCGCAGGGACGCAGCCCCGGCGTGGGAAGATCGAGCCGCGCCGGGAGCGCCAGCGCCCCGCGATAGGAGACGAAGAGCCCGAGGCGGGCATGCACCAGGAGCCCCACCGGCGACGGCCAGGCCTCGCCGCTCCGCCGCGCCCAGGCGGTGAACGGCCGCCAGGGCGGCCCGCCGAACGGGAAGAGCGGCTCCGCGCCGAACGCCCGGGCCAGCCCGCCGATCACCCGCTCGGACCAGCGGTTCAGCGGATCGGGCGCACCGTCGCGGTACTCCGCGCTGGCCCGGAACGTCGGCCAGAAATCCGGCCCGTCCGGACCGAGGAGCACCAGTGTCGCGCAACCCTCCGGCGCGCCATCTTCCGGCGCGGGGTGAAACGCGCCGAGCGGCGCCAGTCCTTGCGGCCGCGCCCGCGCCGCGATCGCTGCCAGGGTCACCGCCCGGGACCGCTGGCGAAGGACGGGCACCGCAGGGAATGCGCATCGTGCCTTACCCTCGGATCAGCGTGCCGGCGCCGTGCGCGGTGAAGAGCTCGAGCAGCACCGCGTGCGGCGCGCGGCCGTCGAGGATCACCACGGCGCGCACACCGCCGTCGATGGCGTCGAGCGCGGTCTGGGTCTTCGGGATCATTCCCCCCGAGATGATGCCGGCGGCGGTCATCTCGCGCACCCTTCCGGCGGTGAGCTGGGTCAGGACGGTTCCCTCGGCGTCCTTGACCCCGGCCACGTCGGTCAGGAGCAGCAGCCGGTCGGCCTTCATCGCCGCGGCGATGGCGCCGGCGGCGGTGTCGCCGTTGACGTTGTAGGTCTCGCCGTTCCGGCCGGCGCCGATGGGCGCCACCACCGGGATGAAGTCCGACCCGAGGAAGCGCGCCAGGATCTGCGGGTGCATCTCGACCGGCCTGCCGACGAAGCCGAGATCGACCGGCGCCTCCGCGGTGCCGAGATCCTTCTCGCAGATCATCAGGTTGGCGTCCTTGCCGGACAGGCCGACCGCCTTGCCGCCCTGGGCGTTGATCGCCTGGACGATCCGCTTGTTGATCTTGCCCGACAGCACCATCTCGACCACCTCGACGGTGGCGGCGTCGCTGACGCGCTTGCCGTCGACGAACTCGGACTTGATGTCGAGCCGCTTCAGCATGTCGTTGATCATCGGCCCGCCGCCGTGCACCACCACCGGGTTGACGTTGCACTGCTTCATCAGCACCACGTCGCGGGCGAACTCGTCCATGGCCTCGTCGCTGCCCATGGCGTGGCCGCCGAGCTTGATGACGATGGTCGCGCCGTCGTAGCGCTGCAGGTAGGGCAGCGCCTCGCTGAGCGTGCGGGCGGTCGCGATCCAGTCGCGCGTCTGGGTGACGGACTTCTCCATGACGCTCTCCCTGCCTCGAAGCCGTCGGCCCTTGCGCCGGCGCGGCGAGCGCCGGATACTATCCGCGCGCGCCGGATACAAGGAGGCAGCCGTGCACTCGGGCCCGATCACCGCACTCGCCCTCCTGGCCGCGCTGGCAGGCTGCGCCACCGCGCCCGCCGGGCCGCAGCGGGCGGCCGGCGCGGACTGCGTCGTGCTGTTCCAGAATTATGACCTGGCCTATGCGACCATGTCGACGCCGGGCGGCCGGCGTGACCGCATGGTCATCCCGCCGGCGCTGCAGCTGCCGGTGCAACTGCTGATGGAGGCGGGCTGCCTGACCATGTCCGCCGACCTCGCGGGGATGGAGGCGGCCGGCGGTCCGCCCATCGTCGACAGCGGCGCGCAGATCGTGCCGACGTCGCTGCATGTGGGGGTGGTCACCAACAATGCGGACGAGGCGAACGCGATTTCCTTCTTTGCGGCCAATGGGGTGGCGGCGCGCACCGTGGGGGCGGCGGGGTTGGGGCGGCGGATCTACATCGGGCCGTTCCGGACCCAGGGCGCGCTGGATGGGGCGCGTGATCTTGCGCTGCGGGCCGGCTTCGCCGCGCCTTATCCGGCGTCGTTCTGATGCGGCGCGCGCGCTTCGCCATTCTGCTCGGGGCCTTGCTGGTCGGCGGCATGGCGCCCCGGGCGCCCGATCCGGCCGAGTGCCTGCGGCTGTTCAGGAACTACGACAATGCGGTGTGGGCGTATCCGGACAGCCGCTGGGGCGAGGACCAGCCGCTGCTGAATTCGCAGGTGAGCCGCGCGGCGCAAGGCCTTGTCCGGGGCGGATGTTTGACCAGCGGCGGTGACCTGGACGGGATGCCGGCGCTGGCGCAGCGGCTGCATCCCTTCGTCATCACCGACAGCGGGCCGGCGATCCGGCCGACCACGGTGGAGCTCGGGATCGTCACCGGGTTCTATGACGAGGGGCGGGTCACGGCGTTCTTCCGCGGCTTGGGCTACCGCTCGCGCGGGATCGGCGCGCAGACGCTGGGGCGGCGGCTGTTCATCGGGCCTTTCACCAGCCAGGGGGCGCTCGACCAGGCGCTGGCGGTGGCGCGGGAGGCGGGGTTCATCAGCCCGCATCCGGCACCGCGCACGCGATTCTGACTGCTTCCGGACGACCCAGAAAGCGTATGGCAAACGTATGGCTGCCGTATGGCACCCGAGCCGCGAGCGGATCACGCCATTTCGGCGATGAGCGTCCGCAACGTGGCGATTCCCAGGCCGGTCTCGGCGGATGTCACGACGATCTCGGGGAAGGCCGCGGGGTGGCGGCCGAGGCCCTGCGCGACGCTGGCGAGGATGTCGGAGAGCGCGCCCGGCCCGAGCTTGTCGGCCTTGGTCAGCACCACCTGGAAGGTGACGGCGGAGCGGTCGAGGAGCTGCATGATCTCGGTGTCCGCCGCCATGATCCCGTGGCGCGAGTCGACGAGCACGAACGCCCGCCGGAGCGTCGGACGGCCCGCGAGATAGCTGCGGAGCAGCTCCTGCCAGCGCTCGACCACCGCCTTGGGCGCCTTGGCGAAGCCGTAGCCCGGAAGGTCGACGAGGTAGTGGGCCGGTCCGAGCGAAAAGAAGTTGATCTCCTGGGTGCGGCCCGGGGTGTTCGAGGCGCGGGCGAGCGTCTTGCGCCCGGTGAGCGCGTTGATCAGCGTCGACTTGCCGACATTGGAGCGGCCGGCGAAGCAGACCTCGACGCGGTCGGCCGGCGGCAGGCCGTCCATGGCCACCACGCCCTTGACGAAATCGCAGGGTCCGGCGAAGAGCCGGCGGCCGCGCTCGAGGGCCTCCTCCTCCGGTTCCGGCGTCTCGGTGAAGACCTGCTTCACGCGGCAGCCGCGTCGCCCACGGCGACGCGCCCGCCGGCGACGACCTCGGCATAGACGCCGAAGTCCTCGTGGCCCCAGCCGGCGCGGAGCGCCCCGAGGGTGTCGGCGTCGCTGACGCCGGTGGCGGGATCGACGGTGGTGGCCTTGCAGCGGGTGATGCGCTCGCGCACCCGCAGCGTGGCGTCGCCGAGGCGGATGTCGCGGCCGACGAGATCGAACTCGGCGAAGGGCTCCAGGCCGTCGAGCCAGACGTTGCCGCGGAAGCGCTCCATGGCGAGCGGCCTGCCGATGCGATGCCCGAGCGCGTCGAGGCTGGCGCGGTTCAGGATCGAGACGGAGGGAAAGTCGCTGTCGGTCATGCCGCGGTCGGCGCGGACCACGAAGGCCGGCTGCGCCCGGTCGGGGTTCGACAGCGGCGTCACCCAGGCGACCAGGCGGGCGGCGTCGCCGGCGTCGTCGGGATCGACGGTCAGGGGCTCGCGGCGGGGGTGGGAGAGGGTCACCCGGCCCGCGGCTTCGTCCACCTCGGCGCGGATCGCCATCAGCTCGAAGGACTTGGCACCGCGGCTGAAGTTGGCGCACTGCGCCCAGTCGCCGGCGCCGGGCTTTACCCGGGCGGCCTCGTGGGCGATGGCCCAGACCCGGTCCCAGGGCATGGTGGCGCCGGCGGCCAGCGTCACGGATGCGACCGCCTCGACGCCGTGGCCCTTGATCGGGTGGCGCCAGAGGTGGCTGACGCGCGCCTCCACCTGCCCTAGCCCGCCTTCCTGAGCTTCTTCTTGAGCGGATCGAGGATGTTGCCGAGCACGTTCGGCTGCACCCCCTGGCTGCGCATGATGGCGTACTGCTGGCCGAAGGTGATGGTGTTGTTCGCCACCCAGTAGATCACCAGGCCGCTGGCGAAGCTGCCGAGCATGAACATGAAGACCCACGGCATCCAGGTGAAGATCATCGCCTGGGTCTTGTCGGTGGGCGTCGGGTTCAGCTTCTGCTGCAGCCACATGGAGATGCCGAGCAGGATCGGCCAGACGCCGATGGACAGGATGCCGATGAAGGTGGCGTGGCTGGGCGCCCCCCAGGGCAAGAGGCCGAAGAGGTTCATCCAGCTGGTCGGATCGGGCGCCGAGAGGTCGCGGATCCAGCCGAAGAAGGGCGCGTGGCGCAGCTCGATGGTGACGAAGATCACCTTGTAGAGCGAGAAGAAGATGGGGATCTGCAGCAGGATCGGCAGGCAGCCGGCGGCGGGGTTGACCTTCTCGCGCTTGTAGAGGGCCATCACCTCCTTCTGCATCGCCATCCGGTCGTCGCCGGTGCGCTCCTTGATCTTCTCCATCTCGGGCTGGAGGAACTTCATCTTCGACATGGAGACGTAGGACTTGTAGGCGAGCGGGAAGAGGATGAGCTTGATGACGAAGGTGAGGCCGATGATCGCGAGGCCCATGTTGCCGATGAGCTTGTTCATCTCGTGCAGCACGATGAAGATCGGCTTGGTCAGGAAGAAGAACCAGCCCCAGTCGATGGCGTCGACGAAGCGGTCGATCTGCTTTTCGTTCTGGTAGTCGCGGAGCATGGACCAGACCTTCGCGCCGGCGAAGAGCCAGGTCTCGGCCTGCGCCGTGGCGCCGGGGGCGACGGTGACCGCCGGCAGGCGCATGTCGGTCTGGTAGGTGTCGGTGGCGGCGGTGTACTTGGCGACCGCGGTGAAGCTCTGGCCCGGTTGAGCGGCCAGGGTCGACATCCAGTAGTGGTCGGTGAAGCCGACCCAGCCGTTCTCCGCCACCTCGACGACCTGGGCATCGGCGCCGCCTTCGGTGGCGACCGGGTCGAGGTCGCGGAGCGCGTTGTACTTCGTCTCCTCGAGCTGCGCCGTCGGCGACGATGATCGCCCCCTCGTGCAGGATGTAGAAGTTCTTGAGGTCGGGCGGCGTGCCGTGGCGGGCGATGATGCCGTAGGGCGCGAGGCGGACGTCGGCGCCGGTGGTGTTCTCCACCGACTGGGTCACGGTGAACATGTAGTTGGCGTCGACGGAGATCGTCTGGCGGAAGACGAGGCCGGCGCCGTTGTCCCAGCGCAGGGTCACCGGGGTGGCCTCGGTCAGCGTGCTGCCGCTTTCGACGGTCCAGACGGTGGCGGGACCGGGGACGAGGGCCGGATCGACGCCGGCCGCGGGCGACCAGCCGTAGAGGCGTAGTAGGCGTGCTGGCGCGCCCGACGGGCGCAGCAGGGTGACGATGGGGGAGTTCGGCTCGACCGTGACCCGGTAGTTGGTGAGCTCGAGGAAGTCGATGCGGGCGCCGGTCAGCGAAAGCGAGCCCTCGAGGCGCGGGGTGCGGATCGGCAGGCGCTCCGAGGTCGCGAGAACCGCCTCGACCGGCTGCTCGGCGGGGGCCGAGAGCGCCGGCGTCGTGGTGGTTCCCGGCGGCGCGATCGTGCCGTCCTGCGCGACCTGACCGGCGGGTGCCGTCTCCTCGATCGGCGGCGGAAACGCATTCGGAAACAGGATCGGGCCGACCAGGAACCAGCCCATCAGCACAAGGAAGCTGAGCGCCGTCGCCAGGATCAGGTTCCGGCTCTGGTCGTCCATTGCACGACTCCAGTCAGACTTCAGACAAAGCTGACGGGCGTTCAACAGCCGCAGGGCCGAAAGGTCAAGGCGTAATCGGGTCGCCTCCCGCCGCGTGGCCGTGGCTCACGGGGCCGTGCGGGAAACCGCGAAAGCCGGCCAGCCAGCACGAGGCTCGTCGGGCAGCGACATGGGCCGCGCGACGAGGTAGCCCTGGAAGCCGTCGCAGCCGAGCCGGGCGAGCGTGGCCCGCGCCGCCTCGGTCTCCACGCCCTCGGCCAGGGTGCCGATGCCGAGCGCGTGCGCCATGGCGATCATCGAGGCGGTCAGCGTCTGCTGCTCCTCGCTCTCCTCGATGCCGACGATGAAGCTGCGGTCGATCTTGATGCGGTTGACCATGAAGCGGCGCAGGTTGGCGATGGAGGCGTGGCCGGTGCCGAAGTCGTCCAGTTCGACGTGGAAGCCGGCCGAGGCGAGGCCGCGCAGGTTGCGCACCACCATGTCGGCGTCGGTCTTGATCAGCACCGTCTCCAGCACCTCGATGGCGATGCGGCCCGGCTCGACGCCGAGGCGCTCGGTCTCCCACTTGATCTTTTCCACCAGCCGCGGGTCGGTGAGCTGGGCGAGGGCGAAGTTGACGCCGACGCGGGACACCGCGAGGCCGGCGGCGTCCCAGGCGTGCAGCGCCTCGAGGGTGCGGCGTCAGGACCAGCTCGCCGATGCGCTCGGTCAGGTCGGTCTGCTCGGCGAAGTCGAGGAAGGCCTCCGGCGTCCAGCAGGCCGTGCGACCGGGTGCTGCCAGCGCACCAGCGCCTCGAAGCCGGCGAAGGCGCCGGTGGCGAGGTCGACCTGCGGCTGGAAGAAGGGCGACGACCTCGCCGCGGTCGAGGCCCTGCACCAGCTCGGCGAACAGCGCCTCGCGGCGCTCGACCTCGATGCGCAGGTCCTCGCGGAAGTAGCGCACGTTGCCGGGGCCGGCGGCCTGCGCCTCGGCGAGGGCGATCTCGGCGTTGGCGAGGACGCGCTCGGACTCGGGGCGGTCGTCGGAGAGGAGGGTGACGCCGATGCCGCAGGTGATCCGCCGCGCGCCGCCGTGGATGGAGAAGGGCTTGCCGAGGGCGGACTGCACCCGGCCGGCGATCATCGCGGCGTTGTTGGCCTCGTCGAGCTCGCTCGCGACGACGACGAAGTCGTCCTGCCCGAGGTAGGCGGCGAAGTCGCTGGCGCGCAGCGCCTTGCGGATGCGCCGGGCGGCGAGGCGCAGCACCTCGTCGCAGGTGCGCTGGCCGAGCGTCTCGCGCATGACCTTGAAGCGGTCGAGGTCGACGCGGAGCACCGCGGTCTGGTTGCCGAGGCGGTCGGCGGCCGGCGGCCAGCCGCGAGAGGTGGGCGTGGAAGTAGGCGGCGTTGGGCATGCCGGTCAGCGCGTCGTGCAGCAGGCGGAAGCGGTTCTCGCGGTCTTCCGCGGCGGTTCGCGCCACCCAGGCGTCGATGCGGCGGCGTGCCGGGCTGCACGACGCCGGCGAAGAAGGCGGCGCCGGCGGCGAAGTGGAGCGCCAGCGAGCCGAGGAGGATGCAGGCGGGTGTGCTGGCGCGCCTCGCACGGCGGCGCTGCGGGCGCGGGCGGCGATGCGGTCGAGCTGCGGCAGGATGCGGCTCTCGAAGCTGGCCTGCAGCGCCGCGGCGGCCGCGCCGCGGGGCGCGGGCCTGGCGGCGGCGGCGGCGGCGGCGATCGCGCCGTCCGCCGAGGCGAGGCCCGGGGTGAGCGCGACGCGGCGCGGCGTCGAGCGCGAGGAGGCGGTCGATGTCCCAGGCGAGGCGGGTTTCGGTGGCGGCGTGCGCCTCGCCCTCCGGAAGGGCGGCGAGCCGCTCGAGGGTGACGACGACGGCGCGGGCGCCGGCCGCCTCGGTGGCGGCGACCATGGCGCGCTCGGCGCTCAGGCCCTGGGCGTCCTGGGCGCGGTCGAGCACGACGTGGGCCGCCAGCACGATCCCGAGGCCCACGCCGAGCGCGAGCGCCGTCGTCCGCGCGAACAGGCGGTCGGGGGCGGCGCCGGACAGGAGCTTGGGTTCGCTGGCCATGGCGCGGGACGCTAGCCGCGCCGGGCTGCGCATTCGTTAAATCCGCCCGGCGATCTTTCGCGTATTCGAGGCGAAGTTTACAGGCTCTTGAAGTCGAAGAGCGCCGGGTCGAGGAGGTGGCTGGGGCTGGCCTGGGTCAGCGCGCGGAAGAGGATCTGGCGGCGGCCGGGGCTCTTCGTCTCCCAGTCGTCGAGCATCCGCTTCACCTGCAGCCGCTGCAGCCCGTCCTGGCTGCCGCAGAGGTCGCAGGGGATGATCGGGTAGCCCATGGCGCGGGCGAAGCGGTCGCAGTCGGCCTCGGCGACATGGGCGAGCGGCCGGAGCACGTAGACGTCGCCCTCGTCGTTCAGGAGCTTGGGCGGCATGGCGGCGAGCTTGCCGCCGAAGAAGAGGTTGAGCAGGAAGGTCTCGACGATGTCGCCCTGGTGGTGGCCGAGGACCACCGCCGAGCACCCCTCCTCGCGGGCGATGCGGTAGAGGTGCCCGCGGCGCAGCCGCGAGCAGAGCGCGCAGAAGGTGCGGCCCTCGGGCACCTTGTCGGTGACGATGGAATAGGTGTCGCGGTACTCGATGCGGTGCGGCACGCCCATGCGGGTGAGGAACTCGGGCAGCACCGTCGCCGGGAAGCCCGGCTGCCCCTGGTCGAGGTTGCAGGCGAGAAGCTCCACCGGCAGGAGGCCGCGCCATTTCAGCTCGGTCAGGGCGGCGAGCAGCGTGTAGCTGTCCTTGCCGCCGGAGAGGCAGACCAGCCAGCGCGCGCCCGGGCGCGCCATGCCGTAGGTCTCGATCGCCTCGCGCGTCAGCCGCACGATCCGCTTGCGCAGCTTGCGGAACTCGGTGGAGTCCGGCGCGCCGTAGAAGAGCGGATGGATGTCGGGCTGGTCGAGCATGGCCGCGGTGTTAGCGTGGCGCCCCATGTCGGACAAGGGCGTCAGTCGTCGAGCGCGCGCCAGCCGATATCGCTGCGGAAGAAGCCCCCGGGCCAGGCGACGCCCGCGAGCGCCGCGTAGGCGAGCGTCGCGCGCCTCGGCCAGGGTGGCGGCGCGGGCGGTGGCGTTGAGCACCCGCCCGCCGTCGGAGACGAGGCGGCCGTCGGCCAGGCGCGTGCCGGCGTGGAAGACCTTGACCCTCGGGTCCGCCGCTTCGTCGAGGCGGATCGGCTCGCCGCGGGCGTAGGCGCCGGGATACCCCTCCGCCGCCATCACCACGGTCAGCGCGTGATCCTCCGCGAAGTTCACCCGCGCGCTGTCGAGCTCGCCCGTCGGCGCAGGCGAGGCAGGCGTCGAGCAGCTGCGCGCCGAGCCGCATGGCCAGCACCTGCGCCTCGGGATCGCCGAAGCGGACGTTGTACTCGACAAGCCGCGGCGCGCCGTCCTCGATCATCAGCCCGGCGTAGAGGACGCCCTGGAAGGGCGTGCCGCGGCGGGCCATCTCGGCCAGCGTGGGGCGGACGATCCGATCGAGCGCCGCCTCGGTGACCTCGGGCGTCAGGACCGGCGCGGGGGAATAGGCGCCCATGCCGCCGGTGTTCGGGCCGGCGTCGCCGTCGAAGGCGCGCTTGTGGTCCTGGGCGCTGCCGAGCAGGCAGCAGCGTCTCGCCGTCGGCGAGCAGGAAGAGGCTCGCCTCCTCGCCGGCCATGAATTCCTCGATCACCACCCGGGCGCCGTCGCCGTCGCGGAAGATCGCCTCGAGCGCCTCCAGCGCCTCCGGCACGGTCGCGGCGACGGTGACGCCCTTGCCGGCGGCGAGGCCGTCGGCCTTGACCACGATCGGCGCGCCCTCGGCCTCGACCCAGGCGCGGGCGGCGGCGGGGTCGGTGAAGGTCTGGCCGGCGGCGGTGGGCGCGCCGCAGGCGGCGCAGATTTCCTTGGTGAAGGCCTTCGACGCCTCGAGCCGCGCCGCCTCGCGGCCCGGCCCCGAGCGTCGGGATGCCGCCGGCGCGCAGGACGTCGGCGACGCCCTCGGCCAGCGGCGCCTCGGGGCCGACCATGACGAAGTCGATGTCGTTCTCGCGGGCGAAGGCCAGCACCTTGTCGCCGTCGAGGATGTCGAGCGCCACGCAGGTCGCCTCCTCGGCGATGCCGGCGTTGCCGGGCGCGCACCAGAGCCGGTCGCACTTGGGGTTCTGCGCGAAGGCCCAGGCCAGCGCATGCTCGCGGCCGCCGCCGCCGAGGATGAGGATGTTCATGGGCGCGTCCCGCTCGCCTTGGCCTCGCTCGCGCCGCGCGTTCTATGGTGCGCCCCGGACGCGCGCAAGCGAGGCGAAGGCGGCGGCATGGAGCTGTTCGAGGACGCGCGGCCGGGCGGCAACGCGCCGGAGTTCACCGTCTCGGAGATCTCCGGGGCGGTGAAGCGCGTGATCGAGGGCGAGTTCGGGCGGGTGCGGGTGCGCGGCGAGATCGGGCGGATCTCGCGGCCGGCCTCGGGGCACCTCTATCTCGACCTCAAGGACGAGCGCGCCGTGCTCGGCGCGGTGGTCTGGAAGATGACGGCGCGGACCCTGGCGTTCCGGCCCGAGGAGGGGATGGAGGTGGTGGCCACCGGGCGGCTCACCACCTTCCCCGGCTCCTCCAAGTACCAGATGGTCATCGAGGAGCTGGCGCCGGCCGGGGTCGGCGCGCTGATGGCGATGCTGGAGAAGCGCAAGCAGGCGCTGGCCGCCGAGGGGCTGTTCGACGCCGCGCGCAAGCGGGCGCTGCCCTACCTGCCGGAGGTGATCGGCGTGATCACCTCGCCCTCGGGCGCGGTGATCCGCGACATCCTGCATCGCCTGCGCGAGCGGTTTCCGCGCCCGGTGCTGATCTGGCCGGTCACCGTGCAGGGCGAGCGCTGCGCGGCGGAGGTCGCCGCGGCGATCCGCGGCTTCAACGCCATCGCCCCCGGGGGGCCGGTGCCGCGGCCGGACCTGCTGATCGTCGCGCGCGGCGGCGGCAGCATCGAGGACCTCTGGGGCTTCAACGAGGAGATCGTGGTGCGCGCCGCCGCCGAGAGCCGCATCCCGCTCATCTCCGCCGTCGGGCACGAGACCGACACCACGCTGATCGACTTCGCGGCCGACCGCCGCGCGCCCACGCCGACGGCGGCGGCGGAGATGGCGGTGCCGGTGCGGCTCGAGCTGATCGCGGCGGTCGCGGGCCTGGAGCACCGCCGGCTGAACGCGCTGGCGCGCGGCCTCGCCCAGCGGCTGCCAGCGGCTGCGCGACCTCGCGCGCGGGCCTGCCGCGGCCCGAGGCGATGCTCGCCGAGCGCGCGCAGCGGCTGGACGGGCTCGGCGTCCGCCTGCCGCTGGCGCTGATCGCCTTCACCCGCCACCTCCACCTCCGGCTCAGCCGCGGCGCCGCCGGCCGCTTCGGGCCGCAGCTCCTGGCGGTGGGCAACGAGCGCCGCCGCCAGCGCCTGGTGCGCGCCGAGCTCGGCCTGCGGCCGGAGGTGCTGGAGCGGAGCATCCACCGCCTCCGCGAGCGGCTGGACGCCCGGGGCGCGCGCCTGGGACGCATCGGCGACCGCAGCACCAGGACGGCGCGGTCGGCGCTCGACGCCCTGAGCCGCACGCTGGAGACGCTCGGGCCGCACAAGGTGCTGGAGCGCGGCTTCGCCATCGTCCGCGACGAGCGGGGCGCGGTGCTGACGCGCGCGGCGGAGGCCGGGAGCGCCGCGGGCCTCGAGGTGGAGTTCGCCGATGGCCGGCTGAAGGCCCGGCCGGAGCGTCCGGCGACGGCGCGCCGCCGCGCCCCGGGTCCGGAACAGGGCACGCTGCTCTGAGGCTTCAGCTCCCGACCTTCGGCCCCGGGCAGGCCAGCGGCGTCTCGTCGCGGCGGCTGAGCTCCAGCACGAAGCCGGTCCCTGCCCCGCCCTCGACGAGTTCGGCCGCGAGGCCGCCCGGCCGGTCGAGGAAGCGCCAGCACTGGGTGTCGGTGCGCTCGTCGTAGCGGAAGCAGACGCGGTCGCCCTCCGCCCACCAGCTGCCGGCGGCGCAGGTGCCGTCGGCGTAGCGCCAGAGGCTGCGCCGGCCGGGAAAGTACTGCTCCGCGCCGAAGGGCGCGCCCTGGAGCGTGAAGTGCAGCACGTGGCCCTCGGCCACCGCCTCGAAGCCGTCCGGCGACATCGCCTCCGCCGCCGCGGCGGGCGGTGCGAGAGCGAGGGCGAGGAGGCCGGCGCAGAGTCGGGCGATCATGGACCCCTTGTAGCAGGCGCCCGCCCGGCGGAAAGGCCGTGGAGGGCGAACCTGACCTGTGCTAACGCCAGCCGCATCGGAGGGATGGAACCATGGACCTGTTCGCGGAAATCAAGGCGCTGGTGGTGGACGCGATCGGGCGTCTGGCGGATGCGGGGCGGCTGCCGCAGGGCCTCGACCTGTCGCCGGTGACCGTGGAGCCGCCGCGCGACCCGGCGCATGGCGACATGGCGACCAACGCCGCGATGGTTCTGGCCCGTCCGGCGCGCATGGCGCCGCGCGATATCGCCGAGGCGCTGGCCGGGGCGCTGACCGGGGCGCCCGGGATCGTCTCCGCCGAGGTGGCGGGGCCGGGGTTCCTGAACCTGCGCCTCGAGCCCGGGCGCTGGTTCGGGGTGATCCCGCAGGCGCTGGCCGCGGGGCGGGACTTCGGCCGCTCCGGGGCCGGCGCGCACCGGCGGGTGAACGTGGAGTTCGTCTCGGCCAACCCCACCGGCCCGATGCACGTGGGCCACGTGCGCGGCGCGGTCTTCGGCGACGCGCTGGCCGGGCTTCTCGATTTCGCCGGGCACGACGTGACGCGCGAGTACTACATCAACGACGGCGGGGCGCAGGTCGACGTGCTCGCCCGCTCGGCCTACGAGCGGTATCGCGAGGCGCTGGGGCTGGAGCCGGCGATCGCCGAGGGGCTGTATCCCGGCGACTATCTCATTCCCGTCGGCGAGGCGCTGAAGGCGAAGTACGGCGATTCGCTGCTCGACCGGCCCGAATCGGAATGGCTGGCGGAGGTGCGCGCCTTCGCCACCGAGGCGATGATGGTGATGATCCGCGAGGATCTCGCCCTGCTCGGGGTCCGGATGGACCACTACTTCTCCGAGAAGTCGCTGTACGGCACCGGGCAGATCGAGGCGGCGCTGGCCTCGCTGGAGAGCGAAGGGGCTGCTCTACGAGGGCGTGCTGGAGGCGCCGAAGGGCAAGCTGCCGGAGGACTGGGAGCCGCGCGAGCAGACGCTGTTCCGCTCCACCGCCTATGGCGACGACACCGACCGGCCGGTGAAGAAGTCCGACGGCGGCTGGACCTATTTCGCGCCTGACATCGCCTATCATTACAACAAGATCGAGCGCGGCTTTGACGAACTGATCGACGTCCTCGGCGCCGACCATGGCGGGTACGTGAAGCGGATGAAGGCGGCGGTGGCGGCGCTGTCGGACGGGCGGGTGCCGCTCGACGTGAAGCTCTGCCAGCTGGTGCGGCTCTTCAAGGGCGGCGAGCCGTTCAAGATGTCGAAGCGGGCGGGGACCTTCGTCACGCTGCGCGACGTGGTCGAGCAGGTGGGCGCGGACGTGACGCGCTTCGTCATGCTGACGCGCAAGAACGACGCGCCGCTCGACTTCGACTTCGACAAGGTGCTGGAGCAGTCCAAGGACAACCCGGTCTTCTACGTGCAGTACGCCCACGCCCGCGCGCATTCGGTGCTGGCGCGCGCCGCCGAGGCGGGGTTCGAGACCGACGACGGCGCGCTGGCCGCGGCCGACCTCGGCGCGCTCGGCCAGCCCGGAGAGCTTCGCGGTGGCGCAGAAGATCGCCGAGTGGCCGCGGCAGGTGGAGATCGCCGCGAGCGCGCACGAGCCGCACAGGATCGCCTTCTATCTCTATGATCTTGCGTCGGAATTCCACGCGCTGCAGCATCAGGGCAAGCTCGACCCCGATCTCCGCTTCATCCGCGAGGAGGCCCCGGCCGTCACCCGCGCCCGGCTGGCGCTGGTGCGGGCGACGCAGGTCGCCATCGCGGCGGGGCTCGGCATCCTCGGCGTGGCGCCGATGAACGAGATGCGCTGAGCCGCGGGGGCCTTGTTCCGGCAAGGATTTTCCGCGCTTCCGGTTGTATTTCCGACAGGTCCTGCTATCCTTGCCGCGCCCCGGAAGGGCGAGATGCGGGAAACGTGTCCGTTGTACATTTCGGGGTTGGAGCAGCGGCACCTACAGGATATAGTGTGTCAAAACAGGCAAGCACCCCATGCGCGATCTTTATGGCGACGACTACGAGTCCGTTGCGGGCAGCGGCACCGACCGCCTGATCCCCGATGGACTTCGCAAGCTTTCCGGCGCGGCGGTCTTCCTCGCCCTGGTCGCGACGCTCGGCCTCTGGTCCTACCGGCTCGGGACCCGCGACGCGGCCGAGGTGCCGATCATCAAGGCGATGGAGGGCCCGTCCCGGGTCGAGCCCGACGATCCCGGCGGCCTGAAGGCCGCCCACCAGGGGCTCGAGGTCAACACCGTGCTGGCCGGCAGGCCGGCGCCGATGCCGCGGGAGATCGCGCCGGCCGCGCCGCAGCCGGTGGCGCTGAAGGCCGAGGACGCGCCGCAGGGCGAGCTCGTCCTCGCCGCCCCGGCCATTCTGGCCGCGCGGGTCCTCGGCGAGGACGGGGACCTGCCGATGCCGCCGCAGGAGGACACGGCCGGGCTGACGCCGGAGCCGCTGCCCGAAGCCCTGGTGGCCGCCCTGCCCGAGTCCGAGACCGCCGCCGGTCCCCGCCCGCGGAACCGACCGGCGAACCTGGTGGCGGCCCGGCCCGCAGAAGGCGGCGGCCACGCCGAAGCCCGCCGAGCCGGAGGCCGCCAAGGTGACGAAGGTCGCCGCGGCCGCGCCGGCGGCGCGCGAGGTCTCCGGCGTGAAGTCCGGCGCGCGGCTGGTGCAGCTCGGCGCCTTCGACAGCGAGGAGATCACCCGCAAGGCCTGGGACCAGCTGGTGGCCCGCAACGGCGACCTGCTCTCCTCCAAGAGCCTCTACGTCGAGCGCACCACCTCCAACGCGCGCGTCTTCTACCGGCTGCGCGTCGCCGGCTTCGCGGACCCCGAGGAGACGCGGCAGATGTGCGAGGCGCTGCGGGCGCGCGGCGTCGACTGCATCCCGGTGACGCTGCAGTAGATGGGCGCCCGCGCCGTCATCCTCGGCTGCGGCGGGACGGCGCTGACCGCGACCGAGCGGCGCTTCTTCGCGGACGCCGCGCCGTGGGGATTCATCCTCTTCGCCCGGAACGTCGCGGACCCCGCCCAGCTCCGGCGGCTGACCGCGGAGCTTCGCGACTGCGTCGGTCGCGACGCGCCGGTGCTGATCGACCAGGAGGGCGGCCGGGTGGCGCGGCTCCGGGCGCCCGACTGGCGCGAGTGGGCGCCGGCGCTCGACGAGTGCGAGCGCCTGCCGGGTCCGGACCTGAGGGCGCGGGCGATGTACCTGCGCTATCGGCTGATCGCGGCCGAGCTCCGGTCGGTCGGGATCGACGTGAACTGCGCGCCCGTGCTCGACGTGATCCAGCCGTCCACGCATCCGGTGCTGCGCAACCGCTGCTATGGCAGCGATCCGGCCGAGGTCGCGGCGACGGGCCGGGCGGTGGCCGAGGGCCTGCTGGCGGGGGGCGTCCTGCCGGTGATGAAGCACATGCCCGGCCAGGGCCGGGCGGCTCTCGACAGCCATCTCGACCTGCCCGTGGTCACGGCCGACCCCGCGGCGCTGGCGGCCGACTTCGCACCCTTCCGGGCGCTGGCCGACCTGCCGCTCGCGATGACGGCGCATGTGGTCTACGCGGCGCTCGACGCCGAGGCGCCGGCGACGCAGTCGGCGACGCTCGTGCGCCTGATGCGCGAGGAGATCGGCTTCGACGGCCTGCTGATGACCGACGACCTCTCGATGAAGGCGCTGACGGGCGGCTTTGCCGCGCGCGTCCGCAGCGCGCTGGCCGCGGGGTGCGACATGGTCCTGCATTGCAACGGCGACGCCGGCGAGATGGCGGAGGTGGCATCGGCCGCGCCGTTGCTGACGGGCAAGGCCGCCGCGCGCGCCGAGGCGGCGCTGGCGCGGCGTCTGGGCGATCCGGCGGACGACACCGCCGAAGCGGCGGCGGAGTTCGCGGCGCTCAAGGAGCGCGCGCATGCCTGAGGACTTCTTCGACGCCGAAGGCACCGAGGCGCGGCTGGCCGCCGAGGCGCTGGTCGTCGACGTGGACGGCTACGAGGGCCCGCTCGACCTGCTGCTGGCGCTGGCGCGGAGCCAGAAGGTCGACCTGCGCCGCATCTCGATCCTGCGGCTGGCCGAGCAGTACCTCACCTTCGTCGAGGCGGCGAAGCGGCTCCGGATCGAGCTGGCGGCCGACTACCTGGTGATGGCCGCCTGGCTCGCCTACCTGAAGTCGCGGCTCCTGCTCCCGCCCGACCCGGCCGAGGGTGGCCCCTCCGGCGACGACCTCGCGGCGCACCTGGCCTTCCAGCTGCAGCGGCTCGAAGCGATGCGCGACGCCGCGGCGCGGCTGATGGCGCGCGACCAGCTCGGGCGCGACGTCTTCGCGCGCGGCGAGCCGCAGGCTGTCGCGCGCGACCTGAAGATCGTCCATACCGCCTCGCTGGTCGACCTGATGCGCGCCTATGCCCGGATCAAGACCCGCGACGACTTCATGCCGCTGCACCTGGGACGGGGGCCGGTCTACACCATGGAGCAGGCGCTGGAGCGGATGCGCGGGCTGCTCGGCACCGCCATCGACTGGACGCGCCTGGCCGCCTGGCTGCCCGAGGAGTGGGTGGGCGAGCCGACCCGCCGGCGCTCGGCCACGGCGGCGAACTTTGCCGCGGCGCTCGAGCTCGTCCGGGCCGGGCGGCTGCAGCTGCGGCAGGACGGCGCCTTCCAGCCGATCTGGCTGAGGCAGGCAACGCGGGAGGAGACGCCATGAACGAGACAACGCGCGGGTTCTTCGCCGACGGGGCCTTTGCGGTTCCGCCGCTGCCCGAGCAGGAGCGGATGGTCGAGGCGGTGCTCTTCGCCAGCCGCGCGCCGCTGACCAGCCGCGAGATCGCCGAGCGGCTGCCGCAGGGCGCCGACGTGCCCGAGGCGCTGGCAGCGCTCCGGCAGCGCTACGAGGGGCGCGGCGTGGAGCTTGCCCGTGTCGGCGAGGGCTGGGCGTTCCGCACGGCGGCCGACCTGGGGTTCCTGATGAGCCGCGAGGTGGTGGAGACGCGCAAGCTCTCCCGCGCCGCCATCGAGACGCTGGCGATCGTCGCCTACCACCAGCCGGTGACGCGGGCGGAGATCGAGGAGATCCGCGGCGTGTCGATCTCGGCCGGCACGCTCGACCAGCTGATCGAGATGGGCTGGGTCAAGCTCGGCCGGCGGAAGATGACGCCGGGGCGACCGATGACCTTCGTGGTGACGCAGGGTTTCCTCGACCACTTCGGCCTCGAGTCCGACCGCGACCTGCCGGGGGTCGCCGAGCTGCGCGCGGCGGGGCTCCTCGACAATCGCCCCGCCCCGGGCGCTAGCGCTCGATACGGGCGCGGAGGAGGCCGACGAGGAGCCGGCGGGCGAGCTGTTCTGACTGCAGGGATCGCCCGCACCTGAGCCACGCCTGGCCGAGGTCGGGTCAGGGCGCGCGGAAGTGCTTGGAAAGCTTCAGGCCCTGGCCCTGGTAGTTCGAGCCGGTGTCGCGGCCGTAGAGGATCTCCGGGCGCTCGGACATGCGCTCGTAGACGAGGCGGCCCACCACCTGGCCGTGGTCGAGGGCGAAGGGCGCCTCGTGGCAGCGGACTTCGAGGACGCCGCGCGAGCCGGTGCCGCCGGCGCCGGCGTGGCCGAAGCCGGGGTCGAAGAAGCCGGCGTAGTGGACGCGGAACTCGCCGACCATGGCGAGGTACGGCGCCATCTCGGCGGCGTAGTCGGGGGGCACGTGGACGGCTTCGCGGCTGACGAGGATGTAGAAGGCGCCGGGGTCGAGGATGATGCGGCCGTCCCGTGCGGTGACCGGCTCCCAGTAGTCGGCCGGGTCGTAGTGGCCGATACGGTCGAGGTCGATGAGGCCGGTGTGCGGCTTGGCGCGGTAGCCGACGAGGTCGCCCTCGCGCGGTTCGAGATCCACCGAGAAGGCGAGGCCGCCCGCGATGTGCGCCTCGCCGCCGACCAGCCGCTCGGCGGCGTCGAGGCGGCGCAGCGCGTCGTCGTCGAGGACGGCCGAGCCGCGGCGGAAGCGGATCTGGTTGAGGCGCATGCCGGGGCGGACGAGGACCGAGAAGGAGCGCGGCGAGATCTCGGCGAAGAGCGGGCCGGCATAGCCCGGCTCGATGCGGTCGAACTCGGCGCCGCGATCGGTGATGAGGCGGGTGAAGAGATCGAGCCGGCCGGTGGAGCTCTTGGCGTTGGCGACGGCCGAGATGTCGCCCGGGAGGGCGAGGCCCTCGACCAGCGGCACGAGATAGACGCAGCCCTTTTCCAGCACCGCGCCGTCCGCGAGATCGAAGCGGTGCATCTCGAAGTCCGCCAGCCGGTCCGCCACCGCGCCCGCGCCGGGCAGGAACGAGGCCCGCAGGCGCACCGCGTGCGTCCCGAGACGGAGATCGAGGCTGGCGGGCTGGATCTGGCCGGGCGCGAACGGCGACGCGGCGGTTATCCAGCCGTCGGCATGCATTCGCGCGATGCCCTGGGCCGGCATGACGCCGGCCCGGTTCGCGGCAGAATTCAGGGGTTTGGTCGGGCTAGCGAGATTCGAACTCACGACCTTTCGACCCCCAGTCGAACGCGCTACCAGACTGCGCTATAGCCCGACACGAGGCGCTTTATAGCCGGGCGTCGCGGGAGGGCAAGGGGAAAGCGGGCGCCCGCTCCGGGGCCGGGTTCACCGCCGCTTGTCGTCGATCATCACCGCGCGCAGCGCCTGAAGCTCGGAGACGAGCCCCTTGAGCGCGCGCTTGTCCACCGATCCGGCGGAGGCGGCCGCCGCCGGCCGCTCGCGCGGCGCCGCGACCGCCGTGGCGACGCCGCCCGCCGGCGCGAAGAGGTCGGGCTGCGGCGCGGCGTCGGAGCCCGGCCCGTTCGCCGCGGAGGCTCGGCGCTCCCTGGCCACCGGCTTCGGCGCCGGCGCCGGTGCGGCCACGAGGTCGTCCGCCGCTTCGCCGTCGGTCCCGGACACCGTGCCGAGGCCGATCACATGGCGAATGCCGCGCTCGCGCAGGATCTTCTGCACGCCCTTGATGGTCATGCCGTCGTCGTAGAGCAGCCCGCGGATGCCCCGCAGCAGCCGCACGTCCTCGGGACGGTAGTAGCGGCGGCCGCCGCCACGCTTGACCGGCTTCACCTGGGCGAAGCGGGTTTCCCAGAAGCGCAGGACATGCGGCGGCACGTCGAGCGCCTCGGCGACCTCGCTGATGGTGCGGAAGGCTTCGGGAGACTTGTCCATGGCGGCGGCTCCCGGGGTCACTGCTTGTTGCCGACGTCCACGCGTTCTTTCATGATGTGCGAGGGCCGGAAGGTCAGAACCCGGCGCGGCTCGATCGGAACCTCCTCGCCGGTCTTGGGATTGCGCCCCACCCGCGCGGACTTGCCGCGCACGCTGAAGGTGCCGAAGGAGGATATCTTCACCGTCTCGCCGCGCACCAGCGCGTCCGACATGTGATCGAGAACCATTTCCACCAGTTCGGCGGATTCGTTCCGCGAGAGGCCGACCGTCCGGAACACAGCCTCGCTGAGTTCCATCCGGGTAAGCGTCTTCTCACTCATGGCTCTCCCCCCTGTTTCATCACGGTTTGGTTAACCCTAGGGGGTTTTCTGAAAGCGAGTCAATAACAACGGCTTGGGCGCGGCAGCGAATACGGGCCTACCAGCGGACCACGGCGGCGCCCCAGGCGAGCCCGCCGCCGATCGCCTCCATCAGCAGCACGTCCCCGGGCAGGATGCGTCCCTCGCCGTGGGCGACCGAAAGCGCCAGGGGAATCGAGGCGGCCGAGGTGTTGCCGTGATCCTGCACGGTGACGACCACGCGCTCCATGGGCACGCCGAGCTTGTGCGCCGTCATGCTCATGATGCGCAGGTTCGCCTGGTGCGGCACCAGCCAGTCGATGTCGGCGGTGGTCAGGCCCGCGCGCGCCAGCGCTGCGGCGCCGGTCTCGGCCAGCTTGACCACCGCGTGCTTGAAGACGTCCTGCCCGGCCATCCGAACCACGCCGGCGGTCCCGGTCGAGGACGGACCGCCGTCGACGTAGAGCAGGTCGCGGTAGCGCCCGTCGGAATGCAGGTCGGTGGAGAGGATGCCGCGCTCCTCGGGCGATCCGCTCGAACTCGACGGCCTCGAGGATCAGCGCACCGGCGCCGTCGCCGAAGAGCACGCAGGTCGAGCGGTCGGTGAAGTCGAGGATGCGGCTGAACGTCTCGGCGCCGATCACCATCACCCGGCGCGAGGTTCCGGACTGGATCAGCGCGTTGGCCTGGGCCAGCGCGAAGACGAAGCCGGCGCAGACCGCCTGCACGTCGAAGGCGAAGCCGCCGCGCATGCCGATGGCGCTCTGCACCGTCACCGCAGTGGCGGGGAAGGTCTGGTCCGGCGTGGCGGTGGCGACGATGAGCGTATCGATGTCGGCGCCGGTGAGGCCGGCATCGGCCAGGGCGGCGCGCGCGGCGTGGGCGGCGAGATCGGAGGTCATCTCGCCGGCGGCGGCAAAGTGGCGCCGCTCGATGCCGGTGCGGCTGCGGATCCAGTCGTCCGAGGTTTCCAGCGTGGCGGCGAATTCGGCGTTCTCCACCACGCGCGCGGGCAGGTAGTGGCCGCAGCCCAGGGCCACGGCGCGGAGCAGGGTCATGGGGTCGAGCCTCCGCGGGCGAGGTCGGGCGCGTGGGGAGCCGGGCCGACGGCGACCCGCGCGGCGAGGCGCTGGTTGAAGCCGTGCTCGGCGAGGATGAACGCGAGCTTGATCGCGGCGGAGACGCCGGTGGCGTCGGCCGACCCGTGCGACTTGATCACCGTGCCGTTGAGGCCGAGGAAGACGCCGCCGTTGACCCGGCGGGGGTCGATGCGCTTCTGCAGCCGCTTGAGCGAGGTGAGCGCGAAGAGCGCGCCGATGCGCGAGAGGATGGAGTAGGCGAAGGCCTCCTTGAGCAGGCCCTGGATCATCCGGGCGGTGCCCTCGCCGGTCTTCAGCGCGACGTTGCCGGTGAACCCGTCGGTGACGATCACGTCCACGCGGTCGGACGGCATGTCGGTGCCCTCGACGTAGCCGATGTACTCGAAGTCGCTCGTTGGCGCGGTGTCGGCGATGCGCTCGGCCGCCTCGTGCAGTTCGGAGCGGCCCTTGTGCTCCTCGGTGCCGACATTGAGCAGGCCGACCCGCGGCCGGGAGAGGCCGAGCGCATTGCGGGCGTAGGAGGCGCCCATCACCGCGTACTTGAGCAGGTCGTCCGCGTCGGCGCGGATGTCGGCACCCGCGTCGAGCAGGACGTTGTAGCCGGTGGCGTTGAGCGACGGCCACAGCACCGCGATGGCGGGACGATCGACCCCCGGCGCCTTGCGCAGCGCCAGCATGGCCAGCGCCATCAGCGCGCCGGTGTTGCCACAGGAGATGACCACCGGGGACTCGCCCGCCTTCACCGCCTCGAGCGCGCTGAGCATGCTCGTGCCCCGGGCGTTGCGCAGCACGCGCGACGGCTTTTCATCCATGGCGACGACGCCCGGGGCGTGCCGCACCTCGGTGCGCTCGGCGAGCGGGCTGCCCTGGCGGATCGAGCGGTCGAGCAGGCCGGCGTCGCCGTGCACGATGTAGCGAAGGCGCGGGTTCTTCTCGAGCGACATGCCCATGCCGCGAACCACGTCGGCGACACCCCGGTCGCCGCCCATGGCGTCGATCGAGATGACGATGTCGGCCGGGTCCAGGCTGCCTCGCGGTTCGGTCCGGGGGATCTCGGCGTTCATTCCGGACCTACCTCACGCGGGCAGGGATCAGGCCGCTTCGTCGTCGAGATCGACCTCTTCCACCTTGGCCACGACCTCGCGGCCGTCGTAGTGCCCGCAGGCGCCGCAGACGTGGTGCGGGCGGCGCAGCTCGCCACAGTTCGGGCACTCGTTGGGATTGCCGGCGACCAGCGCGTCATGCGACCGGCGCATGCCGCGCTTGGCGCGCGTGACCTTGCTTTTCGGAACAGCCATGTTTCAGCCTCGATTTTTTGCCGGGCGGCGACCCGGAACACCCATTCGTCGGCCCGCGAGGTAACAGATGCGGTGGGCGATGTCACGCCCTTGACCGCCGGACCGGACAGGAAAACGAGCGGCGGACCATAGCGATTTCGCGCCTCCACGCAAGACCCGCCGGGCGCATTCTCACGATTCGTCGCCCATCTTTCCGCGCAGCGCCGCCAGCGCGGCGAAGGGCTTGAGCTCGCTCTCGTCGACGGGGGCGATGCCGGCGTCGGCGAGGGCGGCCGGGCCGAAGCTGGCGCCCGGCTTGCGCGGGTAGGCCGGCAGCGCCAGCGCCAGGGCCTCGATCGCCACGAGACCGAGGTCGATGCGGTCGCCGAGCGGCTCGATCTCGTCGTCCTCGTCGGGATCGACCACGATCTCGGCGCGCGCGCGGCGCGCTTTCCGGCAGCCAGGTGCGGCGGACCGGCTGGTCGATCCGCGTCGTGACCGGATCGAGGGTGACGACGCAGGTCTGCACCACCGTGGCGCCCAGCGTCGCGTCAAGCTGCCAGCCGCCCTGCTCCACCGGCGTGAGCCGGCCCGCAAAGGCGAGCTTGCGCACCGCCTGCGCGTCGAGGAGGCGCGCCAGCGCCTCCGCCTCGGCCGGGGTGGGCGAGATCCGGAAGTCGAACGCGTCGTGATCCCGCAACTGGCGCAGCGCGATCACCCGGGCGAATTCAGGATTGTCGGGGGCGTGGGGGATAAGCTCGGGCATCATTCGTCCCTCGGGGCCAGAGCGAGCCGAGGCCTGGCCCAAGTTCCTTGAATTAAGACCATGCGGGGAGTAGGGGAGCAAGGGAATTCGAAGCCACCCGAGGAACCGATGCGACCGAAATCGCTGCAATGGACCGGGGTTGCGCTGATCCTCTGCGTACTGGCGGCGGCGGGCTGCGCCCCCACCGTCCAGGTCCACGGCTACATCCCTCCGCCCGAGGACATCGCCAAGATCCGCCCGGGATTCGACGATATCGGTTCGGTCGAGCAGGTGCTCGGCCGGCCGTCGTCGAACGGGGTCTTGCGCGATACCGCCTGGTACTACGTGCAGAGCCGGGTCGAGAGCTTCACCTACAACCCGCCGCGGGTGATCGATCGCACCGTGCTCGCGGTCAGCTTCGACCAGCGCGGCGTGGTGCGGGGCATCGAGCGCTACGGCCTCGAGGATGGCAAGATCGTCAACCTGACCGTCCGGACCACCGAGACCGGCGGCCGCGAGATGGGCGTGCTGGAGCAGCTTTTCGGCAACATCCTCAACCTCGACGCCGAACAGTTGAACAACAACTGATACGATCTCCGGTTGATCTGCTCGCGCGCCTCAGGCGGCGGTCATCCCTTTGGAACGGCAAGAAAAATCCGGGCTGGAAGGCGGCTGGAATCCGGCTGGAATCCGGCTTGCCACTTCTTTACGGGCTGTTAACGCGAGGCGAACGCACGGAGACCGTATGACCCGCGACCGACGATCCAAGGGCGAACGCGCACAGCCCTCAAGGTCGCCGACCTACGCGCCGTCCGCGATCCGCACGAGGTAGCGACCGTATTCCGTCTTCAGATACGGCTGCGCCAGCGCGCGCAGCGCGTCGGCGGTGATCCACCCCTCGGCGAAGGCGATCTCCTCCGGGCAGCCGATCTTGAAGTTCTGCCGCTCCTCGATGGTGCGCACGAAATTCCCCGCATCGAGCAGGCTGGCATGCGTGCCGGTGTCCAGCCACGCGAAGCCCCGCCCCATCCGCTCGACGTTGAGCAGCCCGTCGGCGAGGTAGCCGTTCAGCACATCGACGATCTCGAGCTCGCCCCGCGCGCTGGGGCGAAGCGCCCGCGCCCGCGCCGGTGCGGTGCCGTCCAGCACGTAGATGCCGGTGACCGCGAAGCTCGACTTCGGCGTCTCCGGCTTTTCCTCGATCGAGAGAACCGTGCCGCCCTTGTCGAACTCGACCACGCCGTAGCGCTCCGGATCGGCCACGTGGTAGCCGAAGACCGTCCCGCCCTCGCTCGCGCGCGCCGGCCCGCTTCAGCATCACCGGCAGGTCATGCCCGAAGAAGATGTTGTCGCCCAGCACCATGGTCGAGGCGTCGCCGGCGAGGAACTCCTCGGCGATCAGGTAGGCCTGCGCCAGCCCCTCGGGGCGCGGCTGGGTCAGGTACTCGAAGCGCATGCCCCACTGCGCGCCGTCCTTCAGCAGGCGGCGGAACTGCTCCTGGTCCTCGGGCGTGGTGATGATCGCGATCTCGCGCAGGCCGGCCAGCATCAGCACCGAGAGCGGGTAGTAGATCATCGGCTTGTCGTAGAGCGGCAGCAGCTGCTTCGACAGCGAGTGGGTGATCGGATAGAGCCGCGTCCCCGATCCGCCGGCCAGGATGATCCCCTTGCGTCCGCTCAAGTTTCCGCCTCCGCTCCAACTTCAACCCGCGCCGGCATGGCCCGGGCGAATGGCGGCTCCTTGTGCAACCCCGCGCAGGATTTCGCCTCGGGCAGGATGACTTGCGTGGATCGTCATTGCCCCTGCCTAAGCGATCGCCGCCGGGCCCGTCCAGTGCCTTCGGTGACCCGGCGCGCCCCGGAAATGGTTGCGGACCGTTGCAGAAGCGCACGATACCACAGGAAAAACTCCGCTTATCGAGACCGCACTCTTGTCGGGCGGCAGGAATGCTTTAGGGTTTCGTTAACAAATAAACCCTGGGCAGGCCGCGGACATGGCGAGAACGGCGCGAAGCCGCATTGTGACGAGCCTCGTCGTGGGCTCGCTTGTGGCCTCGGCTGTTCCGGCGGCGGGGTTCAGCCTTTTCGGCATCCACCTGTGGGGGAGCCGCACCGATGCCGATGATGCCTTCGAGGTCATCGACCCGCTCCGCTACACGGTCACCCTCACCGTATCCGGGGATAACGGCGCGCTGCAGCGGCGGATGGAGCGGGCATCCTCGCTCTGGAGCGATCGCGAGACGCCGGCATCGGGAAACGGCGGGCTGCTCGCCAAGGCGCGGGGCGACTATCGACGCCTTCTCGCCGCGCTTTATTCCGAGGGCTACTACGGTCCCCAGATCAGCATCCGGGCCGCCGGGAACGAGGTCGCCGACCTGACCCTGGCGTTCGAATTTCCGCAGAACGTGCCCATGACCATCAGCATCGTCCCCGGGCCGCTGTTCCTCTTCGGCGCAACCAGCATCGTCAACCCGCCGCCGGCCGAGGTCAGCGAGAGGGACGACGGCGATGGCGAAACGCCGACCTCGGTGGGCTTCAGGCGCGGCGAGCCGGCGCGGTTCGGCGCGATCGACAAGGCCTCCGCCGTGTCGGTCGAGCGCTGGCGGCAGCTCGCGCGGGCGAAGGCGAGGGAGACCGAGCGCGAGGTCGTTGCCGACCATTCGAACGACCGGCTGGACGTGCAGTTGACGCTCGAACCCGGCCGGGAGGCCCGCTACGGCCCGACCCGCGTGGTGGGGCGGACGCGGATGGACCCCAATTTCATCGTCTACATGGCCGACCTCGAGCCGGGCAAGAGCTTCGACCCGGACGACATCCAGGCCGGGATGGACCGGCTGAACCGGCTTGGCGTCTTCCGCTCGCTCCGCTTCGTCGAGGCCGAGGAGATCGAGCCCGACGGCAGCCTGCCGATGACCGTGGCGGTGGAGGATCGCCGTCCACGCACCATCGGCTTCGGCGGCACGCTCTCTTCCATCGACGGCATCGGCGTCACCGCCTTCTGGCAGCACCGCAACCTGAACGGGCACGGCGAGCGGCTTCGCTTCGACGCCGGCATCGACGGGCTCGGCGGCTCGCTCGATCCCAACGACTATGACTACAACCTTGGCGTGAGCTTCGTTCGTCCCGGCGTCTTCAATCCCGACACCAACTTCGTCGCCGGCCTCGTGGGCCAGCGGGTGAACTTCGACACCTACCGCGAGAAGTCCGTCACCGCCACCGCCGGCCTGTCGCGCATGTTCGGCGCAAGACTGACCGGCGAGGCCTTCCTCCAGGTGTCGCGCGCCCGCTACGAAGACGACTTCGGCATCCGACACTTCACGACCTACGGGGTCGTCGGCAACGCCGCCTATGACCGGCGCGACGATCCATTCGACGCGACACGCGGCTACTACCTCGCGGTGGAGGCCCAGCCGTTCTACGAGGCGGTCTACGGCAACACCGCGCTGCGCGGCACGCTGGAGGGCCGCGTCTACAAGGGCTTCGGCCTCGAGGACCGGGTCGTCCTCGCCGGCCGGGCGAAGGTCGGCAGCTACGTCGGCCCGGACATCGCGGAAAGCCCGCCCGACCTGCTGTTCTTCGCCGGCGGCGGCGGATCGGTGCGCGGCTATGCCTTCCGCTCGATCGGCGTCGAGACCTTCGAGACACCGGGGAACTCGTTCATCGCCGGCGGCAAGGGCCTCCTGGAGGCCTCGGGCGAACTGCGTTATCGCATCAATGAAAGATTCGGGGCCGTCGGCTTCGTCGACTCGGGTTTCGTCACCGAGAACTCCGACCTCTCGGGCGAGACCGACCTGCGCACCGGCGTGGGACTGGGCATCCGCTACTACACCGGGATCGGCATCCTGAGGGGAGACCTCGCCACGCCGGTCGACCCCAGGCCGGAAGATTCGCCCGTGGCGGTCTACCTCGGCATCGGACAGGCGTTTTGAAGCGGCTCCTTGCAGCGCTGGGCGTGCTGGTGCTCGTGGCGATCGCCGCGCTGGCCCAGGACGTGACCGGGCGCAGCGACAACGGGTTCTTCATCAACCTCCTGGAAAACCGGCTCTCGACACCGAGCCGCCAGATACGGCTCAGCGGCGTGTCGGGCGCGCTCTCCTCACGCGCGCGTGTCGCGCAGATCACCATCTCCGACACCCAGGGCCCCTGGCTTCAGATCGACAATGCGGAAGTGGACTGGAACCGCCTCGCGCTCCTGCGCGGCCGGGTGGACGTGAACCGCCTCACCGCGCAGTCCGTCACCTGGATGCGCCCGTCGGTCCAGCCGCCGCCGGCCCGCGACCTGCCGCGCGTCGAGGTCCAGCCGTTCGCCCTGCCGGAACTGCCGGTGTCGATCCGCCTGCACGACCTCGCGCTCGAGCGGATCCGCTTCGAAGAGCCGGTCTTCGGGCAGGCCGCCGAACTCACGGCCACCGGGTCGCTCGAACTTGCCAGCGGCGCGCTCGACACCGCCATCGACGTCACCCGGCTCGACCCGCCCGGCGGCGACCTGACGCTGAAGGCCGCCTTTTCCAACGCGACCAGGCAGCTCGACCTCGACCTCGCGCTCCAGGAACCCAAGGGCGGCGTCGTCGCGACCCTGCTCAACATCGAGGGCAGCCCGGCGATCGATCTTCGCCTCCAGGGCTCGGGGCCGCTCGACCAGGTCGACGTCAACTTCAGCCTCGACGCCGACAGCGACCGCATCGCCCAGGGCGTGGTCGCGCTGCGCTCGAGCGACGAGGGCCTCGGCTTCACCGCCGACTTCGGCGGCAGCCTCTCGCAGCTGGTCCCGGCCGAGTTTCGCGACTTCTTTGCCGGCCCGAGCACGATCAAGCTGCAGGGCGTGAAGAAGGCCGCGGGCGGCCTCCGCATCGACACGCTCGACGTCTCCGGCGCGGTCCTGCAGCTCAACGGCGACCTCGAGACCGGTCCCGACAGCTTTCTGCGCAACCTCACGCTCATGGGCACGCTCGGCGACCCGCGCGGCCCCGCCGTGGTGCTGCCGGTGCCGGGGGGACGAACGCGCATCCATTCCGGGGTGCTGCACGTCAACTACGGCGACGCCAGCCGCTGGGACGGTCTGCTGGTCCTCGACCGGCTGCAGACCGCCGATATCGAGATGGAGGACGTGACCTTCCGCCTCGGCGGGCTCGCGCAGAACCTCGAGGATCCGGCGACCCGTCGCGTCACCATCAACGTCGAGGGCCTTGCCACCGGCCTCTGGGCCCCGAAGCCGGAGATCGCCCGCGCGCTCGGCACCCGCATCGATCTCTTCGCCGACGCCGCGCTGAACCCCGGCGGGCCGATCGACCTCAACCAGCTGCAGATCAGCGGCAACGGCCTGTCCATCTTCAGCGCGGGATCGATCGAGAACCTCACCTTCACCGGCCGCAACGCCATACGCGTGGCGGACCTCGCGATCTTCTCCGGACTCGCCAACCGCGCGCTCGGCGGCGGCATCAACCTGCGCACCAGCGGCAGCGTCAGCCCGCTCAGCGGCGGGTTCGACCTCACCTTCGACGGCAGCACCACCGACCTCGCGCTTGGCGACGCGCGCCTCGACGCGCTGGTGGCCGGCGAGACCACGCTCTCCGGCCGGGCCGTGCGCGACGACGCCGGCATCCGCACCGACAACCTGCGCCTCGACAACGCCCAGCTCTCCTTCGCCTCGAACGGGCAGATTTCGAGCGGCAGGACCGACATGGGCTTCGAGGCCACCCTCAGCGACCTCTCGCTTCTCGACCCCCGGGCGCGGGGCAGGCTGACCGCCTCCGGCCGTGCGACGGGCGAGGGCTTCCCCATCGATCTCACGCTGTCGGCATCCATCCCGGAGGGGGAGCTGATGGGCCGCCGCCTGACCGGCGCCGAGGTCGGCTTTGCCGGCCAGGCGGCCGCCGGCGGCGCCGTCACCGGCGCGCTCTCCGGCAACGGCGGGCTCGACGGGCTCGTGATCGCGCTCGCGGGCGATCTCGCGGTGGAGGGCGAGAGGCGCGCGCTCTCCGGTCTCGAGGTCGTCGTCGGACCCAACCGCCTGACCGGCGATGTGGCGCTGACCGGCACCGCGCCGATCGAAGGGCGGCTCACGCTGGACGCCCCCGACATCGCTCCGCTTGCCGCGCTCGGCCTCGTGGACGCCAGCGGGTCGATCGAAGCCGAGATTACCCTCAGCGCCGCCTCGGTCGGCCAGGGCGTGGGGGTGACGGCGACGGCGGAGGGTCTCGCCATGGGACCCAACCGGATCGGGGCTCTCGACGCCCGGGCCACCATCACCGACGCCCTCGGCCTGCCGCTGGTCGACGGGACGCTGATGGCGCGCGACCTCGCGCTCGCCGGCTTCGACGTCGCCTCGCTCAACGCCCGGGCGGAGCACGCCGAGGGCGCCAGCATGCGCTTCTCGGCCGATGCCCGCCTCGCCATCGGCACCCTCGCCGACCTCTCGGGCGAGCTTACCCGCCTCGACGGCGGCTTCGCCGCCACGCTCGACTCGCTCAACATCCGCCAGCAGGGGGTGGCGGCGACGCTGAGCGCGCCGGCGACCGTCACCCTCCAGAGCGGCACGGTCGCGTTGACGCCGCTCGGCCTCGACTTCGGAACCGGCAACCTGACGGCCCAGGGGCGCATCGACGAGTCCTTCGACATCGACCTCGCCATGCGGACCCTGCCGCTCGACATCGCCAACGCCATTCGCCCCTCCCTCGGCCTCGGCGGCACCGTCAACGGTACCGCGCGCGTCACCGGGCCGCGGGCTTCGCCCGACGTGCGTTTCAACGTATCCGCCGCCGGCCTCGTGTCGGCCGCGACCCGCAGCGCCGGCCTGCCGCCCATCGCGCTCGAAGCCACCGGCACCACCTCGAACGGCCGCCTGGCGCTGCGCTCCAGCGTCGCGGCGACCGGACTCGCGGCCACGGTGAACGGGACGGTCCCGCTCGGCGACGGGCGATCTCGCCCTCGACATCAACCTGCAATCCTTCCCGCTGGCGCTGGTCGACCGCTTCGCCGGCAACCGCGGGCTGCGCGGAACCGTCTCCGGCACGGGGCGGGCCACCGGACCGCTCAACGACCCGGCGGTGACCTTCGACCTCCGCGGCGAAGGCATCACCGCCAATGTGCTGGCCTCCAACGAGGTGCCTCCCTTCGCCCTGACCGCAGCCGGCAGGTATCACGCCCTGGCGCTGGAGCTCAGCGCCGCCCGCGCCACGGCGCCGGGCGGGCTCGACCTCCAGGGCTCGGGCCGGATTCCCTTTGCCGGCCCCGGGCTCGACGCCAGCTTTACGGGCTCGCTGCCGCTCGCCTTGGCCAACCCGCTCCTCGCCACCCGTTCGGCGCAGGCGGCGGGCGAGATCCGCGTCACCGCCACCGCCCGCGGCTCGCTGGCCGCGCCCCAGCTCGCGGGCACCGTCGCGCTCTCGGGCGGCTCGGTCTTCGACCCCGAGACCAACATCCGCCTGCAGAACATCTCGCTCGACGCGCGGCTCGACGGCAACGCCGCCGTGCTGGAGAGCTTCCGCGCCGAGGCGGCCAGCGGCGGCACCATCACCGCCCAGGGCCGCGTCGGTTTCGCCTCCGGCTTCCCCGCCGACCTGACGGCGCGCATGCAGGATCTGCGCTATACGGACGGAACCTTCGTCTCGACGCGCCTCACCGGCGACCTCACGATGCAGGGTCCGCTGGTCGGCGGCGGCGGCATGCTGTCGGGCAGGATCGACATCGGGCGGACCGAGATTTCGGTGGCCGAAGGCCTCGGCGCCAACGCCCAGGCCGCGCTGGAGCAGGTTGCCCACGTCGACACCCCGCCGGCGGTGCAGCTCACCCTCGATCGCGCGAAGGTCGGCGAGCCGCGCTCGGCGCGGGAGAGCACCGCGGCCCGGGATCGGGCTCGACATACGGATCAGCGCCCCGAACCAGATCTTCGTGCGCGGCCGCGGGCTGGATGTCGAGATCGGCGGACAGATGACCGTGCAGGGCATGACCAACGACATCCAGCCGGTCGGCCAGTTCAACATGCGCCGCGGTCGCATCCTGATCCTCGGCCAGCGCATCGAATTCGACGAGGGCTCGCTGCAACTCGTGGGCAACCTCGACCCGCTGATCCACTTCGTGGCGGAGACCTCCTCCCGGGACGTCACCGCCATCGTGACGGTGGACGGCCGGGTGTCGGCGCTGGAGATCACCTTCTCCTCCGAACCGCCGCTGCCGCAGGACGAGGTGCTCTCGCGCGTGCTTTTCAACCGCGCCACGGCGGAGCTCTCGGCCTTCCAGCTCGCTCAGCTCGCGGCGGCGGCGGCGGACCTCGCCGGCGGCGGTGGGGGGCAGGGGTTCATCGGGCAGCTCCGCGGCGCCACCGGCTTCGACGACCTCGACATCATCACCCAGGAGGACGGATCGACCGCCGTGCGCGCCGGAATGTACCTCGAGGACAACCTTTATCTCGACGTTCAGTCCGACACCCGCGGCGTGAGCCGCGCCCAGGTCAACCTCGAGGTCAATCGCAGCGTCACCGCACGCGCCTCGGTGGGCTCCGACGGCAACACCACCTTCGGTCTCTTCTACGAGCGCGACTACTGATACGATCTCCGCGCCTCGGGCGGTGGCCATCCCTTTGGAACGGCGAGAAAAATCCGGGCTGGAAGGCGGCTGGAATCCGGCTGGAATCCGGCTTGCCACTTCTTTACGGGCTGTTAACGCGCGGTGATCGCACGAAGGCCGCGGCGCGGGACGATTTAGGGCTTCCCTCGGCGGCTCCTTCCGTTATACCTGAGTGAATCACTCACCTTCAGGAGGACGCCCATGCAGACCGCCCGTTCCACGTTCGCGACCGCCGCCGCACTCATCGCCCTGGCGCTCCCGGCCTCGGCCGACGAGGTGAACGTCTACTCGTCGCGGCACTACGACACCGACGAGCGGCTCTACAGCGACTTCACGGCCGAGACCGGGATCGAGGTGAACCGGATCGAGGGCCAGCCGGAAGAACTCATCGCGCGGCTGCAGGCAGAGGGCGAGAACAGCCCGGCCGACATCTTCATGACCGTCGACGCAGGGCGCATCTGGCTCGCCGACAAGGATGGCCTGCTTCGCCCGATACAGTCGCCCGTCCTCGAGGAACGCATCCCGGCGCATCTTCGCCATCCGGACGGGAACTGGTACGGCTTCTCGCAGCGGGCGCGGCTCATCTACTACGCCAAGGACCGGGTGCCGAATCCGCCGCAGACCTACGAGGCGCTGGCCGACCCGGAGTGGAAGGGCCGGATCTGCATCCGCTCGTCGACGAACGCGTACAACCTCTCGCTGATGTCCGCGATGATCGCCAACGACGGCGAAGAGGAGGCGCGGGCCTGGGCGACGGGGCTGCTCGCCAATCTCGCCCGGCCGCCGGAGGGTGGCGATACCGACCAGCTCAAGGGCCTCGTCTCGGGCGCATGCGACATCGCCATCGCCAACAGCTACTATTTCGCCCGGGCGCTCGCCGAGCCGGTGGAGGGGCTGAGTGAGGGCACCGACAACATCGGCTGGGTGTTCCCGAACCAGGAGACCACGGGCGCGCACGTCAACATCGCCGCCGCCGGGGTCACGCTGCATGCCCCGCACCCCGATGCCGCCATCGCCTTCCTCGAATACCTGAGCTCGGATTCGGCCCAGGAGTACTTCGCGAACCAGAACTACGAGTTCCCGGCGGTGCCCGGCGTCAAGGTCGGCGACGTCGCGGCCTCGCTCGGCACCTTCAAGAGCGACACGCTGAACCTGAGCCTGCTCGGCACCAACCAGGCGCAGGCGCAGCAGATCTTCAACGAGATCGGCTTCCCCTGACCGGCACTGCCGGTCGGTCCAGCGTGCTCAGGCTCGCTGGACCGACCCGCCCGCGCCACGCCGCTCGCGGCTGCGGGCGGCGATGCCGCGGCAGACGAGGATCACCGGCAGGAGCCCGATCGCGACGATGACGAGGCTGGGCACCGCCGCCTGGTTCAGTCGCTCGTCCGCCGCCAGCCGGTGCGCCTGCACCGCCAGCGTGTCGAAGTTGAACGGCCGCATGATCAGTGTCGCCGGCAGTTCCTTCATCGTGTCCACGAACACGATGAGGAGCGCCGTCAGCACGCTCCCCTTCAGGATCGGCAGATGCACCGCAGCCAGCACCGCCGGCGGCCGCCGCCCCAGCGTGCGCGCCACGGCGTCGATCCGCGGGCTGACCGTGGCCAGCCCGGCGTCGAAGGCATTCAGCGCCACCGCCATGAAGCGCACCATGTAGGCGATGACGAGGAGCCAGATCGAGCCTGTGAAGAATAGCCCGGTCGAGACGCCGAGACGCCCCCGCGCCCAGCCGTCGATCAGGTTGTCGAGATGCGCGAAAGGCACGAGCAGCCCCACCGCGATCACGCCGCCCGGCACCGCGTAGCCGAGACCGGCGCCGAGAACCAGCGCCCTTGCCGTGCGCCCCGGTCGCATCCGCGCCCGGAAGGCCACCAGCACCGCGCCCACCACCGTCACCAGCGCCGCGATCCCGGCGAGCGTCAGCGAATTGCCGATGAAGCGGACATAGCGCGGATCGGCGAGGCTCTGCCCGGACCCCGCCGCCATGGTCCCGAGGATCGCCACCGGCAGCAGGAACCCCACCAGCACCGGCGCGGCGCAGGCCGCCGCCACCGCCCACCCGCGCAGCCCCGCGAGCGGCTGCGGCTCGATCCCGGCCAGCCGCCCGCCCCGCATGTGCCAGCGCCCCTGCCCGCGCTCCAGCCGCTCGAGGGTCGCGAGCACAAGCGCGAAGGCGAGGAGGCAAAGCGCGAGTTGCGCCGCCGCGGCCCGGTCCTGCATGCTGAACCACGCCTGGTAGATGCCGGTCGAAAACGTCCGCACGTTGAAGTACGAGACCGTCCCGTAGTCGGCGATCGTCTCCATGATCGCGAGCAGCACCCCGGCCGCGATCGCCGGACGCGCCATGGGCAGGCTGACCCGCAGGAAGGCCCGGACGGGCCCCTGCCCGAGCGTCCGCGCCGCGAGATAGGCGGTCGCCGACTGCTGCCCGAAGGCGGTCCGCGCCAGCAGGTAGACGTAAGGATAGTAGACGCAGATCAGCATCACCGCCGCCCCCGGCAGCGAGCGAATGGCCGGAAACCAGTAGTCGCGCGGCCCCCAGCCCGTGACCTCGCGCAGGAGCGTCTGGACCGGGCCGGGATGGGACAGGAAATCGGTGTAGGCATAGGCGAGCACATAGGCGGGGAACGCCAGCGGCAGGACCAGCACCACCTCGAGGACCCGCGACCCCGGAAAGCGGTACATGGTCACCAGCCACGCCGCCCCGGTGCCGATCGCCGCCGTCCCCACCGCAACGAGGGCGACGAGCAGCAGCGTGTTGGCGGCATAGCCGGGCAGCACCGTCGCCACCAGCCCGCGCCAGGTGGCGAGATCCCCGGCCAGCGCCGCCAGCGCAGCCGCCGCGATCGGCGCGATGCAGGCCAGCGCCACGAGCCAGGCCAAGCCGTTCAGGATCCGCTCGCCCAACGCCGCCCCTTACCTTACCAGATCACTCGGGCATAGCGCCGCGAACCGCAGGCGGCAACCTCACAACCGGCTCAGGGCCAACCCCAGCAGCGCCCAGATGGCGAGGAGCGGCACGATGCCGAGCCGGAGCCAGAAGACCGCAACGACCGCGCCGATGGTCAGGACCAGCGCCGCGGGGTCGAGCGACGCCGGCACCGGCAGGTCGATCGCAAGCCCCAGCCAGCGCCAGGTCCTGACCTCGGCGAAGACCACGTGCAGCGCGAACCAGACGGCGAGGTTCAGGATCACGCCCACCACCGCCGCGGTGATCGCCGCCAGCGCGCCATCGAGCGCCGGCCGCCCGCGCAGCCGCTCGATGTAGGGCGCCCCGAGGAAGATCCACAGGAACGACGGCACGAAGGTCACCCAGGTGACCAAGGTCGCCCCGAGCACCGCCGCCGCCCAGGGGTCGAGCCCGCCCGGGTTGCGGAACGCCGCGAGGAAGCCCACGAACTGGACCACCATGATCAGCGGCCCGGGCGTGGTCTCGGCCAGCCCCAGCCCGTCCAGCATCTCGCCCGGGGTGAGCCAGTGGCGGACCTGCACCGCCTCCTGCGCGACATAGGCCAGGACGGCATAGGCCCCGCCGAAGGTCACCACGGCCATCTTGCTGAAGAAGACCGCCAGCCGCGCGAAGGTGTCGTCAGGGCCGAACGCCAGCAACAGCGCCGCTACCGGCGCGAGCCAGAGGACAGCGAGTCCGCCCGGCACCAACAGCGCCCCCCACCCGGGCCGCGTATGGGCGTGCAGCTCCTCGCCGAGCGCCGAGTCGGCATCCGCAAGCCCGCCCTTCGGCCCACCGTGGCCATGCGGGACGAAGCGGCCGCCGCCGCTCCGCCCGCCGATCCATCCGATCACGCCCGCCGCCAGCACGATCGCGGGAAACGGCACGTGAAGGGCGAAGATCGCCACGAAGGCGACCGCCGCCACCGCCCGGAGCGCCGGGTTGGCCAGCGCCCGCTTGCCGATCCTGACCAGCGCCTGCAGCACGATGGCGAGCACCGCCGCCTTGATGCCGAAGAAGATGCCGGCCAGCAGGTCGGTCTGCCCGTACGCGACATAGATGGCGCTCAGCGCCATCATCGCCACGAACCCCGGCAGCACGAAGAACAGCCCCGCCACCAGCCCGCCGCGCACCCCGTGCAGCAGCCATCCGAGATAGATCGCCAGCTGATGCGCCTCGGGCCCGGGCAACAGCATGCAGAAGTTGAGCGCGTGCAGGAACCGCCGGTCGCCGACCCAGCGCTTCTCGTCGACCACGATCCGGTGCATCACCGCGATCTGCCCCGCCGGACCGCCGAAGCTCAGCGCCGCCACGCGCGCCCAGACCGCCACCGCGTCGGCGAAACGGACGCCGTGCTTCGGTCCCTCGCCCTCCGCCACCCCGACGCTCAAGCCGGGCCGCCCGCTGGCTTCGCTGCCGGCCAGTTGTGCGTCTCCCCGGTGGCGTCGCGGCACCAGCGGAACAGCGCGTCGTAGATGAGCATCCCGGCCTCGAGCTGCGCCAGGTCGTCGCGGTACATGCGCGACAGGCCGAGCGACACCGCGAGCAGCCCCGCGGCCTCGGGCGCGAGATCGGGACGCGCCGTGTCGGCGCCACGCACGATACGCGCGAGATGCGTCAACGCCGGCAGCGCGGTGAGACCAAACTCTTCGACCATCACGTCGAAGGTACAGAGCGCGCCCCGGTGACTCCAGAAGATGCCATCGCCCTCGATGTCGAAGGGCGTGGCGCCGAAGCGCTCCGCCACGGCCGGCACTTCCGCCGGCGCTACGAAGAGCATGACCGCACCCGGGTCGACGAAGCGGCGGATCAGCCAGGGGCAGGCGATGCGGTCGATCTTCGGCCGGGCGCGGGTCACCCAGACGGTACGGCCGACGGCGTCTCGCGCCGGCAGCGCCGCCTCGGGCACGAGCGGCAACCCGGCCGCGGCCCATGCGGCATGGCCGCCCTCGAGGGTCTCGGCCGCGGCGCCGGCATGGCGGAGCCAAGCGGCGACGCCCTCGCTGAGCTTCCCGCCGTGCTGGCATAGCACGACCACCGGCCGGCCGCGGTGGGCGGCAGCCCAGGTAGCTACGGTCTCGGCCGGGCGGCGTTGCGCGCCGGGGACGAGCCGGGGGCTCGCGGCGAAGGCCGCCTCGTCGCGTACGTCAACGAGGTCGGGGGTGTCAGGCCGGCCGATCAGCCGGAAGAGCTTGTCCAGGGAAAGCGACGTCGGGGAAGGCATCGGTGCGTCCTCGCTTCACATACGGTGGGACGCGATGCTTAGGCTGGCGCCTGATGGGGAGATCGCTGATCCCCATGCCGCACATCTTCGTTTCGCGGCGTTTCTTGTCAAGTCGCGGCGCTGCTGTTCACGAGCACGCCCGGAACGCCGGTTCTACCGCGCCCCCGGCGGTGGCTGTGTCCACGCAGGGATATTGCGTCGGACGACGCCGGAATTGACTTTAATTTCAAGCGTGTCGGCGCTTGCTGCGCTGCGGCAACTTTATCGTGGTTACCGGCCCCGGGCGCTTTGACCGCGCTGCGGCCGGCTGATACCACCGCCCGGAGTTCGAATCAGTTGTAAGGGTACCCCAGACATGACGTCCGCCAATCTCGTTCCGATCCCCGAGCTCTACGTCTCCGCCGAGAGTGCGGCGAAGCTCAAGCTCGAGGCGGGCGACCTTCCGTCCTGGGACCTTACGCCCCGGCAGATCTGCGACCTCGAGCTGCTGATGAACGGCGGCTTCAACCCGCTCAAGGGCTTTCTCACCGAGGCGGACTATGACCGCGTCGTCGCCGACATGCGGCTCGCCGACGGCTCCCTCTGGCCGATGCCGATCACCCTCGATGTCAGCGAGGCCTTCGCGGACAAGGTCGAGGCGGGTCAGGATATCGCGCTCCGCGACCAGGAAGGCGTCATCCTCGCGATCATGTCGGTCACCGACCGCTGGTCGCCCGGACAAGGCGGTCGAGGCGAAGAACGTCTACGGCAGCGAGGACACGGCGCATCCGGCGGTCAACTACCTCGTCAACCGCGCGGGGCCGGTCTATCTCGGCGGCCCGATCACCGGCGTCCAGCAGCCGGTGCACTACGACTTCCGCGGCCGCCGCAACACCCCGAACGAGCTGCGCGCCTACTTCCGCAAGCTCGGCTGGCGGCGGATCGTCGCCTTCCAGACCCGCAATCCCGCTCCACCGGGCGCACCAGGAGCTGACGTTCCGCGCCGCCCGCGAGGCGCAGGCGAACCTCCTGATCCACCCCGTCGTCGGCCTGACCAAGCCGGGCGACATCGACCACTTCACCCGCGTGCGCTGCTACGAGGCGGTGCTCGACCAGTACCCGGCCTCCACCACCACGCTGTCGCTCCTCAACCTCGCCATGCGCATGGGCGGCCCGCGCGAGGCGGTGTGGCACGGGATCATCCGGCGCAACCATGGCTGCACCCACATGATCGTCGGGCGCGACCATGCCGGGCCGGGGAAGGATTCGAGCGGCAAGGACTTCTACGGGCCGTACGAGGCGCAGGAGCTGTTCGCCAAGCACCAGGACGAGATCGGGGTCGAGATGGTCGACTTCAAGCAGATGGTCTACGTCCAGGAGAAGGCGCAGTACGAGCCGCGCGACGAGGTCGAGGAGGGGATGACCATCCTCGACATCTCCGGCACCGAGCTGCGCCGGCGCCTGCAGGAGGGGATCGAGATCCCCGACTGGTTCTCGTTCCCGTCCGTGGTGGAGGAGCTGCGCAAGTCGAAGCCGCCGCGCGGGAACCAGGGCTTCACCGTCTTCTTCACCGGCCTCTCCGGCTCGGGCAAGTCGACGGTCGCCAACGCGCTGATGACCAAGCTGATGGAGATGGGCGGGCGCCCGGTGACGCTGCTCGACGGCGACGTGGTGCGCAAGCACCTGTCCTCGGAGCTCGGATTCTCCAAGGAACACAGGGACATCAACATCCAGCGGATCGGCTATGTCGCGTCCGAGATCACCAAGAACGGCGGCATCGCCATCTGCGCCCCGATCGCGCCCTACCTCAAGACGCGGGCGACCGTGCGCGAGATGATCGAGGCCTATGGCGCCTTCGTCGAGGTGCATGTCGCGACCTCGCTCGAGGAGTGCGAGAAGCGGGACCGCAAGGGGCTCTACAAGCTGGCGCGCGAGGGCAAGATCAAGGAGTTCACCGGCATCTCGGACCCCTATGAGGCGCCGAAGAACGCCGAGCTGGTGCTCGACACCGAGAACCTCGACGTCGACTACTGCGCCCAGCAGGTGATCCTCAAGCTCGAGAACATGGGCCTGATCCGCGCCTGACCGGGCTCTGCGAACGAAATCCCCGCCGACGGAACGGTCGGCGGGGATTTTCTTTTGTTCCAAGGATTAACGCCGCGACGCTCGATGCACACATCATGCACAACGCATGCACAAGGCGTATGCGTGTCCGTGCGGCGGACCCCAATGTTTAACGGCGCGCCATGACCGCTCGGGGTGGAAGCGCAATTTTATTTGTCCAAGCTCCCGGGTGAAGCTGATGCGCGAAACGCGGAGCGGGGCCCATGGGCCCCGCTCCTGACTGCTCGTTGTGTTCATTCCGCCTGTGTTCAGTCGTCGTCCGGCGTGTCGCGGTCGAACTTGTAGGCCGCGATTTCGCTCAGCGTCATGCCGCGCGCCTCGGAGGGCGACAGGCCGGCGCTGGCGATCAGCTGGGTGAAGGCCCGGGGGTCGCCGACCGACCGAGAGGTGATCGTCACGCGCGAGGCGTGCATGACGCTCTGGTGATCGTCCGCACGAGTGTCGTTGTTGAACTTCACCGCCGCGATCTCCGTGAGCGTCATCCCGTCGGCTGCGGTCGTCGATGCCCGCGCTCGTCGCAAGGTACGCGGGGTCGGCCGATCCGTTCGTCGGGGGAATTGAGGGCGCCGAATGATCGGACACCGAGACGTCCCGGTTGAACTTGTACTGGGCGATCTCGGTCAGGGTCATGCCGGCCGCCTCTTCGTCGGTAAGCCCGGCGCTGGCGGCAAGCTGCAGAGTCGGCGAAGGCAGGAGCGGCGATGCCAAGGGCAATCGCGCCGACCACGCCGATGAGGGTCGAAATGCGGGTCATGCTTCTTCTCCTTCCAGAGTTCAGTAGGGGTGTGCTCCCCCGCCGGGCCAAGTAATTCAGGCACCGGCTGGTAACAGGAATATGGCCGGTTCGCGGCGAGATCTCTGTGAACGGGATTACAGAGCGGAATTATTCACGAAACGTGACCCAGCGATCGCCCAGGCTCCTGCAGGGCATCGCCGGATTGTTGAAGCGTCCGCGTCTTTCCGGTTGAGCGTGTATAAAACCGCTGGCAAGGCCGGGATCCCCCTGTAATCTTATGCCTTGTTTGCAAGGGGGGACATAATGTCGCAGCAGTTCGATCCCTCGGGGATCTTTCAGCTGGGAATGGGATTTTGGGCTTCCAAGGTCCTGTTGAGCGCGGTCAAGCTTGGCGTCTTCACGGCGCTTGCGGCCGGACCGCTGACGGGGGAGGAGCTTGAAGCAAGGCTTGGCCTCCACCCGCGCGCGACTTACGACTTTCTCGACGCCCTGGTAGCGCTCCGGATGCTCGACCGGTCGGGAACCGGACGCGACGCGCGATACCGGAACACCCCCGAGACCGATCACTTCCTCGACCGCGAAAAGTCCAGCTACGTCGGCGGACGCCTGGAGATGGCCAACGATCGGCTGTTCCGCTTCTGGGCCGATCTCGACACGGCGCTCACGACAGGCCAGCCGCAGAACGAGACGCGCCACGGAGCGGTGCCGATGTTCGAGGAACTCTACCGCGACCCGGCGCGACTCAAGCAGTTCATGCTGGCGATGCGCGGCACCTCGGCGGGGAACTTCGCCGCCTTCGCCGAGAAATTCGACTTCTCCGGCTACAAGACGCTCTGCGACGTCGGCGGCGCCACCGGACTCCTGTCGTGCCTTGTCGCACGCCGGCACCCGGACCTCAGGTGCCAGTCGTTCGACCTTCCGGTCGTCGAGCCGATCGCCCGGGAGTACATCGAGCGCGACGGGATGTCCGGGCGGGTCGAGGCGATCTCGGGGGACTTCTTCAAGGACGGTCTGCCGAAGGCGGACGTGATCACCATGGGCATGATCCTGCATGACTGGAACCTGGACGGCAAAATGAAGCTGATCCGCGCGGCCTACGACGCGCTGCCCGAAGGCGGCGCGTTCGTCGCGATCGAGCACCTGATCGACGACGAGCGTCGGGAGAACGCCTTCGGCCTGCTGATGTCGCTGAACATGCTGATCGAGTTCGGCGACGCGTTCGACTTCACGTTCGCCGACTTCAAGGGCTGGTGTCAGGAGGTGGGGTTCAAGCGCTTCGAGGTCTTCCCCCTCGCCGGGCCCGGGAGCGCCGCGGTCGCGTACAAGTAGCGGGCTCGCCGAGGGCGGACGCACCCCGCCGTCGGCGCAAGTGCTCGCCTACCCCTGGCACCCCGGGCAGTAGAAGCTCGACCGGCCCGCCTGCACCGCGCGGGCGATGGTTGCGCCGCAGCGCGGGCAGGGTTCGCCTTCGCGGCCGTAGACCGCGAACGCGTGCTGGAAGTAGCCGAGCTCGCCGTCCGCCTGGCGGTAGTCGCGGAGCGACGAGCCGCCGGCGTCGATGGCGTCGAGCAGCACCGCGCGCACGGCGGCGGCGAGGGTCTCGGCCTCGGCCGCCGTCACGTCCGCGGCCAGGCGCAGCGGCGAGATGCGCGCCCGCCAGAGCGCCTCGGCGAGATAGATGTTGCCGAGCCCGGCCACCAGCCGCTGGTCGCCCAGCGCCGCCTTGACCGGGGTGCGCCGCCCGGCCAGCCGCCCGGCGAGATAGGCGCCGTCGAAGCCGTTGCCGAGCGGCTCCGGCCCGAGGCCGGCCAGGAGCCGGTGCGCGTCGAGATCGCCCGTCGGCCAGAGATCGACCGCCCCGAACCGCCGCGCGTCGTTGAAGGTGATCCGCGCGCCCCCCTCGATGTCGAGAACGACGTGGTCGTGCTTCGCGGGCGCGGCGTGCGCGTGATGGAACGCGCCAACCTGCGCGCCCGAGACCAGGAGCCGCCCCGACATGCCGAGGTGCACGATCAGCGTCTCGCCGCCGTCGAGATCGCCGAGCAGGTATTTCGACCGCCGCCGCAGCGCCGTCACCCGGCGGCCGGTGAGCCGCTCCGCCAGCCGCTCCGGGAACGGCCAGCGCAGATCCGGCCGGCGCACCTCGGCCGAGGCGATCACCCGGCCCGCGAGCACGGGCTCGAGGCCCCGGCGCACCGTCTCCACCTCCGGCAGTTCCGGCACGTCCCCCTCCCCGCGGTTGCAGTGGCTTCGGCCTGCCTTATAAGGAGCGGCGGAAACGACGGAAAGACCGCCCCTTATGGCCGACGAGCCCAGCACGCATTTCGGCTTCGAGACCGTCCCGGAGGCGGAGAAGGCTGACGCGGGTGCACGGCGTCTTCGCGTCGGTCGCCGGGCGCTACGACCTGATGAACGACGCCATGAGCCTGGGCGTCCACCGCCTGTGGAAGGACGCGGCGCTCGACTGGCTGGCGCCGCGCCCCGGCATGGCGCTGCTCGACGTGGCCGGCGGCACGGGCGACATCGCCTTCCGCTTCCTGCGCCGGGTCAAGGGCCAGGGCCACGCCACCGTGCTCGACATGACCGAGGACATGCTCGCCGAAGGCCGCCGCCGCGCCGAGGCCACCCGGTTCGCCGGCGCGATCGACTGGGTGGTGGGCGACGCCATGGCGCTGCCCTTCCCCGACAACGCGTTCGACGCCTATACCATCTCCTTCGGCATCAGGAACGTGACCCGCATCCCGGATGCGCTGTCCGAGGCCTACCGCGTGCTCCGCCCCGGCGGCCGCCTCCTCGTCCTCGAGTTCTCCCACGTCCCCGAGCCGGCGCTGCGCTGGCTCTACGACCGCTATTCCTTCAACGTCATCCCGCCGCTCGGCCAGGCGCTGGCCGGCGACCGCGCCAGCTACCAGTATCTCGTCGAATCCATCCGGCGCTTCCCCGACCAGGACGCCTTCGCCGCCATGATCGCCGCGGCCGGCTTCGGCCAGGTCCGCTACCGCAACCTCTCCATGGGCATCGCAGCGCTGCACTCGGCCTGGAAGCTCTGATGCGCGGCCCGCACAACCTCTGGCGCCTCATCCGCACCGGCGCCACCTTCGAGCGCACCGGCGCGATGCGGACCGCGCTGCAGGCCTTCGATGCGCCCCCCTCACTCCGGGTCGCGGCGCGCGTCCTCGGCTGGCCCTTCCAGTGGCTGGGCTATCCGGGCGACCCGACGCAGCCGCCGATCCTGCGCGCCATCACCGCGCTCGGCCCCGCCTACATCAAGTTCGGCCAGCTCCTGTCCACCCGCCCCGACGTGGTCGGCCCCGAGCTCGCCGCCCAGCTCGCCGTGCTGCAGGACCGGCTGCCGCCCTTCCCCATGGACGAGGCGCGCACCGCCATCGAGCACGAGCTCGCGCAGCCGCTCGACGCCGTCTTCGCCGATTTCGAGCCGCCCATCGCCGCCGCCTCGCTGGCGCAGGTGCATCGCGCCACGCTGCGCGCCACCGGCCAGGTCGTCGCCGTCAAGGTGCTCCGCCCCGGCATCGAGCGCGCCTTCCTGCGCGACGTGGACGCGTTCTACTTCGCCGCCGGGATGATCGAGCTCCTCGCGCCCTTCGCCCGCCGGCTGCGCCCCAAGGCGGTGATCGCGCACTTCGAGGGCGTCGTCCTCGGCGAGCTCGACCTGCGCATGGAGGCCGCCGCCGCCGCCGAGTTCGCCGCCAACACGTCGCACGACCCGAGCTTCCGCGTCCCCGCGGTCATCTGGCCCGCTTCCGGCCGCCGCGTCCTCACCCTGGAATGGGCAAGCGGCATCAACCTCGGCGACCTGCCGGCGCTCCAGGCCAGCGGCGCCGACCTCGTGCGCCTCTCAGAGCGGATCATCCAGACCTTCCTCACCCAGGCGCTGCGCGACGGCTTCTTCCACGCCGACATGCACCAGGGGAACCTCAAGCTCGGCCCCGACGGCGCGCTGATCGCGCTCGACTTCGGCATCATGGGGCGCATCGACGCCTACACGCGGCGGGTCTATGCCGAGATCCTGATCGGCTTCCTGCACCGCGACTACCACCGCGTCGCCGCCGTGCACTTCGAAGCCGGCTATGTCCCCGCCGACCAGGACCTCGACGCCTTCGCCCAGGCGCTGCGGTCGGTGGGCGAGCCGATCTTCGGCCAGGACGCCACCCGCATATCCATGGCGCGGCTGCTGGCGCACCTCTTCGAGGTGACCGAGCGCTTCGGCATGCAGACCCGCACCGAGCTCATCCTGCTGCAGCGGACCATGGTGGTGGTGGAGGGCGTCGCGCGCAGCCTCAACCCCGCCATGAACATGTGGGAGACCTCGCGGCCGGTGGTGACCGACTACATCCGCTCGAACCTCGGGCCCGCCGCCATCGCCCGCGACCTCGCCGCCACGGTGCGCGTGCTCACCCGCTTCGGCCCCCGCCTGCCGCAGCTCGCCGAGGCCGCCCTCGTCCGCGCCAACGCCCCCCCGCCCCCGCCCGAGCGCCGGCGGCCTCCGGGCTGGATTCTATGCCCTCGGCGGCGCGGTCCTCGCCACCGTCCTCATTCTGATCGGCTCGCTGCTCTAGGCACGACCAAGCCGGCGAAGACCGGGTGCGGTCTTCGCCGGCAGGTCGTCCAGGTCGGTGGGCTCAGGCGACGGCCAGCCGCTGACCGCCCCGCTCGTCGACCGAGTACCGGCCGGGGCCGAAGGCGGCGAGGAGCAGGAAGCCGCCGGCGATGGCCAGGTTCTTCTGGAAGCTGATGATCTGGCCCACGCGGTCATAGCCTTCGAGGCCCTGCGCCGGGACGTAGTGGAAGAGGACCCCGGCCAGAACGGCGAATCCGGCAAGCGCCAGCGCGGCCCAGCGGGTCTGCCAGCCGATCAGGACGGCGATGCCGCCGAGGATTTCGATGGCGATGGCCGGGAGCGCGAAGAAGCCCGGCAGGCCGCCGGAGGCGGTGTAGGCCATGGTTCCCTGGATGTCGCCGAGCTTGCCCCATCCGGCGAGGATGAACATGAAGGCGAGAAGGACGCGCGCCACAAGTGCTGCGGTCGAGGCGGTGGTGTTGGTCATCGGGGTACTCCTTGAGGTTGTCGGCGCAACGCCGCGCCTTACCCCGTGGCAAGTAGCGTCATGGCTAGGCGGAAACAAAGAAGCTTATGCATGAACTGTTTGTTTCCGATTGCCGCACAGCGTCGACCCTGTCCCGTCGACCTTGACGGCTGCAGCGGGAGCGCCGAGAACGGACCGACGCGGGGACGGGGGAGGCACGGGCGCATGTACGGCAACCTGAACGGGTCCGCGCATCCCCGCGCGGCGGCGGAGATCGCGGTGATCGCCGAGCCCGAGGACGAGCGGGTCTGGGTGCCGCAGGCGGAGGGCGTCTGGTTCCGGCCGCTGATGCTCAACACCCGTCAGGGCCAGTGGTGCAACCTGCTGCGCGTCCGCCGCTCCGGGGTGCTGTCGCGGCACCTGCACCCCAACCCGGTGCATGGCTACGTCATCCGCGGGCGCTGGCACTACCGCGAGCACGACTGGATCGCGGAGACCGGCTCCTACGTCTTCGAGCCGCCGGGCGAGATCCACACCCTGCTGGTGCCCGAGGACTGCCCGGAGATGGTGACGTTCTTCAACATCACCGGCTCGATGGTCTACCTCGACGAGGCGAACGCCCAGATCGGCTACGAGGACGTCTTCACCAAGATCGACATGTGCAGCGCGCACTACGATCGCGTGGGACTCGGGGCGGACTACCTTGAGCAGTTCATCCGCTGAGGCGCCCGGCTACGGCTGGGCCGCCGGGTGGTTCGCCGGGCGGCGGGTGCTCGTCACCGGCGGCACCTCGGGCATCGGCGCCGCCGTGGCCCGCGCCTTCGCCAGGGCGGGAGCGCATGTGACCGCGACCGGGGTGGCGGCGGGCGAGATCGACGCGCTGGCGGGCGACGCGGACCTCGGGGCGGCGGATCTGCGGACGCTCGACGTGCGTGACCCGGAGGCCGTCGCGGACCTCGCCGCCGGGCTGCCCGCGCTCGACGTGCTGGTCAACTGCGCCGGGATGATCGCGCGCGGCCGCGAGCTCGACCCGGCGGTCTTCGCCGAGGTGGTGGACGTGAACCTCAACGGCGCCATGCGCATGTGCGCCGCCGCGCGGCCGCTCCTCGCGCGGGCAGCAGGCCGGTTCGATCGTCAACCTCGCCTCGATGCTGTCGTTCTTCGGCGGCGGCCTCGTGCCGGGCTACTCCGCCAGCAAGGGCGGCATCGCCCAGCTCACCAAGTCGCTGGCGATCGCCTATGCCCCCGACCGCATCCGGGTGAACGCGGTGGCGCCCGGCTGGATCCGCACGCCGCTGACCGCCGCGCTGCAGGCGGACCCCGCCCGATCAGGCCCGATCCTCTCCCGCACGCCGATGGACCGCTGGGGCGAGCCGGAGGAGGTCGCGGGCCCGGTCCTCTTCCTCGCCTCTCCCGCCGCGTCGTTCGTCACCGGCGCCATCCTGACCATCGACGGCGGCTACTCGGTCGCCTGAGCGCGACCGCATATTTGTTTCGGCACAAATGAAACACCGGCGGGCGCGGGGCTGAAACACCGCTGCGGCATCTTCTCCAGCATCGAAACCGGAGGCAGAGGAGGCCGCGATGTTTCAGCACCTGCAGACAGCGATCAAGCGCTCGCAAGAGCGGGCGCGGCATCGCCGGGACTACCGGGCTCTGCTCGAGCTCGAAGACCATTTCCTGCGCGACATCGGCGTGACCCGCGCCGAAGTCCGCGGCCGCATGCTGAGCGATCGCATCTGACGCCAGCAGCGGGGCGACCCTCCCGGGCGCTTTCCCCTCCCACCGGCGCCCGGGAGGCGCTCAGCCGAACGCCTGCGGCTGGGCCGACCTCGCCATGTGATCGAGCACGCCATTGACGAACTTGGCTTCCTTTCCGTCCGGATAGAAGGCCTTGGCCACGTCGAGATACTCGTTGATCGTCACCTTGGGCGGGGTGTCGGTTGCGACCAACTCCGCCCCGGCGGCGCGGAAGAGCGCCCTGAGCGTCGGAATCGATCCGGTCGATCGGCCAGCGCACCACCAGCGCCTGTTGCGTCAGCTGGTCGATGCGCGCCTGCTCGGTGACCGCGGCGGTGAGGAGCGCGCGGAAGTGCTCCACGTCCGGGTCGGCAAAGACCACCCCGTCGATCTCCGCCCCCATCCGGTAGGTCTCGAACTCCTCGAGCACCGTCTCGAGCCCGGCACCCGCCGCCTCCATCTGGAAGAGCGCCTGCACGGCGTAGAACCGCGCGGCCGACCGCATGCGGCGGGCCTGGGCGGCGGTCAGGCGAGGCTTGGCGGCGTTCATTCGGCGTCCGCCACCCGAAAGCTGCCCTGCGGCAACGGCCGCGACGGCGGGGCAAAGCGCCGCCCCAGCGCGATCAGGTGCATCGCCGCCTCCGCCGCGCCCCCACCCTTGTTCTGCCCCGCCGGATCGGCGCGCACCGCGGCCTGGGCGTGGGTCTCGACCGTGAGGATGCCGTTGCCGATGCAGTGCCCGTCCAGTCCGAGCAGCATCAGGCCGCGCGAGGAGTTGTTGCAGACGGTCTCGTAGTGCGTCGTCTCGCCGCGGATCACGCAGCCGAGGGCGACGTACCCGTCGAACGCCCCGCTCCGGCTCGCCAGCCGGATCGCGGCCGGCAGCTCGAGCGCGCCCGGCACCTCGACCGTCTCCTGGGCGGCGCCCGCCTTCGCGATCGCCGCCAGCGCGCCGGCGATCAGGTCGTCGGCGATGTCGCGGTAGTAGGGCGCCACCACGACGAGGAGCCGCGTCGCCTGCTCGAAGCGCGGGTGGCGGCAGCGTGTAGTGGCTCTCGCGGCTCGCCAAGGTCAGCCCTCCGAGGACGGGATCGGCCGGGTGCCGACGATGGTGAGGCCGTAGCCGTCGAGGCCGATCGGCCGCGGGCTCGGCGAATTGGTCAGGATCATCAGGTCGCGCAGGCCGAGTGCGGTGAGGATCTGCGCGCCGATGCCGTACTGCCGCAGCCGGTGCGGCGTGACGTGGTCGCCGATGTCGAGCTTGGCGCCCATGTCGCGCAACAGCACCACCACCCCGCGCCCCTCGGCGGCGATGGTGCGCATGGCGTCGCGGAGCTGGTGGCTGCGGCCGGCATGGATGGCGAGCACGTCCTCCAGCGGGTTCATGGCGTGCATCCGCACCAGGACCGGCTCGGGCGAGGCGAGATCGCCCTTGGAGAGCACGATGTGCTCGCCGCCGCCTGCGGTGTCGGTGAAGACCCGCATCTGCCAGCTGCCGCCGTATTCCGACGTCACGGTCTGCACCGCCGTCTCGCGCACCAGGTTGTCGTGGCGGCGGCGGTGGGCGATCAGATCCGAGATGGTGCCGATGCGGATCCCGTGGCGCTGGGCGATGGCCACGAGGTCGGGCAGCCGCGCCATGGTGCCGTCCTCGTTCATGATCTCGCAGATCACGCCGGACGCGTTCAGCCCCGCCAGCCGCGCGATGTCGACGGCCGCCTCGGTGTGGCCGGCGCGGACCAGCACGCCGCCGTCGCGGGCGCGGAGCGGAAAGACGTGGCCGGGGGTGGCGATGTCCTGCGGCCCCGAGCGCGGGTCGATCGCCACCGCCACGGTGCGCGCGCGGTCGTGCGCCGAGATGCCGGTCGTCACCCCCTCGCGCGCCTCGATCGAGACGGTGAAGGCGGTCTCGTGCCGCGAGGAGTTCGACGCCGCCATCAGCGGCAGCCCCAGCGCGTCCAGCCGCTCGCCGGGGAGCGCGAGGCAGATCAGGCCGCGGCCGTGCGTCGCCATGAAGTTGATGGCGTTGGGCGTGCACATCTGCGCCGGGATGACGAGGTCGCCCTCGTTCTCCCGGTCCTCGTGGTCGACCAGGATGAACATCCGGCCGTTGCGCGCGTCCTCGATGATCTCCTCGATCGAGGAGATCGCGTCGAAGTATTCCGAGCGGGTCGGGATGGCCATCGGCGTCACGTCTGTTCCATCGCGCATTGCGTCGGGGGCAGATACCGCAGCCGCTGCGGGAAGGCCATACGCCTCAGGGCGTCCCGGCGGCGACGGTCATGGGGCGCCGGTGTCCCGGGCGTAGTCGGCCAGCCGGGCCACGTAGCGCGCCAGCGTATCGATCTCGAGGTTCACCAGATCGCCCGTCCGCGCCGCGCCCCAGGTGGTCACCGCCAGGGTATGCGGGATGATGTTGACGCCGAAGGTGGCCCCATCGACCTCGTTCACCGTCAGCGACGTGCCGTTCAGCGCGATCGACCCCTTGGGCGCCACGAAGCGGGCCAGCGCATCGGGCGCGCGGAAGGTGAAGCGAACGCTCTCGCCCTCGGGATGCAGCGCCACGATCTCGGCCAGGCCGTCCACGTGTCCCGCGACGATGTGTCCGCCGAGTTCGTCCCCGAGCCGCAGCGCCCGCTCGAGGTTGACCCGCCGCCCTTCCGCCCAGGCGCCGCGGTTGCGGCCGACGTTGGTGCGCGCGACGGTCTCGGCCGACAGGTCCACGTCGAACCAGGCGCCGCTCGCCGTCCGGCCCGCGGTCGACCACGGTCAGGCAGATGCCGTCGCAGGCGATGGAGGCGCCGATCGCGATGCCCTGCGCCGGATAAGCGCAGCGGATCCGGGCGTGCAGGTCGCCCCGGTGCTCGACACTGGTGATCGTGCCCATGTCACTGATGATTCCGGTGAACATCGCACCTTCCACCTTGTCCCGGCTCGCGTCCTAGCCTGCGCCCGGGGGCGCGACAAGATGCCCGATCGCGGCGCTTCGGCAACAGCCCGGCCGCCTCGTGATCTCTTCGCTGGCCTCGGAGCGGGAAAATCGTTAAGTTTCGCCGCAAAAGCCGACGAGCAAACCATGAGGCAATCGATGCAGGGTCCGCGGATCGCGGCGGTGAGCTTTGGCCGTGCGCTTCTCCTTGTCGCCGCGCTCGCCGGTTGCGCGCTGCCGCGCTCCGGTCCCACCCTGGGCGAGATCAGGCGGGGCAGCAACGACCCGACGCAGGACCTGCACCTCGTCGACGTCACCCCACCCATCGCGGCGGCCGCCCGCTCGGCGGAGGTTCTCGGCTTCGGCGCCGGCTTCGTGAACGCCGGCGCGCTCTCCCCCGACACCATCCGGCCCGGCGACACGCTCTCGGTCGGGGTGTGGGAGAGCGTCGACACCGGGCTTCTGGTCGGCGTCGGCATGAAGGCGACGACGCTCGAGGCGATCCAGGTCGACCAGGCCGGCGGCATCTTCGTGCCCTATGCCGGACGGCTGCAGGCGGCGGGGCGAACCCCCGACGAGCTTCGCCTCGAGATCACCGAGAGCCTTGCCGGACAGACCCCCGACCCGCAGGTCGAGGTCCGCCGCATCGCCGGCGACGGTGCTACCGTCAGCGTGATGGGCGGGGTCAACAACCCGGGCGTCTATCCCATCGACGCGCCCACCTTGCGTCTCTCGGCGATGCTGGCCAGCGCCGGCGGCGTGGCGCTGGTGCCCGACGTGGCGCAGATCAAGGTCGAGCGTGGCGGCCAGACCGGGCGGATCTGGCTGCAGGATCTCTACGACAACCCGCGCTACGACATCGCGCTGCGCGCCGGCGACCGGATCGTCGTCGAGGAGGATCGCCGCTCCTTCACCGCGCTCGGCGCGACCGTCGGTCAGTCGCGGGTCGCGTTCAACAAGCAGAACATGTCGGTGATCGAGGCGATCGCGACGGTAGGCGGCCTCGACGGCCGCACCGCCAATCCCGCCGGCGTCTTCGTCTTCCGCGACGAGCCCGCCCAGATCGCCAACCGGGTGCTCGGACGCGGCGACCTCATCGGCCCGCAGCGGATGGCCTACCTCCTGGACCTGACGAGGCCGGAGGGGGTGTTCGCGGCGCGCGACTTCGTCGTCCAGGACGAGGACACCATCTATATCGCCGAGACGCCGCTCGGGAACTGGACCCGGGTGCTGGCGATCGCGACCGCCGCCGTCGCCCTGACGAACGCCGTCACGAACTAGCGCCGCCCCGCCGGTCAGCCCCGCCGCCGCCAGCGGCTGCGCATGTCCGGGCCGATCGGCGCCACGTCGAGCAGGCGGAAGCGCGGCGCGAGCTGCAGCGCCGCCACCTCGAGCCCGCCCACCACCGGGATCGCCTCCGCGCCGAGCACGACGCCGGCGGTGTAGCAGACGATCTCGTCCACGAGGTCCGCCTCGATCAGCGCCGCCGCCAGCCGCCCGCCGCCCTCGCAGAGCACGCGCGTCAGCCCGCGCTCGCCGAGGCGCTGCAGCAGCGCCGAGAGGTCCATCTGCCCGTCCGCCTGGAACGGGATCTCGATCAGCTCGGCGCCGATCTCGGCCCACGCCTTGCGCCTTGCCTCTTCGGCCTCGACGTCGTGGCAGAGCCAGAGCGGCACCTTGGCCGCCGTCTGCGCCAGATGCCCCTCGCGCGGCAGCGAGAGCGCCCCGCTCACCACCACCCGGACCGGGTTCGCATCCGCGATGCCGAGCCCGCGCACGTCGAGCCTCGGGTCGTCGCTCCTGACCGTGCCCGCGCCGACCAGGATCGCGTCGGACTGCGCCCGCATCAGGTGCACCTCCGAGCGCGCTCGCGGGCCGGTGATCCAGCGGCTCTCGCCGGTGCCGGTGGCGATGCGCCCGTCCAGCGACGTGGCCATCTTCAGCGTCACCATCGGCCGCCCGGCCGTCATGCGGATCATGAAGCCGCGGTTGAGCGCCACCGCCTCGGCGGCGAGGCAGCCGACCTCGACGGCAACGCCGGCGGCCTTCAGCGCCGCCACTCCGGCGCCGTTCACCCGCGGGTCGGGGTCCTCGGTGGCGACCACCACCCGCGCCACGCCCGCGGCGATCAGCGCCTCGGTGCAGGGCGGCGTCCTGCCGGTGTGGGCGCAAGGCTCGAGCGTCACGTATGCGGTGGCGCCCCGCGCCCGCGCCCCGGCCTGCGCGAGCGCCACCACCTCGGCATGCGGGCGCCCGCCGTCGGAGGTGCGCCCGCGGCCGACGACGGTGTTCCCCGCCACCAGCACGCAGCCCACCGCCGGATTGGGCCAGACCCGGCCCAGCCCCCGCCGCGCGAGCCCGAGGGCCGCGCGCATCCAGCCCGCGTCCCGGGCACTGTCGCTCATCTCGCCCACGGGATCAGTCTTCTTCCCGCCCTGCGGTCGCGGGCCGGAGCTCGGAGACAAAGTCCTCGAAGTCGTCCGCCGCCTGGAAGTTCTTGTAGACGCTGGCGAAGCGCACGTAGGCGACGGTGTCGATCCGCGCCAGCGTCTCCATGACGATCGCACCGATGGTGTCCGAGGGAATGTCCGTCTCGCCCATCGACTCCAGCCGCCGCACGATCCCCGAGATCATCTGGTCCAGCCGCTCGCTTTCGATCGGTCGCTTCTGCATGGCGATGCGGATCGAGCGCTCCAGCTTGTCGCGGTCGAACGGCTCGCGCTTGCCGCTCTTCTTGATCACGACGAGGTCGCGCAGCTGCACCCGCTCGTAGGTGGTGAACCGCCCGCCGCAGGCCGGGCAGAACCGCCGCCGCCGGATCGAGACATGGTCCTCGGCGGGACGGCTGTCCTTCACCTGGGTGTCGATGTTGCCGCAGAACGGACAGCGCATGCCCTACCCTCCAAGGCGAGTGTCGGGCGCAATATAGGCAAGTGCCAACTGCTGGGATAGTGCCAAGTTGCAGGCACAAGATCATTGCCCTCCGACGACCCTTGGTGGTCTCCGGCCGTCCGGGGTCGAACCATGGCCGAAACCCCCGCTCACGTCTCCCGCTGACTTGGCGGATCAAAGATGCTATGATCGGACCACTGATTCAGAAATTACTCTGAACTTTTCGCTGTTTCATAGTCTAGGGGATTGCCATGAGCGAATTTGCGCACCCGCGCGTCATCGTCCGTTTGCGGGAAGTACCTGAAGCCGAAGGGTTCCGTGAGCCCGAGCGCTACCTCGAGGAGCGCGACCCCGCCGGCTTCCGGCGCATCCACGCCTCGATCGGCGACTTCCGCCTCTCGCCGGTCTTCTCGGACAAGAGCCGGGAGCGGCTGCCGGAGCTGCAGAAGCGGGCGGCCGCGATGGACCCGAACTACCTCGCCGACCCGCTGACGACCTTCTACTACGTCGACGCACCGAAGTCGGACGACCTCGAGTCGGTCCGCAAGGTGTTCTCGGCATCGGTGGCGGTGCGTTCGGCCCAGATCGAGATCCCCGGCCCCGACCCGCTGGTCAACGACACCGACGATCCGCTGGCGGCGCAGCAGACCTACCTTGGCGCGGCCCCGGGCGGGGTCGATGCCCGCTACGCCTGGGGTTTCCCCGGCGGCGACGGCGCCGGCCAGACGGTCGTCGACATCGAGCAGGGCTGGACCCTGAACCACGAGGACCTGGCGGCCCACGGCGCCACACAGCTGAACGGCACCATCGTCAACACCTCGCGGGCGCACGGCACCGCGGTCCTGGGCCAGCTCTGCGCCCTCGACAATACCGTCGGCTGCGTCGGCTTCGCGCCGAACGTCGCCACGGTCTTCGTCGCCTCGCGCAACCCGAGCCTCGCCGATTCGATCGTCGACGTCCTCCCGAGCCTCGCCTTCGGCGACGTGATGCTGCTCGAGACGCAGGACTTCGTGCCCGGCACCGCGATGCTCGGCCCGAGCGAGATCGTCGAGGCGGTCTGGGAATCGATCCGCCTCGCCACCGCGCTCGGCGTGATCGTGGTCGAAGCCGGCGGCAACGGCACCAACAACGGCCAGGCCCCGGCGGTGAACCTCGACACCCTCACCAACGCCTCTGGCCAGCTCGTGCATTTCCGCAGCCCGGCCAACCCCGACTTCCGCGACTCGGGCGCGATCATCGTCGCCGCCGCCACCTCGGCGGCGCCGCACACCCGGCTCGCCTTCTCCACCTTCGGCCAGCGCATCGACTGCTACGCCTGGGGCCAGAACATCCGCACCTGCTCGTCGGACGCCGCCGGGCGCCACCAACCTCTACACCGGAACCTTCGGCGGCACCTCGGGCGCCTCGCCGATGGTGGCCGGCGCCGCGCTCTGCGTGCAGGGCATCCACCAGGCGGCGACCGGCCAGCGGCTGAGCCCGCGCCAGATGCGCGCGATCCTCAGCGACCCGGCGGTCAACACGCCGCGCGCGCCTACCGAGGCCACGGCGATGGGGGTCATGCCGAACCTGCGCGGCATCGTGGACAACGTCCTCGGCCTCGTGCCCGACGTCTATATCCGCGACAACGTCGGCGACACCGGCGCGCCGCACAACGGCGCGATCTCGGCCTCTCCCGACATCATCATGCTGAAGTTCGCCGTCGGGAACCCGCAGGCCACCTTCGGCGAGGGGAGCGGCACCGAGAACATGAGCACCCTCGGCGAGGAGGCCGAGTTCGGGCAGGACAACTTCATCTACGTCCGCGTCCGCAACCGCGGGTCCGCCGCCAGCAACGTCCAGGCCGATGTCTTCTGGTCCCCGGCCTCGACCCTGGTCACGCCCGATCTCTGGACGCCGGTCGGCAGCGTCACCATCCCCAGCGTGCCGGCCATGGATCACCTGACCTGCGCCGACGCCATCGTCTGGCCCGCGTCGGAGATCCCGGCGCCGGGGCACTACTGCTTCGTCGGCCTCATCGGAACCGCCGGCGACCCTGCGCCGGCGCCGGCCGATTTCATGGACTTCGGCAACTTCATGAACTTCATCCGCAACAACAACAACGTCACCTGGCGCAACTTCAACGTGGTGAACCGCGACCCGGACAATCCCGAGGCGCTCTTCGCGCTGCCCTGGCTGATGCCGGGCGCGCCGGAGGAACGGCTCCGCTTCGCCCTCGACATGAACCTGCGGCTGCCGCCGGAAGCGGAGGTGCTGCTCGAACTGCCGCTGCAGTTCCTGCGAAACTTCGAGGCCCAGCTCGACATCGTCGAGATCAACGAGGGCGCGGCGCGCGCGACGCGCCCGGCTGCCGGCGAGCGCAAGGCTGCGGTTCGGTCCGGCGCTCATGGGCGCCAAGGAACGCCACGAGATGCGCTTCCTGGTGCGGCTGAACTCGAAGGACCCCGACGCCGTCTACCGGATCGACCTGCGCCAGACCCTCGACGGCAAGGAAGAGGTCGGCCGCCTCGCCTGGCACTTCGACCCGCACGCCGGCGAGCGGCGGAAACGCCTTCTCGCGCAAGCCTGAGCCCAAGGATCGCGGCGGCCCTCAAGCCGCCGCGAACCCTTCCAGCACCCCCACCGCGTTCACCCCGATCTCCTCGACCGCGTAGCCGCCCTCCATGACGAAGAGCGTCGGCAGCCCGAGCGCCCGGATCCGCGCGCCCGATCACCGGATAGTCCGGCGTGTCGAGCCGGAACTGGCTGATCGGATCGCCCCGGTAGGTGTCGACCCCGAGCGAGACCACCAGCACGCTCCGGCGCGAAGTCCGCCACCGCCCGCGCAGCCGGTCTCCAGCGCCGCCGACCAGGCCGCGAAGTCCGTCCCGTGCGGCAGCGGCAGGTTGAGGTTGAACCCCTCGCCCTCCCCCTCGCCGCGCTCGTCGGCATGGCCGAGGAAATACGGATACTCCACCATCGGATCGGCGTGGATGTTCACCACCTGCACGTCGCCGCGGCGCGTAGAAGATCGCCTGCGTCCCGTTGCCGTGGTGATAGTCGACGTCGAGCACGCTGACCCGCGCCGCCCCCTGCAGCCGCAGCCACTCGGCCGCCACCGCCGCGTTGTTGATGAAGCAGTATCCCCCGGCGAAGCGCGCGCCCGCATGGTGCCCGGGCGGACGGCAGAGCGCGAAGGCCGCCCCCGCGCCGCCATGCACCAGCGCCGCCGCGGTCAGCGCCACGTCGTGGCTCGACTTGATCGCCTCCCACGTCCCCGCGACGAAGGTTGCGCCAGCGTCCATGGAATAGAACCCGAGCAGCCCGTCGATGTCGGCGGGCGGGACGTCCGCGCGCAGCCCCGGCACCGGCCAGACGAACGGCATCGCCGTCCCCGTCCGTCCCGCCGCCGCCCAGAGCGGCCAGGCGCGCGGCAGGAACTCCAGGTAGTCCGGCGCATGCACCCGCCGCGCCGCCGCGAGGTCGTGCTCGTTCGGCCCCAGCACCGGCCCGAGCCCGACCTCCCGCACCCGCGCCAGCACGATCTCGGCCCGCCGCGGCATCTCGAAGGCCGGCACGATGGCGCCCGGACATCAGCTCGACATTGCCGGCATGCCCGGCATGGCGCGGCGAATAGACCGTCTGCATCGGCAGCCCCCGGTTGGCGCGCGGAGCCTATCGCCGCCGCGTCGCCGGGCGCAAGCGCGGCAACCGGCCACTGCCTCAACCGGCGTTCTCTAGCCGGATCGGCGTCCCGTGCGGGGTCTTCACGGCCGCCCGCCTCCACAGGTCTGCCACCCGCTCCACCGTCTCGGGCGCGGCCAGGTCCGCGGCTTGCGAGGATCCTCTCCAGCGCGTGAAGCCAGGCGTGCCAGTAGTCGTCCTCGCGCCTGAGCTCGGCCCCGAGCGCAGCGGCGAAGGCGGGCCAGGCGAAGACCCCCGTCCCGTTCAGGTGCACCGCCAGCGCGAACGCGCGCGCCTGCCAGACCCCGGGAAAGACCGGCGCGCCGGCCTCGTCCCGCGGCAGGCCCGGCAGGTCAGGCGCGCTCAAGATAGCTCTCCCAGGCGTCGATCGAGATCGTGCCGTTCGGGTCGCCGTCGCGTCCCCAGATCTCCGTGGCGTCGAACACCACCGTGTAGAGCCATTGCGGCGCCTCGCCCAGCCGGTGGGCGTTGCTGTCGGGGAAGACATGGAAGCCCTGCACCGTCTCGATCCGGCCGAGCTTGCCGCGGGCGAAGCGCGGCAGCTGGGTATGGCCGGGCGGGTGCATCACCACGGTGCGCACCCGGTCGCCGGGCGCGAAGACCGCCGCGCGCGCCCTCCGGGTCGCGGTCGTAGGGGGTGCCGCGCGCGATGGTGTCGGCGACCTCGGCGGCGCGCAGCACCCGCGGCGGGCGGGTGCCGGCGGTCAGCGCGTGGCCGGCAGCGAGCTCGGCCTCGGTGACGAAACCGTGCCGCACCAGGAGCCGCTCCAGCGCCTTGATCCAGATCGCATAGTAGCTCGAGGCGTAGTACTCGGCCGGCGGAATGCTCGCGCGCGTGAAACGGACCTCGTCGAGCGACCAGTGGCCCATCAGGTTCGTCGCCAGCCCCAACGCCAGCGCCCGCCGTTCCCACTCCGCGTGGAACACCGGCTCGTCCTGCTCCGGGTTCACCGGGCCGAACCCCGCCGCGCCGCCGACGTCCTGCGGCCCGTTCATGCCGCGTTCGCGGGCGCGAGCGCCAGCCCGGTGCCGATCATAGAGTCGCGGGTGACGAGCTCGGCGAGCGCCGCCTCGTCCAGCCCCTCGCTGCCCGCGGGACGCATCGGCACCACCAGGTAGCGCAGCTCCGCCGTCGAATCCCAGACCCGGATCGCCGTGCCCGCATCGAGCGTGAGCCCGAACTCGGCGAGCACGCCCCGCGGGTCGATGATCGCGCGCGAGCGGTAGGGCGGCGCCTTGTACCAGACCGGCGGCAGGCCAAGCACCGCGATCGGATAGCACGAGCAGAGCGTGCAGACGATCAGGTGGTGCTCGCCGGGCGTGTTGAACACCGCCCGCATGTGTTCGCTCTGCCGCCCGGTATAACCGAGCGACGCGATGGCGGCGGTGGCGTCGCGGCGTAGCCAGTCCGCGTAGTCCGGATCGCTCCATGCGCGGGCGACCACCCGCGCACCGTTGCGCGGGCCGATCTGGTGCTCGTAGAGCTCGACCAGCGCGTCGAGCGCATCCGGGTCCACCAGCCCCTTCTCGGTCAGGATCGTCTCCAGCGCCATCACCCGCGCGGCCATCGGATCGAGGTGGCTTCCGGAGGCATGAGAATCGTCGTGATCGTGCGGCATCGATCCCCCTTTCGGGCCGGTTCCGATTGCCCTTCCCCGCCCCGGCCAATATAAACGCTATCAAACGCTTGGCGCCCTGAACAGGACCGATTCCTCCCCGTGAGCGACACCCCCGAAGACGACCGCGACGACGAGGCCCGAGCCGCCGCGCATGGCCCATTCCGGCCCGGTGATCGCCATCGAGACGGAGATGAAGTCCTCCTATCTCGACTACGCCATGAGCGTGATCGTCAGCCGCGCGATCCCGGATCTGCGCGACGGGCTGAAGCCGGTGCACCGGCGCATCCTCTACGCCATGCACGAGACCGGCAACACCCACGACAAGTCCTACCGCAAGTCCGCCCGCCCGGTGGGCGACGTCATGGGCAAGTACCACCCGCACGGCGACTCGGCCATCTACGACGCGCTCGTGCGCATGGCGCAGACCTTTTCCATGTCGCTGCCGCTTCTCGACGGCCAGGGCAACTTCGGCTCCATGGACGGCGACGCGCCGGCGGCCATGCGCTACACCGAGGTCCGCCTCGACAAGCCGGCGGCCTACCTCCTCGCCGACATCGACAAGGAGACCGTCGACTTCCAGCCGAACTACGACGGCAAGGACGTGGAGCCCACCGTCCTGCCGGCGCGCTTCCCCAACATGCTGGTCAACGGCGCCGCCGGCATCGCCGTCGGCATGGCGACCAACATCCCGCCGCACAACCTCGGCGAGGTCATCGACGCCACGCTGGCGCTGATCGAGAACCCCGAGCTGACCGTCGCCGAGCTGATGGAGTTCGTCCCCGCCCCCGACTTCCCCACCGGCGCGCTGATCCTCGGCCGCTCCGGCGCGCGCAAGGCCTACCACGAGGGCCGCGGCTCGGTGATCATCCGCTCGCGCACCCGCATCGAGGAGGTGCGCGGCGGGCGCACCGCCATCATCGTCTCCGAGATCCCCTACCAGGTGAACAAGGCGACGATGATCGAGCGCATCGCCGAGCTGGCGCGCGACCGCAAGATCGAGGGCATCGCCCACGTCCAGGACGAGAGCGACCGCACCGGCGTGCGCGTCGTCGTCGAGCTCCGCCGCGACGCCACCCCCGACGTCGTGCTGAACCAGCTCTTCCGCTTCACCCCGCTGCAGACCTCGTTCGGCTGCAACATGCTGGCGCTGAACGGCGGCCGCCCGGAGCAGCTCGACCTCAAGCGCTTCCTCACCGCCTTCATCGCCTTCCGCGAGGAGGTGGTCGCCCGCCGCACCGCCTTCGAGCTCCGCCGCGCCCGCGAGCGCGCCCACGTGCTCTGCGGCCTCGCCGTCGCCGTCACCAACGTCGACGAGGTGGTCGCCACCATCCGCTCCTCCGCCGACCCGGCCGAGGCCCGCGAGCGGCTGATGACCCGCGCCTGGCCCGCCGCCGACATCGCGCCCTACATCTCGCTGATCGACGACCCGTCGCACCGGGTGCAGGAGGACGGCACCTACTTCCTCTCCGAGACCCAGGCCCGCGCCATCCTCGAGCTGCGCCTGCAGCGCCTCACCGCCCTCGGCGTCAAGGAAGTCACCGACGAGCTGGAAACCCTCGCCGCCTCGATCACCGACTATCTCGACATCCTGCGCTCGCACGGGCGGATCATGCAGATCATCTCGGACGAGCTGCGCGAGGTCCGCGCGCTCTTCGCCGTGCCGCGCCGCTCCGAGATCATCGACTGGGACGCCGACCTCGACGACGAGGACCTGATCGAGCGCGAGGACATGGCCGTCACCGTCACCGCCGGCGGCTACATCAAGCGCACGCCGCTCTCCGAGTACCGCTCCCAGCGCCGCGGCGGCAAGGGCACGCAAGGCATGGCGACCAAGGACGAGGACTTCGTCACCCGCCTCTTCGTCGCCAACACCCACACCGCGCTTCTCGTCTTCACCACCGAGGGCATGGTCTACACGCTCAAGACCTGGCGCCTGCCGCTCGCCGGGCGCAACGCCCGCGGCAAGGCCATCGTCAACATCCTGCCCATCCCCCCCGGCGTCTCCGTCGCCGCGATCCTGCCCGTCGACGTGCCCGAGGCGGAATGGGCCAGCCTGCAGATCATGTTCGCCACCTCCGACGGCGACGTCCGCCGCAACGCGCTCGACGACTTCACCAACGTCAAGTCGAACGGCAAGATCGCCATGAAGCTCCCCGAGGGCACGCGGCTCATCAACGCCCGCATCGCCTCCGAGGACGATGACGTGATGCTGACCACCCGCAACGGCCGCGCCATCCGCTTCCCCGCCACCGACGTGCGCATCTTCAAGGGCCGCGACAGCACCGGCGTGCGCGGCATCCGCCTGGCCGAGGGCGACACGGTCGTCTCCATGGCGGTCATCCGCCACTTCGAGGCCACCCCCGACGAGCGCGCCGCCTACCTCAAGATGCGCCGCGCCGTCGCCGGCGCCACCGAGGAGGAGGAGGTCGAGCCCGAGGAGGGCGAGGAGACCGCCACCGCCGAGAGCTTCGAGCTCGGCCAGCCCCGCTACGTCGCGATGTCCGAGGCCGAGGACCTGCTGCTCACCATCACCGAGAACGGCGCCGGCAAGCTCTCCTCGAGCCACGACTACCCGGTGCGCGGCCGCGGCGGCCAGGGCGTCGCCGCCATGGACCGCACCATGCGCGGCGGCCCGCTGGTGGCGCTCTTCCCGGTCGAGATCGACGACCAGGTGATGCTCGCCACCGACGCCGGCCAGTCGATCCGCGTTCCGGTCTCCGACATCTCCTTCCGCTCCCGCGGCGCCGGCGGCGTCCGCGTCTTCTCCACCGCCGCCGACGAGCACGTGGTCTCGGTGGCGCTGGTCGCCGAAAGCGGCGAAGGCGAGGAGGAGTAGCGTTTCCAGCGCCCGGCGGGGGTCGTGGCCCCTGACGTCGCGTCGCGACGGCACGTCGGGCCGCCCGCCTCCGGTCAACCTGCCGCCCGCCGGGCGCCGGCCATGCGGCCGTCCCCGCCGTTGGCGGAAGCGCCGCGTCAGCCGCCCGCGTGTCCGGCCCTCCCGCCCGCGGCGCACGGCTCCACCTGCGACAGCCTCACCGTCTCCCCATCCGTCACGTCGAGGCGTACCCGGCCCCGAAGGATCCTTCCGGGCATTCATACTGGCATGAAGTCCTATCGAGCAGGCGCGGGGCCCCGCCCACAGGCGGGGAGAACCCTGACTCAGCGGACGAAGTCCGCTTCCGCCGCAGGGAGGCCGCAAAGGCGGCCGACCGTCAGCGCCGGCCGAGCGGGAGCCCTTGCGGCTCCCCGAGGCCGGCGCTCCCCCACGCGAAACGCGCGCCACGGGATCCCGACCCCCGGCGGAGGATCCGCCGACCCAGCCGAATCCCGCCAGGGGACGTCCGGCGCGCGCCCTCACCCGAACCGGTTCTCCCGCGGGAACGCCCGCGGCGCCATCCGCCCCGCGCGCGCGACCCACTCCGCCAGCCGCCCGTGACCGTCCGGGTCCGTCCCGCCGGCTCCTTCCACGAGAGGCCGTCTGCCAGGTCGAAAGTCACTGCGTCCGAAAGGCCGCCGTCCTTGTACTTCTGCAGCCGCACACCCTTGCCGCGCAGGGGCCGGAACTACCCCAGCGCCACCGATGGCATCAGGCCGCCGCCCGGGCCTTGCGCTTGCGGGCGATCGCGCCCAGCCCGCCCAATCCGGCAAGAATGAGCCAGCCGGCAGCCGGCAGCGGGATGGCGGCAGCGCTGTTGTAGAACGAGATGTGCGAAACGCCCGCCTGGTTCTTGCCGTTCGGCGTCAGGAGCCCCGCCGTCGACCAGCTGCCCGAAAGCGCACCGTCGAGCGCATAGAGCGCCCAGTTCGTCGCCGCCTTCACCACCATGTAGGACGGCAGGTGCGTCAGCGACCCGTCGCCCGTGAAGCTCCAGGTCCCGGTCTTGTCGTCGGTGAAGCCGATCTGGAACGCGCTGGTGTAGTTCTCACCCGCAACGGCGCCGTTTTCCCAGTTGCACGAGAGCGGCCCCTCGGGAACGTCGCACTTCGCCAGCGAAGGCGAGCTGATCTCGATGCCGTTGAAGGTGCCGTAGAGGCCCTTCTCGTGGCCACCGAAGGGATCGTTCCCCGGGAAGTACCCCACGAGAGTCGCCGCCCCGGCGGGCGCGTAAGCCGCAACCGCCAGGAGTACCGTGGCGAGAAGCGTGCCGAATTCTGGATGCAGTCATAGGATGTCCACCCCTTACAAAGAACGCTCACTACCGGTCCCCGGGCGCCTGCCCGGACTCGACGTCCTGCAACCGTAGGTATCATTTGCCTAAAATCCCGGCAATCCACCGCGAGCGGACATGCACTAACCCGAGGCCGACTTTGTGAGCGACTGGTTAACGAGGCGCGCACGCGCCCTCACCCGAACCGGTTCTCCCGCGGGAACCCCCGCGGCGCCATCCGCCCCGCGCTCGCCCGCGCGCCGACCCACTCCGCCAGCTCCGCCCCGGTGACCGTCCGGGTCCGGCCCGCCGGGTCCTTCCACGAGAGGCCGTCCGCCAGGTCGAAGGTCACGGCGTCCGAAAGGCCGCCGTCCTTGTACTTCTGCAGCCGCACGCCCTTGCCGCGCCCCATCTCCGAAAGCTCGGCCGTGGGGAAGACCAGCACCTTGCGGTTCTCGCCCACCACCGCCACGTGGTCGCCCGTCACCGGCCGGCACACCGCCGCGCGCACCCCGTCCTTCACGTTCAGCACCTGCCGCCCGGCCCGGGTCTGCGCCACCGCCTCGTCCTCGGGCAGGATGAACCCGTCCCCCGCCTGCGAGGCCACCAGCAGCCTGCCCCCCGGCACATGCACGAAGAGCGCCAGCATCTGCGCCTCGTTGGGCAGGTCGATCATCAGCCGCACCGGCTCGCCCATGCCGCGCCCGCCGGGCAGCCCGGCGACGCCCAGGGTGAACATCCGCCCGTTCGAGGCGAAGAGCAGCAGCCGGTCCGTCGTCTCCGCGTGCAGGAAGAACCGCGGCTTGTCGCCGTCCTTGAACTTGATGTCCGCGTCCGGCGCGAGATGCCCCTTCATCGCCCGGATCCAGCCCATCTCCGAGCAGACCACCGTCACCGGCTCGCGCTCGATCATCGACTCGTAGGACACCTCCTCCACATCCGGCGCGTCGTCGAACGTGGTCCGCCGCGCGCCCCCCGGGGCATCCTTCCCGAAGGCCTTGCGCACCGCGCGCAGCTCCTCCGCGATGCGCGCCCACTGCGCCCCCTCGTCCGCCAGGAGCGCCGCCAGCCCGGCCCGCTCCAGCGTCAGCGCGTCCCGCTCGGTGCGGATCTCCATCTCCTCGAGCTTGCGCAGGTTGCGCAGCCGCATGTTCAGGATCGCCTCCGCCTGCACGTCCGTCAGCCCGAACTCGGCGATCATCACCGCCTTGGGATCGTCCTCGGTGCGGATGATCGCGATCACCCGGTCGAGGTTGAGATAGGCGACGAGGAGGCCCTCCAGCACCTCCAGCCGCGCGTCGATCTTGCCCAGCCGGAACCGCGACCGCCGCAGCAGCACCTCGCGCCGATGGTCGAGGAACGCCCGCAGCACCTCCTTCAGCGTCGAGACCTGCGGCGTGCGCCCGTCGATCAGCACGTTCATGTTCATGGCGAAGCGCGTCTCGAGATCGCTCGCCTTGTAGAGCATCTCCATCAGCACCGCCGGGTCCACCGTCCGCGCCCGCGGCTCCAGCACGACGCGGATGTCCTCGGCGCTTTCGTCGCGCACGTCCGCGAGGATCGGCACCTTCTTGAGGTTGATGATCTCGGCCAGCCGCTCGATCAGCTTGCCCTTCTGCACCTGGTAGGGGATCTCGGTGACGACGATCTGCCACTGCCCGCGCCCCAGGTCCTCCACCGCCCAGCGCGCCCTGAGCCGGAAGCTCCCCCGCCCGGTCCGGTACGCCTCCTTGATCGCCGACCGCGGCTCGATGATGATCCCGCCGGTGGGGAAGTCCGGCCCCTGGATGAAGTCGAGCAGCGTCTCGTCGCGCGCGTTCGGCGCCTTGATCAGGTGCAGGCAGGCGCCCACCAGCTCGTCGATGTTGTGCGGCGGGATGTTGGTGGCCATCCCCACCGCGATCCCGGACGAGCCGTTGGCCAGCAGGTTCGGAAACGCCGCCGGCAGCACCACCGGCTCCTGCTCCGAGCCGTCGTAGTTGTCGCGGAAATCCACCGCGTCCTCGGCCAGCCCGTCGAGCAGCGCCGCCGCCGCCGCCGTCAGCCGCGCCTCGGTGTAGCGCTGCGCCGCCGGGTTGTCGCCGTCGACGTTGCCGAAGTTGCCCTGCCCGTCCACCAGCGGGTAGCGGACGTTGAAGTCCTGCGCCAGCCGCGCCAGCGCCTCGTAGATCGAGCTGTCCCCGTGCGGGTGATAGTTGCCCATCACCTCGCCGACGATCTTGGCGCACTTGCGGAACGCCCCGCCCGGATCGAGCCTGAGCCCGCGCATGGCGTAGAGGATGCGCCGGTGCACCGGCTTCAGCCCGTCGCGCGCGTCCGGCAGCGCCCGGTGCATGATCGTGGAAAGCGCATACGTCAGATATCGCTCGCCCAGCGCGCGGGCGAGCGGCTCGGGCGTCACCGCATCCATCTGGCGGTCGTCGGTTTCGTCGGCCATAGATGTTGTGATACCGCCGGGTGCGGCGTCCGTCCAGCGCCTTGCAGCGCCCCAGGATTTGCCCGAAGCTCGCGTGCGCGCCGAGAAGTCCCGGAGACCCGCCCTGCCCGATCCACAGGAGATCCTCGACGCCGCCGTCGCCCTGGGCGACCTGCCCTTCGCCACGGGCCTGGTCGGCGGCCCGGACGGCGCGCTCTGGCAGGGCGCCGCCGGCGAGGCGGCGCCGGGCCGACCGGCGGCGCAGGACACCGTCTTCCAGCTCTTCTCCATGACCAAGGCCGTCGGCGCGGTGGCGGCGGCCATCCTGGTCGAGCGCGGACAGGCCGCCCTCGACGCCCCCGTCGGCGACGCGATCCCCGCCTTCGACGCGCTGCCGGTGCTCGACGGCTGGGACGGCGAGGCGCCGCGGCTCCGGCCGCAGCGCACCCGCGCGACGCTGCGCCAGCTCCTGTCGCACCGCTCGGGCGCCGCCTACGACGTCTGGAACGGCGGGATGCAGCGCTACCGGCGCCTCACCGGCCTTCCTTCACCGCGCAGCGGCCGGCGCGCCGCGCTGGCGATGCCGCTCGCCTTCGACCCCGGCCAGGGCTGGGCCTACGGCACCGGGCTCGACTGGACGGGACAGCTGATCGAGGCGGTGGACGGCCGCCGGATCGACGCCTTCTGCCGCGACGAGATCTTCGCGCCGCTCGGCATGGCGGAAACCGTCTTCGCGCTGACCCCGGCGCTCGCCCCCCGCCTCGCGGCCGTGAGGGTGCGCGAAGGCGCGGGGTTCGCCATCGTCGAGGCCCCGACGCTGGTCGAGCCCGAGTTCCACGGGCTGGGCCATGCGCTGATCGGCACCGCCCCCGACTACCTCCGCTTCCTGCGCATGCTGCTCCGCGGCGGCGAACTCGATGGCCGTCGCATTCTCTCGGAGGCCATGGTCGCCGAACTCCTCGCCAACCAGATCGGCGCCCGGCGGCTCGGGGTCATCCCCTCGGTGCAGCCGGAGGCGAGCGCGGATGTCGACTTCATGCCCGGCGCCGAGCTCACCTGGAGCCTGCTCGGCCTGCGCAACCAGGCCGACATCCCCGGCCGCCGCGCGGCGGGAGCGCAGGGCTGGGGCGGCATCCTCAACACCCACTTCTGGCTCGACCCGGCCCGCCGCCGCGCCGGCATGCTGATGACCCAGCTCCGCCCCTTCGCCGACCCGCGCGTCACCGCCACCCTCGACGCCTTCGAGCGGGCCGCCCATGGCCTCTGAGCGCAGCATCCTGATCACCGGCTCCTCCTCCGGCATCGGCCTCGACGCCGCCCGCACGCTGCACGCCCGCGGCTGGCGGGTGCTGGCCACCTGCCGCGCCCCCGCCGACTGCCGGCGGCTGGAGGCGGAGGGGCTGGAGAGCTTCCCGCTCGACCTCGCCGACGACGCCGGCCTCGCCGCCGCCGCGGACGAGGCGCTGGAGCGGACCTCCGGCCAACTCGACGCCGTCTTCAACAACGGCGCCTTCGCCATCCCCGGCGCGGTCGAGGACCTGCCCCGGGCGGCCTTCCGCGCCATCTTCGAGACCAACCTCTTCGGCCAGATCGACCTCACCAACCGCCTGCTGCCGGCCATGCGCGCCGCCGGCACGGGGCGGATCGTGATGAACTCCTCGATCCTCGGCTTCATCGCCGCCCCCTGGCGCGGCGCCTATGTCGCCACCAAGTACGCGCTCGAGGGCCTGACCGACACGCTCCGGCTCGAACTCGCGGGCAGCGGCATCCACGTCACCCTGATCGAGCCCGGGCCGATCGCCACCCCCTTCCGGCGCAACTCCATCCCGCACTTCGAGCGCCACGTGGACTGGCAGGCCTCGCCCCACCGCGCGGCCTACGAAAGCGGCCTGCTCCGCCGCCTCTACGCCCCCGACACCGGCCGCGACCGCTTCGAGCTCCCCGCCTCGGCCGTGACGGCGCAGCTCGTCAGGGCGCTCGATTCCCCCAGGCCGCGGCCACGCTACTTCGTGACCACGCCCACCCATGTCGCGAACGTCCTGCGCCGGCTCCTGCCGGCGCGCGCCCTCGACGCGATCGTCCGCCGCCGCTGACCCGCGGGCTCAGACCGCCGCGTCGCGCCACTCGATCGCGACGCCCTTGGCGGCCAGCGCCACGTCGATGTCGACGACGGGATCGATGTGGAAATTGAACGCGGAGAAGACCTCCACGGCATCGTGCACCGCATCGAGGTCGTCGGTCTCGACGACCGCATAGCCCCCGCCGTCCTGACCCGCGCTCCGAGCGAATGAGGAACTGGTGGATCACCACCTCGTCGGGCTTGCGCCAATCCTGCATCAGCGCCAGCACGCGCGCCTGCGCCGCCTCGTACGCGGCCGTGGTGCCGTGCCGCTTCCGTCTCCAGCTCATAACGTACTTCATGAAATGACACCCCCAATCGAAATGACTGGCGCCGGGTCGCGTTCTCTCCCAGACTCGTCTTTCTCCCGCGCACGTCGAGCCCGTCCGCGGCGAGGGCCTTCTGGTGCCCTGCGCGACCATACCCGATTTTTCGCCCCCGTGCCACCCGTCGCGAGCTGCGCCGGCGGGACCTTGCATTGGCCCCCAAATCGGCTAGGTGCGTGTCATGCGCGACAACCCGCTTTTCATCATCACCGCGATCGCCTGCCTGCTCGTGGTGGCGGTGCTGCTGGTCGGCGTCGGCGGCTTCGCCCGGGGCGGCGCGTTCAACCGGAAATACGCCAACAAGATCATGCAGCTGCGGCTGCTCTTTCAGTTCATCGCCGTGCTGCTGATCCTGCTCTTCGTCTGGCTCTCCGGCCGGGGCAGGCTGACGCCATGGTGGTGCTGAACCGCATCTACACCCGCACCGGCGACGCCGGCGACACCGCCCTCGGCGACGGCACGCGCGTGCCGAAGAACGCGCTGCGCGTCACCGCCTACGGCACGGTGGACGAGCTCAACGCCACGCTCGGGCTGGCGCGGCTGCACGCCGACGGCCCGCTCGACGCCGCGCTGGCGCGGCTGCAGAACGACCTCTTCGACCTCGGCGCCGACCTCTGCACCCCCGACTTCGAGAACGACGCCGGCGCAAAGCGCCCGCGCCTGCGCATCATCGCCGCCCAGGTGGCCCGCCTCGAAACCGAGATCGACGCGATGAACGCCGATCTCGCGCCGCTGCGCAGCTTCGTGCTCCCCGGCGGCACGCCGGCGGCCGCGCACCTGCACCTCTGCCGCACCGTCTGCCGCCGCGCCGAGCGCCATGCCGTGGCGCTCGCGGGCACGGAGACCGTGAACCCCGAGGCCGTGCGCTTTCTCAACCGGCTCTCCGACTGGCTCTTCGTCGCCAGCCGCGCCGCCAACGACGGCGGCGCCCTGGACGTGCTCTGGGTTCCGGGCGCGAACAGGTGATTTACCGCTAACCATAAGCGCCCTTGCCGCATTCCCATTTCGGCCGATCTTGTTTCACAATGACGTAGTGGGGCGCGGGCCAATTCCGCGCGAGGGATCGAGGAAGATGATCGCGCGCGAGCGTGTCCCGATGGAATACACCCGCGCCGAGCTTCTCAGCGATGCGGCGGTGCACGTCATCGGCGTCGCCGCCGCCCTGATCGCCGTCCCCGTCCTCGTCACCCTCGCCGTCGTCTGGTTCGGCGACGCGACGACCGTGGGCGCCGCACTGGTCTACGGCGCCAGCCTCCTCGCCATGTTCGTCTGTTCGGCCGCCAACAACATGATCCGCGTGCCGGCGCGCAAGGACATGCTGCGCCGCATCGACCAGTCGGCGATCTACGTCAAGATCGCCGGCAGCTACACGCCGCTCGCGGTGCTGACGGGAACCCACGCCGGGCTGTTCCTCGCCAGCCTCTGGGGCGCCGCGCTGGCGGGAGCCTCCATGCGCATGCTGAGCGGCGCGCGCCTGAAGTGGCCCTCGATCCTGCTCTACCTCGGGATCGGCTGGGCGGCGGCGTTCTTCGGCGGCCCGCTCGTCTCGGCGCTGACCCCCACCGGCTTCGCGCTCATCCTCGCGGCCGGCGGCATCTACACCCTCGGCGTCGTCTTCTTCGTCTGGGAGAGCCTCCCCTTCCACAACACCATCTGGCACGTCTTCGTCCTGACCGCGACCTTCGTCCTTTACGCCGCAGTGCTGGTCGAACTCGCCGAACGCGCCCTGGCCTGACCGCTCGCGACGACTGCCCCGCCGCCGGATGCGCTATGCTTCCTGCCGCGGCCGTATCGGCGCGGCTGAAGGCGATCGGATCGGGGCAACGACTACTGCGGAATAACTGGCTGCGTCGGCAAAGGACGGAGCGACTCATCTTCGGCAGGGGCGGCAACGACATCACGAGCCGCAAGGGCGACGACGTCGTCGACGGCGGCGACGGCAACGACTTCATCTACGGCGAGGACGGCAACGACGCGATCAAGGCCGGCCAGCGGCAACGACACCGTCTACGGCGGCAACCACAGCGACACGATCCTCGGCGAGAGCGGTAACGACCTGCTCTACGGCGAAGCCGGCAGCGACGTCATCTGGGGCGGCTCCGGCAACGACCGGATCTACGGCGAGCAGCGGCAACGACAAGCTTTTCGGCGAGACCGGCAACGACCGCCTCTTCGGCGGCAGCGGCCTCGACTATCTCTACGGCGGCGCCGGCAACGACATTCTGAACGGCGGAGCGGGCAACGACTACCTGGCCGGCGGCGGCGACGCGCGACACCTTCGTCTTCACCGGCGGGCGCGACCGGATCGCGGACTTCAACCCCGGAAGCGACATCCTCGACTTCAAGCGCGCTCGGAGTCACCGTCGACGAGGTTATCCTCGCGTGCCGCCTCCGACGCAGGACGATGGGGTGCTCATTGACTTCGGCGCCAACGAATTGCAGGTCTTCGGCATCGACCTCACGGACCACTCGACAGCCTGCTGGTTTGACCCCGAGCGGCCGAGCCGCGCGGCGGCGCAACTTCCTGTTGCGCCGCTCCCCGCGCTCGCCGCATTAGACCGGCGCCGGGACATCTTGGGGGAGCACGCGATGAAGATCCTCGTGCCCGTGAAACGGGTTATCGACTACAACGTCAAGGTTCGCGTGAAGGCCGACGGCTCGGGCGTCGACCTCGCCAACGTCAAGATGAGCATGAATCCCTTCGACGAGATCGCCGTCGAGGAAGCGATCCGGCTGAAGGAGAAGGGCGTGGCCGAGGAGGTGATCGCCGTCTCCATCGGCGTGAGGCAGGCGCAGGAGACGCTGCGCACCGCCCTCGCCATGGGGGCCGACCGGGCGATCCTGGTGGTGGCCGCCGAGGACGTGCAGAACGACATCGAGCCCCTTGCCGTGGCGAAGATCCTCAAGGCCGTCATCGACGCCGAGCAGCCCGGCCTCGTCATCGCCGGCAAGCAGGCCATCGACAACGACATGAACGCCACCGGCCAGATGCTGGCCGCCCTGCTCGGCTGGCCGCAGGCCACCTTCGCCTCCGAACTCGCCCTCGAGGGCGACAGCGCCACGGTGACCCGCGAGGTGGACGGCGGCCTGCAGACGATCACCGTCACGCTCCCCGCCGTTGTCACCGTCGACCTGCGGCTCAACGAGCCGCGCTACGCGAGCCTGCCCAACATCATGAAGGCGAAGAAGAAGCCCCTGGAGGAGAAGACCGCCGCCGACTACGGCGTCGACGTCACCCCGCGCCTGAAGGTGCTGAAGACGGTCGAGCCCGCCACGCGCAAGGCGGGAGTCAAGCTAGGCTCGGTGGACGAGCTGATCGACAAGCTCAAGACCGAAGCGGGAGTGCTCTGATGGCCGTCCTCATCCTCGCCAAGCACGACAACGCCGCGCTGAACGATTCCACCGCCAAGACCGTCACCGCCGCGAAGAAGATGGGCGGCGACATCCACGTGCTCGTCGCCGGCCAGGACGCGCAGGCGGTGGCCGAGGCCGCCGCCCGGCTCGACGGGGTGAAGAAGGTCATCCACGTGGAGGGCGAGATCTACCGCCACCGCATGGCCGAGCCGCTGACCGCGCTCCTGCAGTCCATGGCGGACGGCTATGACCACATCGTCTTCCCCGGCACCACCTCGGGCAAGAACGTGGCCCCGCGCCTCGCAGCACTCCTCGACGTCATGGTGATCTCCGAGATCACCGGCGTCGTCTCCGCCGACACCTTCGAGCGGCCGATCTACGCCGGCAACGCCATGCAGACCGTGCAGAGCATGGACGGAAAGAAGGTCGTCACCGTGCGGGGCGCGAGCTTCGAGCCCACCGGCGAGCAGGCCCCCGCCCCGATCGAGAGCCTGGCCGCCGCCGCCGATCCCGGGCTGTCGTCCTGGATCGAGGACAAGGTGGCGGCATCCGACCGCCCCGACCTCACCTCCGCGCGCATCGTCGTCTCCGGCGGCCGCGGCGTCGGGTCGGAAGAGAACTTCGCCATCATCGAGAAGCTCGCCGACAAGCTCGGCGCCGCCGTCGGCGCCTCCCGCGCGGCGGTGGACTCGGGCTTCGCTCCCAACGACTGGCAGGTCGGCCAGACCGGCAAGGTGGTCGCCCCCGACCTCTACATCGCCGTGGGCATCTCCGGCGCCATCCAGCACCTCGCCGGCATGAAGGACAGCAAGGTCATCGTCGCCATCAACAAGGACGAGGACGCCCCGATCTTCCAGGTCGCCGACTACGGCCTCGTCGGCGACCTCTTCCAGATCGTGCCCGAGCTCGAGGAGAAGCTCGGCTGACCTCGCTCAGGACCCATATGGATTCCATACGATTCCTGGGTCGAGAAAATCCCCTGATTTCAGTCCGCCAAGCGCCGCCCCGCCCGCCAGACGCCCCGCAGCGCAAGCCCGTCGTCGAGATGCACCATATCGGCCGGCATCCCCTCCGCCAGCCCGCCCAGCCGGTCGCCGAGGCCGATGGCCGCCGCCGGCGCCGCCGTCGCCATCCGGAGCGCCTGCGCCAGCGTCAGCCCCACCTCCCTGACCAGAACCCGGATCGCCCCGGGAAAGTCGATGTCCGCCCCGGCCAGCGTCCCGTCCTCCAGCGTCAGCCTGCCGCCGCGCCTCAGGATCGGCCGCCCGTTCAGCGTGAATCCGTCCAGATCCGTCCCCGCCACCGCCATCGCGTCCGTCACGAGAAAGATGCCGTCCGCCCCGCGTTTCGCCGCCAGCGCCAGCCGCATGGCGACGGGCGCCACATGGATCCCGTCCGCGATCAACCCCGCCCGTACCCCCTCCGCGTCCAGCGCTGCCCCCACCAGTCCCGGCTCGCGATTTCCAAGCTAACTCATGGCGTTGAAGAGATGTGTTACCATCCGCGCGCCCGCCGCGAACGCGGTCGCCGCCCCCGCCGCCCCGGTGTCGCTGTGCCCCAAGCTCACCACCGCCCCCGCCGCCCGCCAGCGCCGCGATCTGCCCCGGCGTGACGCTCTCTGGCGCCACCGTAACGACCAGCACCGGCAGCCGGCCCGCCGCGTCGCAGAGAAACGCGAGGTCCGCCTCCTCCATCGGCCGGATCAGCCGCGGGTCATGCGCCCCCTTGCGCCGGGGATCGAGATGCGGCCCCTCGAGGTGCAGCCCGAGAAACCCCGGCACCCCGTCCGCCGCCGCCGCGACGCCCGCCTCCACCGCCGCGCGGGTGATCTCCGGCGTATCCGTGATCAGCGTCGGCAAGAGCCCGGTCGTCCCCAACAGCCCGTGCGCCGCACAGATCGTCCGGATCCCGTCCAGATCCGGCCGGCCGTTCAGCATCACCCCGCCGCCGCCGTTCACCTGCAGGTCGATGAACCCCGGCGCCAGCACCCCCCCGTCCAGCCGAACCCGCTCGCCCGCCGGCGCCTCGTCCGGCGGCACGATCGCCGCCACCCGCCCGTCCTCGACCACCAGCGCCGCCCCGGCGTGCAGCCGCGCCCCGTCGAAGATCGCGGCTCCCTGGAAGACCGTGGCGGTCATACCGTCTCGGTCACCTTGCGCAGATAGGGCGGCGTGTCCGGGTTGAACCCCCGCCGCCGCGCCAGCGCCTCGATGAAGCGATAGAAGCTCACCACCAGCACCAGCGGCGCCGTCAGCGGATGCACCCCCGCGACCGACGCCAGCTGCGTCACACCCGCGCCGGCCCCCGCCGCGGTCAGGAAGACGTCCGCCCCCTGCCCCGCCAGCCGCTCCGCGGTGACGATCACCTGCGGCAACGCCGCGTCCGCGACGCCCAGCGCCAGCACCGGGAAATGCGCCTGCACCAGCGCCGCCGGCCCGTGCAGCACCTCGGCGGCGCTGTAGCTCTCGGCGTGGATGGCACTCGTCTCCTTGAATTTCAGCGCCACCTCGTTGGCGATGGCGAAGCCGGGGCCACGGCCCAGCACGAAGGCCTGGTTCGCCCGCACCAGCCGGTCGGCAAGCGGCGCCCAGTCGCAGGCCAGCGCCTGCCGGAACTGCCCCGGCAGCGCGGCCACCGCCGCGCGGAGTTCATCGTCCTCGCGCCACTCCGCCACCAAAGCCAGCCCCGCGAGCACCGAGGATACGAAGGTCTTCGTCGCCGCCACGCTCCGCTCCGCGCCCGCCCGGAGCGGCAAGGCGTGATCGCAGGCCGCCGCCATCGGCGAGCCGCCGTCGTTGGTCACCGCCACCGTCAGCGCGCCCCCGGCGTGTGCGCTCCGCATCATCTCCACGATGTCCGGGCTCTGCCCCGACTGCGAGACGCCGATGCAGGCCGCACCATCGAGGCGCAGTTGCCGCCCGTAGATCGACGCGACCGACGGCCCCACCGATGCGACGGGAACCCCGGCGACGATCTCCGCCGCATACTTCAGATAGCTCGCCGCATGGTCCGAGGACCCGCGCGCCACCGTCACGATCAGCCGCGGATCGATCGCCCGCATCGCCGCCGCCGCCGCGACGATCTGCTCCCGCGAGCCATCCAGGAAGCGCGCCGCCGCCGCCGGGATCTCGGCCACTTCTGCGCTCATGTGAGTGGGAGTCTCAACGCTCATCGACGGTCCCTTCCGCTTCGGCCGGGATCTGCAGTTCGGCCGCGAAGTCGTATGCGTCGCCACGATAGACCGAGCGGGTGAATTCCACCACACGGCCCGACGCGACGTACGACACCCGCTCGATCCGCAGCCCCGCGGCGCCCACCGGCACCTCCAGAAGCTCGGCGTCCCGCGCCCCGAGGTTCGCCGCCGAAATCCGCTGCACCGCCCGCACGGGGCGCATCCCCCGCTCCGCCAGCACCGCGTAGAGCGAGCCCCCGACCGCCGCCGGATCGGCCAGCACGGCCGTGGGCAGCGCCGCCCGCTCGATGGCGAGCGGCACCTCGTCGGCCAGCCGCACCCGCTCCAGCCGCGACACCTGGTCATAGGCGGTGAGCCCCAGCGCCATCATCTCCTCGGGCGAGGGCGCCTGCACCGCGCGCGCGAGCCAGACCGAGCGCACCGCCTTGCCGCGCCGCGCCATGTCCTCGGAGAACGAGGTGAGCAGCGACAACGCCTGCTCGACCCTCTCGACCCGCGGCGCCACGAACGTGCCCGATCCCCGCCGCCGCACCAGCTGGCCGCCCTCGACCAGCGCCTCCACCGCCCGGCGCACCGTCACCCGGCTCAGCCCGGTCAGCTGCGCCAGCTCGCGCTCGGACGGCAGGCTCTCCCCTGGCCCCAGCGCGCCGCCCTCGATCGCCGTGGCGATGCGCCGGCCGAGCTGCCGATAGAGCGGCCCCCCGCCCTCCGGCGCCAGGCCTTCGGGGCTGAACAACGTCATGCCGCCCCCCGCGCCATGGCGAGGGCGCCGTCCAGCCCGGTGCCCTTCGGCGGGCGGATCATGCCAGGGTAGCGCGACGCAAGGCGCGCTCCGAACTCGGGCCCGAGCCCGCCCAGAAAGCAGACCGGCACCGGCCCGTCCGCCTGAAGCCGGTCGATCGCCGAGGCGACCGAAGCTGCCGCATCCAGCATGATCGCCCGCGCGGCCGGATCGCCCGCGGCCTCGGCGCTCAGCACCCGCGGCACCTCCCGCGCGAAATCCGCCGGCGCCGCCCGCTGCCCGAAAGCGACGATCGCAGCCGCGCCACCCATCTCCGCGAGCAGCGACCTGAGGAGCGGCGTGGCCTCGATCAGCCCGTCATGGGCGAGAAGCGCCGCCTCGAAGACCGCCCGGCCGATCCTCGCCCCGCCGCCCTGGTCGCCGAGGAGGAACCCCCAACCGCCAAGGATGCGCGCAACCCCGCCCCGCTGCACCCCGAAGACCGAACCCGTGCCCAGCGTCGCCGCGATCCCATCCGCCCCGCCGAGCGCGCCTTTCAGCGCCACCAGCGCGTCGGTTTCGACGCGGACCGCCGCGAACGGCAGCCGCTCGGCAAGCCGCGCCCCCGTACCGGCCATGTTCGCGCCGGCGAGGCCCAGCACCGCCCTCAGCTGTGCGGGTTTCGCCGATGCCTGTTCCGCCGCCGCCGCGGCAGCGGACAGGACGCTCGCGAGCGCACCCTCCGGATCGGTCCAGATATTCGCCGGACCGGCCTGCCCGCGGCCCAGGACATGGCCCTCAAGGTCGGCGATCGCCGCCCGGCAGCCCGTCCCACCCCCGTCGATTCCCAGGAAAAGCTCCATTGCGGGAGGATACCAAACCAATACCAAAAGCAAAGCGGATCCGCGCCGGAGAGCAGTCAGCACTTTCCACTGGACAACTGGTATTGATTTGGCATCCTCCGCCGCAGGGGAGTAGTCATTGAGCATCACCGATACCGAAGCGCGGCATGACCTCGCGCGGGGGCTCCAGTCCCTGCCCGATGGAGAGGTGCTGGCCCGCCTTCTCGCCGGGCAACAGCACGCCGCGGCGCAGGTCGCACCCGCGATCCCGGCCATCGAATCGGCCGCCGCCGCGGCCTCCGCCGCGTTGGCCGCCGGCCGCAAGCTCGCCTACGCCGGCGCCGGCAGCTCGGGCGTCATGGCCCTCGCCGACGCGCTGGAGCTTCTCGGCACCTTCGGCATCCCGCCCGACCGGACGCCCGTCCTCCTCGCCGGCGGGGCCGCGGCGCTTATCGAGATGACCGGCGCGGTCGAGGACATCGCAACCGACGCCACCCGCGACGTCGCCGCCGCCGGGCTCGGCGAGGGCGACGTGCTCATCTGCGTCTCCGCCAGCGGAACGACGCCCTACACCCTCGCCGCAGCCGAGGCCGCGCGGGCCGCCGGCGCAACGGTCGTCGGCATCGCCAACGTCGCAGGCAGCGCGCTGCTGCAGGTCGCCCATCTGCCGGTGCTGCTCGACACCGGCCCCGAGCTCGTGGCGGGATCGACCCGCATGGGCGCCGCCACCGCGCAGAAGATCGCGCTCAACATGCTCTCGACCCTCACCGCCCTCCGGCTTGGCCACGTCCACGATGGCTTCATGGTCAACGTCGTCGCCGACAACGCCAAGCTTCGCCGGCGCGCCGCCCGGATCGTCGCCGCGGTATCCGGGGCTGGCGAGGACGCCGCCGCGGCCGCGATCGAGGCGGCGCACGGTGCAGTCAAGCCGGCGGTGCTCATCGCCGCCGGCGCCGGCGACCGCTGCCGCGCGAACGGGCTGCTGGCGCAGAGCGGCGGACATCTCGGACCGGCGCTGGAAGCACTCCGCTCCGTCGGCTAGAAGGCAATGCAGACCGGGCGCTAGGCCGCGCCTCAGAAACCAGGGAGACCCATCTCATGCCATTGCAATCGCTGAAGGCCGTCCTCTTCGGCAGCACGCTCCTCGCCGGCGGCGCCGCCTTCGCCCAGGACGTGACTCTGACCATCGAGAGCTGGCGCAACGACGACCTGCCGATCTGGCAGGAGAAGATCATCCCTGCCTTCGAGGCAGCGCATCCCGGTATCAAGCTGACCTTCGCCCCTGCGGCGCCTGCGGAGTACGACGCCCTACTGAACTCGAAGCTCGACGCCGGCTCGGCGGGCGACCTGATCACCTGCCGCCCGTTCGACGCCTCGCTGCAGCGCTTTTCAAAACGGCCAAATGGCCGACCTCTCCGACCTCGCCGCAATGGCGAACTTCTCGGACGTCGCGAAGTCCGGCTGGTCCACCGACGACGGCAAGCAAACCTTCTGCGTGCCGATGGCCTCGGTCCTTCACGGCTTCATCTACAACAAGACCGCCTTCGAGGAGCTCGGGCTCGACGTGCCGACGACCGAGGCGGAGTTCTTCGCGGTGCTCGACAAGATCAAGGCGGACGGCACCTACATCCCGATGGCGATGGGCACCAACGACCAGTGGGAAGCCGCGACCATGGGCTACCAGAACATCGGCCCGAATTACTGGAAGGGCGAGGAGGGCCGGCTGGCGCTGATCAAGGGCGAGCAGAAGCTCACCGACCCGCACTGGGTCGCGCCCTTCACCGCACGCTCGCCAAATGGAAGGACTACCTCGGCGACGGCTTCGAGGCGCAGACCTATCCCGACAGCCAGAACCTCTTCACCCTCGGCCGCGCCGCCATCTACCCGGCCGGCTCCTGGGAGATCGCACCCTTCCGAGCCCAGATCGGCGACGCCTTCGAGATGGGCGCCTTTCCCCCACCGGTCGCGAACGCTGGCGATACGTGCTACATCTCCGACCACGTCGACATCGCCATCGGGCTGAACGCCGCCTCGCCGAACGCCGACGCCGCGCGCGACCTTCCTCGAATGGGTCGGCTCGCCCGAGTTCGCCGCGCTCTACGCCAACGCTCTGCCCGGCTTCTTTCCGCTGTCCAACGAGCCGGTAGACGCTCGAGGATCCGCTCGCCCAGGAGTTCGTCGCTTGGCGGGAACAGTGCGAGAGCACGATCCGCTCGACCTACCAGATCCTCTCGCGCGGCACGCCCAACCTAGAGAACGAGACCTGGAACGCCTCGGCCAACGTGATCCGCGGCACCGAGACCCCCGAGGCCGCCGCCAACGGCTTCAGGACGGCCTCGCAAGCTGGTACGATCCGCAGAAGTAAGGGCCAGAAGGCTCAAAATCAGGCCCCGCCCGCTCCAGGGCGGGGCCCCCACCACGAGAGCGCCCCGATGGCCGACCGCAAGCCCGATCCGCTGGCACATCCCGGTCTTCCTCGCCCCGGCGGTGCTCGTCTACACCGCCGTCATGATCATCCCGCTCTTCGCCACGCTGAACCTCGCGCTCTTCCGCACGCGTCGACGGCGCGCAGACCTTCGTCGGCCTCGGCAACTTCCATACCCTCTTCGGCGATCCGCGCTGGTCGGCGAGCTTCTGGAACGCGCTCGGCAACAACTTCTGGTTCTTCGTCATCCACATGCTGGTGCAGAACCCGATCGGCATCCTTCTCGCCGCCCTCCTGTCCGCGCCGCGCCTGCGGTTCGCCGCCTTCTACCGCTCGGCGATCTTCGTCCCCACCGTCCTCTCCTTCGTCATCGTCGGCTTCGTCTGGAAGCTGATCCTCTCGCCGATCTGGGGAATCGCGCCATCCATGCTCGACGCCGTGGGTCTCAAGTCGCTTTTCGCCCCATGGCTCGGCAAGGAGGAGACCGCGCTCACCACGCTGGCGCTGATCTCGGTCTGGCAGTTCGTCGGCATCCCGATGATGCTGATCTATGCAGCGCTCATCTCGATCCCCGACGAGGTGATCGAGGCGGCCGAGATGGACGGCATCACCGGCTGGTCGCAGTTCTGGAAGATCAAGCTGCCGATGATCCTGCCGTCCATCGGAATCATCTCGGTGCTGACCTTCGTGGGCAACTTCAACGCCTTCGACCTGATCTACGTGAGCCAGGGTGCGCTCGCCGGCCCGAACTACGCCACCGACATCCTCGGCACCTTCCTCTACCGCACCTTCTTCGGCTTCCAGCTTCAGCTCGGCGACCCGCACATGGGCGCGGCCATCGCCACCGCCATGTTCGCCATCATCCTGATCGGCGTCTGCATCTACCTCTTCGGCATCCAGCGCCGCCTGCGCCGGTTCTGACCGACCTGCTCGCCTGCTATTGGCAAGCCCGGATATCCCGACTAATTTAGACGGATATAGGGGGCGGGCAGCGTCACGCCCCTTGCGGCAAGCCAGGCGCACAAGCGCCCGCCAGCCATCCTGATCGATACCTTCTGACTGCGGCCCCTGTCGCGGCAGAAGGACGTGCGCCTCGCGCACGCTCGCCTGGCTGGAGGGACTATGGGGCGGTTACGAAAGAGCGCGCGGTTCGCGGCATTGGCAGTCCTCCTCGCAGCGGCGGCAGAGGCACAACCGACGCCGGCCGCGCCTGACGCACCGCCGCCCATGGAGGCGCCCGCCGCCCCGGCGGACGTGCAAATCCCCGAATCGACGATGCCCGATAGCGTGAGCGAGCCCGCCGAGCCGGCCTCACTTCCACCGGACACGGCAACATCCCCTGCCCCCGCGAGCATCTCACCGCTTGAACTACCCCACGACCTCTCGCCGTGGGGGATGTTCATGGCGGCCGATATCGTCGTGAAGGCGGTCATGATCGGCCTTGCGATCGCCTCGCTCGTCACCTGGACCGTCTGCCTCGCCAAGAGCCTCGAGATCCTCGCCGCCAGCGCCCGCCTGAGCCGGAGCCTCCGCGTCATCCTCGGCGTCCGCGACCTCGAGGCGGCCGAGCGCGCGCTCGCCGGCGCCCGCGGCCCCGCCGCGCTCATGGTCCGCGCCGCGCGCCAGGAGGCCAGCGCCACCTCGGCCATCGCCCCCCAGGGCCTCCTGCCGCGTGTCTCCTCGCACCTCTCGCGCATCGAGGCAGGAGCCGGCCGGCGGCTGGCCATGGGCACCGGCATCCTCGCCACCATCGGCGCCACCGCTCCCTTCGTCGGGCTCTTCGGGACGGTCTGGGGCATCATGAACAGTTTCATCGGCATCTCCGAGTCGCAGACCACCAACCTCGCCGTGGTCGCCCCCGGCATCGCCGAGGCGCTGCTCGCCACCGCCCTCGGCCTCGTCGCCGCCATCCCGGCGGTGGTGATCTACAACCTCTTCGCGCGCTGGATCGCCGGCTACCGCGCGCGCCTCGCGGACGCCGCCGCCGGAGTCGAGCGCCTGGTCAGCCGCGACCTCGACCACGACCGGCTGGCCTCCGCGCCGCTGGCGCAGGCGGCGGAATAGTCCGGTGGCCGGGAGCCTGGAGCCGCGCCCGACCGGCGACGACCTCGCCGAGGTGCACGAGATCAACGTGACGCCGTTCATCGACGTCATGCTCGTCCTCTTGATCATCTTCATGATCGCGGCGCCCCTCGCCACCGTCGACGTCCCGGTCGAGCTGCCGGGATCGACCGCGACGCCGCAACCGCGCCCGGCCGATCCCGTCTATCTCACCGTACGCGACGATCTCGGCCTCGTCCTCGGCGAGATCCCCGTGGCCCGCGAAGCCCTCGGAACGGCGCTCGGCCAGGCCACTTCCGGCGACAAGGAGACGCGCATCTTCCTGCGCGCCGACGCCGCAGTTCCCTACGGCGAGCTCATGCAGGTGATGAACCTCATGCGCGCCGTGGGCTATCTCAAGGTCGCCCTTGTCGGCCTCGAGTTCGGTCGAGCCGCCGGCCGCCCCATGATCGCGGCCGATCCTCCGGGAAGGCGGCCGACCGGCCAGGCGCTGCTCTGGACGGCCGCGGCTGCGCTGGCGGCAGCGGCGCATGCCGGCGCACTCCTCTGGGCGCTGCGCCAGCCGCAGCCCACGGCACTCGAACCCGATCCGGCCCCGGCCGTACTGATCGACCTCTCCCCTGCCCAGGTCGCACCGCAAGCGCCGGTCGAAAACCTCGCGCCCGACGCCATGGACGCGCCGGAGGTCGAGACCAGCCTCCCCGAGATTGGCCCTCACCCCGCCCCCGCCCGACCTCACGCCGCCCCTGCCCGCCCCTCCCGAGCCGCCGCTTTCGGACGCACCGGTCGATCCGCTCGAATTCCCCGCTCGCGGACGCCCTCCCCGCGGTCGAGCCGCCGCCCGAGATCTCCGTACCCCGAGCCACGCCCGGTGGCGCGTCCGCGCGATCTCCGCGTCGCCAGGGCGCCGGAGCCGGACAAGCCAGAACCCAAGAAGCCCGAACCCGCCCAGCCCTCGCGCGCAGCCGCCCGCGCCCAGACGCAGGCGCCCCCGGCCAAGGTCGCCGCCGCCCCGCAAAACGCCGCCGGCGCCAGCGCCGCGGTTTCGCCCGCCAAGTGGCAGGCGCGCCTGATGGCGCATCTCGAACGCCGCAAGCGCTACCCCGCCGGCGCCCGCCAGCGCCGCGAGGAGGGTGTGGTCACGGTACGCTTCGCAATCGACGGCGGCGGCAACGTCCGCTCCGCCACGCTCGTCCGCTCTTCCGGCCATGCCGAACTCGACGACGCCGTGCTGGCGCTCGTCCGTCGCGCCTCGCCGGTTCCGGCGCCTCCGCCCGGCGCGCCGCACGAGATCACCGCGCCGGTCAGGTTCAGCATCCGCTGACCCGGTCGGGATCGACAACCGGCCTGCCGAGGATTACATCGCCACCCGAGCCGAGGAGGACCTCCCATGTTCGTCGCAATGAACCGCTTCAAGGTGGTGCCCGGTGCCGAGGAGGCCTTCGAGGCGGTCTGGCGCGGCCGAAAGTCCCGCCTCGACGAGATGCCGGGCTTCGTTTCCTTCCACCTGCTCCGCGCTCCCGCCACCGAAGACTGCACCCTCTACGCCTCGCACACGGTCTGGCGGGACGAGGCCGCCTTCCGCGCCTGGACCACCTCCGAGCAGTTCCGGGCGGTCCACCGCGACGCCGGCCAGAACAAGCCGCTCTACCTCGGCCATCCCGAGTTCGAGGGCTTCACCAGCGTCGCCGACGTCTGATATCCTGTCCCGGCCACCGCAAGGGACCGCCCCGTGACCGAAGCCCGCGCCCTCGCCCCCCAGCCCGACGGCCTCCTCGCCCGCGAGGCCGCCCTCCGCGCCGGCGGCGGGACGCTGCGCATGCGCGACGCCGCCGCCGCCCTTGGCGTCCCCGAGGCGGCGCTCGTCGAGGCCCGCCGCAGCACCGGGGCCGCCCGCCGGCTCCGCCGCCCCGACGCGCCCGAAGGCTTCGGCGCCATCCTCGCGGGTCTGCCCGAGGCCGGCGAGGTCATGGCCCTCACCCGTAACGCCGCCTGCGTCCACGAGAAGACCGGCCGCTTCAACCCGCCCGACTTCCAGGGCGCCATGGGCCAGGTGGTGGGCGAGATCGACCTCCGCCTCTTCACCCGCCAGTGGCGCTTCGGCTACCTCCTCGACGAGGACACCCGCTCCGGTCCGCGCCGGAGCCTGCAGTTCTTCGATGCCAGCGGCACCGCCATCCACAAGATCTACGCAACCCCCGCCACCGACGCCGCCGCGTTCGCCCGCATCGCCGAAGAAGCCACAGACCCCGACGCGCCGCCCGCCACCTTCGAGCCGGTCCCCGTCGCCAACGAACGCGCGGACGCCGAGATCGACGTCGCGGGCTTCCGCACCGCCTGGGCCGAGCAGAAGCACACCCACGAGTTCGTCCTGCTCCTGCGCCGCTTCGGCGTCACCCGCGCCCAGGCGATGCGCCTCGCCCCCGACTTCGCTCGCCCCGTGAGCGGGGCCGCGGCCCGCACGCTCCTCGAGTCTGTCGCCGCTTCCGCGCTCCCGATCATGGTCTTCGTCGGCAACCCCGGCTGCGTGCAGATCCACTCGGGGCCGGTCCACCGCATCGAGGTTGTCGGCCCTTGGCTGAACGTCCTCGACCCCCGGTTCAACCTCCACCTCCGCCAGGACCTGGTCGCCTCCGCCGCCGTCGTGCGCAAGCCCTCCGTCCACGGCGACATCCACGCGCTCGAACTCTTCGACGCCGCCGGCGAGATCGCCGTCCAGTTCTTCGGCACCCGCCCGCCTCAGGGCCAGGAGCGCCCCGATTGGCGGGAACTGGTGACAGCTCTTCCCTCGGCGACCTGATCTGCTAGCGCGTCTCGGGCGGCGGCCATCCCTCTGGAACGGCGAGAACAATCGGGGCTGGAAGGCGGCTGGAATCCGGCTGGAATCCGGCTTGCCACTTCTTTACGGGCTGCTAACGAACAGGGAACTTTACGCACCCGCACGATCAGGCATCCGCCGTCGCGCCAGCGCCCGGGTCCGCTCCGATTCGCAGCGACATGGTGCGGGCGATCGCCATCACGCTTTCGCCGATACGAGCTTCGTCTTCGTCCGAGACGCTTCCGGCCGGGAGGCTTACCGCCACGCCGGCGATCAGCGCGTTCAGGGAATCGAGGACCGGAGCGGTGAAGCAGACCATGTCGTCGCTGATTTCCTTGAGTGCAGGCACCAGGCCCCGGGCTTCTTCGGCGCCAGCATCCTCCATGACCGGGATCACCGCGCGGAAGCGGTCCGGATGGTGCAGTGCCAGCTGCAGCGCCACGTTGCCGCCGAAGGAAGGGCCCATGGAGATCGGCCGGTCCAGCTCGAGCGCCTCAGAGAGTTCGGAGGATGAAGTTCATGTAATGACGGGCTGTGAGGCGGTACTCCTCCTTCAACCATTCGCGGTTCAGCGGGGGGTCGGATTTTCTATGACGGCAAGGTCATAGGCGATCGCGTCGTAGGATCGGGTTATCTCCGGATCCTCAAGAAGATCCCGCCCCTGGTGGTTGTGGCACCCGGCGGTGTGCTGGCCCAGGAGCGGCACGCCGGTGCCGTTTCGCAGGTAGAAGACCTTGTACTCGGCGCCGTCGACGTCGATCGTGACGTAGCGGCCGATGACGGGCGAATGCTTGGCCATCAGGCGGTCCACCCGCGGTTCATACCGGCACCCCGACCTTGCGCAGCAGTTCGAACTGAAGCGTCACGTTGCGCAGGTTCTGCATCAGCACGAGCGTGTTGCCCTCGATCCTGAGGTCCTTGCGAAAGCTCGCGGCCCAGATGCCGAACGCCGCCCAGGTCTGCGCCTCGGGCGTCTGGGATTTCATGCTCTCTGACGCCCCCTGAGGCGACGAAACAACTTCGGAACGTTCCAGGCTCCGATTACCGGGATCTCGGATGATTTTTGGCCGCTCTGTTGGCGCTGGGCGGCGCGTCGGTGTCGTAGAAGGGGCGTGAGACGCCCTCGTCAGGGATCGGAACCCCCGCCTTCGGGTGCTTTCGGCTTCATGCGGGCAAACTCCGCCGGTCGAGCCAGCACCATCGCCTCATGTTGTAGGCCATGTTGGCGAGCGTCACGGTCGCGGTGGCGCGCGCCAGGCCGATGGTGCGGATCACCAGACCCATCGGCCCCTTCTGGTGCGCGAAGGGATGCTCGACATGGGCGCGCACGGCGGACTTCTTCGCGTTGGCGCGTGCGGTGCGCCTGGGCATCGGCCTGCCCTTCGGCTTGCGACGGTGGATGCGGCTGACCTTGCCGATCCTGGCGAGAAACCGCTCGTTCTCGGCCGAGCGGTAGGCGCTGTCTGCCCAGACGTCGGAGGCGGTGTTGTTGGGATCGATCAGCCCCTCGCGCAGCCGCGCCCCGTCATGCGCCGCCGCGTCGGTGACCTTCGCCCGGCGTATGATCCCGTGGCGGCGGTCGATGGAGATGTGGCTCTTGTAGCCGAAGGCCGGGATGGCGATGTCGATCTGCGGCTTGCCGTCCGCGGCGGGTTTCGCCTTGGAGATACTTCATCGTCCAGCGCGCATCGGTATCTTTCTGGCGCGCCTTCGCCGGCTTGTCGGGCCAGATGTCGGCGGCTTTCTCGCCCGCCTTGATCCGGGCCTTCTCGGCGTCGGTGTTGCGCTGGCGGGGCGCCGCCACCAGCGTGGCGTCGATGATCTGGCCCGCCATCGGCAGATAGCCCGCCTCGGTGATCGCCCTGTCGAGCTGCGCGAACAGCGCGTCCAGCGCGCCCGCCGCGATCAGCGCCTCGCGGAAATCCCAGAGCGTGTTGGCGTCAGGCACGGCGTCCCCGGGGCCGAGACCGCAGAACCGCATCCAGCTCAGCCGATCTGCAACCAGGAACTCGGCCTGGGCCATCGACAGCCCGTGCATCGCCTGAAGCACCAGCATTCGGAACTTCAGCACCGGATCGAACGGCGGACGGCCGCCCTTCGCGCGGTCCCGAGGTCCCAGCGCAGCGACGAGCTCGGCGCGGAAGATCTCGAAATCGACCGTCGAGGCGAGCTTCTCCAGCGGGTCGCCCCGCTCGGAGAGCTGGCGCAGCCGTGCTCGACGTCCCAGAACCCCACCTGCCGACCTGCCATGCCCGCCTCGCTCACCATCCCCACAACGCGATGGAATCACGCCGAAGCGCGCAGAGCCAGAGGGTTTCCGGAGGCGTCCGACTTCCGTCCAGAGCTTCGTTACGCAACTCGCTTATGGTGCCATTTTGGTGCTGTCACTGCTAGAGCGGATGGGGCTGGCGGAGTCTATTTGGGATTCCCGTTCCCGGCTTGATCTGATTCACCATGCTGGCTGGGAGCGGGAGGCCAGTATGGATGGCGCGACCGTTTTCGATCGATCTTCGCGAGCGTGTGGTTGATGCGGTGGTGCGGGAGGGTCAGTCCTGCCGCCAAGCGGCGGCGCGCTTTGGCGTGGGTGTGAGTACGGCGATCGCCTGGGTGGCGCGGTTCCGCAAGACCGGCGGGGTGGCGCCCGGGCAGATGGGGGGCCACCGGCCGAAGAAGCTGATCGGCGCCTGGCGGGACTGGCCACTGGCGGTCGGCGTCGCTGCGATCGGCTTGATCTCCGGCTTCATGCAGGGCCTTCCGGCACAGCAGGTCCTCCTCTACGCCGTGGCGACACTCGCCATCTGCGCCTGGGCCTGGCGCTTCATTGCCGACCAGCTCATTGCGGCCCCGGCGCCCGATCCAGTCCGCCAATGGCGAGTTCCGCGAAGTCTGCGGCGTTACCGGCTCGCGCTGGGCGTGCGGTCCTTGCCCTCTTCTTTGCGATCCTCTCGGCGACGATCCTCGGCTTTTTCAGCATTTGGACCGTCATTTCTGCGCTGCTCCTTGTCGGGATCATGGGTCTCACCGTCACGGTCGGCCGCTACGTTGCGGCCAACCGCAGCGCCTTTATCGGACTGATGGTGCTGGCCGGCCTCTTCAGCCTCGGGGCGATGAATATCGAAGGCTTCTCCTCGGCGGTGAACGTGACGTCGATGCTGCTCTTCGCCGCGTTCCTCGGGGTCGCCTGCATCGGCCAGACGCTGGTGGCGTTGCTCGGCGGTCTAGACCTCTCGATCCCCTTCGTCATCGGGGCGGCCAACGTCGGGCTTCTCTACCTGATCGGCCTCGGCGTGTCGCCCATGCTCGCCGTGACCCTTGTGATCCTGACCGGCGCGCTCCTCGGCGTGATCAACGGCCTGCTCTCGTACCGCCTGCAAGGGCAGGCCCTGATCGTGACCCTGGGTACCGGCTTCGCGATCTCGGGGGGCGTACAAATCCTCACCTCGATCGGCTCGGCCTACAGCGGCAATGTCTCTCGGTCAGGTCCCGCCCTGGCTCTCCAACCTCGCCGCGAATGAACCGGCAGCCTCTTCGGCCTCGCGGTCCCGCCGGTCATCGTGATTCGGCTCGCCATCGCCGCGGTCCTGATCCTCGGCTTGCGCAATACCGTCTACGGCCGCCACCTATATGCCCTCGGCGTGAACCGCACCTCGGCCGCAAGGGTCCCGATCTCCGAGATTGCCTACTGGACCGGCGCCTACATGCTCTCGGGGGCGTTTGCGGCGCTCACCGGGGCGCTCCTGCTCGGCTGGTCCGGCGGCGGCTTCATCGGCGTTGGTGACCAGTACCTGTTCATGACGCTGGCTGCGGTCGTGGTGGGCGGGACCTCGCTCCTGGGTGGCTGCGGTGGCTACGGCTTCACGGTCATCGGTGTGCTAGTGCCTCAGGCTCTCGACCTCGTTCCTGGTCGGCCTCGGGCTCAACTTCGAGTGGCAGCAGTTCATCTTCGGAATCCTGATCCTGCCGATAATCGCGCTCTACGCGCGCTCGCCGCATATCCGTACGCAGATCTGAGCGGGCGCGGGCAGGAGCACGAACGGGAGTGACGACGTGGCGACGACAGTGATGCAGGCAACCGACGTGACCGCGGCCAGCTATGCGGCGGCGCTCTTCGCCATGGCCGGAACCGCGGTCCTGCTGCTCTTGGTCACCGGCTGGGTCGGCTCCCGCTGGAAGCTGGTCGTCGCTCTCTGTGCGGTCGCCGCCCTGGTCGGCACGGCGGAGATATCGAGGCCCGCGGCGCGTGGCTCGCCGGCGGTTCGGTCCCGGTGCACCGGGCGCGCGAGAAGTCGCTGATCACCAAGGATCGGATGCGGGTCGAACTCGACGTCGAGTTCTTCGTTCGGGTCAATGCCGACCCCGCCAGCGTGGCCACCGCGGCGCGCACCCTCGGCAACCGCACAATGAACCCCGAGAGCCTCGCCGACCTGGTGCAGGGCCGCTTCGTCGACGCCCTGGGCTCGGTCGCAGCGTCGATGACCATGGAGGAAATGCACGAGCACCGCGACAAATTTCATGAAGGCGGTGAAGGCCGCGGTCGAGGAGAAACCTCGCTCGACCAGACCGACATGAGCCTCTTCAACCCCTCGAACGCCTTCGACGCCGAGGGCCTGACCCGGCTCGACAGAGCAGATCGAAGCCCGCAAGAAGAAACGCAACGACATCGAGCAGGACACCGTGATTCTCGATCCTCAAGGCTGAAATGCTTGCCCTCGATATCCAGCGCTACAGCGAATACGCCCGCATGGCGCAGGAGGCCGAGGTGGCGCTGCGCCGCGCCCAGCAGAAATCGGTCGTCGTCACCGAGGCCGCCACCCGCGAACGCGAGACCGAATCCGCCTGCATCGCGGAACGCGAGCATGTCGAACGCGCGCGCCTTGCCATGGAACGCGAGATTGAGGCGCTGGAGACCAAGAAAGCCGAGGCGCACGCCATCGACGAGCAGATGAAGGAAATCGCCCTTGCGGCCAAGTTCAGGGAACGCCACGAAGCCCAAACCCTGGCCGAACAGGCGCAGCTCAAGGTGGTGGAAGCCCGCGAGAAGGTTCAGACCGCCCGCGACCTCGAGATCGCCAACCGCCAGAGCGCCATCTCCCTGATCGAGGCCGAGCAGCAGGCCCAGCGCGACGCCATCCGCCTCCGCACCGCCGCCGCGGCCGAGAAGGACGCCGCCACCGATCGTGCCGAGGCCGACCGCATCACGGTCGCGGCGCTCAAGGAGCGGCTGACGGTGGAGGCCGAGGGCAATCGCGCGCTGAACGAAGCGGAGAACCTGCGCTCCGACGCCAACCGCCGCTCCAACCTGCACCGCAAGCTGGTGGAGAACCTGCCCGCGATCATCCGCGAGAGCGTGAAGCCCATCGAGAAGATCGACGGCATCAGGATCGTCCACGTCGAGGGCCTCCCGGCTTCTCCAGCCCCTTGACGCAAGGGACGCCGGTCGACGGAGGCGGCCGATCCGGCAGCGCCAACCTCGCCGAGCAGCGGTAAACTCCGCCCTCCGCTATCGCAGCCAGCGCCCTTGTCGACCAGCTCCTCGGAGAGATCGGCATGTCCTCCACCGACATCACCAGCATGCGGAACCTGCAGAACCTGTCCAAGACCATCTATACCCCGAAGACCCCAAGCCCTCCAAGCCAAGCAAGTAAGGACCCCCGGTGCCGCCGCTCCGCCCGATTCGTCCCCTCCGAAGGCGTTGCCGACTGTGCGCTGATCGTCTTCGCGGTCTGGGCGGTGGCGGCGCCAATGGCGCTTTGCCTCATCCTCGAAGGCGTCGCACGCGACAGCCTGGCACTCGGCCTCGCCGGCACCGCCTGCGTGCCACCGGCTTTGCCGGCCACGTCGTGCCAAGCATGCATTCGGCAGCGACTTCGGCCTGGCGAACTCGCGCTCGCCCTCGTCGGCACGGCGCTCCTCGCCCTCGGTCTCCTGGCCGCCTCGCTCGGTGCCGCCACCAGCGGCGCAGACCTTGTCATCTTCTTCGCACTTTTCCTGGTGGTGGCAGGCTTCTTCGCGCTCTATCTCACCACCCGCATCGGCCTGCGCCACACATTCTCGCGCTTCCATGACCGACGATGCGGCCACCGCGGGCGACCGCCGGTGAGCCCCGCCCTTGCCTGGCTCTTCGCGCTCGGCTCCGCCTACCTCGCAGTTTCGCTCTACTGGGCGCGCCGCGCCCTCACCGGCCAGAGCCCCGCGGATTTCCTGACCGCACCGCGCAGCCTCCCGCCAATCGCCGCCGCGATGACCCTGGCGGTGCCGGCGCAGCCGCCTGGCTCGCCCTCGGCTGCCCGACCTCATCGCGGCGGAAGGTCTCGCCCTCGCGCCCCTGGCGCTCGCCGCCGTGGTGCTGCCGGCTACGGGGCTCCTCATTTCAAGCGCCTCTGGATGCTCTCCGTCCGCACCGGCCGCAGCAGCCTCAGCGGCCTCCTGGCGGAAGGCTTCGGCAGCCCGGTCCTCGCTGCAGCCACCGCACTCGTCGCGGTCCTGGCCGTGCTCGCCTTCGGCGGCATGCAGATGGCCGCGCTTTCCCGGCTCTTCGCCGCCGCCTTCGGCGACAGCCTCGATGGCGGCGCCGCCATCCTGACGATCGCCTGGTTCTCCTCTCCTCGACGCTCATCGGCGGCATGCGCGGGGTCGGCCTCCTCGGAGCCATCCAGGCCGCCCTTTCCGCCGCGGCCCTGACCGGCGCCGCCCTTGCGGTGCTCGCCCAGGCCGGCGGCTTCGGAGCGCTCGACCGCCGCCCTCGACGCAGCCGGTCCGGCGGCAGTCGCACGATTTGAGCTCGCCGGTGTCATCCAGTTCGTGCCCGGCGAGGGCCTCGGCCCATCCAACGGTCATCCCTGGACCGCGGCGATGGTCCTTTCGACCAAGCTCGCTTTCCTCGGCTTCTCGGCCACACCCGGCGCGGTGCAGATCGCGCTCGGCGCCCGCACCGGCCACGGCTTCGCCCCGGCGGTGACCTGGGTTGCCGGTGGCGTCTTCGGCGGGCTCGCGGCGGGACCGCTGGTGATGCTTGGCGCCTTGGGGCCTTCTCGGCGGCGGCGCGGCCTGGCCCGCCCTCCTCGTCAGCCTCGCCCCGGCCTCGCCGTGGCTCGCCGCTTCGCTCTACCTCGGCCTCCTTGCGGGGGTCCACTGCGTCGCCGGCGCCAGCCTCGTCGCCGCGGCCCACACGCTGGTCGACGGCGTGCTACCGCCCCTACTTCCACCGCTCGCTCGACCCGGTTCGGTCCGTGGCCCTCGGGGCGCCATCCTGATTGCGGCAATGGTCGCCCTTCTCGCCCTACTCTCCCTCTGGGCGCCCGGCCTGCAGGCGATGCTCGGAGCCCTCGCCCTACCGGGCGGCAGGCGCAACTCCTTCCCGCCCCTACTCGCGCTCCTCTGGTTCCCCCGCCTGACCGCGCCCGCGGTGGTCGCGGCGCGGTGATCGGCCTCGTGGTAGTGGTCGTCACCGAAGACCTCGGCCGCGCCATCCTTCTCGGCCTCGGCCTGCCGCTGCAATGGGGCCGCTGGCCCTGGTCCATCCATTCCGCAGGCTGGGGCCTCGCCGCGAACTTCGCGGCTGTGCTGGTGATCTCCGCGATCGGACAGACCCGCACCGAGGCGCCCGCATCGCGGCTTGCCCGCGAACTCGCTCGCGCGCTTCCCCCGCGCGAGCGCAGTCAGCGCCTGCGCCCCGCCACGTGGTCGGCGGTCCTCGCTTGGAGCTTCCTCGCCATCGGACCCGGCCCAATCCTCGGCCAGCGCGCCTTTGCCGCCGGCCCCGACCACCCGCCGATCCTCGGCATGCCGTCGCTCTGGGCCTGGGTGCTGATCGGGTGGGCTCTCGGCGTCCTCGTACTTTGGTTCCTCGCCTACCGGCTCGGGCCCGCGATGCCAGAGGGAACCGACATCCGTCCGGAGCCCCGCCGCCCCTTCATGCCCGATCGGAGCCCGGCATGCAGGCCGCAGAAATCCGCCGCCTGAGCTGGACCGTCTCTCGGCCTCGGCGCCGTCGTCACCGCCATCGTCTGGGTCTTCGGAAGCTGAGCAAGGGAATCCGGCCATGTCGCCCTTCGTCTTCAACACCACCGCCTCGATCCAGTTCGGCGCCGGCAAGCTGCACGAGATCGCCCCCCTGGCCGCCGGCCGTCTTGGCAGCCGGATTCTTCTCGTTACCGACCCCGGCATGCGGACGACCGGCATCATCGACCGCGCCCTCGGCCTCTTGCGCGGTGGCGGGCTGGAGGTCGGCGTCTTCGACGCCGTCGAGGCCGATCCACCCGAGACGGTGATCCTCGCCGCCGCCGAAGCCGCGCGCGCCTTCGGCGCCGAAGGCGTCATCGGCATCGGCGGCGGCTCCTCGCTCGACGTGGCGAAGCTGGTGGCGGTGCTGCTCGGGGGCGGCGAGGATCTCGCCGCGATATACGGCATCGGCAAGGTCCGCGGCCCGCGCCTCCCGCTGCTTCTCGTGCCCACCACCGCCGGCACCGGCTCCGAGGTCACGCCGATCTCGGTGGTCACCACCGGCAGCAACGAGAAGATGGCGGTGGTCTCTCCGGTGCTCCTGCCCGACGTCGCTATCCTCGACCCCGAGCTCACCTACGGCCTGCCGCCGCATGTTACCGCGGCCACCGGCATCGACGCCATGGTGCACGCGATCGAGGCTCACGCCTCGATCAATCCCAACAACAACCCGGTTTCCCGCAGCCTCGCCCGCGAGGCGCTGGCATTGATGGGCCGCTCGCTCGAGCGCGCGGTGCACAAGGGCCACGACACCCAAGCTCGCGCCGAGATGCTCCTCGGCTCCATGCTCGCCGGCCAGGCCTTCGCCAACTCGCCGGTAGCGGCGGTCCACGCCCTCGCCTATCCGATCGGCGGCCGGTACCACGTGCCGCACGGCCTCTCGAATGCCCTGGTCCTGCCCTTCGTCCTGCGCTTCAACGCGGTAGTGGCGGCCGACGCCTACGCCGCCTTCGCCCACATTCCCTTCCCGTCCCTCACGGCACTGCAGGGCCAGGAGAAGGCCGCCGCGTTCTGCGACGCACTCGCGGCTCTCTCGGCCCGCTGCGGCCTGCCCCAGCGCCTCCGCGATGTCGGCATCCCGCACGAAGCCCTTCCCGACATGGCCGAGGATACCCGCAACCAGGGCCGCCTCCTCGGCAACAACCCGCGACCCCTGACGGTCCCCGATGCCCTGTCGATCTATCAGGCGGCCTGGTAGCTCCCGCCGCGTGCGGGACTGTCTGGCCTCCACCGCGCATTCCGTCGTCGGCCTCGCAATCGCGTTGCGATAAGTCGGTCCGGCGCGTAGTCTTGAGTTGAACAATGCTCTTTTTTATCCTGAAAGCCGGAATTGGAGTTGGGGTATGGTACGGATGCTCCGGGGTCCCTTGCCTGGCGTCGCGCGGCTCTTGCGGCGTTTCTTGTCCTGTCTTCCTGCGACAGCCTTTCGCGCCAGGATGATGCTCTCCCGCCCTACCTGTACGTTTCGGACCGCTTTGCGGACCGCCTGGTCTTCAGCACCAATCCCGATGTGCGGACGCGGGCGCGGTCCTGTCCGGTGGCTGTCGGGTTCGAGGACTGGTCCGGCCCCGCGCACATCTTTCGGGAGTTCCCGGTCCGCGTCGACGTGGCGGCGGCTGACCTCAGCGGTGCGGCGATCATACGCGCCGTTCTGCGCGGGGCCTGGGAGATCACCGACACGAGCCCTGCCACGGCGACGGTCGAGACACGGCTTTCGACCGGCGTGGGGGGCTCAGCCCCGGTCGCTACACGTTCGTCGAGGCGAGATGGCCCATCGAGCGGGGCGAACCTTCCGCCAGCTCACCTTCACAGTGCAGGCCGCCAAGGAAGGGGAGAGGCGAGAAGGACAGGGTTTCCTGATGAACGTCAGGGCCTGGGACGGAGCCGGGCAGGCCACGCCGCCCGTGGCGATGGTCGGCCTCTTTCCGGCGGAGAGTTGCCGGGCGGCCGAGCCCGGCTGATCCGCCGATTCGCCGCAAGATGCGTGCATAGGTTGTGCATGCTTCGTGCATGCGTTGTGCATCGAGAAAACCGAGCCATTCTCGCCACTTCCCGGCAGGAGCCAGCCCCTCTTGGCCGAAAACCGTCGCTACCCGGCTGCGGCCGACTTCTCCGCGCGCTTGGCGGCGTCCCAGAGCGCGTCCATCTCCGCGAGCCCGGACTCCGCGGGCGTACGGCCCTCGGCGGCCAGAGCCGCCTCGATGGCCGCGAACCGGCTGGTAAACTTGGCGTTCGCGGCGCGAAGCGCCGCCTCGGGGTCGACGCCGAGGTGCCGGGCGAGGTTCGCCATCACGAACATAAGGTCGCCGTATTCCTCGATAACCCGCGCGGCGTCACCGGCGTCGCGGGCCTCGACGAGCTCGGCGGTCTCCTCGGCGATCTTGTCGAGGACGGCCCCCGCGTCGGGCCAGTCAAACCCCACGCGCGCCGCGCGATTCTGCAACTTGACCGCCCGCGTCAGCGCCGGCAGCCCGGTGGCGACACCCGCGAGCGCGCCAGCCTTGCCGCGCTCCGCCGCCTTCACCCGCTCCCAGTCGGCGGTCTGCTGGCCGGCAGTCTTTTCGCGGCTCTCGTCGCCGAAGACATGCGGATGGCGGCGAACCATTTTCTCGGAGATGGCGCGCACCACGTCGTCATAGTCGAACGCACCCGCCTCCTCGGCCATGCGGGCGTGGTAGACCACCTGGAAGAGGAGATCGCCGAGCTCGCCCCGCAGCTCGGCCATGTCGCGCCGGGCGATGGCGTCGGCGACCTCGTACGCCTCTTCGATCGTATAGGGGGCGATGCTGTCGAAGTCCTGCTCGATGTCCCAGGCGCAGCCACGCTCCCGGTCGCGAAGCCGCGCCATGATCGCGACAAGGCGCGCCGTGCCACCCTCGGCGTCTTGGATCAGCGGATCGGACGGGGCGGTGGTGTCGTCGGCCATCGCACCGAGGTTAGCCGGACGTCCCGGTCGCGCCAAGGGGCGATGGCGATCCCGACGGGCCGGACCTTGACGACCCCGGCTCTGCTGCGGTAACCCCCGCTCCGGCGGCGGAGTAGCTCAGCTGGTTAGAGCAGCGGAATCATAATCCGCGTGTCGGGGGTTCAAGTCCCTCCTCCGCTACCATAGCCCGTAACTCGTTGATTTAATTGATATTTTTTTTACGATCGGCTACCACTTATAGAATACCTGGCGGAGCCCGGCACTGTAACATGCTTAATATGCTCAATAAAATGGAAAGTAACGAACAGCGGCTGCAATTTACCGACAAGGTGCTGCTGTAGTATTTTTATTGTGCATATGGCAGTTGAGTGTACAAGCGAGCATTAGCGTTTTTCCCAGCGTCCATCAGCTAGTGGATTGATTCCAACGTTTGGTGCCCGCGTCTAACGGCGGCGATGATCTCGTCGGGATCGGCTCTCCAGACGAAGGGCTTTGGGTTCTCGATTGTGCTCCTGGATGAAGCGGTTGATGGCGGCCTGGAGGTCGACCACGGAGTGGAAGACGCCGTTCTTCAGTCGCCGGCGGGTGAGCTTGGCGAAGAAGCCTTCGACCGCGTTGAGCCACGAGCACGAGGTCGGCACGAAGTGGAAGGTCCAGCGCGGGTGCCGGGCCAGCCAGGCGCGGACCTTGGGCTGCTTGTGGGTGGCATAGTTGTCGAGGATCGACATGGACGGCCTTGTCGGCCGGGAGTTCGGCTTCGACGGCGTTGAGGAAGCGGATGAACTCCTGATGCCGGTGGCGCTGCATGTTGCGGCCGATCACCGTGCCGTCGAGCACGTTGAGCGCGGCGAACAGGGTCGTCGTGCCATTGCGCTTGTAGTCGTGGGTCATCGTGCCGCCGCGGCCGCGCTTTAGCGGCAGGCCGGCTGGGTGCGGTCGAGCGCCTGGATCTGGCTCTTCTCGTCGACCGACAGCACGATCGCATGGGCTGGCGGAGAGACGTACAGGCCGACCACGTCGTGCAGCTTCTCGGCGAATGCCGGGTCGCGCGACAGCTTGAAGCTGCGCCAGCGGTGCGGGGCAAGCCCATGGTCATGCCAGATCTTCACTGACCGAGGAGGCCGCGATGCCTACCGCCTTGGCCATGGCCCGGACGGTCCAGTGGGTCGCCTCGCCGGCGGGCGGCTCGAGCGTCAGTGCCACCACCTTGTCAACCAGCGAAGACGGCAGCGGCGCGATTCCTGGCGGGCGGGTCTTGTCGCGCAACAAGCCGTCGACGCCCTCGGCCATGAAGCGCTCCTGCCAGCGCCACACGCAGGTCTTCGACTTGCCGGTCGCCGCCATGATCGCCGCGGTGCCTAAACCCTCGGCAGTCAGCAGGATGATCCTCGCTCGCCAGACATGCTTCTGCGGCGAGCTCCGCGCGCGACGATTGCACGAAGCCGCTGCCGGTCTGCTGAGGAGACGTCGATCGTGATCCCGGTCCGCATCCCGCCGCCATGGCATGCGCCGGGTATCGGGAGATCCTCAAAGCGGACTCGTCCGTCCCGATCAATCCACTAGTGACTGCGGGGTGTGTTGGCGAGTTCAATCGTCCGGCTGGGCGAGCTCCGCGGGGGGGTCGGCATCTGCCAGAGTAGCGCAGTGGCGGGGCAACAAACATGAGCGAAATTGGGCGGCTTCGGACCGGGAAGCTGTTCCGCATCGCTTTGCGAGAATAGGCGTTCGATGCCTCTCACGCACAGGATCATCCAGTCCTACAAGGCAAGCGATAAGCAGTTCAAAAGGTCGGACGGTCGTGGTCTGCTCATTGTCGTGAAGCCCAGCGGCGCAAAGTCTGGCAGTTTGCCTACCGATTTAAAGGGAAGCAGTATACGCTGTCCTTCGGCCAATACCCTTGGATCGGTCTAGGCGAAGCGCGCCGCAGACGCAACGAAGCCAAACGGCTGCTTGCCCATGGCATTGACCCGCGCGTCGGGAGCAAAATCAGATCAATCGATCATCAATCGGACACCTCCGGAAACCTTGGCTGGCCTTGGCGATCCTGTCGTGATTTCCCTGGCGTCATGGCTTTCAGGGCGGAGGTGGTCATGGCGGGGCGGCAGGGGTTCTGGGACGTCGAGGAGCGGCTGAAGGAGCTGTCCGCGCAGGGCGATCCGCTGGAGACGCTCGCGGCGACGGTCGACTTCGAGATGTTCCGGGCCGACCTCGCGCGGCGCTCGGGCGGCGCGACGGCTGAAGGGCGGCCGGCCGGCTTCGACCCGGTGCTGAAGTTCCGCATGCTGGTGCTGCAGGCGATGCACGGGCTGTCGCTGGAGCAGACCGAGTATCTCGTGCGCCGACCGGCTGAGCTGGATGCGGTTCTGCGGGCTTGGTCCCGGCGATGCCGTCCCCGACGCCAACACGCTGTGGGACTTCCGCGAGGCGCTGATCGCGGCCGGCGCGCTGGAGGCGCTGTTCGCGCGGCTCGACCGGGCGATCAACGAGGCGGGCTATCTGCCGATGTCGGGGCAGATCGTCGACGCGACGCTGGTGGCCGCCCCGCGCCAGCGCAGACCGGCGGGGAGAAGGCGCGATCAAGGACGGCAAGTCGGCGCGCGAGATCTGGCCGGACAAGCCAGCCAAGGCGCGGCAGAAGGACACCGACGCGCCGCTGGACGATCAAGTTCTCCAAGGCCAAGCCGGCGGCGGACGGCTCGGCGCAGGTGGACATCGCGGTGCCGGCGTTCGGCTACAAATGCCACATCTCGATCGACCGGCGGCACGGGATCATCCGCCGGCAGCATGGCGACCGACGCGGCCGCCCATGACGGCGCGCAGCTGCGCGAGGGGCTGATCGACCCGAGCGAACACGGCCTCGGACGTCTGGGCCGACAGCGCCTACCGCTCGGCGGCGAACGAGGCTACCTGGCGGACGTCGGCAAGGTCAGCCGCATCCATCGCAGGAAGCCGCGCGGCAAGCCGATGCCCTAGCGACCGGCCGCGCCAACGCGCGCAAGTCGGTCGTCGCGCTCGCGTCGAGCACGCCTTCGCGCCACCAGAAGACGTGATGCGCCTCGCGATGCGCACCATCGGCCGTGGCCCGCGCCGAGGCCGCGCGTCACGCTCGCCAACATGGCCTACAACATGAAGCGCTGGTGCTGGCTCGACAGCCGAACTGCGCCCGCCTGACCGCCGCCGACGGCGAAGCAGGGCGACCGCCCCAAGCCAAAGCGCCCGCACCCCGCGGTCAGGACCACCGAAAATCCTCACGGCGGGCCGATCACCGCCCACGAGAGCGGCTTTTCCGGAGGTGTCCCAATCTTGTGATCGCAACCGTGTAAACACTTTCATATCGCGGCTCATGATCTGCTTGAGGTTCTATCGACGCTGCCCGATTGGCAACGCGCGGCCTTTGAGAGTGAATACTTGTCATTCAAAGGCGAACTGGACCGTTGCACCAACAAGGTTCCGCTATGCAACCAACTGTCGAGCCAAAAACCCGTAAGGAGTGACCTGCGCCGTATTCCAAATGTCCTCATAAGCTGCCATCTTAGCGGGCGTGAGATCATCAACGAACTGTGTAACCGTGGCCGGCGCGGCCGCTCCAAGGTCTTTTAGTGATTAAGTCACGATCCAAACGTGCTTCCGATCAATTCCGATGATGCGGTCATGGATCGTCTTCTTAGCCGCAAGGCGAATATGAACCTGGCGGGTAGCGTGAGTGCCATTCCATTTGAGGGAGGCGGGCACCAGCAAAATCAAGGCACCGGCGGTCAGCGTTGGTTGTGAGCAAGCGAAGAGTTACGCCGTCCTGCAAACGCGCGGCATAGTCGCGGAGATTTTCGTGTCATCCAAATAGCGATCTACGACAAACACATCCTGACTGGCGCGCGCGAAAACGTCGCTGATTTGGACAAAAGCGTTCCAAACGTCGCCAGGAGCGATAAATGCGTTTGCTGAGGTATTTGGCATCTTGGCCTCCAAGGACGCCAAAGCCTCCCGCATTGTTATGCGGATGGGTGAGCATTCTGTTCCCGAATGATGCTGGCCAGACCGTGGGCGGCGCTTCGAAATTGAATGACTTCAAAGCTTCCGACGGCGCCCTCCACGGCGACGTTCGCTTGCCCAAGCCACGCTTGAACTTTTGATCAGCGTTTAATCGCAGGATTCTAGTTGGGGCATGCTCTCGATCAGCGCCTTAACGTCAGCGCGCTGGCGCAGTAGGATTGATTGGTCAACCATGATGCCTGTAGCCATTGATTCGGAGAAAGCCGGACCAGCAGTTTGCACGATGGAGTGACTTGCGGGTCATTCAAAATGGATTTGTCCGCAACGTTCTCGATGTTGGTATCGGTGTTGGTATCGCAGCTAATTATACAATGATTTCAGCAAGGGGGCTGGGTCGCCTCCTCCGCTACCAACAATTTCAATGTGTTAGCGTGACGATCGGCCTGTGTTGCTTCGAGCCTTCGACCTGGGGGATGCTATGGGGATGCATTTGTAGTCGGACCATCGAACTGCAGCCCGCTTAGCCGGCGGTGAGCATGGGCCTGCAATGTCGCGTGATCACCGCCCCTGCGCCAGATACGAGCCCACTCCACAACGACGCGCTCGCCATGCCCACCTCGTGCGCCCCTCACCGGTCTCCTGAGGAGGGGGCAGGCGAACCTGCCCCCCAGAGTGACCTACGGCAGGTCTTCGAAGAACCTATGCCAGACCAATTCCTCGTCGCCGGTGAGCGCCGACAGTAGTTCGTCCGTCAGGTAGATACGACTGGCGCCTGCCAGTGCCTCTTGGATGTTGTCGTCTCCGATGGTGACGTCGACGGTCGCGTGGCCTCGGCGGAATTCGATTCCGTATCCCTCCGAAATGAGGGCATATTCGTAGTCACCCGGCGAGGTTTCCTGATCGATCAAATAGAAGAGCTGTCTCTCGTTGTCGGCGGCGTAGAAACCAGCAAGTCTGTTCGTGCCGACGTAGCGCAGGATAAATGCAGGCATGGTGTAGCTCCTGTGAGAACATTGAGACGATGAAAGCTTTCCCGACGAAGAGTTCGTCGAGTTGACTTCATCGTAGTGTTGAATTCCCTTTCAGGGATTCGTGCGCCGCGTATCCGCATGCCGCTTAGGCGCCTGGGCTGACGTTCCTGCGGGCGTGTTGCTCGCACGGACGGGACGACCCGCGACGGCGTTCACCGCACACTGTTCGCGTGGGAGCGGATGCATCACGACCCCCCGGGGGGAGGGTGCCTGCCGCCGCCAGGTGAGCGTGGGGCGTACCTCCCCTGCCAGAAATGAACGCGAGGCAAAAAATGCAAACGTCAGAGAACGACACCGGCGCATCGGAAAACGCGCGGCCCTATGCGCGGAAACCCGGCTCGGCCGGCGGCCGCCGCGCACGGCAAGACTACGCGTGCGAGCACTGTGGCAGAGCCTTTCGCGCCAAGCCTGTGCATGACCATCGTGGGGTGTGCCCGCGGCGCTTCTGCTCGAAGCGCTGCACAGGCGCACATCGCACCGCGGCGGCCAATGCCAGGCAGATGAACGCGGCGGCAAATCACGGCCCGCGGCCGCGCGAGCAGGGGGTACCCGAACGGCCGGCCGAGCTTATCGACATGTCGGCGGAGCAACCGCTCACCACGGCGCAATCGGCCAAGGTCAGGAGTTGCGTCTTCGGATTGCTGCGCGCCCAGGTGCCGTGTGCCCATCGGGTTGTCATGGGCGAGGTCGAATGGAGCCCGACGCAGGCGCGGGTCTTCGCAACCCTTCTGGATAAGTGCTTGCCCGATCTGTCTGCCAGCTTCATGGAGGACGAGCGAGACCATGAAGATTTCTGCACGATGTCTCGGCACGACCTGGAGGCGCTCGCGGCAGGGCAGGAAATGGAGCGGACGTGACCTGCTCGTAACTGGCACCGCCGATCCGTCGCCAGGCGGAAGCAAGGCTTGGTGCCGCCCCCGGGTCGCACGTTTGCCTCCAGCAGCGCCGCTCGCTCGGTTTCCTCGCGCTATCCGTGATGGAGCCGCCAAGGGCGAAACCCCTGTGACGCTTCCGCGCTGCGCTGCGCCGGGGAGCTCCTCTTAGCCGGCGACAGACGTAACATCCCGTTGCGACCGCAACATCGCCCTGAAACAGCGCCAGATCAGGTTCTCCGCTCCCGACAGGCCGGAGCCTTTCATGTCACTCGCCCAGGAAGGCTTCGGCCTCGACTTCCCTCGCACTCGTACTCATTGGCCGCGCACTGTCGAGGAGGGGCAGGCGCTGCTCCGCCTGGCCGCACCCATCATGCTGATCGCGCTGGTCAACATGGGCATGAGCCTGACGGACACTGCAATGGTCGCGATGCTGTTCGGCACCAACGCCATGGCGGCGGTGGCGGTCGGAAGCGACCTCTACTCCATCGTGTTCTATCTGGCCGCTGGCGTGATCGCTGGCTTCGGCCCGTTCTACACCGGTGCCGTTGCCCATGGGAACGGCTCCGAAAGGCAGCGGCTCGAGCGACTGGGCTGGCTTACCGTCGGCCTGCTCGCACTCGCAACCGGGCCGGCGGTCTGGTTTGCCCCGACCTGGCTCGGCACGGTCGGTCTCGAGGCGGCCCTCCTTGATCAGGGCGCCGGCTATACACGCACCATGGCGCTGACGCTCATCCCGATGCTCGGTGTCGTGCTCTATCGGACCTTGCTGACCGCGGCCGAGAGACCCCGGGTATTCCTTCGGGTCACCCTCATGATGCTGCCACTCAACGCCATCATGAACTACGTGCTGATGACCGGCCTTGGCCCGGTGCCCGCGTTCGGGCCGACCGGCGCTGGCCTTTCGTCGCTGATCGTCGCCACCGCGAGTCTCTGCCTGCTGGTCTGGATCGCCCGCCGTTCAGCTCCGGACGCCGAGGCCGCCGCTGGCGGGGTCGATCTCGCCGGCCTCGCCGTCGTGCTGCGGGTCGGGCTGCCGATCGGCATCGCAACGGTTGCCGAAGTGGGCGTCTGGCTAGGCGCCACGCTCTACGCTGCGTCGCTTGGGGCGGCGGAGGTGGCCGCCCATACGCTGGCGCTGCGAATAGCGGGTGTCGCCTATGCCATCCCGACGGCACTGCTCCAGGCGTCGATGGTCCGCATGGCGCGGGCGGAGAGTGTCGCGGATGCCGTTGCCGCAAGGGCGATCACCCGGAGCAGCATCCTGCTGTCGCTCGGCTCTGGAGCGGTTGTCTGTCTCCTTATCGTTGGCGGCGCCGGCCCTCTCATCGCCGCGTCTTTCGATTCTAGCCTGGAGGGCCAGACCGGCGCGGCACTGGCGCTCGGCCTCCTCGTTCTGCTCGGTTTCACGGAACTCGTGGCCAATCCCGGACTGGCGGCGGCGGGCCTCCTGCGGGGGCGGAAGGACACCCGCGCGCCAATGGTCTATGTGCTGGCCGGGAACTGGCTGGTCGGGGCTCCGCTGGGCCTCGCGCTCTGCGAACTCTGCGGGCTCGGCATCTCGGGAATTTGGATAGGCCTGGCCGCC
>CAWJOI010000033.1:0-16811 GCA_963844375.1 uncultured Alphaproteobacteria bacterium | reverse complement strand
ATCCTGCTCCTGATCGTGCTGCCGCAGCTCGGGATGGTGGGGATCTCGTTCCGCGAGAAGCTGGGGCCGGGCGAGTACGCCACCGGGCTCGCCAACTACGCGACCTTCTTCGGCGAGCCGATCTACTGGAACACGCTGATCCGGACCGCGGTGATGTCGGTGCTGGTCACCGTCGTGACGCTCGTCATCGGCTTCCCGGTCGCCTACTACATCGCCAAGATCGCGCCGCCGGGGACCAAGGGCGGGCTGCTGCTGCTCTGCCTGATCCCGCTCTGGGTCAGCGACCTGGTGCGGGCCTTCGGCTGGATCGTGCTCCTGCGCGAGACCGGGCTCCTGTCGGGGTTCCTGCAGTGGGCGGGGCTGGTCAGCGGGCCGGTCGAGTTCCTCTACAACGACGTCGCGGTGGTGATCGGGCTCGTCTACACCGTCGTCCTGTTCATGATCGTGCCGCTGGTCTCGACGCTCGACGGGATGGACAACAGCCTGCTCGAGGCCGGCTACAACCTCGGGGGCAGCCGGTGGACGGTGCTGCGGCGCATCGTCATCCCCTACGCGATGCCGGGGATCGTCGCCGGGCTGCATCATCGTCTTCATGCTGACGGCCGGGGCCTACCTGACGCCGGTGCTGCTCGGCGGCAAGAACTCGAGCTGGTTCACCCAGCAGATCTACAACCAGTTCATCACCCGGTACAATTGGGAGGTCGGGGCGGCCTTCGGGGTGCTGCTGCTGGTCTTCACCTCGCTGGTCGTCTGGCTCGGGCTGCGGCTGACCGGGCAGAGCCTGGCGACCACCGTGGCGCGGAGCTGAGGATGAACGTCGCCGAGCCGCAGATCGGCCGCGCGGCGCTGGCTCTACCGGGGCTATGTCGTCGCCTTCTTCGTCTTCCTCGCGCGCGCCGCTCGCGGCGGCGGCGATGTTCGCCTTCAACGACTCGCTGTTCCCGGCGCTGCCGTGGAACGGCTTCACGCTCGGCTGGTTCTTCGGCACCGAGCGGCCGATGATCGGCATGTTCCACGACCGGCGGCTGCTGCAGGGGCTGATGAACTCGTTCTTCGTCGGGGTCGATCGTCTCGGCGCTGTCGGTGGCGGTCGGCACCTGCAACGCCTTCCTGTTCGAGCGGCGCGACTTCCGCTTCAAGGCGGCGCTCTACCTGCTGCTGATCGTGCCGCTGGTGATCCCGGGCGTGATCCTCGGCATCTCGATCCTGGTCTTCGCGAGCTTCATCGCCAACGGCGTCGAGGCGGCGACCGGGATCGGGCTCGACTTCCTGCGGCCGGGGCTGTTCCTGGTGGTGCTCGGGCAGTTCTCGTTCCTCGCGACGATCACCACGCTGATCATCGGGGCGCGCCTGCGGAAGTTCGACGTCGCGCTCGAGGAGGCGGCGCTGAACCTCGGGGCGAGCCGGCTGCGGGTGCTGCTGACGATCACCCTGCGCTTCCTGGCGCCGGCGATGATCGCGGCGTTCCTCGTCGGCTTCCTCGTCTCGTTCGAGAACTTCAACACCACGCTGATGCTGGTCGGGTCGGACGCGCCGCTGACGATCACCATGTACGACCGGATGGTGAAGGTCGGGGCGACGCCGGTGCTGAACGCGGTGTCGGTGTTCCTGATGCTCGGCTCGGGGCTGCTGGCGCTGCTGTCGATCCTCGTGCAGCGGCCGCGAAAGGGGGCCTGACGCCGCGGCGGGGATCGGCTATCGTCCGAGGCATGAACGCCCCCGTGAAGGGCCACCGGCCCGCGACCTATCAGGACGTGATCGACGCGCCGCCCAACATGGTGGCGGAGATCGTCCGCGGCGCGCTGCACCTGCAGCCGCGCCCGGCGCCGCGGCATGCGCATGCGCATTCGATCCTCCGGGCGGAGCTGATCGGCTCCGTTCAGCCGCGGCCGAGGCGGGCCGGGCGGCTGGCGGATCCTCATCGAGCCGGAGCTGCATCTGGGTGACGACGTGCTGGTGCCCGATCTCGGCGGCTGGCGCCTGGAGCGGATGCCGGCGCTGCCGGACACGGCCTGGTTCGAGCTGGTGCCGGACTGGGTCTGCGAGGTGCTGAGCCCCGGCACGCGCCGGATCGACCTGACCGACAAGCGCGCGATCTACGGCGAGGCCGGCGTCGGGCACCTCTGGCTGGTCGACCCGCTGGCGCGGACGCTCGAGGCCTTCGCGCTGGAGGGCGGCCGCTGGGCGCTGATCGCGAGCCTGCGGGACGACGCCGAGGTGCGCGTCGCGCCGTTCGAGGCGGTGGCCTTTCCGCTGGACGGCGCTCTGGGCCGACTGATGGCCGGTCATCAACCGGATCGCGGAGTTCGAGCCCGAGCTTCGGGCGTGGCGGCGGCATCTGCACACCATTCCGGAGCTCGACTTCGACCTCTTCGACACCGCGGCCTTCGTGGCGGCGCGGCTGCGCGAGATCGGGGTCGACGAAATCCACGAGGGCATCGCGAAGACCGGGATCGTCGCGCTGATCCGCGGGCGGGAGCCCGGGCCGGTGGTGGGGCTTGCGCGCCGACATGGACGCGCTGCCGATCCTCGAGGCGGTCGACCGGCCGTGGAAGTCGACGCGGCCGGGAAAGATGCATGCCTGCGGGCACGACGGGCACACCACGATCCTGCTCGGCGCGGCGCGCTACCTCGCCGAGACGCGGAACTTCGCCGGGACCGTGGCGCTGATCTTCCAGCCGTCCGAGGAGATGTCGGGCGGCGGCCGGGTGATGGTCGAGGAAGGCATGATGGAGCGCTTCGGCATCGGGCGGGTCTTCGGCATCCACAACGAGCCCGGGCGGCGGCTCGGCGAGATCGGGTTGCGCGGCGGGCGCGCTGCTGGCGGCGGCCGACGACTTCCGGCTCCTGCTGACCGGGCGGGGCGGGCATGCGGCCTATCCGTCGGCCTGCGTCGATCCGGTGCCGCCGGCGCTGGCGATCGGCCAGGCGCTGATGACGATCCCGGCGCGGCGGGTCGATCCGCTGGCGGAGATCGTGGTGTCGCTGACGGTGCTGAAGCGCCGGCGAGGCGTCGAACGTGATCCCGGAGACGGCCGAGCTGGCGGCACGGTGCGCACGCTCGACGAGGGCGTGCGGATGCAGGCGAAAGCGGCGGTCGAGGAGATCGTCGGGGGCATGCGCGGCGGCCTACGGGGTGGAGGCGGCGCTCGACTACCGGCTTGGCTATCCGGTGCTGGTCAACGACGCCGGCGAGGCGGCGTTCTGCGCCGCGGTCGCGGAGGGGGTGGTCGGGACGGCGATGGTCGGCGGCGCGCCGGCGGCCGGAGATGGGCGCCGAGGACTTCGCCTACATGCTGCAGGCGCGGCCCGGCGCCTACGTGTTCCTCGGGACCGGCGACGGCGCGGGGCTGCACCATCCGGCCTACGACTACAACGACGAGGCGACGCCGATCGGCGCCTCCTACTTCGTGCGGCTGGTCGAGGCGGCGCTGCCGCTCGGGGGCGGGTGAGCCCGGGCCTGGCCTTTCTCGCGATGCTGGCGGAGCTGGCGACCGGGCTATCCGGGCGCGGCTGTTCCGCGCGATCGGGCATCCGGTGAGCTGGATCGGTCGGCTGATCGCGGCGCTCGACCGGCGGCTGAACGACCCTGCCCTCCCGAGCGGCGGCGGCGGTGGAACGGCGTCGCTGCGCTCGCGGTGCTGGTGGTGGTCGAGCGGGGCGCCGGGTGGGCGGTGCAGAGGCTGGCGACGGGCTGGTTCGGGGTCCTGGTCGTCGCGGTGCTGGCGGGGACGCTGATCGCGCAGCGGAGCCTCGGGGCGCATGTCGGCGCGGTGGCCGCGGGCGCTGGAGGCGGAGGGGCTCGCGGGCGGGCGGCGGGCGGTGGCGCGGATCGTCGGGCGCGATCCCGAGAGCCTCGACGAGGCCGGCGTGGCGCGGGCGGCGGTCGAGAGCCTGGCCGAGAACTTCTCGGACGGCGTGGTGGCGCCGGTGTTCTGGCTGGCGGTCGACCGGGCTGCCGGGGGCGGCGGCCTACAAGGCGGTGAACACCGCGGACAGCATGGTCGGGCATCGGAGCGAGCGGCATCGGGCGTTCGGCTGGGCGGCGGCGCGGCTCGACGACCTCCTGAACCTGCCGGCGTCGCGGCTGGCGGCGTTGCTGCTCGTCGGGGCGGCGGCGCTGGTGCCGGGGGCGTCGCCGGTCGGGGCGTGGCGGGCGGTGCGGCGGGATGCGGGCGGGCATCGGTCGCCGAACGCCGGCTGGCCGGAGGCGGCGATGGCGGGGGCGCTCGGGCTTCGCGCTGGCGGGGCCGCGGGTCTATGGCGGGGTGCTGGTCGAGGATGCGGTGATGGGGGCCGGCGGGCGGCGCGAGCTCGGGGCCGCCGACATCCGGCGGGCGCTCCGGCTCTACCGGGTGGCGGACGGGCTGCTGCTGGCGCTGGTCGGGGCGGTGGCGCTCGTCATCTGGCCAGGCTGAGCAGGCGATCGAGGTCGAGGTGGGCTTCCAGGTGGCGGGCGAGGGCGTCGAGGGCGGCTTCGACGCCCGGCTTCGTAGCCGAGGTCGGACGGCGGGGCGCCGAGGCGGGCGAGCCAGGCGGCGCGCTGGGCGTCGTCGGCGAAGAGGCCGTGGACGTAGGTGCCTCGGACGCGGCCGTCGGCGGAGGTGGCGCCCTCGGGGCCGTCGGGGAGCGTCGCGAAGGGGCGGGCGCGGTCGGCGCCGGTCGTCTCGCCCATGTGCATCTCGTAGCCGGTGAAGGGCGGCGCCGTCGGCGGTGCGGCCGGTGACGGCGATGAGGCGCTTCGCGGCGGTGAGGGCGGTGGTGACGTCGAGGAGGGCGAGGCCGGGGACCTCGCCGGGCGGGCCTTCGACCCCGGCGGGGTCGGCGATGCTGCGGCCGAGCATCTGGTAGCCGCCGCACAGCCCGAGGACGGCGCCGCCGCGGCGGGCGTGGGCGACGATGTCGATGGCGAGGCCGGAGGCGCGCAGGCTGCGAGGTCGGCGATGGTGGACTTTCGAGCCGGGGAGGATGACGAGGTCGGTGTCGGCGGGGAGGACGGCGCCTGCGCGAAGGCGGAGGAGGTCGACGGCGGGCTCGGCGTCGAGCGGGTCGAGGTCGTCGAAGTTGGCGATGTGGGGCAGGATCGGGACGGCGATGCGGAGGCGGCCGCCGCCGCGGGCGTCGGGGGCGCGGGAGAGGGCGAGGGCGTCCTCGGCGGGCAGGCGGGCGGCGGCGTCGATGTGGGGCACGAGGCCGAGCGGGGTCCAGCCGGTGCGGGCGGCGATCAGCGCCATGCCGTCGGCGAAGAGCGGCGGGGTCGCCGCGGAAGCGGTTGACGATGAAGCCCCGGATCAGCGCGGCATCGGCGGGGTCGAGGACGGCCCGGGTGCCGACGAGGCTGGCGATGACGCCGCCGCGGTCGATGTCGCCGATCAGGACGACGGGGACGCCGGCGGCGCGGGCGAAGCCCATGTTGGCGATGTCGCCGGCGCGAAGGTTCACCTCGGAGGCGCTGCCGGCGCCCTCGACGAGGACGAGGTCGGCCTGCGCCGCGAGGCGGCGGTGGCTGTCGAGGACGATTGGCAGCAGGGTCGGTTTCAGGGTCTGGTAGGCACTCGCGCTGGCGGTGGTGAGGACGCGGCCCAGGACGACGACCTGGGCGCCGTTGGCGCCCTGGGGCTTCAGCAGGACCGGGTTCATGTGGACGGTCGGCGCGACGCGGGCGGCGCGGGCCTGGAGGGCCTGGGCGCGGCCGATCTCGCCGCCGTCGATGGTGACGGCGGCGTTGTTCGACATGTTCTGCGGCTTGAACGGGCGGACGCGGAGGCCGCGGTCGGTCAGCGCGCGGGCGAGACCGGCGACGATCAGGGACTTGCCGACATCGGAGCCGGTGCCCTGGAACATCAGGCCGCGGGCGGTCACGACGCCCGGTGGGCACGCGTGCCCGGCGTGCCATGGGCTTGGAAACGTGGACTGTATCCGAAGTCGTTCACCGAATCGCCACCAAGGTTGGCCGTGCCCCGTGCGCGCGGCATAGCGTTCCCGAGAGGTCGGGACCAGCGGTGCGTCAGTCGGGTCTGGTCCCGCCTTCGGCACGGAAGGGTATGGCGATGCCGACGAGCGGACCGGCAGATCGGTTCCGCGTAGGGCTCCCGGAACGCGGTGCGGACGCGGCTTGTCCACGTGTGGACACTCGGCTATCTGATTGATCTATAACGAAAACGCATTCTGGCGTTAACTAGATCGAAACCTTGATCGCGGTTTGGCGCGAGCCGAGCCGATCAGCTGGGCGCCGTATCGCGCCCCTCTCTTGCGCTATGATTATGAAGCGCTAGAGTGGAAAAAGCTTTTCTCAGGTGCTTGGCCCGCCCGGGGGAAGCGACTGACGCGAACGTTGTGCGGTCGCGAAATGACAACAGGGGGGAATGCGATGGGCTGGCTGGACACCAAGAAGTGTAGTCTGGGGTTTGCCGCGCTGCTTGCGGCCGTGGGGCTGCCGGCCGTGGCCCAGGACCTGCAGATGTGGGAGCGCAGCGGCGGCAACGCCGGCATGGTCGACGCGCTGGTCGCCGACTGGAACGAGGAGAACCCCGACCGCAAGATCAACCTCACCTACATCCCGCACACCGAGATGGTGCCGAAGATCGCCCAGGCGATCGCCAGCGGCGAGGTGCCGGACCTGATGGGCATGGACCTGATCTACGGCCCGCAGTTCGAGGCGGCGGGGCAGCTCGTCGACATCACCGACCTGATCGGCGACGATCCGAACCTCGCCACGGCGAGCCCCGGCCACATGGCGGTCTCGACCTACGAGGGCCGGCTCTACGGCGTGCCGCTCTATGCCGACGTCTCGGCGCTGTTCTGGAACAAGGACCTGTTCCGCCAGGCCGGGCTCGACCCGGAGAAGCCGCCGACCAGCCTCGCCGAGATCCGCGAGTACGCCGACAAGATCACCGCGCTCGGCGGCGACGTGAAGGGCTACTTCCTGCCGGGCTCCTGCGCCGGCTGCAACATCTTCACCGTCGGCCCGCTGATGTGGGCGAGCGGCGCCACCATCGAGCCCGAGGCCGCCGACGGCGAGCCGCTGCAGGGCGAGGGCGTCAAGCAGGTGCTGCAGTGGGCGCGCGACATGATCGCGGCCGGCAACGTGCATGAGGACGCCCGCGCCGAGACCGGCGAGACGTTCCACCTGCGCTTCGGCTCGGGCAAGATCGGCATGATGGGCACCGGCAACTTCAACATCACGCTCGCCAAGGAGCAGAACCCGGAGATGGATTTCGGCGTCGCGCTCCTGCCGGGCGTCGAGAGCGGCCAGGTCGCCTCCTTCGCCGGCGGCGACATCGTGACGATCCCGAAGGGCAGCAAGCGGGTCGACGACGCCGTCGACTTCATGAAGTTCCTGCTGTCGGACGAGGTGCAGGTCGAGGTCTATGCCAAGATGCTGAACATGACCACGCGCGGCGACATGGCCGACAACAAGTACTTCGAGGAGAACCCGAAGGTGCAGGACGTCGCCAAGGCGATCGAGGTGGCGCGCACCCCCTACACGCTGAAGTTCTTCGAGCTGATCAACTCGCCGCAGGGGCCGTGGCTGCAGATGCTGCAGCGCGCCTACTACGAGGACACCGACCTCGACACCATCATCGCCGAGGCCCAGGCGCAGATGAAGGCGATCGCCGCCGAATGAGCCGACCCGTCCGCGGCGCCGGACCGGCGCCGCGGTCGCCAACCGACCAGAGGGAAACGAACGCAGGATGCGCTCCAGACGCCGGAAGCTCGTCGGCCTGCTCTACCTCGCGCCGGCGCTCGCCTTCGTGCTGGCCTTCACCGCCTGGCCGTTCGCGCAGATGGTCTGGATGTCGCTGCACAACTGGTCGCTCATCGCCGAGAAGAAGTTCGTCGGCACCGGCAACTTCGTGAAGGCCTGGAACGACCCGCAGTTCTGGGTCGCGCTCGGCTTCACCTTCAAGTACACCGCCATCATCACGCCGATCCTGATGGGCCTCGGCTTCCTGATCGCGCTGCTCGTCGCCGAGAACACCCCGGTCCGGCGCCTCACCCGCGCCGTGGTCTTCGCGCCGGTGGTCATCGGCCTCGGCGCGTCCAGCCTGCTCTGGTACTGGCTGTTCAGCTACGACTTCGGCCTCGTCAACCGCGCGCTCATCGACCTCGGGATCACGGCGAAGCCCGTGCTCTGGTTCGGCGCGGACGCCGACGTGGCGCTCGGGGCGGTCATCGTGTCGATCGTCTGGAAGGTGCTCGGCTTCGGCATGCTGCTGTTCGTCGCCGCCATCCAGGCGATCCCGGGCGAGGTCGCCGACGCCGCGAAGGTGGACGGCGCCGGCTACTGGCAGCGGACGCGGCACATCACCCTGCCGCTGACCGCACGCACCATCCTGCTCGTGACGCTGGTCAGCGCCATCGGCTCGCTGCTCGCCTTCGACCAGTTCTACATCATGACCGCCGGCCAGCCGCGCAACATGACCACGACCTCGGTCTTCTTCATCTACCTGAACTCCTTCCCCTACCTGAAGCTCGGCTACGGCGCGGCGCTGTCGCTGATCCTCGCCGCCATCATCCTGGCCTTCACGGTCGTCCAGATCGCGCTGACGCGCCGGGCGCCCGGATGAGCGAGGCGCTCACCCGCGCCGCGCCGCGTCGGCCGTGGCGGAACGGGAGATCCCGGCAAGGCAGCGCCGCCGCCGGGCAGGCCTGCTTGCCGGCGCCATCTGCATCGCGATCTGCACGGTGATGCTGCTGCCGCTGCTCGCCTCGGTGCTCGCCTCGCTCAAGACCACGATGGAGGCGGCGGCGGTGCCGCCGACCTATTTCCCGCACGCGCTCAGCCTCGACAGCTACCAGCGGCTCTGGAGCTATCAGGCGGGCCTCCCGACCTATCTCGGCAACAGCGCGGGCGCGGCGCTCCTGACCATCCTCTTCTGCCTCGTCCTGACCATCCCGGCCGGCTACGCGCTGGCCTGCTTCCCGGTCCCGGGCAAGGAAGCGCTCTTCGTGCTGCTGCTGCTCGGCCTGATCATCCCCTACCAGGCGCTGCTCACGCCGATCTTCTTCATGTTCGTGCAGCTGAAGCTGCACAACTCGCTGGTCGGCCTCGCCATCGTGCATACCGCGATCCAGCTGCCGTTCAGCGTCTACATCATGCGCAACGCCTTCGAGGCGGTGCCGCGCGAGCTCGAGGAGGCGGCGGTCATGGACGGCTGCAACAGCTGGCAGGTGCTGACCCGCGTCATGCTTCCCGCCATCCTGCCGGCGATCATCACCGTCGCGCTCTTCGCCTTCATCACCTCGTGGAACGAGTTCCTGGCGGCGCTCGTCATCATGAACAAGGACACCACCTTCACCCTGCCGCTGATCCTCGCCGCCGCGCGCCAGCAGACCAGCATCGGCGGCACCGACTGGGGCATGCTGCAAGCCGGGATCACCGTCTCGATCATCCCCTGCATGGCGTTCTACCTGCTGCTGCAGAAGTACTACGTCGCCGGCTTCATCAACGGCGCGGTGAAGTAGCATGGGCGAGCGCGACCGGTGCAGCCGCGCCGATCGGCCGGAGTCGTCCCGCGGCGCCCCAACGATCAAAGATCTGGCGCGCGCCGCCGGCGTCTCGATCGGCACCGCCTCCAAGGCGCTGAACGGGGCGGGCCGGATGCGGCAGGAGACCCGCGACAGGGTCCTGCGCGCCGCGCGACGAGATCGGCTACCGGCCGAACGACCTGGCGCACAGCCTGCGCCGCGCCCGCTCGCGGACCATCGGCATCATCTCGAACGACAGCTTCGGCCGCTTCACCATCCCGATCGTCGAGGCGCTGGAGGAGCGGCTGGCCGACGAGGGCATCGCCGTCTTCATGTGCAACGCCACCGACGACCCGGCCCGCGAGCGCCAGCACCTCGACCAGCTGCTGCGCAAGCGCATCGACGGGCTGGTGGTGACCGCCCGCCGCGCCGACACCCGGCCGCCGATCGGCCCGTTCGCCCACGGACTGCCGGTCGTCTACGTCTTCAGCCACGCCGACGATCCCGGCGCGCTCTGCCTGCTGCCGGACGACGAGGGCGGGGCGGTGCTCGCGGTCGAGCATCTGGCCGCGCTCGGCCGCCGCCGCATCGCCCACGTCACCGGGCCGGAGCACTTCGAGGCGGTGCGCCTCCGCCGATCCGGCTGGCGAGCGGCGCTCGCCGCCGCCGGGCTGCCGGAGCTGCCGGGCTTCTACCTGCCCGGCGTCTGGTCGGAGGCCTGGGGCCGCGAGGCCGTCGCCCGGCTCTTCGACGCGGCCGCGCCGCCGGACGCGCTCTTCTGCGGCAACGACCAGATCGCGCGCGGCGCCGCCGATGCTCTGCGCGAGCGCGGCCTCGACGTGCCGCGCGACGTCGCCATCGTCGGATTCGACAACTGGGACGTGATGGCGCTCGCCGCCCGCCCGCCGCTGTCCAGCGTCGACATGAACCTCCGGGCGCTGGGCCGCGAGGCCGGCGACAGGCTGCTCGAGATGATCGACGGCGCTGCCCGTCGGCGGCGTCGTGCGCCGGCCGTGCTCGCTGGTGGTGCGACAGTCATCAGTGGGGGAAGGGATCGGAGCATGAGCGAGTTCACCCCGGTGCGGTTCGTCGACGTGCAGATCGAGGGCGAGTTCTGGCGCGAGCGGCTCGAAACCGTGCTGACCCGCACCATCCCGAGCCAGCATGCCCAGCTCGCCGCCCACGGCATCCTCGACTCGCTGACCCTGCCCGACCCGCCGCCGCCGCTGCGCTACCCGCGCAACGAGCACAACTTCACGGTCCAGGTCTTCTGGGACTCCGATGTCGGCAAGTGGATCGAGGCCGCGTCCTACGCCCTTTCGCACCGGCGCGACGAGGCCATCGAGGCGAAGGTCGAGGCCATCGTCGACGACCTCGAGCGGGCGCAGGCGCCGGACGGCTATCTCAACTGCTGGTACCTCGGGCGCGAGCCGGATCGGCGCTGGACCAACCTCCGCGACAACCACGAGCTCTACAACCTCGGGCATCTGCTGGAAGGCGGCATCGCCTATTTCCTCGCCACCGGTCGGCGGCGACTGCTCGACCTCCTCGAGCGCTACCTGGCGCATGCGGCGGCGACCTTCGGCCCCGGCCCGGGCCAGAAGCGCGGCTATTGCGGCCACCAGGAGATCGAGCTGGCGCTGATCAAGCTCTACCGCCTGACCGGCGAGCGCAAGCATCTCGACCTCGCGGCCTACTTCATCGACGAGCGCGGCCGCCAGCCACACTACTTCGACGCCGAAGCCATCGCACGGGGAGAGGATCCGAAGGACTTCTGGGCGCGGAGCTACCGTGAATAGGATGAATGGAAGGGACGACCTGGTGCCGACGCCGGCCGATCATGCGGAACCGTCACGCGGCGCCGCAACCATCAAGGACCTGGCGCGCGCCGCCGGTGTCTCCATCGGCACTGCATCCAGGCATTGAACGGAGCGGGTCGCATGAGACAGGAGACCCGCGACAGGGTGCTCGCCGCCGCGCTCTCGATCGGCTACCGGCCGACGCCTGGCCCACAGCCTGCGCCGCTGCCCGCTCGCAAACGATCGGCATCATCTCGAACGACAGCTTCGGCCGCTTCACAATTCCTATCGTCGAGGCGCTGGAAGAGCGCCTGGCCGACGAAGGCATCGCCGTCTTCATGTGCAACGCCACCGACGACCCGTCCCGCGAGCGCCAGCACCTCGACCAGCTGCTGCGCAAGCGCATCGACGGACTGGTGGTGACCGCCCGCCGCGCCGACACGCGACCGCCGGTCGGACCGTTCGCCCATGGACTGCCCGTCGTCTACGTCTTCTCCCATGCCGACGATCCCGGCGCGCTCTGCCTGCTGCCGGACGATGAGGGCGGGGCGGTGCTTGCGGTCGAGCATCTGGCCGCGCTCGGCCGTCGCCGGATCGCTCACGTCACCGGGCCGGAGCACTTCGAGGCGGTGCGCCTCCGCCGATCAGGCTGGCGAGCGGCGCTCGCCGCCGCCGGTCTGCCGGAGCTGCCAGGCTTCTACCTGCCCGGCGTCTGGTCGGAGGCCTGGGGCCGCGAGGCCATCGCCCGGCTCTTCGACGCGACAGTTCCGCCTGACGCGCTCTTCTGCGGCAACGACCAGATCGCCCGCGGCGCGGCCGATGCGCTGCGCGAGCGGGTCTCGCTTACCGCTCGACGTTGCGATCGTCGGCTTCGACAACTGGGAGGTGATGGCACTCGCCGCCCGGCCGCCGCTGTCCAGCGTCGACATGAACCTCCGAGCGCTGGGCCGCGAGGCCGGCGACAGGCTGCTCGATATGATCGACGGCCTGCCCATAGGCGGCATGGTGCGACGCCCGTGCTCGCTTGTGGTGCGACAGTCTTCGATCGGAACATGAGGGAGTTCGCTCGCTCTTCATCCGCGAGCCCGGTTGGACGAAGGGGCGGTGTCCGCGGACCACGGACTGGGTCGTCAAACGGCACCCCGCCGGGGCGACGATCTGCTCGGCCTGCTCAGCTATTCGTTTTCGCCGAGACTGGGCCGCTCGACGGGGTCAAGACGACGGTGAGATCCAGATCACCCTGCCATCAGCAACCTTCCAAAAACCGGATTGTTTTAAATCAATGGCTTACGCCCAGAGAACGTTGGATCCCAGGTCTGCTTTGGCCAGCCACCCACCCTGCCAGTTCGTCTCTAGTCGCCCCCACCGCGGCAACGCCCCGGAACAGCGAAAGGAATTCGGCCGAAGCCGAATCCTGCGCCCTTCAAGTCCAGGCAATCCGCGGCCTTTCCGGCCGCACCGCGGCCCTGGTCTCTGCCGGGATGATGCAAGGTTGAGTTTCGCCGATAACAGGGAATTTTCGCTGTTTGCGTGCTTTTTTCAGGGGTTCCGACGCCGCGCCCGCTCGTTGGCCAGGAATTGACCGGTCATCTCAGCGGCTTACCGGCCGCCAAGGCACTTTCCTGTTTTTCAGCGGAACAGGGAGCGAGTTCTGCAGGAACAGGGAGCAAGATGCGCAGGAACAGGGGCGCCGATGCGCGGAACAGGGGAACGGCGGGATTGTCGCTGCAGGTGCGCTCGGCGGAGAGATCAGGCCAGCGCGACCGGATGGAACACCCGCTTCTGCTCGGACCAGAGCAGCGGCGGACGCTGCTCGAGCAGGTGCTTGAGGGTCAGCCCCGGCGGCTGCCGCCCGGCGAGGATCGCCCGCTGCAGATCGGGAGCGAGGAACGCCAGCCGCAGCAGTCGCCGATGGTAGGGCGAGGCCGGGATGGCTTCGATCACCGGCTCACCAGCGGCATCGTGCTCGAGCATCGCGTGGGCGGCGCGCAGCGCCCGGATCAGCACCGGGTCCGGTCGCGCCGGCGCGTCTGCCCCGCCGACGATCCAGGTCCGCCCGCCGTGCGGCCGCATCCGGATCGCGCAGCTCCAGCCGAAGCTGGCTGGCATCGCCCGGGTCGGTCGCGAGCGTCTCGTCCCCGTGGAGCCGGTTCCGCAGGCCATGGGCGAGGGCAGCCGGCAGCAGCAGCTGCACCGAAGTGGCGTGGATCTCGACGCGGGTGGGCAGATCCAGCGGGTCGCTGGCCGTGGGTGCGAGCCGCCGCAGCACGCCGGTGAGCATCGCCTCGAGCGCCGGCGCCGGAACCCGGCGGATGCTCGGGTCGTCCTCGCGACGGCGACGCCCCTGCAGCAGCGGCGCCGAGACGTAGTAGCGATAGAGGTTCCTGCGGCGGCCATAGCTGAACGAGGGCGACATCGGCTGGCCGTCGACATCGAAGATGCGGCCGGTCAGCGGGGCGCGGGCCACGCGATCCCGCCGCACCGCCCGTTGCTGCCGGTTGGCCGCGAGCTGGCTCTGCACCGCCTCGAAGAGCTCGGGCTCGACGATCGCCGGATGCATCCCCGGGTAGACCTTGGTCCGGTGCACGATCATCCCGAGGTAGGTGCGGTTGCGCAGCAGGTAGAAGAGTGCCCCACGATTGAACCGTCCGCCGCCGGTCAACCGACTGCTGCTGGTGGTGCGCTGCCTGGTGCCGATGCCCTGCTCGTCCAGCCAGCGCTCGAGCGCGCTGACCGAGCCGAGCTCGAGGTAGGTGGCAAAGATCAGCCGCACGGTCGCGGCCTCGTCCGGGTTCACCCGCAGCGCCCGCCGGCCCTCGGCCGGCAGGTCGTAGCCGAAGGGCAGGGTGCCGCCCATCCACATGCCGCGCGCCTTGGAGGCGGCGATCTTGTCGCGGATGCGCTCGCCGGTGACCTCGCGCTCGAACTGCGCGAAGGAGAGCAGCACGTTCAGCGTCAGCCGGCCCATGCTGCTGGTGGTATTGAACGCCTGGGTGACGCTGACGAAGCTGACCGCGTGCTGGTCGAAGCGCTCGACGATGCGAACGAAGTCGGCGAGCGAGCGGGTCAGCCGGTCGATCTTGTAGACAACGACCACGTCGACCTTGCCGGCGGCGATGTCGGCCAGGAGCCGCTTCAGCGCCGGCCGCTCCATCGACCCGCCGGAGAAGCCGCCATCGTCGTAGCAGGTCTCGAGCGCCCGCCAGCCTTCGCTGGCCTGGCTCTTGACGTAAGCCGCGCAGGCGGCGCGCTGGGCATCGAGGCTGTTGAAGTCCTGCTCCAGCCCCTCCTCGGAGCTCTTGCGGGTGTAGAGCGCGCAGCGCCTGACCGGCCTGGTCATCGCCCGGGCCGCCTGAGCCCGAAGAACCGCGGTCCGTTCCAGCGCGTGCCGGCGATTGCCGTGGCCGCGGCGGAGAGGCTCGGATAGAGCCGCTCCTCCCAGCGGAAGCCATCCTCCTCGACCACCACCTCGACGGTGCGGCCGCGCCACTCCCGGCGCAGCCGCGCGCCGACCCCCAGCTCCAGGCCCTCGGGCTGCACCCGGCCCCGCAGGCGGAGCCGGCGCCGGGTCTCGGGATCGAGGCCGCCCGCAGCCGCCGCCTGCAGCCGCCAGGCCAGCAGCAGCCGCATGAGCTCGGGCGAGCGCAGGCTGAGCCGGCTGCCGCCACGCTGGCGCCAGAGCACCCGCAGCGCCTCGAGGTCGAGCGTCTCCAGCCGCGCCGACCTCGGCCGCGAGATCCGACCCGGCGGTCATTGCCCGGCTCCGATCCGGTAGTGCCGCGCGCCATCCAGCTTCTCGGACAGGATGGTGAAGCCCTTCCGCTTCAGGCTTCCCGCCAGCGCCCCGCGCACCGAGTGCGCCTGCCAGCCGGTCGCCGCGACCAGTTCGGCGAGGCTCGCCCCCTCGGGCCGGGACAGCATCGCCACGATCTGCTCGAGCTTGGTCGGCGTGGCGACAGGCGCCGGAGCCGAAGCGGCGTCTGCCGCCTGCTTGCGGGTGCGTCCCCGGCGCGGCTTATCTGCGATCGGCGCGCTCTGGGTGTCGGTCATGATCGTCCCCTGGGCATCGCGGCGGACCATTCCGCCGCTACCGGGGCGAGCCCGGGAGAGCCGGGCGTGTGAACAGCGACGCTCTGTTGCGCGAGGAAGTCAACGTGCAACCAGCCCTATTGAATCCTCCGAGCCGGAGCTACCACATGATGTATGACCGGCTCCGCCTCAGGACCCCTGCATGACGATTGCTAGCTGCCCCCCTCTCGCCGTCAGCTACCAGCCGGTGGCTATTCTCGTCCCCCATCCGCGCAACGCGCGCACGCCATCCCAAGCGACAGGTCGAGCAGATCGCCGCCTCGATCCGGGCGTTCGGCTTCGCCAACCCGATCCTGGTCGATGCCGAGGGCGGGATCATCGCCGGACACGGCCGACTGCTGGCAGCCAAGGCGGCGGGGATGGCCGAGGTGCCGACGATCGTGCTGCCGCACCTGTCGGAGGCGCAGCAGCGCGCGCTCAGGATCGCCGACAACAAGATCGCGCTCGGCGCCGGCTGGGACCTCGATCTGCTGAAGCTCGAGCTCGGCGAGCTGGCGGTGATCGACGTCGATCTCGACCTCGCGCTGACCGGCTTCTCCTCCGGCGAGATCGACGTGATCCTGAAGAGCCCGGCCGATCCCGAGGACGAGCTGATCCCGGCGGTGCCGGTGACCCCACGCACCCGGCCCGGCGACATCTGGATCCTCGGCGAGCACCGCGTTGGCTGCGGTGACGGCCGCGATCTCGGCTTCCTGCAGGCGGTGGTCGGCGACGGTGCCGCGTCGATGCCGCCTTCCTCGATCCGCCCTACAACGTCCGGATCAATGGCCATGCCAATGCGTCCGGGCGCCACCGCGAGTTCGCCATGGCCTCGGGCGAGATGAGCGAGGATGCATTCCGCAGCTTTCTCGCCGACACGCTCGGCGCCTGCGCCGGGGTCTCGCGCGACGGCGCGGTGCACTTCGTCTGCATCGACTGGCGGCACCAGGCCGACGTGGCGGCGAGCGGTCGGTCGATCTACGGCGAGCTGCTGAACCTCTGCGTCTGGAACAAGTCGAACGCCGGCATGGGCTCGCTCTACCGCTCCAAGCACGAGCTGGTCTTCGTCTACCGGGTCGGCAAGGCGCCGCACTTCAACGCGGTCGAGCTCGGCCGCCACGGCCGCAACCGCACCAACGTCTGGGACTACGCCTCGGTGAACTCGATGGCCGGCAGCCGGCGCGAGGACCTCGCACTGCATCCGACGGTCAAGCCGACGGCGCTGGTCGCCGACGCCATCCAGGACGTCACCCGGCGCGGTGACCTGGTGCTCGACATCTTCCTCGGCTCCGGCACCACGCTGATCGCGGCGGAGCGCACCGGGCGGCGGTTCCGCGGCATCGACATCGATCCGGCCTATGTCGATGTCGCGCTCGAGCGCTGGTCGGCGATGACCGGACAGGAGCCGCGGCTCGCCGAGGAGACGCCGTGATGAGTAAGGGAACCGGCCGCCCCAACCCGCCGGTCGCCAGC
>CAWJOI010000032.1:0-138239 GCA_963844375.1 uncultured Alphaproteobacteria bacterium | reverse complement strand
CGAAGAGACCGGCCTGATCTGGGCCGAGGCCGGCGACGAATTGACCTGGGACATCGACGCCAAGACCGGCGACGTCACCGGCGGAACGCTCAAGGTCCTGCTCGACAACGGCGTCACCGAAGTCCCGACGCTCGACGTCGATAACATCACCGTGGGCGCCTACATCCGCAACACGATGCAGGTCGACAAGAACATGACGCGCGACCAGGCGCTCATGGACATCTACCGCGTCATGCGTCCCGGCGAGCCGCCGACGGTCGAGGCCGCCGACGTCATGTTCAACTCGCTGTTCTTCGATTCCGAGCGCTACGACCTCTCCGCGGTCGGCCGCGTGAAGATGAACATGCGCCTCGACCTCGACGCCGAGGACACCGTCCGCACGCTGCGCAACGCCGACATCATCGCCTGCGTCAAGGCGCTGGTGGACCTGCGCGACGGCCGCGGCGAGATCGACGACATCGACCACCTCGGCAACCGCCGCGTGCGCTCGGTGGGCGAGCTGATGGAGAACCAGTACCGCGTTGGCCTGCTCCGCATGGAGCGCGCCATCCGCGAGCGCATGTCCTCGGTCGAGATCGACACGGTGATGCCGCAGGATCTGATCAACGCCAAGCCGGCGGCGGCGGCGGTGCGCGAGTTCTTCGGCTCCTCGCAGCTCAGCCAGTTCATGGACCAGACCAACCCGCTCTCCGAGGTCACGCACAAGCGGCGCCTCTCGGCGCTCGGCCCGGGCGGCCTGACCCGCGAGCGCGCGGGCTTCGAGGTCCGCGACGTGCACCCGACCCACTACGGCCGGATGTGCCCGATCGAGACCCCGGAAGGCCCGAACATCGGCCTGATCAACTCGCTCGCCAGCTTCGCCCGCGTCAACAAGTACGGCTTCATCGAGACCCCCTACCGCCACGTCCGCGACGGCAAGGTCACCGACGAGGTGCAGTACATGTCGGCGACCGAGGAGATGCGCCACACCATCGCCCAGGCCAACGCCGACCTGGACGAGGATGGCCGCTTCACCTCCGACCTCGTCTCCACGCGCAAGAGCGGCGACTTCATGCTGAACCCGCCGGCGAACGTCGACCTCATCGACGTGAGCCCCAAGCAGCTCGTGTCCGTGGCCGCCTCGCTGATCCCGTTCCTCGAGAACGACGACGCGAACCGCGCGCTGATGGGCTCGAACATGCAGCGCCAGGCGGTGCCGCTGCTCCGCGCCGAGGCGCCGTTCGTCGGCACCGGCATCGAGGAGATCGTCGCGCGCGACTTCGGCGCCGCGATCACCGCCAAGCGTGCCGGCGTCGTCGACCAGGTCGACGCCATGCGCATCGTGGTCCGCGCCACCGAGGACGTGGCGCCGGGCGACCCGGGCGTCGACATCTACCGGCTGCGCAAGTTCCAGCGCTCGAACCAGAACACCTGCATCAACCAGCGCCCGCTGGTGAAGGTGGGCGACACCGTCACCCGCGGCGAGTTCATCGCCGACGGCCCCTCGACCGACCTGGGCGAGCTGGCGCTCGGCAAGAACGTGCTCGTCGCGTTCATGCCGTGGAACGGCTACAACTACGAGGACTCCATCCTCATCTCCGAGCGCATCGCCAAGGACGACGTCTTCACCTCGATCCACATCGAGGAATTCGAAGTCGCCGCCCGCGACACCAAGCTCGGGCCGGAGGAGATCACCCGCGACATCCCCAACGTCGGCGAGGAGGCGCTGCGCAACCTCGACGAGGCCGGCATCGTCTACATCGGCGCCGAGGTCGGGCCGGCCGACATCCTGGTGGGCAAGATCACCCCCAAGGGCGAGTCCCCGATGACGCCGGAGGAAAAGCTCCTCCGCGCCATCTTCGGCGAGAAGGCCTCCGACGTGCGCGACACCTCGCTCCGGCTCCCGCCGGGCGACTACGGCACGGTGGTCGAGGTGCGGGTCTTCAACCGCCACGGCGTCGACAAGGACGAGCGCGCGCTGCAGATCGAGCGCGAGGAAGTGGAGCGCCTGAGCCGCGACCGCGACGACGAGCTCGCCATCCTCGAGCGCAACATCTACTCGCGCCTGCACGACCAGCTCCTCGGCAAGACCGCGGTCAAGGGCCCCAAGGGCATCAAGGCCGGCTCGGTCATCGACGAGGAACTGCTCGGCACGCTCTCGCGCGGCCAGTGGTGGCAGCTCGCCCTCGGCGACGATGCCGACGCCCAGGCGCAGGAGGCGCTGCACGGCCAGTACGAGCTGCAGAAGCGCGCCCTCGACCGCCGCTTCGAGGACAAGGTCGAGAAGGTCCGCCGCGGCGACGACCTGCCCCCGGGCGTGATGAAGATGGTCAAGGTCTTCATCGCGGTGAAGCGCAAGCTGCAGCCCGGCGACAAGATGGCCGGCCGCCACGGCAACAAGGGCGTCATCTCCAAGGTGGTGCCGCAGGAGGACATGCCCTTCCTCGCCGACGGCACGCCCGTCGACTTCGTGCTCAACCCGCTCGGCGTGCCGAGCCGGATGAACGTCGGCCAGATCCTCGAGACGCACATGGGCTGGGCCGCGCGCGGCCTCGGCAGGGCCATCGACGAGGGCCTGCAGGAGTACCGCCACAAGGGCGACCTCACCCCGCTCAAGGAGGCGATGAAGATCGCCTACGGCGAGGACGTCTACAACGAGGCGATCGGCGACCTGCCGCTCGACGAGTTCCTCGAGGTCTCCGGCAACGTCACCGCGGGCGTGCCCATCGCGACGCCGGTCTTCGACGGCGCCAAGGAGGCGGACGTCAACGACGCGCTGCAGCGGGCGGGCTTCGACACCTCGGGCCAGTCGATCGTCTTCGACGGCCGCTCGGGCGAGCAGTTCACCCGGCCGGTCACCGTCGGCGTGAAGTACCTGCTGAAGCTGCACCATCTCGTGGACGACAAGATCCACGCGCGCTCGACCGGGCCGTACAGCCTCGTCACCCAGCAGCCGCTGGGCGGCAAGGCGCAGTTCGGCGGCCAGCGCTTCGGCGAGATGGAGGTCTGGGCCCTTGAAGCCTACGGCGCGGCCTATACCTTGCAGGAAATGCTCACCGTGAAGTCGGACGACGTGGCCGGACGGACCAAGGTCTACGAGTTGATCGTCAAGGGCGAGGACAACTTCGAGGCCGGCGTGCCGGAATTGTTCAACGTCCTCGTCAAGGAGATCCGCTCGCTCGGCCTCAACATCGAGCTTCTTGGACTCGGAAGCGGAGTGAGGGCGCGCGTCTCGCGCCCCCACCTTTCCCTTCACGCGATTTAGGATTCAGACATGAACCAGGAAATCACGAACCCGTTCGCCCCGGTCCAGCCGCTGCGCGCCTTCGACGAGATCAAGATCTCGCTCGCGAGCCCCGAGAGGATTCTCTCGTGGTCGTTCGGCGAGATCAAGAAGCCCGAGACCATCAACTACCGCACGTTCAAGCCGGAGCGTGACGGCCTGTTCTGCGCGCGCATCTTCGGTCCGATCAAGGACTACGAGTGCCTGTGCGGCAAGTACAAGCGGATGAAGTACCGCGGCGTCGTCTGCGAGAAGTGCGGCGTCGAGGTCACGCTGCAGAAGGTCCGGCGCGAGCGCATGGGCCACATCGAGCTCGCCTCGCCGGTGGCGCACATCTGGTTCCTGAAGTCGCTGCCGTCGCGCATCGGCCTCATGCTCGACATGACCCTGCGCGACCTCGAGCGCATCCTCTACTTCGAGCAGTACGTCGTGATCGAGCCCGGCCTGACCGACCTCAAGCACGGCCAGCTCCTCAACGAGGAGGAGTTCCTCGACAAGGTCAGGACCAGTTCGGCGAGGACGCCTTCCGCGCCGGCATCGGCGCCGAGGCGATCCGCGAGATGCTCGCCGCCATCGACCTCGAAGCCGAGGCCGAGCAGCTGCGCGCCGACCTCGCCGAGGCGACGGGCGAGCTGAAGCCGAAGAAGATCATCAAGCGGCTGAAGCTGGTCGAGATCTTCCGCGAGTTCGGCAACCGCCCGAGTGGATGGTCCTCACCGTGATCCCGGTGATCCCGCCCGAGCTGCGCCCGCTGGTGCCGCTCGACGGCGGCCGCTTCGCCACGTCCGACCTCAACGACCTCTACCGCCGCGTCATCAACCGCAACAACCGCCTGAAGCGGCTGATCGAGCTGCGCGCGCCCGACATCATCATCCGCAACGAGAAGCGGATGCTGCAGGAGTTGGTCGACGCGCTCTTCGACAACGGCCGCCGCGGCCGGGTCATCACCGGCACCAACAAGCGGCCGCTGAAGTCGCTCTCCGACATGCTCAAGGGCAAGCAGGGCCGCTTCCGGCAGAACCTGCTCGGCAAGCGCGTCGACTTCTCCGGCCGCTCGGTGATCGTGACCGGCCCGGAGCTGAAGCTGCACCAGTGCGGCCTGCCGAAGAAGATGGCGCTCGAGCTCTTCAAGCCGTTCATCTACTCGCGCCTCGACGCCAAGGGCCTCAGCTCGACCGTCAAGCAGGCGAAGAAGCTGGTCGAGAAGGAGCGCCCGGAGGTCTGGGACATCCTCGACGAGGTCATCCGCGAGCACCCGGTGCTCCTCAACCGCGCGCCCACCCTGCACCGCCTCGGCATCCAGGCCTTCGAGCCGGTGCTGATCGAGGGCAAGGCGATCCAGCTGCACCCGCTGGTCTGCGCCGCGTTCAACGCCGACTTCGACGGCGACCAGATGGCCGTGCACGTTCCCGCTGAGCCTCGAAGCCCAGCTCGAAGCGCGCGTCCTGATGATGTCCACGAACAACGTGCTGTCGCCGGCCAACGGCAAGCCGATCATCGTGCCGTCGCAGGACATGATCCTCGGCCTCTACTACCTCTCGATCGCCCGCGAGGGCCAGCCCGGCGAGGGCATGACCTTCGGCTCGATCGAGGAGGTCGACCACGCGCTGCACGCGGGGATGGTCAACCTGCACTCCAAGGTCACCGCCCGCATCGAGCAGATCGACGAGACCGGCAACACGGTCCTGAAGCGCTTCGAGACCACCCCCGGCCGCCTGCGGCTCGGGACGCTCCTGCCGAAGAACTTCAAGACCCCGTTCGACATCGTCAACCGCCTCCTGCGCAAGAAGGAGGTCGGCGAGGTCATCGACACCGTCTACCGCCACTGCGGCCAGAAGGAGATCGGTGATCTTCTGCGACCAGATCATGGGCCTCGGCTTCACCGAGGCGTTCAAGGCCGGCATCTCGTTCGGCAAGGACGACATGGTCATCCCCGAGACCAAGTGGACGCTGGTCAACTCGACCCGCGACCAGGTCAAGGAGTTCGAGCAGCAGTACATGGACGGCCTGATCACCCAGGGCGAGAAGTACAACAAGGTGGTCGACGCCTGGTCCAAGTGCTCCGACGTGGTCGCCGACGCGATGATGGCCGAGATCTCCGCCGTCCGTAAGGACGACAGCGGCCGCGAGCTCGAGCCGAACTCGGTCTACATGATGTCGCACTCCGGCGCCCGCGGCTCGCCCGCGCAGATGAAGCAGCTCGGCGGCATGCGCGGCCTGATGGCCAAGCCCTCGGGCGAGATCATCGAGACGCCGATCGTGTCGAACTTCAAGGAAGGCCTGACCGTGCTCGAGTACTTCAACTCGACCCACGGCGCCCGCAAGGGCCTCGCCGACACCGCGCTCAAGACCGCGAACTCGGGCTACCTCACCCGCCGCCTGGTGGACGTGGCGCAGGACTGCATCGTCAAGATCGACGACTGCGGCACCGACCGCTCGATCACCGCGCGCGCGGCGATCTCCGACGGCGAGGTCGTGGCGTCGCTCGGCGAGCGCATCCTCGGCCGCGTCGCGGCGGAGGACGTGCTCGACCCGAAGACCAGGAGGTGATCTTCCACCGCGGCGATCTCATCGACGAGCGCGACGCCGACATGATCGAGGCGTCGGGCATCCTCGAGATGCAGATCCGCTCGCCGCTCACCTGCGAGGCCGAGGACGGCATCTGCGCCCAGTGCTACGGGCGCGACCTCGCCCGCGGCACCAAGGTGAACCCCGGCGAGGCGGTCGGCATCATCGCCGCCCAGTCGATCGGCGAGCCCGGCACGCAGCTGACGATGCGGACCTTCCACATCGGCGGCATCGCGCAGGGCGGCTCGCAGTCCTTCCTCGAGGCGAGCCAGGAGGGCGTGCTGCAGTTCCGCGGCGCCAACCTGCTCACCAACGCGGACGGCGAGCAGATCACCATGGCCCGCAACATGGAGATCGCCATCATCGACGACCTCGGCCTCGAACGGGCCGTGCACAAGCTCGGCTACGGCACCAAGCTCCTGGCCAGGGAAGGCGCCCGCGTCGCGCGCGGCGACAAGCTGGCCGAGTGGGATCCCTACACCCTGCCGATCATCGCCGAGAAGGAGGGCGTCGCGAAGTTCGTCGATCTCACCCCGGGCTTCTCGGTCCGCGAGGAGATGGACGACGCCACCGGCATCAGCCAGAAGATCGTCTCCGACTGGCGCGCCGCCCCGCGCGGCAACGACCTCAAGCCCGAGGTCATCGTCATGGACCCGCTGACCGGCGAGCCGGTGCGGCTGGACAACGGCAACCCCGAGGTCCACGCCATGTCGGTCGACGCCATCCTCTCGGTCGAGGACGGCCAGGCGCTGCGGCCGGGCGACGTCATCGCGCGCATCCCGCGCGAGGGCGCCAAGACCAAGGACATCACCGGCGGTCTGCCGCGGGTGGCCGAGCTCTTCGAGGCGCGGCGTCCCAAGGACCACGCGATCATCGCCGAGATCTCCGGCCACGTGCACTTCGGCAAGGACTTCAAGAACAAGCGGCGGATCACCATCCAGCCGGCCGAGGAAGGCGCCGAGGCGATCGAGTACATGGTGCCCAAGGGCAAGCACATCCCGGTGCAGGAAGGCGACTTCATCCAGAAGGGCGAGTACATCATGGACGGCAATCCTGCCCCCCATGACATCCTCGCCATCATGGGCATCGAGGCGCTGGCCGACTACCTGATCGAGGAGGTGCAGGAGGTCTATCGCCTGCAGGGCGTGAAGATCAACGACAAGCACATCGAGGTGATCGTCCGCCAGATGCTGCAGAAGTGGGAGATCGCCGAGTCCGGCGGCACCACGCTTCTGAAGGGCGAGCAGGTCGACAAGATCGAGTTCGACGAGGAGAACGAGAAGGCGGTCGCCGCCGGCCGCGAGCCGGCCAAGGGCGCCCCGATCCTGCTCGGCATCACCAAGGCGAGCCTGCAGACCCGCTCCTTCATCTCCGCCGCCTCCTTCCAGGAGACGACGCGGGTGCTGACCGAGGCGGCGACCCAGGGCAAGCGCGACAAGCTCGTCGGGCTGAAGGAGAACGTCATCGTCGGCCGGCTGATCCCGGCCGGCACCGGCGGCGCCACCTTCACGATCAAGCGCATCGCCACCGAGCGCGACGCCAAGATCATCGCCGACCGCCGCGACGAGGCCACCGCCGCCCTCGCGATCGACGAGATCGCCGAGCCGGTGGGCTTCGAGGTCGAGTGACCTTCCGGCCGGGGCGCGCGGTGCGCGCCCCGGCCCCGCTGCATCGAGCGTCCGATACGCCTGATCAGCGTGGGCACGCGCGCCCACTTGCGCAAGCAATTGATTTCCCACAGGAAACCCTCTCGCCGTTAACCTGATCGAAAGGTCGGCTAGACGCCGTGGCGCGCCGACCGCGGCCCTGTCGCAAATCCGTCGAACCAGCGTCATCCGGATGACATGCGCCGGTCCTATCCGGGGAGACACAGCCAGATAGTCTCGGCCCCCGGACGATTCATCCAGCGATGGAGCCTGCCATGAACGACCAAGCGCCCCGCGCGCATTTCCGCACCAGCCAACTCGAGAACGCCGACGGTCCGGGGCGGAACCCGACCCCGACCTCGACCATGGGCGAGGTCATCGCCACCCGGTTCTCGCGCCGGGCGATGCTCAAGGGCTCCCTCGCGACGACGGCGATCGCCGCCACCGTCGGGCCGCTCGCGCATGGTCACCGCCGCCCGCGCCGCCAGCGAGCCCGTCTCGCGTTTCGACTTCCCCGAAGTGACCGCCGGCGTCGATGCCGACCACCATGTCGCCGAAGGCTATGACGCCGACGTGCTGCTCCGCTGGGGCGACCCCGTCTTCCCCGACTCGCCTGCGTTCGATCCGCTGAACCAGAGCCCCGAGGCGCAGGCCCGGCAGTTCGGCTACAACGCCGACTACGTCGGCTACCTCCCCATCGACGGCTCCTCCGAGCACGGCCTGCTCGTGGTCAACCACGAGTACACCAACGCGCACCTGATGTTCCCCGACCTCGTCACCGTCGCGGCCACGACCACCATCGTCGGCGGCGAGGAGCAGGCGGCGGAGTACGAGGTCACGACCGCTCCCGCCGACGCCCGCCGCGTGGCGATCGAGATGGCCGCGCATGGCGGCACCGTCGTCGAGATCCGGAAGGTCGACGGCAAGTGGCGTGTCATGCCCGATGGGGCGAAGAACCGCCGCATCACCGCCGACACGCCGATGGCGATCACCGGCCCGGCGGCCGGCCACCCGCGGCTGCAGACCGCCGCCGACCCGACCGGGACGGCCGTGCTCGGCACCATCAACAACTGCGCCGGCGGCGTCACCCCCTGGGGCACCTGGCTGACCGCCGAGGAGAACTTCCACGGCTACTTCATGGGCGAGCTGCCCGAGGGCCATCCGGAGGCCGGCAACTACGCGCGCCTCGGCCTGCCCGACGGCACCTACGAGTGGGGCAGCTTCCACGACCGCTTCGACGTCTCGAAGGAGCCGAACGAGCCGAACCGCTTCGGCTGGATCGTCGAGGTCGACGTGGAAGACCCGGCCTCCACGCCGAAGAAGCGCACCGCCCTCGGCCGCTTCAAGCACGAGGGCTGCGAGAGCGTGGTCAACGGCGACGGCCGCGTCGTCCTCTACCTCGGCGACGACGAGCGCTTCGACTACGTCTACAAGTTCGTCACCGAAGGCCGCTTCGATCCGGAGAACCGCGCCGCCAACGCCGACCTGCTCGACGCCGGCACGCTCTACGTCGCGCGCTTCGATCCCGACGGCACGATGGAGTGGCTGCCGCTGCTGCACGGCGCAGACGGCCTCGACCGCCGAGAACGGCTTCGCCAGCCAGGCCGACGTGATGATCGAGACCCGCCGCGCCGCCGACCTCCTGGGCGCCACGCCCATGGACCGCCCCGAGGACGTGCGAGCCCAACCCCGAGACCGGACGCGTCTACGTCATGCTCACCAACAACACCCGGCGCGAGCGGACCAACGCCGCCAACCCGCGGACCGACAACGCCTTCGGCCACATCATCGAGATCGCCGAGGCGGACGGCGACTTCGCCGCCACCCGCGGCACCTGGGAGATCCTCCTGAAATGCGGCGACCCGGCGGTGGCCGAGGTCGGCGCCACCTTCTCCACCGAGACCAGCGTCAACGGCTGGTTCGGCATGCCCGACAACTGCGCCATCGACAGCGAGGGCCGGCTCTGGGTCTCGACCGACGGCAACTCGGCGTCCGAGACAGGCCGCACCGACGGCCTCTGGGCGGTGGACACCGACGGCCCGGCGCGCGGCACCTCGCGGCTCTTCTACCGCGTGCCGGTCGGCGGCGAGCTCTGCGGGCCGCTGCCGTCGCCCGACCTCGCCACCTTCTTCGTCGCGGTCCAGCACCCGGGCGACGGCGGCGAGGACTGGGACGGCCACGGCCGGCCCTCCTACTTCGAGGATGCCTCCACGCGCTGGCCCGACTTCGCCCCCGGCATGCCGCCGCGCCCGTCGGTGGTGGCGATCACCCGGCAGGGCGGCGGCCGCATCGGCTGACCCTTCCCGGCCGGGCGCGCGCCGCGCCCGGCCGCTTTCCGGGGATGCACGGCCCCGCGATCTTCCCCTATGCATGGGAAAGCGGGACCGCCGGGTCCCCCGGGGGACCCATGCTCTGGTCGGCGCTGTTCGTCTTCGTCCTCGTCGTGCTCAACGGCTTCTTCGCCATGTCCGAGCTCGCCATCGTCTCCGCCCGGCGCGCCCGCCTCGAGACCATGGCCAAGTCCGGCAACCGCGGCGCGGCGCGCGCGCTGAAGCTCGCCGAGGACCCGACGGGCTTTCTCTCCACGGTGCAGATCGGCATCACCCTCATCGGCATCTTCGCCGGCGCCTATTCCGGCGCGACCCTGTCCGAGCCGCTCGCCGAGGCGCTGCGGCGCATCCCCGCCGTCGCCTCGATCGCCAGCACGCTCGCCTTCGCGCCTCGTCGTGGTCGCCACCACCTACGTCTCGCTCATCATCGGCGAGCTGGTCCCCAAGCGCCTCGCGCTGCGCAACGCCGAGGGCATCGCCGCCTTCGTCTCCGGCCCGATGACCGTGCTCGCCGCCATCGGCACCCCGGTCGTCTGGTTCCTGCGCCTCTCCACCGAGGCGGTGCTGGGCATCCTCCGCCTCCGCGGCGACGCGCCGAGAGCTCGGTCACCGAGGAGGAGGTGAAGGCGATGATCGCCGAAGGCACCGACGCCGGCGTCTTCCACGAGGCGGAGCGCGATCTCCTCGAAGGCGTCATCCGCTTCGCCGACCGGCCGCTGCGCTCGATCATGGTGCCGCGGCACGCGATGATCTGGATCGACGCCAACGACCCGCTCGAGGACAGCCTCACCGAGATGCTCGCCTCCGGCCACTCGCGCTTCCCGCTCTGCAACGGCTCCATCGACGAGGTGATCGGCTTCATCCACGTCAAGGACATCCTCGAGATGCAGCGCAGCGGCGGGACCGACCTGCGCGCCATGGTGCGCGAGCCGCTCTACGTCAGCGAGAGCATCCCGGCGCTCAGGATGATCGAGCTCTTCCGCTCCTCCGGCATCCACCTGGCCCTCGTGGTCGACGAATACGGCGGCCTCGAGGGGCTCGTCATGCCCACCGACATCCTGACCGGCATCGCCGGCGACATGCCCGACCACGGCGACACCGACGCGCCGGGCTCGATCCAGCGCGACGACGGCTCCTGGCTGCTCGACGGCAGCCTGCCGGTCGACACCGCCGCGCGCGTCCTCGGCGCCGAGGACATGCATCCCGACGACTACACCACCCTCGCCGGCATGATCATCGAGGAGCTCGGCCACCTCCCCATCCCCGGCGAGCACGTCACCCTGCACGGCTGGTGCTTCGAGGTCGTCGACCTCGACGGCCGCCGCATCGACAAGGTGCTGGCGCGCCGGCCCGACCAGCCGGCGGGTCCCGCCTGACGAAGCGCTCCGAAGGTCTTCTTATTGAATGGTTAATCGCCTTGCGCTCAGCGCATGGCGGCCTTGCCCGGGGTGCGGTTGCTCTCTCTGCCCTACGGCCCCATGTTGCACTGCGGGAGGAAACCACAACCAAAGGAGGTTTCCCATGACTGACACGACAATGACCGAGACGATCGATCCAGCGGCTTCTTCGCAGGCCTGCGCGCCCGCATCTGGGCGTCGATCGAGGTCTTCGCCGAGGCCTCGCAGGGCATGCGATGCGCCCGCGAGTACGAGCGGCTTTCGCAGCTTTCCGACGAGGAACTCGCCCGCCGCGGCCTTCAGCGCGACGGCCTCATCCAGCACGCCTTCCGCGGCTACCTCGGGGCGTAACCCCGGGGGCGCCAGCGCGCGACTATCGCCGGCCGCCGACCTCGTCGATATGCTCGAGGAGGTCGGCGGGATCCTCGAACACCCGGATCGCGCCGCCCTGGCGCAGCTCCTCGGCGCCGTAACCGCCGCTCAGCAGCCCCACGCCCAGCGCGCGGCAGCGCACCGCCGCCAGCATGTCCCAGATGGCGTCGCCCACCACCACCGCCGTCTCGATGGGCACCCCCAGCCGCTCCGCCGCCGCGACGAAGAGGTCGGGATCGGGCTTGGCGTAGCGCACCTGGTCGCGCGTCACCACCGGCGTCACCGCCGGATCGACCCCGAGGGCCGCCAGGTTCACCGCCGCCGTCTCCATGCGCCCGCTGGTGGCGATCGCCCAGGGAATGCCGGCGTCGGTCAGCCACGCCAGGAGCTCCTTCGCCCCCGGCAACGGCCGGATCGCGTCGCGATACCGCTTGTAGGCCTCGGCATGCGCCCGCCGCAGCCGGTCGACCCGCTCGGGCGCCAGCTCCGACCCGGTCTCGCGCAGCAGCTGGTTGGTGAACAGCCCCCCGCTCATGCCGATCTTGCGATGGATGCGCCAGACCGAGAGCTCGATCCCCTCGGCGTCCAGCGCCTCCTTCCAGGCCAGCACGTGCTGGTAGACGCTGTCGACCAGCGTGCCGTCGAGGTCGAACAGAAAGACCGGCTCGATGCGCATGCCCCGCCCCTCGCCTCAGGCCACGCCGTCGAGCGGGCCGATGAAGTCCATCTTGCCCAGCGGCACCCCGGCCTGGCGCAGCAGGTCGTAGGCCGTGGTGACATGGAAGAAGAAGTTCGGCAGCGCGAACTTCAGCGCATAGTCCTCCGCCGCGATCGTCACCGGCGTGCGCCCGATGTTGGCATTGATCGTGACACCCGCCTTGCCGTCGATCGCCTCCCGCGGCACCGCCTCCAGGAACGCCTTCGTCCGCGCGATCCGCTCCTGCAGGTCGGCGAAGCTCGTCTCCTCGTCGACGAACGCCACGTTCTCCACCCCGCCGATCCGCACCGCCGTGAACTTCGCCGTATCGCTCGCCCGCTGCACCTGCCCGGCCAGCGTCAGCATCCCCGCCACCAGCCGCGCCTGTAACAGCGCGTCCTCCGGCCATCCCCTCGGCTTCCGCAAACGCCCGCCCCTTCTCCAGCACCGCCGCGAGCCGGTCCAGCCCGCGCAGCAGCACCGGCACGGTGATCTCATAAAGCGTGATGGCCATGGCCGCCCCTTGTGTCCCGATCCCGGCGCCCAGAGACACCTTTCCGCCCGCCCCGGCAAGAGCGCCCGAAGAGCTCACTCATTGCGGCGTTGCGGTCCCCGAATTAGCGTCCCGCAAAGCCGCGAGGTTCGCTGCGACTTTCCGGGTATGTGGATGTTCGGAACCAAGACGAGCCGTCAGTACGGCTAGCGCGTCGATGAATAGCGGCTCGGCATCACTGTATCGCCCCGTCGCTTCCATCAGCCGGGCCAGGTTGTTTATTCCGATCGCGTAGTCCGGATGCGCCTTGCCGACCACCTCTTTTCGGATCGCGAGCGCTTCCCGAAAGATCGTACCCGGCCCGCGGTCCAGAGAAGCGACGCGAGGTGGTTGAGTCCATGCGCATAGTCGGGATGCTCGCTGCCGAGCGCCCCTTCAAGTACCGCCAATGACTCCCGGCATAGCGGCTCGGCCTCGTCGAGACGACCCGTAACCCGTAACAGCCACGCGAGGTTGCTCAGCACGAGCGCATAGTTCGGATGCGCCTTGCCGAGTGCCTTCTCCTCAGTTGCCAGCGCCTCGCGGTAGAGAGGCTCCGCCTCGTCATACCGTTCCGTGGACTCGAGCAAGCCCGCTAGGTCGTTGAGCCTGAGGGCGTAGTCCGGATGCGCCTTGCCAAGCAACTCCTCCAAAACTCCCAACAACTCGCGATAAAGCGGCTCGGCCTCGCTGTACCGACCCATATTGTTCAGCAATGCAGCGAGGGTCTTAAGCCGGCCGGCGTAAGCCGGATGCGTTTTGCCAAGTTCTCTCTCCGCAATCCCCAGCGCCTCCCGGCATAGCGGCTCAGCCTCGTCGTGCCGCCCCCTCGCAAGGAGCAGCTGTGCAAGGTTGTTTAGCACAAGTCCGTAGTCCGGATGCGCCTTGCCGATGGCCGTCTCGCCAACCGCAAGCGCCTCCCGATAGAGCGGCTCAGCTTCATCGTACCGGCCCCTGGCAAAGAGCAGACCGGCGAGATTGTTGAGCAAGAGCGCGTAGTCCGGGCCTGCCTTGCCGAGCGCCACCTCCCCGATCGCCAGCGCCTCACGATAGAGCGGCTCGGCATCGCCGTACCGGCCCGTCGCCTCAAGCGTCATCGCATGCTCGTTGAGCGCGGTGGCATGTTCCTCGCTCAATTCGCCGTGCTCCACAACGGCGGCCGAAAGGAGGCCCTCGCCGTGGCGCATCGCTGCGCCGTATTCGCCGGAGCGCCACGCCATCCGCCGAGCCGCGAGAAGGTGGTCATAGCTCGGCACCAGCCGCGCCGCAGTCGCGTGGTGCGCAGCTGCTTCAGCCCAGCGCACGTCGCCCTCGGCCAGCTTGCCGCGTTCGAAAGCCGCCTTCGCCGACCGCGCGATACCGGCCGACTCCATCTCCTGCACCTGGGCGAACAGCGCCTCGGCCTTGCCGCTGTCGCCCTCGCCGAGCGCCGCCAGCGCCGCGTCGAGCTTCGCCTGCGGCAGCCCTCCCGACATGGCCAGGAGCGCCGCCTGGGCCTCCGCCAACTCCCGCCGCCGGGTCTCGAACGACCCCTCCAGGTCCGCTGCCCGCCGCCGGACTTCGTCCAGCTCCCGTTGCAGCAGCGCCTTCTCGGCGACATGCGCCCGCTTCAGGTCGCGACGGATCCGCTTCTCCTGCCGCGCGAGCGCCGCCTCGTGCTGGGCGATGGTGTAGCCGATGACGACATCGCCGCCGACGCCCTCGCCGACGTTGACGCCGCCGGTCTCGGCGCGTTGGTCAGGACGGATCATCATTCTTCCGGGCCTGAGTGACCACGTTGCCCGCGACGCTGCCGCCCACGTTCACCCCGCCCCCGCTGGCCCTCTGGCTTGGGCCGGACGCCGACGGCGGGATCGTCGGCTTCGGCCAAAGCAGACCGGCCAACCAGCGCAGCACTCCGGTCGCCCAGGCCACGGCGATGACCGCGAGACCCGCCAGCACTTGAACCGCGCCGCGGTTGTCCGGCTCCCTGAACCAGTCGAAGATGCCCGCGACAAACCCCATCGCCTCACCCCCCGTCGTGGGGGAGCATAGCACAGCCCAGGCGATCGTTGAACGATCCAGAGCTGGCTACCGGATTCACCCTGCATCAACGATCAGCCATACGCTTGCCATACGCTTTCCATACGCTTTCCATACGCGCCCCATACCGCCGCCGACCCACTGGCAAGCCCCCCGCTATATCGCCTATCTGGGAGACGCTCCGACCCCCGAGGACAGCCATGGCCCGCATCCTGATCACCTCCGCGCTGCCCTACATCAACGGCGTCAAGCACCTCGGCAACCTCGTCGGCAGCCAGCTCCCCTCCGACGTCTACGCCCGCTACTGCCGCGGCCCGCGGCCACGAGGTCCTGCTCCTCTGCGCCACCGACGAGCACGGCACCCCGGCCGAGCTCGCCGCCGCCGACGCGGGCGAGCCGGTGGCCGACTACTGCGCCAGATTGTGGAAGGTTCAGAAGGACATCGCCGACGGCTTCCGCCTGTCCTTCGACCACTTCGGCCGCTCCTCCAGCCCGCAGAACCACGCGCCTCACCCAGCACTTCGCCGGCCGGCTCGTACGACGCGGGCCTCATCGCCGAGGTGATCGAGAAGCAGGTCTACTCCCCCGCCGACGGCCGCTTCCTGCCCGACCGCTACATCGAGGGCACCTGCCCCAACTGCGGCTACGAGCGCGCCCGCGGCGACCAGTGCGAGAACTGCACCAAGCAGCTCGACCCCACCGACCTCATCAACCCCCGCTCCGCCATCTCCGGCTCCACCGACCTGGAGATCCGCGAAACCAAGCACCTCTACCTCCGCCAGAGCCAGCTCCGCGACGAAATCCGCGCCTGGATCGACAGCAAGACCGACTGGCCCATCCTCACCACCTCCATCGCCCGCAAGTGGCTCGACGACGGCGAGGGCCTGCAGGACCGCGGCATCACCCGCGACCTCGACTGGGGCATCCCGGTCCGCCGCGGCGCCGAGCCCTGGCCCGGCATGGAGGGCAAGGTCTTCTACGTCTGGTTCGACGCCCCCATCGAGTACATCGGCGCCACCGCCGAGTGGGCCGACGCGCAAGGCCTCGGCGACGCCGACTGGCAGCGCTGGTGGCGCACAGGACAAGGGCGCGGCCGACGTCCGCTACGTCCAGTTCATGGGCAAGGACAACGTGCCCTTCCACACCCTCTCCTTCCCCGCCACCCTCATCGGCGCCAACTTCGACGGCGCCGAGCCCTGGAAGCTCGTCGACTACATCAAGTCCTTCAACTACCTGAACTACGAGGGCGGCAAGTTCTCCACCTCCCAGGGCCGCGGCGTCTTCATGGACCAGGCGCTGGAGATCCTGCCCGCCGACTACTGGCGCTGGTGGCTGCTGTCCAACGTGCCCGAAGGCTCGGACTCCGAACTTCACCTGGGAGAGCTTCCAGGCCGGCGTGAACAAGGACCTCGCCGACGTCCTCGGCAACTTCGTCAGCCGCGTCACCAAGTTCGCCGCCGCCCGCTTCGGCGAGACCGTCCCCGCCGGCGGCGCCTACGGCCCCGACGAGGCCAGCGTGCTCGCCGAACTCGCCCGGCGCGCTCGCGCCTACCAGGACAACCTCGAAGCCATCGAGCTCCGCAAGGCCGCCCAGGAGCTTCGCGCCATCTGGGTGGCCGGCAACGAGTACCTGCAGTCCGCCGCCCCCTGGACCGCCATCAAGACCGACCCCGACCGCGCCGCCGCGATCACCCGCTTCAGCCTCAACCTCATCCGCCTCTACGCCGTCCTGTCGCGCCCCTTCCTCCCCGACGCCTCCGACGCCATGCTGGCAGCGCTGAACCTCCCCGCCGCCGATTGGCCCGCCGACATCGCCGCGGCCCTCGACGCGCTGCCCGCCGGCCACCCCTTCACCGTCCCGCCCGTGCTCTTCGCCAAGCTGGACGACACGCGCACCGCCGAACTCGCCGCCCGCTTCGCCGGCAGCGGCGGCTGAGCCGGCACCGGCTCAGTCCGAGACGTGCTCGGGCTTTCCCTTGCGCTTGGTGGAGGCGAACTCCTCCAGTTCCGTCTCGCTCATCGAGTCGTACATCTCCCGCGAGGCGCCCTTCAGCTCGCTTACCTTCGCCTCGCCCCGCTTCGCCGCCAAGGCCGCCCCCGCCGCCTTCTGCTGCGCCTTCGACTTCGCCGGCATCCCGCTCTCCTCCGCCAGTTGACGCACCGTCAACGACGGACCCGCGCCGCGTTCCCGCACGGTGCGTTTCCCATTTCACCAGCTTGCCCTATGCTCCCCGCCGAGGCCCGAGGACACCCATGTTCCCCATCCGCGATCACAACCCCTCGCATCGCACGCCGTTCGTCACCTACGCGCTGATCGCGCTCAACGTGATCGTCTTCATTTCCTACCTGCCGCTCCTGAACGACGAGGCGCGGCTCATCGCCTTCTTCGACCGCTGGGCGCTGGTGCCGGCCGAACTGGTCGCCCGCCACGACATCTACACGCTCATCACCTCGATGTTCCTGCACGGCGGGTTCATGCACCTCGCCGGCAACATGCTCTTTCTCTACATCTTCGGCGACAACATGGAGGCGGCGTTCGGGCACGTGAGGTTCCTCGCCTTCTACCTCGCCTGCGGTGTCGCCGCGGCGCTGGCGCAGGTCATCCCCCATCCCGGATCGATGGTTCCCATGGTCGGCGCCTCGGGCGCCATCGCGGGCGTGCTCGGCGGCTACCTCCTGCTCTTTCCGCGCGCCCGGGTCGACGTGGTGCTGATCCTGGTGATCGTCCTGCGGGTCTTCACCCTGCCGGCCTGGGTGGTGCTCGGCTTCTGGTTCGCCATCCAGAGCTTCAACAGCTACACCGAGTTCGGCGCCGAGGGCGGCGGCGTCGCGCACATGGCGCATGTGGGCGGCTTCGTCGCCGGGGTCGTGCTGACGCTGCCGTGGTGGCTCCGCGCCGGCGGCATCCGCTTCTGGAGCCGCACGCACGGCGCACCGCCGCACCCCGCGGCCACCCTGCCCACCCGCATCAGCACCATCCCCACCGTCCGCCGCCGGCGCTGACGGCCGTTTCGCTCCCGGCCGCCGGCCTTTTCCACACTGCCCGAGATACCCTAAGTGGTTGTTCAAGGCCTTGGTCGCATCCGCCGGCTGATGGCGGTGGAGGATGGCATGCTGTTCGGCAAGAGCGCTCCGAAGATTCGCTTCCTCTGCGCCACCGAGGACGAAGGCGTGATCGCGCCCCCGGTGCCGGCGCGCGACTACCTGCCGGACTGGTTCCGCAAGCTGCCCGCCGTCGACGAGACCATGGCGTCCAAGTCCGACACCGGTCTCACCATCAAGCGCTGCATGCCGTTCCTCGACGCCATGACGACCGGTTGGATCCTGCCCTTGGCCGCCACGGTCCGCCTCGACATCCGCGACGGCGGCGAATGGGTCGAGGCGGGCTGGGACTTCGACAAGACCATGGTCAGCAACCACGGCCTGCACCAGGTGCGCGGCAACCCCTGGGGCAAGCGCCCGCCGCGCAAGTTCCACAACTACTGGACGATCGTGACGCCGCCGGGATGGAGCTGCCTGATGATCGACCCGCTGAACCGGCCGAACGGCGTCTTCGAGGTGCTTTCGGGGGTGGTGGATACCGACACCTACCGCTCGCTGATCCACTTTCCGTTCTTCGCCACCGGTCCCGACGGCCTGCATGTGATCGAGAAGGGATCGCCGCTGGTCCAGGTGATCCCGTTCAGGCGCGACGCAACCGAGCTTGCGGCGGAGATCGGCCCGGAGACCGTTGCCGACCGCGAGTTGCGCGAGCGCATCCTGCGCAACACCCACGCCGAGACCGGCTGGTACCGCACGCAGGCGCGCGCCAAGCGGTGACGCCGCTGACTAGCTAGCGCCTCCGCCCGGTGCTGGGTCGATCAATCGTCGTCGTCATCGTCGTCATCGTCCGAGTTCGAGCTGGAATTGCTGCTCGAGTTCGAGCTTGAGTTGCTGCTTGAATTGGAATTCGAGTTCGAGCTTGAGTTGTTGCTGGAATTGAGCTCGAGCTGTCGAGTTGTTGCTGGAATTCGAGCTGGAGTTGTTGCTGGAGTTTGAGCTGGAGTTGTTGCTCGAGTTAGAGTTTGAGTTGCTACTGGAGTTCGAGCTGGAATTGTTACCCGAGTTTGAGTTCGAATTTGAACTCGAGTTGCTGCTGGAATTGGAACTCGAGTTCGAACCCCCTTCGCCGTCATTGTTGTTGCCGACGATCCGGATGCTACGAAACTTGGTCCCGCCACCGGTGCCCGGCGGGGCGGAACGGTCGACGCCCGGTCCGATGAGGCGGCTGAAGAATTCGTGTCGTCCGCGGCCGCCGATGTCGCGATCGCACTGGTCGACACGAAGGTCGCTGCAATGATCTTTGTCAGGCGCATCTTGATCCTCGTTCCTGGCCGCAACCCTGCCCGAGAGGCGAGCCGACCGGTAAAGCACCACACTTGATGCGCGGCGAGCCCTTTCCCAGCGGCCGGCCCGATTCTTGCCAGATTCCAACCTTGCTCTGGCCGAGATTCTTGCCTAGCCCGCATGGCTCAAGCCCCGAGGCACCAGCGCAAGATCGCCTTCTGCACGTGCAACCGGTTCTCCGCTTCGTCGAAGACCACCGAGGCGGCCCGTCCATCACCTCGTTCGTCACCTCCTCCTCCCGGTGCGCCGGCAGGCAGTGCATGAACAGCGCCTCCGGCTTCGCCGCCGCCATCATGGCCGCGTTGACCTGGTAGGGCCGCAGCATGGCATGCCGCCGCTCCCGCGCGCTCTGCGGGTCGTGCATCGAGAGCCAGGTGTCGGTGACGATGAGGTCCGCCCCGGCCGCCGCCTTCAACGGGTCGCGCTCGATCTCCACCTTCACCCCGCGCCCGCGCGCGAAGGCCACCGCCGCCGGGTCGGGGTCGTACGCCGCCGGCCCGGTGAAGACGAGGTCGAACCCGAACTGCCCCGCCGCATGCAGGAACGAGGAGCAGACGTTGTTGCCGTCCCCCGACCAGACCACCCGCGCGCCCCGGATCGGCCCGCGATGCTCCTCGTAGGTCATCACGTCGGCCATGATCTGGCAGGGATGGCTGGCGTCGGTCAGCCCGTTGATCACCGGCACCGACGAGCATTCTCGGCCAGCTCCTGCAGCGTCGCCGGATCGAAGGTGCGGATCATCACCAGGTCGACGAAGCGCGACAGCACCCGCGCCGTGTCGGCGATGGTCTCGCCGTGGCCGAGCTGCATCTCGCCGCCCGAGAGCACGATCGTCTCGCCACCGAGCTGCCGCACCCCCACGTCGAAGCTGACCCGCGTCCGCGTCGAGGGCTTCTCGAAGACCAGCGCCACCACCCGCCCGGCCAGCGCCCGCTCGGCGTCCGGCGCGCCCGCGCGGCTGTCCCGCCCGCGCCCGCTTCATCGCCCCGGCCGCATCCAGGATCGCCCGGAGCTCCTCCGCCGGCGTGGTGTGCAGGTCGAGGAAGTGCCTCACGCCGCCGCCTCGAGCGCCGCCGCCGCCGCGTCGAGCCGCCGCAGCCCCTCCTCCGCCTCCGCCTCGGTCAGGTTCAGCGGCGGCAGCAGCCGCACCACGTTCTCCGCCGCCGGCACCACCAGCACCCGCTGCCCATAGCCCGCCTTCACCACCTCGGCGTTGGGCATCCGGCACTTCAGCCCCAGCATCAGCCCCTCGCCGCGCACCGCCTCGAACACCTCCGGATGCGCCGCCACCAGCCCCTCCAGCCCCTGGCGGAACCGCCCGGCCAGCCGGCTCACCTGGTCGAGGAACCCCGGCGCCGTCACGATATCCATCACCGCGCAGCCCACGGCGCAGGCCAGCGGGTTGCCGCCATAGGTCGTGCCATGCGTGCCCGTGGTCATCCCGTCCGCCGCCGCCTCGGTGGCGAGGCAGGCCCCGAGCGGAAAGCCCCCGCCGATCCCCTTCGCCACCGTCATGATGTCGGGCGTGATCCCCGCCCACTCGTGGTGGAAGAGCCGGCCGGTCCGCCCCATGCCGCACTGGATCTCGTCGAGGATCAGCAAGCAGCCCGTGCGCGTCGCAGAGCGCACGCAGCGCCCGCAGGTCCTCGGCCGGCAGCACCCGGATCCCGCCCTCGCCCTGGATCGGCTCGATCAGCACCGCCGCCGTCTCCGGCCGGATCGCGTTCTCGATCGCCGCGAGGTCGCCGAACGGCACATGGTCGAACCCCGGCACCATCGGCCCGAAGCCCTTGACCATCTTCTCCGACCCCGCCGCCGAGATCGCCCCGTAGCTCCGCCCGTGGAACGACCCCTCGAAGGCGATGATCCGGCACCCGCTCCGGCTGGCCCTCATGGTCGAAATGCTTGCGCGCCATCTTGATCGCGCACTCGATCGCCTCGGTCCCCGAATTGGTCACGAAGACCGTGTCGGCGAAGCTCGCCGCCACCAGCCGCTCCGCCAGCGCCTCCTGGTTGGGAATCTGGTAGAGGTTCGAGGTATGCCAGAGCTTGCGCGCCTGCGCCTCCAGCGCCGCCACCAGCGCCGGATGCGCGTGCCCGAGCGCCGTGACCGCGATCCCCGCCCCGAGGTCGAGGTATCGCTCGCCGCCCGCCTCGGTCAGCCATGGCCCCTGCCCCTCGACGAAGGACAACGGCGCCCGCGCATAGGTGGGAAGGACGGGCGGTATCACGGCAAAATCTCCCGAAAGGGCCGCCCCCAACGCAAACGCCCCACGCGCGGCCGCGAACGTGGGGCGAAGCGCCGTTTTGCCGCAAGCCCCCGCGCAAGTCAATTCGGGCTCCGGCGCCCTCCGGCGCACTCGGGTCTCCATTTTTCCGCCCGCGCTTGTAACCGCCCGGTGCGGGAGGATAGAATGCCCACCAACCTCCGGCGCAGCCCTCCGGCGGCGCCAGATCATCAGCCAATTGCGCCCGAACGGAGCATGTCCGAAATGTCCTGGACCGACGAACGTGTCGAAACCCTCAAATCCATGTGGTCCGACGGCAAGAGCGCCAGCCAGATCGCCAAGGAACTCGGCGGCGTCACCCGCAACGCCGTGATCGGCAAGGTCCACCGGCTCGGCCTCTCCAACCGCGTCGGCGGCGAGCATCCCGACGACATGGCCGCGCCGGCCGAGCCCGCCGTCTTCGAGAGCCGCCGAGCCCGTTCCCGAGGCTGCCGCCGCCGCAACCCGCCGCGCCGCCGCGCCCGGCTGGCCAAGGACCCGATGCCGGCGGTGCGCCCCAAGCCCGTCCCCGGCCAGCCGATGCCGCCGCAGCCCTCGGCTTCCGAGATCAGCGCCGAGGCGCTGGCCAACCTCGCCGAGATCGCCAAGAAGGCCCGCCGCCTCAACCTGATGCAGCTGACCGAGCGCACCTGCAAATGGCCGGTCGGCGACCCCGCCACCGACGACTTCTGGTTCTGCGGCCTGCCCACCGTGCCCGGGCAAGCCCTACTGCGAGACCCACGTCGCGGTCGCCTTCCAGCCGATGTCCGCCCGCCGCGACCGCCGCGCCGGAGGCCGCTGACCCCGATCGGCCTGAGGTCGCCACCCTCCCGCCGCATAACTCGGGCGGGACAGGGGAGGTCCGATGGAAACGCCGCTCGCCGGCAAGGTCGCGCTCGTCACCGGCGCCAGCTCCGGCATCGGCCGCGCGCTCGCGCGGATGCTCGGCGCGCGAGGGCGCGCACCTCGCCCTCGCCGCCCGCTCCGCCGAGCGCCTGGAGGCGACCCGCGCCGCCATCGGCGCCGCCGAGACGCTCGTCCTGCCCACCGACCTCGCCAGCCCCGCCGAGGTCGACCGCATGGTCGCCGCCGTGCATCGACCGCTTCGGCCGCATCGACATCCTCCTCGCCAACGCCGGCCTCTACGTCCCGGGCGACGTCGAGGACGGCGACCCCGCCGCCTGGGAGGAGATGATCGCGGTCAACGTCTCCAGCGTCTTCCGCGCCATCCGCGCCGTCCTGCCGGGCATGATCGAGCGCCGCTCCGGCCACATCATCGTGACGAGCTCCATCTCCGGCCACGCCGCGCTGCACTGGGAGCCGGTCTACAGCGCCACCAAGCACGCCATCCAGAGCTTCGTGCACGGCCTCCGCCGCCAGGTCGCGCCGCTACGGCCTGCGCGTCGGCGAGGTCTCGCCCGGCATCGTGCTGAACGAGCTCTGGGGCCTGCACCGACCCCGCGGACGATCGCCGAGAAGGCCGAGGCGCACGAGGGCCTCCTCTCCGAGGACGTCGCCGACGCCGTCCGCTTCATGCTGACCCGCCCGGCCCGCGTCACCATCCGCGACGTCGTCATCCTGCCGCAGAACCAGGACATCTGAGGAAACCCCATGCTCCAGAACCTCCCCGACCTGCCGAAGACCATGGCCGCGGTCATCTGCCACGCCCCCGAGGACTACCGCCTCGAGGAAATCCCGGTGCCCGAGGTCGGCCCCGGCGAGGTGCTGGTCAAGGTCGCCTCCGCCGGCATCTGCGCCAGCGACCTCAAATGCTACCTCGGCGCCCCGCTCTTCTGGGGCGACGCCAACCGCCCCGGCTACTGCCAGCCGCCGATCACCCCCGGCCACGAGTTCGTCGGCAAGGTCGTCGCCCTCGGCGACGGCGCCGGCGAGAAGTACGGCCTCGAGATCGGCGACATGGCGGTCTCCGAGCAGATCGTCCCCTGCTGGAAGTGCCGCTTCTGCCTGACCGGCAAGTACTGGATGTGCGCGGTCCACGACATCTACGGCTTCCGCCAGCGCACCCCCGGCGCCATGGCCGAGTACCTGAAGTTCCCCGTCGGCGCGCTCAACCACAAGGTCCCCGCCGGCATGCCGGCGCACCACGCCGCCTTCATCGAGCCCCTCGCCTGCTCGATCCACGCCGTCCAGCGCGGCAACATCGAGTTCCAGGACACCGTGGTCATCGCCGGCGCCGGCCCGCTCGGCCTCGGCATGATCGCCGCCGCCCGCATGAAGCAGCCCGCCCAGCTCATCGCCGTCGACCTCAACGACGCCCGCCTCGAGATGGCGCTGCGCTGCGGCGCCGACATCGGCCTCAACCCGACCAAGGTCGACGTGGTCGACGAGGTGCGCAAGCTCACCGACGGCTACGGCTGCGACGTCTACATCGAGGCGACCGGCCACCCCCAGGCGGTGGTCGACGGCCTGCACATGATCCGCAAGCTCGGCACCTTCGTCGAGTTCTCGGTGATGCGCGAGCCGGTCACCGTCGACTGGACCATCATCGGCGACAGCAAGGAGCTGAACATCCACGGCGCCCACCTCTCGCCGCACACCTACCCGGTGGCGATCCGCATGCTGCGAGCAGGGCCTCCTGCCCATCGACGAGATCGTCACCCAGCGCATGCCGCTCGCCGACTTCCAGAAGGGCATCGACCTCGTCGCCTCCGGCGCCACCTCGATCAAGGTGACGCTCGAGCCGTGACCTGACGCCTGATCCACGCCGGCCACGCCCGCCCCTGAAGGGCATTTTCAGGCGACCACGCATACGCGTTGTGCATGTGTTGTGCATGACTTGTGCATCGTGCCTTCGCCTAACACTCTGTAATCCCAAGCCTTTCTCCCACCCATCCCCGCGCCCGCCGGAATCCGGGGTTGACCTCTCCGCTTTCCTCCCCTAGATCGCCCGCAAGTTCCCGGAGAGTCCCGCACCCTCCGGTCCTGACCTTCCAGGATCGCCGCCGGTCAGCGCGTAGCGCCCACCGGCGCGATCGTCGTTTCAAGGAGGGCGGCGGCCCATGTTCGAGACCCTTTCCGACCGGCTCTCCGGCGTCTTCGGCTCGCTCACCCGCCAGGGCGCCCTCTCCGACGAGGACATCGCCACCGCCCTGCGCGAGGTCCGCACCGCGCTCCTCGAAGCCGACGTCTCGCTGCCCGTCGCCCGCGACTTCGTCAAGACGGTCGCCGACAAGGCCAAGGGCCAGGCCGTCACCAAGTCGGTCACCCCCGGCCAGCAGGTCGTCAAGATCGTCCACGACGCGCTGATCGACATGCTCCGCGGCGAGGGCGAGCCCGGCCACCTCCGCATCGACAGCCCCCCCGCCCCGATCCTGATGGTCGGCCTGCAGGGCTCCGGCAAGACCACCACCACCGCCAAGCTCGCCAGCCGCCTCAAGGAGCGCGAGGGCAAGCGCGTGCTGATGGCCTCGCTCGACACCCGCCGCCCCGCCGCCATGGAGCAGCTCGCCATCCTCGGCCAGCAGGTCGGCGTCGACACCCTCCCGATCGTCCCCGGCCAAGACCCTGTTTCCATCGCCAAACGCGCCCGCCAGCAGGCCACCCTCGGCGGCTACGACGTGGTGATGCTCGACACCGCCGGCCGCCTGCACATCGACGACGAGCTGATGGCCGAGGTCGCCGCCGTCCGCGACGCCACCAAGCCGCACGAGACGCTGCTCGTCGTCGACGGCCTCACCGGCCAGGACGCGGTCAACGTCGCCACCCAGTTCGAGGCGCAGGTCGGCGTCTCCGGCGTCATCCTCACCCGCATGGACGGCGACGGCCGCGGCGGCGCCGCGCTCTCCATGCGCGCGGTCACCGGCAAGCCGATCAAGTTCGTCGGCCTCGGCGAGAAGCTCGACGCGCTGGAGGAGTTCCACCCCGACCGCATCGCCGGCCGCATCCTCGGCATGGGCGACATCGTCGCGCTGGTCGAGAAGGCGCAGGAGACCCTCGAGGCCGAGGCCGCCGAGCGGATGATGAAGCGGTTCCAGAAGGGTCAGTTCAACATGAACGACCTGAAGGGCCAGCTCCAGCAGATGCAGAAGATGGGCGGCATGCAGGGCGTCATGGGCATGCTGCCCGGCATGGCGAAGATGTCGAAGCAGATGGACGAGGCCGGCCTCGACGACCGCATGCTCCGCCGCCAGGTCGCGCTGATCAACTCGATGACCAAGAAGGAGCGCCGCAACCCCGACCTCCTGCAGGCCAGCCGCAAGCGCCGCATCGCCGCCGGCGCCGGCCTCGACGTGCAGGACCTGAACCGGCTCCTGAAGATGCACCGGCAGATGGCCGACGTGATGAAGAAGATGGGCGGCATGGGCAAGAAGGGCCTGCTGCGCGGCGGCCTCGGCGCCCTCTTCGGCAAGGGCGCAGCCGGCGTGCCCGGCGGCCCCGGCGCCATGCCGACCGGCCTTCCCGGCGGCGCGATGCCTCCGGGCCTCGCGCTCCCGCCCGGCCTCTCCGGTCTCGGCCGCAAGAAATGACCGCCGCACCCGTCATCGAGACCGAGCGCCTCGTCCTCCGCCCGCACCGGATGGAGGACTTCCCGCCGATGGCCGCCTTCCTCGCCTCCGACGCCTCCCGCTTCCTCGGCGGGCCGTCATGCGGAGCGCGCCTGGCAAGCCTTCGGGGCGGACGTCGGCGCCTGGGAGCTCATGGGCTTCGGCGCCTGGGCGATCGAGGAGAAGGCGACCGGCGCCTTCGCCGGCCAGGTCTGCCTCAACTAGCCGCCGCACTTCCCCGAGCGCGAGATCGGCTGGCTGCTCTTCGCCGGCTTCGAGGGCCGGGCTACGCCACCGAGGGCGCCCGCGCCGTCCGCGCCTTCGCCTACGGCACGCTCGGCTGGCCCACCGCCGTCAGCTACGTCGAACCCCGACAACACCCGCTCGATCGCGGTCGCCCGCCGCCTCGGCTGCACCGAGGACCCGGCCGCCGCCGCTCTTCCCCTGGGACCTCGTGTTCCGCCACCCCGCGCCCGGAGGCGCGCCAATGACCCGCTCCGACGCCATCCGCCGCGCCGCCGACCTGCTGCGCGGCCACCGCGAGTTCGATCGACCGGCTCGACGCGATCCTCGTCTTCACCCTCGCCGAGCGCTTCAAGCACACCCAGGCCGTCGGGCGTGCTCAAGGCCCAGCACGGCCTGCCGCCCTCCGACCCCGCGCGCGAAGTCCGTGCAGATCGCCCGCCTCGAGCGGCTGGCCGAGGAAGCCGACCTCGACCCCGAGTTCGCCCGCAAATTCCTGAACTTCATCATCTCGGAAGTCATCAGGCACCACGAGAGCCATCTCGAAAACGGGCCGGACATCGATCCCGGCCCACCACCCACACCACAAGGAGACTGACACCATGGCCATGAAGATCCGGCTCGCCCGCGGCGGGTCCAAGAAGCGCCCGCACTATTCGATCGTCGCCGCCGACAGCCGCTCCGCCCGCGACGGCCGCTTCATCGAGAAGCTCGGCACCTACGACCCGCTGCTGCCCAAGGACAACGAGGGCCGGGTGAAGATCGACCTCGAGCGGGTGCAGTACTGGCTCGGCCAGGGCGCCCAGGCCACCGACCGCGTCGCCCGCTTCCTCGAGGCCGCCGGCATCACCGAGAAGAAGGCCCGCTCCAACCCCAAGGCCGGCCAGCCCGGCAAGGCGGCGCTCGAGCGCGCCAAGGCCCGCGCCGACAAGGCCGCCGCCCCCGCCGAGCCCGCCGCGGAAGCCCCCGCCGAGTAGGACATGGCCGGCCCCTGGGTCGCGGTGATCTCGGCCGACCACGCCGCCTCGGCGGCGCGGGACGGCTTCTTCGCCTGCTCGCACGGCGACGGGCGCGCCGCCGCCCGGCCGGCGGCGGGGGATCGCTTCGTCTACTATGCCCCGCGCGAGCGCCTCGGCGCCGGCGACCCCGTGCAGGCCTTCGTCGCCCTCGGGCGCATCCTCGATGCAGTCCCCGGCCCGCGGCTCATCGGCGACTTCGAGGCGCAGGTCCGCCGCGCCGCCTACACGATCCTGCGCCGCACCCCGGTCCGGCCGCTGCTGCCGCAGCTCGGCTTCACCCGCGACAAGGGCAGCCACTGGGGCATGGCCTTCCGCCGCGGCCTCTTCGCCGTCCCGCCCGAGGACTTCGCCCTGATCGAGGCGGCGCATGCGGGAGGCCAGCGATGGCTGACCCCGCCGGCCTCACCTGCGTCGGCGCCATCGCCGGCGGCTTCGGCGTCCAGGGCGAGGTGCGGCTGAAGTCCTTCTGCGCCGACCCCGCCGCCATCGCCGGCTATGCGCCCGCTCGTCACCGAGGACGGCCGCAGCTTCGGCGTGCGCCTCCTCCACCCGATCCCCGGCGCCTTCGCGGCGCGGCTGACCGGCGTCGCCACCCGCGAGGAGGCCGAGGCGCTCAAGGGCACGCGCCTCTACGCCCCGCGCGACCGCCTGCCGCCGCTGGCCGACGACGAGTTCTACCACGCCGACCTCATCGGCCTCGCGGTCCTCGACACCGGCGGCGCGCTGCTGGGCACCGTCCGCGCCGTCCTCGACCACGGCGCCGGCGACATCCTCGAGATCGCCCGCCCCGGCGCTCCGGACCTCCTGCTCCCGTTCACCCGCGCCGTCGTCCCCACCGTCGATCTCGCCGCCCGCCGCATCGTCGCCGACCCGCCCTCGGATCCATGAGCACGCCTCCGACCTCGGCGCCTGGACCGCCCGCGTCCTCACCCTCTTCCCGGAGATGTTTCCCGGCCCGCTCGGCCATTCGCTCACCGGCCGGGCGCTGGCCGAGGGCCTCTGGCGGCTCGAGCCCCGCAACATCCGCGACGTCGCCACCGACCGCCACCGGACGGTGGACGACACCCCGGCGGGCGGCGGGGCGGGGATGGTGATGCGGGCCGACGTCGCCGCCGCGGCGCTCGACGCTGCCGCCGCGGACTGGCCGGTGCTCTACCTCTCTCCCCGCGGCCGGCCGTTCGACCAGGCGCGGGCGCGGGCGCTGGCGGAGGGGCCGGGCGTGACGCTGCTCTGCGGGCGCTTCGAGGGGGTGGACGAGCGGGTGCTGCAGGCGCGGGCGGTCGAGGAGGTCAGCCTCGGCGACTTCGTCCTGACCGGCGGCGAGATCGCGGCAATGGCCTTGATCGACGCCACGCGTCAGGCTTATACCCCGCGTCCTCGGGAATGCCGACTCGACGGTGGAGGAATCCTTCTCCGCCGGCCTTTTGGAGTTTCCGCACTACACCCGCCCGACCGAATGGGAAGGTCTGCGGATACCCGAGGTTCTCCTCTCGGGGCACCACGGACGCATCGCCGCCTGGCGACGCTCCCAGGCGGAGAGGCTGACCAAGGAACGTCGTCCCGACCTCTGGCGGGCCTACGTGGCGAAGGCCACGGGAGAGCACCCGGCAGGAGACGCAGAGCTCTCGGACGCGCACACCACCGCCGCAACAGGCGGGCATGAGAAGGACGATGGCGATGAACCTGATCGCTGAGCTCGAGGCCGAGCAGATCAAGGCGCTGGCCAAGGACATTCCCGACTTCGCCGCCGGCGACACGGTGCGGGTCGGCTACAAGGTCACCGAGGGCTCGCGCTCGCGCGTGCAGGCCTACGAGGGCGTGGTGATCGCCCGCAACAACGGCTCGGGCATCGCCGCCAGCTTCACCGTGCGCAAGATCAGCTTCGGCGAGGGCGTCGAGCGCGTCTTCCCGCTGCACTCGCCGAACATCAACTCGATCACCGTGGTCCGCCGCGGCAAGGTCCGCCGGGCCAAGCTCTACTACCTGCGCGAGCGCCGCGGCAAATCCGCCCGCATCGTCGAGAAGACCAACTACCGCGAAAAGACCGAAGGCTGAGGAGCAGGACCATGAGAGACGGAATCCACCCCGACTACCACTTCATCGAGGTCAAGCTCATCGACGGCACGACCTACCGCACCCGCTCGACCTACGGCGAGGAGGGCGACACGCTGGCGCTCGAGATCGATCCCTCGCGCCCACCCGGCCTGGACCGGCGGCTCGCACAAGCTGATGGACACCGGCGGCCGCGTGTCCAAGTTCAAGAAGAAGTACGAGGGCCTCGGCTTCTGACGCGCGAGGTCGCACGCGTGCGGGCTCCGGTCAAGTATCTGATTCTGTTAAGATGATCAGCGCGCGTTAACTCGATCGCAGGATCGGTTGACGTGCGTGCTGCTGTTCTTTTGTGAACGCGTTCACAGAACGGAAACCCTCCGCGTGACATCGTCGTCATGACGATCCGAGCGGAGACGTCCCATGGCCCCGATCGACACCGCCTTCATCGAGAAACCCACGGCGCGCGATGACGCGTCCTGGGATCTCGACGCGCCCTGGATCCTCGACCCGCCCTCCCGCCTCAGCTTTCCGCCCAGGGAGGATACCCGCCGCAGCCGCTTCCTGCTGTGGATTCGCGCCGCCCTATCGGTCTTCCGACCTTAGGGCTCGAACTCCCCGCTTTTCCGGTCCTGAGGAGGGAGGTCCCCCAGCTACCTCGGGGCGGAGGCCGGGTCGTCCAGCGCCAGGGCTTCCAGCCACCGCTCCACCGGGTCGCCGCTGGACAGCTCGGAGCGGATGATCCCGTCGATCATGAAGGTCGGCGTGGTATGCGCCCCGTTCTGCCGCGCGTACCGGGTGTGCCATCTGATCTCGCGGTCCAGATCCGGGATCGCGAAGGCTTCGGCCACGCTCACCCCGCTCAACGCCTCGATCCGCTCGAGAATCCCGTTCGGCGTTTCGTCCATGTTGGCGCCGGAACAGTGCCGGGTGAACTCGAACGCCTCGCGGTTCGCATAGACCGCAGCCATCACCCGCCGGGCTGCCTCGCGTCCGCCCTCGGTGGTCGAGGCGGCCAGAATCGCCCGGCTGACGATTCCCGAGAACAGGTGCCAGGGCTGCGACAGCAGGCGAATCTTGACGGTCAGCCGGTCCTCGCCGGCCAAGGGCAGGAGTTCGCCGAGCTTCGGGAACGCCTTGGCGGAATAGGGGCAGGTCGGCTCGAGGAAGGCCTCGAACGTCCTCGGTCCCCGCCCCCAGATCAACGGATCCGCGCGCCAGGCGCAGCGTTCTCGCTTGCAGCTTCCGCCATGTCGGTCCCCTGAATGCAGGCCTTTGCGGCATGCTGCGTTCCCGCGTGCACGACGGTCAAGGCATCAGACCGCCGGCAGCGAATTCTCTTCCCGGAATCACGCTGATCGTCTAAATCTGGTGGTGCGCCTCAACAGGGGCGCGCCATTTGGTTCCGAGGTCTGCATGGCGCGACTGATCGTGATGGGAAACGAGAAGGGCGGCTCCGGCAAGTCCACCACCGCCATGCACCTGATCACCGCGCTGGTCCGCGCCGGCCACGCGGTCGGGGCGCTCGACCTCGACCTCCGCCAGAAGAGCCTCTTCCGCTACCTCGACAACCGCCAGGACTACATGCGCCGGCACGACATGGTGCTGCCGATGCCGCGCCGCATCGTGCTCGAGGCGAGCACGCTCGACAGCCGCGCCGAAGCCGAGGCAGAGGACGAGGCGCGCTTCGCCGCAGCCCTCGCCGAGCTCGCGGGCGCCGACTACATCGTGATCGACTGTCCCGGCTCCTACAGCACCTACTCGCGCCTCGCCCACTCGGCCGCCGACACGCTGATCACGCCGATGAACGACAGCCTCGTCGACTTCGACATGCTCGCCCGCCTCGACCCCGGCTCCGGCGCGATCAAGGGCCCCTCGGTCTATTCCGAGATGGTCTGGAAGGCCCGCCAGGCCCGCGCCGCCAGCGGACGACGCCCGATGGACTGGGTCGTCCTGCGCAACCGCATGGCCACCCTCGACGCCCGCAACAAGCGCCGCGTCGCCACCGCGCTCGACGAGCTGGCCCGCCGCATCGGCTTCCGGCTGATCCCGGGCTTCTCCGAGCGCGTGGTGTTCCGCGAGCTCTTCCTCTCCGGCCTGACGCTGCTCGACCTGCGCGAGACCGATCCCCAGGCCATGAGCATGTCGAACATCGCCGCCCGCCAGGAGGTGCGCGACCTCGTCCGCGCCCTCGACCTCCCCGCCGTCTCCGTCGCCGCCTGATGCTCCCGCCGGGCGCGCTTCCGCCGCGCGCCGCCACCCTCGCGACTGGTGCTCCGGCGCGCCTCCGGCACGCCCGGCTGGATGTCGCTGCTGCTGCGGATCCTGCTGGTCTTCGGGCTGATCGGGATCGCGCTGACGGCGCACTGGCTCGACCGCGGCGGCCTGCGCGACAACGTCGACGGCGAGATCAGCTTCACCGACGTCCTCTACTTCACCATGATCACGGTGACGACGGTCGGCTATGGCGACATCGTGCCGGTCACCGACCGGGCGCGGATGTTCGACACCTTCCTCGTCACGCCGATTCGCATCTTCGTCTGGCTGATCTTCCTCGGGACCGCCTATCAGTTCCTCTTGCGCAACGTCTGGGAGGCATGGGTGATGAACCGCATCCAGCAGCATCTGCACGACCACGTCATCGTCGCCGGCTTCGGCACCAGCGGCGAGGAGACGGTCCGCGAGCTGATCCGCCGCGGCTTTCCCCCCAAGCAGATCGTGGTCGTCGACGTCCGCCCGACCGCGCTGGCGGAAGCCGAGGGCCTGGGCGTCGCGGTGCTGGAGGGCGACGCCACCCGCAACGCCACCCTCGAGGCGGTGAAGATCGGCCGCGCCCGCTGCATGGCGGTCTCCGCCGGGCGCGACGACACCTCGATCCTGATCGTGCTGACCGCGCGCGGCATGGCGCCGCAGATCGCGATCAGCGTCGTGGTCAAGGCCGACGACAACGAGGAGCTGGCGCGGCAGGCCGGCGCCACCACCGTCATCAACCCGGCGAGCTTCGCCGGGCTGCTGCTGGCCGGGTCGGCGCACGGCCCGCACATCGCGGAGTACATGGCCGACCTCGCGGCCACCGACGGCAAGGTGGCGCTGACCGAGCGCAAGGTCACCGTCGCCGAGACCGGCCGGCCGCTCTCGTCGATCGGCACCGGCCTCGGCGTGCGGATCTACCGCGGCGACAAGTCCTTCGGCTTCTGGGAGCCGGAATCGGCGGCGCTGCAGCCCGGCGACACCATCCTCGAGATCGTGCCGCGGTCGCGCGGCGCCGCCTGACGGCGGTTCAGATGCCCGGCGCCAGCGGCAGGCAGTCCGCCTGCATCTGCGCCAGGCTGGCGCAGGCGGCCAGCGCCTCGGACTGGCTCAGGCCGACGAACTGGGCCCGATAGACGGTCACGCCCTGCACCCGCGCCGCCTCGACCCGGCGCAACCCGCCGCTCAGCTGCGGCACGTCCTTGAGCGCGGTGGTGAGCAGCTGCCGCTCGGCGTCGCCCTTGGCGCGGTAGGCCCCGAGCTGCACGCCCCAGTCGTTGCCGCCGGTGGTCCCGGTGCCGGCGCTCGCAACCTCGATCGCCCCGGGCTCCGCGACCTTGCTGCGGACCGGGCGCGTCGCCGGGTCGGCGATGGCGAAGGTCGACGGCGAGTTCGCTTTCGCCGGCGCGGCGGCCACTGCGGAAGAGGGCCGAGGCATCGGACGCCCGTCACGCGGCGCCATCACCGGCGCGCTGCGGGTCGCCTGTCCGGCGGTCAGTTCGGCGTTCACCTCGGCGATCGCCGCGGCGATGGTCGCGCTGTTGCGGGCGATCTGCGCGCCGTCCAGCGTCCGCGGCAGCGGCCGGGCGGGCGCGGCCAGCGACCCGTCCGCCAGCGCCACGACCTCGGAGGTCGCCGATCCACGCGTCACGGCGGTGGCCTTGGCGAGCGCGGCGGAGGCCACCATCACCCCGCGGAGCGGAGCGGGCGCCGTCACCCGCACGCTTGCGGGCATCTTCGAGAAGCCCACGTCCATCAGCCGCTCGGCCTCCGCGTTGCGCGACCCGGACGACTTGCCGCCGAAAACCGCCACGATCACCCGCTTGTCGCCGCGCTGCGCCGAGGAGACGACGTTGAAGCCCGGCCGCCTTGGTGTAGCCGGTCTTGATCCCGTCGGCGCCGGTATAGGCCTCCAGCACCCGGCGGTTGGTGTTCTTCACCGTGGCGATGCCGGCCGAGGTCGAGGTGCGGCCGAAGATGTTGTAGTACTGCGGGAAGTCGTAGACGAGCCGCCGCCCCAGGACCGACATGTCGCGCGCGGTCGACAGGTGGCCGGTCCGCGTCAGGCCGTTCGCGTTCTTGAAGGTGGTGCTCGTCATGCCCATGGCGCGGGCATACTGGTTCATCATCCGGGCGAATCCCTCCTCGGATCCGCCGATGGCGTCGCCCATGGCCGTCGCCGCGTCGTTCGCCGACTTGATCGCCGCCGCGCGGATCAGGTAGCGCAGCTCGATCTTCTGCCCGGTCTTCAGCCCGAGCCGCGAGGGCGGCTGGGCGGCGGCATTGGCCGAGACGGTGATCTTCTGGTCGAGCGACAGGCGCCCCTGCCGGACCTGGTCGAAGACGATATAGAGCGTCATCATCTTGGTCAGCGAGGCCGGATGCAGCTTCGTGTCCGCGTTGACCGCGTGGATCACCTTGCCGTTGCGCGCATCCATGACCAGGGCGGCGTACTGCTGGGCCTGGGCGATGGCCGCACAAAACGTCAAGCAAACGGCGAGAATCACCCCGCGCGACACGGTCTGGACCATCACTGCCTCCGGCGCGCGGTGCGCCTTGCCTCGGGTTTGTCGCAAACGCTAGCAGGCGATTGCTTTATTTTGGGTTAAGCTAGCACGAGAGTCCGGCGCAGAAAATAGCCTTGTTTCAAGGACTGCCCGGCCGGGGCTCATGCGTGGCCTAAATGCCTCGGCAAATTTTATGACGCAGTGCAGCATAAACCCCTTGACGCAGTGCAGCATCAATCGCTATATCACGGTCATCGAAAACACCAGACCGGAGATCGAAATGAGCACCCGCACCACCGCCAAGGCGGCCGCCAACGAGACCACCCTGGACGTGGCCAACGTCATGCAGGAAGCGACCGCCAAGGTCGAGAGCTTCGTCGCCGACACGCAGAAGACCGTCACCGAGCAGTTCGAGAAGCTGTCGAAGGGCTTCGAGGGCCTGACCGCCTTCAGCCAGGAGAATGTCGACGCGATCGTGAAGTCGTCCGAGATCGCCGCCAAGGCAGCCGAGGGCATCGGCACCGAGATCAGCGCCTACTCCAAGAAGTCCTTCGAGGACGGCGTGGCCGCCGCCCAGGATTTCGCCTCGGCCAAGACCATGACCGAGCTCTTCGAGAAGCAGACTTCCTACGCCCAGTCGGCGTTCGAGGGCTTCGTCTCCCAGGCGACCAAGATGAACGAGATCTACGTCGCCGCCGCCAAGGACATCACTGCGCCCCTCGGCGCCCGGGTGACCAAGGCCACCGAAGCGATGAAGACCTTCAGCCTCTGATTGAATTAATCGGTACGTCCACGCGGCGCTGCTCCTCCCTGGCGGTCCGCACCGACGAGAGTGCTATTGTTCTGCCCCGGCGACCCATGTGTCGCCGGGGTTTTTTCGTCGTCGTGCATTAAGGATCCGGGCTGATTCCGTGCTGGCACGGGCGGGCCGGCCCGCGTCCGCCCTTTTCTAATCGCGGCAATCGCCTATAGTGTGGCGATAGAACGGAACCTCGTTTTCTGCCTTGGACCCACGGATGTCAGCGTCGGACCCGAAATCGCCAGGCGGCAGCTCCGCCGTGCTGACCAGGACGCGCACCCGCACCCAGCGGCCGCCGCTCTACAAGGTCCTCTTGCTCAACGACGACTACACCCCCATGGAGTTCGTGGTGCACGTGCTGGAGCGCTTCTTCGGCACCAGCCACCAGCAGGCGCTCGAGATCATGATGACCGTGCACCGCAAGGGCCTGGCCGTGGTCGGCGTCTTTTCCTTCGAGATCGCCGAGACCAAGGTCACCCAGGTCATGGACTACGCCCGGCGGAACCAGCATCCGCTGCAATGCACCATGGAAAAGGAGTAGGGGCCGCCTCCGAGGCGCGCCCCCTCTGATGCCCCCCTCTGATGCTCTCCGTCGATCGCCTCGCGCTCGCGGTCCATTCCGGGGAGCTTGCCATCCCCGACGAGGGAATCATCCTCGTCCTCCGCGCCGCCCCGTCCGACTTCCTCGATCTCGTCCCCCCGGAGCGGCTCCGCTGCGAGCAGACCTTCCGCCCCCTGCACGACGCGCTCGCCGAATCCGGCCACGCCGTCTCCGTCCGGGCCGAGGGGCCGGCCGCGATGGTGGTCGTCAACCTGACCCGCAGCCGCGCCGAGAACCTCGGCAACGTCGCCCGCGGCCTCGACCTGCTGCTCGCCCGGCGGCACGCTGGTCGTGGCCGGCGCCAAGACCGACGGCGTCGACAGTCTCGCCCGCCAGGTCGCCCAGGCCGTGCCGCTCGACGGCGCCTTCGTCAAGGCGCACGGGCGGGTCTTCTGGCTCACCCGCCCGGCCATGCTCCCCGACGTCGCGGCGGCCTGGAAGCGCGACGCCGCACCGGCGCCCAACGCCGACGGCTTCCTCACCGCGCCCGGCATGTTCTCCCCCGACCACGCCGACCCCGGCAGCCGCCGCCTCGCCGCAGCCCTTGCCGGGAAGCTCTCCGGCCGAGTGGCCGACCTCGGCGCCGGCTGGGGCTGGCTGGCGCAGGCGGCGCTCGCGCAATCACCCTCCATCGCCGAGCTCGATCTCTACGAGGCCGAGGCGCTGGCGCTGGACGCCGCCCGCGCCAACGTCCCCGATCCCCGCGCCCGCTTCCACTGGGCCGACGTCGCCCGGCTCGGGCCCGGCGTGGCCCCCTACGACGTCGTCATCGCCAACCCGCCCTTCCACCAGGGCCGCACCCCCGAGCCCGACCTCGGAGCGGCCTTCATCGCCGCCGCAAGGCGCATCCTCAAGCCGTCGGGGCAGCTCACTCTCGTCGCCAACCGCCAGCTCCCCTACGAGGCCGTCCTTGCCAGCGCCTTCCGCCAGTGGGAAAAGCTCGCCGAGGACGGCATCTACAAGGTCCTGCACGCCGAGCGTCCCCGGCGCGGCTGACCCCGAGTCCGGAGGCGCCCTTGCCCGATCCGACCCCCGACCTGCCGCCCCGCGCCCGGCTCCGCGTCAACCTGCGCATGGTCGCGGCGCTGCAGGCCACCATCACCTACCACGAGGCAGCCCGCGGCATCGGGCTCACGCCGCCGCACATCATCCACAGCGTCACCACGCTCCTCGAGGAGCTGATGGCCGAGGACGCCGCCGAGGGCCACCCCTTCATCGCCGCCATGGTGGTCAGCCGCGTCGGCGACGGCCTCCCGGCGCAAGGCTTCTTCGAGGCCGCCGCCCGGCTCGGGCGCTATCGGGGCGACCCCTGGAGCGCCGAGGCGATGGCCTGGCACTCGGCCGAGCTTGCACTCGCCCACGCCTTCCACGCAACGCCGCCCTGAGCCGACCCCCGACCGGCCCTCGCCCGTTGCCCCACCGCGCGCCGCCGGCTAAGGGAATCCGAGGAGGCCGCGCGCACCATGACCGACCCCGTCGACCTGACCGCCGCCCTCGTCCGCTGCCCCTCGGTAACGCCCGAGGAAGGCGGCGCCATCACCCTCCTCGCCCGCGTCCTCGCGGCGCACGGCTTCCGCACCCACCGCGCCGACCGCGGCGGCATCGCCAATCTCTACGCGCGCTGGGGCACCACCGGCCCGGTCCTCGGCTTCAACGGCCACACCGACGTGGTCCCGCCGGGCGACCCCGCCGCCTGGCGCCACCCGCCCTTCGCCGCCGACGATCGAGGACGGCCGGCTCTACGGCCGCGGCGCCGCCGACATGAAGTCCGGCGTCGCCGCCTTCGCCGCCGCCGCCATCGACTTCACCGCATCCACCCCGCCCGCCGGCAGCATCGTCCTGGCCATCACCGGCGACGAGGAGGGCGACAGCGTCAACGGTACCCCCGCGATCCTCGACTGGATGGCCGCCGAGGGCGAGCGGATCGACCACTGCCTCGTCGGCGAGCCCACCTGCCCCGTCCGTATGGGCGACACGATCAAGATCGGCCGCCGCGGCTCGCTGACCGCCCGGCTGACCGCCTACGGCAAGCAGGGCCACGCCGCCTACCCCGAGCGGGCGCAGAACCCGCTGCCGGCGCTCGTCCGCCTCCTCGACCGCCTCGCCTCGCACACCCTCGACAAGGGCACGCACGCACTTCGGCCCCTCGACCCTCGCCATCACCACCATCGACGTCGGCAACCCCGCCGCGAACGTCATCCCCGCCGAAGCCCGCGCCACCGTCAACATCCGCTTCAACGACGCACACTCCGCCGCCTCCCTCTCCGCCTGGATCGAGGACGAGGCCGACCGCGTCGCCAAGGCCTTCGGCACCGGCATCGCCGCCCGCTTCCAGGTCGCCGGCGAGAGCTTCCTGACCGAGCCCGGCCCCTTCACCGACCTCGTCGCCCGCGCGGTGGCCGCCGAAACCGGCGTCACGCCCGACGCTCTCCACCACCGGCGGCACCTCCGACGCGCGCTACATCCAGGCGCACTGCCCCGTGGTCGAGTTCGGCCTCGTCGGCGCCACGATGCACCAGGTCGACGAGCACGTGGAGGTCGCCGACATCCACGCGCTGAAAGCGGTCTACCGGCGCATTCTCCGCGACTACTTCGCCGCGCGCTGAACCGAAGGCCGAAGGCACAGGGCTGTATAACGATGAGCAGGGTCCATCACGTCGACTATTCTCCCCGGAACCTCTTCTGGGGCTACTTCGACGCCGCCACGCCGCCGGTGATCGAGATCGAATCCGGCGACGAGGTCGTCCTCGACTGCCTCCCCGCCGCCGGTCCCGACGAGCTGCCCGCGGATGGCGCCGGCGTCCTGCCCGGCCACCGCGAGGCCATGGCGGAGAAGGCCGCCGACCGGGGCGCCACCTCCCACTTCATGACCGGGCCGGTGTTCGTCAGGGGCGCCCGGCCCGGCGACGTCCTGCAGGTCGACATCCTCGAGGTCACCCCGATCCAGACCTGGGGCTACACCGGCATCATGCCGCTCCGCGGCGCGCTTCCCGACGAGTTCACCAACTACCAGACCATGCACATCGCCATCGACCTCGAGCGCAACGTCTGCCGCCTGCCCTGGGGCACGGAACTGGCCCTCGCCCCGTTCTTCGGCATCCTCGCCGTCGCGCCGCCGCCCGAATGGGGCCGCATCTCGGCCGCCCCGCCGCGCGCCTTCGGCGGCAACATGGACAACCGCGATCTCCAGGCCGGGGACCACCCTCTACCTTCCGGTCTTCAACGACGGCGCGCTCTTCTCCGCCGGCGACGGGCACGGGCTGCAGGGCGACGGCGAGGTCTGCATCGCCGCGCTGGAAACCTCGCTGACCGGCCGCTTCCGCCTCACGGTCCGCAAGGACATGCAGATCGCCGCGCCCTTCGCCGAGTTCCGCCGAGGTCCTGATGTCCATGGGCTTCCACGAGACGCTGGACGAAGCCATGCGCCGCGCGGTGCGCGACCTCGTCCGGATCGTCACCGAACGCACGTCGCTGAACCGGGACCAGGCCTACATGCTGCTCAGCCTCGCCGGGGATCTCAAGATCACCCAGGTCGTGGACGGGGAAAAAGGCGTCCACATGGTCATCCGCAAGGACGCGCTCTAACCCGGTCCCGCCTCATCGATCCCGGTTGATCTGCTCGCGCCCCGGGCGGCGGTCATCCCTTTGGAACGGCGAGAAAAATCCGGGCTGGAAGGCGGCTGGAATCCGGCTGGAATCCGGCTTGCCACTTCTTTACGGGCTGTTAACGCGAGGTGATCACCGCGGAGGGCGTGTCCGCTCCGTCGCGCTCCGCCTCGTACCGCGCCCGCGTCTCCGCGTTCATCGGATAGAGCCCCGGCAGCACCGCGCCCCGGCCGATCTCGCCCATCATCCAGGCCTCCATCCGCTCCTGCTCCGGCCCCTCCGCCAGCACCGCGCCGAGCAGCGCCGCCGGGACCAGCACCGCCCCGTCGCGGTCCGCCACCACCACGTCGTCGGGAAAGACCGCCACGCCGCCGCAACCCACCGGCTGCTCCCAGCCCACGAAGGTCAGCCCCGCCACCGACGGCGGCGCCGCCGCACCGCGGCACCAGACCGGCAGCCCCGTCCCGAGCACGCCCTCGAGATCCCGCACCGGCCCGTCCGTCACCAGCGCCGCCACCCCGCGCGCCGCCATCCGCGCGCAGAGGATGTCGCCGAAAATCCCGGCGTCGGCGACACCCGCCGCGTCCACCACGGCGATGCACCCTTCCGGCATCTCCTCGATCGCCGCCCGGGTCGAGATCGGCGAGGCCCAGGACGCCGGCGTCGCCAGATCCTCCCGCGCCGGCACGAAGCGCAGCGTGAACGCCCGCCCCACCACCCGCGCCCCGTCGCCGATCGGCCGCGCGTTGCGCATCCAGACGTTGCGCAGGCCCTTCTTCAGCAGCACCGTTGTCAGCGTCGCCGTCGAGACCCCCTTCAGGACCTCCACGACCTCGCCCCACGGCGGCAGATCGTCGCTCACCGGCACCTCCCTCACCCGCTGAAAAGAAAGTGCAGCACGTCCCCGTCCTGCACCCGATATGTCTTGCCCTCGGCGCGCAGCCGCCCGGCCTCGCGCGCCCCGGCCTCGCCGTTCAGCGCCACGTAGTCGTCATAGGCCACCGTCTCCGCCCGGATGAAGCCCTTCTCGAAATCGCCGTGGATCACCCCCGCCGCCTGCGGCGCGCTGGCCCCTTCCGGGATCGTCCACGCCCGCGCCTCCTTCGGCCCGGCGGTGAAGTACGTCGAGAGCCCCAGCAGCCGGTATCCCTCGCGGATCAGCCGGTCGAGCCCCGCCTCGTGCAGCCCCATCGCCTCGAGGAACTCCGCCCGCTCCGCGTCGTCGAGCTGGGCGATCTCCTCCTCGATCGCCGCCGAGATCACCACGCACCCGGCACCCTCCGCCGCCGCCAGCTTCGCCACCGCCGCCGACTGCGCATTCCCGCTCGCCGCCGCGGCCTCCTCGACGTTGCAGACATAGAGCACCGGCTTGCCGGTCAAAAGCTGCAGCAGCCGCCAGGCCCGCACCTCGTCCTCCGGCACCGCCACCGTCCGCGCCGGCCGCCCCGCCTCCAGCGCCGCCTTCGCCGCCTCCAGCAGCCGCGCCTGCACCGCCGCCTCCTTGTCCCCGCCCCGGAGCTTGCGCTGCAGCCCGACCAGCCGCTTCTCCACGCTCTCGAGATCGGCGAGCATCAGCTCCGTCTCCACCGTCTCGGCATCGGCGACGGGATCGACCCGCCCCTCCACATGCGTGACGTCCGGATCCTCGAAGCAGCGCAGCACATGCGCGATGGCGTCGCATTCGCGGATGTTGGCCAGGAACTGGTTCCCCAGCCCCTCGCCCTTGCTCGCCCCCCGCACCAGCCCGGCGATGTCGACGAAGGTCATCCGCGCCGGCACCACCTTGGCGCTCTTCGCGATCGCGGCCAGCCGGTCGAGCCGCGCGTCCGGCACGTTCACCTCGCCCACGTTGGGCTCGATGGTGCAGAAGGGAAAGTTCGCCGCCTGCGCCGCCGCCGTGCGCGTCAGCGCATTGAACAGCGTCGACTTGCCGACATTGGGCAGCCCGACGATCCCGATCTTCAAGGCCATGTCCGCGCTCCTGGTAGTCGGCGCGCATGTAGGGCTGGGCTGCCGTCCGGGTCAAGCCGACGGCAGGTGCTGCGCCACGGTGGCGGCGCTCCAGAGGATAAGCCCGATCCCGAGCGGCGCCGAGAGCCGTCGGCCCCATGGCAGGTTCTTCTCCGCCGCCATGACGAGGCCAAGCAGCAGCATCCAGCCGACGTTGCCGGTGCCGACCACGAACATGATCAGCATCAGCGCCCAGCAGCAGCCGACGCAGAAGGCGCCGTGGGTAAGCCCGAGCCGCCACGCCTCGCGCGCCGGGCGGCGGCCGCGCCAGGCGCTGGTCACCACTGCCAGCGGGCTGTGGCAGTGCTCGAGGCAACGCCGCTTCAGGTCCGAGAACTGGAACAGCCCCGCGCCCGCCAGCACGGCGGCGCCGATCGCCCAGCCGTTGAAGGTCAGCCAGCCGCTCTGCCTGACCGCCGCTGCAAGCCCGAGGTCCGCGAGATGCGCCGCGACGCCGAACGCCACCCAAGCCACCAGGTAGCCGGCCGCCGCCAGCGCCACGAGGCGCCTCGCGTTCGGCCGCGGGGCCACCAGGCGCTCGAGGATCGACAGCACCGGCACCGCGGTCGGCAGCATCATCGCGGTCAGCATCAGCACCCAGCCGCCGACATAGAGCACCGCGGGCAGCAAGCTCTCGCCCCATGGCAGCGCGGCGCAGATCGAGCCGAGCACCCGTCCCGGCCCAGTCGCCGTGGTCGAGATAGCGCGCCCAAGGGCTCGCCGCCCAGGCCACGAGCAGCATCCAGGCGAGCGCGGCGAGCGCGAGACCCGCCGCGGCGAACGACGCGGCGCTGCGCCGCCGCGTCGATCACCGGCCGCCGTCACGCCTCGAAGCGGAACAGGCCCTGGATGGCGTTGTGCCGCTCGAGCTCGATGTCGTGGCCGATCCCCGGCTCGTGCACCGAGAAGCGCTCGGCCTTGGAGACATACGCCGGGGCGCCGGGGATGGTGGTGAAGATGCTCTCGTTCAGCGTCGTCACCTGCCCGGTCGGGCCGCGATAAGGTTCATCACCGCTTCGCAGCACCCGCCGATCTTCAGCGTGCCCTTGCCCTCGACCAGATCGAAGGCGATCGCGCGCGCTTCGCCGGCATTTCGTTGCCGATCAGCCCGGCGAGGTCGGCCAGCGGCCCGCCCTTCTTTCCGGTCATGCATCGATGACGGCGTCGCGCCTGGGCATTGGTGGCACGTTCGTCGACATAGAGCTGCCGCGTCCAGTTGCCCTTCAGCACGTTGCCGGGGATGTGCACCAGGCTGGCCACGACCACCGCCGGAGACGTCCACCCCGTCGATCTCGCCAGAGTTGAAGCGATAGCCGAACGCGCTGTCGCAGGTGCCCTTGTCGGGATCTTCACCGATCCAGCACGGACAAAGAACGTTGCAAGTGCAGACCTCCAAGAGGTCGCCCTCGACTGAGTAGCCCATTTCCCCCCCTCTCGCGCGGGTGCCGCAACGCCGCGAGGTGAAGAAGGCCGCAAGCAAATCAATGAAACCCGGCGACGTTCGTCCCCGCCCGCGCACCATACCACCACATGCGAACGTTTGCCAGCGGGGGGTCGGCCTACGGAGGGCCTACGGACGAGGCTGTCGGCTTGATTTCCACCGGCGAAGCAAGCAGACAGGGCGCCCGGACAGGGAGGTGCGGATGACCCGCATCGAGCAAACCTTCACGCGCCTCGCGGCCGCCCGCCGCAAGGCCTTCGTCGCCTTCGTCATGGCCGGCGACCCCGACTACGACACCGCCCTCGCCATCCTCCGCGGCCTCCCCGCCGCCGGCGTGGACGTGATCGAACTCGGCATGCCCTTCACCGACCCCATGGCCGACGGCCCGTCGATCCAGCGCGCCGGCCAGCGCGCGCTGGAGGCCGGCCAGACCATGGACCGCACCCTCGCGCTGGTCCGCACCTTCCGCGAAACCGACGCGGAAACCCCCGTCGTGCTCATGGGCTACTACAACCCGATCTATTCCCGCGGCGTCCCGCGCTTCCTCGCCGACGCGAAAGCCGCCGGTGTCGACGGCCTCATCGTCGTCGACCTCCCCCCCGAGGAGGACGACGAGCTCTGCCTGCCCGCCCAGGCCGCCGGGATCGACTTCATCCGCCTCGCCACCCCCACCACCGACGACCGCCGCCTGCCGCGCGTGCTCACCAACACCTCGGGCTTCGTCTACTACGTCTCGATCACCGGCATCACCGGCGCCGCCGCCGCCAGCGCCGCCACCGTCGCCCCCGAGGTCGCCCGCATCAAGCGCGCCACGCCGCTCCCGGTCTGCGTCGGCTTCGGCATCCGCACCCCCGCCACCGCCGCCGAGATCGCCGGCGTCGCCGACGGCGCCGTCGTCGGCACCGCCATCGTCGACCGCATCGGCGCCGGCGACCCCCCCGCCGCCGTCCTCGCCTTCGTCGCCACCCTCGCCGAAGCCGCCCACCGCGCCGCTTAGAGGGGTGTCACTCGGCCTCTCGCGCCCGCGGGCCAACGCCCTCCGCCATTTAGATGGTAACGTAGCCACGCGTCGGGTATCACTACCGGTACGCGGGGACGGGTGGGTCCGCCGTTCGAGCCGACGAGGAAGGTCGCTGCTGCTTTGGATAGTCGGAGGGCCCTAACCACTGTAGCTAGCGGTGCGATTGTGCTCGGCCCCGGGCGCGTGCACGCCGAAGGCAGTCATCTACTCGATCCGCCGGCCGAGATCGGCTGGCTGCTCTCCGCGTCGATGCCGCCGGCGGAGCGGGCTTGCCTTGCGTGATGGCGCGCCGGTTGCTGCGGTGCTTGCCGAGGCGGCCTTCGCGCTCGCCTGCTGCAACAGCCCGTGGGCCCTTGGACCGGGTTGCAGATGATCGTCGACCTCGCCGAGCAGCCGAGCGGCCAACGCATCGAGACCGACCTTTGCGTGATCGGCGGCGGCGCTGCGGGCCTCGCGATCGCCTGGCACTTCCGCAGCCGCAGTGACCGAGATGTGGTGGTGCTGGAGTTGGGTGGGACCGATTTCGAACCGGACGTCCAGGCCCTCTACGCCGGAGACCTGTCCGGGCAGCGCCACTACGATCTCGACGCCGACCGTGTGCGGATGCTCGGCGGCTCGACCAGCCGTTGGGGTAACCAGGTCGGCCCCTTCGAGCCGATCGACTTCGAGGCGCGCCCTTGGATACCCCATAGCGGCTGGCCGATCGTCCGAGCCGACCTCGACCCCTGGTATCGCCAGGCGGTCGAGTACTTCGGCCTTGGAGCTTACGACTTCGACGATCTCGAAGGCTGGCAGCGGCAGGATCCGAGCTTCGAGCCCGTCGATCTATCCGGCACGCCGGTCTTTTCGAAGACTTGGCGTGTATGCATGCCCGCCTTTTTTGCCGGTGAACGCCACCGCGCACTGTTCGAGCAACTGGCCCATCTCAAGCTCTACCTGCATGCGAGCGTCACCCGCATCGGCCTTTCGGAGAACGGGCAAGCGGTTCAGTCGGTCGAGGCGACGAGCCTGAACGGCCGCCGCGTGACCGTGCAAGCTCGACGCGTCGTCTTGGCGGCCGGCGCCATCGAAAACGCCCGGCTCCTGCTCGCCAACGACGACGTGATGCCCACCGGCATCGGTAACCAGCATGACGTGGTCGGCCGCTTCTTCATGGACCATATCGCGTTCTGGAGCGGCCATCTGACCCCGAGGGCCGGTGTGCGCCTCGACGCCTACCACGATATCGGTCCGTCGACTGCCGGCCGGTTCGGACGCGCCCTCTGTTTCTACATCGACGAAGCAGCACAGCGCGCGAACGAGATCGGGGTCGTCCGGCTCAAACTCGACGTAGGAGCCGGCGCATATTCCCGCGGCGCCCGGTCGCTCTCCAAGCTGCGACGGAAGCTCGCGCGAGGCGACTTCAGCTCGGTGCACGAACACGTTGCCGAACGTGTTCCGCGATGCCCCGGGCGTCGCGACGTCGCTCTATGGCCGAGCCCTCGGTCGACGGCCCTCCCGATGCCTGACAATGGTCGAGTCCTTCCCGAACCCGGACAGCCGAGTGACACTCACCTCGGACCGCGATGCGCTCGGCATGCGTCGCGTCCGCCTGCATTGGGTCGTGGCGGAGTCCGAGCGGCGAACGTTGCGGCGAGCCCAGGAGATCTTCGCCGATGCCTTCGCCGCCGCGGGGGTCGCACGGCTCAAGATGGACACCGATTTTTTGCAGGCCGACTGGAGCGGGCTTGCGCCGCGTGAAGTGGTCTTCGAGGGCAGCTACATGCAGGGCGGCCATCACCACGCCGGGACGACGCGGATGGCCTCCTCGCCCGATCGGGGCGTGGTCGACGCCGACTGCAAGGTGTTCGGGCTGGCCAACCTCTACGTCGCCGGCAACTCGGTGTTTCCGACCGGCGGGAGTTTGAACCCGACGTTCACGATCGTGGCGCTTGCCTTGCGCCTCGCCGACCACTTGGACGGCAGCGGCTGAGACTCCGGTCTGCCCGCAGATTGCCGCGAGCTCCTCGCCCGCCAACACGCTTCCCGACTGTTTCGCGTGCGAGATCCCCTGGATTCACACCCCCGCCGCGTCCCGCGCCCCCGTCCAAAAGTCCGTGAACACCTCCGTCGGCTCCGGGCTCTCCATCACCCGCTGGGTCAGGTGGATCCCCACCAGCCCCGACGCCGGGTCCCAGTAGCCGCTGCTGCCGTAACCGCCCACCCAGCCGCACCCCACCGGCCCCCCGGGCACGGGCCGGGTCACCACCTGCATCCCCAGCCCCCAGCCGCCCGCCTCCCAGAACCCCGGCCCGAACGGCGAGCGCGCCTTCACCTCCGCCGGGATCCGGTCGGTCTGCATCGCCCGCACCGCGTCCTCCGACAGGACCCGCCGCCCGCGATACTCCCCGCCTCCCAGCATCATCCGCGCGAAGGCGAGATAGTCGTCCGCCGTCGAGACCAGCCCGCCCGAGGCCGAGGCGAAGCGCGGCGGCTTCGCGAAGCGGCTCTCCTCCTCCCCGGCGTCGAAAAGCTCGAAGTCGCCCGTCTCAAAGTTGCGCCAGTAGCAGGCCGCCAGCCGGTCGAGCTTCGCCTCGGGCACGCTGAACCCGGTGTCCACCATCCCGAGCGGCGCGAAGATCCGCTCCGCCATGAACGCCGCCAGCGGCATCCCCGCCGCCCGCTCGATCAGCACGCCGAGGAGCTGCATGCCCGTGTCGTAGAGCCAGTACTCCCCCGGCTGGCGCATCAGGGGCAGCGACCCCAGCGCAGCGGCGAAGCCGTCCATGCCGTCGACCTCCGGGCCCCGCGGCCCCACGCCGATCCCGCGCTCCGCCATCGCCGCGTTGATCGGGAACGTCCCCGGCGCCATGATCGCGCCGATCCCGAGCCGCATGGTCATCAGGTCCTCGACCCGGATGTCCCGCGCCGCCGGCACCGTCTCGTCGATCGGCCCGTCCAGCCGCTTGAGCACCCGCGGGCTGGCCAGCTCCGGCAAGCAGCCGCGCCACCGGCTCGTCCAGCGCCAGCCGTCCCTCGTCGACCAGGATCATCGCCGCCGCCGCCCCCACCGGCTTGGTCATCGAGGAGATGCGGAAGATCGTGTCCCGCCGCATCCGCGCCGCGCCGAAATCCTGCCGCCCCTCCGCGATCACGTGCACCGCCTCGCCGCGCGCCACCAGCGCCACCAGCCCCGGTGTCATGCTGTCCACGTGCCGCTCGAGCGCTCCCTCCAGCGCCGCCAGCGCGTCCTCGTCCAGCTCCGCCATCGCCGCCTCCCGCGCTTCCCCGCCCGCATCCTGCCACGCCGGGCGCGCCGCGGGCCAGCGCCTCACGCGCTTCTGACCGCCCGGCCCCTGACGCCGCCGCAGAATCCGCTAGGTTCAGCCGCATGTCCGCACACCCCTCCCGCCGATCGCTCCTTCTCGCCGCCACCGCGCTCGCCCTCGCAGGCCGGGCCGCGGCGCAGACCCGCCCGCCCCGCCGCCCGCCCGCGCCCTGGTCCGCCTCGGCCGACGCCGCCCGCGGCTTCGACCAGCTGCACGCGCTGGTGATCGTCCACCGCGGCGAGATCGCCGTCGCCGAGGCCTTCCGCGGGCCGGCGGTCAGCCGCCCGGCCAACGTGAAGTCGGTGTCGAAGAGCTTCGTCGCCGCCCTGACCGGCGCCGCCCTCGACCGCGGCGAGATCCCCGGCCTCGACGCCACCCTCGGCACCGTTGCGCCCAGCCTCATCCCCCCGTCCGCGGATCCCCGTGTCGCCGGGATCACCCTCGCCGACCTCGTCACCATGCAGGCCGGCCTTGAGCGCACCTCCGGGTCCGGCTACGGGACATGGGTCTCCAGCCCCAACTGGGTGGCGAACGCCCTCGCCCGCCCGATGATCCGCGCGCCCGGCGGCGGCATGCTCTACTCCACCGGCAGCGTGCACGTCCTCGGCGCCGTCCTCGCCACCGTCACCGGCGAGACCCTCCTCGCCCAGGGCCGCACCCGCATCGGCGACCCCCTCGGCATCGAGGTCCCGGCCTGGACCCGCGACCCGCAGGGCTTCTACCTCGGCGGCAACGAGATGGCGCTGTCGCCGCTGGCCATGGCCCGCTTCGGCGAGCTCTACCGCGAGGGCGGCCGCGCCGGCGACACCCAGGTCCTCAGCGAGGCCTGGGTGACCAGCTCCCTCGTCCCGCGCACCCGCTCGCCCTTCTCCGGCCTCGACTACGGCTACGGCTGGTTTCTCGGCCGCGCCCGCGGCCACCGCTTCGCGCTCGCCCGCGGTTACGGCGGCCAGCTCATCGCCGTCGTCCCCGACCTCGCCCTCACCGTCGCCATCACCTCCGACCCGACCCAGCCCGCCCGCAGCGAAGGCTACTTCGGCGACCTCATGCGCCTCCTCACCGACAGCATCGTCCCCGAGGCCGAAGCCGCGTAGATCCTGTGCCGGCATTCCTCCCAACGCCGCTGCGGAGGTTGGTCGGCTGAAGTCGCTCGTGCGTCGATAATGTGGTAGACTCCTTTCTGGACATACGCGCCGCAGTTAGACCGCGTGACCTCTTGTATAATTAAGTAGCCTCAATGCATTCGCTAGGTCGAGGAGCTGTCTATGAAGTCATTCAAGCTAGGAGATGAACAGGCGACGATCAGATATCATGACATTCCAGGAACGGGCATCCCCCTTATCTTCATCCACGGCCTCGGCTGTGCGTCCTCGTTCGATTACCCAACCATCGCGGCGGATCCGGCCTTGGTCGGTCGCCGGATGCTATTGGTCGATTTGCTCGGGTCAGGCTGCAGCGATCGCCCTCCCGATTTCGGCTATACGATCGATGACCATGCTCGAACCGTGTCCGCGCTTGCCGGCCATCTTTCTCTCGATGCTATCGATCTCTTCGGTCACAGCATGGGCGGTTCCATCGCCATCGTCGTTGCGGGCCAGCTGGGGGACCACGTGCGGCATCTCGTGCTGAGCGAGCCGAATTTCGAGCCGGGTGGCGGCGTGGCCAGCAGCGTAATCGCTGCAATGTCTGAGGCTGAGTACGTGGCGCACGGCCAGGATGATCTGCTTCGGGAGCAGGTATCGGAAATCGCTCGCACCTGGGCCGCCTCCCTGGCGATCAGCTCGGCCCAGGCGATGCATAGAGGGGCGACATCGCTCGTCGTCGGGAGCAACCCAACATGGGGCGCGCAATTGCGCGCACTGACGATGCCAAGAACCGTGGTCTTCGGCGAGTATTCGCTCCCTGACGCCGACGCGGAGCGGTTGCCCCGGGAAGGCGTGCGTGTGGAAATCGTACCGGCGGCCGGGCATACGATGGCATGGGAGAACCCCGCAGGCGTCGCATCGGCAATACGGCGGGCGCTGGATGTCTAGGCCTGCCCACAAACACGTTCGGGAGACAGCATCGTCCCCGAGGCCGAAACCGCATAGGCCGCGTGCCGGCGGCGGCAGCCCTTCGCCCGACGCTCCCCGAAGCTACGCCTCAGGTCGCTTCGCCATGACCGGCGAGAAGCCGAACTGCGCCTTGAAGGCCCGGCTGAATGCGGCGTCGAAGTCGTAGCCGATCCGCCGCGCCACGTCGCTCACCCGCGTGTCGGGCCGCCAGAGCAGCTCGTTGGCGAAAAGCAGCCGCCGCCGGGTCTGGTACTGCAGCGGCGCCGCGCCGATCAGCGTCGTGAACCGCTCGGCAAAGCTCGACCGCGACATGCCGGCGATGGCGGACAGCTCCGCCACCGTCCAGCGGCGGAAGGGCTGGTCATGCATCGCCTTGAGCGCCCGGCTGATCCGCGCATCGGCAAGGGCGCCCAGCCATCCCTTGTTCTCCGGCGGCGCCGTGCGGACCCAGACGCGCATCGCGCGGATGACCAGCACGTCGATGAGGCGGGAGATCATGATGGCCGCGCCCGGATGCGGCTCCTTCGCCTCGGCGAGAAGGAAATGCGCCAGTCCCTCCAGCCAGCCGGCATCTTCGGTCCTGAGTGACCTGGGGAGGTGGATCACCGATGGCAGCACCGCCAGCATGGAGGGCATGTTGTCGCCCTCGAAGCGAAAGGCGCCGGTGATCAGCCGCGTCGGCAGCCCGCCGCCGTCGAGCCGGATGGCGAGGCTTCCCTGGCTGATCTGCGCGTCCAGCACGTCCCGCACCGGCATGGGCTCGGCCACCCCGGCGTTGATCAGATGACCGCGTCCCTGCGGCAGCACCAGCAGGTCGCCGGTCTCGGCGCGGACCTTCCTGCCGTCGCTCGCCTCCACCTGCATCGCGCCGTCCGAGACGACGTGGAAATAGGCCGACCCGGCATCGAACCGCAGCGCCCAGGGTGCCGCGAGGTCGGCGGAGAAGATCAGCTCGCCCCGCAGCCGGATGAGCGTAAGGACCTGCGAAAGCAGATCCACGCGCGGCCCCATCAGCGGAAAGCCGGTTCCGGATTCCAGGGCAAGAGGTCCGGAGGCGCCGTCATGGCTGTTCATGCCGACATCCCGTATCTCAGTGCCACCAACTGGCGAGGAAGTTCAACAATCCTCGGCCGAAACGCAAGATCCGGTTCACCCAGCGAGGCACGCTCTGGCGGCAGATCGACTTTGCCGATCGTCCAACCTCGCCCTCACAAATGGAGGCTAGAATGAAGTCCGTACTCTCTGCCCTGATGCTCACCGCAACCGCGCTGGGCGCTGCTCCCGCCGTCGCCCAGGATGGCGCCAGGAACATCGTGCTGGTGCACGGTGCCTTTGCCGACGAGACCAGCTGGGACAAGGTGGCCGGGATCCTGTCGGCCAAAGGCTACACCGTCACCCAGGTCGCCAACCCGCTGACCTCGCTGGCCGACGATGTCGCCGCCACCCGGGCCGCGCTCGCGGCGCAAGACGGTCCGACCGTGCTCGTCGCCCATTCCTGGGGCGGCGTGGTGATCGGCGAGGCCGGCAACGACGAGAAGGTCAAGGCGCTGGTCTATGTGTCGGCCTTCGCGCCGGACCGGGGCGAGTCGCTCAACCAGCTCTTGTCCGGCGGCGAGCCGAGCGAAGGGGCCAGGGCGATCCGTCCCGACGCTGAGGGCGGTCTGATCTTCGACCCGGCCAGCTTCCCGGCGCTGTTCGCCGGCGATCTGCCCCAGGCCGAGGCCGAAAGCATGGCGGCCCGCCAGCTGCCGTCCAATCCGGCGAATTTCGCTGCCGAGGCGGAAGTCGCCGCCTGGCACGAAAAGCCGAACCACTATGTCGTGACCGCCGAGGACCGCGTGATCCCCGCCGACGCCCAGCGCTTCTTCGCCGGCCGCATCGGCGCGACGGTCACCGAGATCCCCGCCAGCCACGCGGGCCTCGTCTCGCAGGCCGAGGCGGTCGCGGAAGTGATCGAGGCCGTCGCGCGATGAACGCAACCGAACGTCGGCGGCCGAGCGCTGCCGGCGTTCCCACGAACCGGCGTCGGCCGAGCCGCGCCACTCGCGAACTCGAATGGCTTCGGAGGTCATCATGAAGAACGCTACTCCTGCCCGAAAGAGACTGGGCTTCCGCATCCACGCGACCGTATTCATCCCGATGATGGCGCTTCTCTTCGTCATCAACCTTCTGACTGGCTCGCCATACTGGATCCTGTGGGTGCTGCTCGACTGGGGCGTGGGTCTCCTGGCGCACTGGTGGTTCGTCCTCGGTCCCGGGGCTGTCGGCCGCAGGGCCGCCTGATCCGCGGTCCGGCGCGGCGTACGCCTCTTGCCCTCCGGATGCCGGCCGCCCGAAGCCCCCTGATACCGGCCGCAACGCTTTCCTGGCGCAGTCTACCTCGTTTCCGTCGAGCCGATGTGCTACGATACGTGTATGCGCGTCAGCCGGTGGTTTGCCATCCTGTTGCTGATGCCGCCCGTGGCCGCCCCAGCCCAGGGGTTGCCCTCCGAGCGGAAGGCGAGCGATCTTGTCAGCGAGGCGGAGATCCCGATCCCGGGCGACACCATGGCCTTCAACGACGTCCTGGGTTTCGGGTTCGAAACCCTCTGGCTCGCGAGCGGAGAGTCGCTCGTGCGCGTCGACCCCACCGACAACAGCCTGATCGAGATTGTTCTCGACGGCGCCAACGGCTCCTTCCGCGACCCGGCTGCGGGTGAGGGCGCTGTGTGGTTTGCGAACGTCGAGGCCGACCTGATCTACCGCGTCGATCCCGCCTCGAACGCCGTGACGCTGACGATACCCGCGAAGATGTTCGACTGGCAGGGCAGCATCACGGCGGGAGAAGGCTCGGTCTGGGTGGTGACCGCGGGGGAAAAGCCCGACAGCGTTCTGACCCGCTTCGACCCCGCCGGTGGCTCCCCGACCGCCCAGATCGCCCTCCCCGCCCCCGGCGCAGGGGTCGCGATCGCCGGCGGCTCCGTGTGGGTGACCAGCCCATTCTCTGGCCTGCTCTTCCGGATCGATCCCGCGACCAACTCCGTCACCGGCGCCTTCCGGATAGGCGGGTCGCCACGCTTCATCGTCCCTGGAGAAGGGGCGCTCTGGATCCTCGACCCCAGGAGCGCCGTCCACCGGGTGGATCCGGCATCCGGCGCGCTCACGGCGACGATTCCGCTCGGGGTCCAGTGGGCGACGCACGGCGACATCGCGGTCGGAGGCGGCTTCGTCTGGGCCTCCGTCTGGGGCGCGCCCGTCATCCAGATCGACCCTGGCGCCGGCCGGTTGCTTGCGCGCTACGTGGGCGGCCCCGACTTCGCGGACACCCTGCGGTACGGTGCCGGCTCGCTGTGGATCTCGGGCCCGAAGATCTTCCGCATCACGCCGCCAAGCGCGCCGTCGTGACATCGGCTTTTCCAGGGCACTGGCCTTCAGTGTCAGAATTGACCGTCCAGCTCGTTTCCGTCAGGTCAACATGCTATCCTTGCCCGCATGCGCATCAGCCGATGGTTTGCCATCTTCTTGTTGATGCCGCCCGTGGCCGCTCCGGCCCAGGATCCGGCCTCCGAGCGGAAGGCGAGCGCGCTCGTCATCGAGGCGATGGTCCCGCTCGCCGGCGACTTCATGGCCTTCGGCTTCGACTCGCTGTGGATGGCGGGTATCTACGATGTCGCGGAGATCGCCCGGATCGATCCGGCGGACAACAGCGTGATCTTGATCGCGCTCGAGGGCGCTCGCGGCGCCTTCCGCGCCCCGGCTACAGGCGAGGGTGCCGTCTGGGTGGCGAACGTCGGCGCCGACACGATCTACCGGGTGGATCCGGCCACGAACGCGGTGACCCTGACCATCCCCGCGAAGATGTTCGACCGCGAGGCCAGCATCGCGGCCGGCGAGGGCTCGGTCTGGGCGGTAACGGCGGGAGAGAAGCCGGACCGCGTCCTAACCCGCTTCGACCCCGCTAGCGGAGCGACCATGGCCGAGATCCCGCTGCCGGCCCCCAGCGCAGGCGTCGCGCTTGCCGGCGGCGCCGCATGGGTGACGAGCCCGCTAACCGGCCAGCTCTTCCGCATCGACCCCGCCGCCAACGCCGTGACCGCCACGCTCCAGGTGGGGGGCTCGCCCAGCTTCCTCGCGGCCGGCGAGGGGGCGCTCTGGCTCCTCGACCCGCGCGGCAGCGTGCGGCGCTTCGACCCGGCTTCCGGTGAGCTCACCGCCACGATCCCGCTCGGGCTCCACTGGACGCGGGGCGGCGACCTGACGGTGGGTGGCGGCTCCGTCTGGGTCTGCCTCTGGGGCGCGCCGGTCATCCAGATCGACCCAGTAAGCAATCGGGTCTTGGCGCGCTACGTGGGCGGCGAGCAGTTCGGAGATGCGCTACGCTACGGCGCCGGCTCGCTTTGGATCTCCGGTCCGAAGCTCTTCCGCATCGACCCCCCGACGCCCCCTGACGCCGGTTCCGGTTCGGCGCTGTCCGCAGGAGGTCACCCTCCGCCAGAGGCACCGCGCCGTAAACTTTCGGCCTGCGCGCATTTTTCGGTGCATAGTTGTGCAGGCCTTGTGCATGGACTGTGCATGCAACGACACCCCGTTAACCACTGAAATTGCGCGAAATCCAGCCCGCAGCATCCCGAGGGCTTCGTTCAATAAACCGGTTGACTGATGGCAACGCTTCGCGTATCAATCAACACCATGGTTGAATCAGAAGCCCTTACCACCGTCTTCCACGCGCTCGGCGACCCGACGCGCCGGCGGATGCTTCGCGATCTCGCCGGCGGCGAGCGGACGGTCAGCCAGCTTGCCGAGCCGTTCACCATCTCGCTCGCCGCCGCCTCCAAGCACATCAAGGTGCTGGAAAGCGCCGGCCTTCTCCGCCGCGAGATCCGCTGGCGCACCCACGTCTGCCGCCTCGAACCCGGCCCGCTGGCGCAGGCGCACGAGTGGCTCGACTTCTACGAGCGCTTCTGGACCGGCCGCCTGGACGACCTCGAACGCCTCCTCCGCGAGGAGGACGCACGCAAACCCGAACCCCCGAAGGGAGACGACGATGAATGACCTCTCGACCATCGATGCCTACGGCACCCTGACCGAACCGGCCACCCTCACCATCCAGCGCCTGCTGCCCGGCCCGGTCGAGCGCATCTGGGCCTACCTCACCGAGAGCGACCTCCGTCGCCGCTGGCTCGCCTCCGGCGAGATGACGCTCGAGGTCGGCGCGCCCTTCGAGTTCGTCTGGCGCGGCGACGAGCTCACCGATCCGCCGGGCACCCGCCCCGACGGCATGGGCCCCGAGCACCGCATGACCTCGCGCATCACCGAACTCGACCCGCCCCGCCGCCTCGGCTTCACCTGGCAGGACAGCGGCGACGTCTCCATCGAGCTCGAGCCGCGGGGCGGCAAGGTGCTGCTCACGGTGATCCACCGCCGCCTGCCGAACCGCTCCGCCATGCTCGGCGTCAGCGCCGGCTGGCACGCCCACCTCGACCTCCTCGAAGTCCGCGCCCGCGGCGCCGACCCGACGACGCCGTTCTGGGACGGCTGGCGCAGCCTCCGCGCCGACTACGACCGCAGGCTCCCCGCCTGACGCCACCCCGTCCCCGCGCCTCGCGCGGGGACGCGCCGGCCGCGATGGCATTTGACAACATACCAACCGGTCGGTATGGTTTCCCCGGTTCGCAAGCGGAGCAGCCGCCATGCACGTCCCCTATCGCTGGGTCATGGTCTTCCTCGGCGGCCTCATGGGCTGCGTGGCCATCGGCGCCATGTTCTCGCTCGCGGTCTTCCTCGACCCCATGTCCGCCGAGACCGGCTGGAGCCGCGCCGGCATCTCCACCGCCATGACGATCGACTTCCTCATCATGGGCGTCGCCGGCTTCCTCTGGGGCACGCTCAGCGACCGCTACGGACCGCGCCCGGTGGTCCTCATCGGCGCGGTCCTCCTCGGCGCCGGCCTCCTCGTCGCCAGCCGCGCCACCACGCCGCTCACCTTCCAGCTCGGCTTCGGCCTCCTCGTCGGCCTCTCCGCCGGCGCCTTCTTCGCGCCGATGATCGCCGCCGTCACCGGCTGGTTCGACACCGGCCGCGGCCTCGCCGTCTCCCTCGTCTCCGCCGGCATGGGCATGGCGCCGCTCACCTTCACGCCGCTGGCCGGCTGGCTGATCGAGAGCTACGACTGGCGCACCGCCATGGCCACCATGGGCGTCATCGCCTGGGTCCTGCTCATCCCCGCCGCCTTCTTCGTCCGCACCGCCCCCGCCGCCGCGCCCTCCGCCGCCGCCGAACCCGGCGAGGCCGACGCCGGCCGCGCCCTGCGCTCGCCGCAGTTCATCATCCTCGCCGGCACCTTCTTCCTCTGCTGCGCCGCCCACTCCGGCCCGATCTTCCACATGCTGAGCTACGCCATGTTCTGCGGCATCCCCACCATGGCGGCGGTCTCGATCTACAGCGTCGAGGGCCTCGCCGGCCTCGGCGGCCGCCTCCTCTTCGGCGTCGCCGCCGACCGCTTCGGCGTCAAGCGCCTGATCGTGGCCGGCCTGCTGCTGCAGGCGCTCGCCATCCCCGCCTACCTCGCCGTCCGCGAGATCCGCGACTTCTACCTCCTCGCCACCGTCTTCGGCATGGCCTACGGCGGCGTCATGCCGCTCTACGCCGTCCTCGCCCGCGAGTACTTCAGCCAGTCGATCATGGGCACCGTCCTCGGCGGCGCCACCATGCTCTCCTCCATCGGCATGGCCATCGGCCCGCTCGGCGGCGGCTGGATCTACGACACCTTCGGCAACTACGCCTGGCTCTACATCGGCTCCGCCGGCCTCGCCGCCGCCGCCGTGGCCATCGCGCTCGCCTTCCCGCCCGTCCCCGGCGCCCGCGGACGCGGCCCCGCCGCGGCCTGGCTGCTCGCGCGGTACCAAGGACGTTACTTCTTTCTTCTCCTGCTGGTGGCCGATCTCGACGAACGCGGCATGCAGGTCGACTACCGCACGGTGTGCGAGTTCCTGCACGCCGAAGGTCTCACGCTCAAAAAAAAGCTCTGCTCGCCGCCGAGCAGGTTCGCCCCGACGTCGCCCGCCGGCGTGCGCAGCGCGTGAAGTATCACGCCTTCGACCCCGGCCGCCTGGTCTTCATCGCCGAGACCTGGACCAAGACCAACATGGCGCCGTTCAGCCGCTCGGCGCCGCGCGGCTGCGGCTGAAGGCCTCGGTGACGCTGGCCACTGGAAGACCATGACCTTCCTCGCCGCGCTGCGCTGTGAACGCGTCGAAGCCCCTTGCCTTCTCGAAGGACCGATCGACGGCGACTTCTTCCGGCTCTACGTCTAGCGGGTGCTGGTCCCGACGCTTCGGCCGGCGACATCGTCGTCCTGGACAACCTCTGCTCGCACCTGAGCCCCGCTGTCCGCCAGGCCATACGCGCCGCCGGCGCCCGGCTCTTCTTCCTGCCGAAGTACTCGCCCGTCCTGAACCCGGTCGAGATGCTCTTCTCCAAGCTCAAGCATTTGCTGCGCAAGGCCGATGCCCGCTCTTACTACGCCTTGTTCCATGCCATCTCCAGCTTCCTCGAGAATTTATCTTTAACCTAGTGCTTTTATTATTTCATCTATTCCGGTTATGCTCCGCCTAAACTTATCACGGCGCGTCCGCTAATGTCCCCCCGACCGATGCGTCAGGGGGACAGGCTTTGCGGGACGGCGTACTCTTCGTCGCGACCGGCACCGGCTACCGGAAGCTCGCTGCTCGCGCGGCTGCCTCGGTCGCCCGCGTTTCCCCCGGCCTGCCCATCGACCTTTTCACCGACGCGCCCGCCGACGACCCGGTCTTCGCGGAGGTCCACCTCCTTGAGACCGTCTCGTTCCGCTCCCGCATCGACGCCATGGCTCGCACCCGCTTCGAACGGACGCTCCACCTCGACGCCGACATCCTCGCCGTGCCGACCTTCGCGATGTCTTCGAGGTCCTCGATCGCTTCGACATCGCGCTCGCCCACGACCAGTGGCGCAACAGTCCCGCCGCCAACGCCACCTGGCGCCGCGCGCTCCCGAACGCCTTCCCGCAGTTCAACGGCGGCGTCATCGCCTACCGCCGCAGCCCGGCGGTCCTCGCCTTCCTCACCGCCTGGGCCGCCGCCCTCCGCGACAGCGGGCTGAAGCGCGATCAGCCGGTCCTGCGCGAGCTCCTCTGGGAGAGCGACCTCCGCATCGCCACCCTGCCGCCCGAGTACAACCTGCTCGACAAGAGCCGCATCGCCCGCTGGGACCGCTTCCAGACCGCCCCCCGCCTCGTGCACCACTACCGTTTCCACAAGCACTTCACCGGCCGCCGCCGCGAGGTCGCCACCCTCGAGGATCTCGTCGGGCCCATGGCCGCCGCCCGCCTGCCGCTGGTCCTCGCAGCCGACCGCCCGCTCGCGCGCATGGCCGGCGCCGAGCCGCGCCTGCCCGCCCTCCGCGACCGCCTCGCCGCCTTCGCCACCGGTGCCGCCGGCCTGCCGGCCCACTATACCCGCATCGCCGCCTTCCCGCTCCGCCGCTTCTGGCGCGCGCTTTCCGGCCGGAGCTGAGCCATGCTTTACGCGGAACTGGACGACCTAGAGGTCATCGCGCCAGCCCGCGCACCCGCGCGAGGGCCTCCCGCTCTGCGCGGTGGTCCGGAACGAGATGTACTTCCTGCCGGCCTTCCTCGCGCACTACCGCAGGGTCGGGTCGGGCACTTCCTCGATGCTCGACGACCGCTCGGACGACGGCACGCGCGACTTTCTCGCCGGTCAGCCGGACGTCACGTTGATCGGCAGCGGCCGGCGTTACGGCGACGCTGGTGGTGCCCTCGGCGCGGTCCGCTCGCCGGCTCGGAGGTCCGGATGCAGATCATCTGGAAGGGCCTCCTCGCCGCCCGCTTCGCGCCCGAGCGCTGGTCGGTCCTGGCCGATGCCGACGAGTTCGTGGCGCTGCCGCCCGGCGTCCAGCTGGCCGACGTCGCGCAACTGGCCGACCGCCTGGCGACGCGCTGCATCACCGGCGTGATGTTGGACGTCTACCCTCCGCGGCTGGAGGATCTCGAGCGCGAAGGGCCGTTCGACCCGGACGACGAATGGTTCTTCGACGGCGAGCGACACCTCAAGCTCCGGGAGGGACAGGATCCGCGGGTTCTCTATCCGGGTGTGCGCGCCCGGCTCATGGCCGAACTCGGGCTCGTCCGCCCGGAGCTGAAGGACAGGTTCAACCGGGTGATCGGGAAACGCCGATACCCAAGGTACAACATGCTGCAGAAGCCGTTTCTCCGGAAGTGGCGCCCGGATGACAGCCTCCTCGGCGCCCACCGTTCCACGATCGAGCCGACCACTCGGCTGCTCCTGCCGCTCCGGCACTTCAAGTTCAATGCCGATTCCTACCGGCGCATCGCGGACGCCCTCGCCGTCGGGCAATACGTGGGGGGCTCCGCCGAGTATATGGCGCTCGACCGGGTGCTGGTGGAGATGAAGCGGCGGAACCATCCGTTCCTCTACGGCCATTCCCGCGCCGCGGACGCCTTCGAGAACTTCGTGGCGACCGGGAACGCGATGCTCGGGCCGCTCAACGGCTAACTCAGGCCTCGCCCCGCGGAATCCGGTCTCGCCCGCGCTCAGGCCTTGAACTCGATCACCCGCAGCGCGAGGCGCGCGGCCTCGGGACGGAACGGGTTCAGGATCGGCTGCGCCGCCGGAACGAGCCGCCGCCGCCAGAACCGCGCGAGCTCGCGCGAGACCGCCTGCGCCGGGGTCTGGCGCGGCCCCGGCTTCCGCGCTTGGATATCGGTCTTGCGCGCCCCCTGGCCGAGGAAGCGGAAATCGGCGTAGCGCTGCTGGATCGCCATGGCCGGGTCGATCTGGGCCAGCGCCGGACAGCGCGCCGGATCGAACAGCGCGACGTCGAGCGGCGCGCGGTAGCCGCGATGGATCTCCAGCGCTCGCGCCGCGAAACCGCGCGAGATCACGTAGGCGCTGGAGTCGTTCGTGCACTGGGCCGGCCGCAGCAGCGCCCGGTCCCCCACCCGGGCGACGGGCGCGGTATGCACCAGCATCCCGCGCAGATGCGCGTTCAGCTTGATGATGTCCAGCCCGCCGGCCTGCACCGCAAGCGCTTCGAGCAATCCCATGTCGGCAAGGAAGACGTCGTCCTCCAGCACCAGCCCGAAGGCCTGCGGTCCCGCCGCGATCCGCCCCCAGGCGATGCGGTGGCTCTCGAAGCAGGCGACCTCCGCCGCGCTGAGGGCGCTCCCCGCAGCCGCCGCATTGCCGGCGAGCGCCGCCGGATCGCGACCGTCGACGGCCTCGATCCGCTCGACGGCCAGCCCCCGCTCCGCGGTAAGGCGGGTCGATCGATTCCCAGCGCTCGGGCGCCCGCGCGAGGTTGATCACATAGGCGATCATCCTGCGGCCCGCTTCACGATGCCATCCGCCGTCCAGCTCCTGCCTCCCGCCGCGCCGCCTTCACCCGCGCCTTGTTCTCCCGCTGCAAGGCCTTGTCGACATAGCCGCGCGGATGGTCGAGATGCACCACCGAGGCGGTATAGCGCAGGTGCTGCCCCCGCACGCCGGCATTGCTCAGCCGCACGCCGAGCTCCTTGTCCTCGCCGCCGTACTTCATCGTCTCGTCGAACCCGTTGACCTTCAGCAGCGCCGCCCGGAAGGCCGAGGCATTCGCCCCGCCCCAGGCCCTCTGCACCGGCGTCGCCGCGTCGAGCGCCGCCATCACCGGCTCCGGAAGCGGCCTCGTCTTCAGCCAGGTCCCGAACCGGTCGATCGCCCCGTTCGCCTTCAGCCAGCCGCGCTCGAACACCCGCCCGCTCGCGACCAGCTCCTCCGTCACCGCCGCCGTCGCCGCCGCGTCGAGCCGGATCAGGCTCCCCGAGCGACCAGCGGTCCGGCCGCGCCAGCTCCAGGTGCCGCGCGATGAAGTCCGGGCCGGATCAGCACGTCCCCGTCGATGAAGACCAGGAACTCCGCCTCCGAGGTGGCGATCGCCCGGTTCAGGATCGCGTCCTTCTCGAACCCCCGGTCCTCGTGCCACACGTGCCGCACCGGCAGCTCGGGATGCGCCGCCGCGAAGGCCTCCACCGCCGCCTTCGTCTCCGGCCCCGACCCGTCGTCCGCGATGCAGATGCCGTCCGGCAACACCGTCTGCCGCGCCACCGAGGTCAGGCACAGCGTCAGCGCCCGCGGGCTGTTGTAGGTCGAGACGATCAGCTCGGTGCGCATGGGCCCTCCCAGCCGATCCGCGCCAGGTAGTCGAGCGCCGCCCGGTCCTCGACCTCGTCGGCCTCGATGTTCGCCACCGTGCGGCGCACCTTGCGCGCATACTCCGGCGACTTCGCCACCAGGTTCGGCCCCCGCCCGATCTTCGCCGCCAGCTCCGCCTCCGAGCGCGTGTAGTAGTGGTTGAGCTGCAGGTGGTCCGCCGAATAGAACCCCGGCCGCTCCCGCGTCTTCTCGTCCGCCGCCTCGCCGCGGTCGTTGACCGTGGCGGCGCTGCCGTCCGTCTCCATGGAATGCACCCGCACCGCCGTCAGGTGGCAGGGATCCACCACGCACTTGAACGCCCGCACCCCGCGCACCTCGCTCATCGGATCGCGCGCCCGCCGCAGGTAGTTCCGCAGGACCCCGCCCTCCGGCGGCGACTGGTGCCCCGACCGCCCGAACATGTGCCACGGCAGCGACAGGTTCCGCGCCTCCCCCAGGTGCGCCAGCGCCGCGTCCAGGGTCTCCGCCCGCTTCGGCACCAGGAACTCGTCGGCGTCGATGAACGCCATCCAGCGGAACGCCCCGCCGAAATTCGACGCCGCATGCGCGTAGGCCAGCACCTGGTTGTGGATCTCCCGCCCCAGCCAGGCGTCGCTCAGGACCTGCCGCCAGGGCACGATGGTCCGCGCCGCCTCCGGCAGCACCTCGCGCAGGATCGCCATCGTCGCGTCCCGCCCGCCGTTGTCATAGATCAGGAACCGCCGCACCCCCGCGCGCAGATGGAACGCCGCCCACTCGCCGATATGCCGCGCCTCGTCCTTGACGATCAGCGCCACCGCCAGCCCATGCCGGTCCGCCTCCGGCTGCGGCGGCACCATCCCGATCCTGCTGATCTTGCCGAGCGCCGGCAGCTTCCAGAACATGCCCGCGATCTTAAGCATCGGCCCGCGCCGCGAAAGCCCCCCGTAGGCCATTGCCTCCGACGCCCGCCTGCCGGATCCTCCCGAACATGGCCCCCGTCACCGTCGACCCCGCCCGAATCCGCGAGTTCGCCACCGCCGCCGGCTTCTACGCCTGGCTCGCCGACCACCACGCCAGCGAACCCGAGGTGTGGATCAGGATCCACAAGCGCGCCTCCGGCCTCCCCTCCATCACGCCCACCGAGGCCATCGACGTCGCGCTCTGCTGGGGCTGGATCGACGCCATCCGCAAGGGCCTCGACGCCACCAGCTACCTGCAGCGCTACACCCCGCGCGGCCGCAAGAGCACCTGGAGCCAGATCAACGTCGACAACGTCGCCCGCCTGATCGCCGACGGCCGCATGACCCCGCACGGCCTCGCCCACGTCGAGGCCGCCAGGGCCGACGGCCGCTGGCAGCGCGCCTATGCCGGCACCCGCGACATGGTCATCCCCGCCGACCTCCAGGCCGCCATCGACGCCGACCCCGCCGCCCGCGCCACCTTCGCCACGCTGAACGCGCAGAACCGCTACGCCCTCGCCTTCCGCCTGCACAACCTCAAGACCGAAGCCGCCCGCACCCGGAACATCGCCCGCTTCGTCGAGATGCTGAAGCGCGGCGAGACGATCTACCCGCAGGGCCGCAAGTAGCGCCGCCCGGCTTGCGGGAAATTCGCGCCGGGCTCATCATGCCAGTGGCAAACTCTGTCGCGGAGGCCCCGATGCGCATCGCCAGCCTATCGGCCCGGCCCGCGCCGATCGAGATCGACCTCGATCGCGCCGTGCTGGTCGTCATCGACATGCAGAACGACTTCGGTTCGGACGGCGGGATGTTCCAGCGCGCCGGGATCGACATCGCTCCCATCCGGTCGATCGTCCCGAAAATCGCCGAGGTCCTGCAGGACGCCCGCGCCGCCGGGCTTCCGATCCTCTACACCCGACAGCAGCACAAGGCGGATCTCAGCGACGCCGGCTCCGCGAGCGCGCCGCATTTCATCAAGCATCAGCGCATGCAGCTCGGCGCAACGTTCCCGCGCTCCGGACGGAAGCATCGGGCGCATTCTCGTCGAGGACACCTGGAACACCGCGATCGTCCCCGAACTCGCCCCGCACCCCGGGGATCTGGTGGTGGGGAAAACCCGCTACAGTGCGTTCTTCGACACCGCCCTCGACGATGAACTCAAGGCCATCGGGGCGAAGTACCTCATCTTCACCGGCGCCACGACCAGCGTCTGCGTCGAATCCACCGTGCGGGACGCGATGTTCCGCGACTACGTCTGCGTCGTCCTCGACGACTGCACGGCGGAGCCCATCGCCTTCGACGCCCCCCGCAGCAATCATGAGGCCAGCCTGCTCGTCATCGAGCTTCTCCTCGGCTGGGTCGCGGCCGCGTCCGACGTGCAGACCGTCCTCAGAGCGCACGCCGACCGGCCCGCCGCCCTCTCGCCAGGGTAAGCCCGGCCCCAGCGATCACCCATACGGATTCCATACGGATTCCATACGCCGATTCCCTCTCCCGCCGGCTTGTTGCGCGGACGCCAACCTCCCCGTAATACTTGCACAAAACCCGGGGAGGATGGGGTGATGCGACTGGGTCTCGACTACGGCGGCACCAAGATCGAAGGCATCGTCCTCGCCCCCGACGGCACCCAACGCGCCCGCGCCCGCGTCCCCACCCCGCGCTTCGACTACGACGGCGGCCTGCGCACCATCCGCGCCCTGCTCGAGCGCCTCGAGGCCGAGGCCGGCGGCCGCATCGACAGCGTCGGCATCGGCGTCCCTGGCTCGGTCGACCGCGCCACCGGCTACGTCAGCAAGGGCAACTCCACCTGGCTGCACGGCCGCGACCTGCGCGGCGACCTCACCGCCGCCCTCGACCGACCGGTGAAAATTGCCAACGATGCCAACTGCTTCGCCCTCTCCGAGGCCGTGGACGGCGGCGGCGCGGGCGCCGAGGTCGTCTTCGGCGTGATCCTCGGCACCGGCGTCGGCGGCGGCATCGTGGTGCATGGCCGTCTTGTCGAGGGCATCAACGCCATCGGCGGCGAGTGGGGCCACATCCCGCTCCCCACCCCCCTCGACGACGAGCGCCCCGGCCCGATCTGCTCCTGCGGAATCGCCGGCCACACCGAAGCCTGGCTCTCCGGCCCCAGCCTCGCCGCCGACTTCGCCCGCCGCACCGGCACTCGCCCCGAGGACGCCCCGAAAGCCCAGGAGATCGTCGACCTCGCCGCCGCCGGCGACGCCACCGCCGAGGAGACCCTCCGCCGCTACGAGGACCGCCTCGGCCGCTCCCTCGCCGTCATCGTCAACGTCCTCGACCCCGACGTCATCGTCCTCGGCGGCGGCCTCTCCAACGTCTCCCGCCTCTACGAGACCGTCCCGCCCCTCATCCAACCGCATGTTTTCGGAGACAAGTTCAACACCCGCCTCGTCCCGAACGTCCACGGCGACAGCTCCGGCGTCCGCGGCGCCGCCTGGCTCTGAGCGCAGGCCTGTTCGAAGCGCCCTTCGAGAGGTGGCTGCCGGCACTGGTCATTCTGCTCTCCAATTTAATGATCATGAATTCCTGCAAGATCAACGCTCTACCGATAAGCGCGTGCGAAACTCCGATTCGCACCTGAACTCGCTAGCCCCGGATCTCGAATCCCAGGGGCATTCGCCCACCCTGACCGCCTCGGTCAAAACCTCCGAGACCCGCGCCTGCGGCGGCCCCCGCCTCAGCGCCGCGACCATGGCCGCCACCGCCGTCTCCGTCCCGACCAGCAGCGCCGCCACCGATCCGTCGGCTTCGTTCCGCACCCAACCCCGCAGCCCCAGCCGCTCGGCTTCGCCCTGCGTCCACCACCGGTACGAGACACCCTGCACCCGCCCCGTCACCCGCACCTGCACCGCCACGACCTCAGCCATCGCCCCCTGCCCGGATATGCCAGCGCCGCAGCGCCACCATCGCCCAGATTGCCTCCACCACCCCGAACGGCCACGCCCCCTGCAGGAAGCCGTAGGCCGACCCCAGCGCGCAGGCGAACGCAAACCCGAGCACGAACCACGGGCTTCGGGCCTCCAGCGCATAGCAGGCGAGCATCATCGACACCGCCAGCAAGCCAAAAGCCGTCAGCCCGTCCATGGCTCAGAACGGCGCGTCCGCGCCGAACTCGACCCAGGCCCCGCCGTCGGGGTGCCGGAATCCGATCCTCGCCGCGTGCAGCTGCATCCGATCCGCCGCCCCCGCGTCGCCGTAGAACGGGTCGCCCAGGATCGGATGCCCGATTTCCGCCAGATGCACCCGAAGCTGGTGGCTTCGCCCGGTCAGCGGCCGAAGCTCCAGCCGCGTCGCCCCGGCCTCGCGCGCGACGACCCGCCAGTCGGTCACCGCCGCCTTCCCGCGCAGGTGGCAGACCATCTGCCGCGGCCGGTTCGGCCAGTCGCAGATGAGCGGCAGCTCGATCCGCCCCGCCTCCTCCGCGACCTCGCCCTCCACCCGCGCCACATAGACCTTCACCACCTGCCGCCGCTCGAACTGCCAGTTGAGATGCCGCTGCGCCAGCCGGGTCCGGGCGAAGACCATGACCCCCGACGTGTCCCGATCCAGCCGATGCACCAGCAGCGCACCCGGAAACGCCTCCGCCGCCCGCGCCTCGAGGCAATCCGCCGGCCCCGGTGGCTTGGCCGGAACGCTGAGCAGCCCCGATGGCTTGTCGAAGACGAGGAGCTGCGCGTCCACGTGGACCAGCCGCTCCTCGCCGGCCGCGAAGTCCAGCCCCGGCATCAGCTGCGGAGCGCGGTGATCGCCGTCAGCAGCCCCGCCGTCGAGCCGTCCTTCGCGCCGAACCCCGAGCCGCTCTCGACCAGCGGCAGCAGCGCCGTCGCAAGCTCCTTGCCGAGCTCCACCCCCCACTGGTCGAAGCTGTTGATCCCCCAGATCACCCCCTCGACGAACACCCGGTGCTCATAGAGCGCGATGATCCGTCCCAGTGTCGCCGGGTCGAGCAGCGGATAGACCAGGGTCGTCGAAGGCCGGTTGCCCGGAAAGACCTTGTGCGGCGCCAGCGCCGGGTCCTTCACCGTCGCCCGCGCCTCCTCGAGCGTACGCCCTTTCATCAGCGCCTCGGACTGCGCCAGGCAGTTGGCCAGCAGCAGGTCGTGGTGGTGCCTGAGCGCCGTCTCGTGCCCGTTCGCCGCCACGAGAAACTCGCAAGGGATCACGTTGGTCCCCTGGTGGATCAGCTGATAGAACGCGTGCTGCCCGTTGGTCCCCGGCTCTCCCCAGACGATCGGCCCCGTGGCGCCGGCCACCGCGCTCCCGTCCAGGGTCACCGCCTTGCCGTTCGACTCCATGTCGAGCTGCTGCAGGTACGCCGGCAGCCGCGACAGCCGCTGGTCATAGGGCAGCACCGCCCGGCTCGCATAGCCCATGACGTTGCGGTGCCAGACCCCGACCAGCGCGAGCAGCACCGGCATGTTCTCCGGCAGCGGCGCCTCGGCGAAATGCCGGTCCATCTCCCAGGCCCCGGTCAGGAACTCGGCGAACCGCTCCGGCCCGATGGCGATCATCACCGGCAGCCCGACCGCGCCCCAGACAGAATAGCGCCCGCCGACCCAGTCCCAGAACCCGAACACCCGGCTCGGGTCGATCCCGAAGGCCGCCGTCTTGTCGAGCGCGGTGGAGACGGCGGCGAAATGGCCGTCCGCGTCGCTGCCGAGCTCGGCCTTCAGCCAGGCCTGGGCGGTGCGCGCGTTCGTCATCGTCTCGATGGTGGTGAAGGTCTTGGACGCGATGATCACCAGCGTCCTTGCCGGATCGAGCCCTGCCAGAACGTCGTGGATATGTGCGCCGTCGATGTTCGAGACGTAGTGCAGCCGCGGCCCGTCGTGATACGGCGCCAGCGCCAGCGTCGCCATCACCGGCCCGAGGTCGCTGCCGCCGATGCCGATGTTGACCACGTCGGTGAACTTCCCGCCGTCCGCCGCCGCATACGTCCCGTCGCGCAGGCTCCGGGCGAAGGCGCCCATGCGCTCCAGCACCGCATTCACCTCGGGCATGACGTCACGCCCGTCGACCAGGACCGGCGTGTTGGCCCGGTTGCGCAGCGCCGTGTGCAGCACCGCCCGGCCCTCGGTCACGTTGATCGGATCGCCGCGGAACATGGCGTCCCGCCGCTCGGGCACCCCGCGCGCCTCGGCGAGCTGGATCAGGAGCGTCAGCGCGTGCGCGTCGAGATTCACCTTGGAGAAGTCGAGCAGCATGTCTCCGAGCTGCACGGAGAACTCCTCGAACCGCACCGGATTGCGCTCGAAAAGCGTGGTGATCCGACGCTCCCCGGCCGCCTCTTTCGCCGCCGCCAGCTCCCCCCAGATCGTTTGGGTCATCCCGCTCACCGCTTCAGCCGGGCGGCATCGGCCGCCAGCCGCTCCACCTCGTCCCAGCGCCCCGCGGTCAAAAGCCCCGCCTCCGCGACCCACGACCCGCCCACGCACAGAACGTTGGGCAAGCCTAGGTAGTCCGGCGCGTTCTTCGGGGTGACGCCCCCGGTCGGGCAGAAGCTCATCTGCGGCAGCGGGCCCGCGAAGGACTTGAGCGCCGGCGCCCCGCCGTTCGCCTCGGCCGGGAAGAACTTGCAGACCTCGTACCCCCGCTCCAGCATCCGCATCGCCTCGCTGACCGTGGCGGTGCCGCCGAGGAGCGGCAGGTCCTCCGCCTCGCAGGCCTCGACCAGCGCGTCGGTGACCCCCGGCGACACCCCGAAGAGCGCGCCCGCCTCCTTGGCCGCCCGCACGTCCGCGGGGGTGAGGAGCGTGCCGGCCCCCACCACGCCGCCCGGCACCAGCGACATGGCCCGGATCACCTCGAGCGCCACCGGCGTACGGAGCGTCACCTCCAGAACCGGCAGACCGCCCTTGACCAGCGCCTCGGCCAGCGGCACCGCGTGCGCCACGTCCTTCACCACCAGCACCGGGATGACCGGCGCCAGGCCGCAGATCTCGCGGGCGTAGGCCGAAGCTTCCTTAGGTGTCATTGCGGCACTCCCTGCTGATCGGTCCGTCTCAGAAGAACGGCGTGGCTCCCGCCTCCGCCGCCCCCACGTGGTTGCGGAAGACCCCGAAGAGCTCGCGCCCCATCCCGTAGCCGTTGGCCACCAGATCGGGCCGCACGTTCGGCCGCTCCAGCACCCCCGGCGTCAGCACGTCCAGCGTGCCGGCCACCGCGTCCACCCGCACGAAATCGCCGTCGTGCAGGCGCGCCAGCGGCCCGCCGTCCAGCGCCTCCGGGCTGACGTGTATCGCCGAGGGCACCTTGCCCGAGGCCCCGGACATCCGCCCGTCGGTGACCAGCGCCACCTTGAGCCCGCGGTCCTGCAGCACCGCCAGCACCGGCGTCAGGCTGTGAAGCTCCGGCATCCCGTTCGCCTTTGGCCCCTGGAAGCGCACCACCACCACCGTGTCCTCGGTGAACTCCCCGGCGCGGAAGGCGCGCTTGACCTCTTCCTGATCCTGGAACACCCGCACGGGCGCCTCGACCACGTGGCGCTCCGGCGCAACCGCCGAGACCTTCATCACCCCGGTCCCGAGGTTGCCCTTGAGCCGCCGCGTGCCGCCGGTCGCCGCGAAGGGATCGGAGGCGGGGCGCACCACCTTGTCGTTCAGCGTCTCGCGCGTGCCTTCGTCCCAGACGAGCGCGCTATCGATCAGCTTGGGTTCCTGGGTATAGCGCGCCAGTCCCTCGCCTGCGACCGTGCGCGTGTCGGGATGCAGGAGCCCTGCCCCGAGCAACTCGCCGATCAGGAACCCGAGCCCGCCCGCCGCATGGAAGTGGTTCACGTCGGCGAGTCCATTGGGATAGACCCGCGCCATCAGCGGCGTGACGTCGGAGAGCTCCGCGAAGTCCTCCCAATCGAGGAGGATCCCCGCCGCGCGCGCCATGGCGATCAGGTGAATGAGAAGGTTCGTCGACCCGCCCGTCGCGTTCAGCCCGACGATCCCGTTCACGAACGCCCGCTCGTCCAGCACGTCGCAGACCGGGGTGTATTCGTTGCCGAGCGCCGAGATCGCCAGCGCCCGCTTCGCCCCCTCGACGGTCAGCGCCTCCCGCAGGGGCGTGCCCGGATTGACGAAGCTCGCCCCCGGCAGGTGCAGGCCCATGAACTCCATCAGCATCTGGTTGGTATTCGCCGTGCCGTAGAAGGTGCAGGTCCCCGGGCCGTGATACGAGGCCATCTCCGCCTCCATCAGCTTGTCGCGACCCACCTCGCCGGTCGCGAACTGCTGGCGCACCTTGGCCTTCTGGTCGTTCGCGATGCCGCTCGTCATCGGCCCGGCCGGCAGGAACACCGCCGGCAGATGCCCGAAGGTCGCCGCCGCGATGACGAGGCCGGGCACGATCTTGTCGCAGACGCCGAGATAGACGGTGGAGTCGAAGACGTTGTGGCTGAGTGCGATCCCCGCCGCCATGGCGATCACGTCGCGCGAGAAGAGCGACAGCTCCATCCCCGGCTGGCCCTGGGTGACGCCGTCGCACATGGCCGGCACCCCGCCCGCCACCTGCGCCGTCCCGCCCACCTCGCGCGCCGCGGCCCGGATCAACGCCGGATAGGTCTCGAAAGGCTGGTGCGCCGAAAGCATGTCGTTGTAGGCCGTGACGATCCCGAGGTTCCCGGCGCTGTCCCGCACCAGCGTTTCCTTGTCCGCCGCCGTCATCGCGGCATAGGCGTGTGCCTGGTTGCCGCAAGTCAGATGCGCCCGGCTCGGCCCTTCCTCCCGCGCCCTCGCCATCCGCGCGAGATACTGCCGCCGCACCGGCTTGGAGCGCTCCACGATGCGATCGGTGACGTGGGCGACTGTGGCGTTCAGGCTCATGGGATCTCCTCAGGCGGCATAGTGGACGGTGACCGGGCAAGGCGCCGACAGCACCGCCCGCACCGGCGCCTCGGTCGCGGGCCCGTCCCCGAGCGCCGTCTCCAGCGCCTCCAGCTTGTCGAGCCCCACGATCAGGATATGGATCACCTCGGCCCGCCGCAAAGCCTGGGCGGTCAGCGTTATCCTGCCCTCCGGCTGGCCCGGCGGGTGGATCGTCATCAGGTTCGGCGCATCCTCCGCCAGCGCGGCCGCGAGCTCGGGCGCGCCGGGAAAGAGCGAGGCCGTGTGCATGTCGGCACCCATCCCCAGCACAGCCACATCGATTGGCATCGCCGCCGCCACCCGCTCGGCCACCGATCCGGCCAACGACCCGAGCAAGCTCTCGTGCAGCGGCACCAGATGCGCTGCAGCAGCTGCGTTCTTGAGGAGCGTCGAGCGGATGAGCCGTGCGTTCGATCGCTCGCTCGTCTCCGACACCAGCCGCTCGTCGGTGGGCAGCACGCTGATCTCGTTCCAGTCCAGCTCCGCCTGTGACAGCTCGGTCAGGAACGGCCCCGGCGTCGTGCCGCCGGGCACCGCCAGCGTCGCGCGTCCCTTGCCGGCATGGGCAGCCCGGAGCTGGTCGGCCACCAGTTCCGCCAGCCCGCGCATCAGCGTGTCCCGGTCAGGATAGACCTGGCGCGCCACCTCGGTCATACGGCGATCTCGCGCCAGAGATGCCCGTCCGAGCCGGTGAGCTTGTAGACGTCGATCGGTCCAGCGCTGCCAGAGTCGTAGGGCAGCGGCCGCGACCCCGAGTCCTCCCAGGCCTTGAGGATGGGATCGGCCCATTCCCAGGCCGCCTCCACCTCGTCGCCGCGCATGAACAGCGTCTGGTTGCCGCGGATCACGTCCATGATCAGCCGCTCGTAGGCCTCCGGCATCTCGCCTTCCGAGCCCAGCGTATTGGCGAAGGTCATGTCGAGCGGGACCTCCACCAGCCGCATCCCGCCCGGCCCGGGATCCTTGATGGCGACCCTGCAGCGTGATCCCCTCGTTCGGCTGCAGCCGGATGATCAGCGCATTGCCCCGGAGCGCATCGACCTGCGGAAAGATGGTGTGCGGCGGGTGCTTGAAGACCACGCAGATCTCGGACATCCGCGCCGAAAGCTTCTTGCCGGTCCGGAGATAGAAGGGCGTCCCCGACCAGCGCCAGTTGGCGATATGGATCCGGAGCGCCACGAAGCTCTCGGTCCGGCTGGCCGGATCGCCCACGTGCTCGAGATAGCTCCCGTCCTGGCCGTTCGCCCGGTACTGTCCTCGCACCGTGTCGCCGACCTTGAGCGGATCCAGCGCCCGGATCACCTTGAGCTTCTCGTCGCGCACGGCGTCGGGATCGAACTTCGACGGCGGCTCCATCGCGGTGAGGCAGAGAAGCTGCATCATGTGGTTCTGCACCATGTCCCGCATGGCGCCCGACTTGTCATAGTAGGCGCCGCGCCCGGCCACCCCGATCGACTCCGCCACGGTGATCTGCACCTGCTCGACGTAGTGCGAATTCCACAGCGGCTCGAACAGCGCGTTGGCGAAGCGGATCGCCATCAGGTTCTGCACCGTCTCCTTTCCGAGGTAGTGGTCGATCCGATAGACCTGATGCTCGGAGAAATGCTTGGCGAGCTCCGCGTTCAGCCCCTTCGCCGATGCGAGGTCGTGGCCGAGCGGCTTCTCCACCACGATCCGACTTTCCGGCGTGGCGATGCCCGCCTGCGACAGCCGCTGCGCGATGGGCGCGAAGAGTTGCGGCGCCACCGACAGGTAGAAGGCGCGGACGTTCTGGGCCTTCTCGTCCAGCTTCTTCGCCAGCTGGCTCCAGCCGGCCTCGCCGGCCGCATCGATGGGAACGTAGTCGACGCAGTTGAGAAACTCCTCGACCAGCGCGGGCTGCAACAGCTTCGGCTCGACGAACTCGGTCAGCGCCGCGCGCACGGCCTTGCGGAAATCCGCGCGGTTCATCTTGGAGCGGGCCGCGCCGATTACCCGCGAGCCCGGCGGCATCTGGTGCACCGCCATCCGACGGAAGAGGCTCGGCAGGATCTTCCGATGCGCGAGATCGCCGGTCGCGCCGAAGATGACGAGGTCGAACGGCGGCACTGGGATGACGGTGGAGACCATCTTACTCTGTCCTTCAATCGGTCAGTTCGGACGCGCGCGGCAGGTCGGCCCCGCGTCGCGAGCATGTGATGGCCGCGGCCCGCGCGGCATAGTCGACGAGAGCCGCAAGGCGCTCCGAGTCCAGCCCCGCCAGCGCCGCCTTCGGCCCCTCGGGATCGCGCAGAAGCCGCGCCAGAAGTGCTGCCTGAAACGTGTCGCCGGCCCCCACGGTATCGACAACCTTCACCCGCGGTGGAATCGCCGTCGCACGAAGCCCGCCGCTTGTCCAGCCGGTCGCCGCCTCGCCGCCGTCTGTCACCACAACCAGCGCCACGCCCATCGAAATCAGATCCGCCGCCAGCGCCTCGGACCGCATCCCCGGCCAGAGCAGTTCCAGGTCCTCGGCACTGATCTTCACCAGGTCCGCGAGCGGGAAGAGCACCGCGAGCCGCTCGCGCCAGACATCCATGTCCGGCTCCACCGTCGGCCGCACGTTGGGATCCAACGAGACGAACCGCCCGGCCTTCGCCCTCGCCAGAGCCGCCATCGCGTCAGCCACCGGCGCCGCCGCCAGCGAATACGAACCGAAGTGCAGCCCCACCACCTCGGTCCCCAGCGTCGGGAGATCGGCTTCGAGGACGCCGGTATCGGCCGATCCGTTGTCATAGAACTGATAGGCCGGTACGCCTGCGGCATCGAGCCCGACGAGGCTCAGCGTCGTCGGGCGGTCGGTGGGGATGGCGTATCGCATGGAGACGCCCTCCGCCTCCAGGACCTGCACCAGCCGTTGCCCGAGCAGGTCGCTCGACAGGCCCGTGAGCAGTCCGGAGTCCCGCTCCAGCCGCTTCAGACCGATCGCCACGTTGAAGGGAGAGCCCCCTGCGCGGGCGGCGTAGGTCGCCGCTGCCGGTCCTGCCTCGCTCTCCAGGAAGAAGTCGAACAGCGCTTCGCCGCAGACCAGAAACATCTCCGCTCCCCCAGCGGCGGCCACATCGACCGGACGAGTCAGACTTGACCCGAGCGCCCGCCGCGGCGCAAGGCCCTCCCGCAGGCGCGAGAGCCGTGCGCCCGCGCGTTACACCTTGTCAGGCAGCAACTTCATCCGCTTGCCCATCGTTTCACCGCATCAAGCACGAGAGCGCTCTGCGAAGAGCGCCTGGTAGGGCGGCAACTCCACCTGCCGGCCGACGATGGCGCCCGCAAACCCCGTACCCTCGACCAAGACCCATTCCCCCTCCGGCATCGCGGCGGCCAGCGGGTCGGGCCCGAGGTTGAAGGCACAGAAGATCGCCTCTTCGCCCAGTGACCGCACGTAGGAGATCAGGCTGTCCGAGGTCTCCTGGAGCGCGAAGCTCCCCTTTGCCAGCGCCGGCCTGGTCTTCCGCCACGCCAGCATCCGGCGGTAGAAGGCGAGCATCGACTCCGGGTCCCCGTCCTGCGCGCTGACCGACACCCGAAGATGCTCCATCGCCACCGGCAGCCAGGGCTTCGCGTCGCTGAAGCCGGCATACATGTTGTCGCTCAGCCACGGCATCGGCGTCCGGCACCCGTCCCGGCCGCGAAACTTCGGCCAGAACCGCTTGCCGTAGGGGTCCTGCAGCTCCTCGAACGGCACATAGGCCTCGGTCAGCCCCAGCTCCTCGCCCTGATAGAGGCAGACCGACCCGCGCAGGCTCAGCATCAGCGCGAGATAGACCCGAAGCTGCGCCGCATCCATGTTCCAGCGCGTGGCATGCCGCTCCACGTCATGGTTGGAGAACGCCCAGCACGCCCACCCGTCCGACGCCACCGTGGCGAACTTGCGCAGCACCTGCCCCACCCGCCGCCCGCTCGGCGCGTCCGGCGAGAGGAACTCGAAGGCGTAGCACATCTGCATCAGGTCGTCGCCGCGGGTATACTCCCCCATGATCTCCATGCCGCGCTGGGCGTCGCCGACCTCGCCCACCGCCGCGATGTCGCCGAACTCGTTCATCACCGCCCGGAACCGGCGCAGGAACCCGATCATCTCCGGCCGGCTCTTGTCGTAGAGATGCTCCTGCCAGTTGTAGGGGTTCACCGCCGGCGCCGTCGGAATAGTCGCGCCATGTCCACCGGCAGCACCGGGTTGTCGCGCAGCTCGCGGTCGCAGAAGTAGAAGTTGATGGTGTCCAGCCGGAACCCGTCCACCCCCCGCTCCAGCCAGAAGCGCGCCACCGCCAGCAGCTCGTCCTGCACCTCCGGCTCGTGGAAGTTCAGGTCCGGCTGCTCCTTGAGGAAGTTGTGCTGGTAGTATTGCAGCCGCTCGCTGTCCCACTCCCAGGCCGGCCCGCCGAAGATCGACAGCCAGTTGTTGGGCGCGGTTCCGTCCGGTCTCGCGTCCGCCCAGACGTACCAGTTGGCCTTGGGGTTGTCCCGGCTCGACCGGCTCTCGCGGAACCAGCGGTGCTGGTCGCTGGTGTGGCTGAGCACCAGGTCGATCATCACCCGCAGCCCCAGCTCGTGCGCCCGCTGGATCAGCGCGTCGAAGTCGGCGAGCGTGCCGAACATCGGGTCCACGTCGCGGTAGTTCATCACGTCGTAGCCGAAGTCGAGCATCGGCGACGGGAAGAAGGGCGAGATCCAGATCGCGTCCACCCCGAGGCTCGCGACGTACGGCAGCCTGTGGATGATGCCGGCGAGGTCACCGACCCCGTCGCTGTTCGAGTCCTGGAACGAGCGCGGATAGATTTGATAGATCACCGCGCCCCGCCACCAATCCGGATCCGGCGGCAATGGCAGATCATCGTGCGTGAAAACATGTGGAACGACCAAGCTTCAGCCCCCCTGACCAGTCAGCCCGTCCGCGCGAGACGGTAGCGCAAAGCGCTTTCGTATTGCCAGTGTCGATATCGCGGGTTTCTTGACCAAAGCGCGCAGATGGACCTAGCTTGGCGCTTGCCGACTCCCCGGCCAAGAGGGAGCGGCGGCACTGCGGGAGGAGTGCGGCTGGCATGACCAGCGCGGCCGACATCGGCGACCGGGTAACGGGTCCCCGCGCGGATCTCCTCCGCGCCGCCGGCATAACCAAGCGTTTCGGCGGGGTCATGGCCCTCGACCGCGTCGATTTCGACCTCCGCGCCGGAGAGGTTCACGCGCTCATGGGCGAGAACGGTGCCGGCAAGTCGACGCTGATGAAAATTCTTTCCGGCGTCCTTACCGAACACGACGGGGAAGTCCTGATCGAGGCCGTTCCGGTGCGCTTCGCGGGCGTCCGCGGCGCCGAGCGGGCCGGGGTCGCAATCATTCACCAGGAGCTGAACCTCGTCCCTGAGCTCAGCAGTCGCCGCGAACATCTTCCTCGGCCGCGAACCGTGCAGGGCCGGAGTCTTCCTCGACCGCCGCGGCATGGTCACCGCCGCGGCAAAGCTCCTCTCCAACCTCGGGATCGACCTCGACCCCGAGGCGCGCACTGCGGGCCTTCGCATGGGTGAACAGCAACTCGTGGAGATCGCCAAGGCCCTATCCCTCGACGCCCGCATCCTCATCATGGACGAGCCAACCTCCGCCCTCTCCCCCGCCGAATGCGAGCGCCTCTTCCGGATCGTCCGCCAGCTGGCGACCGGAGGCGTCGGCATCGTCTACATCTCTCACCGCATCGACGAGGTCCTTGCGCTCGCCGACCGCGTGACCGTCCTCCGCGACGGGCGCAATGTCGTCACCGCCCCGATCGCCGAGATGTGTCGCACCCGCCTGATCGCCGCCATGGTCGGCCGTGACACCGGCGACCGCCCCGCTGCAATCCGCGCCACCGGACCGGTCGTCCTCTCCGCCCGCGACCTCGTCCTTGACGTCCCTGGCCGTCACGGCTGGCGGCGTGCGCTTCATGGCGTCGACTTCGACCTCCACGCCGGCGAGGTCCTGGGCATCGGCGGCCTTCTCGGGTCCGGCCGCACCGAGATCCTCGAGACCCTCTTCGGCGCGGCCCATGGCCGCCCCGGCGGCGCTATTCTCCTCGATGGCAAACGCACACACATCGCGTCGCCGCGCGTCGCGCGTCGCCTCGGGATCGCGCTGGTCACCGAGGATCGCAAGGCCCATGGCCTTCACCTGGCCGAATCGATCCGCGACAACGTGGCCCTGCCCTCGCTCGCGCGAATCGCCCACTTCGGAGTCCGCTCCCGTTCCGGCGAGGCGGTCGTCGCGGAAGACGCCGTTCGCCGTCTCGGCGTGCGCTGCTGGGGCACCGCCCAGATCGCCGCGACCCTTTCGGGCGGCAACCAGCAGAAGGTCGTCATGGGCAAGTGGCTCGCCACCGGTCCGCGTGTCCTCCTCCTCGACGAGCCGACCCGCGGCATCGACGTGGGCGCCAAGCAGGAAATCTACGCCCTCATCCGTGCGCTCGCGGCCGAGGGCCTCGCGATCCTCATGGTCAGCTCCGAACTACCGGAGCTGCTGCTTCTCGCCGACCGCATTCTCGTCATGTCCGAGGGGCGCAAGACCGGCGAACTCACCCGGGCCGAGGCGAGCGAGGAGGCGATCATGCACCTCGCCGCCCCCACCGCTGCCGTTCGGGCCGCGTCCTGATGCTGAACCTGCTCGCCCGGAGCAAGCTTTGGTGGGGCCTGGCGGCGATCTTCCTGATCGGCGTCCTGACCTCGCCCATCACCTCCAAGGGCAACAATATCTTCCTTTCCTACGGCAACCTCCTCGACGTCCTGCGGCAGGTCTCCACCACCGGCCTCATCGCCACCGGCATGACCGCGGTGATTCTTACCGCCGGCATCGACCTGTCGGTCGGCTCGATCATGGCGCTCTGCTCGGTGGTCTGCGCCATGCTCCTCACCATGCCCGGCTGGACGCCGGCAGCGACCATGGGCATCCCCGCGCTCGCGCTGGCCGCCTTCGTCGTCCTGGCAGCGCTCACCCGCTTCGCCTTCCGCAGTTCAGCCGCCACCGGCAGCGTCGCCGGGCGGCGCACCGAGACCCCGCTCGACCCTCTTCGCGGCATCGCCCTCCCCGTTGTCGCGGGACTGATCGGCGTCGCTCTCGTCCTCTGGTTCGTCCTGCCGCAGGTGTCGACCAAGTTCGGCGTCGTCGGCGTCCTCCTGGTTGCCCCTGCGGTCGGCCTGATTTTCGGCGCCATCAACGGCATCGTCATCGTCGGCGGCCGCCTGCAGCCCTTCATCGTCACACTGGCCATGATGGTAACCGCCCTTGGCGTCGCGCGCCTCACGGCCGGCCAGAACAATGCCGTTCTGCCCGTCTACACAGGCACCAACGCCGTGGCCGAGTTCGACGTCCTGCGCAGCCTCGTCTGGGGTATCATCCCGGTCCCCGGCCTCTTTTTCCTCGCTGCAGCGCTCATCTACGGCGCCGTCCTGCGTTTCACGACGTTCGGTCGCTACGTCTACGCGATCGGCGGCAACGAGGAGGCCGCGCGTCTCTCCGGCATCAACGTGGCCGGCACCAAGATCGCCACCTACGCCATCTCCGGGATGCTCGCCGGCATCGCCGCCGTCCTGTTCGTGGCGCAGTACCGGCAGGGCAAGCCCGACGCGGGCGCCGGCCTCGAGCTCGACGCCATCGCGGCCGTGGTGATTGGCGGTACGAGCCTCATGGGTGGGCGCGGCCGCATCGCGGGCACCTTCGCGGGCGTGCTGATCTTCGGGTTGCTGTCGAACCTTTTGCAACTCCACAACATCAATTCCAACCTTCAGCTGGTGCTGAAGGGGCTGATCATCGTCGGCACGGTGCTGCTCCAGGAGCGCAACCTCGGCGAGATCATCGGGAACCTGCGCCTCGGCAGCGGCCGGGCGCGAGCGGATCCTGCCGCCGAGGGGCGGCCGGAAGGCGAGACGGAATCTCGCCGCTATGGAGGGAGCGCGCATGAAACGTCGTAATATCCTGAAGATCGCGGGGGTCGCCGTCACGGGACTGACGCTGTCCGCCTACCTGCCGGAAGGGTCCGCCTTCGCGCAGGACAAGTATGTGATCGGCTTTTCCCAGGCCACGACCATCGAGCCGTGGCGGGCCCAGTTCAACAAGGACATCATCGCCGAGGCGGCCAACCACCCCAACGTCGAGCTCATCATCACCGATGGCGAGGACCGCACCGAGAAGCAGGTGGCCGACGTCGAGAACCTGATCCGCCAGGAGGTCGACGCGCTCCTCATCTCGCCCAAGGAGTCCGCCGGCCTCACCGGCGTCGTGGAGCAGGCGATCGACGCCGGCATCCCGGTCTTCGTGCTCGACCGCAACGTCGAGACCGATGGGTACACTCAGTTCGTCGGCGGCGACAACGTGCTGATCGGCAGGGCGGCCGGCGAGTGGACGGTCGAGGCGCTCGGCGGCGCGGGCAAGGCCGAGGGCAACGTCGTCGAGATTCTGGGGCGGCATGGGCACCCAGCCCGCGCACGACCGCCACGACGGCTTCCACGAGCTGACCGACAAGGAGCCGGGCATCAAGTACCTGCTGAACGAGCAGTCCGGCGACTGGAAGCAGGACCAGGCCTACGACATCATGGCCACGGCGCTCCGCTCCAACGAGGACATCGACATCGTCTACGGCCACAACGACCCGATGGCCTACGGCGCCTACCTCGCCGCCAAGGACGCGGGCCGCGAGGGCGACATCCAGTTCATCGGGATCGACGCGTTGCCCGGTGAAGGCGTGATGTGGGTGAAGAACGGCGAGTTGGCGGCGACCTTTCTCTACGCCACCCCCGGCGCCGAGGGACTTCGGCAGGCGGTGAAGTTCCTGAACGGCGAGGAGGTGCCGAAGACGGTCGTTCTCGATACCATGACCATCACCAAGGAGAACGCGGATGAGATCCTGAAGGCCAACGGCCTGATGTGATACGATCTCCGGTGGATTTGCTCGCGCGCCTCGGGCGGCGGTCATCCCTTTGGAGCGGCAGGAAAAATCCGGGCTGGAAGGCGGCTGGAAACCGGCTGGAATCCGGCTTGCCACTTTTTGACGGGCTGTTAATGCGAGGTGACCACACGGAGGCCGTCTGAAACCAGGGCCGCGGCGCCATTTACGCCGCGGCCCGCGTTCTCCGCGTCGCCCTAGGCCCGCTTGGCGCCGCTTGCCGCAACGATGACGGCGATGATCACGAGCCCGGTGAGGATCAGCCGCAGGTCGGCCCCGAGACCGAAGATGTTCAGCATCGTCACCAGCAGAAAGAGGAACATCGCGGCGCCCCAGAGCCCGGGCACGTTGGCGAAGCCGCCGCTCACCGAAGTGCCGCCGATCACCACCACGGCGATGGAGGAAAGCAGGTACTCCGCGCCCATGTTCAGCGCCGCGCCGCCGGAGAACGCCGAGACGAGAAAGCCGCAGATCCCCGCCAGAAGCGCCGCACATGATGTAGGTGAGCGCGCGCACCCGCTCGACCGGCACGCCGGCGAGCTTTGCGGCGCGGGGGTTCTGGCCGATGGCGATGACCTGACGGCCGTAGATGGTCCGGGTGAGCACCAGGTGCAGGAAAAGCGACACGAGGAGGACGACCAAGGCGAGCGCGGGCACGCCCGCGACCATGCCGGTGCTGAACTCCGCCAGCGCCGGGGGCGGCTTGATCCTGAGACCGCGGTTGTACCAGATCGCCGCCGACTGGAAGATGAAGCTCGAGGAGAGCGTCGCGATGATCGGCGGGATGCGCAGGAGGCGGATCAGCGCATAGTTGACCGTCCCCACGCAGATCCCGATCAGGGCGGCGACGGCAAGCCCGAGCAGGATCAGACCGTTCGCCTCGTGCATCAGCTTCATCGCCACGGTGCCGGCCAGCGTCATGCAGGCGGGGATGGAGAGGTCGACGTTGCCCGGGCCGAGCGTGATCACGAACATCTGCCCGAGCGCCACCAGCACATAGAAGGCGGCGAAGGTCAGCGCCGCGCTCAGTACCCCGGCGCCGCCCTGGCCGCCGGTGAAGGCGACGATGCCGAGCCAGACCGCCACGGCCCCGAGCCAGGACCAGATCCAGGGCTGGCGGGTGAGGTCGCGAAGGGCGGTCACGCGCGGGCCTCGGCGCGCGAGATCAGGACTCGGAGCGCCAGGACCAGGATCAGGATCGCGCCCTGGGCGCCGATCTGCCAGTCGGGGTTGAGACGGAGGAAGGAGAGGAAGGACCCGGCGAGGGTCAGGGTCATCGCGCCGATCACCGCGCCGATGGGCGAGACGCGGCCGCCGACGAACTCGCCGCCGCCGAGGATGACGCCGGCGATGGAGAGGAGCGTGTAGCGCAGCGCGATGTTGGCGTCCGCCGAGGTGGTGAGGCCGATGAGCGCGATGCCGGAGAAGACGCCGAAGAGGCCGGCGAGACCGAACATCGTCGCCCTGACCCGCACCATCGACCAGCCGGCGCGGGCGACGGAGCGCGGGTTGCCGCCGGCGCCGCGCAGCACGACGCCGTAGGACGAGCGCATCAGGCCGACGTGGACGACGGCGGCGAGAACGACCGAGGCGATGATCGGGAAGGGCACCAGCCAGGGCTTCAGGGTCATCAGTGTCCGCACCCAGTCCGGGGCGTCGCCGCCGGGGGTGGGGAGCACCATCACCGCCAGGCCCAACCAGACAAAGGACATTCCGAGCGTGACGACGATCGATGGAAGCTGTCGGATCTCGATCAGCGCGCCCATGCCGGCGTAGATCGCGACCAGCACGGCCAGCGCCAGGACGCCAAGCACCGGCGTATCGTTCAGCCAGGTCGCGGCGATGCAGGCGACGAGGCTGACGAAGGCGCCGATGGAGAGGTCGAGGTCGTTGACGCAGAGCAGGAACATCTGCGCGATGGTGGCGAGCGCTATCGGGACGGCGAGGTTGAGGAGCAGGTTCAGCCCGAAGTAGCTCATCGTCCTCGGCTGCAGCCAGAAGATCGCGGCCAGGAGAACCGCGAGCGAGGCGGCGGGCAGGATGCTGCGCAGGTACTGCGGGGGGATTCTCATGCGACTTCCGCCGGGTCGATTTGCCGGTACGGGATCGCGAAGACCCAGGATAGCGCCCACGCGCGGTGATTGACGCATGCACGCGTTTTCCGCGAACCGGCGCGGTGGAATGGATCGACGAGACCCGGTTTCATGCGTCGGCCCGGAACGACGCGTGGATCACCTTTTCCTCGGTCATCTCGGCGCGCGGGAGTTCGGCGACGATGGCGCCCTCGCGGAAGACGTAGACGTGGTCGCACCGGGCGAGCTCGTCCATCTCGGTGGTGTACCAGAGGAAGGTGCGGCCCTTGGCGGCCTCCTCGCGGATCATGCCGTAGACTTCCTGCTTGGTGCCGACGTCGACGCCGCGCATCGGGTCGTCCATCACCACGATGCGCGCGTCGGTGCCGAGCGCGCGGGCGAAGAGCGCCTTCTGCTGGTTGCCGCCCGAGAGCGACAGGATCGGGTTCGCGATGTCGGGGGTGCGGATGCCGATGCGCTGCCGCCAGTCCTCGGCGAAGGCGTGCTCGCGGCGGGGGTCGATCAGGGGTCCGGTGAGGAAGCGCCCGAGCGAGGCGATCGAGATGTTGGCGGCGATCGACCAGAGCGGAAAGATCCCGTCCGACTGGCGGTCGCCGGCGACCATCGCCACCGGTCCCTTCGCCTCGGCCCCCTGGGCGCGCTCGAAGACCTGCACCAGCAGGTCGGTCTGGCCGTGGCCGCTCAGGCCTCCGAGACCCACCACCTCGCCGGGGTGGGCGACCAGCTCGCCCGTGTCGCTGCGGCCGCGCGGATGGGCGCGCACGACCGGCACCGAGCCGGCGTGCCGCACGGCCTCGATGTTCTCGACGCTGCCGCGCGCGACGACGCTGCCCATCGCCCGGACCAGCGACGTGCGGTCGAAGGCGCCTGCGCGGTCCAGCGCCACCACCTGTGCGTCGCGCATCACCGCGATCCGGTCGGCGGTGCCGAGCACCTCGGCCAGGAGATGCGAGATCAGCACGACGCTGCCGCCGTCGGCGGTGAAGCGGCGGACATGCGCGAGGAGCTGGTCCGCCAGCACGCTGTCGAGCGACGAGGTAGGCTCGTCGAGGATCACGACCCGCGCCGGCGCGTCGGTGACGGTGAAGGCGCGGGCGATCTCGACCATCTGCCGGCGCGCGATCGACAACGTCCCCACCTCGCGGCCGAGGTCGATGCCGTGGCCGGGAAAGATCACGTCGAGCATGCCGCCGATCAGCGCGGCGGCGCGGCGCTGCCAGCCCGGACCCCGCAGCGCCGGATGCATGATCCGGGCGTTCTCGGCGACGCTGAGGTTCGGGCAGAGCGACAGCTCCTGAAAGACGCAGCGCACGCCGGCGGCGTGCGCCGTGCGCACCGAATAGCCCTCGGTGAGGTCGGCGCCGCCGATGACGATCCGGCCGGCATCGGGGGCGATGACGCCGGCCAGGACGTTCATCAGCGTCGACTTGCCGGCGCCGTTGTGCCCGACGAGGCCGAGGCACTCGCCGGGCGACAGCGACAGATCCACGCCCGCAAGCGCGCGGACGGCGCCGAATTGCTTTTCGACGCCGTCCAGCCGGACGATGGGCGTTTCGCTCAAGCGAAGGTCCTTAGGACGCGCCGCCTCCGTCGATCACCTTCTGGGCGTCCTCGAGCGAGTACTCGACGTTCGCCACGCCGCCGGGTTCGGTGGCTTCCAGGTTGGCCTCGAGGGTGTCCTGGTCGATGCGCAGGAAGGGCACGGTCAGGTCCTTCGGCACCTCCTTGCCGTCGAGGATCTGCTGCGCCACCCAGAAGGCGAGCGTCGAGACGCCGGGCGCGATGGAGACGGACATGGTCTCGTAGCCGTTGGCGTCCTTCTGCTCCTTCCACCAGGCGAGCTCGTCCTGGCGGTTGCCCATGATGATCGTGGGCATCGGCCGGTCGGTGGCCGCGATCGCCTGGGCCGCGCCGTAGCCGTCGCCGCCCTGGGTCACCACGGCGACGATCTCGGGCAGGCTGGGCAGGATGCCGGCGACCGCCTTCTGCGCCACGTCCTGCGCCCAGTCGCCGTGCACCGAGCCCACGATCTTGAACTGCGGGTTCTCGGCGACGCCCTCGTGGATGCCCTTGGAGATCTCGTCGTCGACGAAGACGCCGGCGAGGCCGCGGATCTCGAGGAGGTTGCCGCCGTCGGGCATCTTCTCGGCGAGGTAGAGCACCTCGTCCTTGCCCATCTGCTTGAAGTCGACGGCGATGCGCCAGGCGCAGGGCTCGGTGACGATGCCGTCGAACGAGACGACGGTGACGCCGGCGTCGCAGGCTTCCTTGACGGCGCCGTTCAGCCCCTCGGGCGAGGCGGCGTTGAGCACGATGGCGTCGTAGCCCTGCAGGATCAGGTTCTGGATCTGCGCCGCCTGCTCGGTCACCTGGTTCTCGGCGGTGGTGAAGGCGTCCGCCGCCGCGACGGTGCCGTCGGCGACCGCCGGGGCGGTGACCTTCTCCCAGCTCTTCAGCATCGCCTGCCGCCAGGAGTTGCCGGCGTAGTTGTTGGAGAGCGCGATCCGCTTGTCGGCCGTGTCGGCCACCGCGACGCCGCCGAAGGCGGTCGCCGCAAGCAGCGCAGCAAGTACTGTTCTCATTGGTAGTCCTCCCAGGTTTGCTTATTGGTCTTCAGTCAACGCGTGAGATAGCCGCCGTCGATGACCAGCACCTCGCCCGTCACATAGCCGGAAGCCGGCGAGCAGAGATAGAGGGCGGCGGCGCCGATGTCCTCGGGCGTGCCGACCTTGGGCATGGGGGTCATCATCTTCCAGGTCGGCGCCCAGTCGGGGTTCGCGAGGCCGCCCGAGGTCATGTCGGTGTCGATGTAGCCGGGCGCGATGGCGTTCACCCGGATGTTCTCGCCGGCATAGTCGCTGGCGATGCTCTTGGTCAGCATGTGCACCGCCGCCTTGGAGGCGTTGTAGGCTGCCTGCGGCTGCGGGACGTTGGAGATGTAGCCCGAGATCGAGCCGATGTTGAGGATCACCCCGCCGCCCTGCTTGCGCATCGGCCCGAGCGCGGCCTGGCAGGCGTAGAAGACCGAGTCGAGGTTGATGTCCATGATCTTGCGGTAGTGCTCCATGGTGAAGTCGTGCGTCTCGCCGTGCTGGGCGACGCCGGCGTTGTTCACCAGGATGTCGAGCCGGCCGGTGATGGCGGCGGCGTCGGCGACGAGCTTCTGGACCTGCGCGGGGTCGCTCACGTCGGCCTGGAGGTAGTCGATCTTGTAGCCCTTGTCCTTCAGGCCCTGGACGACGTCGGGCTTCGGCTGGCGCGAGGACATGATGACGTGGGCGCCGGCTTCGGCGAGTGCGGTGGTGATGCCGAGGCCGATGCCGCGGGTGGCGCCGGTGACGAGGGCGACCTTTCCGTCGAGGCGGAAGAGGTCGATGATCATGCGTGGGCTCCCTTGAGTTCGGATGCGGGCCTGGCCGCCGCGCGCGGCTGGTCGAGGCCGAGGATGAAGTCGGCGCAGCGGTCGCCGAGCATCATCGCCGGGGCGGCGGTGTTGCCGGCGTTGATGTTCGGGCACCGCCGACATGTCGGCGACGCGGAGGTTGTCGATGCCGCGCACCCGCAGGCGGGCGTCGAGCACGGCCATGCGGTCGCCGTCGGCGCCCATGCGGGCGGTGCTGGCGGGGTGGTAGTTGGTCTTCACGAAGCGGCGGCAGTGGTCGGCCATGACCTCGTCGCTGAGGTCGGGGCCGGCGGGGGCGATCACCTTTTCGACGCGCTTGCCGAGCGGGCCGGTGAGGAGGACCTCGCGGAAGAAGCGCTGGCCGGCGACCATGGTCGCCATGTCGTCGGGATCCTTGAGCAGGTGCGGCGAGACCAGCGGCATGTCGTCGGGGTTGGCGGAGCGGAGTTCGACGTAGCCGCGCGACTTCGGCTTCGTCACGACGGTGGTGATGGTGACGCCGTAGGTGTCGTCGAAGACCTTGGAGAGATCGCGGTCGAGATAGACGATGGGCACGCAGAAGGCCTGGATCGAGGGCGGCGCGTCGCGGTCGAGCGGGTTGACGAAGGCGCCGGCCTCGAAGCCGACGCTGTTGATCCGGCCGGTGCCGAACGCCTTGAAGTGGATGCCGTTCATCAGCATCCGCCAGCCGACGCCCTGGCGGTAGTAGCCGTAGGGGCCGTTGGCGACGGCGATCACCGGCACCTCCGGGTGGTCGATCAGGTTCTGGCCGACGCCGGGCACGTCGAGGACGACGTCCACGCCCCTGGAGCGCAGGTGGTCGGCGGGGCCGAGGCCGGAGAGCATGAGGATCTTGGGCGTCATCAGCGCGCCGGCGGTGACGATGATGTCGGAGCGGGAGCGGGCCGTGTGCTCGTGGCCCTTCTCGTCGCGCCAGGTGACGCCGGTGGCGCGGCCGTTCTCGATGTCGATGCGGCTGACGCGGGCGCGGAGCCTGACGGTCAGGCGGCGGTCGGCCTTCAGCGGCTCGACGAAGGCGTAGGCGGCGCTGGAGCGCTGGCCGGCGCGGTTCATGAACTGGTAGAAGCCGACGCCGCGCTGGCTGGGGCCGTTGAAGTCGGAGGTGAGCGGCTCGCCCATGGCCTGGACGCTCTGGACGAACCAGCGGGAGACGTCGTCGATGTGGCCGGGGTCGGAGACGAGCAGCGGGCCGTCGGTGCCGTGCAGGTCGTTGAGGAGGCGGTTGTTGCCCTCGATGCGCTTGAAGTGGGCGAGGACGGTGGACCAGTCCCAGGGGGCGCCCTCGTTGTTGCCGCGGAGGAGCGCGTCCCACTCGTCGTAGTCGGAGGGGCGGCCGCGCATGTAGACCTGCGCGTTGACCGAGGAGCCGCCGCCGAGGACGTTGCCCTGGGGGACGTCGTGGACCCGGCCGCCGAGGTGCTCCTGCGGCACCGTGTGGTGGTAGGTCATGTACTTGCTGTTGTTGCCGATCAGCTTGAAGATGCCGGGCGGCATGTCGAGCAGCGGGTGGTGGTGCGAGTAGCCGCCTTCGAGCAGGAGGACGCGGCGGTCGCCGTCGGTGACGAGGCGGGCGGCCGCGACGCAGCCGGCGGCGCCGCCGCCGATCACGATGTGGTCGTATTCCTCGGCCATGGGTTCAGGGCCTCCGACCGGCGCCGGGTGCGAAACGACCGGAGACGCCCGGCATCTCTCTGATATCGCAGGGGTTCATCGTTCTCGATTTCGGTTGGGGCATCCGCGCGCGGAACGGCGGATGCCCCGAGGGTTCAGGCGACCTCAGAAGTCGAAGTCGTCGATGTTGTCCTTGGTGAAGACGAACGGCGCGCCGAGCAGGATCTCGGAGCCGTTGACGACCGCGAGATCGCCGAGCCTGCCGGCCGTCACCGAGGTGGCGCCGGGCTGCAGCGTGCCGTCGGCGACGGCGCGCAGCACGTAGGTGGCGGCATAGCCGAGGTCGACCGGGTTCCAGAGCACCACCGACTTGACGCAGTCGCTCTCGACGTAGGGCTGCATCGCGTTCGGCGTGGCGAGGCCGACGACGGCGATCTTGCCGCACTGGCCGGCCTGGGTCACGGCGTCGGCCGAGGCCGGGGTCGCGACCGAGGTCATGCCGAAGATGCCCTTCAGCTCATCGCCGTACTTGTTGATGAGCGTGTTGGCCTGGTTGAAGCTCAGGATGTTGTCTTCCTGGGCCTCGACGGTCTCCAGCCACTTCATGTTCGGGTGGCAGGCGGCCTGGTAGGCGGCCATCTCGGCGATCCAGCGCGCCTGGTTCGGCGTGGTGAAGGTCGAGGTGACGATGGCGAAGGAGCCGTCCTCGCCGATCTCGGCGGCCATGTTGTCGACCATCGACTTGGCGATGCCGTTGAACTCGGCCTGGTTCACGAACCACTGGCGGGCGTCGGGCTCGGCGTTGGCGTCGTAGCCGACGACGTTGATGCCGGCGGCGAGCGCCTTCTTCAGCACGGGGGCGATGGCGACCGGCGTCGTTGGCGGCGAAGAGGATGCCGTCGACGCCCTTGGTGATGTAGTTGTCGATGACCGTGATCTGGTCGTCGATGTTGGCTTCGACCGGGCCGTCGGTGGTCGCGGTCGACGTTGCCGAGCTCGGCGGCGGCCTCCTGGATGCCCTTGGACGTGGCGTCGAAGTAGCCGACGCCGATCAGCTTCGGCACGTCGACCACGGTGATCGGCTTGCCGTTGCGGTCGGGCGCGTTGGTGGTCATGCCGCCGTTGTAGTCGATCGCCGTCGACCGTGGCCGGCGTGTCGTCGCAGGCGAGCGGATTGGTCGGCAGGTCGTCGCCGCCGGTCCAGGCCTGCGCGCTGGCGAGGCTGGTCGAGAGCGTAAGCGCGGCCAGGACCGCAAGGGGTGTGCGTAGCATCGTCTTCCTCCATGTTGGCGCGGGTCGGGCCTTTCGAAGGCCTCGCGCGCGGATCGCAGTCTTCATCGGTTTCCGTCCCGGTGAAAGAGGTTCGAGAGCAGAATCGTCAGGATCAGCACCGCCCCGATGAGGACGACGGTGCCATCGCTCTTCACGCCGGCGAGCGAGAGGCCGTTCTTCAGCGCCTGGATCAGGATCAGCCCGAGGATGGTGCCGATGACCGTGCCGCGGCCGCCGAAGATCGAGGTGCCGCCGAGGACCACGGCGGTGATGGCGTCGAGCTCGATGCCGGTGCCCATGTCGGAGCGCGTGGTCGAGACGCGCGAGACGAAGATCACCGCCGCGACGGCGGCGGCGAAGCCGGAGGCGGAGTAGATGGCGATCTTGGTGGCGTCGACGGGGAGGCCGGAGAAGCGCGCCGCCACCTCGTTCGAGCCGATGGCGTAGGTGGTGCGCCCGAAGGTGGTGTAGCCGAGCACGATCGCGGCGATGATGGCGAAGGCGAAGAGGATCCAGAGCTGGGTCGGGAGGCCCCAGAGCTGGCCCTGGCCGAGCACGAAGAACCATTCGGGATAGCCGCGCACCGACCGCGCCTCGGAGACGCCCTCGGCGATGCCGCGGTAGAGCGCGAGCGTGCCGAGGGTGGCGATCAGCGGCGGCACCTTGAAGCGGGTGATGATGATGCCGTTGAGAAAGCCCGCGAAGGTGCCGATGACGAGGGCGAGGCCGATGGCCGCGGGCAACGGCACCCCGAGGTTCTTCCAGAGGACGCCGAGCAGGATGGCGGTCATGCCGAGAATCGAGCCGACGGACAGGTCGATGCCGCCGGTGACGATGACGAAGGTCATGAGGATGGCGACGAGGCCGACCTCGGTCATCAGACGGCCCTGGTTGATCAGGTTGTCGACGGTGAAGAACTTGTCGGACTGCCGGTCGAGGACGAAGAACGCAACCACCACGAGCAGGGCGAGGATGGTCTCGTGGCGGAGCAACCTGCGAAGCGTCATCGCGTGGCGCTCCGGAACTCGCGGTTGCGCCGCGCCATGTCCACGAGGACGGTGACGAGGATGAGAAAGCCGATCACCGCGCGCAGCCAGTAGGCCGAGACGTTGACGAAGATCATCGCCGAGCCGATGGCGGCGAAGAGGATCGCGGCCAGCGTCGAGCCGATCACCGTTCCGGTGCCGCCGAGGATGGAGACGCCGCCGATCACCGAGGCGGTGATGATGGTGAGCTCGAGGTTGGGGGGCACGGTCGACTGGATCACCCGCAGCTGGGTGGCGAAGAGCATGGTGGCGATGCCGGCGAAGGCGCCGTGGATCATGAAGACCTGCACGATCCGCCGCTCCACCGGGATGCTGGCAGCGCGGGCGGCGTCGGCGTTGCCGCCGATGGCGTAGAGCGAGCGGCCAAAGGCCGTGTTCCGCATCCAGAGGAAGGCGAGGATGGTGAGAATGACCATGAACCAGATGGTGGCGGGGACTCCGAGCCACTTCTGCTGGGCGAGCTGGAAGGCCGGCGGGATGTTGTTGATCCAAGCGCCGCCGGTGACGAAGACGAGGCCGCCGCGCAGGATAGAGAGCATGCCGAGGGTGACGACGATGGAGGGGAGCCGCCCGTAGGCGACGAGGACGCCGGAGAGGCCGCTGATCGCGGCCCCGACGAGGACGGGCAGGAACCAGGCCACCCAGATCGGGTAGCCGGACACGGCGAGGTTGCCGGAAATGGTGGCGAGGACGCCGATCAGCGCCCCGACCGAGACGTCGATGTTGCCGGTGATGATGATCATCGACATGCCGATGGCGGCGACGGCGATGTAGGCGTTGCCGGCGATGATGGTGTTGACGTTGTTGGCGCCGAGGAAGCGCGGGTTGATCGCCGAGACGATGACGAAGAGGGCGACGATGGCGCAGGCGATCACGATCTCCTGGCCGTAGGCGGTGACGAAGCGCGCGAGGAAGGAACGCTTGGCGCGAAAGTCGGGGGCGGCTTCGGGTTGGGCGGAGGCGGCCATCAGGCGGCCTCCTCGGCGCCGGATGCGCCGGCCATGGCGGCGCCGACCGATTCCGGGTTGGCGTCGGCGCGGTCGATGGTGGCGACCATGCGTCCGGCGTGCATGACGAGGACGCGGTCGCTCATGCCGAGGACCTCCGGCAGCTCGCTCGAGATCATCAGGATCGCCATGCCCTCCTGCGCGAGGCGGCCCATGAGCGCGTGGATTTCCGCCTTGGCGCCGACGTCGATGCCGCGGGTGGGCTCGTCCATGATGAGGATCTTGCGGCTCGGTTTCCAGCCACTTGCCGAGGACGACCTTCTGCTGGTTGCCGCCGGAGAGCTGGCCCACCACCTGCTCCGGCCCGCGGGCGCGGGTGCCGAGCTGCTTGATCGAGGCGGCGGCGCGCCGGGCCTCGGCGGCGAAGTCGAGGAAGATGCCGCGGGAGACCGTGCGCAGCGAGGCCATGGAGGTGTTCTGGGCGATGGTCATGGGCCGCACGAGGCCCTGCAGGCCGCGGTCCTCGGGGACGTAGGCGATGCCGAGGTCGCAGGCCTGGCGCGGCGAGGAGATGGCGACGGGGCGGCCTTCCAGCTCGATGGTGCCGGCGGTGGCGGGGGTGATGCCGAAGACGGTCAGCGCCACCTCGGTGCGGCCGGAGCCGACGAGGCCGGCCATGCCGAGGATCTCGCCGCGGCGGAGCTCGAAGGAGACGTCGCGGAAGCGGTCGCCGTAGGCGAGGCCGGTGACCTTGAGGATCGTCTCGCCGATCGAGGGCTCGGGCTTGGGGAAGAGGTGGTCGATCTCGCGGCCGACCATCATGGCGACGAGGGTCTGCTCGTTCACCTCGGCGATGGGGCGGGTGCCGATGAGGGCGCCGTCGCGGAGCACGGTGACGCGGTCGGCGAGCTCGAAGATCTCCGGCAGCTTGTGGCTGACGTAGATGATGCCGACGCCGCGTTCGCGCAGGCGCTTGACCACGATCATCAGGCGGCGGACGTCGGCGTCGGCGAGAGCGGCGGTGGGCTCGTCCATGATGAGGACGCGGGCGTTCTGGGAGAGGGCCTTGGCGATCTCGACACGCTGGCGGTTGGCGACGGAGAGGGTGCCGACCTTGGCGTCGACGTCGAGGTCGTGGCTGTCGAGGCTGTCGAGGAGCTGGCGCGAGCGGCGGCGCATCTGCGTCCAGTCGAGCCGCCCGAGCCCGAGGGTCGGGGCGTGGCCGAGGAAGACGTTCTCGGCGACGGAGAGCTCGGGGAAGAGCAGGAGCTCCTGGTAGACGGTGGCGATGCCGCCCTCGACCGCTTCGCGCGGGGTGACGGCGGTGAGCTCCTTGTCGCCGATGCGGATGGTGCCGCCGTCCGGGGCGTGCACGCCGGCGATGATCTTGATGAGGGTGGACTTGCCGGCGCCGTTCTCGCCGAGGAGCGCGTGCACCTCGCCGGGCTCGACGTCGAAGTCCACGTCCTTGAGGACGCGGATGCCGGCGAAGGACTTCGAGACGCCGCGCAGGGAGACGAGCGCGGTCATCCGCAGCACCCAAGGCCGACCGAAGCGCACCGGCCGCCCCTGGCGGCCGTCCACCGCTGTTCCAACGAAGCTCCTCCCCCTGGCCGGCCCTTGCTTTGGCCTTGGCCCAAACCGGATCCGTCCGGCGTGAGCCGTATACCGCCTCGCAGATGGCGAAGCCGCAACACTTTTCTTGCGTTAAGGCCGGGATATTTTTCTCCGCGCCTCGCGACGCAGCGTCGCTGGCGGGACGTAAGGCGGCCGCTCGGGCATCATCGTCCTCGACGGCTGCTGCGGCAATCCATAGAAAGCGGGGCGAGGAAACGTCGCGGAAAAGAGGTGCATCTCGCGTAGCGCCCAGGATGGCCGGGGGATCGACCCGGGCTTCGACCATGTCATCGTCGGCGCCGGCACCGCCGGCTGCCTGCTGGCGAACCGGCTGAGCGCCGATCCCGGCGTGCGGGTGCTGTTGCTCGAGGCCGGCGGGTCGGACGCCTACCACTGGATCCACATCCCGGTCGGCTATCTCTACTGCATCGGCAACCCGCGCACCGACTGGATGTACATGACCGAGCCGGTGCCGGGGCTGAACGGCCGGCGGCTGCGCTATCCGCGGGGGAAGGTGCTGGGCGGGTGCTCGTCGATCAACGGCATGATCTACATGCGCGGGCAGGCGCGCGACTACGACGCCTGGGCGGAGATGCTCGGCGACCCGGAGTGGTCGTGGGAGCGGGCGCTGCCGGATTTCGTCGCGCACGAGAGCAACTGGCGGCTGGATGCGGGCTCCGGCTTGGCGCCGGACGGCCTGCACGGCGGCGGGGGGGAGCTGCGGGTCGAGCGGCAGCGGGCGCGCTATCCGATCCTCGACGCCTTTGCCGAGGCGTGCCGTCAGGCGGGGCTGCCGCAGCGCGACGACTTCAACGATGGCGACAACGAAGGGGTCGGCTATTTCGAGGTGAACCAGCGCGGCGGGCTTCCGCTGGAACGCCGCGCGGGCCTTCCTGCGGCCGGTGCGCGGGCGGCGGAACCTCGAGATCCGCACCGGCGCCGAGGTGGCGCGGCTTCTCGTCGAGCGCCGCCCGGAGGGGCTCGCCTGTGGCGGGGTCGAGCTTGTCGGGGGCGGGCGCATCCTCGCGCGGCGCGGTGTGGTGCTGGCGGCGGGGGCGGTGAACAGCCCGAAATTGCTGCAGCTTTCCGGGCTGGGACCCGGGGCGCTGCTGGCCGGGCACGGGATCGAGGTGCTGGCGGACCTGCCGGCGGTGGGCGGGAACCTGCAGGACCACCTGCAGCTCCGGACCGTCTGGAAGGTGACGGCGGGGGGCACGCTGAACGAGATCGCCGGGACCTGGCGCGGCAAGGCGGGGATCGCGCTGGAGTACGCGCTGCGCCGGACGGGTCCGATGAGTGCTGCGCCGAGCCAGCTCGGGGCGTTCACCCGCTCGTCGCCGGGCAGGAACCATCCCAACATCGAGTTCCACGTCCAGCCGCTCAGCCTCGACGCCTTCGGCGAGCCGCTGCACGCCTTTCCGGCGATCACCGCCAGCGTCTGCGACCTCAACCCGACGAGCCGGGGGCGGGTGGACATCGCGAGCCCGCGGCCGGCGGACGCGCCTTCGATCCGGCCGAACTACCTCGCCACCGAGGAGGATCGGAAGGTGGCGGCGGACAGTTTGCGGGTTACGCGGGTGATTTGTTCGCAGGCGGCGTTGGGGGGGTATGCGCCGGTGGAGTGGAGGCCGGGGGCGGGGTGTCAGACGGACGAGGAATTGGCGGCGGCGGCGGCGGAGGTGGGGTCGACGATCTTCCATCCGGTGGGGACTACGGCGATGGGGCGGGATGGCGACCGGGAGGCGGTGCTGGACGCGCGCATGCGGATGCGGGACGGGAATGGCGGGCTTATCAAGGGGTTGCGGGTGGTGGACGCGGGGGCGATGCCGGCGATCGTCAGCGGCAACACCAACGCGCCGGTGCTGATGATGGCCGAAAAGGCGGCGCGGTGGATCCGGGAAGGGGACTGACGCCCGCGCCCGCCCGACGGGCTCGGGGCCCGAGGTTAACGGGGATTTGCCCGACCCAGAAAGCGTATGGAAATCGTATGGGTCCCATATGGCACCTAAAAGAATGGCAGGATTGAATTGTTAAGGCAATGCTACGTTGGAAGCACGGCGCGTAAAGGCATGATCTAGCGGCGTTACAGGCTTAGATCACAAGCTGTTGATTGGGGCACAATTTATAGTGGCTGCTTGACTCGCCATGCGAGGGAAGCCAAAGTGCGTGTTGGCGTGGCTCAAAAATGGATGCGCCGTCAATCCTGCCAGGGACTGACGGCGCTGGTTTTTCTGGGCTGAACTGCTCGACCATTTGTGCGGCCCGAGCGGTTCAACGGTTCCCTCCAAGGGCGATCTGACTCGCTCTGAGCCGCAATGTCAACCCGGTCGCCACCCAAACCAAGAAGGCGACCGGCCATGTTCAGCCGAGCTAAACCTCCGACTGCTTTCCCTGCGGTAGTCCGCGACCTGTCGGAAACCATACAACCGTCTAGACCCTGTAGAGCATAGTGCCGCCCGTTCGATGTGTATTGCACTGGTGGCTCTCTGCCAGTCGCAGGACCGCGTAGAGCGCGACGTAACGCTGCTTCACAACAAACTACAGCCCGTCTTGCGTGCCATATCCAACGACGAAGCCGATTGGCGGGATATGGTCCGCGACGCAATGGAACAGGGCGACTAGTGTCCCGATTTGGAAGTTCGCTGCAAGGCGTCGCCCTGGAGGGTTAGGAGGCAGAAGCGGTTTATTGCGGCAAGGATATCGTCAGCGGACTTGGTCCAGCGGAAAGGCTTGGGCTCGGCATTGTGGGCGTCGATGTAGGCATGGATGTCGGCTTCGAGGGCTTGGGTCGATCGATGGACGCCGCGGCGGATTTGCTTTTCGGTGAGCAGCGCGAAGAAGCGCTCGACCTGGTTGATCCAGGAGGCCGAGGTCGGGGTGAAGTGGATGTGCCAACGCGGGCGTTTGGCGAACCAATCGCGGATGAGCTTGGTCTTGTGGGCGCCGGCATTGTCGATGACGAGGTGGATGTCGAGGTCGGCCGGCACATTGCGCTCGACGGTGTCGAGGAAGCGGCGGACCTCCCGGGCGCGATGGCGCGGGAAACACTGGCCGATGACCTTTCCGACCTTCACGTCGAGCGCGGCGAACAGCGCGAGCGTGCCATGCCGCTTGTAGTCATGCGTGCGGCGCTCCGCCTGGCCGGGCCGCATGGGCAAGAGCGGCTGGGTGCGGTCCAGCGCCTGGATCTGGCTCTTCTCGTCGATGCAAAGCACCAAGGCGCGATCGGGCGGGTCGAGATAGAGTCCGACGATGTCGCGCACCTTCTCCACGAACAGCGGGTCGGCCGAGAGCTTGAAGCTCTCGACCCGGTGCGGCTGCAGCCCGAAGGCCTTCCAGATGCGATGGATGGTCGAGGGCGCGTGGCCGACCGCCGCGGCCATGGAGCGCAGGCTCCAGTGCGTGGCGCCCGGTGGCCGCGTCTCCAGCGTCCGCCGGATCGTGTCGGCGATCACCTCATCGCCGATCCGGCGCGGCGCGCCCGGACGCGGCGCGTCGTAAAGGCCGTCCAGACGCTGTGCGGCGAACCGCTCGCGCCACCTGCCCACCGTTCTCCGGCAAACGCCAAGCCGATCGGCGATCAGCCCGTTGTGACCACCCTCAGCCGCCCCAAGCACGATGCGAGCGCGCTGCGCCAACCCTTGCCCGGTCGACCGGCGCCGCGCCAGCGACTCCAACTCGCGACGCTCCTCCTCCGAAAGCACGATCTCGGACGCTTTGCCCTTCGCCATTCTGAACTCCTCACAGAGGACTTCAGAATGCAGCGAATTTCCAGATCAGGACACTAGTCATCCTTCTTCTCCTTTCGCGCTCGGCCTCCGTCGGGCGCGATCTTCCGCAGCGCCTCTTCCAGTTTTTCTTCGTCAAGTTCCACACCAAGCTCGCAAGCTGCGCCTTCGAAGCGTTGGCGTTGACTCATCAATGGTTCGTCAGTCACCGTTTCCGGCATGTCACTCACCCTACAGGATATTCATAGGTTGCGGTCTGGGTGGGACGATCCTCGCCAAGTTGGCACTTTCCCAGATGCTGTCATGCGGGCCACCGGGTGGGTGTGCCCATACGTCTACCTGAGCTTGGCCAGCTTGGAGTATATAGCAGCAAGGCATCCCGACGTTACCGACTTTGAACTCCTGCATATACCGCTCGCAATCAAGTTCGGCCTGATCATACGAGAGATCGGAGCGTCGGATCGTCTTATGATCTCTTACCTGCCGAAGGGCGGCATGAAACGCTACAAGTGTGTGCTGAAGGCGGCTGCCGGAACCACTGAAGTGTGGGTAGGAACATTCCACAGGATGCGTCCGCACCAAACTCGCGCCCTGCTGGGGCGCGGTCAGGTTCTGCGTCGCCACAAGATATGGTGGTAAGCGAGTGGGACGGACGTTCTGGGCCATCGTCCGTCCCACTCTGCCTTCGATTGGTAGGGCCTGCCGGAACCCTACAAAACGCTCCCGCCATGCCCAAGAAGCTCTTAGCGGCGGTGCTACGGCCTGCAGATTGTCACCGTGTCGCAACCTAAGACATCCCTGATTTTAGTCAAGAATCTTCGAATGATCCACAAGATTTTGCGTCCATGTTGATATTTTCTGTGGACGGTTCCGAGTTACCTCGGCGGGTCAGGCTGTTGATAGGTGAGCCTCTTGCCGACGACACCAGATATAGCGGTCCGTGCGCGACCGCAAATGGTCCACCCCAATTGCCGCCCCGCTTAGCGGTCGACGCCGCGCATCACTTCCTTGGTCTTGTCATGGCCGAATGTCTCACAATTTCGACCATTCTGCCGTCAAGCTCGGGACCATCTTCGAGGACAGCAGAAACAAGCTGAACCGTCATGCCCCGAGCTGGAACCGCTCGAAGCGGTGGAGGGCTTCCTCGATCGGGGGCTTGTGGGCGGGCTCGTTGCCTTCGCCGACCCAGGTCCATTGCTGGATCAGCAGCTTGCCGGCGGCGCGGTCGGTCTTGAGGTCGATGGCGGCCACGATGCGGTCGCCCGCCAGCACCGGCAGGGCGAAGTAGCCGAGGACGCGCTTTTCCTTCGGGACGTAGGCCTCGAAGCGGTGGTCGTAGCCGAAGAGCAGGCTGAGCCGCTTGCGCTGGATGACGAGGGGATCGAAGGGGGAGAGGAGGTGGACGAGGTCGGGGGCGGGCTCGGGAAGGGTGTCGGCGGTGGCGGGCGGCATCCAGTGCATGGTCCTGCCGGCGCCCTCCACCGCGACCGGCACGAGCTGACGCCGCCGCACCCGGGCCTCGATCACCGCTGCTATCGCCGGCTTGCGGGCGGCGGCGAGGTGGCAGATCGAGTCGAGGCTGACGATGCCCTGGGCGCGCAGGGCGCGGTCGAGGAGGTAGTCGAGGATCTGCGCGTCGGACGCCGGGCGGGGGCGCTTCTCCCAGCCGAAGTGGCGGTCGGTGAGCTCGTAGGTCTTCAGCATGCCGGCGCGGGCGCCGATGGTGAGCAGCCCGGCGAAGAAGGCCATCTGCAGCGCGCGCTTGGACGGCTTGCGGCTGGCCCAGGGGTGGTCCTTGTCCACCAGCTCGTCGTCGTCGATGTCGCGGATCGAGAGCGCGCCGTCGCGGCGGACCCGCGCCACGATGCGGCGGAGGTCCTCCTGGCTGACCGCGCCGAACCAGCCGATGGGGTTGTCGCGGTGGCGCTTCATGGCGGGCAGGAAGAAGCGGAAGTCGCGGGTGGGGATGTAGGCCAGCGCGTGCGTCCAGTACTCGAAGACGCTCTTGTCGATCGCGAGGGCCTGGTGGAGGTCGGGGCGGCGGTAGGCCGGGATGCGGGTGAAGAGGATGTGGTGGTGCGAGCGCTCGATGACGTTGATGGTGTCGATCTGCACGTAGCCGAGGTGCTCGACGGCCGCCCGGGTCGCCTCGGGGCCGTCGCCGAAGGGCGCGGGCGTGTCGAGGCGCTGGGCGTGCAGCCAGATGCGGCGGGCGGCGCGCGCGGAGAGGCCGAGGGGGGCGGGGGTGGCGCGGGGCATGCCGGCGTCAGGTGGCGCGGGCGCGGCTTTCGGCGAGGTAGAGCTCGCGGAGCCGGCGGGTCACCGGGCCGGGGCGACCGTCGCCGACGGGCAGGCCGTCGATCTCGACGACGGGGGTGACGAAGGCGGAGGCGGCGGTGATGAAGGCTTCCGCCGCGCCCTGCGCCTCGGCGAGGGTGAAGGGGCGCTCCTCGACGCGGATTTGCGCCTCGCGGCCGTAGGCGATGACGGCGGCGCGGGTGACGCCGTGCAGGATGGAGTTGGAGAGGTCGCGGGTGACGACGCTGCCCTCGCGGGTGACGATCCAGGCGTTGTTGGAGGTGCCTTCGGTGACGAAGCCGTCCTCGACGAGCCAGGCGTCGTCCTTGCCGGCCTTCCGGGCCATCATCTTGCACAGGGAGGGGGCGAGGAGCTGCACGGTCTTGATGTCGCGCCGCGCCCAGCGGATGTCGGGCGTGCCGATCACGCGGATGCCGTCGCGCGCCGCGGGCGTGTCCACGAGGGCGCGCGCCTGGGTGAAGAGGACGAGGCTCGGCACCGGGTTCGCCGGAAAGGCGAAGTCGCGGTCGGCGGCGCCGCGGGTGGCCTGGAGGTAGACCATGCCCTCGGTCACGGCGTTGCGGGCGACGAGTTCGCGGTGGATCGCCTCGATCTCGGCGTCGGATGCGGGCGCGGGCATCTCCAGCTCGCGGAGGGAGCGGTGCAGGCGGCGGAGGTGGGCGGGGAAGTCGACGAGCTTGCCGTCGAGCACGCTCGTCACCTCGTAGACGCCGTCGGCGAAGAGGAAGCCGCGGTCGAAGACGCTGATGGTGGCGTCCTCCTCCGGCAGGTAGCTGCCGTTCACGTAGACGGTCCGGCTCATCTCACCCCCAGAGCTCCGGCGTGGACGGATGCACGCCGCGCTCGTCGTAGACCAGGGGATGCGCGCGGTCACGCGCCAAGAGCAGCGGGCCGTCGAGATCGGTGAAGGCCGCACCCTGCGCCACCAGCACGGCGGGGGCCATGCCGAGGCTGGAGCCGACCATGCAGCCGACCATGACGCCGAAGCCGGCGGCGCGGGCGGCGGTGCGCAGCGCGAGGGCCTCGGTCAGGCCGCCGGTCTTGTCGAGCTTGATGTTGACCACGTCGTACTTGCCGTGGAGCGCGGCGAGGCTGGCGCGGTCGTGGCAGCTTTCGTCGGCGCAGACCGGCAGCGGGCGGGCCATGTCGGCGAGGGCGTCGTCCGCGCCCGCCGGGAGCGGCTGCTCGACGAGTTCGACGCCGAGGGCGACGAGGGCGGGGGCGAGGGCGGCGTAGGCCTCCGGGGTCCAGCCCTCGTTGGCGTCGACGATGATGCGGGCGCGGGGCGCGCCGGCGCGCACGGCTTCGAGGCGGGCCATGTCGCCCTCGCCGCCGAGCTTGATCTTGAGGAGCGGGCGGCGGGCGTGCTTCGCCGCCTCGGCGCGCATGGCCGCGGGGGTGTCGAGCGAGAGGGTGTAGGCGGTGATCTCCGGGCCGGGCTCGGGGAGGCCGGCGAGGTCCCAGGCGCGGCGGCCGGTGCGCTTCGCCTCGAGGTCCCAGAGGGCGCAGTCGACGGCGTTGCGGGCGGCTCCGGGCGGGAGGAGGGTCTTGCAGCGCGGGGCGGTCGAAGCTGGCGGGGAGGCCTTCGACCTGGGCGGTGACGCTGGCGAGGGTCTCGCCGTAGCGGGCGTAGGGGACGCATTCGCCGCGGCCCTGCACGCCGCCTTCGTCGAGGGTGACGGTCAGGACGTGCGCCTCGGTGCGGGAGCCGCGGCTGATGGTGAAGACGCCGGCGAGGGGGAAGGTCTCGGGCCGGACCGCCAGCCTCATGCCAGCGCGTCCACCAGGCGGGCGGCGCCCTGGCGGAAGGGGTCGACGGTGGGCAGGCCCATGCGGGCCTCGACCTCGGCGAGGTGGGCGAGGGCGGTGGCCTCGTCCATGGCGGCGGTGTTGATCGAGACGCCGATGACGCGGACGTCCGGGTTCACCATGCGGGCCATGGTGAGGGAGAGGTCGCGGAGCGCCTCGAGCGAGGGGAGCCTGTAGCCGGGGAGGCCGCGCATGTGCGGGCGGGTCGGTTCGTCGCAGAGGACGAGGGTGTCGGGCTGGCCGCCGTGGATGAGCGCCAGCGTCACCCCGGAGTAGGAGGCGTGGAAGAGGCTGCCCTGGCCCTCGATGAGGTCCCAGTGATCGGGGTCGTTGTCGGGGGTGAGCCACTCGATGGAGCCGGCCATGAAGTCGGCCACCACGGCGTCGAGCGGCACGCCGTCGCCGGTGATGAGGATGCCGGTCTGGCCGGTGGCGCGGAAGGTCGCGGCCATGCCGCGGGCGTGCATCTCCCGCTCCATGGCGAGCGCGGTGTACATCTTGCCGACCGAGCAGTCGGTGCCGACGGCGAGGCAGCGGCGGCCGGTGCGGCGCTTGCCGTCGGCGATGGGGTAGCGGTGCGGGGGCACGCGGACGTCGTGCAGCTTGCGGCCGTGGGCGATGGCCGCGGCGACGAGCTCCTGCTCGTCGCGCAGCAGGTTGTGCAGGCCGGAGGCGAGGTCGAGGCCGTGCGCGAGCGCCTCGGTGAGGACGCTGATCCAGGCCGGCGAGATCACCCCGCCGCGGTTGGCGACGCCGACGACGAGCGTCCTGGCCCCGGCGGCGGCGGCCTCGGGGATGGTCATGTCGGGGAGGCCCATGTCGGCGTTGCAGCCGTCCATGCGGTATTGGCCGATGGCGGCGTCGGGGCGCCAGTCGCGGATGCCCTGGGCCACCTTGGCCGCGAGCGGGTCGTGGGCGTCGCCGAGGAAGAGGAGGTAGGGGCCCTCGATCACGGCTGGCCGGCGAAGTCGCGCGGCGGCTCGGTCCGCGAGGCGGTGCGCTGCTTGAAGCTGCACCGCAGGAACGGTCCCTCGGGGGCGGCGAGCAGGATGAGGCACTGTTCCACGTGGCGATCGCCCTCGAAGATGTCGACGAAGCCGCGCGGCGTCCAGCCTTCCGGCGCGTCGATCAGGCAGCTGTCCGGACCCATGGCCACCACGGGAAAGCGCCGGGAACCGCTCTCCATGAAGAGCTGGTCTCCGCGTCGGCCGGCGCCCATCCCGATCGCGTGTTCCTCCACCGGCGCGCTTCTCCCGTATCGGCGTCTCCCCGCAGGATATTGTTTTGCCTTTGCAAAACAAGCGTGAATCTCCGGGGCGCGGACGGGAAACGGTCCGTTCGGGAGCGGCGGCCTTTTCTTTTCGGGCGCGGGGGACAGCTTCAGGGGAAGCAACGGAAAGGATGGTCATGGGATTTCTGCAGGACGGGGTGTGGCGCGAAAAGGGCTCGGCGGCCAAGGCGGGGGACGGGCGGTTCCATCGCGCGGACAGCGTCTACCGGAACTGGATCACCCGCGACGGCGCGCCGGGACCGAGCGGTCGCGGCGGGTTCGCGGCGGAGAGCGGGCGGTATCACCTCTATGCCGCGCTGGCCTGCCCCTGGGCGCACCGGACGCTGATCTTCCGGGAGCTCAAGGACCTCGTCCCGCACGTGAGCGTGGACATCGTGCATCCGTTCCTCGGGCCGGACGGCTGGAGCTTCGCCACCGACGCCGAGGGGGCGACGGGCGACCGGGTGATGGACAAGAAATTGCTGCGGGAGGTCTATGTCGCCTCCGACCCGCAGGCGACGGGGCGGGTGACGGTGCCGGTGCTGTGGGACAAGGCCGAGGGTGTCATCGTCTCGAACGAATTGGCCGAGATCATCCGGATGTTCAACGGGGCGTTCGACCAGATCACCGGCAACACGCTGGACTTCTCGCCGGCGGCGCTGCGCGGCGAGATCGATGCGGTGAACGCGCGGGTCTACGACGGGGTCAACAACGGGGTCTATCGCGCCGGCTTCGCCCGGAGCCAGGAGGCCTACGACGAGGCGGCGGCGGGGGTGTTCGAGACGCTGGACTGGATCGAGGAGCGGCTGGGGCGGGAGCGGTACCTGGTGGGCGGGCGGCTGACCGAGGCGGACTGGCGGCTGGCGACCACGCTCTTCCGCTTCGATCTGGTCTATCACGGGCACTTCAAGTGCAACCGGCGGCGGATCGTCGACTATCCCAACCTCTGGGCGTATGCGCGCGAGCTCTACCAGGTCCCGAAGGTCGCCGGGACGGTGAACTTCGAGCACATCGCGCGGCACTATTACACCAGCCACGAGTTGATCAACCCGACGCGCATCGTGCCGATCGGGCCGGACGTGGACTGGCGGGAGCCGCACGGGCGGGGGCGGCGGGCGGCGGCGTGAGAGGCGGCTTGCGTCGCGGGCCGTGACGCGGGAGGCTCGCCCCGGGCACGGAGGAGGATGATCGCCATGACCGAAGACATCGTGATTCTGGACGGCGCGCGCACCGCCATCGGCACCTTCGGCGGCAGCCTGGCCGCGATCCCGCCGATCAGCCTCGCCGCCACGACGGCGCGCGAGGCGCTGGCGCGGTCGGGGGTCGAGGGCGGGCAGGTGGGGCACGTGGTCTTCGGGCACGTGATCAACACCGAGCCGCGCGACATGTACCTGAGCCGGGTCGCCGCCATGGAGGCGGGGGTGCCGGAGAGCGTGCCGGCGATGAACGTCAACCGGCTCTGCGGGTCGGGGGCGCAGGCGATCGTCTCGGCGGTGCAGGCGCTGGCGCTGGGCGACGCCGAGTTCGCGCTGGCCGGCGGGGCGGAGAGCATGAGCCGGGCGCCCTATGCGCTGCCGGCGGCGCGCTGGGGGCAGAAGATGGGCGACACCAAGGCGCTCGACATGATGACGGGCGCGCTCACCTGCCCGTTCGGGACCGGGCACATGGGGGTCACCGCCGAGAACGTGGCGGAGGAGCACCAGATCACCCGCGCCGACCAGGACGCCTTCGCGATGGAGAGCCAGCGGCGGGCGGGCGTGGCGATCGGCGAGGGGCGCTTCGCCAGCCAGATCGTGCCGGTGGAGGTGCAGGTCAGGCGCGAGACGGTGGCCTTCGCCACCGACGAGCATCCGAAGGCGACGACGGCCGAGGCGCTGGCCGGGCTGCGGACGGTCTTCCGCAAGGACGGCACGGTGACCGCGGGCAACGCCAGCGGGATCAACGACGGGGCGGCGGCGATCGTGCTGGCGACCGCGGGCGCCGCCGAGGCGGCGGGGCTGAAGCCGAAGGCGCGGGTGCTGGGTTATGCCCATGCCGGGGTGCGCCCGGAGGTCATGGGGATCGGGCCGGTGCCGGCGGTGCGCAAGCTCCTGGAGAGCCTGCGGCTGACGGTGGACGACTTCGACGTCATCGAGTTCGAACGAGGCCTTCGCCGCCCAGGCGCTGGCGGTGAACCGGGGGCTGGGGCTCGACCCGGAGCGGGTCAACCCCAACGGCGGGGCCATCGCGCTCGGGCATCCGGTGGGGGCGACCGGGGCCATCCTCGTGATCAAGGCGCTGCACGAGCTGGAGCGGACGGGGGGCAAGCGCGGGCTCGTCACCATGTGCATCGGCGGCGGGCAGGGGATCGCGCTGGCGATCGAGCGGATCTGATACCGCGGGCCGGAGGCATTCATGAGCAAACGAAAGACGTCCGTCACCATCGATGCAGCGGCGCTCCATGCAGCCGGCATCTCGGCAGTCGCGGACACAACCGTCCAGAAGGCGTCGCCGAAGTCCGGCGCAGCGAGTGGCTCATCGAGAATGCCGATGCATTCGCCAAGCAGGCGGACTGGCACGAACGCAGCGACCATCCGCTGGCCGCGCATCCTCGTCTCCCCCGGAAAGGCGTCAGGGAGCGCCTGACACGGTGCGAGATCGCCGACCTCGCCTTTTCGGCCCGAAGGGGGTCAGCCCGTCTGTGGCCGGCGTCCCCCGATCATTCCGGACGCGGCTCGGCCACCACCGTGCGGCGGTAGAGGTGCCAGGTGGCGTGGCCGAGGATCGGCAAGACGACGATCAGTCCCAGGAAGAACGGGATCGAGCCGAGGACGAGGCCCGCCGTCACGATCAGCCCCCAGACGGCGATGGGCACCGGGTTGGCGGCGGCGACGCGCATGGAGGTGATCACCGCCACCGGCAGGCCGACGTCGCGGTCGAGGAGGAGCGGGAACGACACCACGCTGCAGGCGAGGACCAGTGCGGCGAAGAGCGCGCCCACGGCGAAGCCGACGATCGTCATGGTCCAGCCGGCGCCGGTGGTCAGGACGTCGCGCGCGAAGCTGCCGATCGAGGTGGGTCGGACATCGCCGAAGGTGGCGTAGTAGATGCCGTTCGCCGTCAGCACCCAGACGATGAAGATCGCGCCGAGCATGATTCCGAGAACGAGGATCGCCGCGAAGGAGGGCGACTTGGTCACGGCGAAGGCGTGCGACCAGTCGGCCTCCTCGCCCAGTTCGCGCCGGCGGCTCATCTCGTAGAGGCCGACCGCCGCCACCGGGCCGAGGAGCGCGAAGCCGGAGGTGACGGGGAAGAGCAGCGGCAGGAGGTTGTTGTTGAGCGCAAGGTAGGCGAGCAGCACGCCGATGACCGGATAGAGCAGGCAGAGGAAGATCACGTCGGTGCGGCACGCGGCGAAGTCCTCGACGCCCTTGCGCAACACCTCGCGGAGGTCCCTCACCGCGATGTGGCGAATCTTCGGGATCTCGAGGCTGTCGGCGTCGCCGTGACCGACCTTGGTGGCCGCCTCGCCGAGATGCTTGCCGACGGCGCGTGCGTGGTCGACGCTCCAGGACAGCGGGTTGCCTATGGTTTCCGACATTGCTTCCTCCGGCTTTTCGCCATTGCGGCGGCGTGCATGCCGAAGGACGGTCGCCTCGGGCCGGGTACGGACTGCTGCCGCTCTTCCTTAACGTAGCAGAAAACCGCACCGTTGCGACATAAGATGTCGCGACCAGACGCGAGAACCTCCCATGCGTGAAACCGACGCCGGCGCCTATCTCGACTTCTTCCGCGCCGCCGCGGCGCTGAAGGACACCATGCGCAACTCCTGGACCGGCGGCGGGCGGCGGGAGAGCACCGCCGAGCATTGCTGGCGGCTCTGCCTGATGGCGGTGACGCTGGAGGACGAGCTGCCCGGGATCGACCTCCGGCGGCTCCTGGAGCTTCTCGTGGTGCACGACCTCGGCGAGGCGGTGAGCGGCGACATCCCGGCGCCGCTGCAGGGGCCCGACAAGACCGCCGACGAGCGGGCGGACTTCGTGGGCCTGCTGGCGCCGCTGCCGGAGCGGGTGGCGGCGCGACTCTCGCGCGCTGGGACGAGTACAACGCCGTCGCCACGCCGGAGGCGCGGCTGGCCAAGGGGCTCGACCGGCTGGAGACCGTGCTCCAGCACGTGCAGGGGGCCAATCCCGCCGGCTTCGACTACCGCTTCAACCTCGGCTACGGCCGCGCGCACACCGACGCGCACCCGGTGATCGCCGCCCTGCGGGCGCCGGTGGACGCGGAGACGGCGCGGCTGGCCGGGGACGAGGAAGCGTCCGCGTAACGCCCCGCGGCCGCTGGCGACATGAGCGGGCGTCGGCCCGATGCAAACGGCAGTTCATCATTGACAGGCCAAGAGACAAAGCCCGTCGGTATCCGGATGGCAATTCGAGACTGCACCCGGTGGCGTCCTCGCTCTTCCACCTTTCGCCAAGCAGAGACCCCACCTATCCTCTCACGCAATGGAGGAGGCGATCATGACTACCCACGTCGCGCGCATTCGCACCGCCTTTGCGGTGGCATTGCTGTCGGTGCTGCTCTCGGCCTGCGGCTACAACACCATTCCGACGCTGGAAGAGCAGGCCCAGGAGCAAGACGACTAGTTGAGGCGCGGAGGAACCATTTGCTGGTTCGTGGGATCCGAGATGGGGAACGTTTGCGGCCGACCTCCCCGACGAGTTGGCAAGGGGTATTGGAGAGGGTCTGGTCTCGTTCCTGTGGACCGACCGTCAGCGGCGGCTGGTGTCGAAATCGCCGAGCGTCGCTCACCTCGAGCGCTTCTTTGCGTTCTTTCCCTCGGCGCAATTGCTGATCCTGGTGCGCGATGGCCGGTCCGTCGTGCAGTCCGCCATGGAGACGTTCCGCTGGGATTTCGACAGGGCGGCTCGCGCGTGGTCTGAGGCAGCGCGCGCGATTCATCGTTTTCAGCAAGCCGAATCGGCTCGTGCAGACCGTTGGCGGATCGTCCGGTACGAGGATCTCGTCGATGATCCAGAAGGTCAGCTGCGGGCGATATTCCAGTTCCTGAGCCTCGGGGCCGCTGACTACGACTTCCAGGCCTCACGTAACCTGCCAGTTCGCGGATCCTCTGCGTTCGGGCGTCAGGACGGCAAAGTGCACTGGGACAAGGTGTCGAAGGACGCGACGTTCGCACCCAAGGAACGCTGGCGCTCGTGGAGCGCTGATCAGGTGCAGCGCTTCGACTGGATCGCCGGCGAGCAACTCGCGAACCTCGGTTACGAGACCTCCCGCACCCCGTTCTCCATGATTGATTCGGTCACCCACACGGCGCGGGACTGGCGGTGGCTCACGGCTAGAACGATACGCCGGTTCGTATACCGCGCGCGGGTCCGCCTGGCGCTGCGCAGCCGGATCGCGCACGCGCTTGGTACTCTGGGCGTCCGACCCGCAGCCCGCTCGAATCCGCACCCTTGAGCTCATCAGAATCGACGCCTGCGCGAAACCCTCCGCTCACCATCGCGCTCCTTTCAGGAGGCGACCGATTCGAAGACTTCTTCGACAAGATCGGGGTGTCTCTGGAGACGTTTCGAGAGGAATTCACCGGAGGCTGGCTGTTCAACTATATCGAGGCCTTACGCCTGGTCGGTGTCCGAACGGTATTGTTGTTCACGTCAGCGAGAGTGAACGAACCGCAACACTTCACGCACGTTGAAAGCAAGGCCGCGGTCTGGGTTCTGCCCTCACCCCGACTCCACAGAAAAATCCGAAACGGTCAGCGCCGATTCTTCCCGGATTCCAAGTCACTCGTCGCCGCCGCGTCGTATGCTGCCACTCCCCTCCGGGCGCTCACGACGGTGCTTCGCAAGGAGCAGTGCGACGCGATCCTGTGTCAGGAGTACGAGCACGCCCGCTTCGACACCTGCGTTCTGCTCGGACGACTGCTCGGCCTGCCCGTGTTCGCCACATATCAAGGAGGGAACGAAACGCGAACTCGAGTGGAGCAGCCTCTTCGGCGGCTCAGCATTGGCAGATGCGCCGGACTTATCATCCCGTCGTGCGAAGAAGTTGCCCGCGTACAGCGGACCTATGGAGTCCCCGCCGAAAAGATCGGCTCTATCGCAAATCCCGTGGAGTTGGTGGCAAGCGAAGATTACGACCGCCAGGCGACCCGGGCCGAGCTGGGAATCGGCAGGAATACGCGCGTCGTTGCCTGGCACGGACGCGTTCAGATAGACAAGAAAGGACTCGATGTTCTGCTCGACGCCTGGGACCGCATCTGTTCAGCGCGCCCCGACGACGACATCCTCCTACTGCTCGTAGGAAACGGTCGCGACGCGGACGCGCTCCGCCGGCGACTCGCATCTACTCAAAAGACCCGATGGGTTGATCGATACGTATTCAATCGCCATGAGCTATGGGCCTATCTGTCCGCCGCCGACCTCTACACGATCCCATCACGCCGCGAGGGCTTTGCAGTGGCGGTGTTGGAGGCCATGGCCTGCGGATTGCCGCCCGTCTGTTCCGACGTCCCCGGGGTTGCCGATGCCGTCCCCGGAGGTGAGGACGATGGCGGCATCATCGTCCCTCACGAGAACGACCAGGCGCTGTCAGTTGCCCTGCTTCGCTTACTCGACGACCAAGCGCTCGCACAACGGCTCGGAGCGATCGCCAGATGGCGTGTGGAGGATCAGTTCTCACTGCAAGTCGTCGGTCAGAAGCTGCGCAACTTCCTCTTCCCGCAAGCCGGGTCGCCTCCCCCTGGCTGAACGCGTCCGTCGCTTCAGTGGGGATGGACGTTGGCGTCCAGTTTCTCTTTCGCGACGCTGGATCGATGAATGGCCAGCTCGTTCAGCCATGGACGCGCCTGCTCGAGCCAAGGATCTTGAGCGGCATACCGGCGCGAGGAACGCATCGCTCGTTCAGGCGCTGCACTGCCGGTGATGGCCCGAGTCAGACGATGTCGAACGCTGCGACCCATACCCTGGGCCATCTCGATCAGATCGGGCACGAAGTCTCCATTGCGATACTGACGATCCCTGGCTGCTGCCTGACAGTAATAACGCAGGCCGTCGCGATGGCGACTGCCCCGGAGAGAGACACGGGCGAGATGCCGGTAGAACCTGGGTCGATCGATCGGCCCCCCGTAGCGCTCCTCTATGATGTCGAGCTCGGCGATCAGGCCGACCGTGTCCAGCGACTTGTTGCTGCCGTGGATTCTGTAGCCGACCAGCGGAGCGGCAACTCCCACCGGTCGATCAAGGCGGGAAAGCCGGATCCACAGATCCCAATCCTCCAAGTGGCGATATGAGGGATCGAACGGGTTCGAAGGTAGCAGGTCACGATGCACCACAACCCCTGAGCAGCCTCCCGGGATAAGGTTCGTTCGCGGCAACGCCCTGACGACCTCGTCAGGATCAGCCGGCGGTGCACCTCCCAGCAGACGGAGGTCTTCCGACACGTTCACCGAGCCTGCATAGGCCCAGCCGCGCCCCTGGTCCTCGGCGGCGCGCACCTGGGTCGCGAGTTTGTTCGGTGCCCACAGATCGTCGTCGTCCACGAACGCGATCCAGCGCCCACCAGCCTCGGCGACGCCTCGATTGCGCGCCACGCTGACGCCCTTCGGCGGTTCCTGACGGAGCAGGCGGACCCGAGGATCTTCGAGTTCGTGAACTGCGCCGCGAAGGTCGTCGGTGGATCCATCGTCGACCACGAGCACTTCGAAGTCGACTTCCTGTTGCCGGAGAACGCTGTGGAGGGTCAACGGCAGGAGCCGAAGACGGTTGTGCGTCGGCACGATGACGGACACTGTTGGGCGTCGGGGCATCATGCGGGAGGAGGCATCAGTCGAAATTGTAGACCAGGCGTGTTACGGTGTTGAAGGCATGACCGACCGTCCCGTCACGGTGTATACCCCCGAGTCGCCGCTCCGACAGCCGACCAGGTTCGTCCGTGACATGGTCGGTGACCTGGTGGCGTCGCGCGAGCTCGCGTGGCGGTTGTTCATCCGCGATCTGAGCGCGCAGTATCGCAACAGTATTCTGGGATATTTCTGGGTGTTCATACCACCGCTGATGGCAAGCCTGCCCTTTATCTATCTCCAGGCCGCGGGCGTGCTGAAAGTCGGTGACACACGCATTCCGTACGCGGCCTACGCAATCGTTGGCACGATCATCTGGCAGACGTTCGCCGAAGCGCTCAATAGCCCGATCAGGTCGGTCAACGCGGCGCGCTCGATCCTCAATCGTCTCAATTTCCCGCGTGAGGCGATCCTGCTGTCAGGATTGATGCAGGTGGGGTTCAGTTTCCTTGTCCGTCTGGGTCTGCTCGTCGCCGTCTTCGTCGTCTTCGGTCTTGCCCCGGCGCGTACCGCGCCACTGTTTCTGCTGGGCATGTTGAGCGTGGCGCTGACAGGATTCATGATCGGAGTCATTCTGATTCCAATCGGGCTCCTCTACGGCGACGTGCAACACGCGCTGCCCATCGCGAGCACATTTCTCATGATCCTCACGCCGGTTCTCTACCCGTCCCAACGTCTGGCGTGGCGGCCATGGTGGCGTCGGTCAATCCGCTGACTCCCCTCGTCACGACGACACGCGAGTGGCTGATAAGCGGCCCCGCGGCGCATCCAGGCGGCTTCGTGATCGTGAGTCTCGCAACGATCGCATTCCTGCTGTTGGGCTGGGTTTCCTACCGCCTCGCGCTGCCGCATCTCATTGCACGGCTTGGCAACTGAGGGAGCTGTTCAGGCCCCGCGCCGCCTGGATTCCGGGCAACGCGGCTCGTGGCAGCCAATCGGAGTTGGCTGACATGTCATCCGAGGTCCTCGTCAGCGTGGACGCCATTTCCAAGAGATTCTGCCGCAGCCTCAAGCGATCGCTCTGGTACGGCGTCACCGACATCGTGTCAGACCTGAACCCGTTCTCAACGCAGTCGAACGAGGTGCTGCTCAGAGAGAACGAATTCTGGGCGGTCCGGAATGTGTCATTCGAGCTTCGACGCGGCGATTGCCTGGGTCTCATCGGGCGGAACGGTGCCGGTAAGACGACGCTGCTCAAGATGTTGAACGGGCTGATCAAGCCTGATACAGGCCGCATCACCATTCGCGGCCGCGTCGGTGCGCTGATTGCCCTGGGCGCGGGCTTCAATCCCGTGCTGACTGGTCGTGAAAACATCTATGTCAACGGTTCGGTGCTAGGGCTAACGAAAGCGGAGGTCGATCGCCGGTTGGACGAGATCATCGAGTTTGCCGAAATCGAGGAGTTCATCGACAGCCCGGTCCAGAATTACAGTTCGGGCATGCAGGTGCGGCTCGGGTTTTCGATCGCAGCGAAACTTATCAAACCCGACGTTCTCATCCTCGACGAAGTCATCGCGGTGGGCGACGAAGGCTTTCGATCAAAATGTTATCAGGTGGTCGGCGACCTGCTGGGCCAGTGTGCGGTCATCTTCGTATCGCATTCAATGCCCATGACCTATCGCCTCTCGAATCACGTGATCGTGCTCTCGAATGGTGAAGCAGTTTTTTCAGGCGATCCAATCCGGGAATCGAGCGCTACGTCGGGAGCATCGACACGTGCGATCAAGTCGTTCGCCGCTCACTCGGGACCGGCGACGCGACAATCGATCGTCTCTCCCTCGAAGACGACAATGGCAAGAGCATAGACGTGTGCCAGTATGCACGTCCGTACCGGCTGTCGATGGACCTGACGGTGTCTCGCGAGTTTCCGGAGTACGACATTTCAGTCACATACATGTCGAGAACCCAGGAGCTCGTGGCCCAATGTCATTCGACCGCAAATCGCTATCGCTGTCACCATGACGGCCGGCGACACCGCGTCGAGATCGCATTCGATGCCCAACTGCTGAACCCAGGTCGCTATTGGCTCAATATCGCTGTGTTCGACAAGTCCGCCACACGCCACCTGTGCTGGGAACTTGGGGTGATGCAGTTCACGGTCGTGGGGGAGTTCATTGGCAGTGCGCCAGTGCAGGTGCTTGGAACCTGGCACACGGCTCCCGTCACTCGGCCGGGTCAGACATCGACCCAGGAGTCCGCAGTTCTGCCGCCGAAGGTCGTCTCCTGAGAATGAACGACCGCCAGAGCGCGCGCCGGGACGACGACGGCGTGCACATCCATTGCGCCCTTGAAGCTTGTCTCTCACCGGCGCCTCGATCTGGTCTGCAAGTACCTATACTTCCGCGAGCTGGCGTCTTCGACCGACGTCAGCGAGCAGGGCACATCGTTTACGGCGGCGCTGTACGAAAGGCACATCAGCAAGAGAACAGGTGGAATTGAGCCGCCAGATCCTTTTCACCGTGCAGCCAACACGGTCGATAAACGGGCCGTGGCCGACTATGTGCGGCACGCGAGAATGCTGCTCGCCAGCATGAAGGCGAATGGATTCGATTCGAGTGCCGCTATCACGTATTTCGGCGACGGAACGCTCGGCAATGGTGCGCACAGGATTTCAGCAGCACTGGCCCTGGATATTCCTGTCTTCGCCAGGCGTGAAGAAGGGCACGGTACCGCCTGGCCCTTCAAGTGGTTTCGCGAAAATGGGTTCACTGCCGACGAGCTCCGGACAATCCTTATTGGTATACCCACCTCAAGCCCGATGATGTCGTGGTCTTTGTGTTCTTCTCACCGGCTCGAAAGTATTGGGACCTGTTCGAGGAGACGATTGCGAAAGTGCTCTATGTCGTGGGCCAGAGCGACATCTCCATCGACTCTCCGTTGGGCATGTACGAGCTGGTCCACGACCTCTACGGGACCCTGGAGCCCCTCAGCTCCACCGGCGTGATCAACCGCAAGGCATTGCTGCTGGCGATGACACAGCCGCAGGCCGTCCGAGTGATCGTCGCCGAGCGCAGGAACGCCCTCGATGACCTCTGCAACGTCGCGGCAACAGCCAAGAACAGCTGCAGGGAGCTCGCACGTGACACGGTGGCGCCGGGCTCCTACCTTTCCGCTCATGCGGCCTCGTCCAAGGCGGAAACGTTGAATCTTGCCGGCGTCCTGCTCTCAACGAACAACCTGCGCCAATTGAGCAGACGCCGTTCCGCGGGTGTTCGGGCAGAATTCGTTCGATGGCTCGCTGAGTGTCGGGAAGCGTGCGGCCGGTCAGGGATTGCTCTGGAGGAAATCTGCGTCGTTGGGAGCTCGCCGCTGGAGGTGCTCGGCGTCAGACCATCGACCGACATCGATTTGACATTGAAGTCTCATTACAGGAAAGCGCGCTACGGATCGGGCGTCAGCCATCTGACGCCGGTCGTGGACATCGTCACAGCCGGCTACCATCGCAGCCGTGAACGGCCGCTGATTAGTGATGACCAGCTCATCGACAGCCCGGATTTTCATTTCAGGTTTCGCGGATTCAAATTCGCGAACCCGGAAATCGTACTGGAGCAGAAGGCGTTTTATCGAAGAGATAAGGACGTACGAGATCTGGAGCGTGCCGCGCGTGTTCTCGAGGCAGCGGAATCCGCGCCGTTCAACCCCTCGTTCGAACTTGCGTCGTGCACGGAAATTTTGATACGCGAACTCACTGACGGAAGGCCTGACGTCTCGACGGCAGCGCCGCGGTTGGTGCCGCGTGTCGTGAAGCGCTCGGGTGACTTCCTTCGGCGTAGAGTCCAGACCCTCATTCGCGTGCGTCAGGCGGTGCCCAGGCGTCTGAGCGCGCTTGCTCGGCGCATACGACGGCGAGTGAAAGGGGCGGTATCGCAAGACTGAGCCTGACTCGTGAGCCGGAGGTCTACATGCGAAGGAACGAGGGCAAGCCCGTTCTTTTCATCTGCGAGAAATACTTTCTCAGATTCTACGGGCCGCTTGCTGACCGCCTGTCGGAATCTGGATTCCGCCCCATCTGGGTCACGTTAGACGGCGCGGACCACTGGAATTATGAGTGGATCGATCCGAGCTCAGCGATCGAGAGACTTGTCGAAGATCCCGATCTGACCTGCCGGGACGATATCGACGCGCTGTGTGTCCTCGAGCGTTCCGGTGTTCGAGCGGCCCAACTACTTCAGGAGCTATCCCTACACGATCAACGTCGTCCGCAACCTGGAACGAGCGCGGCGGCTGGCCGAGGTCTGGTATCGAACGACATCGGCACTCGCTGCTTCGTTTCCAACCCGGTGCGGTCTTCATCTGGAATGGCCGCTATCTGCCGTATCGCGCCGTGTCTGCGGCTTGCGAAGCGACTGGACAAACGTACTTCACGAGCGAGATTGGGTGGATACCCGGCACGATCTTCCTCGATCGAGGGCCCTTATCCGCCACCCTGACAGATTTGGCGGGTCGCAATCTTGAAAGCGCCGGAGATCGACGATCTCGCGAGAGCGGACCGGTTCCTTGCCGATTACACGAGTCTCAAGGCCACGATGGTGTCGCAGACCATGGTGCCGGCAGCCGAGGTTCGCCGGCGTCTGCTCGGCGACGACGGAAGCTTTCTGCTCCTCTATGGCTGTCAGGTGGACTGGGACACGAACGTGCTCATCGGCGCGCGCCGATTTCGCTCGAATGCGGCGGCAGTGTCTTTCCTGCTCGAGTGCATCGCGTCAATTCCCGGCGCCCGCCTCGCAGTCAAGACTCACCCGCTCGATTCGGAGAAGCACGAGGATACGCTGCGTGAGATCGTGGGAAGCCGAGGCACGGTCACCTCAGACATTCACCCTCACGCGCTGATCGAGGCAGCGGACGCCGTCGCGGTTCGCAATTCGACGCTCGGGTTCGAGGCGCTCTGTTACAAGAAGCCGCTCATCGTCCTCGAAGATGCGAAGTACAAGCATCCGGGACTGACGCTCGAGGCCGGGAACGTGGCAGAAGGCGCTGCGAATCTGAAGCGCGTCTCGAACAAGGACGCCACGGTGCCGGATCCGGCGACTCTCCGGCGCTTCATCCTGCACCTCCTCGATCGCTATCTGGTGCCGGTTCGCTATCGTTATTACTTTGAGGCCGAGAAACTCGATATCTTGTCGCACTTCACGCACAACCAGAGCTACCAGAGTCTGGAACACGTTCTCGCTCGAGCGCGGCCCCCCACACTCGTGGATGTCGATGATTCGGTGTTGCGCGCCCTGCAGACGTGCGAGTTGCACCGGCCGCGGCAGCCGTCATTTCTGCGCCGTCAGGTTCGCAGGTTGTCGGGCTGGCTGCCTGGGCTGCCTGGGGTCAGGTCTTGAATCTCAGTGTTTTTCAAGACCTGACCCCATGATCAGCGCTGGAGCCACTGCTCCAACCATTGTTCGAACGTGTTCGCATCCCAGTCGCCAACCACGTTCCGGGGAACCAGGAACGGATACTGATCCGGGCGAGCCAGGCCGCCGGTGCCCGTGCAGGCCATCGCATAGCCGGACTCACGAACCAGCCGCGTGGTCACCGCGTCCAGCGCATCGTGACCGCCATACGGGTACGAGAACACGGTGACCGGCCTGCCCAACAGCCGTTCGAGCTGATTGCGACTCCCATCGATCTCCTGCCGCTGTTCATCGGCCGGAAGGCTGGCGAGAACCGGATGGGTGAGCGTATGCGCGCCCATCTGAACTCCAGCCGCCGCCGATAGCGCGCGCAGTTCCTCCTCGTTCATCCATCGGTGCGTCTCACGGTGGACAATCTCGACGCCCAACTGCGCGGCGAGTTGCGTCAGAATCGACTCGATCGCAGCAGGGCGAAGCCGTTGCAACCGGCAGTAGAGCGCGGTGTGTGCTCGCGCGCGGGCCGCGGCCGACCGGATGTCCGCCCACAGCCGTTTACCGCCGATCTCCATGTCGATATTGCCGACGGCAGGCTCGCTGCCCAGCATGATCTGCTCCAGCCGATCCCACCAGACCTCTGTCCGTTCTCCAATCCGTCCAGCCGTGATGAAAAAGGTTGCGGGCAGCCCGGCAGCGGTGAGGATGCGACAAGCGTCGCCAGGGTTATCGACGTATCCGTCGTCAAACGTAATCGCGATCTCACGCCGCGTCCCGTTGGTGTCCAGCAGTGGCACGACGTCGCGGCGCTTGCGCAGGATCTCGCAGTGTTGCGCGAAGCGATCCGGACGCACAGCGAAACCATACGGATCGCGGTCCAGTTGGGCGACCCGGTGATAGAGAAGGACGAGCGTTCCTGAGCGCATCAACGCCCATCATCCTTGCGCATGCGGGCAGCGACTATGAGCGGAAACTCACGATCGACGGCTTGCAGCTCCTCGCGGCGCAGTTCCTCGGCTGCCATTCCGTATAGGAATGCGGTGCACGAGAGGACGTTGCCGTAATTCGTGACTTCCGCGCCCCCATCGGACAGCCCTGTCAGTAACCACTCTAATCCCGTTTTCGTGACGCGCCATCGGTCGGCATGGAAACCCTTGCGGGCTTCGTGACGCCCGAGCACTGGTACGGTCAGCAACAGGACACCTCCCGGAGCGAGCGCTCGCCAGATATTTGCGACGGCGACTCGCATCTCGGGCACCAGATGCAACGTCTGGGTGAAGATGATGCAGTCGAACCGCACCGCCGGGAGTGAATCGGGCTCCCCCAGATCCGCGACTATCGTTGCGGCCGTGTTCGCGGGATTGATATCGAGCACGTCACTGATCGTGACGCGTGCGCCCTCCGAAGCGGCGGGTGTAGTCCGCATTCAATATCTCGAGGCATGCCCCTCGAACGTCCTCGGTATGACCTGACAGAAATTCCTCGATATAGACGCGGTCGATCGGAGTACCGCGGTCGTATCCCCACGAACGAGTGAAGGGCGTCGTGCGGCGGAAGCTGCCCCAACTCACGGTGCCCGGCGGGCAGTCCGGATCGACAGCGCCAAGCAGTCGACGCACTGGGGCGGCAACCGCTCCGTGCTCCGCCGGGCGCGATTCCGAATCGGAGGAGGAAGACGCCGAAACCGCGCCCGGAGCGCTTCGCGGAGCCCGCTGTCCAAGAATGCCATACGTAACACAGCCCGCCCTATCGGTGTCCTTTCACAGCGTCGATGTCCTCGCGAACGAGCCGGTCGACCCAGAGCCGTGCTGCTGCCTTCCAGGATGCATGCGGATCGCTTTTGGGTCGGCCGGTTCCGACGCGGGATCCCGAATCGGTCTGCCCGACTCCTCAGCACATCGCAAAACAGCTTCCAGACATCCGGAAGGAAATCCCTCGTGACATAACCTCGATCTCCGATCATCGCCGCCCGACAGTAATACTCGAGCTCCTTACGACGCCAACCCGCGCGCTTGGCGAGCTTCGCTAGATATCGGTTGAAGTCGCTCCGATCCACGGGACCGCCGTAACGCCGTTCGATTTCATCGGCCTCAGAGTACATCCCAGCCAGGTCCAGGGAAGTGCTGCCCGGATGGAAGCGGTAGCCCACCAAAGGCTTCGGGCACGCACGCTGGCGGCCCCTGGCGAGCCAGCCTGATCCACAGATCCCAGTCCGCGGAGTGGAACAAGCTCCCGTCGAAGACGGTGGGCATAGGAAGCCACGCCTTCGCGACGATGACGTTGGAGGACCCGGCCGGAAGCATATTCCTAGCCGGCAGTTCCTTCACGACCTGGTCGGGTGGCGTCGGCGACCGGCCGGCGATGATTCGGTTGTCGACAGTGATGTCAACGGCCCCTGCGTATGCCCACCGACAACCGCTTCGGCGCAAGCGCGTCCAGCTGCTGCGTCAGCTTGTCAGGGGCCCACAGATCGTCATCGTCGAGAAACGCCACCCATTCACCGCGCGCCTCGGCAATTCCGTGATTACGCGCGGCGCTCACGCCCTGCGAACGCTCATGACGCACGGTTCGGATCCGCGGATCGCGAAGATCCCGCAGCATCTGCGGCGTATCGTCCGTACACCCGTCGTCGACGACAATCACCTCGAAGTCCACGTCGCGTTGCCACAATACGCTCCGCAGCGTGAGCTCGAGCAACTGTCTGCGGTTGCGCGTCGGGATGATGACGGAGACGTCGGTCATGCTGCCCGTTCTTTTCACACAACGCGAAGCCGTAGCCACTGGATCAACGTGCGACGACTGAAGGCCCAGAGAAGAGCGCCAACGCCGGCGCCGAGGCTCTGAGCGAACACGTCACTCCACGCACTTATGCGTGTCGGCGAAAGCACCTGGAGCAGCTCGACGGCTGTGCCCAGCATCGCCGAGACGCACGTAACCACGATCACGGCCACAGCGTTACCGCGGTAGCTTTGGCGGCGACCTGATCGCAACGCCCCCATCAGAAAGAATCCGAGCGGCAAGCCAACGGTTACATTCACGAGAAGATCGGTGGGCGATGCGAGCGACCAGGATGTGAGCCGGACCTGCTCCAACCAGGCGCCGGGATTCACGGCATCGGGCCTCCGGAGGTCGAACGGCACCAGGCTCCCGTAGATGATGAATGCTGCGGCGGCCAAGGCGCCCAGCAGACAGACATACTCATCAGCCCAGACCTTTTCCGGCTTCGCGATTCTCGATCGAGTTTCAACGACCGAACGGCTGGAGCTGTCCGTGCTCCCCTTCCTCAATCATCACCCCCAACAGAACTGCCGAGAGCCTGCTCGATCGAGCTGGCGATTACCAATAGGTTCATCAGGAAAGGACACCGACTCGACGCAGATACTCGATGATCGCGTCCGCTGCCTGCTCCGGAGTCAGGCGGACGGTGTCGATTCGCAGTTCCGGGTTCTCGGGCGCCTCGTACGCTGAATCGATGCCGGTGAAATTCTTGAGCTCGCCGCGTCGCGCTTTTCGATACAGCCCCTTCGGATCGCGGGCTTCAGCCACGTCCAGCGGCGTGTCGACGAACAGTTCGATGAATTCGCCCGCGGCCATCACGTCGCGCGCCATCCGCCGCTCCGCCCGGAACGGCGAAATGAACGACACCAGCACGATCAAGCCGGCATCCGTCATGAGCCGCGCCACCTCCGCGACGCGGCGGATGTTCTCCACTCGGTCGGCATCCGTGAAGCCGAGATCCTTGTTGAGACCGTGACGGACGTTGTCGCCGTCGAGGAGGCAGGTGTGGCGTCCCATGGCGTGCAGCCGCTTCTCGACGATGTTGGCGATTGTCGACTTCCCAGCGCCGGACAATCCAGTCATCCACAACACGCACGGCTTCTGCGCCTTCAGCTCGGCCCGCGCTTCCCGAGTGACATCAAGGGCCTGCCAATGGACGTTCGCCGAACGCCGTAGTGCAAAGTGCAGCAGGCCCCCGCCAACCGTCGCATTCGTCATGCGATCGATCAAGATGAAACCGCCGAGCTCGCGACTCTCCTTGTACGGCTCGAAGACGACCGGTCGATCGAGCTCCAGATCGCAGACCCCGATGTCGTTCAATTCCAACGTCTTTGCCGCGACGCGCTCGAGGGTGTTGACGTTCACCTTGTATTTGAGCGGCGCGACCGTGGCGATCGCCGCCTGAGTGCCGAGCTTCATCAGGTACGATCGACCCCGAAGCATCGGCGCCTCGTGCATCCAGACCACCGTCGCTTCGAACTGGTCGGCAACCGGCGGCGGCGCGTCAGCAGAGGCAAGCACATCCCCCCGGCTGACATCGATGTGATCGTTCAGGGTCACGGTGACGGATTGTCCCGCCACGGCCGCAACAGCCGGCGTATCACCGACCAGGATTCCGGCGATACTCGTCTCGCGACCAGACGGCAGCACTCGCACCACGTCGCCGACGTGCAATCGACCGCTGGCGATGTAACCGGCATAACCGCGGAAGTCGGGCGTCGGCCTGATCGCACACTGCACGGCGAGCCGGAAGGGTCTCGACGCGGCGGTATCGCCAACCGGCACACGCTCGAGATACTCCAGCAGCGTGGGGCCTTCGTACCAAGACAGGTTCGGTCCATGCTGGACGACGGTGTCGCCGTGGACCGCGCAGACTGGGAATGCACGTCACGTCCGTCACGCCTATCTGAGCGGCAAACTCCCGGTACTCGCGCTCGATTCCCGCGAACACGTCCCGCGAGTAGCCCACCAGATCCATCTTGTTCACCGCCAGTACGATTCGTGGGATGCCCAGCAGCGACACGATGTAGCTGTGCCGGCGAGTTTGCGTCAGCACACCGTTGCGGGCGTCGACCAGCACGATCGCGAGGTCGGCGTTCGAGGCGCCGGTCACCATATTGCGCGTGTATTGTTCGTGCCCTGGTGTATCGGCGACGATGAACGCACGCGTATCCGTGGAGAAGAAGCGGTAGGCCACGTCGATCGTGATGCCCTGTTCACGCTCGGCCGAGAGACCGTCGGCCAGCAGCGCGAGATCCAGTTCGCCGCCGCGTGTGCCAACGATTCTCGAATCAGCCTCCAACGCGGCCAGCTGATCGTCGAAGATCATGTGCGACTGGTACAGCAACCGGCCAATGAGCGTCGACTTGCCATCGTCGACGCTCCCGCACGTGATGAACCGCAGCAGGCTCTTGCGCTGCAAAGAGCGCAGGTGACTCTCGATATCCATCCCGGGCGAGTCGAAGGCGCCCGCCATCAGAAATACCCTTCTTGTTTCTTCTTCTCCATCGAGACCGACTGGTCGTGATCGATGACGCGGCCCTGACGCTCGGAGTGCCGGGTCAGCAGGATCTCCTGGATGATCGCGGGTAGCGACGTCGCCGTGCTCTCGATGGCGCCGGTGAGCGGGTAACAGCCAAGGGTCCGGAAACGCACCATCTTCTGTTCGATCTGCTCCTGCGGATCGAGAGGCAACCGCGAGTCGTCCACCATGATCAGCGTGCCGCCGCGGCGAACGACCGGTCGCGCACAGGCGAAATACAGCGGCACGATCGGAATGTTCTCGAAGTAGATGTACTGCCACACATCGAGCTCGGTCCAGTTCGACAGTGGGAAAACACGGACGCTGTCGCCATTGCGTGTCTGCGCGTTATACAGGTGCCACAGCTCGGGCCGCTGCTGCTTCGGATCCCAGCGGTGCTGCGCGGATCGGATCGAGAAGATGCGCTCCTTGGCGCGTGACTTTTCCTCGTCACGGCGGGCGCCCCCTATCGCGCCATCGACGCCGTACTTGTCGAGCGCCTGCCGTAACGCCTGAGTTTTCATGACATCGGTGTACAGTGCCGACCCGTGCACGAAGGGGCTGACTCCCATGTCCAGCCCGTCGCGATTGACGTGCACGAGCAGCTCGAGCCCCAGCCGCCGAGCGGTCTCGTCGCGAAATGCAATCATGTCGCGGAACTTCCACGTCGTATCGATATGCAGGAGGGGGAAGGGAAGCTTGGCCGGATAGAACGCTTTCAACGCCAGGTGCAGCAGGACCGAGCTGTCCTTGCCAATCGAGTAGAGCATCACCGGGCGCCGGCACTCGGCCGCCACCTCGCGGATGATGTGCATGCTCTCGGCTTCCAGGCGCTGAAGATGCGTCAGATCGGACACTGCGGATACTCGTGGCGGCGCGATCGCGAACGACGGCTATGTCTGCGTGTCGTTATTCTTACTGAGAGCCGGGCACGACAGCGGCTGAGCGCCCCGCACGATAGTGGCTCACGCAGTGCCGCAGGTAGGCGCCGTACGAGCTGTTGCTGTATCTGTCTGCGAGCCGTAACAGCTGCGTCTCATCGATGTATCCCTGAGCGTACGCGATCTCTTCGATACAGGCCACTTTCAGACCTTGCCTCAGCTCCAGTGTTTGAACGAACTGCGACGCCGCCAGCAGCGAGTCGTACGTCCCGGTGTCGAGCCATGCCACCCCGCGCCCCAGCCTCGCCACACTCAGTTGGCCACGCGTCAGGTATTCCCGATTGACGTCGCTGATCTCGAGCTCACCGCGTGCCGAGGGTTTCAGCCGGCGGGCGATGTCGACAACCGCTGCATCGTAGAAATACAGGCCCGTGACGACCCAATTCGAGCGCGGTGTATGCGGCTTCTCCTCGATGCTGAGCGCCAGCCCGTCGTCGCCGAACTCAACGACCCCGTACCGCTCGGGATCCTGGACGTGGCACGCGAAGATCTTGGCCCCCACCTGCAACTTCGCGCAACGCTCGAGCGCGCTAATCATGTCGTTTCCGTAAAAGATGTTGTCTCCGAGAATGAGACAGACCGGCGAGTCACGGATGAAGTCCGACCCGATGAGGAATGCCTGGGCGATGCCTCCGGGCGCAGGCTGCTCTCGATAGGTCAGCCGAATGCCGATCTCGTGACCGTCACCGAGGAGGTCCTCGATCATTGGGAGATCACGCGGCGTACTGATGATGAGGACATCCCGCAGGCCCGCCAGCATCAGGGTGGCCAAGGGATAGTAGATGGTCGGCTTGTCGTAGACGGGCAGGAGCTGCTTGCTGATACTCCGCGTCAGCGGATAAAGCCGCGTGGCACTGCCGCCAGCGAGAATGATGCCTTTCATCACCCCATTCCGCCCGCGGTCACTGCGGTGCGACGGGCCGCAAGATGACGGCGAATTGCGGATTGCCATGGCGGCATCGCAATCCCCAGTGAGTCGAGCTTCCGGTTCGACAGGGCGCAGAACCTTGGGCGTGGGGCGATGGCTGACAGATCGGCGGCTCGGACCCGCTCGATCGAAGGATTGACATCGAGCTGCCGCGCAATTTCCAGCGCTAGTTCATACCACGTCGTCAAGGGTGAGTTGACGCAGTGATATGTGCCGTACGGCACATGAGCGTCAAGCATCGCCAGAGTCGCGCGAGCCACATCAGGAACGTAGCTCGGCGTCACGGTTCTGTCGAGGGCCGCGCGCACGCTCGCACCACTCAAAAGGCTGTCGGCGATGTAGTCCACTGTTGCCCGATGCCCGTCAATACCTACCCCGCCGAAGAGGCTCGAGAGCCGTAAGACATAGTGCCGGGAAGCGCGGCTGGTCGCGAGCTCACCGGCCAGCTTCGAAGCACCGTAGGCACTCAACGGATTCGTCGAGTCTGTCTCTGTGTACGCCTCGTTGGCCTCGCCGTCGAACACGAAGTCGGAGCTGAAATGCACGAAGAGAGCACCCGCGGCTTCAGCAGTTGCGGCCAGCACTTCCGGGCCATGTGCATTGAGCGCAAAGGCCGCAGTTCGATCCCGTTCGGCGGCATCCACAGCATTGTATCCGACGCAGTTGATGATGACCTCTGGGCGGAGGTCATTGATTACCACCGTGGCCTGCTCGGCGTGAGTGATGTCCAACTGTGCGCGATCTAACGCGATGAGGTGATGTCCAGCCGACACCAGCTCAGCGCACAGCACGGCGCCGAGGCGGCCAAAGGCTCCTGTTACAACGATGCGCACGGGCACCTCACGTCGGGCTCATGCTCGAGGCTATTCAACGCGCAGCTCCCGGTGCAGTACGCCAGCCATAGTTTCGCTGGTAATACTCTCGGTACTCACCGGATCGGACTTGGCTCGTCCAACCTGGATTGTCTCGATACCACTGGACCGTCTCCGCAAGGCCGACATCGAACGGGACTTGTGGTGCAAAGCCGGTGTGGCGAGCGATCTTTTCGCTGTTCAGTGCATACCTGCGGTCATGGCCGGGACGATCGGCGACGGTATGCATCAGCGTCTCAGGTGACCCGACGATGCGGAGCACATGCCTGATCACGTCGCGGTTCGGCAACCGGCAATTGCCGCCGATGTTGTACACCTCTCCGTCGCGACCGTGCCAGAGCACAGCGGCAATTCCCCTGCAATGATCGTCCACGTACAGCCAGTCGCGCACCTGAAGGCCGTCGCCGTAGACGGGTAGTGGCATGCCCTCGAGAGCGTTCGAGACCATCAGCGGGATCAGCTTTTCCGGAAACTGATAAGGACCGTAGGTGTTCGAAGCTCGGGTGATCACTACCGGAAAGCCGAACGTACACATATAGGAGAGCGCCAGCAGATCGGCGGCGGCCTTGGACGCTGCATAGGGGCTGCTCGGCTTCAGCGGATACGTCTCATCTGCTTGGAGCGGCGCCGGGATATCGCCGTACACCTCGTCGGTCGAGACCAGCACGAACCGGCGGACCTTCGCTGCCCGCGCGGCATCGAGCAACGTGGCCGTCCCACGCACGTTGGTCTCGACACAATCATGCGGCGACAGGATGCTCCGATCGACGTGCGACTCAGCGGCGAAGTGAACAACGACTTCAATCTGCTCTTCGCGAAGGAGAGATGCGACCAGCGGCCCATCGCAGATGTCTCCGTGCACGAAGCGATGGCGAGAGTTACCTTGAACTGGGAGGAGGTTTGCAAGGTTGCCGGCGTAGGTCAGCTTATCGAGCGTGACAACGCGCGTGCCGGAGACGTGCGTGATGGTGTCACGCACGAAGGCAGATCCGATGAACCCGGCGCCTCCAGTAACGAGCAGGTTCATTTGAACTGAGTATTCCAGTCGTAATTAAGACGTTCGTCGTTGAACGAAATCCGGCATTCGTCGGAGGGGTCATAGAACCGGCTCGTCACGTAGACCAGCACTGCGGGCTCGGGAGCAATGACCTTATGGCCATGCGCCACGCCGGGCGGAATAAGCAACTGCCAGGGCCGCAGCTCACCGATGTACAGTGTGTTCCGGAGACCGAACGTTCGCGAGGTGCGTCGCAGATCGACCAGCGCCACCTGCAGCATGCCCTTTACGACGGTCCAGCAGTCGTACTGGCAGAGGTGGTAGTGAAACGCCTTCACAACCCCAGGGTACGTGACCGTGGCGGACACTTGTGTACTCGCGCTGGGGAAATGCTGCGCTAGGCCGCACCCAAATCGCTGCACTTCGAGAAAGTGCCCGCGATCATCCGGCCACAGGGCGAGCGCCTCTGCTCGAACGCCATCCAGAAGCTGCGCGCTGTCCGTCGCAGTAATGACGCTTCCGATGCCAGCTTCACACCGTGGAAACTCGATCTCAGAACCGAGCAGGAGCAGGTCGCTCGGAACTGCGGCAGCATGTGTCGGGCTGGCAATCGGCATGGCGAATCCGTTATGACAAAGCGGTACGGTCAGCGTTGCTGACCGTCGCACGACGCCAACTCATGAAAGCGTTAGCAATTCGATAACCAGGGCCTCGCAATGTGTGCCGAAGCGTCCTCCGACCGTTGGCAGAGGGAGTGCCGCGATCCGGCGACTTAAGTTCCATGGAGTGGCGAACAGCTTAGAAGAACCGTTCACGCACAACGACAGTGTCGCCTGACTGAACGATCGTCGTCAGCTCGACGGAAACCGTCACCTCTTTGCCGTCGACCATGCGGATAACCTGCATTCGCCGTGTCGAGCCGCGGTCCGTCACGCCGCCGGCGAGGGCCAGCGCCTGGCGAACCGTCATGCCGGTGCGGATCGGGTATTCGCCAGGTGTCTTCACATGACCCGAAACGAAGATCGTTTCCGCGCGCGGCACGAACACCGTATCGCCGGCACGAAGCACGACGTTTTCGGTGAGTGCCCCGCTCTGCAGGGTCTTGAGGTTCACACGTATCGTGTCGGCACCCGCGCCGTGCGGGTTCGGCACAGCCGGTACCGCGCCGTTCGGGTTTGGCAATGCCGGTACCGCGCTAACACCGGTTGCCGATGAACGGACGATCACGACCTCCATTCCCGCGTGCTCAGTCGTCGAGCCGACGCGGGCAAGTGCTTCCAGCAGCGTCATCGACCCCGTGAACTGCAAGGTGCCCGGTTGCCGCACCTCGCCCATCATGATGATCTGCTGACTGCGGTAATGCTCTACGGTGACGGTGACCTGTGGGTCCTTGAGGTACCCGGCGGCCAGACGTCCCTTTACCTCGTTCTCTGCGGCCCGGATGTCCTTGCCACCAACCGACACCCGGCCAACCAGCGGGAACGTCACCGTGCCGTCCGCCTCGACGGAAAACTTGCCCGACAGCTGCGGTTGGTTGAAGACGGTAATCTGCAGCACGTCGTTCGGGCCGACGACGTACATGGCGGGATCGGTGCGAGTCACCGGCGACGCCTGCAGCACCGTCAGGAGGAGAAAGAGAAGCATCGTTGTTCCTTGGACCGCTTCAGGCTGTTCCGCATCGACGGAAAAAGCCGTCGGCTGAGAGCATAACTTCGCCCTCTCGGTTCACCGATCACACGTTTGTAACCGTGACAATATCAGGCTTGCAAGGCTACCGCCACGATAGGGCATTGTCCCCCGCCAGCTTTTCTCTACGGAACCACGAAGTTTCGAGCGTCCCGGTGTGGTTGAGAGTCGACACGTCGGAAGGATGGAGAGAGAAGTCTGCAGGACACCGGACTTCTCGAGAGGAAATGACTTGATTAATGTTGAGGTCGGCAGATCCGGCGAGCGGGGCCGCTGAATCGATCGGCTCTGAGCTCTTTGGGCGTTGGAGGTTTTGGAGCCCTTTCTATAGATGGGAGTTGGGAGTCATTTGACGCCGGTCGAGGTTCGAGTCATCGTCACGATTTCGCTCTCCGTGTAAGAGCTGCCGGTCCAAGGGAGATAGGTGAACCGCTGTGTCCACCGGCCCGTCATCGCATCAGGTCCACTCAGACGCGTGTCCCAACCGCCGATTTCCAGCGAACAACAAACGCCGTAGCCGTAAAAATCTGGGAGCTCGTAACGGCCGTCGAGGTTCAGGTGCCCATCAGCGGTCACGACCCCTCGGACAGGGCCCCAGAAGCCCACGCTACCGAGTTCGAGAATGCCGCCGACCTCGCGCATTGTTCCGTCGGTCCGCGTCAGGCTTAGCCTGACCACCGCCTCCGAACCCACGACGCCGCGACACCCCCCGTCCCGATCGTGCTGTCCGGACTTGTCGCACGCGCGGACGACGTATTGACCGGACCAGCTGCCCAAGTAGTTGTTGACCACTTGAACGGTCCTCGACGCCTGACGACCCAGGAAAGAAGCCGTCAGCACGGTCGAGCCATGGGCCCGCCCCTCGAGGCGGCCATTGGTATCGACAACGCCCACCTGCGTGTTGGTGCTCGTCCAGGTGGCGGTCGCGGTTCGTCTGGTGCCATCGGCGAACGTGACGGTGGCGGTGTATTCGGTCGACAGGCCGGTTAGGTCAGTCTCGGGTCCGGTAATGAAGAACTCGCTGGCCGTTTCACTGGGACGTGCGGGGTTGCCGCCGCAGACGCTCGCGAAGGCAGTCGCCAGAACGAGCACCGCGAGTCTGAGAGGCTGCATCCTGCCCTCCAGTTCCAGGCGTGCTGTATACCTCTCTTAACGTTCGTCCCAGGAACACCGGACAGACTGTCCGTCTGCCCGACCCTTAATCGGCTTTCAGCGCCTCAATCGGATCGATCACGGCCCGCCTTCCACGCCGGCAGCGACGCCGACACCGCCGCAAGCAGCAGCACGGACCCCAGAGCCACGACGAAGGTCGTCTGGTCCATCGGCGTGACGCCGTGCAGCAGGCCCTGCAGCGTTCGCGTGCCGGCGGCCGCGAGCGCGAGACCGAGCACGGCACCGATTGAGGCGAGCATCAGCGACTGACGCACGACCATCCAGCGGACATGCTGTCTCGATGAACCGAGCGCCACGCGGATGGCGTACTCGCGCCGGCGGAATTGGGAGGTCAATGCCACCACCGCGTACAGGCCAGCGCCGCAGAGCACGATTGCGACCACGCCAAAGAACGTCAGCGTGACCATCACGAGCCGGTGCCGCGCGGTCTGCTGCGATACCACATCGTCGATCGCGATCGCCGTCGTCGTGGCCACCGATGGATCGACAGTGCGGACGGCGGCGCGCATCTCCGTCGCCAGCGACGCGAGACGGCCATCTGTCTTGACAGCAAAGTGCCTTCGCGGCCAGGAGTATTGGAGCGTCGAGCCGTAAGCCGTGGGCCGGACGTCCTGTGTCGGACCACCCTGCCGGACGTCTCCAGCGATGCCAACGATGGTGATCTCCCGGTCAGTTGCGGCGCCCGCACCGATCTTCACCTTTGCGCCGATGGCATTCCCCTCGGGCCAGAACATCTTCGCCATCGTCTGGTTGATCACGACCACGCGCGGCGCGGGAAAGTCGTCGCTCTCCGCGATGTCGCGCCCTTCGGTGATCGGTACATCGAGGAACGAGAAAAAGCGGGGCGTGACCGAGTAGTACGCGATTTCGGCGGGTGCCTGCTGCGGGCGGTCGAGGATCGTCAGGCGCGCGCCCATCGAGCCCATTGTGGGAAATCCCACCGACGCGCTGGCGTTGGAGACGCCGGGAAGCCGGCCAAGCTGCTCGAGCACGTCGCGCTCGAATCGGACCTGCGTTTCCGTTTGACGATAGCGTGGCAACGGTAGCGTCACGTGGAAGTACGTGAGCTTGCCGGTGTCGAAGCCGAGCGAGGTCGCCGACAGGTGGCTGACCGTGCGCACGAGCAGCCCGGCGGCGACGACCAGGACGACCGCAACCGCGACCTGCACGAGGACGAGGCCCGAGCGCACCGCCGTGAGCCGCATCCCACCCGTCGTGCTGCGCGCGTTTCGCAGCGGGTCCTCGGTCTGCAGCCGCATGATCGCCCCGTGCGGCGCGAGCGCCGCGAACACGCCTGTCGCCAGGCCGAGGAACAGTCCGATCGCGGCCGTCGACGGTTCGAAGGACACCGGTGCGAGCAGCGGCAGGAATTGCTGCTGATAGCGCGCCACGAACGCGATGAGCGCGTACGCCAGCCAGAGACCGGCGGCAGATCCAACGATCGACACGACAAGGCTGTCAGCGAGACGTTCGCGGAACAGCCGGGCGGCGGTCGCGCCGAGCGCCGTGCGGATGGCGTAGTGCTGACGCTCGGCCGAGGCGCGCGCGGCCGACAACCCGGCGATGTTCGCCCAGACGATCAGCATCAGCAGCGCGGCCGCCGCACCAATACCCATCAGCGCAGTCTCGGATGATCCAATGAGATCTTCGCGAAGCGGCTTGACGAACCATCGCTCGCGCGCGTGTATCGCCGGATATTGCGAGCGCTGGCCTTGCGAGAAGGTATCCATGTGGGCGTTCGCCTGCTGAAGCGTCACCCCTGGAGCCAGGCGCGCGAATACCGTCAGCATGCGGCGTGCGCGTGCGGTATCGGCGAGGAGCGGCCGCATGTCGAGCGGCAGCCACACCGCTGTTTCAGGAGCGAACGGCGCGATGAAGTCACTCGGCATGACGCCGACGACCTGCCGCCGGACACCGTCCAGGGTGATCGACCGTCCGATCGCGTTGGGATCGCCCGACAGCGCCCGCTGCCAGAAGCGTCCAGCTCACGATGGCCGCGCTGGCATCGCCGGAAGACCAGACCGTTCCCATCGCCGGCAGAACGCCCATCGTCTGAAAGTAGGCGTCGGTCACGTCGAGCGCCTGCACGCCCTCGGCGGCGTCGTTCGTCTCGTGCGTCGGGCTGCTGTACCGGAACGGCGCGAAGTCCCGCAGCACGGCCTGACTGCCCTTCCTCAAGTCTTCAAGCACGAAGATCGACATCCCTCCTTGACGATCGTCAATGCCGGTAACGACCGACACGAGGCGCTCACCGTCGGCATATGGCAGCGGATCAAGGAACGCACGCTTGACGACGGCGAAGCTGGTAGCGGCGGCAGCCACCGCCAGCGCAAGAATCCCGACACACGTCAGCGCATACAGCGGCTGGACGCGAAACTGGCGACGCAGGACAGAGAGCATCTCGCGGCGATTTGCAATGGGAAGGCCAGCTGAGGCATGAAAAGTCTCGAAAATTGCGTGCGTGGACGAGCGGTGTGATCAAATACGTTCGCCAGCGGACATGAGCCGACCGCTGGCGGCTACATTGGGGTCAGATCTTGTTTCTTGCAGGAATGTCCTTTTCGATGGACGTTACTCAAAGGGGACATTCGTGCAAGAAACAAGATCTGACCCCCGAGTTCAGCGCGGCCCGCCTGATCGACGAGTATCAGATCGTCGTGAATCCCATCGTGCTGGGCAGTGGAAGGACGATGTTCGACGAGATGGATGGAAAGATGGGGCTGGCCCTGAAGACCAGTCTGGTTTCCGTCCAGCACACATTAAGACACGCTGAAACGCGTCAGCCTGCGAGCGGTTTCGTTCTTGCTTTGGCAACGCGCGAGTGCCCTCGCCTGCAAGGTCTTTCGCCTCATCCAACCCCTGGTGCCTGAGAAAGGCCTCCTAACAGAGAGCAGTTTGTACGTGCGCACAGAAGCAGCCTTACGAGAAACACCATCATTTACGAAATTCGCATTCGGTCGATTGCTCGAGTGGCTCGACGATGGCGGTGAGTCGAATGGCGAGACGTACCTCGAGATTCGCCGGCGGCTCGTTCTGTACTTCGATCGGCGGAATCGCCCGGGGGCCGAAGACCTCGCTGACGAGACGCTCAGCCGCGTCGCGAGGACTCTAGAGCAGAGCGGGAGGATCGTCACTCGCCCGCCCGCCCGCTATTGCTATGTCGTCGCGCGATTTGTGCTGCTCGAAGACGTACGGCGCGATCGCAGGCACGTCTCCCTCGACGAGCCGCGACGCTACGATGTCATCCGCGGACGAACGATTGGATCCATCGACTCGGATGAAACGACCACACTCCGCGAACAACGCCTCGAGTGTCTCGATCCGTGTCTGCTGCGACTGCGTCCGGATCAGCGCGAGCTGGCCATCGAGTACTTCCGCGACTCTGGCAGGCAGCGCATCGAGCGTCGCCGCGGCCTGGCACAGCGATTCGGGATCTCGATGAATGCGCTTGGAATCCGCGCGTGCCGGATCCGCGACTCGCTGATGACCTGCGTCGAAGCCTGCCGTCGGGAGCGGCGACGGATTTGACGGACCTTTCTCCTATCAGGGCAGGCCCCTGTTTTCACGATGAGCATCTTCCTGCGAGATGAATCGGGCATGCCCGACGACCGTCAACTCACCCGCTACCTGCTGGGGTTGCTTCCGGACAGGGAGGCCGAACGTCTTGATGAGGCCAGCGTTGCCGACGACGACTTCGCGGCCCGTCTGCGCATCGCCGAAATAGACCTCGTCGACAGCTATGTCGTCGGGGCTCTCGAAGGCGACACGCTGAAGCGTTTCGAATCACATTATCTTTCGTCACCGCTGAGACGCAGGAACGTCAAATTCGCGACCGGTTTCCTCGCGGCAATCCAACGGTCTGCACCCGCAGCCGCGGTGAGCCGCGAGAGCGCGACGCCTCTGTCCGTTTTTCTGTCTTGGAGGCGGCACACGTTGCCCTCCTGGCTGGTTGTGGCGGCAGCGCTGTGGCTGGTGGTGTGCGGAGCCCTGCTGTTTCATGTCGTCCAGGTGCAGAACGAGCCCCGGCTCGCACCGAAGGAGGCCTCGGCGCCTCCCCTTGAACGCGATCCGGAGGCGGCGTTTGCACCTCGGACAGCAACTGCACCGGTGACGGCCCTCGTGCTGGCGCCACAGACGCGGGCGATCGATCCGGTGCCGGAGGTGACGATTCTTCCAGGCGCCGGCCACGCGGCCTTCGAGTTGAGGCTCGATTCGAACGAGTTCCGACGATACGAAATCGAGTTGAAGGATCCAGCCTCCAATCGGATCGTCTGGCGTAGTGGCCCGGCTGCCGCCACCGTTACAGGGCAGACAACGGCTCTCAGCGTCCTCGTTCCAGCTCGCGTGCTGAAGCCGCAACACTATTCGCTCACGGTACTGGGTGCGCGCGCGAAGAGCGCGGAGGTCGTCGGCAGCTACACCTTCCGGGTCAGGTAGTAACAACCCGGCCGCTCGGATGACGCCATGGTTCGACTGACGACTGTCTGTTCCAGGTTGGCGATGGGCGCTGTGTCAGTAGCACTGCTGACACATCATGCGCGTCAGCCCGAGGTGTTTCCACGCGCGGCGACCCTCGGCATCGTGCCGAGCCTTCCTCTCGTCACCACGCTCGAACCCGATGAGCCGATCGAACGAGAACTCATGCGCGGAGAGCAACATCGCTACGAAATCAGTCTGTCAGCCGGCGAGTACGAAGAGATCCTCGTCGAACAGCGAGGGATCGATGTCGTCGTCGAAGTTCGCGGCACCAGGGACAACGCAAGCGCCAGGTTCGACGACGAAGTCGGGCGTCAGGGTCGAGAGCAGGTCGACGTGGCCGCCACCAGTGACGGCCTCTACATGGTGACCATCAAGCCGGCCCGCGGCACCGTTTCACCAGGCTCCTATGTGATTCGCGTCAGCCGGCGCCGCATGGCCACCGAGAGCGATCGCTCGATTTACGCGTCGCGCATGCTGCGGACGACCGCCGCGCAGCTGGAGGTAGAGGGAAGGTTCGACGAGGCGCGGCGAATGCTCGAACGCGCGCTCACGCTTACCGAGGGCGCGCGCGGGCGGAATGATGTGCAGGTCGCCGCTGTCGCCGCGCAACTCGCCGGGGTGCAGCGAAAGCTGGCGGACGGCGCGGCAGCAGAATGTTTGTACCAGCGGGCGATCGCCATACTCGATCGGACGCGTGGCGCTGCTCACCCAACGGCCGCACGGGCACGGTCGGAGCTCGCCGTGCTCTATCAGCGCGAGGGCAAGCGCCGCAAGGCCGAAGCACTGCTTCGGCAGGCGCTTGACGTGATCGAAAAGACGCTGGGCGCGGAGCACCCCTGGTTTGTGAGCTCCCTGGCGACGCTCGGAAATCTTCGCGACAGTGCTGGAGATCTCGAAGAAGAGGAAGCCATCATCCGGCGGGCGATGTCGATCGCCGAGACGATCGGCGACACGGAGAGCATTCAGTACGCCGCACTGCTCAACAATCTTGGCGAAGTTCGCCGTCAGAAGGAGGACTACGGCCACGCGGAGGCGCTCTTCCAACAGTCGCTCGCGCTGGGCGAACGGCTGCTGGGACCAGCCAACTACACGACCGCCACCCCGCTTCAGAACCTCGGCATCGTGGCGCGCGAGCGCAAGGACTACGCGATGGCCGAGGAGTACAACACGCGGGCGCTGTCGATCCGCGAACGCGCGGTCGGACTCAACCATCCGGACGTGGCCCATATCCTCACGAACCTGGCGAACATCTACCGTGCGCGTGGCGACTATGCGCGATCGCTGGAAACGCACCTTCGCGCCCTGCGCATCTGGGAGAACGCCGCCGGTCCCTATCAGCGTGCGACGCTGCTGTCGGTGGGGAATATCGCCAAGACCTACGCGGCGATGGGCGACATCGCCCGTGCCCTTCCGTATCAACGCCGGGCCGACGCCATCGTCGAAACGCAGCTGACGCTGAACCTGGCCATTGGATCCGAACGACAGAAGCTGATGTTCGTTCAGGGCGTGTCTGAGCGCACCGACAGAACGATCTCCCTGCATCTGCGTGAAGCGCCGCACAACAGAGAGGCCGCAGCCCTCGCAACCCTCGTGCTGCTGCAACGCAAGGGGCGCGTGCTGGACACGCTTATCGACACACTCGCGGCGGTGCGTCAGCGCATCACGAATACCAGCGATGCGAGCCTGCTCGATCGGCTGAACACCACGACCGCCGAGCTGGCACGTCTCGCGCTGAACCCCCGGTTTGCGTCACATCCCGAGACTCGCGAGCGCGCGATCGCAGACCTGGCATTGAGAAAGGAACGGCTCGAAGGCGAGCTCGCGGAGCACAGTTCAGAGTTCCGCGCGCAGATGCGGCCGATTACGCTCGAAGGCGTAGAGTCCGCGCTTCCCCAGCGCACGGCGCTCGTGGAGTTCACGATCTTCCGGCCGTTCAACCCGAGAGCCGAGCGAAACAGCGAGGCGTACGACCGCCCTCATTACGCCGCCTACATCGTCCGCCGCGGACGCGCAGCGAGCGGCTTCGACCTCGGGCCGGCCGAAGCGATCGATGGCGCGATCGGCGAGCTTCGCGAAGCCCTGCGCGATCCGACACGTGCGGACGTCGCACAACGAGCGCGGGACGTTGACGAACGAGTGATGGAACCGCTGCGCTCGGCACTTGGTGACGCGTCGAGACTGCTCATCTCACCCGACGGCGAGCTCAATCTCGTGCCATTCGAAGCGCTTGTCGACACCCAGGGCCGTTATCTCGTCGAGCGCCACACGGTGACCTATCTGACGAGCGGCCGAGACCTCTTGCGGATGCAGCCGGCACGAACGAACCATCGCCGTCCCGTCATCTTCGCGGATCCGATCTTCGGCGAGCCATCGATCGCGTCAGCTCCGACGGACGCCGGCGCATCGCCGACCCGAGCCGTGCGCCGCAGCGTCACCGTTGCTGCAAACTTCTCGGCGTTGTATTTCGCGCCGCTTGCGGCGACGGCGGAAGAAGGACACGCGATCAAAGGACTCTTTCCGAGCTCGACGCTGTACACGGGGCACGGGGCGACGAAAGCGGCCCTGCAACGCGTGAAGGGACCGCGCATGCTGCACATCGCCTCGCATGGTTTCTTCCTGCAGGACGCGCGCGCCACGGTCGACAATCCGCTACTGCGCTCGGGTCTTGCCCTCGCTGGCGCGAATCTGACCCACGGCCAGCCTGGTGACGGGATGCTCACCGCGCTCGAAGCGTCCGGCCTTGATCTGTGGGGAACCAAACTCGTCACGCTCTCGGCGTGCGACACAGGGATCGGCGAAGTCCGGAACGGCGAAGGCGTGTATGGACTGCGGCGTGCGTTCGTGTTGGCGGGTGCTGAAACCGTGGTCATGAGTCTGTGGCCCGTCCGCGACGCGGTCGCTCGCGAGGCCATGGTCGCGTACTACTCGGGTCTGCGCGCCGGTCTCGGGCGCAGCGATGCCCTGCGGCACGCACAATTGGCCATGCTCAAGCGGCCAGGACGTCAGCACCCCTTCTACTGGGCCAGCTTCATCCAGTCCGGTGAGTGGGCCAATCTCGACGGCCGGCGCCCTCGCGAATAGGGAATGGGCGATGGGCGATGGGCAATGGGCAATGGGCAATGGGCAATGGGCAATGGGCAATGGGCAATGTGCTGGGCAATGGGCAATGGGCAATGGGTAATGGGCTAATGGGTAAGTGCTGACGGCTAAGGGTGATGGGTAACGTGCCACGTGCGACGTGCTGGGTGCGACATGTCAAAGAGCTGGTGCAATTCGCCGCCTTCGCCCCTCGCCCCTCGCCCCTCGCCCCTCGCCCATCGCCCACGTCATGCACGCCGGCCCTTGCGGCCGGCCTGCTAGCTTCCGCCGAACGTCTGCGTCCAGTAGGAGCCGAACTGCGACCCGGCGCGAAAGGCGTAGCCCACGCCGATCGACCGGTAGCTGCCGTTCATGATGTTCTGGCAGTGTCCAGTGCTCCCCATCCACCCGTTGACGACGGCTGCGGGAGATCCCTGGCCGGCCGCAATGTTCTCCCCCAGAGGGCCGGACCCGGTGTAGCCGGCGCCACGGATGCGATCGACGAACGTTCGGCCGTCGAGGCTCGTGTGCGAGAAGTAGTTGTTCGTCGCCATGTCCTGGCTGTGCCCCTGCGCGGCGAGACGCAGGTTTGCGTTCATGGCGAGGGCCACGACTGGCGGATGCGCCGTGCCGCCACAAGTCGCGCCGGCCGCGCGGCGCTGGTTGACCAGCGCCAATACCTCGTTTTCGAACACCGTCGCGGATGGATCGGGCGGCGGGGGCACTGGTGGTGGCGTTGGCGGTGCGGGTGGCGTGGGTGCAGGCGGCGCCGGGGGCGCGGGGGCGGTTGGCGCGGACACCGTGATGGTCGCGGTTTGCGAATCGACCGAGCCGACCGCGTTCGACACGCGCACCCAGTAACGCGCCGTTTCGGTCAGTTCCGGCGTCGTGTAGTGAGTGGACGTCGAGCCGGCGATCGGGTTGTCGGTCGCCCCACTCGCGCCGCGAAACCACTGGTATGCGAACGGCGCCGAACCCGTGGTTTCCACGAAGATGGTTGCTTTTTGTCCCGGCGCGATCGTCTCGTCCTCGGGCTGCTCCGTGATCGTCGGCGCGCTCGGTGGAGTGGCAGCGGGATCAACAGTGATGGTGGCCGTCTCGGAATCGACCGCCCCGCCAACCCGGACCCAATATCGCGTCGTCGCTGACAGCGACGGCGTGGTGTATTCCGAACCGGTCGCGTTCGGGATGGGCGACGACGCCTGGCCGGCCGCGCCGACGAACCATTGATACGTGATCGCGCCGGAGCCGGTCGCCGCGACCGCGAGCGTCGCAGTGCTGCCGGGCGCGATCGTCTGACTCCGTGGCTGCGCCGTGATGGACAGCGTCTCGCTGGGTCCGGCAGGCGAACCCGACGAGCAGGCGGAGGCAACCGCGAGCGTTGCGATCCCGATCGCCAGCGCGAAAGAACGCCTTTTCAGCAATGCCACTGTCTGCTGACTGGTCCAACTGCCGTGCCAACGGGTGAGGGCTGCCGTCCCCCGTGGATGTACCAATCGGGTCCCCTCACCATTGAGGCAGATTACAGGAGTGCGAGTGGACTGACCTGATTCGTGATGTCCGCAGGCGGGTCCCGGCGCGGGCCCGGCTTACAGGCGTTGAAAACAGCCGGCCTGATGGGCAATTGCCCTTCGCCCATTGCCCTTCGCCCATTGCCCTTCGCCCATTGCCCTTCGCCCTTCGCCCATTGCCCTTCGCCCATTGCCCTTCGCCCATTGCCCATTGCCCATTGCCCATTGCCCATTGCCCATTGCCCATTGTTATCCCTCCCCGTCGCGAGCTGAAAGAGTTCGGCCCCATCTGCCTATGAAAGTGGCGCCCGAGCGGTTGTGTTCGACCGCGTGTGACGCGCCCGACAACTCCCGGTGGCGACCAACCGCGAGGAATGACCTGTGGGAATGGCAACACGATATTTCATCGAAATGATGCTGACCAGTTTGGTTCTGATCGTGAGCTGCGGCGCGGCCTCGGCGCAGAGCGAGATCACGATCTCGGGGACGATCACCACTCGCGCCGACGGGCTGACGGTCCCGAACGCGGTGGTGTCGGTCGGCGGCTCTGACGTGACTGCCACGAGCGATGCAAACGGCCGCTACAGCCTGGTCGTCCCGTCTTCCGTTACGCGGGATAAGCAGCTGAAGCTGAAGGTGGACGCACTCGGCCTGCGCCCGACACTCGTCGACGTCGTCGTCGATGCGGCCACGATGACCGTGGACGTCGCGCTGACGCTCGATTTCAGCGAGCAGATGACCGTCGGATCGCGCGCGTCGCGGGCTGAGGCCGAAAAAGCCGTGCCGGTCGACATCATCACGAACGAGCAGATTGCCTCGAGCGGCTACGCCGAGACCGCGCAGATCATCCAGTCACTGGCACCGTCGCTGAACTTTCCGCGGCCCACCATCACCGACGGCACCGACACCGTGCGGCCGGCGACGCTGCGGGGCCTGGGTCCTGACCAGGTGCTGGTACTGATCAACGGAAAGCGGCGTCACCAGAGCGCGCTGGTGCATCTGAACAACAGCATCGGACGTGGATCCACCGGCGTGGATCTCAACGCCATCCCGGTGTCAGCGATCGAACGCATCGAGATCCTCCGCGACGGCGCTGCGGCGCAGTACGGGTCCGATGCCATCGCCGGAGTCATCAACATCGTGCTCAAGAGCGGCGTGGCGCGCCCCAACGTGACCTCCAACTTCGGACTGTCGATGGGTTCGTTCACCGGAAACCTCTGCACGCCGGATGGACTGACGTGCGCGGAAGGAAGCCCGATCGACTTCTCGGACGGTGAACTGGTCGACGTCGGCGGCTCCTGGGGCATCGCGGCCGGGAAAGGAAGCGTGACCGTCGCGGCGCAGTATCGGCACCACAACCGCACGAACCGCGCGTCGCTCGATCCCCGCGATCAGGTTGTCGCGGGGGACGCCGGCCACAACGCCGTCTCGCAGCCGAATCATCGCTGGGGCGATCCCGACACGGACGATGTGATGACGTTCGTCAACGCGAGCATGCCCCTGAATGCCTCCGAAACACGTTATCTCTATGCCTTTGGTGGCCTGAGCCGGCGTGCTGCCAACAGCGCGGGCTTCTACCGTCGTGCGCTCGATGCACGCAACTGGCCACAGATCTACCCGCTCGGCTTCCTGCCGGTCATCGAACCGACCGTCGTCGATTTCTCGGGCACGGGCGGCGTGCAAGGTCTGCACAAGAAGTGGAGTTACGACGCGAGCCTCGGGTTCGGACGTAACAGCTTCGACTTCACGATCGGCGACACGCTGAACGTCTCGCTCGGCCCTGAAGCGCCTCCGAACAAGACGGCGTTCGACGCTGGCACGCTCGTGCTGAATCAGATCGTGGGCAACGTGGACGCCAGCCGCCGCTTCGACGTTCGCGGTTTCGACGGCCCGGTGAACCTCGCGTTCGGGCTGGAATTCCGCCGTGAAAACTATCAGATCCAATCTGGCGAGGTTGATTCCTACGGCGATGGCGGTGTGCCCAATCAGTTTGGCGGCCGTGCGGCTATTGGTGCGCAGGTCTTCCCGGGGTTCCGGCCGTCGAACGAGGTGAGCGAGTCGCGGAACAACGTCGGCGGTTACGTGGACGTGGAGGGAAACCTCATCAGCTGGCTGAGGATCGGCGCCGCAGGCCGCACCGAACACTACAGTGACTTCGGCAGCACGGTGGACGGCAAGTTGACCGTTCGCGTCCAGCCCAACCCGCGTGTCGTCATCCGCGGGTCGATCAGCACAGGCTTCCGCGCACCGTCGCTCGCGCAATCGTTCTTCTCGTCGACGGCAACGAACTTTCTCAACTTCGGACAGGGGCTCGTGCCGGTGGAATCCCTGACACTCCCCGTGAACTCGGCGCCGGCGCAGGTCCTCGGCGCCGCACCGCTAAAGCCGGAGAACTCGCGGCACGCGAGCGCCGGCGTGGCGTTTGCGCCGATCGCCGATCTGCAGCTGACGATCGACTACTACCGCATCGCCATCGACGATCGCATCGTGCTCTCCGGGAACTTCACGGCGCCGCCCATCGCGGCGCTCCTGGCGCCCTTCGGCGCCAACAGCGCGCGATTCTTCACCAACGCGATCGACACGCGCACCAACGGGGTCGACGTGACGGCGAGCTACCGCATTCGCATGCAGGATGCCGGCGACGTGTGGCTGCGCGCCGGCTACAACAACACCCGCACGGAAATCGTCGGCTCGATCGCAACACCGCCGCAGCTGGCGGGCTTCGAGTCGGTGCTCTTCGATCGCATCGAGCAGCGGCGCATCGAGTGTGGACAGCCGAGCGACAGCGGGCGTTTCGGAATCAACTGGCGCCGCAACCGCGCGGCGCTGGCCTTCGACGTCAACCGCTTCGGCTCGTTCTGCAGTTTCACGCTCAACCCGGCTGACGATCAGGAGTACGGCGCGAAGTGGCTGGCCGACATCGAGGCCTCGTACCTCGCCGGCATCTACACGTTGAGCGTCGGCGCGCAGAACCTGTTCGACGTGTTCCCCGACCGGAACCTCGCCGTCAACTCGTTCAACGGCATCCAGACGTTCCCGAGCCACTCGCCGTTTGGCATGAACGGTCGCACGCTGTACGCGCGGATTGGATGGGCGTTTTGAGGACGGGGGTTCAGGACGAGGGTTCACACGGCGGTTCACGACGAGGGTTCACACGAAGGTTCACACGAATGTTCAGAACGACGGTTCGTAGGTTCCACTGCCTCGCAATCTTCGGTGTCGCGCTGCTCCTGTCCGGCTGCACGAGCGCCGGCACCGGTACTGCGTCGGCTCACGCGGTCGGGCGGCTGGACCCGTCCTCGCCCACACCAACCGTCGACAGCGTGCGGCGCAAGGGGTTCGTGCAGTGTGGTGTCACCACCGGCGTTGCCGGTTTCTCGGCTCCGGACGCGCAGGGACAGTGGCGCGGGCTCGACGTCGATATCTGTCGCGCGATTGCCGCGGCCGTGCTGGGGGACGCGACGAAGGTCCGGTACACGCCGCTCACGGCCGCGCAGCGGTTCACGGCCCTGCAGTCGGGCGAAATCGACGTCCTGTCGCGCGTCACCACCATTACGTTTCAGCGCGACGTGCAGCTCGGCATCGAGTTCCCGGCCATCAACTGGTACGACGGCACGACGTTCATCGTCCGCCGCGCGCTCAACGTGAAATCGGTGAAGGACCTCAACGGCGCCACCATCTGCGTCTCGCAGGGAACGTCGACCGAACTGGACATCGCGGACTACTTCCGCAAGCACCATCTCAAGTTCACGCCGGTCGTGATCGAGCGGCTCGAGGAGTCGACCAACGCCTATTTCGCCGGACGCTGTGACGCCTTCAGCCAGGACCAGTCCACGCTGGCGGCCGTTCGCGCGCGGGCGCCGCAACCGGCCGATCACGTGGTGCTGCCCGAACTCATCTCCAAGGCGCCATTCGGCCCTGGCGTCATGCCGAACGATCTCCGCTGGATGGAGATCGTGCGGTGGTCCGTCTACGCCATGGTCAACGCCGAGGAGCTCGGGCTCACCTCCGCGACGATCGATGCCGCGCTGAACAGTGACGATCCGAGTCTCGAACGCTTCGTTGGCAAGAACGGTGGCTTCGGCGAAATGCTCGGACTCGATGCGAGCTGGGCATTCAGGATCGTGAAACAGGTCGGCAGCTATGCCGAAAGCTTCGATCGCAACCTGAAGCTGCTCGGGATCGAGCGCGGCCTGAACCGGTTGTGGAAGGACGGCGGGCTCCTTTACGTCCCCGATCTGCGTTGAGTACGTCCCTCGAGTACATCGGAACACGCCGCGTGTGGTTGGCCTGGCGCAATCCCCGGACGCGAGCGGTCATCTGGCAGGCCATCGCGGTCCTGGCCGTGGCCGCGATACTCGCGGCGATCGCGATGCAGACGGCCGAGAACCTGAGGCGGCGGGGCATCGCGTCCGGCTTCGACTATCTGCACCGCGCAGCAGGCTTCGAGATCGCTCGCGGTCCGCTCTCATATTCCTCCGGCGACACGTACGGCCGGGCGCTCGCGGTCGGCCTGTTCAACACGCTGCTGGTCAGTTCGCTGGGCATCGTTGCGTCGACCGGGCTCGGTGTCGTGATCGGCATCGCGCGCCTCTCTCGGATTGGCATCGCGTCGAGGCTGGCAAGCACGTACGTTGAAGGACCTGAGAAACACGCCCCTGCTGCTCCAGCTGTTCTTCTGGTACGCCCTGTCGCAATCGCTGCCGCCTCCGCAGCAGGCGCTGAATCCGGTTCCGGGGGTCTTCCTTTGCTTCCGCGGCCTGTATCTGCCCGCGCCCGCCTGGCACGAAGGCGCGTCATTCCTCGAATGGCCGGAGCTCGTCGGCTTCGATTTCCGCGGCGGCACCTCGATCTCTCCCGAGTTCGCGGCCTTGCTGATCGGCCTCACGAGTTGCACCGCGGCATACCTCGGCGAAATCGTCCGCGGTGGCATTCTCGCGGTCGATCAGGGACAGAAGGATGCGGCCGCAGCGCTCGGCCTCTCGCGCGGGCGGGCGCTTCGCCTGATCGTGCTCCCGCAGGCGATGCCGGTAATCATTCCGCCAGCGACCAGCCAGTTTCTGAATCTGGTCAAGAACTCGTCGCTGGCCGTCGCCATCGGATACCCGGATCTGATC
>CAWJOI010000031.1:0-38789 GCA_963844375.1 uncultured Alphaproteobacteria bacterium | reverse complement strand
CACCGTTTTCGGAACCGGATACGTCGGGCTCGTGCAGGGCGCGGTGCTGGCCGAGGTTGGCCATGACGTGCTCTGCATCGACGTGGACGCGGACAAGGTGGCGCGGCTGAAGGAGGGGCAAATCCCCATCTTCGAGCCCGGGCTCGAAGAGATCGTCCGGCGCAACCATGCCGCCGGCCGGCTCAGCTTCACCACCGACGCCGCCGAGGGGGTGGCGCACGGCCATATCCAGTTGATCGCCGTGGGCACGCCGCCCGACGAGGACGGCTCGGCGGATTTCGAAGTACGTCCTCGCGGTGGCCACCACCATCGCCGAGGGCATGACCGAGCCCAAGGTGGTGGTGACGAAGTCGACCGTCCCGGTGGGCACCGCCGACAAGGTGCGCGCCCGCATGGCCGAGGTGCTGGCGGCGAAGGGCGGCGGGCCGGGCTTCGACGTGGTCACGAACCCGGAGTTCCTCAAGGAGGGCGCCGCCGTCGCCGACTGCATGCGGCCCGACCGCATCGTCATCGGCACCTCCGACCCCGAGAGCGAGGAGCTGCTGCGCGAGGTCTACGCCCCGTTCAGCCGCAACCACGACAAGCTGATCGTTATGGACGTGCGCTCGGCGGAGCTGACCAAGTACGCGGCCAACTGCATGCTGGCGACCAAGATCAGCTTCATGAACGAGATCGCCGGCCTCGCCGAGCGGCTCGGCGCCGACGTGGAGATGGTCCGCCAGGGGATCGGTGCCGACCAGCGCATCGGCTATCACTTCATCTATCCCGGCGCCGGCTACGGCGGGTCGTGCTTTCCCAAGGACGTGAAGGCGCTCATCCACGCCGCCCGGGCCATCGGCTTCGAGCCGAAGGTGCTGCAGGCGGTGGAGGACCGCAACGACGCGCAGAAGGTGGTGATCTTCGACAAAATCTCCCCCACTTCGCCGGCGACCTCAAGGGGCGGACCTTCGCGCTCTGGGGCCTGTCGTTCAAGCCCAACACCGACGACATGCGCGAGGCGGCGAGCCGGGTGGTGATGCAGGCGCTCTGGAACGCGGGCGCCAGGGTGCAGGCCTACGACCCCGAGGCAATGGAGGAGACCCAGCGCATCTACGGGTCGCGCCCGGATCTCCTGCTCTGCGGCACCAAGGAGGCCTGCCTGCGCGACGCCGACGCGCTGGTGGTGATGACCGAGTGGCAGTCGTTCCGCGCTCCCGACTTCGAGCTGATCGCCAAGCAGCTCAAGGCGCCGGTCGTCTTCGACGGCCGGAACCTCTACGATCCGGCGCGCATGGCGCGGCGCGGCTTCGCCTACTACGCCATCGGGCGCGGCGCATGAGACGACACATGAGACATCGGGCGTGAAGATTCTCGTCACCGGCAACGCCGGCTTCATCGGCTTCCACGTCGCCCGCGCGCTGCTGGCGCGCGGCGACGCCGTCGTCGGGTTCGACGTGGTCAACGACTACTACGACCCCGCGCTCAAGGCGGCGCGGCTGGCGGAACTGGACCTCGCCGCCGCCGAGACCGCGTCTGAGTACGAGTTCCGCCGCGCCGACCTTGCGTCTCGTGGCGACGTCGACGCCGACCTTCGCCGAGCACCGCTTCGACCGGGTGATCCACCTCGCCGCCCAGCCCGGGGTGCGTTACTCCCTGGAGAACCCGATCGCCTACGTCGAGAGCAACATCGTGGGCTTCACCCACGTCCTCGAGGCATGCCGGCAGGCCGGGGTGCCGCACCTCACCTACGCCTCGACCTCCAGCGTCTATGGCGCCAATACGCGGATGCCCTTCACCGAGGGCCAGGGGGTGGACCACCCCCTGCAGTTCTACGCCGCCACCAAGCGGGCGAACGAGCTGATGGCGCACGCCTACAGCCACCTCTACCGCCTCCCCACCACCGGCCTGCGCTTCTTCACCGTCTACGGGCCCTGGGGCCGGCCCGACATGGCCCCCATGCTCTTCGCCAGCGCCATCCTCGAGGGACGCCCGATCAAGGTCTACGGCCACGGCGAGCAGAGCCGCGACTTCACCTACATCGACGACATCGTCGAGGGGGTGATCCGCGCCAGCGACCGCATCGCCGCCCCCGACCCCGACTGGGACCCGGCGCACCCGGATCCGGCCACCTCCGACGCCCCCTTCCGCCTCTACAACATCGGCAACAACGCCCCCGTCGGCCTCGCCGACTTCATCGCCGAGCTGGAGGCCGCCCTCGGCAAGCCCGCGATCCGCGAGCTCCTGCCGATGCAGCCCGGCGACGCGCGCGACACCTACGCCGAACTCGACGCGGCTGGCGCTTGCGGTCAACTGGCGTCCCGCGACGCGGATCTCGAAAGGGGTGGCGCGCTTCGTGGACTGGTACCGCGGCTATTACGGCGCGGAGGTCGAGACCTGATCCCGCTAGAATTCTCGCCAGCCGGTGACGCGCTCCGCTTGTCCACCGCAGAGAAATAGACTAACTTAGTCTACCTCGGAGGTCGATGATGAAATTCAACATTCATGACGCGAAGACGCATTTCTCCAAGCTCGTCGCCGCCGTCGAGGCGGGCGAGAAGGTGGTGATCTGCCGCAACGGCGCGCCGGTCGTCGAATGCGTCCCGGCACGGCCGGCAGCGCCCTTCCCGTTCGGCGCCTGGGGAGAGTTGGCGCCGGGGGGACGGGGGCTCTCGCACCTCGCCGATCCGACGGACGAGGGTCTGCTCGACGCCATGGGCCTTTGATGCTCCTCGACACGCATACACTCGTCTGGGCCATGTCGGCCCCAGCGGAGCTGTCCCGGACGGCACGGCGCGCGCTGGAGGAAGCGAGCGAGCGCTGCGTGAGCGCAGCGAGCCTCTACGAGATCACCTACAAGGCGAAGATCGGCAAGTGGCCGGAAGTATCCCCTCTCCTTGCCTATGATCTCGACGTGCGGCTGCGCGCCGATGGCTTCGATATCCTTCCGGCTTCCGGCGCCATCATGCAGCTGGCCGGATCGTTCGACTGGAAGCACCGCGATCCCTTCGACCGGATCATCGTGGCGACGGCGCTGGTGCGCGGCCTCGCCGTGGTCTCGAAGGATGAGACCCTCGACGGCAACGGAGCGCCCGGCTGGAGGCGTGTTTGGTAGGCGCGTTCCGCGCCCGCTCGCGGCGCCAGGGATTTTAATGATTATGAATCCATATGGATTCATAAGTTAGCCGTAGTTTCGCGTGCGAAATCTTCCCGTTTCGCCCCCCCATGACCCCCGCCGTCTCCGTCATCACCCCGGCCTTCGACGCCGCCGCCACCCTCGAGGCCACCATCGCCTCGGTCCTGGCCCAGACCTGGACCGACTGGGAGATGCTGATCGCCGACGACGGCTCGACCGACGCGACGGCGGCCATCGCCGCCGCCTGGGCCGCGCGCGACCCTCGTATCCGCCCCCTCCCCGGGCCGGCCGCGAAGGTCCCGCCGCCGCCCGCAACCGCGCCATCCGCGCCGCCCGCGGCCGCTTCCTCGCCTTCCTCGACGCCGACGACCGCTGGCGCCCGGAGAAGCTCGCCCGCCAGCTCGCCTTCATGCAGGCGGAAGCCACCCCCTTCAGCTTCACCGCCTACCGCCGCGAGGACTCGGCGGCCACGACCTCGGCATCGTGCACGCGCCCGCCCCCGTCGACTACGCCACTCTGCTCAAGGGCAACGTCATCGGCTGCCTCACCGCCGTCTACGACACGGCGCATTTCGGCAAGGTCGAGATGCCCCCCCTGCCCCTCCGCCAGGACTACGCCCTCTGGCTCACCCTCCTCCGCCACGGTGGCGTGGCGCGCGGCCTCGACGAGGTCCTCGCCGACTACCGGGTGGGCGCAGGCTCCCTCTCCGGCTCCAAGCTCCGCGCCGCCCGCGGCACCTGGCGCGTCCTGCGCCGGGAAGGCCTCCCCCTCCCCCGCGCCCTCTGGTGCTTCGGCCACTACGCCTTTTCCGGCCTCGCCCGCGCCCTGCCGGGCGCAGCGGCCCTGAGGCGTAGGCGAGCTTCCGGCGCACGCCCGCCAGCTCCTACCGAACGATCTCCCGCAGCGCAACTCCGGCACTCCCTCCGGCTCTAAAACCGGTCCTGCGTCAGCATCCGAAGGCGACCCGCCGCAGCCGCTCCGGTCGCCGACGCACGATAAGGCCGGCGATCTCTTCCAACACTCGCACCGGGTCGACTAGCAGGTCCTCGTAGCGGACGACTAGGTCATAATTCTCCGGCTCGACCTCCCGGTGGCGTCCACACGCGCGATGTTCTCCCGCAGATAGCTCGCGTCGTCTGTCGCCTCGCACCGATATCGCGCCGGAACTCAGGCTTCCGCAGGTCCGGGAGAGCACGATCTCCACCGGATCGCGAATCAGCAGAACCTTCCGGAAGCAAGTCGTTGCGGTATAGACCGCAAGGTCGGTCAAATGTGCCGTGTTGGAGAGGTAGCTCTCCACATCCGCGGCGGTTCCTGTCATCAGATGCGCCAAATAGACCGACTGCAGGAAGATCGCCTTCTCCGGCACATCGAGCGGATCGATCTGTCTATAAGAACGACAGCGGGACATAAATCTCGCCCATCCCGAGGAGATCCACGCCTTCCCGAAGCATGGCCATCAGCCAGTGCGATCCGGAGCTCCCGATGTTGTTGATATAGAGCGTGGCCGGCCTTCCTGCATCCGACGCGCAGCGATGGCGAGGATGTACTCGATGGCGTCTCCCCGCGACCAGCCAAGCGTCCGCTCCGTACGCTCGAACGCCCCGGTGAGCTTCCCCGTCTGGCGCGGAATCCAGCCCAGCCGTTGCGACAGGGTCGGCGAGGTAGCGGGCGGTCAGCTCGAGAAGCCCTTGTTGGGATACCCTTCGCGCCGAAAGGCGGGCGCCCGCCCGAAGCCAGCGGGTCCGGATGGAATTCGCAATCCAGTCGGGCGCAAGCGCATCGTCCTCTATCATCGGGCCGCACCCATCGTCAGGCGTTTGGCCTCCTTGAGCCTTCCAGCCGAGCACCGGGCGCACGCCACCCTCGCTTCGATCCTCGGCACTCAGGGTGGCCGAAGAAGCCCCGAGCCTCAAGTGCGCGGAAATGCTCGCGGTAGACGCCCGCTTGAATTCGCGTCAGCGCCGCTCGGGGGTGCCTCCGAGGGCAAGGCGGGCGGTCTCGGCGAGTTCGATCCCCCAGAGGCGGAAGCGCACCGCAACCGCCAGCAGCCGGTGACGCCACGGGTGCGGCGCGGCGAGGAAGGCACGGATGTCGGTGACCGGGGGACAGAGGGTGCGCAGGACCCAGGCGAGGCGGCGGGGCAACGGGCCGGCGGCGATCTGGCCGCCCTTGATGCGCCGGGCCTTGGTGGCGAGCGACGTCCAGTCGGTGCGGCAGGGATGCGCGACCGCCGCCTCGGGGACCAGCCGCAGCGGATGCCCGGCGGCGCCGGCGCGGCGGCAGAAGGCGGCGTCGCCGCCGGACGGCGGGCGGGGTCGAAGCCGCCGAGGGCGGCGAAGACCGCCGCCGGTACCGCCAGGTTGGCGGTCGCCGCATAGCCTCGGGCGACGTAGCGCTCCTGGGGGATGCCGCGGACGAGATCGTAGAGCGCGAAGGCGGTGGGGGCCGCGGGCGCGAGCATCCGTACCGGGCCGGCCAGCAGCGTCCCCGGCGCCGCGGCAGCTGCCGCGGCGAGGGCGGCGAGCCAGCCGGGATCCGGGTGGCAGTCGGCGTCAGTGAAGACGAGGAGCTCGCCCCGGGCCGCGGCCGCCCCGGCATTGCGCGCGGCGTAGGAGCCGGGCCCCGGGGCGGGGACGAGGCGGGCGTTGCCAGGCAGCCGCAGCGGGGGCGCGGACGCGGGCGCCTCGTTGTCGGCGATCACCACCTCGAAGCGAGTCGGCGGGCAGGCTCTGGGCGGCCAGCGCCGCGAGAAGGCCCGGGACGAGGTCCCACTGGCCGTGCACCGGCACCACCACCGAGATCGCTAAAGCAGCTCTCACACCAGATGGGCTCACGCCGGCCACGCCTGCGCGGCAGGTCGCTACCACCAGCCGTGCGAGGCATGTCGTCCTTCCCCATCAGCCCCGCGCCAGCACCCGGTCGTAGAGGCCGACGAGGTCCGCCTCCTGCGCCTCCCAGCTGAGCGCGCGGGCGCTCGCCCGCGCGTTCGCGGCGAGCCGCGCCGCAGCGGCTCGTCGGCGACGAGCCGGCCGAGGGCGTCCTGCAGCGCGCCGGGGATCTCGGGGTCGAAGAGCAGCCCGATGTCGTGGGCCCGCACCACTCGGCGGATTCTCGGGGAAATCGCTCGCCACCACCGGCAGCCCGGCCATGGCGTATTCGAAGAGCTTGTTGGAATCGGTGCTGAGATGGTTGAGGCAGGTGTTGCGGATCGGCTGCACGCCGATGTCGGCCGAGGCGGTCCAGGCGAGAAGCTCGGCAAGCGGCACCGTGGGGATGAAATGCACACAGCGTTCGAGCCCCCGCTCGGCGACCATGCCCTCAAGCGCGCCGAGCATCCGACCGCCACCGATGTAGACGAGATGGCAGGGCGGCAGGCCGGCATCGCCGCCACTAGGTCCTCGAGCCCCCGCCCCGGCTGCAGCCCGCCCTGGTAGAGGACGATGGGGAGCCCGTCTGCGAGCTTCAGCCGGTCGCGGATCAGCGTGCCGCGCGCGAGGGCGGTGTAGCGCGGGCGGTTCTGCAAGATGAGCGGGCGCGGCACGCCGTAGGCGCGGGCGAAGAACTTGGCGCGCATCTCTGTGGTCGTGATGGTGGCGTCCGCCCGGGCATCAGCCGCTTCTCCGCCCAGGCGATGACCCCACGGAACTCCCGGTAGCCCTCGCGGTCGGTGCTGATTTCGTGCGCATCGTAGACGAGCCGTGCCTTGGCGCGCCGGGCCGCCGCCCAGGCGGTCGGTAACGTGTTGACATCGTGGGCGTGCACTACGTCGGGCTGGCTCGCCACCATGGCCCGGAAGAGGTCTACGTGGATGGCGCCCCGCGACAGCATCTCACCTGCCCGGCGCAGGCCCGAGCTCCTGAGCGGCGTATCCACGAAGGCGCCGCGTGCCTCCCATCTCCACGGGGCGGGGCGGGCGGCTGCCGTCGGGCTGGAAGAGCCGGCGGAGCGCCCGCATGGGGGTGCGGCTCACCCGGACCACCTCGAGGCCGGGGGCCAGCGTCTCGTGCTCGGGGGTCTCGCCGGGCTGCAAGAGGGCGAAAACGGTGACCCGGTGCCCCTGCCCCGCCAAGGTCTCGGCCTCCTTGAGCACGCGCGCGTCATTCTGGAACGTGTTCCAGACGATCATCGAGACCCGCGCCAATGGCGTGCCCTCAGCCCTGCCCAAGCATGCGCACCCGGACGGTTATATGTGTGATCAAAACAATAATTGGGTTCGCATCGACCGCGCTGCACCCCTAAGGTGGGGTCCATCTAGAGAAGCCCCGGCGCGATGTCGAGGAGGAACGCGCCCGCTGCAAGGCGCTCCGCGCCGCGGAGGGTGTCGCCGGGGCCCGCGAGGACCAGCCGCCCCGCCGCCCAGGCGAGGGCAAGCGCGGGCGAGGCGCCCGGGCTCGAGGAGTTCGAAGAGGGTGGCGCCGTGCCAGTCGCCGCGGGCGCGGCTGGCGAAGCCGAGGGCGGGGGCGGGCTCGAAGGCGCCGTAGCTCCGGGAGACCCAGCCCTGCGGGCGACGGCCCCCCCTGCCCCGCGCCTCGAGCACCGCGGGCCAGGTGCCGTCCGCCGACGTGCGATCACGGCGAGCACGCGGCCGCCGGCGAGGCCCGCGACGCGGCGGCCGTCCTCGATGGCGTGGCCGGGGCCGAAGTGCCACCAGCTGGTGAAACGACGCGGGCCGAGGCGCGCGAGCCGCGCCGGCCAACCGGACCGGCCGGGCGCGTCGCCAAGTGGTCGAGGACGAGGAGGAAGCGGTGCGGGCGGAAGAGCACCAGGCGGCGGTGGCGGACGCCCTCGCGGCGGTGGTCGCGCCTCGGCCTCGAGGATCCAGGCCGCGCCTATCGGCTCGACCCGGCGCATGCCGGCGCCGTAGGCGTCGGCGGTGGCGCGACTCCAGTCCGGCCGTCCACCTCCACGGTGTTGTGCGCCCGTGTGCTCCGGAAGTAGCGGCGCATCCGGTCACGCTGGTAGCCGTACTTGCCGGAGTCGATGAGCAGGGTCTCGCCGCGGTCCTGCCAGATCAGGCTCAGGCAGTCGGCGTGCTTGTGCGCCTCACGGCGGTGGCTCGCGGTGAGAAAGAGCATGGTCGAGCCCGCGGCGCCGTCCCGGCGGTCGGTGCGCACCACGCCGTAGCCGTCGAGGACGGCCCCGACATCCGCCACCGCGGCAGTGCGGCCAGCGTGCGAGGCCGCCGGGTCCGGGCCGGTCGCGCTTTCTCGGTCGGAATCCCCTACCGGCAGGCAGCGTCCGGCGGGATCGACGAGCCAAGCCCCGGCGTCGCGCGCCGCCGCCAGGCGCGCCCGAAAGGGCGCCATCTCTGGCACCTGCCACCAGGGCGCGTCGAGGAGGCGCTCGATCAGCGCCACCGCGAAGAAGTGGTAGTCCGGCGAGTCCTCGGTATGGACGCCCGCCGGCCCGAGCTGACGGTCGAGCAGCGCCGTCCCTTGGACCAGGGCGAAGGCGGCGGCGCCGGTGGCGCCCGGATGCGTCCGGGAACTGCCAAGCCAGCGCCTTGAGCCCGCTCATCTGGAAGAGCCCGTGGTTGCCGGCGCTCAGCTTCTCGGGCCGGCAGAGCTCGGCCATGTGGCGCTCGACGAGTTCGGGGAGAAGCCCGGCTCGCGAGGTCGCATCCCGCGCGCGGCGGCGAGCCGCCCGAGGAAGGCGAGCTTCAGCGCGCGCAGGCCGGTCGACATGTCGTACCAGGTGAAGCGCCCCGCCCGGCCGCGGATGTTGCCGCGGTGCCAGTCGGCGATCACCTCCAAGGGGTCGGCGAAGCCGCGGGGATGGCCGGGCTCGCGCAGAAGCCGGCCAGGTAGGGGTCGAGCATCCGCCAGGCCTGGAGGTTGAACATCCAGTTGCGGTCGCGGAGCGGGTCGGCGTGCCAGTCGAAGGGCGAGCCGGAAGGGCATCGGCGGAACGCCGCCCCGCGCTGGGATGAAGAAGCCGCGTCACCGGCAGCGCCGCGATGGCCTGCGCATAGTCGCGGATGCGCATGATCTCGTAGGAGGCCGGGTCAGTCGGGCCATCGAGGGCGGCCACCTTCACCGTGGCCGACTCTGGTGCAGTCACGACAGGGCGTAAGGCCACGGGCGCCCCGTCCTGCCCGGGACCCTGAAACAGGGTGTCGGTCAAAGCCTCGGAGAATCGCGCTCGCGTCCCGTACCGCTCGGCAGAGGAGCGCCCGGTTCCGTGCCAGCTCCTCCATGCGCGCTTCCGCGGTCTGGCTCGCGGAAAGCGAGGATGCGGTCGGCCGCCGCCTCCGCCGAGCCGACGACCCAGTCGGGATCGTAGATCGCGGCAGCCCCCTGCCACGGCCAGACCAGCGGATGGCAACCGGAGAGGACGCCGTCGGCCAAGGCGTAATGGAAGCTCTCGTAGTCGCTGGGCGACAGGATGTGGTCGACGATCCGGTAGAAGAGCGCGACGTCGTTGCCCTCGGGATGGAAGGTCACCGCCCCGTCGAGGTCGGGGTTCCGGCCGCAGGCGATCGTACTGGGCTTCGTAGTCGGCCCAGCTCCTTGCGCCGTCCCTTGGCGTACATGAAGCCGGTCGTCTTCCGGGCGCGGGCCCTTGATGTGGAGCTCGGCCGCATGCCCGGCTTTCCGTGAGGGCCTCCAGCGAGGTCGATCGCTCGGTCGAGCCGCTTGCGCCAGGGAATAATCCCGACCATTCCCAGCCGGATCGGCCCGCGAACTGCGCTCCTGCAGGTGTACTCGTCGTCGAGCACGAAGTTCGGGATGACGACGGTCTTCTCCTGCGGCCAACCGTAGAGCCGGACCGCTTCGTCGCGCACCCGCTCGGAGACGAAGATGAAGCGCTCCACCCGATCCGGAGGAATCTGCCGCGCCAGGCGTCCGGGCGCGCTCGCGGATCTCCTGCAATGGACCCGCACGAAGAGACGCTTTCCCGGCGGCAGGTTGCGGGAATACCAGACCGCGTTGGCGAGGCCCCCACTCGCAGAACACGACGTCGGCCGCCGCGAGCCGCGTCCGACTGACCTCCGGAGTCCTCCGGCCCGCCCCATTGCCAGACGTCCCGGGTGACCGGCCAGCCGTCCAGCTTCGGAGCCGCGAGACGTAGGGATCGATGAACTTGAAATCGTGCCCCGCGAAGCAGACCCGCGGCGCCAGCCCGGGGCGCGGGCCCCGCGAGCGCCGCGTCGAGCCGCGCGGCCAAAGTGGTGAAGGAATGCCCGTCGCGGCATGCCGCCACAGTGGCGGCCGGCACCGCGGGCGCCTCCTCCGCGGAGGAAGCGGCGCAGGTCCTCGATGGTTTCGGCGAAGTAGGGATAGTCCTCGCCGAGGAGCCGGCGGTTGGTCTCGTTCGGGAAGCAGATGCAGGCGAAGCCGGAGGCCACGCCCTCCACCAGCTTGGTCGAGAGCTCAAGGGTAGCGCGCTCGAAGGCGCCCGGCCGCCAGCACCAGACGAAGTCCATCTCCTGCATCCGGGCGAGGGCTTCCGCGCGGGTCAGCTGCTCGTGGCGGATGACGCCGACCTCGCTCATGCGGCGGAGCATTTCTCCGCGGAAGGCGCGGCGCAGCTCCGCTGTCCTTGGCCCGGAGATCTTGTTGCCGACGATGGTTAGTTCCACGTCGAGGCCCTCGGCGCGCAGCGTCTCGGTCCAGTCGAGGAGCTCGCGGATGCCCCAGTCGGGCGCGATCTTGCCGGCGTAACCGATGCTGATGCGCCCTTGGGCCGGGGCGAGCCGCGGCGCCCGGAGCGGCAGGTCGTCCGCGATCGGCGGCGGCAGTTCGAGGCTCGCGGGAAATCCTCCCCCGTCACCTCGCGGATCCATGCCGCGATCCGGTCCGTCTGCACCAAGATCCGGCGGGCGTGGGTCGCGATGACGGCGAGCTGGCGGGCGCGTTCGGCGGAGATGTGGACGCCATGCCCTCTGAGTTCGTAGAAGTCGGTCACATAGGCGTAGATGCGGCGCGTGGAACTGGCGGTCCGCGAGGAGCAGGCTCGCAGCGTCCGTGCCGCGCACGAAGACCGCCGCCAGGCGCGGGCAGGCCGCGTCGAACTCCCGCACCACCCCGATCGCGTCCTCGAGATCGAAGTGGTCCGCGCCGGTGATGGAAATGGTGCGGCTCGAGGATCGCCAAGCGCTCGCGGTTCTCGATGTTCGCGACGACCACGTCCGTCGTGAGGTTCCGCTTGGTGAGGAGGATCACCCGGCGATGCCGCGCCAGGATCGAGGCCATGGAGGAGAGCCAGATCGACGAACCGTCGATCACATTCAGGTCGATGTCCGCATAGAGCAGGACCTCCGCCCCGGCGACATCGCTCCGGGCGGCCAGCGCCTCGATCCCAGCGGTGGAAGGACCGCGCACCGCCGCCCCGATCCGGCGCGACGGCGGGGTCCGCCGGCCCGGCAGCAGCCGCGCCGTGACCTTCGCGGCGCGTCACGATAGCGTGACCGAGGCGAAAGGAGGTGGAAGCCTCGAGGGCCGCGAGCTGGCTTTCGAGCGCGCCTGACCTGACCTTCGAGAGCTGCTGCCTTGCTAGCCTCTGCCTTGAGGGAAGCAATCGTCGATCTGGCGGCGTCGAGCTCGGTTTCCGCCGCCGCGCATGCCGCCCGGAGAAATTCTCGTTCCCCGACGGCTACGTTAAGCGCCGCCTCAAGGCGGGCGGCCAGGTCGCCGTGCCGGGCATCGACATTGCGATCCCCGGAGTTGGCGCCCATCCCGTCCGGGCCCTTGTCCTCCATCGATCCTCAGCCTCTCCGCGCGATCATGCCGACGGCATCAACCACGGTATGTCCCAACCCGATCCGTGATGCCAGCGCGAGAAAGGCGGTATGTCTCACCAGCAGCACGTGCACATCCGCATGCGTCTAGCGCGGCATCGAGCTCGACCTGCTCGGCGCGGGCGAGGCTTGGCGGCAGGGCCTCGACATGCGGCTCCACCGCCAGCACCGGGCCGGGGTGGCGGTCGCAGAGGTCGCGGGCGATGTCGAGCGCCGGGCTCTCGCGCAGGTCGTCGATGTCGGGCTTGAAGGCGAGGCCCCAGCAGGCGACCGTCACGTCCGAGGGGTGGCGGCCCGGGTTCGCCGGCGAGGAAGTCGGCCACCGCCTGGTCGATGCGGGCGAGCACCCAGGCCGGCTTGGCGTCGTTGCGCTCGCGGGCGGTGCGGATCAGCCGCGCCTCCTCCGGGCTGCGGCTGACGATGAACCAGGGATCGACGGCGATGCAGTGGCCGCCCACCCCGGGGCCGGGCTGCAGGATGTTGACCCGCGGGTGGCGGTTGGCGAGCGCGATCAGCTCCCAGACGTCGATGCCGAGCTCGCCGCAGATCATCGAGAGCTCGTTGGCGAAGGCGATGTTCACGTCGCGGAAGCTGTTCTCGGTCAGCTTCGCCATCTCGGCGGTCTCCGGCGTGGTGACGATGCAGGCCCCCTGCACCACCAGCTTGTAGAGCTCCACCGCCCGCGCCGAGCAGCGCGGGGTCATGCCGCCGATCACCCGGTCGTTCTGCACCAGTTCCGCAGCACGTGCCCGGGCAGCACCCGCTCCGGGCAGTGGGCGATGCGGATGTCGGAGGCCTCGCCGTGGGTCTGCGGGAAGCTGAGGTCGGGGCGGAGCTCGGCCAGCCAGGCGGCCATCTGCGCCGTGGTGCCCACGGGCGAGGTGCTTTCCAGCACCACGAGGTCCCCGGCCTTGAGCACCGGCGCGATGGAGCGGCTGGCGGCGGCGACGTAGCTGAGGTCCGGCTCGTGGCCGCCTCCGTTCGAGAGGAAGGGGGTGGGCACCGCGATGAGGAAGGCGTCCGCCGGCTCGGGCTCGCGGGTGGCGCGCAGGTAGCCCTCGGTCACCACGGCGCGCACCACGATGTCGAGATCGGGCTCGGTGATGTGGATCTCGCCGCGGTTGATGGTGTCGACCGCATGGGCGCTCACGTCGACGCCCACCACCCGCAGCCTGCGGCCGGCGAAGACCGCGGCGGTCGGCAGGCCGATGTAGCCGAGGCCCACCACCGAGATGGTCTCGAAGGGCAAGGCCCCGGGGGACACAGGCTGGCTATCCGACCGCTGCTGCGCCGGCGGTTGCGTGCTGGGCGCCGAGGACATCGAGGATGCGGGCGACGGCGCGTCCGTCACCGTAAGGGTTGTGGGCAAAGCTCATCCTTTCGTATTCCGCCGCATCGCCGAGCAGGCGGTCGATGCCCTCCCGGATCGCCATCTCGTCGGTGCCGACCAGCCGCACGGTGCCGGCGGCCACCGCCTCGGGGCGCTCGGTGGTGTCTCGCATGACGAGTACCGGCTTGCCAAGGGAGGGCGCCTCCTCCTGCACCCCGCCCGAGTCGGTCAGGATCAGATGCGCCCGGTTCATCAGGTAGACGAAGGGCAGGTAGTCGAGGGGCTCGATCAGATGCACGTTGCCGATGCCCGAGAGCAGGCGGCGCACCGGCTCCTGCACGTTGGGATTGAGGTGGACGGGGTAGACGACCTCGAGGTCGGGGTGGCGCCGGGCGGTGGCGGCGAGGGCGGCGCAGATCCGCTCGAAGCCGTCGCCGAAGCTCTCGCGGCGGTGGCCGGTGACGAGCAGGACCCGCCGCCCCGGCGCGATGAAGCCGAAGCGGGCGTCGAGAGAGGCGTGCAAGCCGGCGTCGCCCTCGATGCGCGCCACCACCTTGAGGAGCGCGTCGATCACCGTGTTGCCGGTCACGTGCACCGTCCCGGGGTCCACGCCTTCGGCGAGGAGATTGGCGCGCGCCTGCTCGGTCGGGGCGAAATGCCGCGCGGCGAGCGCGCTCGTGAGCTTGCGGTTGGCCTCCTCGGGCCAGGGCGAATAGAGGTTGCCGGTGCGCAGGCCCGCCTCCACATGCGCCACCGGGATCTGCTGGTAGTAGCTGGCGAGCGAGGTCGCGAGCGTGGTGGCGGTGTCGCCGTGCACCAGCACCAGGTCGGGGCGGAAGGCCTGAAAGACCCCGCGCATGCCGCGCAGCACCGCGCAGGTCACGTCCGTCAGGTCCTGGCCCGGGGTCATCACGTCGAGGTCGAAATCGGGCACGAGGCCGAAGAGGTCGAGCACCTGGTCGAGCATCTCGCGGTGCTGCGCGGTGACGCAGAGCCGCGCCTCGAAGCGCGGGTCGGCGGCCAGCGCCAGCGCCAGCGGCGCCATCTTGATCGCCTCCGGCCGCGTTCCGAAGGCGCATAAGGTCCTGAGCTTCATTGGCTGTCCCCGCGCCCTCACGGCGCCTCTTTTAGAAAGCGCTTGAGCCAAGGCGACGGTTCAGAGGCTCACTGCTCGATCAGGAAGCTCGCGTGGCGGCGCAGGAGCCAGGCCCCGACCACGAAGAGCGAGAGCGCGATGCCGACGACATAGGTGTAGGAGACGTAGTCCGCCGGGTAGGCGCCATAGAAGCCCGCGCGCATCTCGCCGATGACATGCGTGATCGGGTTGTACCAGAGCACCTTCTGAAAGCTCGGCGGCGCGGAGGTGAAGGTGAAGAAGACGCCCGAGACCAGGAAGAGCGGCCGGGTCAGCACCCCCCAGATGTTCTTCCAGGTGGGAAAGAAGCCGAAGAGCACGCAGTTGAGCGTGCCCACCCCGAGGCCGAGGAGCGCGGCCATGGCGAAGGCGCGCACCACGCGGATGGGCTCCAAGTTGATCGCCACATCGTCGATGAAGACAATGCCGGTGAAGAGCACGACCGCCACCACGCTCATGGTCAGGAACTCGAGCAGCGCGCCGGCGAGGACCGCGTCGAGCGGCGCGACGACCGAATAGCTGAGCAGGCCGCGATTGCCGCGCACCGCGTTCGCGGCGCTGCTGGCGATCTTGCTGTAGAGGGTGAAGGGGACGACCCCGGTGGCGTAGAAGAAGAGGAAGCTCGTGCCGATCGGGGGCGTGCGCAGCGCGAGGCTGAAGGCCACCGCCAGGAGCACGATCCCGCCGAGGGGCTCGGCGATCGCCCAGAGATAGCCGCCGACCGAGCGGCCGAACTTCGCGTTCATGTCGCGCACCATCAGCGCGAAGAGCACCCGGAGCCGCTGCAGCGGCACCGAACGGGGCGAACTGCCGGGGATGGCGGGGCCAAGGCTGGTGGGGATGGGAGCCATCGGATCTCCGCCGCGGCATCGCCTGCGACCCCGCGGCCGCCTGCGGGATTTGCTTTCACGGCCGGCTAGGAGTAAACCAAGACCCGGACCGTGACAAGGCCGGCGCAGGCGGCGCATGGTCCGGGGCACGTTTCTGGGCAGGGTTAAGGGGTAGATGGCGATTTCTCCGCAGGACGGCGGGACGGCGGCCGAGGCGGCCAAGCGCCCCGCGCTCAAGGCGGTCGAGACGGCGCCGGAGGGGTGCCGCCCCGTCGCCGGCGGTCGCCCCGGCCGAGACACCCGCGCAAGCGCCCGGAAGCCCCCAAGGCGGTCCCGGCCGGCAAGCGCTCGGCGCCGCCGCGCACCCTCGTCAGGCTCCGCCACTACGCGGGCCTGGCCAGCTTCCTCCTCCTCGTTCTGCTGCCGCTCGCCGCCACGGTCTATTATCTCTACGTCCGCGCCGAGGACGCCTATCATTCCGACGTGTCCTTCTCTGATCCGCTCGGAGGAGCCCGGTGCGGCAGCGGCGGGAATCCTCGGCGCCATCACCGGCATCGGCGGCGGCGGCACCGCCTCGGAGCCCGACATTCTCTTCGAGTATATCCGCAGCCAGGAGATCGTCGCGGCGGTCGGTCGCGAGATCGACCTGCGCGCGATCTACAACCGCGAGCCCGACGACGTGGTCTTCGCGCTCGGCGAGGACGCCTCGATCGAGGATCTCGTGCGACACTGGAACCGGATGGTGGACGTGACCTACGACAACCACTCCGGCATCATCCGGGTGCGCGCCACCGCCTTCACCCCCGAGGACGCGCGGACGATCACCCGGGCGATCCTGGAAAAGTCGACCACGCTGGTGAACCACCTGGCCGAGCAGGCGCGCACCGATGCGATCCGCTTCGCCAAGGTCGACCTCGACGAGGCCGAGGCCCACCTGCGCGACCTGCGCCAGAAGCTCGCGAGCTTCCGCCGCGAGCACCGGATGGTCGATCCGCAGGCCGACGTGGAAGGGCAGATGGGGCTGCTCACCGCGCTGCAGGAAGAACTCGCCAAGGCGCTGGTCGAGCGCGACATGCTGCTCACCTACGCCGAGCCGGCCGACCAGCGGGTGAAGCAGGCCGAGCGGCGGATCATCGCCATTTCCGACCGCATCGAGGACGAGCGCGCCAACCTCGGCGTCCCCGACGCCGCTTCCGGCGCCGCCTCCGGTCCAGGCGGGGCGATGCCCGAGGTGGTGGGCGACTTCGAGGCGCTCAAGGTCGACCTCGAGTTCGCCTCGCAGGCCTATACCCAGGCGCTCGCCAACCTGACGCTCGCCCGCGCCGAGGCCCGCCGGCAGTCGCGCTACCTCGCGGCGCACGTGGAGCCGACGCTGGCCGAGAGTTCGCTCTATCCCCGCCGGGCGATGCTCTCGGGGTTGACCGGACTCTTCCTGCTGCTCGGCTGGGGCGTCCTGATGCTCGTCTACTACAATGTGCGCGACAACCGCTGACGCGGTGGCGGTGCGGGCCGAGGCGAGACCAGGTCGGCGATGATCGAGTTTCGCGACGTTTCGAAGTATTACCTGACCCACACCAGCCGCAAGGTGGTGGTCGACCACCTCACCCTGAGGCTGCCGGCGGGGGCAAAGGTGGGGCTCCTGGGCCGGAACGGCGCCGGCAAGTCGACGATGATCGGCATGATCGCCGGTACCGTGAAGCCCAACGCCGGCACCATCCGGCGCCAGGGCAGCATCTCCTGGCCGCTCGGCTTCGCCGGCAGCTTCGCCCCCGACCTCACCGGCGCGCAGAACGTCCGCTTCGTGGCGCGCATCTACGGCATCGACACCGACGCGCTGGTCGACTACGTGCAGGACTTCGCCGAGCTCGGCGACTTCCTCGACATGCCGGTGCGCTCGTATTCCTCCGGCATGAAGGCGCGGCTCGCCTTCGGCCTCTCCATGGGGGTCTCGTTCGACTGGTACCTCGTGGACGAGATCACCGCCGTGGGCGACGCCGCCTTCAAGCGCAAGTCGCTGGCCGCCTTCAAGGAGCGGCTGAGCGGCGCGGGGCTGCTCATGGTCTCGCATTCCACCGCCACCATCCGCAGCTACTGCGACTGCGGCCTGGTGCTCGAGGGCGGCAAGGTCCGCTTCTTCAACGACGTCGAGGCGGCCATCGCGGCCCACGACCGCAACATGGCCGCCTGAACCGGGGATATCGTCCGGGCTGGCAGGCGGCCCGGCGGTTAACCCCGGCGTCAAATCCGCTCTTGTCGCGATGGCGGTACGGCTTTATCGCGGTGCAGCAGCGCCGAGGATCGGCTCTCCGTCCCGCGTCGCCGAATCTCCCCCTGACCAGGACTTCGCGAACCCCATGATCTTCGATGCGACCACCGCCGGGAGCGACCTGCTCGAACGCCGCTTCGACGCCTGCGTGATCGGCTCGGGGCCGGCGGGCATCACCATCGCGCGGCGCCTGGCCGCCCAGGGCTTCAGCGTGGCGCTGATGGAGGCGGGGGGGCTCGAGCTCACCGCCGACTCCCAGGACCTCTACGCGGGCGAGATCACCGGGCTCGACTACTATCCCCTCGACGTGGCGCGGCTGCGCTACTTCGGCGGCACCTCGAACCACTGGGGCGGCTGGTGCCGCGAGCTCGACGCCTACGACTTCAGCCCGCACCCCTTCGCCGCCTTCAGCGGCTGGCCGATCCAGAAGTCCGACCTCGATCCCTACCAGGGGGAGACGGACTCCATCCTCGACCTCCCCCCGCCCCCGGGGTTTCCCGACCTGCCGATCACCCAGAAGGGCGACGACTTCCGCCACGTGCTTTTCCGCTTCAGCCGCCCGCCGACGCAGTTCGGCGAGAAGTACCACGACGAGATCGCCGCCTCCGACCGCATCAGCCTGTTCCTCAACGCCAACCTGGTGGACCTGCGCCTGGGCGACGATCTCGGCGGCGTGACCGAGGCGATCTTCGCCACCTATCCGCCGGAGATGCGGCGGTTCGCGGTAGAGGCCCAGGTCTTCTGCCTCTGCACCGGCGGTCTGGAGAACCCGCGGCTGCTCCTGAACTTCCGCAGCCAGATGCCGCAGGGGATCGGCAACCAGAACGACGTGGTCGGCCGGTTCTTCTGCGAGCATCCGCACTTCGTGCTGGCCGACCTCCTGCTCGAGAAGCCGGGCGACCAGAAGGAGTTCTACGCCCCGACCGAAGCCTTCATGAACGCGCGCCAGGTGCTGAACTTCGGGCTGCGGCTGGAGCCCGATCAGCGGCTGCCGCCGCTCTCCTTCGTGCGGGAGTTCCGCCGGAGCGCCATCTGCGTCTCCTCCTTCACCGAGCAGCTGTCGGAGCGCGTCTTCGGCCGCGCCCCCGACTGCGACAGGGGAGGCGTGGGCGAGTACTTCGCGCGGCTGACCGCCGACGACCCGCTGACCGGGCATGTGCGCATCGCCTCGGAGCAGCACCTCAACCTGCAGAGCCGGGTGAAGATCGCCGAGGAGAAGGACGTCCTCGGGCTGAACCGCATCGTGCTCGACTGGCACGTGCTGCCGGCCGACTTCGAGACCATGCGCACCGCCATCACCGCCTTCGGCGCCTTCATCGCCGAGGAGAACATCGGCCGGCTGAAGGTCCGCGACTGGCTGCTCGCCGAGCGTCCGGTCCTTCCGGGCATCGCCGACGACGAGGTGGGCGGCTTCCACCACATGTGCACCACCCGGATGAGCGCCGATCCCAAGGACGGCGTGGTCGACGCCGACTGCCGGGTGCACGGGATGGCGAACCTCTACATCGGCGGCTCCAGCGTCTTCGCAACCACCGGCCACCCCAACCCGACCTACACCATCGTGCAGCTGGCGCTCCGGCTGGGCGATCACCTCGGAAGCGTGATCCCGCGAAGCTGATGCGATACGATCTCCGGTTGATCTGCTCGCGCGCCTCGGGCGGCGGTCATCCCTTTGGAACGGCAAGAAAAATCCGGGCTGGAAGGCTGGCCGGCTGGAATCCGGCTTGCCACTTCTTTACGGGCTGTTAACGCGAGGCGATCACAGGAGGCCGTATGAGACGCGCTGCCCGCACGCGGACAGCGCGTCCATGCATTGATTTCAGTGCCTTATCCGGATCGGATCCGGCAAGCCGCACCCTTCGTGAACGAAAGCTTCCCGGCGGCGGTCAGGCGCCGGTTTCGGCGCGCGCCGACGCGATCCAGGCCTCGGCCGGCACCAGCCGGCCGATCGGGCCCAGCCGCGCGGCCAGCCCCGCGGGTTCGAGCGCGGCCATCCCGGCGAGATCGCGGATTCCCGCGCGCCGGAGCGCCCAGACGAGCCCCGGTCCCACCCCCTCCAGCCGCTCGAGATCGCACGGCGCCGCTTCGGCGCGGCCGGCGCCCTCGGGCGACGGCGGCCGCTCGAAGCGCAGCACCTCGGCCGGCGCGGCGGCTTCCGCCGCAGCGGGGGGGCGCGGCGGCTGCCCGCTCAACCCCTGGGTCAGCGAGCGCAGGAACTCCTCGAGTGCTGCCGCCGCGTCGGGGTCGTCGGCAGGCGCTGGCTGCGGGTCCGCAGGGGGGGCGGCGGCCTCGCTCCGCCCGGCCCTGGCCGGCACGAGGCGGGCGAGCCGCTCGGCGCGTTCGGCGCGCAGCCGGCTCTGCTCGGCCATGCGCATGGCGAGCGTCTGGCGGGGGGTACTCGAAGCGGGGCTGGCGTCCTCCGGCATCGCGGGCCTCCTCAACCGAGCCTGGGCGCGAGCGCGGCGGCCTGGGCGACGGGCGCGGTTCGCTGGGCGGCCCCCTGCTCCAGCCGCGCGAGGAACTCGGCCAGCGTCAGGGCGAGCTCGGTGTGGAAGGCGGCGCTGTCGGGGCCGGCCAGCGCGGCGATGCGCCCGGTCAGGCTCTCGGCCAGGCTCTCGATCTGGCGTTCGGTCCGGGCCGCCTGCGCGTCGAGCCGCTCGATCGCGGCGGCCAGCGTCGCGCCGAGCCGGCCGAGGGTGGCGGTCTCGTCGGCGCGCGCCACCAGCATCTCGAGGATCTCCTCCTGGCGGGTCTCGATCACCGCCAGCCGCCGCGCCAGCGCGCTGCCCGGCTCGGCGCCGGCGGCCAGCCGCGCCGCCTCGACGGCATAGCGGGCCTGGACCACCGCCTGGGTGCCCGGCCCGGCCGCCTCGAGCCCCGCGGCCACCGCCTCGGCCTGCGCCCGCAAGAGGAGGAGCGGCAGGTCGGGCAGGCCCGCGGCCGCGGGCGGGCTGTCGGCGCTGCTGATCCAGACGGCATCGGCCCCGAGTTCCGCCCGGAGCGCCGCCTCCAGCGCCGCCGTCCAGCCCTCGGGCGCGATCTCCGCCAGCCGCCCGCCGAGATCCTCGGGGCGGGCGCGGAAGGCGTAGTGGAAGGGATCGAGCCGCCAGACCGGCCCGCCGATCTGCGCGCAGAGCACCCGGAGCGCCTCGGCCTCGGATCCGAGCTGGGCGGGATCGCCGATCATCTCGTGGCTGACGAGGCCCGCGGCGGTGAGGTCGGTCAGCGCGGGCGGAGCGGACGGGAGGCTTTGGGTATCCACGGGGGGACCTCGTCATGGCGCGGGGCGGGAGCTTCGGGTCTTAACGTCCGATGAAGAAGTTAAGCCGGCGTTACCGCCCCCCCTGCGGAAAGCGCGAGAAGCACGGCTGGCGGCCGCGCACGGCATGGATCAGCCGGCCTCGGCATCACTTGTGGTGGAGCGAGACGACGCGGGGCAGGTCGCGGAACGCCGCGAAGGGATCGGCGTGGCTCGGGCGCGGGAGCCGTCTCGGCGCCCGTGGGCGCCGCCGCAAGCGGGCCCGTGAGAGCGGCGGGCAGCGCCGCGGACCCGCCCGCCTGGCGCTCCAGCACCCGCATCATCTGCGACTGCGCCGCGTTCAGCCGCGGCAGGCTCGCCTCCAGGACCGCGAGGCGATCGGCGAAGAGCTCGGTCTGCGCCGCCGTGGCGCGGAGCTGGGCGAGCTCTTCGGCGATCGCGCGCGCCTCGGACCGCGCCGCCTCCTCGGCGTCGCCGGGATCTCTCGACCCGGGCGTCGATCCGGGCGTCCATCTCGGCCAGCCGCGCCTCGACCGCCGCGAGCGCTGCGTCCTTCTGGGCATGGAGCTGGGTGAGCTGCTCGGCGATGACCGCGAAGGGCTGCGCGACGCTGCCGTCGCCGATGACCGCGCGCAGCGCCGCCAGGCCCGCCGCCACCTCGCCCTGCGTCCAGTGCAGCGTTTCGAGCCGCACCGCGAAGTCGTCGAGCGCCGCCCGGGGATCGGCCGCCGCAGCGGAGGAGGCCAGCGCCGCCACCTGCGGCGCCAGCGCCTGCAGCTCGGCGAGACGGGCCTCCAGTGGCGCGAGACGGGCGAAGACCGTCTCCACCGCGGCGTCCTTCTGGGCATAGAGCCGGGTCAGCTGCGCCGAGATCTCCGCGAAGGGGTTCTCGCCCGGCGTCTCCAGCGCCCCGAGGCGGGACTGCAGCGCGTCGAGCCGGGCAGCAAAGCCGTCGAGCATGGTCTTGGGGTCGCGGGCGTCGAGCGCGGCCTGCAGCTCGACGAGCTGCGCCTCCAGCGGCGCGAGACGGGTGAGGACCGTCTCCACCGCGGCGTCCTTCTGGGCGTAGAGCCGGGTCAGCTGCTCGGAGACCCCGGCGAAGGGGTTCTCCCCCGGAGCATCGAGGCGCGCCTGCAGCGCGTCGAGCCGGGCCGCGAAGCCGTCGAGCACGGCCTCGGGGTCGCGGGCGGCGAGTTCGGCGAGCCGGGCTTCCAGCGGCGCCAGGCGGGCGAAGACCGTCTCGACCGTCGTGTCCTTCTGGGCATAGAGCTGGGTCAGCTGCGCCGAGATCTCCGCGAAGGGGTTCTCCCCCGGTGTCTCCAGCGCCCCGAGGCGCGACTGCAGCGCGTCGAGCCGGGCCGCGAAGCCGTCGAGGGCGGCCCGGGGGTCGCGCGCCTCGATCTCGACGAGCCGGGCCTCGAGCGGTGCGAGGCGGGCGAAGACCGTCTCGACCGCGGCGTCCTTCTGGGCGTAGAGGCGCGTCAGCTGCGTCGGAGATCTCCGCGAAGGGGTTCTCCCCCGGCGTCTCGAGGATGCCGAGGCGCGCCTGCAGCGCGTCGAGCCGGGCCGCGAAGCCGTCGAGCACGGCCTTGGGGTCGCGCGCGGCGAGCGCGGCCTGCAGTTCGCCGAGCTGCGCCTCCAGCGGCGCGAGGCGGGTGAAGACCGTCTCCACCGCGGCGTCCTTCTGGGCGTAGAGGCGCGTCAGCTGCTCGGAGATCTCCGCGAAGGGGTTCTCCCCCGGCGTCTCCAGGACCCGAGGCGGGACTGCAGCGCGTCGAGCCGGGCCGCGAAGCCGTCGAGCACGGCCTTGGGGTCGCGGGCGTCGAGCGCGGCCTGCAGCTCGGCGAGCTGCGCCTCCAGCGGCGCGAGACGGGTGAGGACCGTCTCCACCGCGGCGTCTTTCTGGGCATAGAGCCGGGTCAGCTGATCGGAGATTTCCGCGAAGGGGTTCTCCCCCGGCGTCTCGAGGATGCCGAGGCGCGACTGCAGCGCGTCGAGCCGGAGGGCGAAGCCGTCGAGCACGGCCTTGGGATCGCGGGCGGCGAGCTCGGTCTCGAGCGCCGTGATCCGGGCGAGCAGGCTCTCGACCATGGCGTCCTTCTGGGCGTGCAGCCGCGCGAGGTTCTGGGCGATCTCGGCCACCGGGCCGGAGCCGGCCGCCTCGAGCGCCGCCAGCGCGGCGGCCGCCGTGCCCTGGGCCGCCTGCACCGCCTCGATGCGCGCCTCGAGCCGGCTTTCCAGCCGCGCCAGGTTCTGCGCCGCCTCGGCCGCCGCCGGCTTGCGCCCGCCGAGGTCGCTCTCGATGGCGGCGAGCCGGGTCTCGAGCGGCGCGAGCCGCCCGATCACCGTGCCGATCGCGGTGTCCTTCTGGGCATGCAGCCGCGTCAGCTGTTCGACCAGCGCGACCTGGGGGTCGGGCGTGCCGTCCTCGCGCTCGCGCCGCGCCGCGAGGCCCGCCTCCAGCGCCGCCGCCGCCGCGCCCTGCGCGCTCTCCAGCGCGTCGAGCCGGCCGGTCAGCCCCTCGAAGAGCCCGCGCGCCTCGGCGGCGCTGCCCATCTGCTCCAGCGTGCGCATGCGGGCGCGCAGCTGGTCGAGCCCGGCGAGTGCCGTCTCCAGGGTGGCGTTCTTGTCGCGGACGAGCCCGAGGAGCTGCGCGGCCATCGCCTGCAGCCGCTCCTCCGCGCCGCCGCCACCCTCGAGCCGCGCCGCGAGATCCGCCTGCACCGCCTCGATCGCCGCCATGCGGCCCTCGACCCGGCGGGCCACGGGATCGAAGCCGGGCTCCTCGCCGGACGCCTCCGGAACCGGACCCGCCGCGCGCGCCCGCGCCTTCCGCCGCTTCCGGGACGCGAAACCCCAGGCCATGAGGAAGAGGCCGAGGCCGACGAGCGTGAGCATGAGGGTCGTTCCGATGAGTTCCATGCCCGGGGTTCCGCTGCTGGCTGCGATCCGGGCTCATTAGCTCGGCCGAAATGGTTAGAGCGCGGTTAATGTTGGGGAAATTTTAACCCTGCCACGGGGGCGATAATCGGTGGTGCGCGTCCGGCGCTTGCCTTACCTTCGCATCCGCCTGCCGGCCGCAATCCCATGAGCCCGCCCATGACCCTGCCCAATTTCCTGATCATCGGCGCCGCCAAGGCCGGCACCACCTCGCTCTACGAGCATTTCCGGGCGCATCCGGAAATCTTCATGCCGCGCCTGAAGGAGGCCCGCTTCTTCAGCTACGACGGCCGCGGCAACAAGGTGAAGTTCCCCGTCCAGACGCTGGAGGAGTATACCGCCCTTTTCGAGGGGGTGACGGACGAGAAGGCCATCGGCGAGGCGACGCCGCACTATCTCACCTACCCCGAGGCGGCGGGACGCATCCACGCGCTCCTCCCCGGGGCGCGGCTCGTCGCCTCGCTGCGCAATCCGGTCGACCGGTCCTTTTCGATCTTCCAGATGAACCAGCGCAACCACGCCGCGCACGACGGCGTACCCTATGCCCAGGCGATGAAGACCGACCCGTATCTGCAGGACAGCTACTCGGCGCACCTGCAGCGCTTCTTCGCGCTCTTCCCGCGCGAGCAGATGCGGATCATCCTGCTCGAGGATCTCGAGGCGAAGCCGCGCGCGACGCTGAGCAGCCTCTTCGCCTTCCTGGGCGTGGACCCGGGCTTCACCCCCGATGTCTCGAAGGTCGCCAATCCCGGCGGCGCGCCGCGGATCAAGGCGCTGCACGACCTCCTGGCCAACAAGAAGCTGATCGCGGCGACCCGCGGGGTGATGCCCGAGGCGCTGGTCGCCCCGCTCAAGGCTTTGCGCAGCCGCAACCTGCGCAAGAGCGGCCTGCCCGAAACCGACCGCGCCGCCGCGACCGCCTTCTTCCGCGACGACATCCTGAGGACCCAGGATCTGATCGGGCGCGACCTGTCGCACTGGCTGCGCGCGTAAGGCTCCCGGGGGGTCTTACGGCGGTCGGGAGGGGGTCCGCACGCCGGGCGTGTCCCGGAAGCTTTTGTGTTAACTTTGATTCAAATTGACAAACCCCAGGGGGTGCTGAATAAACTCAGACGGGGTGTAAGGGGTTTAATATGTTCCTCAGAGGTATATTCTTGTCCGGCGTCCTTGCCGTGGCAATGGCTTCGGCGGCGGGTGCGGCATCGCTCAAGATCGACGCGTTCGATCGGTTCGATCTCGTCGGCGCGCATGCGGCGCTCGCGAACTTTGAAGCCGCGCCCGACACGGGCAAGGTGATCAAGTCCAGCCAGACCGAGGATTTCGAGAGCTTCCAGGCCTGGAACGGCACCAGCGGCACCAGCAATCCGACGACGAGCGTGGGAACCTTCCGCAGCGCGGGCGGACATGGCACCGCCGGCGACGCCATCAACGGCGGCACGTCGCTCGAGGTGCGCAACGACAACCCGCTGCGCTCGACCCGCTTCAACACCAGCGTGGGCGGTGGCAGCAACTGGCTCGACTCCAATGATACCTACGGCATGAACTGGGAAGTCGGCGGCCTGCCCAAGTTCAACGCGGTCTCCTTCCTCCTGACCGACGTGGCCGACCAGGGCGCGAAGTTCTCGATGACCATTGGCGGCACGCTCTTCGAGCATGTGATCGGCGATGGCACCCGCTTCGCGGATGGCGGCATCTATCTGGTCAGGATCCTGCTGCCCGACACGGTGAACGCGCTGAGCATCGCCATGACGAACGACATCCTGAACGACGGCTTCAGCATCGATCGGGTCATGGTGGCCCACATCGCCGCGGTTCCGCTGCCCCCGGCAGCCCTCCTGCTCCTGACCGGCATCGCCGGCATCGCCGGGCTCCGGCGCCGGCGCGGCTTGCGGCAGCAGGCCGCCTGAGGCCACTCCCGAACACTCCCTTCGATTACGCGATAGACCGTCCGGCATCGGGCGGTGCTCATCCGTTCCGCGCACACCCGCAAGTACCGCCTCCCGGGATTCCCCGAGATCCGCCGAGTCCTTGGCCCGGCTGGTCCTGGCCGCTCTATAGTCCGCTCGCCCTCGTTCCGAGCCGAAGAGGCGGGGGATCGAGTTCCGCCCGTGCCGTCTTGCCGAGGTTCCCGAGATGACCCCACCCTCCGCCCAGCCCCGCCCGAACATCTTCGTGGTGGGGGATGCGAAATGCGGGACCACGACCCTCTACCGCATGCTCGAGCTGACCGAGGGGGTCGGGACCTCGCGGACCCGCAAGGAACTTCATTTCTTCTCCGCCCCCGAGCTCACCGAAAAGACGGCTGGCCCGGGGGACGAGCGCATCCCGCGCGCCATCGTGCACGACGAGGCTGCCTACCTGGCCGAGTTCGCCCATCTTCCCCCCGATCTCGGCGGATCGCCGACGTCTCCCCGAGCTACCTGCAGGAGCCGGCGGCGGCGGCGCGCATCCATGCCTTTGCGCCGGACGCCCGCATCGTGATCCTGCTGCGCGAACCCGCGGCGAAGATCTTCTCGCAGTACGTCCACCTCTGGGCCGAGGGGCGCGAGACCCTGCCCTTCGCGGAAGCCTTCGAGAAGAGCCTCGAACGGCGGCAGGCGGGCTTCTCCACCATGTTCGACTATGAGGCGGGCGGCCGCTACACCGAGGCCGTCGAGCGTTACTTCTCGCTCTTTGGCCGCGACCGGGTGCAGGTGATGCTCTTCGAGGAGATGTTCGGCGCGGGCGACACGGGCGAAGCCGCGCGGCGGACGCTCGAGGGCTTCCTCGGCATCCGCTTCGCCAAGGGCCCGCCGCCGCGGATGAACGTGGGCGGCCAGGTGAGGTCACCCTTCCTCGCCGCCGTCCTCGACAACGACGCGCTACGCAATCGGGTGAAGCGGCTCTTCCCGCTGCCGCTCCGGACCCGCATCGGCCAGGCCATCCGCACCTCGGTTCCGACCGAGAAGCCCGCGCTCGACCCGAAGACCGCCGCCGCGCTCCGCCAGCGCTACCGCGAGGACACTGCCCGGCTGGAGGCGCTCCTCGGCCGGGAAACGGGCTGGCCCGCCGGCTGAGCCGGCCCGCCTTGCGGTGGAGGAGACCCCTTCCCCACCTACCAGGCCGTGGTCTGCAGGTAGCTCGGCTGCGACAGGCCCCCGAACAGCGTCCCGGCCTGCGCATAGGGCGGCGGGGCGATGAAGGTGCCGTTCGAACCGCCCATGACCACGTCGCCGGTCACCGGCGAGACCTCGATCGCATTGGCGTTGCAGACCAGGGGAAACACCTCCGGCAGCGGGGTCCAGGCGGTCGCCCCCCCGTCGGTGGTGCGGTAGAGCCGCGGCGATCCCGCATGCGTGGTCAGCACGTACATCACCTCCGGAAAGCGTGGGTCGATCGCCAGCTTCGAGGCCTCGAACTCCGTGCCATGCCGCAAGGCCGGTTGCCGGCGCCGAAGATGTTCAGGTCCACGTAGGGCCGGCGCGCCGCCGAGCCGCCCGCGAGCGACCATTTCCGGATGATGTGGCCGTTCGGGCCCGCTGGTGAAGAGCACGTCGGGGTCGCGCGGATGCGCGCGGAAGGGCCCGTACCTGCTCGAAGGTCCTGTTGTCGTAGGGCATCGCCAGCACGTCTGTCCAGGTCACCCCGCGGTCGAGCGAGCGGCGGACCACCGAGACGCTGGCATCGAGGTCGAGCGCGAAGAGCGCCTGCCCGTTCGCCATCCCCGGCGCCGTGAGCGTGCAGCCCCAGACCGCGAAGTCCGGCCCGAGGCCCGACATCAGCGACCAGGCGCCGGCGCCGTGGCTGGTGTTGCGGTGCCGCCCCCAGAACACGTAGGCCGGGTCGTCGAGATCGAAGGCGATCAGGTTGCCGCCCGACTTGGTGCCGGTGCCGAGGGGCAGGTCCCAGGTCGCCCCGTCGTCGAGCGAGCGCACCATGACATAGGAGCTGCCCGTCCCGACCGCGCCGAATATCGTCCGGCGCGCCGCGTCCGGATGCAGCGAGACCCCGATAGGTGGTCCGTCTCGCCGGCCGGTCTGCTCGTTGGTGTAGGTCGAAGGGGTGAAGGACTGGCCGCCGTTGCCGGTCAGCCAGATCCCACTGTCGAGGAACGAAAGCGCGAAGCGGTTCCTGTCGGTCGGGCTGAACATGAAGGGCGAGACGCCGCGGTTGCCGAAGTTCGCGCCGTTGAAGCCCTCGGTCGAGAGCGACCAGTGCGCGCCGTAGTCCGTGGTCCGATAGTGGTTCGCGGCCGCCGGCAGCTGGTCTGCCGGCCGCAGAGCCAGACGTGGCCAGGGGTGGAATGGAAGGCCGCGTGCGCGAAGTTGTACATCATCAGCGGCGTGTAGCGGAGGCCGGGACGCCGCTCGACGTCGGCGTCGGCGGTCTCGGTGAAACTGGCGCCGCCGTCCGTGGAGTATTTCGGACGCTGCTGCCTGCTCCGCTGGCCGTAGATCAGGATCATGTGCTCGGGTCGTAGGGGTTCACCTGCAGCTTGGCGAAGCCGTCCTCGCCGCCCACCCGGCTCCAGCTCGACCCGCCGTCGGTGCTCCTGTAGATGCCGCCGCCGGTGCCCACGATGATCGTCCGGCCGTCGGCCGAGACATAGGGCTTTCCCGCCACGCCGCCGGCCGGCAGGCCGCCCTGCCCGCTGAGTCGGTGAAGCTCAGCGTCCGGAGAAGGCGTTGCCGATCCTGACCAGCCCCTGCCCCGCAGGCGACATAGAAGCGTCCCTCGTCCGTCCGGTCGCCCACCATCCAGCTCGAGGTGCCGAAGCTCGCCTGGTTCCAGGTCCCCCGCTGCGTCCAGGTCGCCCAGCCGTCGGTCGAGGCCACGATCGGGACCGCGCCGTCGCCTCCTCGATACCGGCCGTCCACGATCGCCAGCCACTTCTCCGCCCGGCGCGCCCCGATGCTGCCCGGAGCATGGGCCATGGCCGAGTGGGTGCCGCGGCGGCTGTCGGTCACGCCGGCGATGATGCGCGGCCCGAAGGTCATGCCGCCGTCGGTAGAGGCGTAGAGGCCCTGGTAGGGCCGGTTGGAGGCGTAGCTGCCGCCCATGTTGCAGAGGACGCGCAGCGGGTCGACGGGATCGACCGCGACGCCCAGGCCCTGGAAGCTGTTGAGCCCATAGCGGGTCGGCAGATACCAGCTGCGGCCATGGTCGCGCGACAGCCAGATGCCGCCGGTATCCTGCATGCCGTAGATGACATCCGGGTTGCCGAGGCACCAGTCGAGCGCGTGCCATTGCTGCATGGCGTCGGCCGGGACGTAGCCAGGAACGCCGACTTCGCTCGGGAAGACGAGCGGCATGCGACGGGTGGCGGTATGCGAGGGCGGCTCCCGCCGTCCTCCGCCGGCCGCGGCGCCGGCGGGCGAATCTCGACGGCCTCCTCGACCGTCACCTGGAAGGACTGCGCGGCGCTGCCGCCGGAATTGCGCGCCATCACCGTGACGGTGTCCGAGAGCGCCGTGTCGGTCGGAATGCGGATCTACCCCGCTGGCATCGACCGACGCCCCGGCGCCCGTCACCGTGAAGCCGAGCGCCTCGCCCCGGAAGAAGTGTTTCGCCGCGACGGTCTGCACGTCCGAGTCCCGGTCGAAGATCTCCTCGAGGATCGTCCCCACCGCCCGGGGGCCAGGTGGGTGATCGCGAGCGCGGCGGTCTCCGTCACCGTACGTGCCCGCCAGGCTCGCGGCGCTGACGCGGCAGGTGAGCCGCATGAGGTCGTCCGCGGCACCCGGCACATAGGCGGGACCGGTCGCGCCGGGAATTTCGCCGCCGTCGCGGCACCACTGCACCGCCAGCTTCCGGTGCGGGCTCCCCGCCCCAAGCTCCGGGGATCACCACGACCTCCGAGCCGACCTTGCCGGTGCCCGCCAGCGCGGGGGTGAGGAGCAGGAACGGCGGGATCAGGAGCCCGGAGGGGCGCTCCAGGATCCGACACTCAACCATTCAGTGAGCTCCGGGGGGACAGAGACCAAGGCCCGCCGGCAACCCTGCGGTAGCGCAGGCGAACCGCCTCGAGGCGCCCGGGGCCGGCGCCGTCCAGTTGCCAGCGGCCATCGCCAAGGGCCGTGCAGGCCCACCAGCCCGCAGTGTCGTCCGTCGCGGCCGCGGTATCCGTCCACTCCACCGCCACGGCCGCGGCGAGGCCCCCCGTCAGCTTGACTATGACCTGTCCCATCCTACTCCGTCGCGGAGGCCCTGCCCCATGAACCGGCGGCAGCTTACCCATCGCTTGATAGCCGGGATCGGAAAGCTTCGGAAACCCTTGGCTGATGTGGAAAGCACCCTACACGACGAACGCCGGGCGTACGCGCCCGGCGTTCGGATCTCCGCTCGGCGGGCTTCGCTGCCCGGCGGGCTCAGGCGGCCGGAATCTTCAGCCTGACCCGGAGCGCGTCCCAGAGGGCACGGTGAGCCGGCATGGCGAACTTATCGCGGTCCGCCGACCAGAGGTGCGTTCGTGGCGGGACCCCCCGGCTTGGTGGCGGTCACCTTGCCCGAGCTGTCCCTGGTATTGTGGGAGCAGCTCCGGTAGTCGTTCTCGTCGAAGTGGTTGATGATGTCGCTCGCCTTGTTCCAGCGGATCAGGAAGTCGGACATCTGCGGTGACGCCAGGTCGATCGCCTCGGTGACCGCCAGGCTGAGGATCACGCATTCGACCACCGCCTTGGTCCAGGCGGCGTACCCCATGGAGGACCGGACGCCACCCTCGTCGATGCCGTTGATCTCGTAGATCATGCAGCCGACGTCCCCGAGATGGGGCATGCCGGTCTTGTTGTTGAGGCACGCTCCGTAGACCGTGGAGCCGATTTTGATACCGGTGTTGTTCAGGCACGAGTGCAGCGCGATGCCGATGTAGGGGTTCGATCCCTTGTCCGTCCAGTTTGCGGGAGGCAGGCAGCGGTTGAGCCCGCGCGTGCTGTTGGGCAGGAGGATGGCCTGCAGGTCCGGGAGGGCTGCGCCATAGTACCTGAAATTCCGCAGGGCGCTCTCGACCGTCGCATCCGACGGGGCCAGCGAGGAGGCCGCCGCACGGTAGTAGGACGTGGCCCCGCTGGCGCTGACACCTTCCTTCCGCCAATTGAGCGTCTTGTAGAGCAGCGACGAGGTCCCGAAGAGGTCCGCGATCTGCGAGCGAATTGTCGCCATCGTGATGGTCTGCAGGAAGGTGCTTGCCGCGCTCGCCCCTAGGTAGCAGGCGGCGTTGACGATGTTGGCTGGGATGCCGAAGGCGATGTTCGGTCCTACCGACTTGACGCCAACCCCGTCGTCGAATCCGGTGAGATACACGTCACCACCGGCGTGGCCGCCAGGCGCGGTGTCGGAGCCCATCCATGCATTGACGAGCAGGAGCCCCTTCACGATCCACTCCATCTGCGACTTCTTCGTGGCGCTGAGCGTGTCGTAGAGACGCGGCGTCAGCTTGACCAACTGGAAGAAGGTGATCGCGGAGGCTTCGCGGGCCGCTGCCGGGCCGCTCATCCCGGCCGGCATGTAACTGCCGTCGAGAAGCCGGTCGAGCTGGCCGAGGACGAATGCGTCCGTCGAGGTCGTCCCGCAGAAGGACCCATAGGCCGCGGCCACGTAGGCGTTGCGGCTCTGCGTGATGTTCGACCCTGTCCCACCCTTGTTGGCTGAACTCGGCCAGAGGGTAGCTGACGGCATTGGCGATCGCCGTGGCCCCCAGGGCGGGCCAAGCGGCCGGAGCTGTCGTCCCGCCCAGACCGGCAATCCTGATGACGATCTGGCCGTCGGCGGCATTCTGCGGCGTCGGTGTGAGCGTCTTTCCGTTCGCCGTCGCGCCTGACGCCGGGAGGGCGTTGAAGCAAACCTGGTCCTTCAGACGATACCAGTAGAGGACGTTGTAGTTGCTGACGCCAACCGCAAGACTGTTGTTGCGCACTGACGTTGCGTTCGGCGTAACGATAGTGCCCGGAGGAATACCCCCGTCGACATCCGGCGAGGTCCACCGAAGCTCATACCCGGCAGGGATCACTATGTCGCCCAGGATCAGGCGGCGACGGCCACCGTTACCCTTGTCGGGATCGGAGGTGCTGGTGATCTCGTCGATCTGAATCAGGGCCGGGTCGATCTTGGCGGGAATGACGCTCATCCGGAACAGCGCGGTAGCCACGCCACCCGCGTTGCTGGCGGTGATCGTCACGGGCTCCTCCGCGAGGAGGGCACCTGTCGGCAGGACGATCACCCCGCTCGCGTCGACCTCGGCCCCGGCGCCCACGACCGAAAAGCTCAGGCCAGTGCCGGAAAAGTGCCCGGCAGCCTCAACCCGCCCCGGTGCGCCGCCCTGGGTCAGCACCAGATCGGCGATCGCGCCCAGAGCCACCGGCGGCTGCACCACCGGATCCTTTTGCTTCGCCACCGTCACATGGAAGCGGATCTCGGCGCTCCCGCCCGAATTGCTGGCGGTGACCACCACCTCCTCGGCGAGGAGCCCGCCGGTCGGAACGGAAATCACCCCGCTCGCGTCGACCTCGGCCCCGGCGCCATCGACCGAAAAGCTCAGGCCAGCGCCGGAAAAGTGCCCGGCCGCCTCCACCCGCCCCGGCGCGTCGCCCTGGGTCAGCACCAGGTCGGCGATCGCGCCCAGAGCCACCGGCGGCGCCTGCGTCACCCGAAGCGGTCCGGCCGCCAGCGCCTCGCTGCCGCCGTCGTTCGTCGCCGTCACCAGGCAGTCGAGATCCGCGCCGTCCTCGGCGGGCGTCGGCACGAAGTCCGCCGCCGTCGCCCCGGGGATCGCCACCTCGCCCGCGCGCCACTGCAGCGCCAGCGTCGGCTCGGGCTGGCCGCTCCACTGGCCTGGGTCGACCTCGACGCTTGCGCCGACAACCCCCGTGCCGCTCAGCGTCGGCGCCATCAGGGGCGCCGGCTTGACCACCGCATCCTCCTGCCTCGCCACGGTCACCCGGAAGCGGCTCACGGTGCTACCGCCGGAATTGCCGTCGGTGACCGTCACCTCGATGCCCGAGAGCAGCACGTCGCTGGAGATCGTCACCTGCCCGGTGGCGGGATCGATCGACATCCCCGGCCCGTCGGCCTGGAAGGTCAGCCCTTGGCCGACGAAGTTGAGCGAGGCATTCAACATGTGAACTCCTGTTTTCTGCGTGAAAGTGACGTCTGGCAGGCGGCGTACGGCCATGGCACCGCTTGCGGCGGTCGACTGGCCGAGGGAATTGCGCGCCGTGACCCGGGCGCTCACGGAGCGCCCCTCGGCAGGCCCGGGCGCGTAGAACGGGCCCGCGGCGCCGGGAATGTCGGCGTCCCCGCGCTGCCACGGCACCGTCAGGCCGGGGCCGGCTCGAGGCCTGCTCGCGATCTGAAAGGCGAATGCGTCCTGCGGTGAAATCAGCCGGCCGCCACGACGGACACGGCGGCCGCGGGCATCTTCTACCCCAGGTTGATCAGAATGAAAACCGCGCCGCAACCAGCGGACGGTGGCGGCATCCCCTGCGCAACGGGGCGGCCATGGCGGTCCGGGCTTTCCGGGGGGCGAATTCCCCCTATGCTGGGTGCGGGTGCGGACGAAAGCGGAGAGTGAGACCTTGTGGATTCCGGCTCTCGGGCTCGCCTGCCTGTTCTTCCTCGGCTCCGCCTCGCAACCCGGCGCCGCCGAGACCCCCCTGCCCCGCCCGGCACACCCTGTCGCCGAGACCGACGCCGGGGGCGCCGAGGACGCTGCAGCGCCCACCGTCGATCCCGTGCGGGCGGGCGATCTCTTCGCCATGCCCCGTGTCACCGAGGCGAGCCGCGCCGCGCTGGAGACGGCGCGGACGGGGGATCTGCCGGCGGCCATCGGCATGCTCGACGCGCTGGTCGTACAGCACCCCGGCATCGGCCTCGTCCAGGCCAACCGCGCCGCGCTCGCCATGCTCGCGGGAGAGCCCGAGGCGGCACGGGCCGGCCTCCTGCGCGCGGCGGAGAGCGGCTTTGCCGGCCTCGCCGACTATCTCGCCGACCCGCTCTTCGCGCCGCTCGCCGCCGACCCCGAACTCGTCGCGCTGGCCGCCCGCCCGGCGCCGGCTCACGCGCCGGGCGCCACCCCGGTCGCGGGCGGCGTCGCGCTGGTCAGCGACGCCAACACCGCCTGGAACGCGGCCATCGAACGGCTGGAGCCCCGCTTCCGCTTCCCCGACGCGCCCGAGGCGGACGTGTTGCCGCCCACCCCCAAGGTCGCCGCCTGGGACATCCTGCGCGAGCACTCCAAGCGTGGCCGCGCCGCCGGCAACCACGGCGATCTCTACGACAACCGCGACCGCGGGCACTCCCGCCTGGACCCGGCGGCGCATCCCCAGGTCACCCAGGTCGCCTATTCCGACGCCGCGCGCGCCGCCGAAGTGGACTACGGGCTGAACGACAGCCTGCTCTTCGGCAGCGTGACCTTCGGCAACTCCTCCACGGCGCTGACCGGCGGGCCGCTCTGGCGCAGCCTGCCGCGCTACGCCATGACCCGCCCCGACGGCACCGGACCCTTGCGCCTCTGGCAGAACGCCGCCGCCAACCACCTCTACGTCTATCCCGCGCACAAGGACTACGGCGACAAGGAGGGCGACCTCTTCCCCGCCAACACCCCCTATGTCCTGGTCACGCATGGCTCCTCCGGCTCGGACCAGCCGTTCCTCGACGCGGTGGCGATGATCCTCGCCGCCTTCCGCCCCGACACCAAGGCGCGGCTCGCGCAGGAGAACCTCATCGTGCCCACGGTGCAGATGGTCTTCCGCCGCTCGCTGCAGAACGTCCGCTCCCGCGACGACTACTTCAGCGCCGCCGCGCATCCGGCAGCCTTCGAGCGCATGAACCTCAACATCGCCCGCATGGTCAGCCTCGCCAACTCGATCCGGGCCGAGGACATCCCGCCGCAGGTGCGCATCCGCATGGTCGAGGAGGACCTCGCCACCGAGGGCGTGGACTACTTCGGCGCGGGCCTCGGGGAACAGCTCTTCGACACCCCCGCCGCCATCGCCCGCATCTGGCGCTCGCGCGCCGGCACCCGCACCATGACGGTCTCGGCCGAGGAGACCGCCGACCCGAACAACCGCCCGCTCAGCTTCGAATGGCGCCTGCTGCAGGGCGACCCCGCGCGCGTGCGCATCACCCCCGCCGAGGACGGGCGCAGCGCGCGCATCGAGATGGACTGGCACGAGCCCTTCGCCATCTCCGAGGACAACCCGATCCGCACCTCCCGCGTCGACATCGGCGTCTTCGCCAACAACGGCGTGCACGACAGCGCCCCGGCGCTCCTCAGCATGAACTTCCCCAGCCACGAGACCCGCGTCTACGCCCCGGGACCCGACGGCCGCCCGCGCATCGCCTCGATCGACCACGCCGATCCGGCGCGCGCCAGGAGCTACGCCGACCCGATGCTGATGGCCTGGGCGAACTGGCGCGACGACTACGCCTACGCCGCCGACGGCACGCCCCTCGGCTGGACCCGGACCCGCGGCAACGTCACCGAGGCGTTCACCCCCGAGGGCGAGCGGATCCTCTCCCGCACCACCGAGGGCGCGCCGCTGACCGTCGAGGCCGTCGTCTATCCCCTCCGCCGCGACGAGACGGGCCGGCTCACCGTCGAGGAGATCGCCGCCGCCCTGCCCTGATGTTCCGCGCGCGGAACATCTCGGTGGGGGCTCAGCGCATCGGGTGCCGCTCGGCCCGCGACCGCGCGAAGGCGAGGAAGGCGGCATCCGGGCTGGTCAGCCGCGGCCGGCCGCTCGCCGCCCACATGGCCAGCCACTCCGCCTCCAGCCAGTAGGGGTCGTAGCCCGGGGCCGCCTGACGCACCCGCTCGTGGATCCCGGTCGCGAGCCGCGGCCCCTCCCCCGGCTCCAGCCCCATCCGCCCGCGCGCGCGCACCACCACCACGTCGGTCTCGCCGAGGGTCAGGCTGTAGTCGGGCAGCCCGTCCTCGGCGACCATGTCGCGGATCATCTTGCGGAACACCCGCCGCGGCGAGGTCGAGCCCGACTTCTTCAGCAGGGTCTCCAGCCCGATCTTCCACTCCGCCTGCCGCCCGCAGTGCTTGCGCGCGATCTCGTAGACCCGCCGCTCCAGCGGCTTGCGCAGGCTGAAATAGTCCCGGTGCAGCGTCAGCACCAATTCCGACACCACCGAGCGGTACATCCAGTCCGACAGCGTCACCATCACGTGGATCATCCGTCCGCCCTTGGTCCGGCGCAGGATCTCCCAGGCGTCGATCAGCCCGAAGCCGCGCGTGCTCTCCACCCCGCCCGTGGCGATGTTGGTCACGATCCGCGTGCCCGACAGCCGCTCCAGCGCCTCGCGCAGCCGCCGGTAGCCGTCGCCGCTGGTCTCCCGCCGGGTGGCCACCAGGAGGTCATGCGCCTTCAGGTGCAGGACCGGGCTGGTCGGCCGCCCCGCCTTCAGCGCCGCCATCAGGTGGCTGACGCAGTAGATCAGCACGTCCTTGTCGTGGATGGTGGCGAGCCCCTTCACCGACGGCGTCACCTCGATCGTGGCCGCTCCATGCGCGTAGCGCAGGATGCGCCGGTCCGGCCGGGTCGCCAGCGTGAACAGCGGATGCTCCATGGACGCCATGTCGTCCTTGGGCCACGCCCAGGGCATGTCGCAGATGAAGAAGTCACCCATCGCCGGCGCGACGGCGCCCGCTGCGGACCCCCGCCACCGCTCTCGATTCGCTCTGCCTCATGAAACGGTTTTCCGTTTTCTATCGTGGTTTCAGTGACGCCAACGCTACGGGACGACACCTCGAACGCGCAACCGGCTTTTCGGGGTTCCGGAGTCGCCCCACACGTGGTTTCGGAATCACCGCAGCGTGGTTCCGGAATCACCCCGGCCCGCTGAAACGCCGTTTTCGCCAACCGGCCCAAGGCCTTGCCGGACCCCTCCCCGACCCGTAACACAGAGTCTAACACCATTCTAACACCGCAGAAAAAGGGCCCGCCCCCTCCGAACCCGGGCCGGACGTCGGAAAACCCCCTGAAAAGCATGGAAAACGCGGGCGAGATGCCGGTTCCTGTTTCATATGCCGCGAATCATGGTACTTTGGGAAAAACAAAGCATATGAGGCCCGAGCCGTGTCGCAGACCCCCGAGGACTCCCCCCCGCCCTATTTCAACATTTCCCCCGACGAGGCGCTGAGCGAGCTGGAGCCCCCGGTCTCGACCGCCGACTTCGCCGGGATCGCGCGCGCCTGCGCCGATGGCCGCGAGGACCTGATCCGCCGCGGCCACCAAGGGCCGGGGGGCCGCACGCTCCGGCGCTTCTCCACCTGGGAGATCACCCGCTACCTGATCCCGGTGGCGCCGCCGCATTTCCGCCGGGTGCTGCGCGCCAACCCCGCCCTCCCCCAGGGCCTGAGCGAGACCGACGGCGGCGCCAAGTGGTTCACCCTCGACGAGGTGCTGCGGCTGCGCGCGCATTTCGCCGCCGAAGGCAGCCGCGCCAAGGAATACCGCCCCTACCGCCCCAAGGGCCTGCCGGCCAAGGTCACCGCCATCGCCAACTTCAAGGGCGGCGTCGGCAAGACCTCCACCGCGGCGCACCTCGCCATGTCCGCCGCCCTCGACGGCTACCGGGTGCTGGTGATCGACCTCGACAGCCAGGGCTCGATGACCTCGGTCTTCGGCGGCAAGGTCGCCTCGGAATGGGACACCGTCTTCCCGCTCATCGCGCGCGACTTCGCCCTCGGGCTGCAGGCCGAGAACCGCCGCCGCGCCGAGCGCGGCGAGACCCCGCTCCCCCTCGAGGACATCCTCTCCGAGGCGCTGGAGCGCAAGGCCCAGGACGTCATCCAGAAGACCCACTGGCCCTCCATCGACCTCATCGGCGCCCAGCTCAACCTCTACTGGGCCGAGTTCCAGATCCCGGTCTGGCGCATGTCCCTGCGCGGCTGGAAGCTCTGGGAGGCGCTCTCGAACGCGCTCGACCGCGACGGCGTGCTCGACGCCTACGACCTCGTCATCCTCGATACGCCCCCCGCCCTCGGCTATCTCACCATCAACGGGCTGACCGCCGCCGACATCCTGCTCGTGCCGCTCGGCGCCTCGTTCCTGGAGTTCGAACTCCACGGGGCGCTTCTTCGACATGCTCCACTCCACCTTCCAGTCCATCGAGGCCGGCGAGAACACCGCCGCCCGCGCGCTGGGACGCCCGGAGATCCGCTTCGAGTGGGACGCGGTGCGCGCCGTCGTCACCCGCTTCGACGGTGCCCAGCAGGCCGAGCTCGCCGGCCTGATGCAGGCCTATCTCGGGCGCACGCTGTCGCCCTGGCGGCAGGACTTCACCGCCCTGGTCGGCCAGGCCGGCGAGCAGGTGAACGGCATCTACGAGGCCGACTACCGCGACTTCAACCGCGAGACCTATATCCGCGGCCGGCACACCTTCGACCAGACCTATGCCGGCTTCAAGCGGCTGCTGCTGGCCTCCTGGCGCCGCGACGAGCTGGCCGCCGCCGCCGCCCGCGAGAAGGAGATCGCCTGATGGCCCGCCGCCGCCTCGCCCCCGCCTTCCCCGCCGGCTCCGAGGAGAATGTTCCGCGCGCGGAACATTCCGCGCCCGCCTTTCCTCCCGCCGGCCCCATCGCCCGCGTCGCCGCCGAGGCCGCCGGCGCCGCAGCACTCGAGGAGATCGCCGAGACCCTGCGCCGCGCCCGCGAGGACGGCCGCCTGGTGCTCGACCTGCCGCTCGACGCCATCGCCCCCGACCACCTGGCGCGCGACCGGGTGCCCGCCGAGGACGAGGAGATGGCGGCGCTGCGCGAGAGCCTGCGCGCGCACGGCCAGCGCACGCCCATCGAGGTGACGCCGCTGGTGACCGGGGCAGGGGGCGCGCTCCCCTACGGCCTCATCTCCGGCTGGCGGCGGCTCACCGCGCTGCAGGCGCTCCATGCCGAGACCGGCGAGGCGCGCTTTGCCACCATCCAGGCCCTGGTCCGCCGCCCGGAGACCGCCGCCGACGCCTACGTGACCATGGTCGAGGAGAACGAGATCCGCCTCGGGCTCAGCCACTACGAGCGCGCCCGCGTCGCCGCCCGCGCCACCGAGCGCGGCGTCTTCCCCAGCGAGAAGGCGGCGCTCCTCGCCCTCTTCGCCACCGCGAGCCGCGCGAAACGCTCGCGCATCCGCGCCTTCCTCGAGCTCTACCACGCGCTCGACGGCACCCTGCGCTTCCCCGCCGCCCTCCCCGAGCGGC
>CAWJOI010000030.1:0-69145 GCA_963844375.1 uncultured Alphaproteobacteria bacterium | reverse complement strand
GTCCGGGCTTTCCGGGGGGCGAATTCCCCCTATGCTGGGTGCGGGTGCGGACGAAAGCGGAGAGTGCGACCTTGTGATTCCGGCTCTCGGGCTCGCCTGCCTGCTCCTCCTCGGGTTCGCCTCGCAACCCGGCGCCGAGACCCCCCTGCCCCGCCCCGGCACACCCTGTAGCGCCGAGACCGATGCCGGTGGCGCCGAGGACGCTGCAGCGCCGCCAACCGTCGATCCCGTGCGGGCGGACGATCTCTTCGCCATGCCCCGGGTCACCGAGGCGAGCCGCGCCGCGCTGGAGACGGCGCAGACGGGGGATCTGCCGGCGGCCATCGGCATGCTCGACGCGCTGGTCGTACAGCACCCCGGGCATCGGCCTCGTCCAGGCCAACCGCGCCGCGCTCGCCATGCTCGCGGGAGAGCCAGAGGCGGCACCGGGCCGGCCTCCTGCGCGCGGCGGAGCGCGGCTTTGCCGGCCTCGCCGACTATCTCGCCGACCCCCTCTTCGCCCCCCTCGCCGCCGACCCCGAATCGTCGCCCTCGCCGCCCGCCCGGCGCCGGCCCACGCGCCGCCCCCCACCCCGGTCGCGGGCGGCGTCGCCCTGGTCACCGGCGCAACACCGCCTGGAACCCCGCCAGCGAACGCCTCGAGCCCCGCTTGCGCTTCCCCGACGCGCCCGAGGCCGACGTGTTCCGCCCAGCCCCAAGGTCGCCGCCTAGGACATCCTGCGCGAGCATTGCAAGCGGGCCGCGCCGCCGGCAACCACGGCGATCTCTACGACAACCGCGACCGCGGGCACTCCCGGCTCGACCCCGCGGCGCATCCGCAGGTCACCCATGTCGCCTATTCCGACGCCGCTCGCGCCGCCGACGTCGACTACGGGCTGAACGACACCTGATCTTCGACCGCCTGACCTTCGGCAACTCCTCGACCGCGATCACCGGCGGCCCGCTCTGGCGCAGCCTGCCGCGCTACGCGATGACCCGCGCCGACGGCACCGGCCCGTTGCGGCTCTGGCAGAACGCCGCGAAGAACCACCTCTACGTCTATCCCGCGCACCAGACTACGGCGAAAGGAGGGCGACCTCTTCCCGGCCAACACCCCCTATGTCCTGGTCACGCATGGCTCCTCCGGCTCGGACCAGCCCTTCCTCGACGCCGTGGCGATGATCCTCGCCGCCTTCCGCCCCGACACCAAGGAACGGCTCGCGCCGGAGGACCTGTCGTGCCGACGGTGCAGATGGTGTTCCGCCGCTCGCTGCAGAACGTCCGCTCGCGCGACGACTACTTCAGCGCCGCCGCCCATCCGGCGGCCTTCGAGGGCATGAACCTCAACCTCGCCCGCATGGTCAGCCTCGCCAACTCGATCCGGGCCGGCGACATCCCGCCGCAGGTGCGCATCAGCGTGATCGCCGAGGACCTCGGCACCGAGGGCCTTCGACTACTTCGGCGAGGGCCTCTCCGAACAGCTCTTCGACACCCCCGCGGCCATCGCCCGCATCTGGCGCTCGCGCGCCGGCAGCCGCACCATGCGGTCTCGGCCGAGGAGACCGCCGACCCCAACGGCCGCCCCCTCACCTTCGAGTGGCGCCTGCTGCAGGGCGACCCGGCGCGGGTGCGGATCGAACCCCGCCGACGACGGCCGCAGCGCGCGCATCACGCTCGACTGGCACGAGCCCTTCGCGATCTCCGAGGACAACCCGCTCCGCACCTCCCGCGTCGACATCGGCGTCTTCGCCAACAACGGCGTGCACGACAGCGCCCCGGCGATCCTCAGCTTGTACTTCCCGCCACGAGGCCCGCGTCTACGCCCCCGGCCCCGACGGCGGCCCGCGCATCGCCTGCATCGACTATGCCGACCGGCCCGCGCCGAGCTACGCCGACCCGATGCTGATGGCCCGCGCGGACTGGCGCGACGACTACGCCTACGCCGCGGACGGCAGCCCCTCGGCTGGACCCGGACCCGCGGCGACCGCCGAGGAGTTCACCGCCGACGGCGACCGGATCCTGACCCCCGCCGCCGACGGCGCGCCGCTGACCGTCAGCCGGTCGTCTATCCGCTCCGCCGCGCCGACGGCAGGCCGGCCCTTCGAGGAGATCTCCGCGGCGCTGCCCTGATGTTCCGCGCGCGGAACATGACGCGCGCGGGGCTCAGCGCCTCGGGTCGCCCTCGGCCCGCGCCGCGCAGAAGGCCAGAAACGCCGCCTCGGGGCTGCGCAGCCGCGGCCGGCCGCTGGCCGCCCAGAGCCCAGCCACTCCGCCTCCAGCCAGTAGGGATCGTAGCCCGGGGCCGCCGCGCGCGCCCGGCATAGATCCCGGGCCGAGCCGCGGCCCCTCCCTCGGCTCCGCCCATCCGGCCGCGGGCGCGCACCAGCACCACGTCGTCTCGGCGAGGGCCAGGCATAGTCCGGCAGCCCGTCCTCGGCGACCATGTCGCGGATCATCTTGCGGAACACCCGCCGCGGGCTGGTCGAGCCCGTCTTCTTCAGCAGCGTCTCGAGCCCGATCCGCCACTCCGCCTGCCGGCCGCAATGCTTGCGCGCGATCTCGTAGACCCGCCGCTCCAGCGGCTTCTCAGGCGGAAATAGTCCCGGTGCAAGGTCAGCACCGACTTCGACACCACCGAGCGGTACATCCAGTCCGACAGCGTCACCGTGACGTGGATCATCCGGCCGCCCTTGGTCCGGCGCAGGATCTCCCAGGCGTCGATCAGCCCGAAGCCGCGCGTGCTCTCGACGCCGCCGGTCGCGATGTTGGTGACGATCCGCGTCCCCGACAGCCGCTCCAGCGCCTCGCGCAGCCGCCGGTAGCCGTCGCCGCAGGTCTCGCGGTTGGTCGCGACCAGCAGGTCATGCGCCGTCAGCTGCAGCACCGGGCTGGTCGGCCGGCCCTCGTTCAGCGCCGCCATCAGCTGGCTGACGCAGTAGATCAGCACGTCCTTGTCGTGGATCGTCGGCAGCCCCTTCACCGAGGGCGTCACCTCGATCGAGGCCGCCCCATGCGCGTAGCGCAGGATCCGCCGGTCCGGCCGGGTCGCCAGCGTGAACAGCGGATGCTCCATCGACGCCATGTCGTCCTTGGGCCTGGCCCAGGGCATGTCGCAGATGAAGAAGTCGCCCGTCGCCGCCGGGGCGCCCGCCGCGGCCTGCCTCCGGTCTCGATGCTCTGCCCCATGAAACGGTGGTCCCGTTTTCTATCGTGGTTTCAGTGACGCCACGCTACGGGACGCCGCCTCGCCCGCGCAATCGGCTTTTCGGGGTTGCGGAGTCGCCCCGCCGTGGTTTCGGAATCACCGCAACGTGGTTCCGGAATCGCCCCGGCCCGCCGAAACGCCGTTTTTCGCCACGGCCAAGGCCTTGCCGGAACGCTCCCCGTCGCGTAACACAGACCTAACACCATATAACACCGCAGAAAAAGGGCGCGCCCCCGCCGGACCGGGCCGGGACGGCCGAAAACCCCCTGACCGCCTGGAAAACGCGGCCGAATGCCGGTTTCTCTTCCATATGCCGCAAATCATGGTACATTGGAGAAAACACGGCACATGAGGCCGAGCAGATGTCCCAGACCCCCGAGGAGGCCCCCCGCCGCCCTATTTCAACATCTCCCCCGACGAGGCGCTGGCCGAGCTCGAGCCCCCGGTCGGCGACCGCCGACTTCGCCGGGATCGCCGCGCCTGCGCCCAGGGCCGCGCCGACCTCGTCCCCCGCGGCCACGAGGCGGGGGCGCCGCAGCCTGCGGCTCTTCTCGACCTGGGAGATCACCCGCTACCTGATCCCGGTCGCCACCGCGCATTTCCGCCGGGTGCTGCGCGCCAACCCCGCCCTGCCCCAGGGCCGCAGCGAGACCCAGGGCGGCGCCAAATGGTTCACCCTCGACGAGGTGCTGCGGCTGCGGGCGCATTTCGCCGCCGAGGGCAGCCGCGCCAAGGAATACCGGCCCTACCGCCCCGAGGGCCTGCCGGCCAAGGTCTGCGCCGTGGCGAACTTCAAGGGCGGCGTCGGCAAGACCTCGATGGCCGCGCACCTCGCGATGTCCGCCGCCCTCGACGGCTACCGGGTGCTGGTGATCGACCTCGACAGCCAGGGCTCGATGACCTCGATCTTCGGCGGCACCGTCGCCTGCGAATGGGACACCGTCTTCCCGCTGATCGCGCGCGACTACGCGCTCGGGCTGCAGGCCGAGAACCGCCGCCGGGCCGAGCGCGGCGACGCCCCGCTGCCGCTCGAGGACATGCTCGCCGACGCGCTGGAACGCACCGCCGACATCATCCAGAAGACCCACTGGCCCAACATCGACCTCATCGGCGCCCAGCTGAACCTCTACTGGGCCGAGTTCCAGATCCCGGTCTGGCGCATGGCCCTGCGCGGCTGGAAGCTCTGGGAGGCGCTCTCGAACGCGCTCGAGCGCGACGGCGTGCTCGACGCCTACGACATCGTCATCCTCGACACGCCGCCGGCCCTCGGCTATCTCACGATCAACGGCCTGACCGCTGCGGACATCCTGCTGGTGCCGCTCGGCGCCTCGTTCCTGGAGTTCGATTCCACCGGGCGCTTCTTCGACATGCTGCACTCGACCTTCCACTCGATCGAGGCCGGCGAGAACCCCGCCGCCCGCGCGCTCGGCCGCCCCGAGATCCGCTTCGAATGGGACGCGGTGCGCGCCGTCGTCACCCGCTACGACGCCGGCCAGCAGGCCGAGCTCGCCGGCCTGATGCAGGCCTATCTCGGGCGCACGCTGTCGCCCTGGCGGCAGGACTTCACCGCGCTGGTCGGCCAGGCCGGCGAGCAGGTGAACGGCATCTACGAGGCCGACTACCGCGACTTCAACCGCGACACCTATGCCCGCGGCCGGCAGACCTTCGACCAGACCTATGCCGGCTTCAAGCGGCTGCTGCTCGCCTCCTGGCGCCGCGACGAGCTGGCCGCCGCCGCCGCCCGCGAGAAGGAGATCGCCTGATGGCCCGCCGCCGCCTCGCCCCCGCCTTCCCCGCCGGCTCCGAGGAGAATGTTCCGCGCGCGGAACATTCCGCGCCCGCCTTTCCTCCCGCCGGCCCCATCGCCCGCGTCGCCGCCGAGGCCGCCGGCGCCGCAGCCCTCGACGAGATCGCCGAGACCCTGCGCCGCGCCCGCGAGGACGGCCGCCTGGTGCTCGACCTGCCGCTCGACGCCATCGCCCCCGACCACCTGGCGCGCGACCGGGTGCCCGCCGAGGACGAGGAGATGGCGGCGCTGCGCGAGAGCCTGCGCGCGCACGGCCAGCGCACGCCGATCGAGGTGACGCCGCTGGTCACCGGGGCAGGGGGCGCGCTGCCCTACGGCCTGATCTCCGGCTGGCGGCGGCTCACCGCGCTGCAGGCGCTCCATGCCGAGACCGGCGAGGCGCGCTTCGCCACCGTCCAGGCGCTGGTCCGCCGCCCGGAGACCGCCGCCGACGCCTATGTGACCATGGTCGAGGAGAACGAGATCCGCCTCGGGCTCAGCCACTACGAGCGCGCCCGCGTCGCCGCCCGCGCCACCGAGCGCGGCGTCTTCCCCAGCGAGAAGGCGGCGCTCCTGGCCCTCTTCGCCACCGCTAGCCGCGCCGAAGCGCTCGCGCATCCGCGCCTTCCTCGAGATCTACCACGCGCTCGACGCCGCCCTGCGCTTCCCGGCCGCATCTGCCCGAGCGGCTCGGGCTTGCCCTTGTCGAGCGGCTGCGCGCCGGCGACGGCGCGCGCATCGCCGCGGCGCTGGCGGCCGAAGCCCCGGCCAGCGCCGCGCCGAGGCAGAGCCCTCCTCGCCGGCCTGGTGGCCCCGGCGCGCCCCGCGCCGGCGCCCGCCGCCGCCTTCCGCCCGGTCGCGCCCGGCATCGCCCTGGCCAGCCGCCTCGCCGGCACCCGCCTCACCCTCACCCTCACCGGCATCGACGCCGGCCTCGCCGCCGAGGTCGAAGCCGCCGTTAGGCGACGCTGGAGACCGCCGCCGGAAAGGACCCATACGGATTCCATACGCTTTCCATACGGAGTCCGGGCGGCTCAAATCCCTGAAATCGGCGCCTCAGGAAGGTTCCGCGCGCGGAACATTCCCGAAACTGTCGTCTGAAACTGGCGGAGAGAGAGGCCGCCATAGCGCCTTCCAAGGGCTTCCGACACGATCCATAAACCTCTGCGAAGGCGCGGTTTTTTAGCGTAGTTGTCCCGTATCGTCTTGCTTGTTCCGATCTGTTCCGCAATATTGTGGGGGAAGGAATGGGGGAAAGCAATGCCGCAGGGGAAGACGCGACGGGCCGAGAAGGCGCTGTCGGCGCGCGCTGGTGCGGTCGGTGCAGGAGCCAGGCAAGTATCACGACGGCGGCGGGCTAGGCCTCTACCTCCGCGTTGAGCAAAACGGCGCGCGCTTCTGGGTGCAGCGCGTGACCATCCGGGGCAAGCGCCGCGAGCTTGGGCTTGGAAGCCCGCCGCTCGTTTCGCTGGCCGAGGCGCGGGAACAGGCGACGGCGAACAAGCGGCTCGCGCAGGGCAGGGGGCGACCCGCTGGCCGAGAAGCGCAAGGCGCGGGACGTTCTGACCTTCGGGGAGGCCGTCGAGCGCTATCTGGAGCACAAGCTAGCCGAGTTCCGCAACGAGAAGCACCGCAAGCAATGGCGGGCGACACTCGACGCCTACGCCGCGCCGGTGCTTGGGCGCGAAGCCGGTCGCAGAAATCGAGATGCGCGACGTGCTGCGCGTGCTCCAGCCGATCTGGAGCGACAAGACGGAAACCGCGAGCCGCCTGCGCGGGCGCATCGAGGCCGTGCTGTCCTGGGCGACGGTGGCGGGGCATCGCTCGGGCGACAACCCGGCCCGGTGGGGCGGCAACCTGTCCGAGATGCTGGCGAAGCCGGGCAAGGTAGCGAAGGCGACGCAATCATCCGGCCCTGTCGCTGGCCGACGTTCCGCGCTGGTGGGGCAAGCTATCGGAGCGGGAAGGCATGGCGGCGCGGGCGCTGCAGTTCGCGGCCATGACGGCGGCTCGCTCTGGCGAGATACGGGGCATGATATGGGCCGAGGTTGATCTGGAGAAGGCGCTATGGACCATCCCCGCAGGGCGGATGAAGGCCGGGCGGGAACACCGCGTGCCCCTGACCCGTGAAGCCGTTGCGCTCCTGCGCGACCTGCCCCGGATGGAGGGAAGCCCGTATGTATTCTTCGCCCCGCGCGGCGGGATGCTTTCGGACATGACGATCTCCGCCGTCATGCGGCGGATGCAGGAGGCGGAGGAAAAAGCCGGCGGCAAGGGCTTTCTCGATCCGCGTTCTGGCCGCCCCGCCGTTCCGCACGGCCTGCGCTCGACGTTCCGCGACTGGGCGGCGGAACAGGGCTATTGAACGCGACATGGCCGAAATGGCGCTGGCGCACAACGTCGGCACCGAGGTGGAGCGGGCCTATCGGCGCACCGACATGCTGGAACGGCGGCGGGCTATGCTGGAGGCTTGGGGCAGGTTTTTGCGGGGCGAAGCGGATGCGAATATTGTGCAATTGGTTGGGGGCGCGGCATGACGCTTCCCAATCTTTCCGCCTGCGGAAGATGATGGCTGTGGGCCACATCGAGCAATCGCGCAGTTTCTAGGTTGTACGAGTGAGCAAGTCCTTGATGCGTTTGAGGGACTAGACCTCCCTGAGTGGGCAAAACCCGAACACTTTGCCAGTATACAACTAAGAACACTCGCTTTGAATGAAGCGGCACAACTGGCGAAAAGCCTTCTTGGCGCTTTAAGGCGGCTCCCACCGGACGAAATCAATGACCTAATTATCATTGGGACGGTAACGCCTGGGCAAATCGAATATCTCGCAACATGTTGGCAGGCGACGCGAAAAGCTGGCCGACTGGCGAATCGCTACCGGGCGGGAGCGATGACCCTTCAGCGTACATTGTGGCCGAAGGCACACGGCGGTTGTTCCGGCGACTGCGGAAGAAAATTACCTTTGGGCAGACCAAGGGTGCGCCGTCAACGGACTTCGGGAGGGCCGTTGAATATGCTTTGAGCGCGTTCGGGGTAAGGGCCAAGTGGCGTCGCGCTACTGAAAAGGCGTGACGGAAACAGAAGGAAATTGTTGCGCGGAAAACCGCTGTGAACTCAGGCACATTGAGCGCGAGGGAGCTAATACCAATCGAACCGCTTAAATATTCTGAGTGGGATTTTGATTTAATCTACCGAAACCGCAACCTTCCGGCTTGGAACTGAGACAGCCGAAAGGAATTCGCAATGCCCGAACACATCCTAAGACGCCCGGCCGTTGAGGCCCGCACGGGGCTTTCCCGCTCTACCCTTTACGCCATGATGGCCGAAGGCGAATTCCCCCAGCCGATCCGGCTCGGCAAACGCGCAGTCGGCTGGTCCGAGACGTGTATTGCCCAATGGTTGGCCGAGCGACCGACCCGACAGCGCAACGCCGCCGCCTGAGGCCGCCCGCACCATCCCCAAGGGAATGGCGCGGGCGTAGAAAGTGGTCTGCACAACACTTCTCTATCGCTTTCGCCCTCCGAAATCAACGAGGACGAAATGCAACAAAGCATCAGCAATGATGGCTGGGCTAGCGCCGCCTATACAGTGCGAAACGGCTCCGACAACGCTACTACCATTACCGTCAGCGGCCGCGAACGATGGGCGCTGGAGTGCCTTATCGCGGCCGGTAGTCGGGGCTGCACGCCAATCGACACGCCGGGTCCACGTTGGTCGGCGTACGTATTCGATCTGCGCGGGAGGGGCCTGGAGATCCAGACCTTGAACGAGCCCCACGGCAAGCCCTTCGCCGGTTCGCACGCTCGATACGTGCTCGTCTCAAGGGTGACCCGCCTTGAGGGCGGCGAGGTGGCGGCATGAACCCGCGCTATCGTCGCGACCCGGAACCGCGAGCAGAGCAGGTCCGGAACCTCCGCCGCAACTGGGGCCTGAGCCTGCAGCGGGCCAAGCTGATCGCCGAGCTGCACTTCGGGATTGTCCGCCCATGAGCCGCCGCCCCTCCAGGCGCAACAGGCGGGGGTCTGGACGCCATGTCCAGCTCGCCGAGTGGCTGCAGGCGTCCGAAGCCTGGGCGACGCTCAGGCCCGGCCCCAGGGCGCTCTACGTCGAACTGAAGCGCCGCTACAACGGCGCGAACAACGGCGAGATATTCCTCAGCCACCGCGACGCCGCGAAGGCGCTATGCGTGAACCGGAACACGGTGACCGGATACTTTGCCGAGCTTCAGGAACGCGGCTTCATCCGCATGACGCAGGCCCCCCACCTGGGGCCTGCGGGCATCGGGCTGGCGTCCAAGTGGGCCTTGGAAGAGGACAGCACGGTGGACGGGAAGCCGGGTGGGATGTCATTCATGCGCTGGCGCGAAAAACAGAATCCCCGCCAGAAAATTGAGCATGGCCGTCCTAAAAAACAGGACGGCAGTGCTCAAGAGACCCCTTGTAGGGCAGGAAGTGTCCTAAAATTCGGGACGCAAAGCAGACAAAACTGATTCTGCGCGTCCTGTTATTTGGGACATATCTACATCTAGCCATAGGCATGTGCTAAAGTTTGCGTGCTTTCAGACCGAGAGGAGCCAAGAACCATGACGAGCCCGGCGAAACCCTATCAGCCGACCCACGCCGAGATGGCGGCGGTTCAAAAACTGCAGCGGCGGATTGGGGAGCGCTATGAGAGTCCGGATATGAAGCTGTCGAAGGGCGAGGACGGCGCTATCACCCTCGCGTTCGAGCACAACGACCCAGACGTGGCCAACCTACTTCTCATGGCAGACTTGGGTACGATCGAGCCACGCTTCATGGACGGGCTCTTGAAGCAGCTGGCGATAATTGGCTCACACCGAAGCCAGCTTGACGAGACCAACAGCAATTTCCTGTTGTCGGTGATCAGGGGCGTGGAGCCTCGCGACGAATTGGAGGCGATGCTGGCCGCACAGATGGGAGCTGTTCACGTGGCAACCATGATGATGGCGCGGCGGCTGAACCACGTTGAGACGCTTCCCCAGCAAGACGCGGCAGAACGGGCGTTCAACAAGCTCGCCAGGACCTACACGACCCAGCTGGAGGCGCTGAAGCGCTACCGGACCGGCGGGACGCAGAAGGTCACGGTCGAGCACGTGACCGTCAATGCGGGCGGGCAGGCCATTGTCGGCAACGTGGCGACCGGGGGGAGGGGTGGCGATGAAAGCTGACGCTAACCCCATGCACAGCGCCCACGAGGCCCCCAGGTGCACCGCCAGGGCCGAACAGACTCTGTACAAGGCATACTTGGCGACGCGGCAGTTCCATCCCTCTATGAAGTCGTCCGGGGCAAAGCTGCAGGTCGCGAGATGGCTGGCTCAACTCCAGGTAAGCGCAGCGTCTACGTCCTAGCGATGGCTGGCTGCATCGCGGCAGCCTCCTACTATGCAAATGTTCGGTTTCTGGACAAGATGTTCGCGCCCGACGGCCAAATTTCTCCTCAGTCCGAGGTCATACTTAGATTACTTTGGCATGCCTCGGGATCATGGCTGCTCTTGTTTTCGTCGGCCAAAAGAGTTACCGGCACGTTCGACCAATATTGTTTTCAATTCAATTGTATTTTTTGGAGGCTTGATTTTATACAAAAGGGAGTACGGTATTGATGACGGCGTATTCCTCCGATTGGCCCGCGAGGATTCGATTGTGGAGTGGGCATCATTCTTTGCCCTGTTCGCGGCTTTTGGTGTCGGGACTTACATAGCGCGCGAGTATAGCCGCGCGAAGAGGCCGCTGCACAGTGCGTATTTTGCGTTGGTTTCACTGTTCTGTCTATTTGTTGCGCTTGAAGAAATAAGCTATGCGCAGCGTGTGTTTTCGATCAGTACGCCTCAAGCGATAACCGAGATCAACTCGCAGAATGAAATCAACGTCCACAACATCGCGGCAACTCCCATTTCGCCTACGTCATCGCGCCACGTCTGACCTCAACCTATTCCGTTTCACCCGGATTCCTCATCTTCCAAATTGCGGTACGCCCTCTTCCGCGACTCAAGGCAGTTAAGGAACTTATTTTTCCTTGGTACTGCGTCTCATACTTCGTGCCTCTTGCCGTCTACCGAGCCTTTGAGATCAACGGGTATCCCGTCGATACCTGCTGCGCGGAAGGCCAGTTTTTGATCTGGCAGGATCAGGAGCCGGCGGAGATGTTCTTTGCTTTCGGTTTCTTCATTTTCATGTGCGGCGCCTTGTGGAACTATCGGGCGGAGTATCCGAGCACGCCGGAATTTCTCGTTAGCACGCGACCGTCAACGTGGGCGGGCAGGCCATCGTCGGCAACGTGGCGACCGGGGGGAGGGGTGGCGATGAAAGCGGCCGCAAACCCCATGCACCAGCGCCCAGGAGGCCCCGAGGTGCACCGCCAAGGCCAAGAACACAGGAACCCGGTGCAGGGCTCCCGCGGTCACCGGATGGCGTGTGTGCCGTATGCACAGGGCGAGAGGTGGCGCTCCTCGGGGAAGGCCAATCCGAACTGGCGACATGGGGGGCGGTCCCGGGAGGTGACGGAGTTGCGGCTGATAGCGAACATTCTTGCCCGCCTCAGACCCACGTAGCCACAAATCAGCCTCGACACTAGAAGATCTGGAGCGCCGTCACGTGGCTGGGGGGCTAGGCGGGTACGCGCAAGCTGAAAGCCCGGCGTTTTCCTGGCTTGTCCTTGATGTCATAGAAGCATCCTCACGGCCCGCACCTTCCAGACCGAGGAAGCGGCTGAGTGTTCTGAAGCGCGTTCAAACCTATCGAAGCAACTGCTATCAGTAGCGCCATCGCACAAACGGAAAATCGATGCGCGCCCGAAAATCGGCTCCTTCAGCGGGGGAAACCGATGCATGTTAATCGCCTCTTGGATGCGTTCTCGGGTTTCGTTTTCGTACTCACGCATCACTCTCTCCAAACCCTGTCCAACAATTCAAGGTGACCCTTTTAGCACCGATTCACTGAACGGTTTGGCCTTGAGGTTAACGCCCCTTAACCCGTTCATCCTCGATGGCTTGTCTTGCGGCGCTTTCCGGGCGCATCTTTGTTGCGGGAGGGACGGGGTAATGATTTGGCCGTGGACCGGCACGAATGCCTCAGGTCCTGCGACACGGCCACCCGTTACGATCTCGGGGAACAATGGGCGATGCGGCACGGGCAGATGATCCGTTAGGGCTTGGTGGGCGAAGCCTCGACGGCCAAGAGCACGGCAGCGCGTTGTAAGGCACCAGCGGCACCGGATGGGGCGTGTGCCGTATGCACGGCGCGAGAGGCGGCGCGCCGTCAGGGAAAGCACATCCTAATTGGCGTCATGGCGGGCATGGTCGCGAGAAGTGACGGAGTTGCGGCTGATAGCGAATACGCTCGCCCACCTCAGCCACACGTAAAGGCCTGAGCCTTGGGCGCTCTTGGCCCACTCAATCGCATTCGCGATAGCCGGAGCCCATGCAAGCTTGAGCGCGCTCCTGGGCCTGCGAAACGTCCTCTGGCGTCATCTCCTACTTGAATCTTCGCCCGGAACTCCCGCCCCTTTTCTTCGCCATTTGCGCCTGCGATATTAAACCACATGTGTGCCGCGATTTTGTTTGCCACGACTCCCTCACCCACGACGTGAAGCAACCCGACTCCACTTGTGCTTGCGCATTTCCTTGCTTAGCGGCCATGAGATACCACTTGGCCGCTTGGGCGAGTCCTGGACTACGGAGTTTCCACGTTCATACATGAGCCCTAGGGAGAACTCAGCCGGTCGTGCCCTTGCGTCGCGGCGAGGCTGAACCATTTGTTCGCTTCCGAATAGTCCTGTGGAACAAGATGGCCTTGGGCAAATAAGAGGCCGAGACTGAACTGGGCTCCCACGACACCCTGCTCGGCAGCCAAGCGATAAAATTGCGCTGCCTTTTCCCCGTCCTGAGGAACGCCGTCACCAGCGCGATACTTGTCCCCGAGAATGTGTTGCGAGCCCGAATAGCCACGATCAGCAGCCATCGTGAAGTATCGGACTGCTTCAGAGCCGTCTTGTTGGACACCACGGCCAATGTCAAAACTAACGGCAAGGTTATGGAGTGCTTGGGCATGAGCCAGATCAGCTGCGAGTTCCCACCAACGGATTGCCTCCATATCGTCCCGCGGTGCACCCGCGCCTTCGCTGTACAGACACGCCAAGATTGAATTGGGCCGCAGCATACCCCTGCTCTGCGGCTAAATGGTACAATCGCATTGCCTCCCCATATAATTCTGCGGAACGCCGAGCCCGAAGCGATACAAATCCGCAAGTCCGAATTGAGCCCGCGCATCGCCTCCAGCTGCAAGGTCACCCCAGATATTAAACGCTTTCTCATAATCCCCGAGACTATCGCTTGAGACCAAGTTCTAAGGTCGCATTGTTGGGCTCAGCCACTGCATAACCGCCCGCAATTGCTATCGATGCGGTAGGCCAACGCGGCAAAGTGCTTGCGCATGCCGGAGTTCCCTTTTTGGCGATCAATGGTAGCACAACGCACGGCACCGGAGACGGGGAATGATCTATGGCAACCGCCGAAGCTGTTGGCGTTCTATCTCTCGGCGCGGGCAGCGATGGGGTGGGAGTGGCCCGCAGCGCGGCTCGGGGGCGGCATGGAAGCCACGCAGAGGCCTTTCACGACACCGGCCGCACACGCGACCGGGTGCTTCTTGTTGTCGCCCGTTGCCCTTAACCGCTTCACCCTCCAGCGCTTGTCCGAACGGCCTTGCCAGGCGCATCCATGCCGCGGAGGGACGGGGAGATGATTTGGCATCCGCTGTGGGGCGAACTGGATTTGTCCTTACGGTGGGCGAGATAGTGGCGACGCCTCAGCGACATTTACGCTTCCCGCTCGCCGTCATTGCGCCCCTCCGTCTAATGGGTGCATTCATTATCCGGTTAAACTCCGCTTGACTACAGTACGAGGCATCTACGGCATCCTGATTTGGAGATCTTCCGATGCGCTTTCTAGTCATTTCGGCCCTTGGGCTTTCGGTTCTCGCCGGCTGTTCTGGTAGTATGCAGGGCGTTATCGCAGGCTCGAGTGAGCGGCCGCAGATCAGCTACGAGCAGGGCATGGACAGCGACAACCTGCGGGTTGCCATGCCGAGCGGCGAGGTTTTTCAAGGGAAGCTTGTCCACGCCGGCCAGACCGAAACCGTAGGCTTTGGCACTGCCGTATCGGGACTGGACACCGCCTTTGGCACCTACTTCGGCAGCTCCACGACAGGGCGGATGGTCGGCAAGCTCTTCAGCGACCAGGGGCGTGTCATGGACTGCCAAATGCAATATGCGGACGCCTCAGGGTTCACAACAGCGGGCGGCGTCGGGCAGTGCCAGGTTGTCGGGGGCGAGCGGATCGATGTCGTCTGGTAGGCCACCGCCTCTTTCAGCGCGGCCGGTTCCTCGGAACCGCATAGTATCGAGGTTTGGGGTAGGTGGCCACGTCTGGTTGGCTTCGGCGCTCTTGCTTGGCGCCTGCGCTCAGAACACCGGTGTTGGGGCGCTCTATGGCGATGTTTTGGTGGTGGCACACCAAGGCGCGACTGGTGCTTCAGAGTGCAACCGCAGATGCGATCGAGACTATGGCCGAGGCGCAGGCGCACTGCACCGGGCAGCGGCGAGAGATGTACCTGGTCGAGTTGGTCGAAAACAAACCGCCCTTCGTTTTTGGCAATTTTCCCCGTTCTGAGGTGCGGTTTATGTGCCTGGAGCCCGGCGACCCTAGGCTGGCGCGGCAGCAGAACTAGATTGGCGCCGTTCCCGGGCCGCCGTTCCTTGGCAATTCCCCATCGTTGCGCCGCTCCCACCAGCCCACAACGAAATGCAATAGGGGGAAATAATGGGGGAAGCCATTCAAGTCGCATCCATATTGTCCTTGACTTACAATGGCTTAACTTTGACAAATGGCGGAGAGAGAGGGATTCGAACCCTCGAGACGGTTCCCCGTCTACACACTTTCCAGGCGTGCGCCTTCGACCACTCGGCCACCTCTCCGGCGCGGCGACAGAACCATTTCCGGGAGAGCAGCGCAAGGGCCGAGCGGAGCCAACGGCACCCGCCGGCCGAGGACTGCCATCAGGGACTAGTTAATTAAATCAATGCCATGCCTCGGCCAGCGGGCAGGCCGTCGGGCATCCAGCGCACCACGTAGCTCTTGGGCATCAGGGCCACCCGCTCGACCTCGATGATCTTGCCGGGGAAGAGCGTGCGCACGTCGGATTTCGACAGGAGGTGGATCCCCTCGAGCCGCTTGCGACGCTTGTGGATATCCAGCTTTCTCACCTTCTTCTCCACCGACAGCGACATCATGCGGGCACGCAGCGGATCGCCGAACCAGTGCAGGAACGGGGCGCGGAAATGCGGCTCCACCGGGAACTCCCAAGCCGGGGTCTGCATCCAGCCGGCGCGACCGACCCGCATCATCTCGTCGGCCATGGCCCTCATGTCCGCCCAGCCGCCCACGTGCTCGATGACCGAGTTGGAGTGGATGAGGTCGATCGACCCGTCGGCATAGTCGGAGAGGTTGCGGGCGTCCCCGATCTTACGCACGAAGATGTCGCCCGATCCCGCCGCCCGGCGCCTCGCGCTCAAGCTCGGACGCGCTGTAGTTCACGAGGTCGATCCGGGCGATGCGCGCCAGTCCGACGTTGGCCCAGTAGTCCGGCCGCCCTCCCACGTCGAGCACCACGATGTCGCGCCCGAGATGGTCCGCCAGCGCCTCGATCTGCCGCCGCAGGCGCTAGGCCGCGCCGCGACCGGAAGCGGTTCACGGGGGAGTACTTCAGAATCCACCATGCTACACCCACCAATACCCTGCCGCGACCCTGCCGTGCCGCGACCCCGGGGAGAAAACCATCTCTGCCACGGCGTGCACAAGCCCGCCCGACCCCGCAGCCGGTGGGCTGCTTTCCCACGGTCAGCGGGAACCGGCATGATTTCGCCCATCTGGTTAACGGGCGGCCGCAAGACTTGAGACCGCGAGAAATAGGCGTCTAAACATAGAGCCGAAACAAAAGTCCATGACCACTGCGGTGGTGATGGAAAAACAATACATGTGACCAAGAGGGACCGGATTTGGTAAATAATAACCTCCGTGTTCGGAGGCAGATTGTGTTCGTCGCAAGAGCCGGATCGCGGCGCTCGACGCCGCGGTTCGGGCGCCGGCATCGGACGGCAGCCTCAGTTGACCCGACGTCGCCTCCGTTGAAGTCGCGGCCGCTCCCGCCCTTTCACCACCCTTGGGCGCCGCGCAGGGAACATCGCAGTCCTGGTCCGCGCCTGAATGCGATTGAACAGATTTGCCCGGGAAAAGACCTCAAGGCCAAGCCGGGCAAATCTGAAATGAAAAAAGGAGAAGAACCATATGGCTACTGTAACTGTTTCCAGCAAATCTGGACTGATGAACGCGCTGAACTCGGCGGATGCCGGCGACAGGATCGTGCTGCAGGGCGGCAACTACGGCTCGCTCACCCTGAATGGCAACTCCAAGGCAGAAGACTACAAGTTCGAGGATATCACGATCGTGTCGGAGAGACGGCAACAACCCTGCCATCTTCGACATGGTCAACCTGACTAACGTCACCAACGTAACGTTTGACGGGATAAATTTGACTACAATGACAATAGCAATACGAACAAGGCGTTTATCTTCAACGGCACCAAGGGCATTTCCATCGTCAATTCCGAAATCGACGGGATGATCTCGGGCGGTCACGGTACGGGGCAGGGGCTCTGGGTCAGTCGACTCCTCCGACTTCCGCCTCGAGAACACCGAGAGTCACGAATTTCACCAAGTCGGCTCGCATTTCCGCTCGGTCGACGACCTGAAGATCATCGACAATTCATCTACACGGGCGCTTCGCTAGGATGCGATGACTTTTCGCGAGCGATCGACGGCGCGCTTATCCAAGGCAATTCCAGTCGAGATGAAGGGAAAGCCGGACGTCAAGCACCGGGACATGATCCAGTTCTGGAACCGGACGGCAACGACACGTCTCGAGGACATCGTGATCCGCGGCAACATGCTTGAGGCGCCCGAGAGCGCGACGCACGGCATCTACATGGGGAACGACGTCGCGCACAAGCGGACGGCGGCCTCGATTCCTACTACAGGAACATCCTGATCGAGAACAACACGATCAAGAGCGGCCAGGTCCTCGGGCATCCTCGGTCGGCCAGGCCGTGGATGTGACGATCCGCAACAACACCGTGCTTCAGCATCGTGCGCATCGACAGTGACAGGCCGATCCACATTCCGATGATCTAGTCGAAGACGGATTCGAAGAAGCGTCTCGATCACCGGAAACACCACCCACAAGACGCCGGTGGCGGCTTCGATCCGACAACAATTGGCAGCCCGACGACACAGCCGTCGGGCTGGACGATCGCGAACAACAAGATCGTTCCGCTCGGCGCCACGGCGGGTCCGACGGCGGCTCCAGCGGGGGGGGCAGCGTGGCGCCGTCCACGCCGCGCCCGTCGCGCCGTGGCAGCGGGCGACGGCAAGGCCGACGAGTTCCGCTACAATGGCAGGAACATCGACGGCCAGGAGCGCGTCATCTTCAACAATGTCGACTTCAAGGAAGGCGACCATCATCATGCTCAAGAACTTCGATGCACGGGACCTTCCAGCACTACGCTGGCGACAACGGCGTAGGGGCCAACGCGGAGAAGAACCACGTCTGGATCAACTCCCTGATCGATATCCAGGAGATCGTCACCGCGGCCCAGGACGTGAACGCGGTCTTCCAGAGACGAACGACACCTTGGTGATGCGGATCGAGCAGGACGACGGCACCCTCGACATCGTCGCTGCCGGGCTAGGCCGACGACTACAAGGCACCTTCAACGACTGACCTGTTCTAGTCCGACTACCCGGGTGAGCCCGGCAGCCCGTCGCGCGCGAATTGCGTGGTTCCGGATACCCGCGATCCGGAGAAATTCACAATCATAACCGCACGGCCCCGAATGTTGCCGGGTTCGTCGAGGGCCGGGCTCAGCGGTTCCAGCGCATGGCGCCGTCGCGGCCGCCCGCCAGCATGGCGGCCATGCGGAAGGCGCGGTAGAGCCGGATCTCGAGGAGGCCGCGGAATGCCAGCCAGCGCTGGCGCGGGGCGAGTCTCGCCGGCGCGCGAGGATCGCCGGGATCTCCGCGAGCGGCGAGAGCGCCATGAGCGGGATGGTGAGCGCCCAGCGGAGCCGGCCGAGCCGGTCCCCGGGCGGCCGGCGATAGAAATGCGTCACGTGGCGGTCCCAGGTGGCGTAGAGTTCCGCCATGCTGCGGCGGGCGGGATGCAGCACGCGCACCTCCGGGGCATAGACGATGCGGTGGCCGGTGCGGGTGGCGCGCCGGCCCCAGTCCACGTCCTCGGCCACCTCCAGGCCGGCGAAGGGGCCGACCGCGTCGAAGACCTCCCGCCGGATCGACGAGGTTCGCGGTCACCGAGAAGTTCTGCCGGGTGATGTAGAGCTCCTGCCGATAGGCATAGAGCATCTGGAACGCCTCGGCGGGGGTGATGTCCCCCGGTGTCTCGGGGAAGATCTGCACCTCGCCGCCGAGGATCTCGAGGGAAGGTTCGGCGTGTGAAGCGGGCATGGATGGCGGCGAGCCAGCCCGGGTCGGGCAGGCAGTCGGCGTCGGTGAAGGCAAGGAGCCCGCCCCGCGCCAGCGCCACCCCGCGGTTGCGCGCGGGCCGGGGCCGGGCACAGGTTCGCGCGCCAGCGCCACGCCGGGGAAGCGGCCGATCACCGCCTCGGGCAGGACGCGCGAGCCGTTGTCCACCACGATGATCTCGGCCCGCGCCATGTCGAAGCTCTGCGCCTCGAGCGCCGCGAGGCAGCGGCCGAGCAGCTCCGGCTGGTTGAGATGCGCGATGATGACGCTGATCTCCGGGGCCGTCTCGGGCAGGGCAGGGGGCTCGGCGGCATGAGGGAAGCTCGGCGGGACACTCGGAACGGTACCGGCACTGTCTTTAGCGCCTGCGCGCCCCGATGCCCACGCAGGCAGCGCGGGTTGCCGGGCGGGCGGCGCCTTCCGTCGGACGCGGCGGAGCTCAGGCATCGCCGGCCGCCGCATCGGTTAGCCCTCCGGACTGGGGACGCTTGTCGCCAGCCCGGCGCTGTGGCTAGGTTGCGTGCGGGAAGTGCCGGTTGGTCGCGTTCACGAGGTCCCCACCATGCAGACGGCGTATGTTCTCGTATCCCCGTGCAAGGACGAAGCCAGATACATCGAGAAGACTCTAAAATCCATTGAACAACAGACGATTAAGCCGGTGCAGTGGGTCATCGTCGATGACGGCTCCACCGACGACGGCATGGCGATCGTTGACCGGTACCGCGAGCGGATGCCCTTCATCAAGGTGGTCCACCGCGACAGCGGGGCGCGGGCGGTCGGTCCCGGCGTCATCCGCGCCTTCTACGAGGGGCTGGCGAGCGTCGACGTGCCGTATGACTTCCTCTGCAAGTTCGACGTCGATCTCGAGCTTCCCCCGCGCTATTTCGAGATCATGCTGCGGCGCATGGACGCCGATCCCTTTCTCGGCACCTGTAGCGGAAAATCCTTCTACCGTCATCCGAAGACCGGGACCCAGGTAAACGAGCTGCACGGCGACGAGCAGTCCTGCGGGCCGGTCAAGTTCTACCGCCGGACCTGCTTCGAGGAGATCGGCGGTTTCGAATCCGACGTGGGCTGGGATGGCTTCGACTGCCACAAGGCGCGCTGGCTGGGCTGGCGGGCGCAGAGCTGGGACGAGCCGGAGATCCGCTTCGAGCACCTCCGCCCCATGGGCACAAGCCAGAAGAGCGTCTACGCCGGGCGGATCCGCCACGGGCGGGGGACCTACCGGATCGGCACCCACCCGCTCTTCTTCTTCGTCAGCGCGCTCATGCGCTCGGTCCGCCAGCGGCCCTACGTGACCGGCGCGCTTTACGCCTGCTACGGCTACCTGCAGGCGGGGGCCTCGGGTACCAGGCGCTACGGTGACGCCGAGATGACCCGTTTCATCCAGCGCTTCCAGCTGCGGGCGCTCCTCAAGGGCAAGCGCGCCTCGGCAGAGCAGGCCTTCCAGGAGCGGCTGGTGATCAAGGGGAAGGCTCCCCCGCTGAGCGGCCGCGAGCGCACCCTGCCGGTCATGAGGCAGAGCAACGAACTCCACTAGCGCCTTATCGCAAACCTTTAGAAACGAGCGCAGAGCATGGGAAAATTCGAGGAAGTCACCGAGAAGCTGGCCGACGTCAAGTGGATGGACGAGGGCCGCGCCCGCGTCGTCAAGGAAGTGGTGGAGAAGTTCGACGTCGAGGACATTCTCGAGGTGGGCTTCCTGCACGGCAAGAGCAGCGTCTACTTCGGCGCTATCCAGGAGGACCGGCAGAAGGGTCACACCCTGACGATCGACCTGGAGAAGGCGCGCAACTTCAAGCCCAACATCGAGGAGCTTCTCGCCAAGACCGGCCTCGGGCACCGGGTCACCCCCGTCTATGCGCACCGCTCCTTCACCTGGGAACTCGCTCGGCTGATCGTTCGCGAGCCAAGGCCCCGGTTCGACTTCTGCTACCTCGACGGCGGCAAGACCTGGGAACTCGAGGGCTTTGGCTTCTTCCTGATCGACATGCTGCTCAACCCCGGCGGGCTGATCCTGTTCGACGACATTTTCTGGTCGATCGCCGGCTCCCCAGACTATCGCAAGAACCCGGAGAAGTACGCCGAGTACGACGAAGACGAGGTCCAGGCGCAGCCGATCCGGATGATCTGGGACAGGATCGTGCCGCACCTCGGCTATACCCAGGTCGAACTCATCGAGCGCTACCAGTGGGGTCTGGCGCGCAAGCCGCTCACCGCCGAGGCCGCGCGCAGGCGCGCAGGTGCCGGTGGCGCTTGACAGCCGCAGTTCGGTCTTCGAGCGCTGGATCTGGCGGGCTGGTCGCCAAGCCAAGCGCCACCTCAGGCGCGTAGCGCGCCGCAGAGGCCCTCAGGCGGCCGCGGGCGGCGGGGAAGGGGGGAGCGCAGGGTAACCGGGCCGCCAGCTCTCACGCGCCTCCCAGACCGCCTGCCAGTGCGCAGCGACCTCGGCGAAGCGGCGTTTGCCGGTGGCCCGGCGAGGAGGTTGCCGCTGGCCATGCGCGACCAGGGCCAGAGGCCGAGGAGGACAGTTCGCGAGGGGCTGCTGCCAGGCGGGGAAGTGGCGGCGGATCATCGTCGCCTTGGCCTTGAAGACGAGGATCTCCTTGTCCGACCGCTTGCGCGAGGACTGGCCGGCGTAGTGGATGATCGTGGCCTCGGGGGTCATCCGTGGCTGGGCGCCGATGGCGCGCGCCCGGCGGCAGAGGTCGCTCTCCTCGCCGTACATCACGAAGGTGAGGTCGAACCCGCCCAGCCGCTGCCAGAGGTCGCGGCGGATGAGAAAGAAGCTCCCCTGCACCACGTCCACGTCGCGGGGCGTCGAGCGGTCCCAGCCGCCCATCTCGTCGGGGTTGAAGAGGTTGCTGCGCGGCAGCGCCACCGCGAGGCCGCTGGCGCGGCAGAATAGGCCCCAGAGGGTGAGATCGCCGAAGGCGCTCATCCGGTTGAGCGTCATGTCGGCGTTGAGCGTGCGCCCGCCCCAGATGCCGGCGCGGGGATTGGCGTCGGCGAAGGCGACCAGCCGGTCGATGGCGCGTTCGAGCACCACGGTGTCGGGGTTGAGCAGCAGCAGGTAGTCGCCGCGCGCCTCCAGGGCCGCCACGTTGTTGCCCTTGGCGAAACCGAGGTTGTCCGGGCTCGCGATGAGGCGCAGCTCGGGGAAGGCCGCGGCGATGGCGGCGGCCGAGCCGTCCGGCGAGTTGTTGTCCACCACGATCACCTCGTGCGGCACCGTGGTCTCGGCCTCGAGCGAGCGCAGGCAGTCGAGCGTCATCTCGCGGGTGTTGTAGCTGATCACCAGGATCGAGACGCGCGGGGGAGGCGGGACGGGCATGGGCAGTCCTTGCATGGGGCAGGGGGGCCGGTCACCCCCCGCCGCTCTTACTCCGGGATGAAACGATCCAGGTGGTCGACGCCGGCGCCGAGGAAGCGCAGCAGCCGCGCATCCGCCGCCGCCTCGCCGTCGGCCCCGATGGGGGTGATCACCCGCACTAGGCCGCCGTCGGTGCGGCCGATGGTCAGCCCGTCGGCCACGGTGTGGAACTTGGCGGCGAAGTCGTTGGTGACGCGCCGCCCGCGCCCCTCGAACCAGTAGTAGACCAGCTGCCTCTCCAGTCCCTTCTGGATCAGCGCCCGGTTCAGCGTGAAGGTGCCGAAGCGGGTGCCCGGGAGCGTCACCTCCACCGGCCGGATCGCCGCCACCTCCCAGCCGGCGCCGGGCAGGCACACCGCCGGCGAATGGATGGCCTCGCCGCGGGTCTGGCTGGCGTAGTAGGAGACGAAGAGATCGACGCCCTCGGCCTCGCCCGGCGCGCGGAAGAAGGCCGAGACGTAGTCGTCGGCGCCCAGCGTCTCCTCGACGTTCGGCGCCAGTAACGCGGTCGATCCCTCCCAGCCGTCGATGGAGAGCGGAAAGAGCGCGAAGGGGTCGCGCATCACCGGATCTCGCCTGCGCGCGCCGGGGCGAACGTCCAGGCCGCCGACAGCGCCGCGGTCAGAAGCGCGGCGGCGATCAGCGCCCGGGCCGGGACGATGCTGCCGACGCGGGCGAGCTGGCCCCCGAGCCCGGTGAAGTCGAGGTCGATCGCCTCGCCGAGCGGGCGGCGGTCGCCGCTCAGCCGCTGCATGACCAGCACCATGAGAAAGAGCAGCCCGATACAGGAGAGGAAGATGATCCAGCCCTCGAAGAAGTGCAGGAAGCCTTCCGCCTGGCCGATGCCGTAGCGGTCGACCAGCACCCCGATCACCCCGATGCGGAGCGCGTTCATCAAGACCGCGATCGGCACCGCCGAGAGCAGGAGCACGATCTTGTGCCAGCGCGCCCCGGTGTAGAGCACGGCGAAGACGTAGGAGAAGCTCATGATCGGGAAGAGGTAGCGCAGGCCGGAGCAGGCCTCGGCCACCATCAGCTTGTAGACCCCGAGGTCGATGACGTTGCCGTCGAGGAAGACCGGCACGTCCATGAAGCGCACGAAGGAGACGCCGATCTCCGAGGAGAGGAACTGCAGCGCGGTGTTGATCTTCCAGTAGAGGAACTGCGGCAGCGGCAGCATGAAGACGAGGTGCAGCACCGCCGGCCAGAAGAAGATGCCGCGGGAGAAGCCGAAGCAGACGAGCACCAGCCCGCCCACCCAGATGATGAGGGAATAGAAGACGAGATCGTCGATCTGCACCAGGTTGCCGAGGAGCGCCAGCATCAGCCCCGCGCCCATGACGATGACCCCCGGCCAGCGGTCGGTCACGGGCTGCACGGGGGGCGGGACGAACTTCATCTCGCGCAGGAACATGTAGAAGCTGAGCACCGGGATCACCGGCCCGTGGCTGTACTCGGGGCGCGCCCACTCGGTGGCGAGGCCCTTGAAGCCGAGCCAGAACAGCGGCAGCGCCGATACGATGGCGAGGACGAACCAGGCGAGGCCCGCCGGATTGAGCGCAAGGCCACCCGGAAGTCCGCCGCCGCGTTCCTGCGAATGCACTGTGATCGACATGGAGGCCCTCAAGATACCTGATACTGCAGCCGGACCCTGAAACCGCGGATCCGGGCCGGAACATAGGGGTTTTTTGCCGCCCTGACGACCCAAAACTCCGCGCGCAGGATAAACCGTGATGCGAGGAGCCCGGAAAGACCCCGGCGGCTTGCGATTGCGGCGGCCGTGAGGGTAAGGCTAGGGGAGGCCGCCCGCCGGTCGGATCTCGCGACGGAAACGACCTTGATGCCCGCAGCAACGGCCCCGGTCACGCCCCTGGCGCCCATCACCACCTGGCGGATCCACATCGGCGCGCACAAGACCGCGACCACGGCCGTGCAGGAGATCCTGGCGCTGATGCGGCCGCAGCTGGTGGCGCGCGGCGTCGACTTCATCCCCAACGACATCGTGCGCCAGAGCGGCCTGGCAAAGGCGCTTTTCGTCCGGCGGATCTCGACCCGGCTGCCGGTGCTGCGCGGCCGCACCGTGGCGGCGCTGATGGCGGAATACCTCGATCCGCTGCGCGCCGGCCCCACGGCCATGGTGCTCTCGGAGGAGAAGCTGATGGGGGGGTCGCTGCAGGTTTTCTCCGAGCCGGTCTATCCGCAGATCGAGCGGATCATCCCCATGCTCGCGAGCCTCGGCAGCGCGGTCGGCGGGAGGCGCTGACGTGACGCTCTTTCTCTCCATCCGCAGCCTCGACGGGCAGATGCCCTCGGCCTACGTGCAGGAGCTGAAGTTCTCGCCGCCGATCGCAGGGCGGCTTCGACAATATCCGCCGCCGGGTGCTCGCGCGTCCGCCGAGCTGGTTTCGACATGGTGCGCCGCATCCGGGTGGCGGCGCCGGCCATGCCGCTCCGGGTCTGGCGGCAGGAGGACTACCGCCGGCGCGCCGGCGGTCAATCCTTGCCGAGCTCTGCGGCTGCGACCCCGGGCCGCTGCCGGCGATGGAAGACCCGTACTGGACGAAGTCGCCGGATTCTCGCCGCGATCCGCGCCGCCGAGGCGCTGCCGCGCGGACATGCCGCTCGCGGAGCGCCGCGCCGCAGGTGCTGGAGATCTTCCGCAATTCCGGCGACGGCGAACGCTTCGACCCCTTCGCCCCGGCGGAGAAGGAGTTCCTGCGCGCGGCCTATGCGCGCGACCTGGAGCGCATCGCTGCGCTGGACCCGGGCATCCTGATGCAGATTTGACGGCAGCGGTCGTTGAGGTTGAATCCGGCTAACGCCAAGGCCGCTTTACGCCTTGAATATCAAAATATGCCCCGGCTGCCCTTTAGGCAGCGGCCTCTCCGTCAGGGAAGCGTCTCGAAGGTCCGGCCGATCTGGAAGAAGACCGCGTTGCTCTGGGCGCTCTCCGGATCCTGGTCGCGGCTGCGGTAGCGGTAGCCGATGTCCGCGCTCACCACCTCGGTGATGTCGTAGCTGTAGGTGGCGGTCACGTTCACCCGGTTGATGTCCGGCTCCTGCGGGTCGCCTGCCACGTCGTCCACGTCCTCCTGGTGGGCCACGGCGAAGTCGAGGCCGAGCCGCGAGAGGGTGTTGAGGTCGCGCACGATCCCGAGGCTGGCGCCGGTCACCCGCGCCTGGTTCCCGCCGCTGTTGGTGGCGGTGTAGTTCTGAAAGATGCGCCCGCGCAGGTTGCCGCGCGGCAGCCGGTAGGTGCCGACCAGGTTGCCGCTGAACTGGGGGTCGGGCGCCGCCGTGGTGTAGCGCGCGTTGCCGCGGAACACGAAGTCGTCCGTGGTGTAGCGGAAGTTGCCGCGGATCGAGGGGCCGTTGTCGCTCTGGGTCGTCTCCCGTACCCCGGCGGCGTTGGTGTCCTCGCGCTTGCGGTCGGCATAACCGATGCCGGCGCGGACGAAGAAGTTCTCGCTCGGCTGGTAGATGAAGCCACCGTCGATCTCGGCCACCTGCAGCGAGGTATCGGCTGTCGTTGTCCGCGTCGTAGGTGAGATAGTCGGCGAAGACCACGCTCGACAGCACCGGGTTCAGCCGCAGGTTCCAGGCGGCCTGGCCTTCCAGCGTGGTGCGGGGCGTCTGGTCCGGGGTGTCCTCGGTATAGTCGATCTTGGTGCCGAGGAAGCGCAGCTCGTAGCTGGAGGGCGAATCCGTGGCGAAGGCGACGCCGACATTGGCGTCGTAGCGCAACTCGTAGGTGTCGCGCTCCAGCTGGTCGAGGTCGTCCGGCAGCGCGCCCTCGTCGGTGACGAAGTCGTCGATCGAATCGAGATAGTCCACCCGGCGCTGGCGGACCTCGAGGGCGGCGTCGAAAATTCCGCTCGCCCATTCGTTGACGTAGCCGATGTTGGCGGAGGTCGGCGAGGCGACGGTGAACTCGAAGTCCTCCTCCGCCTCCCAGAGCGCGCGCAGGCCGGTGTCGAGCCCGAGCGTGAAGGTCTGGGTGTCGGTCGCGTTCAGGAATCCGAGGTTCACCCGGGTGTCGGTGAAGTAGCTGGTGCCCGGGGAGGGGTCGTCGAGGTTGTAGTTGTCGTTGACCTCGAAACGCTGCGAGAGGGTGGCCGAGAGGATCTTGCCCTCGATGTTGAGGTCGGGATCGAAGTCCTGGGCGGGCGCCCCGCCGCCAACCGTGCCAACCGCGCCGGCCGAGACCAGGGCGGCGAGGGCGGCGCGGCGCACGCGGCGGCGTTTGGGAGGGGCCGTCATCGGACGCGCCGTCACTCGAACAGGTTACGTTCGGGAACGATGAGGACATCGCCTTCGCGCAGCGTGATCATCGACTGGATGGCCGCGCCGCGCTCGACGGCCTTGAAGTTGAAGAGATAGAGCCGCTCCTGGCCGGTGGAGGAGTCGGTGCGGCGCAGCTGGATGCGCTTGGTGGCGGCGAAGCGGTCGAGCCCGCCGGAAAGCGCGATGGCCTGCAGGAGCGTCGTGCCCACCTCCACCTCGACCCGCCCAGGGGCGCCGACCTGGCCGAGGACGTAGATCGGGAAGGTCTCCTCCTCCTCGATGACGCCGGTGACCGAGACGAAGACGCTCGGCCGCACCGCGAAGTTGGAGGCGAGCCGGTCGGCGATGGCCTTCTCCACCGACTCCACCGTCTGCCCCGAGGCGCGGACCGAGCCGGCCAGCGGCACCGAGATGCGCCCGTCGGGCAGCACCAGCACCTGGCGGTTGAGGGTGTCGTCCTCCAGCACGGTGATCGCGAGCTGGTCGCCCGGCTGGATCCGGTAGCTGGCGCTCTGGGCATGGGCAGGCTGGGGGGCAAGCGGGGCAAGGGCAAGCGGCGCAGCCACCACCGCGGCAAGCATCGCGCGTACAATCCGTCTCATTGCTCGGCCTCATATGTCCGTTTGACGGTTGTTTAACCACGCCCGCCGGGGGGGCGAAAGCCAAAATGCCCGTTTTCCCTGCGGGGCAGGCATTTGGGCCGCCGGTCGTAGTCATTCTGCAACAGATGCGCGGCCGGGTTCGGCGGGCTTCGCGGCGAGTGGATTTGCCACGATCCCGCGCTGTTCGTTAAGGCCGGATTTATATAATTGCGGTTAGGCCGATCTCGAAAAGTAACCGACGCGAAATGGCGAGAAGCGCCGACGTGCTTGTCGAGTTCCTTGTCCGGGCCTGCGGGCCGGGCCATGGCCACGCCCCGGCAGGGCCGGGCCGGATTGATCCGGTGGACCACCCGGGCTACTAGCCGGGCAGGGCTTTCTGGAAAGGCGGAGTAGCGCGTGAAGGTGATGGTCGCCACGTCCGACGGCGGGCACTGGGTGCAGATGCGCCGGATCCTGCCCGCCTTCGCCGGCTTCGAGCTGGTCTATGTCGGCACCGAGCCGGAGGCCGACGCCGATCTCGGGGCGGTGCGCTACTACCCGGTCCGCAACGTCTCGCGATCGAACGCGCACGAGCTGCCGCGCCTCCTCTGGCAGCTGGGCCGCGCGATCCGCCGGGAGCGGCCCGACGCGGTGGTGACCACCGGGGCGGCGCCCGGTCTTCTGGCGCTGGCGCTCGGCAAGGCCCTCGCGGGGAGCCGGACGATCTGGATCGACTCGATCGCCAACACCGAGCGGATGTCCATGTCGGGGCGCATGGCGCGGCACGTGGCCGACGCCTGGCTGGTGCAATGGGAGCACCTCGGCCGGCCGGAGGGGCCGCACTACTGGGGGGCGGTCCTGTGATCTTCGTGACCATCGGCTCGATGTTCCCTTTCGACCGGCTGATCCGCGCCATGGACGCCTGGGCGGAGGCGAACCCGTGCGAGATGCTGGCGCAGATCGGCGACGGCGGCTTCGAGCCCGCCCACATGCCCTGGGTGCGCAAGCTCGACCGCGCCGAATATGTCCGCACCGTCGAGCGGGCCGAGCTGATCGTCGCCCATGCCGGCATGGGGACGGTGATCACGGCGGCGGAGTACGCCAAGCCGGTGGTGCTGCTGCCCCGCCGCGGGCCGCTTGGCGAGCACAACAACGACCATCAGGCCGACACGGCGGTCTGGCTGCGCACCCGCCCCGGCATCCACGTGGCGGACGACGAGGCGGCGCTGCCCGCCTGCATCGCGGCGGTGCTGCAGCACCCGGCGACGGCGGCGGCGGACTCGATCGGGGCGAGCGCGCCGGCGGAGTTCCTCGCCCGGATCCGCGCCTTCGTGCAGGCCGAGGGCCGCGCGGGCACGCGCGGCATCCGGTCAGTCGTTTGATTTTGTTTCAGCAAGGTTCCGCGCGTCAGGAAATCCCCGACCCCCGTTGACGGCGCTCCGCCTTCCTGGCCGCGCGCGAGGGTTTCAGCAGTCGGTCGAGCCCATGCGCGGCGGCGCGGCGGAACGGGCTCGGCAGGGCGCGGCTCTCGAGCGTGAGGCTGCGCACGGTCACCTCCGCGCCGTCGGTCCAGTCGGCCTTGTAGGCCTCCGCCCCCAGCATGAAGTCGAAGCTGTGGGCGCCGTCCGCGATCAGCCACTCGAGGAGCCGGCAGAAGTGGAGGCTGCCCGGGGAGAGATCCCGGAACGCCGGGTCGAAGGCCTTGATGTAGCCGTAGAAGGTGCCGCCGAGGTAGAAGCTCAGGTCCCAGGCCAGGTCCGCGCCGTCGAGCCGGAGCACGCTCGCATGCACCACCCCCGCCGGCAGCCCCTCGCGCACCAGCGCCGCGAGATAGCCGGGCGTCAGGCCGCCGCCCTTCCAGCGCTGCTGCCGCGCCTCCTCGAGGCGCGGCAGCCAGGCCAGCACGCTCTCGGTCTCGCCCGGCCCGTGCACCCGGAACTCGACCTCTCCCGCCGCCGCAAGGCGGCGCCGCCGGCGGCGGACGGTCGCGCGCAGCTTCGGGCTCCGCGCCGCGAGATAGGCCTCGAAGTCGGGGTAGGGGGCGAGCCGCAGCACCGGGGCGACGTCGCAGGGGGTGCCGAGATCCGCGCTGACCCGAGGCAGTCCTCGCGGATCCGCGGCAGGCTGCAGACGTCGAACCAGGATCCCTGGTGGCGGCCGAGTTCGGCCGTGAGCGCCGGCCAGAACCCCGCGGCGATGCGCTTGCCCGGTGGACCGGCCGGGGCGACCACCGGGTCGTGGTAGTCGAAGAGCATCCCCTTGCTGCCGTAGGGGTTCACCGCCGTTCCCGACCGGGATCAGCCGGCGGATGAAGCCCTGCCTCAAGCCCGCCCGTGGCCGGACGAGCGGCCAGAGCACGCGCTGGCCACCGGAGTGGGTGGCGATGAGGAAATGCGGGGCGAAGCGGTCCTCGCCGCCCATGGCGCTGACCCAGGCGCGCACCACGGCGGGATGCATGAAGGGCGTGGCCGCCGCGTCGGGGCGCTCGACCAGCCCGCGCCAGGCCTCGAGATGCGTCGGATCCCAGATCTCGTCCCAGGACCGCAGCCAGGAAAACGTCCACGCCATTCCGCCATCCCTCGCATCCGCCACCCCCCGAGGAGCCTCCCGGTTCGGGGGGCGGAAAGCAATCGGTTGCCGTGCAGGGGCGGGAGAAATCCGCCCTTGCGGCGCCCATACGATCTCCGCCGGGCGGAATTTTCCGGTACCGAGGCGCGGAAAGCGCGGCTCGCGGGCGCGCCCGGCTATTTGCCCCGCAAGGGTCGGAGAATCATCGATTTTTGCGATGCATAACTCATGCACAAGGCATGCACATGATTGCGAAACGGCCCGCCGAATGGAGCAGCCAGAGTCGGTATCAGGCCCGCGCAGCCGGCCGCCGCTGCATCGGCGGCCGGCCGGGATTCAGGTCAGGCGGCCGGGACCGGGGCCGCGGGCCGGCGGCGGGCGACGGCGCCGAGGCCGCCGATGGCGGCCACGATCAGCCAGGCGGCCGCAGGCAGCGGGATCGGCGCCACGTCCATGCGCACCACCATGTCGTCATAGTCCTTGTCGCCGCGGTAGCCGTCGTTGAACAGGGCATAGACCGAGGTGTCGCTGAGCTGGAAGAGCGCGAGGCTCGGGTGGTAGCCTGCGGAGGCGCCGTTCGCCACCGTGGTGCCGCCCTGCACGTGCTTGAAGGCGAAGCCGATCAGCCCGGCGCCGAGGTCGCGCGTCACCGAGGTGGAGGCCGGCACCTTGTTGGTGAAGAGCGTGTCGCCGTCGAGCAGGAACTGGTTGGTGTCGCCGGCCTCGAAGCCCATGAGGCTGAAGGTCACCCGGCCCGGGCCGGAGAGGCCGAGCACGCCGTTGCGCTGCACGCTGTCGCCGGCGCCGAGGCCGGGGGCGGCGGGGTCGGGATCGAACATCTTCCAGCCGCCGACGACGGGCAGGGTGTAGGGGGTTCCCCCGGTGATGGTGAAGGTGGCGGCCTGGACCGCGGCGCCCGCGAGGAGCGCGCCGGCGAGCAGGGCGCCGGCCAGCATCGAATGCAGTTTCACGGGTTACTCCCCAAACAGGTTAAGGCGATCAGGATACGTTTTCCTAAAATCCCGCACAAGCGCGCGGGTGCCGCCACCCCCGGGTTTCGCGCCCGCTGGTTAACCTCCCCGTGAGGGGTTCACCCGTCGGAGGCGGGCGCAGAGGCGGGTGCGGAGGCCGGCGTGGGCGTGGCCTCGGCGGCCGGGCGGGCGTCGATCTCGGCGATGCGCGCCCGGGCCTCCGCCGCCTGCGGCAGCGGGCTGCCGGCCTCGGCGGCGGCGAGTGCGCGGCCGAAGCTGGCGCGCGCCTCCGCCCAGCGGTCGAGCGCCAGCTCGGTCTCGGCGAGATGGTACTGCACCAGCGCGTTGTCGGGGAGCGCGGCCGCGGCGGGCGTGAGGATGCCGAGCGCCTGAAGGGAATCGCCGCGGCGGTGCAGGATCCAGCCGTAGGTGTCCTGGAACTGCGGCACGCTGCTGCCCCTGAGCCGCCGGGCGATGGTGAAGGCGCGCTCCAGGCTCGCCGCGTCGGGGCGGTTGCTGGCGATCAGGCTCGCGAGGTTGTTGGCGATCACCTGCGAGGTGTTGTCGCGGGCATAGATGGTCTCGTAGAGCGCGATGGCGCCGTCGATGTCGCCCCGGGCTTCGAGGATCCCGGCCTTGAGGAAGGCGAGCTGGGCGCTGTCGGGCCGGGCGGCCATCCCCGCGTCGAGGACCGTCAGCGCCTCGGCGGTCTTGCCCTGGCCGGCCAGGAGCGTGACGAGCGCCTGGTAGGCCGGCACCGTTGCCGGCGCCTCGGCGATCACCGCGCGGTAGAGCGTCTCGGCGCCGGCCGGGTCGCCCCCGAGCGCCTCGAGGCCTGCCTGCATCAGCCGGCCCGGCACGCTCGAAGGATCCCTGGCGAGGAGCGCGTCGATGTGGCGCTGCGCCGCGGCGAGGTCGCCCGCCGCCACGTAGGCCTGCATCAGCCCGGCGAGCGAGCGGGCGTCGCCGCCGTCGGCGGCGTCGCCGGCCGCGAGCTCCTCGAGGAGCGCGATCGTCTCCTCGCTCCTGCCCTGGCCCCGGAGGCTCGCGCTCTCGAGCGCGACGGCCATGGCGTCGGAGGCGGGCGTGTCCTGCTTGCGCAGGATCTCCGCCACCTGGGCGGCGCGGGTCCAGTCACGGCGCGCGAGGTGGATCTGGCCGAGCATGTTCAGCAGCTCGGGGTTCTCCGGGGCGCGCTGGAGCGCGTCCACCACCACGCCCTCGGCCGGGTCGGTGCGGTTGTCCTGCATCAGGAAGCGGGCGAAGCGGAGCGATTCCGCCGGCGCCTTGTCGGAATACTCCACCGCCAGCGCCAGCCGCTCGCCGGCGAGCTCGCGGCTGCCCTGGCGCTCGTGCGCCAGCGCCATGATCGTCATGATCTCGGGGTCGCGCGGCGCCTGGGCGAGGGCCGTGCGCATGTCCTCGACGGCGGCCTCGGGGCGGTCGGCGTCGATCGCCATCTTGGCGCGCAGCTTCAGCGCCGCCACATGCGCCGGGTCGGCTTCGAGCACGCCGGCGAGCAGCGCCTGGGCGGCGGCGTCCTCGCCGGTCTCGGCCTGCATCTCGGCGAGGGTGGTCTGAAGGTCGCGCGTGCCGTCCGAGGGGGCGGCGCCCTCGGTGAGCCGGGTCAGCGCGGCGATGGCCTCCTCGGTGCGGCCCTCGGCGAAGTCGAGCCCGGCGAGCGCGCGCTGGAAGGGCCGCGGGTCGGTGGCGGCGGCGATGCGCGTCTCGAGCTCGGCGCGGGCGGCCTGCGCGCCGCGCAGCTCGAGCAGGAACTGCACCACGGTCAGTACCGGCGCGGGGTCGTCCGGCGCGGCGTTGTCGGCGGCCGTGCGCAGCACCGCCTCGGCGCCGTCGGTGTCGCCGCTGCGCAGGTGCCACTGGATCAGCGCCCGGCGCACCCCCTCGTCCTCGGGGAAGAGCTCGGCCATGCGGGTGAGTTCGGCGCCGGCGCCGGCGGTGTCGCCGAGGGCCTCGAGCGCGCTGAGGCGCACGAGGTGCAGGCTCGCGTCGGCGGGGGCGTGCGCCAGCGCCGCGTCGGCCAGCGCCAGCGCCTCGGCGGCGGCGCCGGCGGAGAACCGGTCGGCGATCAGCACCATCTGCGCCGGCACGATGGCGGGATCCTCGGCGACGACGCCCTCGGCCATCGCCACCGCCCCGGCGCGGTCGCCCGAGCGGAAGTCGACGGTCGCCTTGTAGGCGCGGATCCGCGGGTCGCCGGGCGCGATGGCGTAGGCCTCGGCGGCGCTGCCCGCGGCGGCGGGGAAGTCCTGCACCTGCAGCGCCAGCTCGATCAGCGCCAGGCGGCTCTCGAGGCCCTGCGGCTCCTGCTCGACCGCGCGCAGGTACTGGCCGTAGGCCTCGCGGATCTCGCCGTTCTCGCGCAGCGCGCCGGCATAGGCGAGGCGGGCGGCGGTGTGCTCGCCGTTCAGGCGGAAGACGTTGCGGAACTCCACCATCGCCCGCTCGTCGTCGCCGGCGGCGAGGAGCGCCACGGCCCGCTGGTAGTGGGCCTCGGCGCGCTCCTCGGCGGTGTCGCAGGCCGCGAGCGCCAGGAGGCCGAAAAGCAGAAGGGGGGCGAGGGCGCGCATGACAGGGTACTCCGGGGCACAGGCCGGCGGGTGCAGCACCGGCGGCGCGGAGCATAGCGGCAGAGAGCGCTAAGAAAAAGCCAATATGCCATGTAAAACACCCCGGCGGGGCCTGCGGCCCCCGGGGTGTGTGCGCCTGGCTTGCGTCGCCGCCCGGGGCGTTTCCCGGGCGGGCGGGGGGTCAGTAGCCGGTGCCGCGCACCACCACCCAGGCGGTGGCGATCAGCACCATCATGTCGGTCAGGAACGACAGCCGCAGGGAATATTCGGTATCGAAGGCGGCGCGCCCCGCGAAGGAGGTCTCGTTGCGGTCGGAGATCTGCCAGAAGCCGGTCAGCCCGGGCCTGAGCGCATAGTAGGCGCGCCCCGGATAGAGCGTGGCCTGGTCGGGCATCATCGGGCGCGGCCCGACGAGGCTCATGTCGCCCCGGAGCACGTTCCAGAGCTGCGGCAGCTCGTCGAGCGAGGTCTTGCGCAGGATCCGGCCGATGGGCGTGATCCGCGGGTCGTTCCTGAGCTTCTGGCGGTTGCTCCACTCGGCGCGGGCCTGCGGATCGGATGCGATCAGCTCGGCCAGCCGCCGCTCGGCGTCCACCTGCATGGTCCTGAGCTTCCAGCAGCGGAAAACCCGGCCGTTGCGGCCGACGCGCGCCTGCGAATAGAGCGCGGGGCCCCCGTCCAGGCGGATCAGCAGGCCGAAGACCAGCACCACGGGCAGGACGATCAGCATCAGCGCAAGCACCATTGCGACGTCGAACGCGCGCTTGAAGAAGCGACGGTACAGTCCGGTGGTGTCGGGAAGGGAGCCGGCGAACTCCTCGGGGGTCCGGGCAAGCTCAAGGTCGGAAAAATGTGCCATCAATCACCCAAGTCCAGGAACAACAACGCAACCAAGTCTCACCTCTGGAGGGCGCAACCCCGGCGGAGAGTCCAGAAATACTTCCCGGCCGGGAAGGATCATTCCGGGCGTTTTGCCGTGCCGCAGCTCCGTAGGCGCCTTTCCCCGGCTGGAATCTCGTTGGGTGAGTTACCCCCCTCACCGAGGGGCATTAAGACATCTTTAACCACCGATCTCAACCAAATTTTCATGTTCTTTTAATGACATCGTTAATTCTCCTGCTGCAACCGGCGGTTGCGGTTCGCGCCGTGCGGGAGCTGCCGGAAGTCCGCCTGCGCGCCTGGTTTCCGCAGATTCGCTGCAGAATTCGCCGGTGGATCGGGCACACCCGGGGGACCGGGGACCGGTGCGGTTTTCGGCGTCATCGCCTGCGGGGGGTGCCCGGATTCCGTGCAGCCGCTCGCGAATGCGTTAAAGCGCCGAAATTTGGGGATGATAAGCGGACCGGAAGCCTGTATGAGGCTGATCGGTGGTGCTGGACTTACTCGAATTTTAACCGGGGTGTGCAGAGTGTGTCCCGGGAGTGTGTGTCTCGGGCTTGGCGGCGGGTAGGTGCGGGATGGGTATGACGAGTACGCTGAGAATCTACAACGACCATTTCGGGCTGGCCGAGCGGCCTTTCACGCTCCTGCCCGACCCCGATTTCCTCTACTGGTCGGAGAACCACACGCGCGCCTACGCGATGCTGGAATACGGCATGCTGACGCACGCCCCGATCACGGTGATCACCGGCGAGATCGGCGCCGGCAAGACCACGCTGCTGCGCCACCTCCTGCGCAGCCTGCCCGAGGACCTGACGGTGGGGCTCATCTCCAACGCCCAGGGCAACCGGGGCGAGCTCCTGCACTGGGTGCTGATGGCGCTGGGGGTGCCCACCGACACCAACGCCACCTATGTGCAGCTCTTCGCCCAGTTCCAGGATCTGCTCATCGAGGAATACGCCGCCGGGCGGCGCACCATGCTCATCTTCGACGAGGCGCAGAACCTCTCCATCGAGACGCTCGAGGAGCTGCGCATGTTCTCCAACATCAACGCCGACAAGGACGAGCTGATCCAGCTCGTGCTGATCGGCCAGCCCGAGCTGCGCGACCTCATCGGCCAGCCGCGGCTCACCCAGTTCGCGCAGCGGGTGGCGGCGGAGTACCACCTGCCGGCCATGTCCGCCGCCTCGGTGCAGGCCTACATCAACCACCGCCTGGGCGTGGCCGGCGCCACCCGCGAGATCTTCACCCCGGCGGCCTGCGAATGCGTGCACCTCGCCTCGCGCGGCGTGCCGCGGCTCGTCAACCAGATCTGCGACTATGCGCTGGTCTATGCCTTCACCGACGGGCTCGACAAGGTGGACGCCAGCGTGATCGAGCAGGTGGTCACCGACCGGCGCGCGCACGGCAACCTGAAGATGATGGTCTGAGGACGAAGCCCGAATGGACAAGCTCGATCTGAAATTCTACTGGTCGGTGTTCCTGCGCCGGCTGCCGTATTTCCTGGTGGTCGCTGGCGCTCCTGACCGCCATCGGCATCACCGTGGCGATGATCCTGCCGCCGGTCTACCGCAGCTCGGCCAGCATGCTGGTGGAGCCGCAGCAGATCCCCGACGACCTCGCGCAGACCACGGTGCCGGTCAATCCCTTCGAGCAGGTGCAGATCATCGAGACGCGGCTGATGACGCGGGCGAACCTGCTGGCCCTCGCCGACCGCATCGGGCTCTACGCCGCCGAGCCGGAGCTCTCGGCGGGCGCCCGGGTGACCGACATGCGCGAGCGCATCGAGTTCATCGGCTTCACCCCCGACGTGACCCGCGGGCCGGCGACGCCGGGCGCCACCATCATCGGCGTCGCCTTCGAGGCGCCGACGCCGGAGTTCGCCAACAAGGGCGCCAACGAGCTCGTCAACATCGTGCTCGAGGAGAACGTCAAGCTCCGCACCGGCCGGGCCGACGACACGCTGCAGTTCTTCGAAGCCGAGGTCGAGCGGCTGGCGGGCGAGCTCAAGCGCAAGTCCGAGGAGCTCACCGCCTTCAAGACGGCGAACTTCGAGGCGCTGCCCGACAGCCTGGTCGCCCGGCGCAACCGCCAGATCCTCGAGCAGGAGCGGCTCCTCGCCCTCGAGCGCGAGGAATCGGCGCTGCGGAACCAGCGCGCCACCGTGGTCTGGGTCTTCGAGCGCACCGGCCGCTCGTCCGCGCTCGCCGCCCTCAGCCCCGAGGAGGAGGAGCTCGAGAACCTCAAGAGCGAGATGATCCAGCAGAGCACGATCTACGCGCCGGGAAGCCCGCGCATCCGCATGCTCGCGAGCCGCATCGCCGCGCTCGAGAGCCTGGTCGAAGAGCAGCGCGCCTCGCGCGCCGTGCCCGACGCAGACGGCGAGCCGGCGGCGCCGGCGTCCGGCCTCGATCTCGAGCTCGCGCCGATCGACGCGCGGCTCGCGTTCATCGCCCAGGACAAGGCGCTGATCGAGCAGACCCTCGCCGATCTCGATGCCTCGATCCAGGCGACGCCGGCGAACGAGATGACCCAGGCCGGCCTCGAGCGCGAGATCGCCAACCTCAACGAGCAGTACAACGCGGCGGTGGCCAGCCTCGGCCAGGCCAAGGTGGGCGAGCGCATCGAGGTGCTCTCCAAGGGCGAGCGCTTCTCGCTCATCGAGCAGCCGACGGTTCCCGGCACGCCCGGTGCGCCCCAAGCGGCTGCTGATCGCCAGCGCCGGCATCGTGGGCGGCCTCGGCGCCGGCCTCGGCTTCGTGGTGCTGCTGGAGATGCTCAACCGCTCGATCCGCCGGCCGCTCGACCTCAGCGAGAAGCTCGGCCTCGAGCCCTTCGCCACCGTTCCCTACATCCGCACCGCTGGCGAGGTCCGGCGCAAGCGCAGCCTGGTGGTGCTGGCGCTGGTCCTGGTCGCGGTGGCGATCCCGGCGGCGCTCCTGGCCGTGCATACCCTCTATCTGCCGCTCGATCTCGTCTTCAGCGAGCTTCTCGCGAAGGTCGGTCTCGGCGGCAACGTGCCCTCCTGAGGCGGTTTGGGGAAAGAGAAGAGCAATGGAACGCATCCAGGCCGCCATCCAGAAAGCCAAGGAACAGCGGGTCGACGCCGGCGACGTCGCCGGGCCCGCCCGGACCGCGCTCACCGGCACGGGCCCGGTCACCGGCATGGCCGGCATCCGCGCCGGCCGCGCGGCGGGGCCCGGGCCGGCCTGGGCCGAGCTCGAGGCCTTCGAGCCCGACCGGGAGCTTCTGGCCCGGAACCGCATCGTCACCTTCGCCGACACCGATCCGGCGCACGCCACCTTCGACATGATGCGCACCAAGATGCTGCGCATGCTGCGGCAGAACGGCTGGACCTCGGTGGCGATCACCTCCCCCACCAACGGCTGCGGCAAGACCACCCTCAGCCTCAACCTCGCCTTCAGCCTCAGCCACCAGCCGGACGTGCGCACGGTGCTGGTCGACCTCGACCTGCGCCGCCCGGCGGTCGCCAAGGAGATCGGGCTCAAGAAGCCGCAGTCCATGGCGAGCGTGCTGCAGGGCACCCGGCCGGTGGCGGAGAACTTCGTGCGCTACGGCGAGAACCTCGCCATCGGCACCAACGCCACGGCGGTGCGCGGCTCCTCCGAGCTCCTGCTGAACGCGGCCACCGCCCAGGGCGTGGCGAGCCTGAAGGCCGCGTTCCAGCCGGACGTGATCATCTACGACATGCCGCCGATGCTGATGAGCGACGACGCCATGGCCTTCCTGCCGCACGTGGACTGCGTGCTGCTCGTCGCGGCGGCGGAGAAGAGCCGGCTCGACGAGGTCGACAAGTGCGAGCAGGACCTGGCGGAGCAGACCAACGTGCTCGGCGTCGTGCTCAACAAGTGCCGATACACGGGCGCGGATTACGGCTACTATTGAAGAACGGCCCGGTCTCGAAGGGACCGGGGTTTTCCTAGTGTCCGGCGCGCGCAGAAGACGCGCGCCACTGTATTTGGGTTAGGAAATGCTCGAGATCAGCGTGATCATCGCCTGTTTCAACGGGGCGGAGACGCTCGCCGAGACGCTGGCCAGCCTGGTGATCCAGGAGTGGGACCGCACCTGGGAAATCATCCTCGCCGACAACGGCTCGACCGACGCCTCGGTGGAGATCTTCCTGGGCCTCGCCGCCGCCCGTCCCGACGTGCGGATGCGGGTGGTGGACGCCGGGGCGCAGAAGGGCAAGTCCTTTGCGCTCAACACCGCCATCCGCGCGGCGCGGGGCCGTTCGCTCCTCTTCTGCGACGCGGACGACGCGGTCGCCCCGGGCTGGCTCGCCGCCATGGGCGCGGCGCTCGACCGCCATCCCTTCGTGGCGGCGCGGGTCGACCTCGCGAAGCTCAGCCCCGAGTGGACGCTTTCCACGCGGCGGATCGCCCAGCAGGACCATCTGAACCGGCTGCCGCATCCGCCGCACGCGCTGGTCGCCGGGGGGGCCACGCTGGGATTCCACCGCGAGGTCTTCGCGGCGGCGGGGGAGTTCGATCCCGCCTTCGCCGTCATGGAGGACATCGACTTCTGCGTCCGGGCCCACCTCGCGGGCTACCGCCTCGTGTTCGTGCCCGATGCGGTCTATCACTACCGCTTCCGCGGCGACCTCGACGCGATCTACCGGCAGGCCTACCAGTACGCCTACTGGCGGGCGCTGCTGCGCCGGCGCTACGGCGGCGAGCCGCTCCTGACGCCCAGGCCCTGGGCGGTGCTTTTCGGCCGCGCCGTGGTGCTGGCGCGCGGGCGGGTGAAGATGGCCTTCGGGCCGCCGCCGCGCCTGCGCGCCCGCGCGGCCCGGGCGCGGGCCACGGGCCAGTTCTGGGGCCAGGTCCGCGGCGCGCTCGCCTTCGGCGTCGCGCCGCCGCGGCGCGAAGTCGCGCGCCCAAGGCGGTCCGCCCCGGCGACATGGCGCTCACCCCGCCCGCCTGACGCCGCAAGCGCTTGTTCATCGGGGATTTCCCGCCCTATGCTCATGGGATCGGTTGCCGGAAAGGGTGTGACTTGCTCGATGTGAGTGTGATCGTGGCCTGCTACAACGGGGCGGCGACGCTCGGCGAGACGCTCGAGAGCCTGACCGCCCAGGTCTGGGACGGGTCGTGGGAGATCCTGCTCGCCGACAACGGCTCGACCGACGCCTCGGCGGCGATCTTCGCCGGCCACGCCCGCCGGCATCCGCAGACGCGCATGCGGCGGATCGACGCCTCGGCGGAGCGCGGCAAGGTGCCGGCGCTCAACATCGGGCTCGCCGCGGCGCAGGGGCGGGCGTTCCTGTTCGTCGACAGCGACGACACGGTGCCGGCGGGCTGGCTCGCCGCCATGGCGACCGCGCTCGCGCGGCACGACTTCGTCGCGACCTACAGCGATCCTGCGCCGCTCAATCATGGCTGGGTGCGGACCTATCGGGCGCGGAAGAAGGGGTTCATGCTCCGCCGGCTGACCCATCCGCCCCACTGCCAGATCGCCGGGGGCGGGGAGATCGGCTTCACCCGCCGCATGCTCGACGCCGTGGGCGGCTTCGATCCCGCCTTCAAGGTGCAGGAGGACCACGACTTCTGCATCCGCGCCCATCTCGCGGGCTTCGAACTGCATCCGGTTCCCGAGACGCGCTACAACTACCGCTTCCGCGAGGACTTTCCGTCGATCTACCGCCAGGCCTTCTCCTACGCCCGCTACCGGGCGCTGCTGCGCAAGCGCTACGCGCCGGAGCCCTTCCTATCGCCCGTCCCCTGGTTGCAGCTCGGGCAGCGGATCCTCCGCCTCGGCGGGGCCCGGGCGGCGGCGGCGCTGCGCCAGCTGCGCCGGGGGGGCCGCGCCCGCCGCTCGAGCGCGCCCGCTTCAACGCCAAGCTCGGCCAGGCCCTGGGCGACGCCGCCGGGGCGATCGCCTTCCGCGTGGCGCCGCCGCGCCGCCGCGCCGGACCGCAGGGCGGATTTGCCACGGCCGGCGCGGCCGCATGGCTGAGCCTGCTCGGCTGACCGGGGAATGACCGAACCGAAGCTGTCCCGCCGCGGACGGGTGGTCGAGCGGCTGCTCCGGCCGTTCTGCGGCTCGATCGTCGCCGTCCGCACCCCCGGGAAGCTCCTCGCGCTCACCTTCGACGACGGGCCCGACCCGGAGTGGACGCCCCGCGTGCTCGACGCGCTGGCGGCACACGGCATGCGGGCCACCTTCTTCCTCGTGGGCGAGCGCGCCGAGCGCCACCCCGCGCTCGTCGCGCGCATCGTGGCGGAGGGGCACGAGGCGGGCAGCCACAGCTGGGACCACCCCTCGCTGCCCGAGACTCGCCCCCGCCGCCGCCGCCGCGCAGATCGCCCGCACCCGCGCGGTGCTCGGGTCGCGGGACGCGGGCCTCCTCCGTCCGCCCTACGGGCACCAGAGCCTCGCCACCTGGCGGCTGGCGCGGGCAGAGGGCTACCGGGTGGTGATGTGGAGCATCGCCGCCCGCGACTGGCGGTCGGACGACGGGGCGACGCTCGCCTCCCGCATCCTCGCCGAGGCCGCCCCGGGCGCCATCGTGCTCCTGCACGACTCGCTCTATACCTGCGAGGAGCCCGAATTCCGCGACCGGGAGCCCACCATCGCGGCGCTCGGCATCCTCGCCGAGCGGCTGCCCGGCTGGCGCTTCGTCACCGTCTCGGACCTGCTCGCGCAGGGCCGCCCGGAGCATGCGCTACTGGTCGCGGCGCGGCAAGGCCAGGTGGCTGGCGCGGCAGAAATCCCCGCCCGGCGCGGACAGTGTCGCGTAAAGAAAGCTGCCCGATGATCATCTCGCATTCCCGCAAGTTCATTTTCGTCAAGACCTACAAGACCGCCGGATCGTCGCTGGAGATCGCGCTCTCGAAATACTGCGCCAAGGGCGACGTCCTGACCCCGCTCGACGGCGACGAGGAGGACAAGCGCCGCAAGCTCAGCGGGCTCGGGGCGCAGAACTACGGCAAGCAGGCGCGGCGCTACCGGGCCGAGGACGTGGTGCGGCTCATGCGCTCGCGCAAGCCGGTCGAGCGCTTCAACGAGCATTCGCCGGCCTGGCAGATCCGCCGGATGATCGGCGCGGATGTCTGGGAGCGCTATTTCAAGTTCACCATCGTGCGCAACCCGTACGACCGCTGCCTCAGCCGCTTCTACTATTCCAGGAAGGTCTACGAGGACCGCGGCCGCGAGAAGGCCTGGGACCTCGATGACATCGACCAGTACATGCGCTACAACCCTTGGTTCATCAACGAGAACTGGGCGATGTACACCCGGGCCGACGAGGTGCTGGTCGACTTCTTCGTCCGCTACGAGCATCTCGAGGCGGATCTCGCCGCGGTGAGCGCGCGGCTCGGCTTCGAGCGCAACGTCCACGACGACATGAAGGCGATCTCGGCCAAGAAGGGCATCCGCCCGAAGGCCGCCGGTCCCGCCGCCCGGCTCAGCGCGGCGGGCCGGCAGATGGTCGGGCTCCTCTGCGCCCCGGAGATCGCGATGTTCGGCTACACCGCCGACGGCTACGCCGAGGACCGGCCGGGCCCCGCCTCGCCGCCCGCGGCCGCGCGCCGCGCCCTTGGAGCGGCCGCGTTATTATAGCGGCTTACCTGCAATCCTGACTGTTTCAGGACCCATATGGATTCCATACGGTTTCTGGGTCGAGCACTTCCCCGTAACCGCACCATTCGGTCCGGAGGCCGTCAGCCGACCAGCGCCGCAAAGCGGGCCTCGTAGAGCGCCAGGTTGCGCGCCACGGCGTAGCGCTCCTCCACGAAGGCGCGCGCCCGGTCGGAGACCGCCGGCAGCAGCGCCTTGTTCGCCGCGATCCAGAGCAGCCGCTCGGCCCAGGCCTCCGGCGTGTTCGCCACCCGGAAGCCGGTCTCCCCCTCGATCACGTAGTCGGGCAGCGGCGCCACGTCCGAGGCGAGCACCGGCAGCCCGAGCATCATCGCCTCGAGGATGATCTTGCTCACCCCCTCGTAGTCGCAGGGATGGCAGAGCAGAATCCGACCGGCGCATGGTCTCCCAGAGCCGGTCCTGCGCCATGAAGGGGACGATCTCGATGGCCTCCGTCAGCCCCAGGGCGTCGCGCTGGCGGGCGACCGCGCCCTGCGTGGCGCCGGAGCCGATCATCGTCACCCGGAAGGGCAGGCGGCCGCGGAGGAGCCCCAGCGCCGCCACCAGCAGGTCCTGGCGCTTCTGGTAGGGCGAGAAGCGCGTCGCCACCACGATCTCGAGCCCTGGCTCCGGCCGCGGCCCGGCCCAGAGCTTGGGCACGCTGCCCACGTCCACCCCGATGTCGGCCACGAAGCTCGCGCGCGGCGCCAGCGGCAGCCCGAGCTCGCGCGCCCGCGCCTCGACCAGCGCCTGGCTCTGCGGCGAGAGGTAGTTGATCGCGTCGACGGCGTTGAAGAGCGCGGCCACCTCGGCGAGCCCGGCGCCCGCGCCCGCGCGCTGCACCTCCTCCTGCCAGCCGAGCCCGGCCATGCGCATGACGATGCGCATGCCGGGCTGCTGCCGGTCGCGCGCCAGGAGCGCCTGGCGCAGGAACTCCACCTCGTAGAAGGCATAGAGGATGTCGATCCTCCCGTCCCCGGCGCCCCGGGGCGCGAAGAGCATCCGGCCGAGCCGGCCCCAGCCGGCGTCGCGGAGCCTCCGGGCGGGCCGGCCATCGGCGCGGCCGAGGCGGCGCAGGACCCGCTGCGGCAGCGACCTGCGGATGGCGGGGAGAAGCACCACCTCGACCCCGCCAGCGCGGAACCGCCGCGTGAAGGGCAGAACGTCTGGACGCAGCGAGACAAAGCTCACATGATGCCCCTTGGCGGCCAGGCCCTCGGCCATCAGGCGCATGGAGTTCTCCGCGCCCCCCACGCGAATGGCGAGGTAAGGCGAGTTCTCGGTAAAAAACAGTATGTTCATCAATACCTTGATTCGAGGCGCGCGGGTCCGCGCGCGAAGCTGCAGGAGTAGAACCGGATTCGCGCTGCTTTGCCAAGCGAGCGGCGCGGGGGCGCGCGGGTGACGGGCGGGCCGATCTTCCTGCTCGGGATCCAGCGCGGCGGCACCAACCAGGTGCTGAACATCCTGCGCTCGCACCCCGACACCTGCTGGCCGCAGGGCGAGTTCCACGAGGTCTTCCGCTGGCGCGGCCTGCGCCGCGAGGGTCCGCGCGCCGTGCTGACCAAGATGGCGCGCTACGCGCCGGTCCGCATCGGCGTGGGCGACATCCTTGACCCGGCCCGGCGCGCGCCCCGGGCGGGGCTCCTCGCCGGCCGGCGCGGCCGCGCGGTGGCCGCGGGGCTGGCCGCCGCCACCGCCGCCAACCTGCCAGGGGTCATGGGCTACAAGGCGGCGCTCGCGCGACCACGGCCTGCTCGACGCGGTCTCCGAGCCGACGCGCATGCTGGTCAAGGTGATGAACTACAATCTCCTCTTCGCGCCGGACCTCTTCGCGCTCTATCCCGACGCGGTCTTCGTCGGCCTCATCCGCGACGCGGTGGCGGTCTGCCGAGGGCCATGTCGCCCGCGGCGCCTCGGTCGCCGGAGGCGGCAGAAGCCTGGGCCTTCGCCGCGGGCCAGCTCATCGAGCTCGAGGCGCACGCTTGCCGCTCAGGGTCTGGCGCTTCGAGGACCTGTCGCCGACACCGCCGACGTGGCGAAGGCGATCTACGGCTTCGCCGGCCTCGACCCCTCCGCCGCGCGGGGGGTCTGCCTGCAGGACAAGGAGCGCATCGTCGACGCCGCCGGGGCCATCCGCGGCAACCGCAAGGTCGATCTCTTCTACGGTTTCGACGAGATGGGCCGGCACATGCGCGCGGACGCCAACGAGCGCGCCCGCGCACGTCTGACCCGAGGCCGCCCGCGGCCGAACTCGCCGCGCGCTGTGCGCCGGGGCTGCGGCATTTCGGCTATGCAACGGCCATGCCCTGAGAGCCTTGACCGGAAAAGGGCGATGTCGGAGATTTGTGGCCAGCCATCAGAGAGCGTATGGAATACCGATGCGGATTATGGCCTGCAGCAGCGCCGCAAGTGTTCTTGCTATTGCCTTTGACCGGCGACGCCTGGAGGCGATGACCAGAGACAGAGCGTTCATCTATTCATTTTGGATCAAGAGTTATGATTGTAGATCGACCAAAAGCACGATCCCTCGTAAATGCCATCATTAGCGCCCACTTTGGACCCAAAGCCATATCGGTGCTGGAAGCGGGCGGCGGGGAACTTTTCTAGGATCACTCAGGCGCGCAATATCAACGTATCACGCATCACAGTTGTAGATATTGACCAAAGCCAGCTCGACAGAAATAATTATGCAAACTTCAAGATAAAGGCAGATCTTCAAGATTTAAGTCTCGAAGATAAATATGATTTGATTGAGGTAATTTATGTTCTGGAGCACATAAAAGATGTGGAAAAAGCTTTGAGCAATATTACAGAATGCGTGCAGCAACGATGGATTGATAGTCATAAGCTGTCCTTACATGTACTCGCTATCTGGAATCGTGACGCGCTTCACCCCGCACTGGTTTCATGTTTTTTTTAGGAAGTATGTTTCCGGCGAAAAGAACGCAGGAAAGGAAGGCTTTCCTCCCTTCAGAACCTTCTACAATCCACTTATCGCGCCCAGTCGATTGGAGAAATTTCTTAAACGAGGGGGGGTTTTCGACGGAACTCCGGGTCTTACTTTGAGTTCGAAGATCTACAAGCGGATTGGATCGATGAAGTTTCCGATTATTGCGATAATTTCAGTCATAAATATCTTTACGCCAAAGTCATATAATGCAAGGAATGGAGAGTACTGCATGGTGTTCAGGAAGAAGTCTCCAAATCAGTCCTGAAACGGAATGGCGTGTTAAGCCGTTGCCAGGAAAGGGGATTGAGTGCGGGCCCCGGACTTGGTAGTGGGTCGAGACAGTGTCGAGGGTGAGGTCTGCGGGATGGGCTAGCGCAGGCCCGCGGTCCGTGTTGCCCGACCGGGGCGACCGGTCCGCCGACCGGGTCTTGCATCGGTCCAGGTCGCGTAAATGGTACGTCGAGCAACACGAGATGTCCGAGGCCGCGGCGCTCCGGCGTCCCGAGCGTCGCAGCTGGCGGCCCCCACAACGGCCGAGGCCGCGAGCGCGAAGATCGCGGGCATCAGCGCCTCGATGCTCATGGCGCTCTTCTTCCTGTCGCTGATGCTGCCGATCGAGCCGCGCATCGGCCCGATCCGGATGACGCCCTACAATGCGCTGCAGATCGTCCTCTTCATCCCGCTGCTCGTCCGCTTCCGCAACGATCCGAGCAACCGGCTCGTGCCGCTCGACGTCTTCATGGCCCTCTACGTGTCCTGGATCGCGCTGGCGATCTACCATCACCACGGCACCGTCGCGGGCGGTCTACATCGTCAACCAGACCGTGACGATCTTCGGCGGCTACCTGATCGGGCGGGTGATGATCCGCAACGCCGCCGACTACCGGCGCTTCTTCACCTTCTTCTTCTGGGGCCTCGTGATCTTCCTGCCGTTCGCGGTGTTCGAGCTGCTGACCCGGCACATGCTGGTGAGCGAGTTCTTCGCCAAGTTCACCGCCGTGCATCCCCGCGCCGGACAGGCGCCGCGCCTGGGCCTGTACCGCGTTCAGGGCTTCACGGAGCATTCGATCCTCTTCGGCCTCTACTGCTCGCTCGGCGTGGCCAACTTCTTCTACATCTACCGCGACGAGCTGGCGAAGCGGCTGACCCGCACCGGGCTGGCGGCGTTCATGACCTTCATCTCGCTCTCCTCGGCGCCGATCATCGCGCTCGGGATGCAGATCATGCTGATCGCCTGGGACCGCACCCTGAAGATCTTCGCCTACCGCTGGTACGTGCTGATCATCACGTCTGCGCTGCATCCTCGCGGTCGTCCAGTTGGATTACGAGAACGGGATCGTCGGCCTCGTGATCGAGAACCTCGCTCTTTGATCCCAAGACCGGGTGGGGCAGGACCGAGGTCTTCGAGTACGGCGCCGCCGAGGTCCTGCGCCATCCGATCTTCGGCATCGGGCTCAACGACTGGGTGCGGCCTTGGTGGCGCAAGCCCTCGGTCGACAACTTCTAGCTGGCCACGGCCATGCGCTTCGGCCTGCCGGCGCTCCTGTTCCTCTGCATCGGTCTCGCCGTGCACGCGATCCGGATCATGGGGCAGCGGCGGCTCTCCGAGGAGGCGGCCAGCTACCGCCGGGGCTATCTCGTGGCCTGGGTCGGGCTGATCTTCGTGCTCGCCACCGTCAACATCTGGGGCGCGGTCGCCGTCATGGTCATGGCCTACATCGGCGCCGGCGCCTGGTTCTACACCGGCGACGTCGGCGAGGCGCCGGAGCCGGCGCCGACGCCTGCCGCTTCCGCCGACCGGCCGGTCGCCCGCCGGCGGGCTGCAGCCGCACGCGGCCGCGCGTGACCGCCGGTACGCCGCGCGCGGCCGCCCGAGCGCGACCGGGCCGTGGCGCAGCGCCGTCCTTGCCGCGGCCAGAGCGATCCCACACAAACAGGACAGGCCAACCGAACGATGATCGAGACATTCCGCAAGCTCCGGGACCTGCTCGTCCCCAGCGAACGCCGCGGCCTCTACTTGCTCCTCGGCATCCTGATGGTGGGCGGGCTGTTCGAGACCTTCGGCATCGCCTCGGTGCTGCCGTTCATGGCGGTCCTGTCCCAGCCCGAGCGCATCCAGACCACGCCCCAGCTCGCGGCGATCTACGATGCGCTCGGCTTCGCCAGCCCGCAGCACTTCCTGATCTTCCTCGGGGTCGGCTCGTTCCTCTTCGTGCTGATGGGGGTCCTCACCCACATCCTGTCGCTCTATTCCATCGCGCGCTTCTCCAACATGCGCTCCTACACGCTGTCGAGCCGGCTGCTCCGCGGCTACCTGCACCAGCCCTATTCCTGGTTTCTGAACCGCCACAGCGCCGACCTCGGCAAGACGATCCTGAACGAGGTCGACTCGGTGGTGAACCACACGATGATCCCGACGCTGAAGATGATCTCGAACATCTTCATCTGCCTCTTCATCGTGATGCTGCTCGTCTACCTGCAGCCCTGGGTGGCGCTCGGCACCGCCGCGGTGCTCGGCTCCTGCTACGCGGCGATCCTGCTCGTCGCCCGCAAGTACCTGACGCATTTCGGCCAGATGCGCTTCCTCGCCACCCGGGAGCGCTATCGCATTGCCCAGGAGGCCACCGGCGGCATCAAGGACGTGAAGTTCCTCGGCCTCGAGAATGTCTACCTCCGCCGCTACCAAATCCCCACCCTCCAGAACGCCCGCGCCAACACCTTCCGCAGCGTGGTGAGCGAGTCGCCGCGCTTCCTGCTGCAGGGGCTGGCCTTCGGCGGCATGCTCCTGATGATCCTGATCCTCCTCTTCACCGGCGGCGGGTCGCTGGCCGGCGTGCTGCCGCTCCTCGCCATCTACGCCTTCGCGGGCCTGCGCCTGCTGCCGGCGATGCAGCAGATCTACGCCGAGCTCACCATGATCCGCTTCAACCGGATGGCGCTCGATTCGCTGCACAAGGACATGGCCGAGATCCATGCCTCCCAGGACGGCCTGCCGGTCGAGGAGGTGCGGGTGGAGCCGGTGCACCTGCGCGACCGGCTCGAGCTGATCGACATGCACTACGCCTATCCCCTGGCCGAGCGCCCGGCGCTGCGCGGCCTCTCGCTGACCATCCCGGCCCTGACCACCGTCGGCATCGTCGGCGGCACCGGCGCGGGCAAGACCACGGCGGTCGATCTCATCCTCGGCCTCCTCGAGCCGCAGCAGGGCCGGATCGAGGCGGACGGCGTGCCGATCGGCCGCGGCAACATGCGCGCCTGGCAGAACAGCATCGGCTACGTGCCGCAGCAGATCTTCCTCACCGACGCCTCCGTCTCGGCCAACATCGCCTTCGGCCTGCCGCCCGAGAAGATCGACCAGGCCGCCGTCGAGCGCGCGGCGGGCATCGCCGAGCTGCACGGCTTCGTCACGAACGAGCTGCCCCAGGGCTACGCGACGCCGGTGGGCGAGCGGGGCGTGCGCCTCTCCGGCGGCCAGCGCCAGCGCATCGGCATCGCCCGCGCGCTCTACCACGACCCCGACGTGCTGATCATGGACGAGGCGACCAGCGCCCTCGACAACCTGACCGAGCGGGCGGTGATGGACGCCGTGCACAACCTCGGCCACGCCAAGACGATCATCCTGATCGCGCACCGGCTCTCGACGGTGCAGGCCTGCGACACCATCTTCATGATGGAGCAGGGCCGGCTGGTGGCCCAGGGCACCTACGACGAGCTCCTGGAGACCAGCACGAAGTTCCGCGCCATGGCGGTCGGCGACCCGCTCGGCTGAGGCGCCCGCAACGCGGGTTGCGCGGGCCTACTCCAGCGGATCGGGACGGGCGGCGCGTTTGAAGAGGCCATGATAGGCGGAGAGCGCCGCCACCGCAGGTCACGTCGTAGAAGCGGTTGTAGTAGCGCTTGTTCTTCAGGAGCACGTTCAGGTCGGAGAGCGTGCCGCGCCGGTGCAGGTAGCGCTTGAAGTAGGGATTCTCGAACTTGTAGTTCCAGTCCCAGAGCTTGATCCTGAGATCGGACTTGTAGAGCACGTAAGGCAGGCTCAGCTGGTCGCGCTTGGTGTAGGTCGCCATCTGCTCCCACCAGAGATCCATCGCCGCCGCGAGCGCCGGGTTGCCGTGCCGGCGGAAGATGATCGCGTTCTCGGTGAAGAGATGGTCGTCCGGCAGCCCCTCGGCGCGGTAATGCGCGAGCTGCGCCGCGCCCTGCTCGGTGTCCTGCGCGGGGATTTTCCCCACCTTCCGGCCGAACGCGAACTCCTCGAAGATGTCGAAGCGCTGCTTGTGCGGAAAGAGCCCGATGTCGGCGCCGGAGACGCGGAACTCCTCGATGAGGGGCGTGAGATCCGCGAGCATCAGCGTGTTCGCGTCCACGTAGATCGAGACCTCGGCCTCGGGAAAGATCACGTGCGGGAAGAACTTGGCGAAGCGGTTCACCATGGTGGGCGACAGGCCCGCCGTCTCCGCCGGCAGCGGCCGCCACTGCCAGCCGCGCACGAAGCGGGGCCGCCGGTCGGCGAAGAGCACGAAGTCCACCCCCGGCGTCATCGCCACCGGTGTGAAGATCTGGTCGTAGGCCAGGTTGGTGCAGGCATAGAGCACGGTACGCGTCATCGGGATTTTCGGCGCCTCACCCGGGCGTCGCGCGGCTCACGTCCGGCGCCGCACGGTCTCGATGAGATCCCCGACGCAGGTCAGCCCCTCGAGGTCGCGGGTGCTGAACTTGATGCCGAACTCGTCCTCGATGGCGTAGATCAGCGTGATGTGGGATGACCGAATCCCAGCCCGCCACGTCGTCGGCGGTCATGGCGGGATCGAGCACGAGGGTCTCGTCGCCGAAGGTGGTCCGGAACACCTCGGTCAGCCTGCTCGGTTATGTCGGCACTGGAAAACCCCTTGCTGCGATTGCTCAGTCCCGCGTGAGATGAATGCGCGTGCCGGGGGCTGTCAAGGCCGCGGGGTCCGCCGGACCAGCGGGTCTCGCCGCCCTCTTCCCGTAGGTCTTCACGAAGCCGTGCCGCGGGTAGAGATCGGCCACCATGCCATTGCGCTCGGTGGGGATGTAGCTGCCCGGTCACCGCCGATGCAGCCGGCCTCGGCGGCGAGGCGGGCGAGTTCGGCCAGCACCACCGCCTCCACGCCGCGGCCGAGCACGCGGCAGCTCATGAGCAGGGTGTCGATCTCGAGCTGCGCGGCCGCCTCGGTCCCTCGCGGACCTCGGCCAGCGCCACGGCGATGAGCCCATGGTCGGCGAAGCGGTCGGCGAGGCGCACCTGCAGGCCGATGCGCGCCGCTCGCGGGCGAGGAAGGCCTCGAGCTCGGCCTTGTTGCGCCGCCGGGTGGTGAGGTTGAACTGGTTGGTCTTGTTGATGAGCTGCACCACGCGGGCGATGCTCGGCGCGTCGATGCCGCCCAGCCGCGCCTGTCATGTTCAGGCTCGCCTGGTAGTCCTCGAGCGACTCCGCGCTCGCCTGCAGCGCCACCGCCTGGGCGCGCGCCCGGTACTGCCCGGCGCGGTCCCGGTCGGCGCGCGGTGAAGGCCGACGGCTCGAAATAGGGATATTCCTCCAGCGCCCGGCGGTAGCCGGTGGGATCGTCGGGCAGGATCGGCACGTCGACCTCCGGCAGCGCGCGGCGCACCTCCGCCCGCTCGTAGGGGTTGTCGTCGAGGAAGGTGAAGCTGTCGAGCCCGAGGCCGAGGGTGTCGGCGATCCCCTGGATGTTCCTCGACTTCGGCTCCCAGTTGGCCACGAAGGCGGCGATGTCCTCCTCCTTCAGCACCATCTCGGGATGCTCGCGGAACGGCGCCAGCGCCACCTCGCGGTCGTTCTTGGAGCAGACCGCCAGCACGATGCCGCGATTGACCAGCTCCTTCAGCGCCACCTGGAAGTCCTGGAAGGCCTCGCCGGCGGTGCCGCCGCCGAGCACGATCCCGTCGATCCCGTCGTCGCCGATGACCCCGCCCCAGAGGGTGTTGTCGAGGTCGAGCACGATCGCCCGCCGCGACAGGCCGAGCCGCGCCGCCAGCACGGCCGCGGTGTGGCGCGCCATCACCGGCAGGCTGTCGGGGGCGAAGGGCATCTTGGCCATGTACCAGCCGCGGTCGTCGAACCAGTCGTCGGTGCCCATGCGGCTCGGCGAGCAGCGCCAGGTTGATGAAGCCCACGTCCTCGGCAGACGGCCTGGTGGGCGAGGTCGCGGTTGATGCGGGCGATGACGCTCCGCCGCGTGCCGTCGAGGCCGAGGGCGTGATGCCCGAGCGGGTCGCTGCCGGGCACCGCGAAGCCCATCTGCAGGATCACCGGCGCCGCCCGACGGCGCACCGCCGACCAGACGCCCGACCAGCGCGCCACCTCGGCCGTCGGCGTCGGCCTCCGGCGTGTCGCTGAAGGAACGCACCCCGAGTGCGCGATGATCGGGCGCGAGGATGAGGACATCGGGGTTGGCGGCGAGGAGCGCGGAGTCCGGGTCGAGCGTGGCGTTGAAGTACTGGCCGAAGTCGGGCTGCTGGATGGTCAGCGCGATGCCGAGCCTGGCGGCCGCGAGGCGCAGCAGCGGCGCGAAGGTGCTGGTGGTCCAGGTCCCCACCAGGCCGACGGTCAGGTGGCGGCGCACGCCGGGCCAGGTCTCCACCGGGCAGCGGGAGAGCAGCCCCGCCGCCGCCGCCCAGGTGCGGAAGCTCGCGGCCGGGTCCACCACCTGCATCAGCCAGGGGGCGGCGGCCTCGGGGCGGCCGGCGGCGAGGTGCGCGCGCGCCAGCTTGACGCAGAGCCCGCCGCGCGGGAGCTCGCTCAGGTGCGCGGCCTCCTCGTAGGCGCTCGAGGCGGCGTCGAAGCGCCGGGCGAGCAGATGGGCGTTGCCGATCTCCTTCAGCGCGGTTAGCTCGCGGTCCATGCGGCATTACGCGGGACTCCGGCAGAGCGCCGAACGGGGGGCTGGCCCGTCATGGTGGCGGGTAGGGGCTCATTCCTGGAGCATCGCCTCGCTGGGCGGCGCGGTCAGGATCCGCGATGGCGGCATGATGCGCGACGGGCGGCGCGGTCACCGTGCTGCCGGCGGGGACGTTGGTCATCACCACCGCGTTCGGGCCGATCGACACATCGTCGCCGATGCTGATCGGCCCGGCGATCACGGCGCCCGCGCCAACCTTCACCCGGTCCCCGAGCCTGGGCGTCCCGGCGCCGTTGCGCACCGGCCGCCGGCGCCGATCGTCACCCCCTGGCGGATCAGGCAGTCGTCGCCGATCACCGCCAACTTGTGGATGACGATGCCATGCTGGTGCACGATGCCGAAGCGGCGGCCGATCTGGGCGGTGGGATAGAGCTCGATCCCGTAGAAGTTGCGCACGAAGAAGCTCAGAAAACCCGCGACCAGCCGAATCGGCGCGCGCAGGATCCAGGGGCGGAGCCCGTTGCACCAGACTCCGAGGCGATAGACCGCGATCGCCTGGAAGCCCGGCGTGAAGAAGGTCCACTTGAGGCGGGAGCGCCGGTTGGTGGCATAATCCTCGCGCAGGAGGCTCAGGAATTCGGCGGACGAGATCCGCGGGGCGCGCCGCGCCCGACGGAAAGTCGCTGGTCGGACGACTGAAAATTGATCTCGCCACCTCCGCGCACGCACAGAAACGAACCCGTGCAGGCCACACAATACGCTGCCGTTCCCGGAGGAAGCGGCCATCCGATCTCCGATTTCACCAATATCTTACAGTAGATGGCTCGCCGGGGTAAAGGCGGGAAGGCCCATCCCGGCCGGGGAGAGGGATCGGCGCGTATCCGCCCATCAGGCGGCCTCGGGTCAGCCGGTCAGCGCGCGGACCATGGCGCGGAACTCCGCCACCACCACCGCGTCGGCCGAGCGCGCGCCCACCTGCGCCATGATCTCCTGCGCGAAGGCCCAGTCTGGGCCGCCGAAGGCGGCGGCGATGCGCATCATGTCGTACTCCAGTGTAGCTGCGTCGGTGCCCCGCACGTAGAACGGATAGTCGTCGCCCAGGTACTGCAGCGCGTCGTCGTCGCCCTGGCCCGTGATCACCACGGCGTTGCAGCGGGCGGCGACGAAGCCCTTGAGGAACGGCTTCCAGCCGTCGTGCGCCTTGCCCCTCCGGCGCACGATCCAGTGGCAGTTGTAATCGGGCAGCGCGTCGAGCCAGTTCATCTCCACCTTGGCGGTGGCGATGCCGACGAGATCGATCATCCCCCGGAGGCTCGCCGGGCAGTGGGTGTTGCGCAGGAAGCCGAAATAGCCCACCCGCGGGCGGTCCATGGGCGGGGTCGAGGGGCGGATCTGCGCGTTGACGTGGTGGGTGACGTGGAAGGCCGGCCGGTCGGGGAAGAGACGGGCGAAGTCCGTGGTCTGCCGGTGCGAGAGCGTCATGCTGCCCTGGGTGGCGGCGACCTTGTCGGCCTCGGGCAGCATGTCGTCCCAGCTGCCGATCACCGCGATGTTGCGCCGGCCGAGATCGGCGATCACCTCGGCCGGGTGCACCTCGAGCGCGCCCTTGGTGAGCACGACCACCCGGTCGCGGAGGCTGGCGAGGTCGCTGGTGTAGCGCGTGTCGGCGAGGTCGGGGTCGCGGGCGGCGACCATCTCGGCGAGCTGCCGGCCACGGAGGTACGTCGAGGCCGAGCCGGCGTACTTCTCGGCATAGACCACGGCCACCGGCCAGGCGCCGCGCCGGGGCGCCGCCCCGCGCGGCCGCGGCGCCGGCGGGCGCGCCGCCACGAAGGCGTTGTCCTCCGCCGTCCCGAGCGCCGCCGGCAGGAGGCGCGGCTGCGCCGGCGGGTGCGGCGGGGCCGTTGAGCGCGGCATAGAGCGCCACCGTCTCGAGGCCGGGGGCCTCCGCCGCCGTCCACCAGGCCGCCATCAGCGCCGTCACCTCCGGCGCGTGGTGGCGGCGCCAGATCATCCCGGTGTCCCAGGCGCCGCGGTCGCGCGGCAGCCCGGCGGCGGCGCAGGCCTCGGCCTGGGCGATGACCGCGGCTGCCGCCGGGGTCCCCGTGACCAGGGCGTGCTCGGCCAGATCCTGCCAGTCGATCCCGTGCGGGTGCCGCCAGAGCGCCAGGTCGTGCGGCAGGCACCAGCGCAGCAGCAGGGTGTTGAGGTTGCCCACCAGCCAGCGGTCCGGGCCGAGATAGAGCGAGGCGCGCGCCGCGGGCGCCGCCTCGGCCAGGGCGAGGTCGGGGCGGATGCGGCACCAGGCCGCGGTCCGGCGCGGATCCACGTCCGGATCGGGGGCGCCCGCGGGCCGGCGGCAGCGCCTCCCAGCCCGCCACGTCCAGTGGCCGGTCGGTGAGGCAGACGAAGCGCAGGCCCGGGACGGGGACGAAGACCGGCGCCGGGTCGGGCTCGTCGCCGAAGGCGGTGGTGTAGACCACGAGCGCCGCGGCGGCGGCGGGGTCGAGATCGGCGGGCCGCTCCGGCGCGGGCAGGGCGAGTGCGGCCGCCGGGGCAGGGCGGCCGCGCAGGAGCGAAACCGCGGCGCCGGGGGTGCGGGTCGCGGCGGGGGCGGCGAAGAGCGGCGCCGCCGCCGTCCAGCCGCGGGTGCGGGCGGTCAGGATCGCCAGCGCCTGGGCGAGGAAGGCCGAGCCCGGCCGCAGCCGCTGCGCCCGGCGCACCAGGCCGAGAGCGCGGGCCGGATCGGCGCCGGCCAGCCGGTGCAGGATGGCGGTGCCGTGCCGGCCGATCGCCGCCGGCACGCCGCGGGCGCTGGCGAGCGCCGCGGCGCTGCCGTCCTGGAGCGCCGCCCGGGAATTGCGGACGAGCTTCTGGCGGAACGAGCGGTGTACGGGTGCGGCCGGCGGGACGGCAGTGGCGTTGGAGGAGGACATGGGGCCTCGGGACCGTGGACTACCGCACCACGATAGAGGGGGCCATCGGCAATGGGTAGGGCCGGCTCCGCGGCTATTAGCCTATCTGCAGCCCTTATGTTGATCCCGAAGCGCCCGGGGTTAGGAAGACCGAGGTGCAGGAGTATCGCGTTGAAGATCAGTGTCATTATCGCCTGCCATAACGAGGAGCGCACCCTGGCGGAGACCCTCGAGGCCGTCGCCGCCCAGGAGTGGGACCAGCCCTGGGAGGTGCTCTTCGCCGACAACGGCTCCACCGACGGCTCGCGGGCGATCTTCGCCGCGCGCCGCCGCCGACGCGGCCAACCTGGCGGGTGATCGACGCCGGGGCCAGGCGCGGCAAGTCCTATGCCATGAACGTCGCCATGGCGGCGGCGCGGGCGCCGGCGGTCATATTCTGCGACGCCGACGACGTGCCGGCCCCGGGCTGGCTGGCGGGGATGGGCCGGGCGCTGGAGACGCATCCCTTCGTGGCCTGCCGCACCGATTTCGACCGGCTGAATGCCGGCTGGGTGCGGCAGTACCGCCACTACTACGGCGGCGGGCGGGATCTCGGGCGCACCTCCTATCCGCCCTTCGCCGCCTACGGCAGCGGCAACACCCTTGGGATGAGCAAGGCGATGTTCATGGCCGCGGGCCGCTTCGACGAGGATCTCGAGGCGCTCGAGGACATCGACTTCTGCATCCGCGCCCAGCTCGCCGGCTTCCGGCTCGAGTTCGTCCCCGAGGCGGTGATGCACGTGCGCTTCCGCGACACCCTGCCGGCGCTGGCGCGGCAGAACTACAACTACAGCAAGGGCCTGGTCCGCCTCACCAAGCGCTACGCCGAGCACCAGCCCAAGGGGTGGCTGCGCGGGCGCATCCGGCGTAACCTCACGGCCTGGGGCAGCCTCTTGCCGGAATATTTCGCGGTGAACTTCGGCCGACGGAAGAACGACCCGCTGGCGCAGGCGGTCTTCCGCTGGAAGCGCGCCGGGGCGGCTGGCAAGATGGCCGGCATGCTGCGCTACCGCACTCTGCCGCCCTGAGGGCTCCGGCGTGTACCAGACCGATTGCGTGGTTGTCGGCGCCGGCGTCGTCGGGCTGGCGGTGGCGCGCGCGCTGGCGCTCGCCGGGCGCGAGGTCGTCGTGCTGGAGCGCGAGGGGCTGATCGGCAGCCACACCAGCTCGCGCAATTCCGAGGTGATCCACGCCGGCATCTACTATCCGCGCGGCTCGGCCAAGGCGCGGCTCTGCGTCGCGGGGCGCGACCGGCTCTATGCCTACTGCGAGAGCCGGGGGGTGCCGCACCGGCGGCTGGGCAAGATCATCGTGGCGGCGGAGCCGGCGCAGGCCGCCGCGCTCGACGGCATCGCGGCGGCGGCGGCGGCCAACGGGGCAGGGGCGCTGGAGCCGCTCGGGCCTGCCGATCTGGCGCGGCTGGAGCCGGCGCTCCGCGGCGCGGCGGGCCTCCTCTCGCCGATGACCGGGATCGTCGACAGCCACGCGCTGATGCTGAGCTACCAGGGCGAGGCGGAAGACCATGGCGCCTCGCTGGCGCTCGTCACCCGCCTCGTCGCGGCGGAGGCGACCGGCGAGGGGATCACCGTGGTGGCCGAGAGCGGGGGCGAGACGGTGAAGCTCCGGGCGCGGGCGCTGGTCAACGCCGCGGGGCTCTTCGCGGGCGAGGTGGCCGCGGCCATCGACGGCCTGGCCCCGGAGCACCGCCGCGAGATCTTCTACTGCAAGGGCAACTACTTCAGCGTGGCGGCGCGGGTGCCCTTCCGCCACCTCGTCTATCCGGTGCCCGAGCGCGACGGCCTCGGCGTGCACCTCACCCTCGACATGGCCGGGCAGGGGCGCTTCGGGCCGGACACCGAGTGGATCGACCGCATCGACTACAGCCTCGACGCCCGCCGCTGCGAGGGGTTCTACGAAGCGATCCGCAGCTACTGGCCAGAGCTCCCCGACCGCTCGCTCAGCCCCAGCTATACCGGCATCCGCCCGAAGCTCTATCCCGCCGGGGGGTCGGCCACCGACTTCTCCATCGAGGGGCCGGAGGTGCACGGGGTGGCCGGGCTGGTCAATCTCTACGGCATCGAGAGCCCGGGGCTGACGGCGTCCCTCGCCATCGCCGAGGAGGTGGCGGCGCGGCTGGCGGACTGAACGATCGCGCTCCTTCACCCTGCGGCGCCAAGTCAGTGGACGCCCCTCGGAACCATCGACATAATAACGTCACATTTCGGGGGTGGGGCGTTGGTTGGAGTATCACGAAGCATCGCCCTGGCGATGCGCCGAAACCTGCCGGACCCCGCCCGCGGCTTCCTGAAATCCCTCCTGCGGAACATGGGCTATGAACCGGCCCGGCGCGCGCCGATCGATTTCCGTGGGCTTCCGTTGACCGATCCCCTTCTGGCATGGACGCAGGGTGGCGGTCGGCAGGTCCTGGTCGATGTCCCGCTCGAGAGGGTCCGCATCCTCGACCTCATGGGCTTCTCCTGCGCCCCCGGCGCGCCCAATCCGTTCGTCGCGACGGTGTGCGGGATTCTGGATGGCTCGGTGGCCGGCTATGAGAATTCCCCGCTCCGCCGATACTACGAGGGCTTCACGCCGCTGAACGTCCTTGACCTGTACGGGTTTCGGTCCGCCGCCTGCAGCGGGCCGCTACGGGAGCGCGCCACGCACGCCGTGTCGCCCTGGCAAAGGCCGCCAGGGGCCCACATGGCCTTGGTCCGGCGACGCGTAAACGCCTATGACCATGCCCAGCCACCGGCAATCTTCCCCCCGGCGACGACAGCTGGATCGATTGGGGACCGGTCAGTCCGGCCAAGGCGGCCATCGAATATCAGCGGCTCGCGAGCGTCACCGAGTTGATACGAGCGCACGGATACTCGCCCGAGGAGGTCGGGGACAGTCATATGACGGCACACCTGCTGGAGGACGGGGGACGGTCGGTCGCATGGATCATGAACGGCCACCACCGGGCTGCCGCCCTCGCAGCGCTCGGGCATCGGACGGCCCCGATCGTTCTGCGCCGGGTGTTCCGAAGGGACGAGGTCGAGGGCTGGCCTGGCGTCGTCAGCGGCGCATTCACGCCGAGCCAGGCGCTCGTGGCCTTCGACATGGTCTTTTCCGGCCGCCGGCCACCCGCCCCGGGATGTGAATGGTGGCCAGGGGACGGGGGTGCGGAGCCGCACCCCCGAAGCGTCGCCTCAACGAATCGTGACGCGGTCGCTCCCTTGCTCGGCCCTGATCCGGACAAGGAGTCCTGCCGGAGGGCTTCTCAGGCCGCCGAGCGTTCCAGTCCGAAAAGCGCCGCCTGCTCGGCGCGGAGCTTGTCCACCAGGCGGCCCTCCGGCAGCTCCACGTCGGCGTAGGTGAGCACCGCGTCCTTGGCGATGTCGCGCCCGAGCTTGGCGCCGACCGCGACGCCGATGGGCAGGTGCCCGCCCCGGGCCGTCTCCTCCGCCGCCTCGGCCTCGCCGTAGACGAGATAGCCGCCGAGCTCGTCGATCACCTCGCCGGCCTTGAGGTCGCGCTTGGCGAGGGCGACCACCTCCACCCGCGGCGCGCCGATGGGGGCGATCACCGCGTCCTGGAAGAGCGCCGCCCGGGCGATGGTGGTGGGCACCTCGAAGTGGCAGAGGTGGTAGGGGGTGTGGAAGCAGTAGATCGGCCCCTCGCCGAGCTTGTAGAGGTTGAGATAGTGCCGCTGGCGCGGGTGCTCGATGGTGCCGAGCACGAAGACGCCGGGGCCTGGCGCGGCGCCCACCACGTAGTCGACGATGCCGGGGCCGGCGAGCAGCTCCTCGGGGTCCCAGAGCTTCGCCGCCTCCATCAAGGGCGTGCCCGGCTCCACCGTGTAGCCGTGCATCCCGCGCTTCGCCACCGTCATGCCGGTGGCGTTCGCCACCACCGCCTGCTCGAAGGAGACCTTGGTGCCGTCGGCGAAGCTCGTCACCATGGCGGGGTTCTGCTGCCATCTCGCGGCGAAGGCGGCCTGGGTCGTGGGGGTGCGGTAGCGGTCCTGCAGGCCCTTGATGTTGCCGCAGAGGACGGGGCGGACGCCCAGGCCCTTCACGAAGCGCCAGAGGTTGCCCTCGACGCCCGGCTGGTCGCCGTCCACGTCGGTGAAGACGACGCCCATCCGGTCGGCCTTGGCCTTGAGGAGCGGGCCGAGCGTGCCGTCGAGCTCGGGGTTCATCAGCGCCACGTGCTTGCCGTGCTCGATGGCGGCGAGGACCGGCGCGATGGCGTCCTCCACCGCGCCGGTCACCTCGAGCAGCACGTCCACCTGCGGCGAGGTGGCGACGAGCATGGGGTCCTCGGTCACCGCCGCGCGCCCGGTGGCGATGGCGCGCTCGAGCGCCGGTGCGGCGTCGCAGACGGCGGCGTCCTCCTGGCCCGCGGCGGCATAGGCCGCCACCGCCCTCTGCGGCGTGCGGTTGGCGATCGCCACCACCCGCATGGTGTCCCTGTGGACGGTGTTGATCTGCAGGAGCACGCCCGAGGCCATGAAGCCCGCGCCGATCATGCCCACCCGGATCGGGGGCTTGCCTTGCGCCGCGTGCCGTGCGAGCGCGCTGTCGACGAGGATCATGCCGTTCCTTTCGTTGCCTTGCGGTCGTTCCGCGATCGGTGCTTACAGGAGAAATCGATGAAGTTCACGCCCACCGACCTCCAGGACGCGGTGACGATCGAGCTCGAGAAGCGCGCCGACGAGCGCGGCTTCTTCGCCCGCACCTTCTGCGCCGAGGAGTTCGCCCGCGCCGGGCTCGAGACGGTCTTCCCGCAGTCCAACCACTCGCGCAACCGCCTGAAGGGAACGCTCAGGGGCATGCACTTCCAGCGCCGCCCGCACGGCGAGGCGAAGCTGGTGCGCGTGGTGCAGGGCGCCATCCACGACGTGATCATCGACATCCGCCCGGAAAGCCCGAGCTTCGGCCGCTGGCAGGGCTTCGACCTCGACGCGGAGTCCGGGCGCATGCTCTACGTGCCCGCGGGCTTCGCGCACGGCTTCCAGACGCTTCAGGACGACACCGACATCAGCTACCAGGTCTCCCATTCCTACACCCCGGGCGCCGAGGGCGGCCTCTGCTGGGACGATCCGCGCTTCGCCATCCGCTGGCCGCTGCCGGTGGCGAGCATCTCCGAGAAGGACGCCGCCTGGCCGCACGTGGACGAGGCGGCGCTGGCCACGCTGCTCGGGTGAGCGCCGCGGGCCTCAGGCGACCCGCGCGCCCTCGTGCTCCAGCCCCAGCGCGCGCAGGTCGGCGGCGCTGAGGATCCAGCCGTTCACCATGTAGAACCCCTCGCGCAGCCCCGCCGCCCGGGCGGGGAGGAGGCTCACCAGCGGCAGCACGGCGGCGGCGGAGAGAAGCGAGGCGAGCAGGCGGCGGCGGGTGAAGGTCATGAGGCGGTCTCCGTCCTGGAAGCTTCGGGCACCGGCGCCATGCGGGTCCAGTAGAGCGCCGCGTCGATCTGGTCCGTGTCGCGCAGGAACTTCAGCTCCTTGAGGCGCGTGAAGGGCGCCGCCTCGAACATCTCGCGGGTGAGCCCGATGCGCTCGAAGACGGCGCGGAGCTGCCGCGCGCCGCGCTCGGCGGTCCAGCGGGCGCGGAACTCGGGCATGTGCTCGCGGATCTTGGCGAAGGAGACGCGGTAGCTGCGGGTGTCGCCGCCACTGTCGCCCACGGTCAGCGCGCAGCCCGGGAAGGTCGCGGCCACGATCTCGGCGATCTCGCGGATGCGGTAGTTCTCCGTGTCGGCGCCCACGTTGAACGCCTCGCCGGCGACGGCGTCCTTCGGCGCCTTCAGCGCGCAGAGCATCGCCTCGCAGATGTCCTCGATATGGGTGATCGGCCGCCAGGGCGAGCCGTCCGAGGTCATGCGGATCTCGCCGATGGTGTGGGCGAAGCCGCAGAGGTTGTTGAGCACGAGGTCGAAGCGCTGCCGCGGGCTGGCGCCGTAGGCGGTGGCGTTGCGCATGAAGACCGGGGTGAAGCCGTCGTCCATGAGCTCGCGGACGCCGTTCTCCACCAGGATCTTGCAGCGGGCGTAGGCGGTCTGCGGCGCGAGCGCGCTCGTCTCGGTGCGCATCTCGTCGCCGCCGGCGCCGTAGGCCGAGCAGGACGAGGCCTGGATGAAGCGCTTCACCCCCGCCTCGCGCGCCTTCCGCGCCAGGCCGACCGAGCCCTTGTGGTTGATGTCCATGGTGAGGCCGGGGTCGTTCTCGCCGATCGGGTCGTTGGAGAGCTCGGCCAGGTGGACGACGGCGTCGAAGCCCCGGAGGTCGTCCACGGTGATGTTCCGCTGGTCGCCGGAGAAGACCGCCGGATGGGCGCGGCCGTCGTCGAAGAGCCAGCCGCGGCGGTAGAAGCCGGTGTCGAGCCCGGTCACCTCGTGGCCGGCCTCGAGCAGCTTCGGGCCCATGATCGCGCCGATATAGCCGTCGGCCCCGGTCAGGAATACGCGCATCTCTTCCCTTTACTCTCTTACTCGGCGGCCCGGACGGCCGACCGCGGCCGGTCCCAGACCTTCCACGGCGCCTTGCCGCTGTCCCACATCTCCTGCAGCACGTGCTTGTCGCGCAGGGTGTCCATGTTCTGCCAGAAGCCCTTGTGGTGGTAGACCGAGAGCTGGCCGTCGGCCACGAGCCCCTTGAGCGGCTCCTGCTCCCAGACCGTGGCGTCGCCCTCGATGTAGTCGATGACGCCCGGCTCGCAGACGAAGAAGCCGCCGTTGATCAGGTGCCCGTCGGCGGCCGACTTCTCGCGGAAGCCGTCGACCTTCCGGCCGTCGGCGGAGAAGTCCATGGCGCCGAAGCGGCCGGGCTGCTGCACGGCGCTCACCGTGGCGAGCGTGCCCTGGGCGCGGTGGAAGTCGATGAGCGCGGGGATGTCGATGTCGCTGACCCCGTCGCCGTAGGTGAGGCAGAAGGCCTCCTCGCCGAGGTAGCGCCGCACGCGCCTGAGCCGCCCGCCGGTCATGGTCTCGAGGCCGGTGTCGGCCAGCGTGATCCGCCAGGGCTCGGAGGCGGCGCGCTCGACGGTGACGCTGTTGTCGGAGAGGTCGATGGTCAGGTCGCTGGAATGGTGGAAGAAGTCCAGGAAGTACTTCTTGATGAGATGGCCCTTGTAGCCGCAGCAGACCACGAAGTCGTTCAGCCCGTAGGCGGAATAGATCTTCATGATGTGCCAGAGCATCGGCATGGAGCCGATCTCGACCAGCGGCTTCGGCAGCGTCACCGTCTCCTCGCTGAGCCGCGTGCCGTAGCCGCCGGCGAAAATCACGACCTTCATGGATACTCTCTCCGACTGCTCTGGATCATGTTGCCGCGGCGGACGGTCCTGTCGTGTCGGGCGGCGCACGGGGCGCTCTCCCGGTGCGGGACGGCGGGCGCGGGGCCGCAGGCAAGCGGATCGGACAACAGGAACACGACGACACCTTTCCGCGCGTGGCGGGGAACTCAGATCCTACCCGGAATCTACGGGGTTTCCCGTGCGGTCAAGACCCTATCAGAATCTTCGGCCGCTGTAAGCGGGAGAGAGTAAATTCGCAAACGGGCGAAGCCCGAGTCGGCGCGCCCAGTCTCGGTATAATTAACATTATGTTAATATCTGCCTGACGGTTCTATTGTCCGGCTCCCCGACGGGACGCGCCGGAAGACCGCGTGGTTCATCCTCCCGCGTAATCAGGGTTTCCCGGGGCAGCACGGCATGCTACCGGCATTCGTCGAGATTTGGTAAGACTGGAGTTGCCGAGGTGGCCGTGTTCCCGAGGATGTTCCGTGCCGGCCGCTGCCGGGCCACCACACCCCCCGCCATACCTCACCGGGAGATCGGCTGATGGCGCTGCGCGACCTCAGCGAGATCGAGGGGCTTCTCCTCGTCGAGCCGAAGAAGTTCGGCGACCACCGCGGCTTCTTCTCCGAGACCTACCACCGCCAGCGCCTGGCCGAGGCGGGCTTCGACGCCGAGTTCGTGCAGGACAACCACTCGCTTTCCGGGGAGAGCGGCACGGTGCGCGGCCTGCATTTCCAGAGCCCGCCCTTCGCCCAGGACAAGCTTGTGCGCGTGGTCCGCGGGGCGATCCTCGACGTGGCCGTCGACATCCGCGCCGGCTCGCCGACCTTCGGCGACCATGCCGCGGTCGAGCTCTCGGCGGCGAACTGGCGCCAGCTCCTGGTGCCGGCCGGCTTCGCCCACGGCTTCGTCACCCTCGAGCCCGACACCGAGGTGGTCTACAAGGTGACCGCCTACTACGCGCCCGCGCACGACCACGGGATCCTGTGGTCCGATCCCGACCTCGGCATCGCCTGGGGGATCGATCCCGGCGCGGCGCAGACTCTCGGACAAGGACCGCGCCCAGCCGCGGCTCGCCGGGATCGCCAGCCCCTTCCGCTTCCGCGCCGACGCGTAGTACGGAGTACCCCGGATGAACGTTGTAGACCGTCTGATCGAGAACCCTTATTCGCTGCGCTACGTGCTGGGGAAGCGCCTGCACAAGTACCGCCACAACTACTCCCGCGAGCACTACTACCACTGCATCCGGACCGCCGCGGAAACCGCCGCGTCGCTGGGAATCCCCAAGATTTCCATCCTTGAGTTCGGCGTGGCCGGCGGTAACGGGCTGCTGGAGATCGAGCGGATCTGCGGCACGCTGGCGGCGGGCGGGGTCGGCTTCGAGATCTACGGCTTCGACACCGGCGCCGGCCTGCCGCCCCCCGAGGACTATCGCGACCTTCCCTACCAGTGGCAGCAGGGCTTCTTCGCCATGGACGTGCCGGCCCTGCGCCAGCGGCTGAAGACGTCGGAGCTCGTCATCGGCAACGTCCGCGAGACCGTGCCGGCCTTCCTCGCGAAGGGCGGGCACGCGCCGATCGGCGCCGTCATGTTCGACCTCGACTACTATTCCTCCACCGTCGATGCGCTGCGCATCTTCGAGAGCGACCGGCCCGGCAACCACCTTCCCCGCGTCCCGTGCTATTTCGACGACATCGGCGCCATCCCGTCGGTCGGCGTCGGCCTCGCCGTCGCGGAGTTCAACGCCGCCCACCCGATGATGAAGGTCGAGAACGCGCTGGCGCTCAGGCACCGGCGCGAGACCCGGGACTGGGGATGGAAGGTCTTCGAGTTCCATCACTTCTCCCATCCCCAATACGCCACCCCGGTGGTGAAGGACGATCAGCTACACCTGTCCTGACAGCGCTTCCTGCCCGACCGGGGCCGGGATGGAGCAGTCCAAGTGAAACCGAGTACGGAGTAATCCAGGTGAAAGTGACGGTAACCGGGGCCGGCGGCTATATCGGCAGCGTGCTCGTGCCCATGCTGCTCGAGGCCGGCCACGAGGTGACGGCGCTCGACCGCTTCTTCTTCGGCGAAACGCTCGCGGCGCATCCCAAGCTCACCCAGCGCCGCCACGACAGCCGCTTCACCACCCTGGCCGACCTCGAAGGCGCCGAGGCGCTGATCGACCTGGTGGCGATCTCGAACGACCCCTCGGGCGAGGAGTTCCGCAACGAGACGCTGGCGATCAACTGGCGCGCCCGCGCCACCCACGCCGCCCTGGCCCGGGAGGCCGGGGTCCGGCGCTACATCCTGCCCTCCTCCTGCTCGATCTACGGCTTCCAGGACGAGATGGTCGACGAGACCTGGCCAACCAACCCGCTCACCACCTACGCCATCGCCAACGAGAAGGCCGAGCACGACGTGCTGGCGCTGGCCTCGGGCGACTTCACCGTGGTGGTGCTGCGCCAAGCCACGGTCTACGGCCTTTCCCCGCGCATGCGCTTCGACCTCGCGATCAACGGCATGACCTTCGGCGCCTACAAGACCGGCACGCTGCCCTTGATGCGCGACGGCAGCCAGTGGCGGCCGATGGTGCACGTGAAGGACACCGCCGCGGCGCAGATCTTCATGCTCGACGCCCCGGCGGAGAAGGTGGGCGGCCAGATCTTCAACGTCGGCTCCGCCGCCAACGTCTACCAGCTCGGCCCCCTCTCCGAGATCGTCGCGGCGGAAGTGCCGCGCGAGGTCGCGGTCGAGTTCTACGGCGACGTCGACCACCGCTCCTACCGGGTCGCCTTCGACAAGATCGAGGCGCTCGGCTGGCGGGCGACGCGGACCGCCGCCGACGGGGTGCGCGAGATCTGCGCCGCGATGGACCAGGGTCTCGACAAGGACGATCGCACGATCACGCTGGCCTGGTACCGTCATCTCGAGGCGCTGCGCGCCCAGGTCGCGGCGCTCGAGCTGCACGGGGGGATGCTCCGGCTATGAAGCTCCTCGTGCTCGGATCGGCCGGCCAGCTCGGCGGCGACCTGATGGACGCCGCCGCCGCCGCCGGCATGCCGGCACAGGGCGTCGGCCGGGCCGAGATCGACGTGACCGACCGCGACGCGCTGCGCGCCTTCCTCGCCGCGGCGCCCGCCTTCGACGTGCTGGTCAATGCCACCTCCTACCACAAGACCGACGAGGTCGAGGTGCAGGCCGGCCTCGCCATGGACGTCAACGCCCACGCGCCGGCGGCGATGGCCGAGGCCTGCGCGGCGCGGGGCGCGCGCTTCCTGCACGTCTCGACCGACTACGTCTTCGGCGGCGACGCCCTGCGGCGGACCCCGCTTCTCGAGACCGACCTCCCTGCCCCGGTCAACGTCTACGGTCTCTCCAAGCTCTTCGGCGAGACCCTGAGCGGGCTCGCCGCGACCGACGTGACCGTCTTTCGCGTCGCCTCGCTTTTCGGGGTGCGCGGTGCCAGCGGCAAGGGCGGCAACTTCGTCGAGACGATGATCCGCTTCGGCCGCGAGAAGGGCGCGCTCAAGGTGGTGAACGACCAGGTGATGTCACCCACCTCGACCGCCTTCATCGCCCGCGCCATCCTCGCCTTCCTCGACAGGGGCGGCGCGCCCGGGGTCTACCATTGCGTCAACACGGGGGCCGTCTCCTGGCACGGCTTCGCGGAGGCCATCGTGCGGCAGGCCGGCGTGCCGGCCGCGGTGGCGGGCTGCAGCACCGCTGAATGGCCGACCACCGCCCGCCGCCCGGCCTGGAGCGCGCTCGACAACGGCAAGCTCGCCGGCATCATCGGCCCGATCCCGGACTGGGAGAGCGCGCTCGCCGACTATCTCGCCGCCAAGGGCTATCGCTGAGCGTCGGCGCACGGGAGAAGTGTCAGTCAGGCCCCGCTCGCGGCGCCGGGGTTGCGGAGGGTAGATGCGGATCACCGTTTTCGGAACCGGATACGTCGGGCTCGTGCAGGGCGCGGTGCTGGCCGAGGTCGGCCATGACGTGCTCTGCATCGACGTGGACGCGGACAAGGTGGCGCGGCTGAAGGAGGGGCAGATCCCCATCTTCGAGCCGGGGCTCGAGGAGATCGTCCGGCGCAACCATGCCGCCGGCCGGCTCAGCTTCACCACCGACGCCGCCGAGGGGGTGGCGCACGGCCGCATCCAGTTCATCGCCGTGGGCACGCCGCCCGACGAGGACGGCTCGGCGGATTCTGAAGTACGTCCTCGCGGTGGCCACCACCATCGCCGAGGGCATGACCGAGCCCAAGGTGGTGGTGACGAAGTCGACCGTCCCGGTGGGCACCGCCGACAAGGTGCGCGCCCGCATGGCCGAGGTGCTGGCGGCGAAGGGCGGCGGGCCGGCTTCGACGTGGTCTCGAACCCGGAGTTCCTCAAGGAAGGCTCCGCCGTCGCCGACTGCATGCGGCCCGACCGCATCGTCATCGGCACCTACGACCCCGAGTCCGAGGAGCTGCTGCGCGAGGTCTACGCCCCGTTCAGCCGCAACCACGACAAGCTGATCGTCATGGACGTCCGCTCCGCCGAGCTGACCAAGTACGCGGCCAACTGCATGCTGGCGACCAAGATCAGCTTCATGAACGAGATCGCCGACCTCGCCGAGCGGCTCGGGGCCGACGTGGAGATGGTCCGCCAGGGCATCGGCGCGGACCAGCGCATCGGCCATCACTTCATCTATCCCGGCGTCGGCTACGGCGGCTCGTGCTTTCCCAAGGACGTGAAGGCGCTCATCCACACCGCCCGGGCCATCGGCTTCGAGCCGAAGGTGCTGCAGGCCGTGGAGGACCGCAACGAGCGCAGAAGGCGGTGATCTTCGACAACATCTCCGCCACTTCGCCGGCGACCTCAAGGGGCGGACCTTCGCGCTGTGGGGCCTGTCGTTCAAGGCCAACACCGACGACATGCGCGAGGCGGCGAGCCTGGCGCTGATCCAGGCGCTCTGGGACGCCGGCGCCAGGGTGCAGGCCTACGACCCGGAGGCGATGGAGGAACCCAGCGCATCTACTGCTCGCGCGCCGACCTCCTGCTCTGCGGCACCAAGGAGGCCTGCCTGCGCGACGCCGACGCGCTGGCGGTGATGACCGAGTGGCAGTAGTTCCGCGCGCCCGACTTCGAGCTGATCGCCGCGCAGCTCAAGGCGCCGTCTCTTCGACGGCCGCAACCTCTACGATCCGGCGCGCATGGCGCGGCCGGCTTCGCCTATTACGGCATCGGGCGCGGGCATGAGCGACGATGAGGCGGCGGGCGTGACGGTCCTCGTCACCGGCGACGCCGGCTTCATCGGCTTCCACGTCGCCCGCGCGCTGCTGGAGCGCGGCGACGCCGTCGTCGGGTTCGACATCCTCAACGACTACTACGACCCGCGGCTGAAGGCAGCGCGGCTGGCGGAGCTGCACCGGTCCCCGCGGAGCCGCTCCAGTTCGCGTCCGCCACGCCGACCTGGCGACCGCGCCGCGGTCGAGGCCGCCTTGCCGAGCACCGCTCGACGGGATCATCCACCTCGCCGCCCAGGCCGGGGTGCGCTACTCCCTGGATAATCCGCAGGCCTACATCGAGAGCAACATCGGGGTTTCACGGACTCCTCGAGGCATGCCGTCACCGGGTGCCGCACCTGGTCTATGCATCGAGCTCCAGCGTCTACGGCGCCAATACGCGGTTGCCGTTCGCGAGGGCCACCGCGTCGACCACCCGGTGAGTTCTACGCCGCGACCAAGCGCGCCAACGAGCTGATGGCCCACGTCTACGCCACCTCTTCCGCGTGCCCACGACGGCCTGCGTTTCTTCACCGTCTACGGGCCCTGGGGCCGGCCCGACATGGCGGCGATGATCTTCACCCGCGCGATCCTCGCGGGCGAGCCGATCGACGTCTACAACCACGGCGAGCTGTAGACGCGACTTCACCTACATCGACGACATCGTCGAGGGGGTGATCCGCGCCAGCGACCGCGCGCCGCCCCGATCCCGACTGGGACCCGGCGAACCCGGATCCGGCCACCTGCAACGCCCCCTTCCGGATCTACAACATCGGTAACAACGCCCCCGTCGGCCTCGCCGACTTCATCGCCGAGCTCGAGGCCGCCCTCGGCAGGCCCGCCATCCGCGAGCTCCTGCCGATGCAGCCCGGCGACGCGCGCGACACCTACGCCGACTCGACGCGGCTGGCGCTGGCGGTCAACTGGCGTCCCGCGACGCGGATTTCGAAGGGGTGGCGCGCTTCGTGGACTGGTACCGCGGCTATTACGGCGCGGAGGTCGAGACCTGATCTCGCGAGAAATCCCCCCCGCCGGTGACCGCACCCGCTTGTTGGGGCCGGAATCGATGAACAGAATGCCACACCGGAGGCCCGCGATGAAATTCAATCTTCAACGCAGAGGCGCAGACGCATTTCTCCAAGCTCGTCGCCGCCGTTGAGGCGGGCGAGAAGGTGGTGATCTGCCGCAATGGCTCGCCCGTCGTCGAATGCGTCCCGGCACGACCGGCAGCTCCCTTCCCGTTCGGCGCCTGGGGAGAGTTGGCGCCGGGGGGGCGGGGGCTCTCCGCACCTGGCCGATCCGACGGACGAGGATTTGCTCGACGCCATGGGCCTTTAATGCTCCTCGACACGCAGTACACTCCGTCCTGGGCCATGTCGGCCCCGGCGGAACTGTCCCGGACGGCACGGCGCACGCTTGAGGAAGCGCGACAGCGCCGCGTAGCGCAGCGCGCCTCGCCCACCGCACCTGGAAGGCGAGGTTCGGCAAGTGGCCGGAAATAGATCACCTCTCCTTGCCTATGATCTCGACGTGCGGCTGCGCGCCGATGGCTTCGACATCCTTCCGGCTTCCGGCGCCATCATGCAGCAGGCGGGATCGTTCGACTGGAAGCACCGCGATCCCTTCGACCGGATCATCGTGGCGACGGCGTTGGTGCGCAACCTCGCCGTGGGCTCGAAGGATGAGACCCTCGACGGCAACGGGGCGCCCGGCTGGAGCCGCGTTTGGTAGGCGCATTACGCGCTCCCTCACGGCACCTGGGAGATTTTTAATGATTATGAATTGAAATTGTTTCATGAGGTTAGCCATAATTTCGCGTGCGAAATCCCCCCGTTTCGCACGTCCCATGACCCCCGCCGTCTCCGTCATCACCCCGGCCTTCGACGCCGCCGCCACCCTCGAGGCCACCATCGCCTCGGTCCTGGCCCAGACCCGGACCGACTGGGAGATGCTGATCGCCGACGACGGCTCGATCGACGCGACGGCGGCCATCGCCGCCGCCTGGGCCGCGCGCGACCCCCGGGTCCGCCCCTCCCCGGCCCCGGCGCGCGAGGGTCCCGCCGCCGCCCGCAACCGCGCCATCCGCGCCGCCCGCGGCCGCTTCCTCGCCTTCCTCGACGCCGACGACCGCTGGCGCCCGGAGAAACTCGCCCGCCAGCTCGCCTTCATGCAGACGGAAGACACCCCCTTCAGCTTCACCGCCTACCGCTGCAATAACGCGGGCGGCCACGACCTCGGCATCGCCGGCGCGCGCGCCCGCCGCCGCATCGACCACGCCACCCTGCTCCGGGGCAACATCATCGAGCCTGCCGCCTCACCGCCGTCTACGACACGGCGCATTTCGGCAAGGTCGAGACGCCCCCCCTGCCTCTCCGCCAGGACTACGCCCTC
>CAWJOI010000029.1:0-134780 GCA_963844375.1 uncultured Alphaproteobacteria bacterium | reverse complement strand
GCCGGCAGTACTCCGAATCCAAGTTGGGCCGCGAAAAAATGGGGGCTTGGAGTGCGGCCCAAGAAGCGACCCTGCCGCGCTGCGCTGGGGTGGTGAGGGTGCTTCGGGGCGGTGGAGGAGACGGTGGCGGTGGTGCGGGGGGTCATGGAGGGGTCGGCGATGCCGGCGGTGGCGCTCGACGTGCCGCTGGTGGTGGACGCCGGCCGGGGCCCGACGTGGGCGGCGGCGCACTGAGGGGCGGGCATTTTCGGGGGTTTTGGGCCGGACGGGATTAAACGCTGTGAAAACAAAGGGTAACGGGGGTTGTCTCAACCCAGAAATCGTATGGCTATTATATGGCTCCCATATGGCTACTAAATCGTCAGGATTGAATCGTGGATGCGAAAGGGACGTTTCGTACCACGGAAAAGTTAAGCTCTCCAAAGCAGAATTTAATCGTCATCCCAGGGGCGCGGGGACTCATAAAGTTCCAACGGGCCTCTCGCCTCGAACCGTTCCAGACGAACGAGTATGAAGGCGATCAGTTCGGCGCATACCAGTGACGCGCGCCGCTTGCCAAAGGCCTTCCCGATTTGTCCGTCGACAAATCGGGACGCGCCTGCCCGCCCGGGGCAGGCGCGTTCCGCGCCAGCCGGGCAGGCGCGTCCCGATTGCGAGCGTCGGGCAAGCGCGGACCCCCCTCGCCCTCCGCCATGGGCTCCGGGCGACGGCCCGGGCGAGGCTCCACTGGAGCCTCGCCTTTTCGGGCCGCTGCCGCCCATGGCGCATAGCCGTCCCGGCCGGCTCGGTTTATGGGTATGCGCCCCAGGACCCGCGAGCTTGGTACGCCAAAGCATACCAGTGCGGCCGGACGCCCCGTCACCCCTCCCGCCAGGCCTCGGCGACCCAGGGGGCCGGGAGCAGGAAGTGGCGCAGGTAGCGGAGCGGCGGGTCGGGGCGGTCGGGGGAGAAGAGGCCGCGGAGGTGCTGGGCGGGGGTCTGCGGGCGGTAGCGGCCGCCCCACTGGCCGGCGATGGCGTGCGGCGGCAGCAGGCCGCCGGGGAAGATCACCACGCGGGCGTCGCGGGGGAGCCGCGGCGGCAGGAAGAAGTTGAGCGGCAGCGTGCGGGCGCAGTGCATGCGGAAGTGGCGCACCCAGGGATCGGGCCAGAACTCGACGCCGCCGGGGGCCTCGCGGGTGACGAAGCGCTGCTCGAACTGGAAGGTGTCGGCCACCCCCTGCGGGTCGGCGAGGAACTTCTCCTGCAGGGGCAGGAGCTTTCCCACCGGGAAGCGGAAGAGCGAGGTCTGGCCGAGGCGCTCCAGCGGCGTGTTGGGGTTGCGCGCCAGGATCACCTCGTCGGCGTCGCCGTAGCTGAAGAAGTCGTCGAGCGAGCCGACGACGACGAGGTCGAGGTCCATGAAGAGGACCGGGCCGGTGAGATCGGCGAGGGTGGCGCTCCAGAGCCGCGCCTTGGGCCAGATGCCCTTGGTGCCGGTGGGCATGACGACGTCGAGCGGCGGCAGCGGCCGGGCGCGGATTTCCGGGTGGAAGCCGTCGGCGTCGTCGGTGAAGCAGGTGAAGGTGAAGGGCGGCGTCAGGTTGCGCGCCACCATGGCGTAGAGCCGGTTGACGTAGGGCGCGCCGTACTTCGTGCCCCAGCTGATGCAGATCACCTGCCTGGTCATGCCGTTCTCCCGGGCGGCCGGGCGCGTCAGAAGTCGACGGCGATCCCGCGCCGCTCCCAGTCGCCGAAGCGCACCGGCTCCGGTCCGTCGCGGCCGCCCTGCTCCTCGGGCAGGTCGAGCGACGGGGCGGCGGCGCGGCGGGCTTCCGCCTCGGCCAGGGCGCGGGCGGCGGCGGCGGCGCGGCGCGCCTCTTTTTCGCCGGGCTCCTGTGACATATATCTACCCCCGTGGTCGCCTGGGGCGATCATAGGGCGGCGCGAAGGCTTGCCGCAAGGGTCGGAGGGGGCATGAATTTCTTCAGGACGATGCTGCTGCTGGCGGCGATGACCGCGCTGTTCATGGGCGTCGGCTACCTGATCGGCGGCACGGGCGGCATGCTGATCGCGTTCGTGTTCGCGATCGGCACCAACGCCTTCGCCTACTGGAACTCGGACAAGATGGTGCTGCGGATGCACGACGCCGAGCCGGTGACCCGTGCGAACGCGCCGGAGCTCTACGAGATGGTCGGGCGGCTGGCCGAGCGCGCCGGGCTGCCCATGCCCAAGGTCTACCTCGTGCGCAGCGAGCAGCCGAACGCCTTCGCCACCGGGCGCAACCCGGAGAACGCGGCGGTGGCGGCGACCACGGGCATCCTGCAGATCCTCGACCGCGACGAGCTGGAGGGGGTGATCGCGCACGAGCTGGCGCACGTGAAGAACCGCGACATCCTGACGATGACGGTGGCCGCCACCGTGGCCGGCGCCATCTCGATGCTGGCGCAGTTCGGGTTCCTCTTCGGCGGCGGGCGCAACCGGGACAACGGGATGGGGCCGATCGGGGTGCTGCTGGCGGTGATCTTCGCGCCGATGGCGGCGATGCTGATCCAGATGACGATCAGCCGGACGCGGGAGTATTCCGCCGACCGGCTGGGGGCGGAGATCAGCGGCGACCCGCTGGGGCTGGCGCGGGCGCTGCGCAAGATCTCGGCCTATGCCGGGCGGATCCCGATGCCGAGTGCGGAGCGCAACCCGACCTCGGCGCCGCTCTTCATCGTCAACCCGCTGAGCGGGCAGCGGATGGACAACCTCTTCTCCACCCACCCGAACGTGGAGAACCGCATCCGGGCGCTGGAGGCGATGGCCGGGGATGGCCGCATCGCCGCAGGCGCCGCAGGAGCGGATCGCGACCCGGCAGAGCCCGATTCCCACCGTCCGGCGCCGGTGAGCGCGCCCGGCCTCGCGGCGCGGCGGGCGGCCGCGTCGCTGGTTTCGGGCGTGCTGGAGCGCGGGCGCAGCCTCGGCGAGCAGACCGAGGCGGCGGACGGGCCGCTGGCGGCGCTGGCGCCGGCCGAGCGGGCGCGGGCGCAGGCGCTGGCGGCGGGGACGCTCAGGCATCTCGGGCGGATCGACGGCGTGCTCGGGCCGGTTCCTGCAGAAGCCGCCGCCGCCGGCGGCGATGAACGCGCTGCGGCTGGCGGTGGCGGAGCTGAACCTCGACGGGGTGCCGGCGCATGCCGCCGTGGACGGCGCGGTGCGGCTGGCCAGCGCCGGCAAGGGGCGGCACCTCGCGGGCATGGTCAACGCGGTGGCGCGGCGGGTGGCCGAGGGCGGGCGCGGCGCTGTGGGACGGCTCGGCGGAGGCGGCGTTGCCGGACTGGCTGGCCGGAGCCGGTGGCGGATGCCTGGGGGCCGGAGGCGGTTCTCGGCGATCGCCGAGGCGCACCGGCGGGCGGCGCCGATCGACGTGACGCTGAAGGACCCGGAGGCGGCGGCGGCCTGGGCCGACGCGCTGGGGGCGGAGCGGCTGCCGACCGGCAGCCTGCGGTTGCCGGGGCGGCCGCGGGTGTCGGGGCTGCCGGGCTACGAGGAAGGCGCGTGGTGGGTGCAGGACGCGGCGGCGGCGCTGCCGGCGCGGCTGCTGGGCGGGCTCGCCGGCAAGCGGGCGCTCGACGTCTGCGCCGCGCCGGGGGGCAAGACGCTGCAGCTCGCGGCGGCGGGGGCGGCGGTGACGGCGCTCGACGACTCGGAGGCGCGGCTGGGCCGGCTGCGGGCGAACCTCGCGCGCACCGGGCTCGACGCGCGGGTGGTGGTGGCGGACGCGCTGGGGTGGACGCCGGAGGCGCGGTTCGAGGCGATCCTGGTGGATGCGCCCTGCTCGGCCAGCGGCACGATCCGGCGGCACCCGGACCTGCCGCACCTGCGCACCGGGCGCGAGCTCGGGCCGCTGGTCGCCTTGCAGGCGGCGCTGCTGGAGCGGGCGTGGGCGTGGCTGATGCCGGGCGGGCGGCTGGTCTACTGCGTCTGCTCGCTGCTGCCGGCCGAGGGCGAGGCGCAGGTGGCGCGGTTCCTCGCCGCCGCGCCGGGCGCGCGGGTCGTGGCGCCGGATGCGGCGGCGCTGGGCGTGGAGCCCGGGTGGATCGACGGCCTGGGCGGGCTGAGGCTGCGGCCGGACTACTGGCCCGGAGCGCGGCGGAATGGACGGCTTCTATGCCGCCTGCCTCGAGAAGCCGGGCGATGCCGCGTGACAAGCCGGCGCGGCGCGGCAATAAGGGCCGGGCAAACATGACCTTACGGTATCCCGCCTGCCCATGTCCCGCTCCGCCCTGACGCTGAAGGCCCTCCGCGAGCGGATCGTCCGGCTGCCGCGCGGCTGGCAGAACCGGATCTGGGCGCATCGGGCGCGGCTGGGCGGGCGGCCCGAGGTGGCCGGGGCGCTGCCGGAGCCGATCTTCCTCGGCGATTCCGAGCGCGGGCAGGCGCTGCTCGACGGGCGCTGGCGGGCGCTGGGGCGCGAGGTCCAGGTCGGCGCGGGGTCGATCTGGGGCGTGCCGCTGCCCGACGCGCGGCTGGAGGCGGAGCGGCAGGCGTGCCTCTGGCTCGACGATCTCGCCGCGCTCGGCAACCGGCAGGCGCGGGTGCTGGCGCAGGCCTGGGTGCAGGACTGGATCCACCGCTTCGGCGCCGGCTCCGGCCCGGGCTGGGAGGCGGAGGCGGCCGGGCGGCGGGCCAAGCGCTGGTCGGTGCATGCGGCGCTGCTGACGCAGGGCCTGGACAAGGGCGCGGTCGACCGCTTCTGGCGGGCGCTCGCCGGCGCACCAGCGCTACCTGACGCGGGCGTGGCCGCTGGCGGCGGAGGGGCTGCCGCGGCTGCGGGCGCTGGCCGGGCTGGTCTGGGGCGGGGTGGTGCTGCCGCACCCGGGGCACGCGGAGGCGCTGGCCGAGATGGCCGCGCTGGCCGACGTGCTGGTCGACCCCGACGGGGGCACGCCGTCGCGGGCGCCGGAGGACCTGGCGGAGGTGCTGATCCTGCTCATCTGGACGGCGCGGCTGCTGGAGGACAACGGCCAGCACGCCATGGCGCCGCACCTGCAGGCGATCGTGCGCGCGGTGCCGGTGGTGCGGCCGCTGCGCATGGGCGACGGCGGGGTGGCGCGGTTCCATGGCGGCGGGGCCGGGCGCGCCCGAGCGGCTGGACCAGGCGCTGGCCGAGCTGCGGCTGGTGGCGCAGCCGAAGCCGCGGTTCCCCATGGGTTTCGCGCGGCTGGCCGGCGGGCGGGTGGTGGTGCTGATGGACGGCGCGGCACCCCCGGGCGGGGCGGCGCAGAGCGCGCACGCCTGCGACGCTGGCCTTCGAGATGAGCGTCGGGCGGCAGCGGCTGGTGGGCGGCGCGGGGCCGGGGCAGGTCTTCGGCGGCGACTGGGCGCTCTTGTCGCGGCAGACGGCGGCGCAGACGGCCGTGGAGGTCGATCGCCGGTCCTCCGCCCGCTTCGAGGCGAAGGGGCTCGCCGCGCGCACCTTCGGGGCGCGGCTGGAGGACGGGCCGGCGCTGGTCTCGGTGCGGCCGGCGCAGGACGCCACCGGGCAGTGGCTGCTCGCCACGCAGGACGGCTATGTCGCGAGCCACGGCCTGCTGCAGGAGCGGCGGCTGCATGTCGACGCGCGCGGCCAGGAGCTGCGCGGGGAGGACATCCTGACGGTCGCCGACGCCCGCGCCCGGAGCCAGTTCGAGCGGGTGGCGCGCGGCGGCCGGCTCGGCTTCGCCGCGCGCTTCCACCTGCACCCGGCGGTGCACGCCGGAGCTCGACGAGGTGCGCCAGCTCGTGCTGCTGACGCTGCCCTCGGGCGAGGTGTGGATGTTCCGCGCCGGCGGCGGCGCGCTGGCGCTCGAGGACTCGGTCTATTTCGACCCGGCGGCGCCGGCGCCGCTGCCCACGATGCAGGTGGTTGTCCGCGCCGAGGTGGTCGAGTATCTGGGCCAGATCACCTGGTCCTTCGGTCGCGTCGCCGAGGCGCCCGCCGCGACCTGACGGCGGCACCATGGACCGCCTGCCGCGAGGAGCCGCCGTCCGCATGTTTCCCGACCTGGTGCCGATCCGGCGCGCGCTGATCTCGGTCTCCGACAAGACCGGCCTCCTGCCCCTGGCCTCGGGGCTGGCGGCGACGCGGGATCGAGCTTCTCTCCACCGGCGGCACGGCGCAGGCGCTCCGCGACGCCGGGCTGCCGGTGCGCGACGTGAGCGAGGTCACCGCGTTTCCCGAGATGCTGGACGGCCGGGTCAAGACGCTGCACCCGATGGTGCACGCGGGGCTTCTCGCGCGGCGCGACATCGCCGACCACGCGGCGTCGCTGGAAGAGTACGGCATCGCGCCGATCGACCTTCTCGTGGTCAACCTCTACCCCTTCGAGGCGACGGTGGCGGCGGGGCGGCGCCTATGACGACTGCATCGAGAACATCGACATCGGCGGGCCGGCGATGCTGCGCTCGGCGGCGAAGAACCACGGCTTCGTCACGGTCGTCACCGACGTGGAGGACTACGGGCCGCTCCTCGCCGAGATCGAGCGGAACGGCGGCGCGACCTCGCTCGGCTTCCGCCAGGCGGCGGCGCTCACCGCCTTCGGCCGTACGGCGGCCTACGACGCGGCGGTCTCGGGCTGGATGGCCGGGGCGCTGGAGGAGGCCGCGCCGCGGCGGCGGAGCTTCGCGGGCACGCTGGCGCAGCCGCTCCGCTACGGCGAGAACCCGCACCAGGGGGCGGCGTTCTACCGCGACGGCAGCGGCCGGCCCGGGGTGGCCACGGCGCGGCAGCTGCAGGGCAAGGCGCTGTCCTACAACAACATCAACGACACCGACGCCGCCTTCGAGCTGGTGGCGGAGTTCGCGCCCGGGGACGGCCCCGCCTGCGCCATCATCAAGCACGCCAACCCCTGCGGCGTGGCGCGGGGGGAGACGTTCCTGCAGGCCTACCGCGCCGCCCATGACTGCGACCGCACCTCGGCGTTCGGCGGCATCGTCGCGCTGAACGGGCCGCTCGACGCCGAGACGGCGGCGGCGATCGCGGAGATCTTCACCGAGGTGGTGATCGCGCCCGAGGCGAGCGAGGCGGCGGCGGAGGTCTTCGCGGCGAAGAAGAACCTGCGGCTTCTCGTCACCGGCGGGCTGCCGGACGCGCGGCAGCGCCGGTCTGGCCTGGCGGCAGGTCGCCGGCGGCTTTCTGGTGCAGGGACGCGACAACGGCCACCTCGGTCGCGCGCCGACCTGCGGGTCGTCACCCGCCGCGCGCCGACGGAGGCCGAGCTCGGCGACCTGCGCTTCGCCTGGACGGTGGCCAAGCATGTCAAGTCGAACGCCATCGTCTATGCGCGGGGCGGCGCCACCGTCGGCATCGGCGCCGGGCAGATGAGCCGGGTCGATTCCACCCGCATCGCGGCGCGCAAGGCGCGCGACATGGCCGAGGCGCTCGGCCTCGCCGCGCCGCCGACGCAGGGCGCGGTGGTCGCCTCGGACGCCTTCTTCCCCTTCGCCGACGGCCTGCTCGCCGCCGCCGAGGCGGGCGCCACGGCGGTGATCCAGCCCGGCGGCTCGGTCCGCGACGACGAGGTCATCGCCGCCGCCGACGCGGCCGGGCTGGCGATGGTCTTCACCGGGCATGCGTCACTTCCGCCACTGAGCGGGCGCGCGCTTCCCTTTCCCTCGCCGCCGTGATTTGGTCCCCGGCAAGAACCCGAGGCGGAATAGGGCAGCCATGCAGAGCGGACGCAATCCTTGCGCAACCACACTCACGCCGGTCGCGACCGTCGCGGCAGCATGAGCCATCGCATCATCATCGATACCGATCCGGGCCAGGACGACGCCATCGCCATCCTGCTGGCGCTGGCCAGTCCCGAGGTCGAGGTGCTGGGGATCACCAGCGTCGCGGGGAACGTGCCGCTGCCGCTGACCACCAAGAACACCTTGAAGACGCTGGAGCTCGCCGGTCGCGGCGATGTCCCGGTCTATGCCGGCGCGGCGGCGCCGCTGGTGCGGGCGCCGATCACCGCGGAGTACGTGCACGGCTCGACCGGCCTCGACGGGCCGGACCTGCCGGAGCCGACGCTCATGGCGCGCAACGGCCACGCGGCGGACTTCATCGTCGACACGCTGCGCGCCGAGCCCGAGGGGTCGCGTCACGCTCTGCGTGCTGGGGCCGATGACCAACATCGCCATGGCGTTCGCCCGCGCGCCGGAGGTTTGCGACCGGGTGGCGCGGATCGTCGCCATGGGCGGCGCGTGGTCGGAGGGCGGCAACACCACGCCGGCGGCGGAGTTCAACATCTTCGCCGACCCGCACGCGGCGGATGCGGTCTTCCGCGCCGGCGTGCCCATCGTGCTGCATCCGCTCGACGTCACGCACAAGTGCCTGACGCGCACCGACCGGGTGGAGGGCTTTCGCCGGCTCGGCAACCGCGCCGGCCGGGCGGTGGCGGAGATGATGGCGTTCTTCGAGCGCTTCGACGAGGCGAAGTACGGCACCGACGGCGGGCCGCTGCACGATCCGAACGTGATCGCCTGGCTGATCCGGCCGGAGATCTACGAGGGCCGGGAGGTCAACGTGGAGGTGGAGACCGGCTCGGAGCTGACCATGGGCCAGACGGTGATCGACTGGTGGGGGGTGACCGACCGGCCGAGGAACGCCACCGTCATCCGCGAGGTGGACGACGACGCGTTCTTTGCGCTGTTGCTGGAGCGGGTCGGGCGGATTTAGGGCAGGATCGGCCGCTGAGCGGCGCGGGCCGCATCACTTCGCGGCCTTGCGCCGCCGCGGCCAGACGCGGGCAAGCCCGCGCCGGAGGCCGCTCAGCTCGTCGGCCTCCTCCTCGAGGCGCTCCAGCAGCTTTTCGTCCGGCTCGACCTGCAGCAGCTCGTCGAGCTGCAGGCCCATGTTGGCGATCCGCCCCGACTCGAGCCGGCGCACCACCAGCTTGCCGCCGGGGATGTTCAGCACCGCGTCGAGCGTCGGCCGGCCGCCCAGCCGCACGGCGGCCCAGTCCGCCAGGGTGGTCTCGGGGACGTGCTCGCCGAAGTCGAGGCCGTAGAACTCCTCCACCTCGCCGACCCGGGTCTCGCCGCGGATCGACAGCTCCCCGAACAGGAGCCCGAGCCGGCGCGCCACGTCGGGGCTTTCGCGGAAGAGGCGTGTCGAGGCGCGGCAGGCGATCGCGGCCGACCAGGAAGTAGCAGTAGTCCCCCGGCCGGAGCGGGCCGCGCCTCGGCCGCGTCGACGATGTGCCCCTTGCGCACCACCATCAGCACGCGGGCCCAGGCGGGCAGGCGGCTGAGGCCGAGGATCACGCTGTCGGCGGTCACCGGGTAGCCGACGATCTCCTGCTCGATCTGGCCGGGGATGTCGATCTCGACCCGGCTGACCGCGTGCGTGGTCTGCCTCAGCGCCACGCCCAGCCGCCGCGCGGCGGTGGTCAGCGTCGAGCCCTGGACCAGCATCGAGACGAGGACCACGAAGAAGGCGATGTTGAAGTACGCCGTGGCGTTCGGGGTGCCCGCCAGCATCGGGATCGCCGCGAGGAAGATCGACACCGCCCCGCGCAGGCCCACCCAGGAGATGAAGAGCTTTTCCTTGACCGCGAAGCCGAAGCGCCAGAGGCAGATCCAGACCGCGAGGGGCCGCGCCACCAGGGTCAGCACCAGCGCCACCAGGATCCCCTGCGGCGCGTAGTGCCAGAGCGTGCTCGGGGTGACGAGGAGGCCGAGGACGAGGAACATCACGATCTGGCAGAGCCAGGTCACCGCGTCGTGGAAGCCGACGATCGAGGGATAGGCGCGCACCGGCCGGTTCGCCATGACGAGCCCGGCGATGTAGACCGCGAGGAGGCCGCTGCCGCCGAGAAGCGAGGTGAAGGCCGAGATGGTGATGGCGCCCGCCACGACGAAGAGCGGGTGCAGGCCGCCGGGCATCGACAGCCGGTTCAGCATCGCCACCAGCGCGAAGCCGCCGCCCAGGCCGAAGGCCGCGCCGAGGAAGGCCTGCTGGCCCAGTTCCATCGCCAGCTCCCAGCCCGGCGTGCCGCCGCCGGCGAGGATGTACTGGGTGAGGATGATGACGAGGAAGACCGCGATGGGGTCGTTGGTGCCGGACTCGATCTCGAGCGTCGCGCCGACCCGGTGCTGCAGCCGGAGGCCCCCGGTCCGGAGCAGGAAGAAGACGGCCGCGGCGTCGGTGGAGGCGATGATCGTGCCGAGCAGGAGCGCCCCGGTGGGCTCGAGGTCGAGCACCAGCCAGGCCGCGCCGCCCGCCACCACCGCCGTGATGATGACGCCCACCGTGGCGAGCAGCAGCGACGGCGCCAGCACGCCGCGGAAGACCGACAGCCGGGTGCGCAGGCCCCCGTCGAAGAGGATGATCGACAGCGCGATCATGCCGACGAGGTAGGTGACGCGATAGTCGTTGAAGACGATGCCGCCCGGGCCGTCCTGCCCGGCGAGCATCCCGACCACCAGGAAGACGAGGAGCAGCGGCGCCCCGGCCCGGGTGGCGATGAGGCTGGAGAAAATGCCCATCAGCACCAGCGCCGCGCCTACGAAGATCGCCGTGTTGACGAGATCCAGGCCGTGCATGGCGGGCGGGCACTCCTTTCGGGCGGGCTGATCGCATCATTATGGCGGCGCAGTCACCGGCGTGGCAAGGCCGGGGCGGAACTTCAGGGCGCCGCGAGCGCCGCCGCCATGCGCCGCAGCGCGTCCATCGCCGCGGCAAGGGCCGCGGGATCCTCGCTGCGGGCCACGAGATTGGAGCCGAAGCGGCCCGCGGAGTTGAACGGGTAGCTGCCGATGCTGACCCCGGGGTGCGCCTCGGCGACCAGTCCGAGCGGCCCGGCGATCTCGCCCTCGGGGCGGTCGACCCTGAGGGTGTCGGAGAGGAGCGGCCGCCCGCCGGTCAGCCGCGGCAGGAGCCCCGCGACCATGGCCGCGAAGACCGTGGGCACCCCGGCCATCACGTGCACGTTGCCGAGGGAGAAGCCCGGGGCGCGCGACACCGGGTTCTCGATCAGTTCGGCGCCGTCCGGGATGCGCGCCATCCGCAGGCGCGCGGGGTTCAGCTCGACCGCGGGGTTGGCGTAGTTCTGCGCCAGGATCGCGCGGGCGTCCTCGCGCACGTCGATGCCGACGCCGAAGGCCGCCGCCACGGCGTCGGCGGTGATGTCGTCGTGGGTCGGCCCGATCCCGCCCGAGGTGAAGACGTGGGTGTAGCGCGCGCGGAGCGCGTTCAGCGCCGCGACGATCTCGGCCTGCTCGTCGGGGACCACGCGGGTCTCGCGCAGCGCGATGCCGCGCGCCGCGAGTGCCTCGGCGAGGTGCGGCATGTTGGTGTCGCGGGTGCGGCCCGAGAGGATCTCGTCCCCGATGGTGAGCATGGCGGCGGTGGGGTTCGGCATCGTCGGCTTGTCCTCGTCTCGGCCCCGGTCCACTGTCCGGCGATGCGTTTCGCCAGTCCCCTGATCCGCGGCACCCTCGTGCGCCGGTATAAACGATTCCTCGCCGACGTCATGCTGGAAGACGGGCGCGAGGTGACGGCGCACTGCGCCAATCCCGGGGCGATGCTGGGGCTGAACGCGCCGGGGACGACCGTCTGGCTCGAGGCCAACGCCGGCCCGGGGCGCAAGCTCGGCTTCGCCTGGCGGCTGGTCGAGCTGGAAGGCGGGCATTTCGCCGGGATCGACACCACGCTGCCCAACCGGCTGGTCGCCGAGGCGCTGGCCGGGGGCGGCATTCCGGGGCTGGCGGGCTATGCCTCGGTCCGTCCGGAGGTGCGCTATGGCGTGAGCAGCCGGATCGACTTCCTGCTCTCCGGCCCCGGCCGGCCCGACGCCTAGGTCGAGGTGAAGAACGTGCACCTCTGCCGGGGCGGGACGCTGGCGGAGTTCCCCGACAGCGTCACCGCGCGCGGGGCGAAGCACCTGCGCGAGCTGGCGGCCGAGGCGGCGGCCGGGCGGCGGGCGGTCATGCTCTACGTGGTGCAGCGCACCGATTGCACCCGCTTTCGCCTCGCCGCCGACCTCGATCCGGCCTATGCCGCCGCCTTCGCCGCCGCGCGCGCGGCCGGGGTGGAGGTGATGGCCCACGCCACCCGGATCGACCGCGAGGGGGTCAGCCTCGGCGGCGCGCTGCCGGTCGACGTCTAGCGCCGGAGGGCTATTTGCAAAGGCCCCGGTGGCGGTTTACATGCGGGGTATGACGTCGGGAGAGCCCGCTTTGGACGATTTCCTTCCCGGCCGCCTCAACAGGGACGGCATCCGCATCCACGGACCGGAAGATTTTGCCGGCATGCGGACGGCTGGCCGTGTGGTCGGCGACATCCTCGACCGCATCGCGCCGGCGGTGGTCCCGGGGACGAGCACGGCCGAGCTGAACGCGCTGGTGGTGGACATGATCCGCGAGGCGGGTGCGATCTCGGCGACGGTGGGCTACAAGGGCTACCGGCACGCCACCTGCATCTCGATCAACCACGTGGTCTGCCACGGCATCCCGTCGGACAAGCGGCTGCGCGACGGCGATATCCTGAACATCGACGTCACCGTCATCGTCGACGGCTGGTTCGGCGATTTCGAGCCGGATGTACGTGGCGGGCCAGCCGAACCGCAAGGCCGAGCGGCTGATCGACATCACCCACGACGCGCTGATGGAGGGGATCGCCCAGGTCGCCCCCGGCAACACCTTCGGCGACATCGGGGCGGCGATCCAGCGCTTCGCCGAGGCGCACCGCTGCTCGGTGGTGCGCGACTTCTGCGGGCACGGGCTGGGGCGGGTGTTCCACGCCGCGCCCAACGTGCTCCACTTCGGGCGCTGGGGCTCCGGGCCGGTGCTGGAGCCGGGGATGTTCTTCACCGTCGAGCCGATGATCAACCTCGGCCGCCCCGAGACCAAGGTGCTCGAGGACGACTGGACGGCGGTGACCAAGGACCGCTCGCTCTCGGCGCAGTTCGAGCATTCGGTGGGCGTGACCGAGACCGGGGTGGAGATCTTCACCCTGTCGCCGGCGGGGCGGTTCCATCCGACGTGGAGTCGCGCTTCGGTGACGTGAGGCGTCCCATTCACGGCGCAATCTTCGCTTACCGTACGGCGCTCGCGTGCAATAATCCGTCGCGGCCGAGCGGTCGCGTTGACTTTCGGCACTGCCCTGCGTATTCGACGAACAACCAGAAAAACAGGGAGAGCCTTATGTCCAAATCAAGCAAAGTCATGACTTTTACCGTTGCGGTGGGTGCGCTCGCCGCGGCGGCGCTGCCGGCGGCGGCGCAGGAGCGGGTGCGCTGGCAGGTGCCGATGTCGCTTCGCCTCGACGCTGACCGCGCTCGGCGACACCATGCCGTGGGTCGCGGACCAGCTGCGCGCCATGTACGGACGGCAACATCGACCTGCAGGTCGCCGAGCCGGGTGCCGTGGTGCCGGCGCTGTCGATCTTCGAGAACGTCTCGACCGGCGCGATCGACGCCGGCTATTCATGGATGGGCTACGAGATCGGCCAGGTTCCGGCGCGGCGCTGTTCGGGGCGACGCCGTTCGGGCTCGAGTTCGACCGACTTCCTGGCTTGGATGAACTTCCATGGCGGCCGCGAGCTGCTCAACGAGACCTTCGCGCCGTACAACGTCTATCCGATCCCCTGCGGCACCATCAGCCCCGAGGCGGCGGGCTGGTTCCGCACCGAGATGACCAAGCCCGAGGACTTCGCCGGGCTTGAAGTTCCGCGCGGCCGGTGTCGGCGGCGAGATCATGACCGAGTACGGCATGTCGGTGACCATGCTGCCCGGCGGCGAGCTCTATCAGGCGCTCGAGACCGGGGTGCTGGACGCCACCGAGTTCTCGCTGCCCACGGTCGACGAGCAGCTCGGCTTCTTCCAGGTCGCGAAGAACTACTACCTGCCCGGCTGGCACCAGCCGTCGACGAACCAGTTCCTCTACGTCAACCTCGACGTCTGGAACGGGCTCGAGGACACCACCAAGTCGATGATCGAGATGGCCTGCATGGCCGGCAACGCCTATGCCGATCGCCAAGGCCGAGGCGCTGCAGGGCGCGGTGCTCAAGCGCTTCGAGGAGCAGGGGGTGCAGGCTGCGCACCTATTCGGACGACATGCTCAAGGGCTTCTACGAGACCACCAAGACGGTGATGGAGCGGAGGTCGGCCGAGAACGAGCATGTTCGGCAAGGTCTACGCCTCGATGATGGCGTTCCAGGAGGAACTGACCCCGTGGAAGGAGAAAGGTTACCTTCCGCGCGACTGGATGAGCAAGAACGTCTATAACGCGCCAGTAGGCGGGCGACGGCTCGGCGGGCGCCCCTTCCGGGGCGCCCCGGCGGCGGGGGAGGACACGCCATGTCGGACTTCAAGGTCGACATCGATCTCGACGCGGTGGAGGCGGCGAGCGTCCGCGGCCATGCGCTGGACTTCCCGCACACGGCGATCTCCAACGCGATCGACGCCTTTGTCACCGGCCTCGCCGCGGTGTTCAACTGGGTCTGGCTGCTGCTGATCGTGCTGATCGTCACCAACGTCGCTGCTCCGCTACGTCATCGGCACCAACTTCATCGCCATGGAGGAGCTGCAGTGGCATATCTATGCCGTCGGCTTCCTGCTCGGCCTCGGCTATGCCGTTAGCCTCGACGGCCACGTGCGGGTCGACGTGGCCGCGGAGCACTGGCCGCCACGGCGGCGGGCCTGGATCGAGTTCTTCGGCCTGCTCTGCTTCGTCTTCCCGTTCATCTGGATCGTCGTCGCCAACGCGGTTCCCTTCGTCGAGCGCGTCCTTCGCGCTCAACGAGGTCTCGGCGGCGCCCGGCGGCCTGCCCTACCGCTGGGTGATCAAGGCCTTCATCATCATCGCCTTCGCCTACCTCGGGCTCGCGGCGCTGTCCCGCTTCCTGCGGGTCTGCGCCTTTCTCTTCGGCGTGCCAGCGCCGCGACCGCACTGATCCGGCGACCCGTTCGCCGCCCTCGGCCACGCGCCCCTTCCGGTCAGGAACAGCCCCGATGCCCACCTACGACTATCTGGTGATCGCGATGATGGTGAGCTTCATCGCGCTCCTGTTCACCGGCTTTCCCATCGCCTGGATCCTGGCGGGCGTCTCGCTGGTGTTCTCGACGATCGCCGTGCTCGGCTACGAGTACCTCGGCTGGGACACCTTCTTCCTCACCAGCTTCAGCAAGCTCCACTCGATCTGGATCCAGCGCATCTACGCGCAGATGTCGAACTGGATCCTGGTCGCCCTGCCGATGTTCATCTTCATGGGGCTGATGCTCGAGCGCTCGGGCGTGACCGAGAAGCTCATGGTGAACTTCGTGCAGCTCTTCGGGCGCTATCGCGGCGGGCTGGCGCTGGCCGTGGTGCTGATCGGCATCCTGCTCGCGGCCTCCACCGGCATCGTCGGCGCCTCGGTGGTCCTGCTCGCGGTGCTGTCGATGCCGATCATGCTGAGCCAGGGCTACAACAAGGGGCTCGCCGCCGGGGTGGTCGCCTCGTCGGGCACGCTCGGCATCCTGATCCCGCCCTCGATCATGCTGATCATCATGGCCGACCAGCTGTCGCTGTCGGTGGGCAACCTCTATTTCGGCGCGCTGATCCCCGGGCTGATGCTCGGGCTGATCTACGTCGTCTACATCCTGATTGTCGCCCAGATCTTCCCGCAGCCTCGCGCCCGCGCCCGAAGGACCTGCCGCCGGTCACCGGCGCGCTGATCCGCCAGACGCTGCTGGCGGTGGTGCCGCCGCTGGCGCTGATCTTCCTCGTGCTCGGCTCGATCTTCTTCGGCGTGGCCACGCCGACCGAGGCCTCGGGCCTCGGCGCCTTCGGGGCGATCGTGCTGGCGGCGGTCAACCGCCGGCTGACCTGGGCGGTGATGAAGGAGGTCTGCCAGAAGACCACGGTGACCACCGCCTTCATCTTCGGCATCTTCCTCGGCGCCACGGTCTTCGCCGTGACGCTGCGCCAGCTCGGCGGGGACGAGTTGATCGCCAGCGCGTTGCAGGCGATCCCGCTCGGGCCGAACGGGGTGATCATCATGATCCTCTTCATCGGCTTCATCGCCGGCTTCTTCCTCGACTGGCTGGAGATCTCGCTGATCATCCTGCCGCTGGTGGCGCCGGTGGTGACCGCCCTCGGCTTCGACCTCTACTGGTTCGTCGTGCTCTTCGCGGTGATGCTGCAGACCTCGTTCCTGACCCCGCCGGTCGGCTTCTCGCTCTTCTACCTCAAGGGCGTGGCGCCCAAGGAGGTGACGACGCTCGACATCTACAAGGGCATCATCCCCTTCGTGCTCTGCCAGGTCGCGGCGGTGCTGCTGGTCTTCGAGTTCCCCCAGCTGGTGCTGTGGCTGCCCTCGGTGATGTTCGGCGCGCCGAGCGCGCCGGGACCCTAGAGACCCCGCGAGGGGCGTCCGTTCAGTCGCGCGGCAGGTTGTTCTTGTAGACCGTGCCATCCTTCATGATGACCCGGAAGTTCGTCTGCCGGATCGGCGATCAGGTCGATGTCCTCGAGCGGATTGCCGTCGACCAGCAAGAGGTCGGCGAGCGCGCCTTCCTCCACCACGCCGAGGCGGCCCGGGTAGGGATTGCGCAGGCCGGTGAGCTGCAAGAGCTCGCCGTTGGCGGAGGTGGCCATGGCGAGGGCCTCGGCGGGGGTGTACCAGCGGGTGAGTTCGGCGAGCCGGGCGCCCTGCCGGTCGGCCAGCGCCTTGGAGAACAGGATGTCGGTGCCGAAGGCGGTCCTGATGCCGTGCTTCTTCGCCAGGGCGTAGACGGTGTCGGTGCCGGCGACCACCTGCCGCTTCTTCTCCGCCTGGTCCGAGTCCGGCCCGAAGGCCGTCGCGTCGTCGAGGAAGGGCTGGGTGCTGAGCCAGATGCCCTGCTCGGCCATGAGTGCTGCGGTGGCATCGTCCATCAGGTGCGCGTGCTCGATGACCTTGACCCCCGCCTCGATCGCCCGCTGGATCGCCGCCGGGGTGTAGGCGTGCACCGCCACGTAGGTGCCCCAGTTGCCGGCGGCCTCGACCGCGGCGGCGAGTTCCTCCGGGGTGAAGGTCGAGACGTCGAGCGGGCTGTGCGGCGAGGAGACGCCGCCGCCCGCGGTCAGCTTGATCTGCGAAGCGCCGCGCATCAGCTGCTCGCGGACGCGCACCCGCACCTCGTCGGGGCTGTCGGCGACCATGCTGCCGCCGATCACCTCCATCCGGCTCGGCGGGCCGCCGAGGGTGCGCGGCAGGTCCGAGAGCTGGCGGAAGTCGCCGTGGCCGCTGGTGACGGTGATCATGGCGCCCGACGGATAGATCCGCGGCCCGACGACGATCCCGGCGTCGATGGCCTGCTTCAGCCCGAACACCGGCCCGCCCATGTCGCGCACGGTGGTGAAGCCGCGCATCAGCGTGTCGGTCGCCTCGGCGCCGGCGACGAGGGTGGTGAAGCCCACGTCGCCGGTCATCACCTCCACCGGCGTCGGCCGCACCAGGAACGCGTGCCAGTGGGCGTCGATCAGCCCGGGCATCAGCGTGCGCCCGCCGCCGGCGATGCGCGTCGCGCCTTCGGCGGCGATGGGGTCGGGGGAGATGGCGGCGATCGCGTTGCCCTGGACCAGCACGTTGGACGGCTCCGAGAGCGCGGGGGTGCTGCCGTCGAAGATGCGGACGTTCTCGAAGAGCACGTCCTGGGCGGCCGCCGGCCCGGACAGGGCGATGAGCCAGCGCCGCGGGAAGGGACCACTTGCCGATGGCGATGGTCATGGGGTGCCTCCTGGGATGTTCAGCGTCCGCCTTCGAGCTTGCGGTGCCGCTGGGCGATCGCCTGCGGCCCGTAGGGGTAGACGCCGGCCTCGGGGGCGCTCGCGGTGTCGAGGGTCTCGATTTCCGCCGCGTCGAGCTGCAGCCCGGCGGCCTTCAGGTTCTCCGCCAGCTGCTCGGGGGTGCGGACGCCGAGGATGACCGAGGTGACCGCCGGGCGCGCCTGCAGCCAGGCGAGCGACACGGCGGCCTGGGAGACGCCGCGCGCCTCTGCCACCGCCGCCACCGCGTCGATGATCCGCCAGGTGCGCGCCTCGGCGTTGCGCGCGGCGTAGGCCTCCATGCCGCGCTGCGGGTTCTCGCCCAGCCGGGTGGCGCCGGCGGGCGGCACGTCGCGGGCGTACTTGCCCGCCAGCCAGCCGCCGCCCAGGGGCGACCACGGCAGGAGCCCCATTCCGGCGTCGAGGCAGGCGGGCACGACCTCGTGCTCGATGTCGCGCACGAGCAGATTGTACTGCGGCTGCAGCGTGACCGGCGCGGTGGCGCCCAGCGCCTTCGCCACGTGCACCGCCTTGGTCACCTGCCAGCCGAGGTAGTTGGAGAAGCCGTAGTAGGCGATCTTGCCGGCGCGCACCGCGTCGTCGAGGAAGCGCAGCGTCTCCTCGATCGGGGTCAGCGCGTCCCAGGCGTGCATCTGGTAGAGGTCGATCCGCTCGATCCCGAGGCGCCGGAGCGAGGCGTCGAGCGCCTGGCCGAGGTGGCGGCGGGAGACGCCGACGTCGTTCGGCCGCTGTCCCATGGGGAAGCGGCCCTTGGTGGCCACCAGCATCGGCTCGGCCTCGGTGGGATGCGCGGCCAGCCAGCGGCCGACGATCGTCTCCGAGGCGCCGGCGCTGTAGACGTCGGCGGTGTCGATGAAGTTGCCGCCGGCGGCGGCGTAGGCGTCGAGGATGCGGTGCGAGGTCGCCTCGTCGGACTCCGCCCCGAAGGTCATCGTCCCGAGGCAGAGGCTGGTGACCACCGCGCCGCTGTTGCCGAGCCTGCGGTATTCCATGGGTGTCTGCCCCTCCCCGGGCCTTTCAGAATTTCTGGAAAACGAACCACGCGCCGAGCAGGATGAAGCCGAAGCCGACGGCGTGGTTCCAGCGGATCGGCTCGCCCAGCCAAAGCGCCGAGAACACGATGAAGATCGTGAGGGTGATGACCTCCTGGATGGTCTTGAGCTGCGCGGCGTTGAAGTAGCCGTAGCCGAAGCGGTTTGCCGGCACCATCAGGATGTACTCGAAGAGCGCTATCCCCCAGCTGATCAGGATGGCCATCGCCAGCGGCATGGTCTTGAACTTGAGGTGCCCGTACCAGGCGAAGGTCATGAAGACGTTCGACAGGATGAGCAGGCCGATGGTGAAGACCGGGACCGGAATCGAGAGCGGGGGAGAGGGCTGCATGGCGGTATGGCTAGAGGCCGCGGGAAACGGCCGCAAGGGGGCGCGCGCTATTCCTCCTCGCGCTCGGCGCCGTGGTGGTCGAGCGCGTCCTCCGCGTCCGGCGGGCTCCCGTCGCTGGGCGGCGGGGCGATGCGGCTCGACAGCCACTGGAACGCCCCGAGCGACACCAGCGCCAGCATCGCGGCCGCGAAGAGCGCCGCGGGATAGATCGACTGGCTCACGTCGGTGCGGCTGGTCTCGAAGACCATCACCAGCGCCTCGAGCGAGGCGGCGATGACGATGATGGTGATGAACTTGGTCAGCGAGCGGCGCGCCTCCACCGCCGAGCGCAGTTCCTTGCGGCGCAGGATCTCCTCCTCGGCGATGAACTTCGAGGTCTCGAGGATGGCGAAGCCGATGATGACGAGACCGGCGCTCTCGAGGATGCCGTGCACCTCGCCGGCCCTGAGCGCCTGCACCACCTCCCACACCGCCGCGCCGAGCAGCACCAGCGCGAGGAGCATGAGGAAGGCGGTGGCGAGCCCGTAGTAGAGGAGCGCGATCCGCTCGTAGAGTTCTCGCATGTCGGGCCTCTCGCGGCGGGCGGCGTCGGCCCAGCCATAGCCGACGGCCCGCCCGCGGCCAACGTCTCTTCGCGCGGCCCTTGATTCCGCGGCGCCGAGTCTGAAAGGGTGCTCGTGCAACCCGGAGGAGATCGCGTGAGCGTAAGACTCGTATTCCTGCTGGCGGTGGCCGGTCTCCTCGCCGCGTGCGCGACGCGGGAGCCGGCGCCCTACGGGCCGCCCGCCCGGTCCTGCGACGACGGCGGCGCCGGCGGCGTGATCATCGACGGCGTCTGCCTCTGACGCGGCGCGGGAGGCTTTGTCGCACCCGGGCTAACCATGGCGGAAGGGTCCGCGCGTCGCCCCTTGCCAGTCTCCGGGGCGCTGGCTAGCCTCGCGCGGGAGCGAAAAAGACCGTGGGGGACGGGAACATGCCGGGCCGGCTGACGCTGGACGAGCTTGCGGAGGCCGTTGCGAGCGGCGGCATCGATACCGTTCTGGTGGCCCAGGTCGACATGCAGGGCCGGCTGATGGGCAAGCGGTTCCAGGCCGAGTTCTTCGTCGAGGGCGCCCACGCCGAGACGCACGGCTGCAACTACCTGCTCGCCACCGACTTCGAGATGGAGACGGTGCCCGGCTACCGCGCCACCAGCTGGGCAGGCGGGCTACGGCGACTACGTCATGAAGCCGGACCTTTCCACGTTGCGGCGGGTGCCGTGGCTGGAAGGCACGGCGCTGGTTCTCTGCGACGTGCTCGACCACCACGGCCACGGCGAGGTGCCGCATTCGCCGCGCGCCATCCTCAAGCGGCAGATCGCCCGGCTGCGCGAGCTGGGCTTCCAGGCGATGGCGGCCTCGGAGCTGGAGTTCTTCCTCTTCTCCAACTCCTACGGCGAGCTGCATGCGCAGGGCTACCGCGGGCTGACCCCGGTCAGCCCGTACAACGAGGACTATCACATCTTCCAGACCACCAAGGAGGAGGACGTGATGCGGGCGATCCGCACCGGCCTCAACGCCGCCGGCATCCCGGTGGAGAACTCCAAGGGCGAGGCGAGCGCCGGGCAGGAAGAGATCAACGTCCGCTACGCCGAGGCGCTGACCTCGGCCGACGCGCACGTGATCGTCAAGAACGGGGTCAAGGAGATCGCCTGGGCCAAGGGCAAGGCCGTCACCTTCATGGCCAAGTACGACGCCCGCGCCGCCGGCTCGTCCAGCCACCTGCACGTCTCGCTCAGGACGCTCGACGGCAAGCCCGCGTTCTTCGACCCCGGCGCGCCCTATGGCATGTCGAAGCTGATGCGGAGCTACGTGGCGGGCCTGCTCGAGCACGCGAGCGCAGGGACGCTGTTCCTCGCGCCCTACGTCAACAGCTACAAGCGCTTCTCGGCGGGCACGTTCGCGCCGACCAAGGCGGTCTGGTCGGGTGACAACCGCACTGCGGGGTATCGCCTCGTCGGCGCCGACACGCCCTCGGTCAGGATCGAATGCCGCGTGGGCGGGGCCGATCTCAACCCGTACCTCGCCTATGCCGCGCAGATCGCCGCCGGCATCGACGGCATCGAGCGCGGGCTGGAGCTCGAGGCGGAGTTCCGCGGCGACGCCTATGCCGCGGGCCGGGCGCGCGAGATCCCCAAGACCCTGCGCGACGCCATCGAGGCGCTGCGGCGCTCGAAGATGCTGCGCGCGGCCTGGGGTGACGAGGTGGTCGAGCATTACCTGCACGCCGCCCGCTGGGAGCAGGCGCAGTACGACAAGGCGGTCACCGACTGGGAAGTGGCGCGCGGGTTTGAGCGGGCGTGAGAGGGACGATGGGGGAAATCAGCTGCATCTCGCCGGTCGACGGCAGCGTCTATGCCACGCGGCCGACCGAGACCGCGCGACACCGTGCGGCGCCGGCTCGCCGTGGCGCGCGCCGCGCAGAAGGCGTGGGCCGCCCGGCCGCTCGCCGAGCGCATCGAGCTGGTGCGGGAGGGGGTGGCGCGGCTCGATCGGGTGAACGCTGATCTCGTGACCGAGCTCGCCTGGCAGATGGGCCGGCCGGTTCGCTATGGCGGCGAGATGGGCGGGGTGCGGGAGCGCACCGCCTACATGGCCGGGATCGCCGAGCGCTCGCTGGCGCCGGAGGTGATCGAGGACAGCGACAGGTTCCGCCGGGTGCTGGCGCGCGAGGCGGTGGGGGTGGTCTTCGTGATCGCGCCGTGGAACTATCCCTTCCTCACCGCGATCAACACCATCGTCCCGGCGCTGATCGCCGGAAACGCGGTGGTGCTCAAGCACGCGAGCCAGACGCCGCTCGCCGGCGAGCGGCTGGCGCAGGCCTTCGCGCACCTGCCGGAGGGGCTGTTCACCAACGTCTTCCTCGACCACGCCACCACCAGCGAGCTGATCGCCGGGCGCGCGTTCGATTTCATCAACTTCACCGGCAGCGTGCGCGGCGGGCAGGAGATCGAGCGCGCCGCGGCCGGGACCTTCGTGGGCACCGGGTTGGAGCTGGGCGGCAAGGATCCGGGGTACGTTCGGGCCGACGCGAACCTCGACGCCGCGGTCGAGGTGCTGATGGACGCCGCGATGTACAATTCCGGCCAGTGCTGCTGCGGCATCGAGCGGATCTACGTGCACCGGAGCCTCTACGACGCCTTCGTGGAGAAGTCGGTGGCGCTCGTCTCCGGCTACCGGCTCGGGAGCCCGCTGGAGGAGGAGACGACGCTCGGGCCGATGGCGAGCAAGCGCTTCGCCGACACGGTGCGCGGGCAGACCGCCGAGGCGGTCGCGGCGGGGGCGAAGCCGCTGATCGACCCCGGGCTCTTTCCGGCCGACACCGGCGACACCGCCTATCTCGCGCCGCAGATCCTGGTCGGGGTCGATCACTCCATGCGGGTGATGACCGAGGAGAGCTTCGGGCCGGTGGTCGGCATCATGCCGGTCGCGGACGACGAGGAGGCGATCCGGTTGATGAACGACTGCCGCTACGGCCTGACCGCCTCGATCTGGACCGGCGACGTGGACAAGGCGGCGGAGATCGGGGGGCGGATCGAGACCGGCACGGTGTTCATGAACCGCGCCGACTATCTCGACCCGGCGCTCACCTGGACCGGAGTGAAGGAGACGGGCCGCGGGGCTGCGCTGTCGCATCTCGGCTATCTCAGCGTGACTCGGCCGAAGTCCTATCACCTGAAGAAGCTGTGAGCATGGTCGCGAGCGCAAACTGGAACTACCCCACCGCCATCCGCTTCGGCGCCGGGCGCATCGACGAGCTGGCCGACGCCTGCGCCAAAGCCGGGATCGCCCGGCCGCTCTTCGTCACCGACCCGGGACTGCGCGGCCTGCCGATCACCACCCGGGCGCTGGGGGTGCTCGCCGCCGCGGGGCTGCGCGCGGAGGTCTTTTCCGACGTGCAGCCGAACCCGACCGAGGCCAACGTCGCCGCCGGGCTCGCGGTGATGCGCGATGGCGGGCACGACGGGGTTGTGGCGTTCGGCGGCGGCTCGGCGCTCGATGCGGGCAAGGTCATCGCCTTCATGCGCGGGCAGACGCGGGCGATGTGGGACTTCGAGGACGTGGGCGACTGGTGGACGCGGGCCGATCCGGCGGGGATCGCGCCGATCGTCGCCGTGCCGACCACGGCGGGGACGGGGTCGGAGGTCGGGCGGGCGGGGGTGATCACCAACCTGGCGACGCAGACCAAGAAGGTGATCTTTCACCCCAAGATGTTGCCTTCACAGGTTATTCTCGACCCGGAGCTGACCGTCGGGCTGCCGCCGGCGCTGACGGCGGGGACGGGGATGGATGCGTTTGCGCATTGCCTGGAGGCTTATGCCAGCCCGTCGTACCATCCGATGGCCGAGGGGATTGCGGTGGAGGGGCTGCGGCTCTGCAAGGAGTATCTGCCGCGGGCGTACCGCAACGGCGGCGATCTCGAGGCGCGGGCGAACATGCTGGCGGCGGCGGCGATGGGGGCGACGGCGTTCCAGAAGGGGCTGGGGGCCATCCATGCGCTGTCGCACCCGGTGGGGGCGCTCTACAACACGCACCACGGGCTGACCAATGCGGTGTTCATGCCCTATGTGCTTGATTTCAATCGCGAAGCGCTGTGGGACAAGATCGACCGGCTGGCGGCGTGGCTGGGGATCGAGGGGGGCTTTCCGGGGTTTCTCGACTTCGTGCTGCGCTTCCGGCGCGACCTCGGCATCCCGCACACGCTGGACCGGATCGGCGTGGATGCGGCGCGTTTCGAGGAGATGGCGGCCATGGCGGCGGTCGATCCCACCGCCGGCGGCAACCCGCGCCACCTGTCGGCGGAGGCCGCGCTCGACCTCTATCAGCGGGCGATGGACGGGCGCGTGGGGTAGGTTGGGGCGCGTATGGAATCCGTATGGAATCCGTATGGCTTTTCGTTGACGGGAGGCTGAGCTAACCCGCCTGCCCGCGCGCGGCGGCCAGCCTGGCGCGGGCGGTCGCGAGGTGCGGCGCGTCGGCCGGGCGCAGGATCCCGCGCGCCGCCATGTCCTCCATCCGGGCCACCACCTCGGCCCAGTGCGCGGCGGCGTTGGCGGGATCGGCCGCGGCAAGCTTCCAGTAGGAGACCCAGACGTCGCGGGCCCAGCCGGCGTTGCCCGTGTCGCGGTCGGCGAGGGCGCGGGCGGATCCGCAGGCTCTCCTCGTAGGCTTCGAGGGCCCGCCGGCAGGTCGCCCTGGGCGACGCGCACGTCGCCGACCTTGTTCCAGGCTGACCGAGACGTCGCGGGCCCAGCCGGCGTTGCCCGTGTCGCGGTCGGCGAGGGCGCGGCGCGATCCGCAGGCTCTCCTCGTAGGCTTCGAGGGCCCCCGGCAGGTCGCCCTGGGCGACGCGCACGTCGCCGACCTTGTTCAGGCTGACCGAGACGTCGCGGGCCCAGCCGGCGTTGCCCTTGTCGCGGTCGGCGAGGGCGCGGGCGATCCGCAGGCTCTCCTCGTAGGCTTCGAGGGCCCCCGGCAGGTCGCCCTGGGCGACGCGCACGTCGCCGACCCTGTTCAGGCTGACCGAGACGTCGCGGGCCCAGCCGGCGTTGCCCTGTGTCGCGGGCGGCGAGGGTCGCGGGCGATGCCGCAGGCTCTCCTCGTAGGCTGTCGAGCGGCACCGCGCGGCAGATCGCCCTGGGCGACGCGCACGTCGCCGACCTTGCTCAGGCTGACCGAGACGTCGCGGGCCCAGCCGGCGTTGCCCGTGTCGCGGGCGGCGAGGGCGCGGCGGATCCGCAGGCTCTCCTCGTAGGCTTCGAGGGCCCCCGGCAGGTCGCCCTGGGCGACGCGCACGTCGCCGACCTTGTCCAGGCTGACCGAGACGTCGCGGGCCCAGCCGGCGTTGCCCGTGGTCGCGGGCGGCGAGGGCGCGGCGCGATCCGCAGGCTCTCCTCGTAGGCCGCGAGCGCCCGCGGCAGGTCGCCTTGGGCGACGCGCACGTCGCCGAGGCCGTCGAGGGCGGCGGCGAGGTCCCATTGGAGGTGCTCGGGACGCGCGATGCGCTCCGCGGCCTCGAACGCGGCGCGGGCGCGGTCGAGGGCGCCGAGGTCGATGCGGGCGCGGCCGCACTCGATCCAGTACCAGGCGTTGGTCTGGGCGAGTTCGGCCGCCTCGGTCAGGAGGGGCTCGGCCTTCGAGGCTTCGAAGGGGTAGAGGAGCGTCGCCTCGAGGTTCTTGAGCCGGGCCTGCTCGGCGCGCTCGCGGGCCTCGTCGTCGCGGCGGCGCTCGGCCTGGGCGGTGAAGACGGCGTTGGCCTCGGCGAAGGCGCGGCGGCGCGGCGGCGGGGTCGCCGTGGTTGGCCGCGGCGATGGCGCGGTTGACCTCCGCGGTGAGGTCGGGGCGCTCGCGGCGCAGCGCTTCGGCGTCGGCCTCGGCGCGGTCGGCGCGTTCCTGGAGCGCGGTCAGGTCCTCGGGGGCGCGGTAGCCCATGCCCCGGGCGACGGCCAGCATCGTCTCGACGGTGATCTCGTTGACGGTCGAGATTGCCGCCGACATGGGCGGTGCCGATCTGCGTGCCGTGGAAGGGCGGCGCGGCCTCGGCGAAGGCGCCCGCGCTGCCGGCTTTCCCGGCGGGGCGTTGACGCCCTTGAAGGTCATGTCGCCTTCGGCGGTCGCGGTGTCGGCGCGGACGCCTTCGACGTCCTCGAAGAGCAGGTTCTTGCCGGCCTTGATCTCGCGGATCTCCACGGCGTAGGGCGCGGTCTCGGCGGCGGGGAGCGCCGCGATGGCCGCCTCCAGGGTCCGCGCCAGGCGGCGGAGTTCGGCGTCCTCGGCGATGCCGGGGCGGGCGAGGTCGGCCCTGATCGCGTCGGCGCAGGCCGGGTCGCCGGCGGCGTCGGCGACGCGCGCCACCGACGTCGCCTGGTGCTCGCCGACGAGCCGCGCCTGCAGCGCCTCGAAGGCGGCCTTGCCGGCGCCCTTGGCGAACTCGCCGGCGGCGCCGGTGGCGAGGAGGGACGCGCCGGTGGTGAGGAGGTTGTAGAGCGTCGTCGCAAGCATCGGCCCGCCCCCAAGCGATCTTGCCTCAGGGTACACGATCGCGGAGGGTGTGTCCCGGGCGCGGCGCGGGGGAATTGTCCGGGGGATGAGCGTTTGACAGGGCGCGGGCCCACACCTAAAAGCGCTGACGCCCGCGCAAGAATATGACGCCGCCGGGCGGTTTCGCGAACGATCCGCCGCAGCAAGAGGGAGCGAACGCCCCATGAAGATCGGTGCCCCCAAGGAGACCTTCGACGGCGAGAAGCGGGTGGCGATGACGCCGCAGTCCGCGGCGGCGCTGAAGAAGCTCGGCTACGACTGCCTGATCGAGGCCGGCGCCGGCACGGGGGCGCGCTTTTCCGACGCCGCCTATGCCGAGGCCGGCGTCGAGGTGGTGGGATCGGCCGCCGAGGTCTGGGAGAAGGCCGACATCGTCGCCAAGGTGCGGGCCCCCTCGCCCGAGGAGATCGCGCTGACGCGCGCCGGGCAGATCGTGGTGAGCTTCGTCTATCCGGCGCAGAACCCCGAGCTTCTGGAGAGCCTGAAGGCCAAGGGCGTCACGGCGCTCGCCATGGACATGGTGCCGCGCATCAGCCGGGCGCAGAAGATGGACGCGCTCTCGTCGATGGCCAACATCGCCGGGTACCGCGCGGTGATCGAGGCGGGCGAGAATTTCGGGCGGTTCTTCACCGGGCAGGTGACGGCGGCGGGCAAGGTGCCGCCGGCGAAGGTGCTGGTGATCGGCGCGGGCGTCGCCGGCCTCTCGGCCATCGGCACGGCGCGCGGGCTCGGGGCGATCGTGCGCTCGTTCGACGTGCGGCCGGAGGTGGCCGAGCAGATCGAGTTCGATGGGGGCGGAGTTCCTGCTGCTCGACTTTCCCGAGACCGCGGACGGGGCCGCCACCGGCGGCTACGCCGCGCCGTCGAGCCCCGAGTTCCGCGAGAAGCAGCTCGAGCTCTTCCGGGCGCAGGCGCCGGACGTGGACATCGTCATCACCACCGCGCTCATCCCCGGCCGGCCGGCGCCCAAGCTCTGGCTGAAGGACATGGTCGAGGCGATGAAGCCCGGCTCGGTGGTGGTGGACCTCGCCGCCGAGCAGGGCGGCAACTGCGACCTCACCAAGCCCGGCAAGGTGTTCGAGACCAAGAACGGGGTGAGGATCGTCGGCTACACCGACCTCGTCTCGCGCATGTCCACCCAGGCCTCGACGCTCTACGGCAACAACGTCCGCCACCTGATGGACGACCTGACCCCGGGCAAGGACGGCACGCCGGTGGTCAACATGGAGGACGACGTGATCCGCGGCGCGACGGTGACCCACGAGGCCGCCGTCACCTTCCCGCCCCCGCCGCCCAAGGTGCGGGCGATCGCGGTGCAGAAGCCGAAGGCGAAGGCGGTCGAGGAGACCCCGCAGCAGAAGGCCTCGCGCGAGCTGGCCGAGGTCAGCCGCGCCTCGAACCGCACCACCGCGCTGCTGGTGGTGGGCACCGTGCTGACGCTCTTGATCGGCACGGTGGCGCCGGTCAGCTTCATGCAGCATTTCATCGTCTTCGCGCTGGCCTGCTTCGTCGGCTTCCACGTGATCTGGAACGTCAGCCACGCGCTGCACACCCCGCTGATGGCGATCACCAACGGCATCTCGTCGATCATCATCCTCGGCGCGCTGCTGCAGATCGGCTCCAACAGCTTCTTCGTGGGGCTGCTCGCGGCGCTCGCGACGCTGATGGCCTCGGTCAACATCTTCGGCGGCTTCCTGGTCACGCGCCGGATGCTCGCCATGTTCCAGAAGAGCTGAGGAGCCAAGCCCATGAGCACCGGTCTCGTCTCGGCCTTCTACCTCATCGCCGCCATCCTGTTCATCCTCGCGCTGGGCGGGCTCTCCAACCAGGAGAAGGCCAAGCGCGCCATCTGGTACGGCATCGCCGGCATGGCGCTGGCGGTGATCGCCACGATCTTCGGCGGCTCCGGCAACTTCTGGCTGCTGGCGCCCATGGTGATCATCGGCGGCGCCGTCGGCGCCTACGTGGCGTCGCGCGTGCAGATGACGCAGATGCCCGAGCTCGTCGCCGGCTTCCACAGCCTCGTCGGCCTCGCGGCGGTCTTCATCGGCCTCAACGCCGACATCGAGGCGCACCGGGTCGCCGAGGCGATGGCCGCCGGCGCGCCGCTGACGGACTTCTCGGGCTTCGCGCTGACGCTGGCGCACAAGACGCCGACCGAGCTTGCCATCATGCGGGTGGAGATCTTCCTCGGCATCCTGATCGGCGCCATCACCTTCACCGGGTCGATCGTCGCCTATGGCAAGCTCTCGGGGCGGATCTCGTCGAAGGCGCTGACGCTGCCCAACCGCCACGCGATCAACATCGGCGCGGGGCTGCTGTGCCTGATCCTCGGCATCCTCTATTTCAGCGGCGCCGGGATCTGGACGATGGTGCTGGTGACGCTGATCTCGGGCTTCATCGGCTGGCACCTGATCATGGCGATCGGCGGGGCGGACATGCCGGTGGTGATCTCGATGCTGAACAGCTACTCGGGCTGGGCGGCGGCGGCGATCGGGTTCACGCTGTCGAACGACCTCCTGATCGTCACCGGCGCGCTGGTCGGCTCGTCGGGTGCGATCCTCAGCTACATCATGTGCAAGGCGATGAACCGGAACTTCGTCTAGCGTCATCCTCGGCGGCTTCGGGGGCAGCTCCGGGCCGGCGATGGAGATCGAGGGCGAGATGCTGGCGATCGACGTGGACGGGGTCGCGGCGATGCTGGAGGACGCGGACTCGGTCATCATCGTGCCGGGCTACGGCATGGCGGTGGCGCAGGCGCAGCAGTCGGTGGCGGAGCTGGTCAAGCGGCTGCGCGGCAGGGGCAAGGCGGTGCGGTTCGGCATCCACCCGGTCGCGGGGCGGCTGCCGGGGCACATGAACGTGCTCCTCGCCGAGGCGAAGGTGCCCTACGACATCGTGCTGGAGATGGACGAGGTCAACGAGGACTTCCCCACGACCGACGTCGCCATCGTCATCGGCTCGAACGACATCGTGAACCCGGCGGCGCAGGAGGACCCGAACTCGCCCATCGCCGGGATGCCGGTGCTCGAGGTGTGGAAGGCGAAGAACGTGCTGGTGCTGAAGCGCGGCCAGGGCACCGGCTACTCCGGCATCGAGAACCCGCTGTTCTACAAGGAGAACACGCGGATGTTCTACGGCGACGCCAAGAAGTCGCTGGACGAGGTGCTGCAGAAGATCCACTGAGCGTGGCGCGGGAGCCGCACGCGTGCGGCTCCCACGGCAAGCGTTCGGTTGCTCACCGGCGGTGGTGCACCAGATAGCCGTTCGGGCGGAGATCGTCCCAGCCTTCCCGTGGCGCGTCTCGGTCTCGAGTCCCATGTCGGCGCGGAGGCGGGGACCGAGGTGTGCGATTGCCCTGGCGGCGGCGCGTTCGGCCTGGCGGTGGCGGTGCCGGGCCCAGGCGGCGGCGAGGGCGCGAAGCGGGGTGGGACGGGACGGGAAGCGCACGTCTTCTGCGGTGACTGTCATGACCATGACTGTCTTCCTTTCGGGCTTTAGCGATGTTTAACCGGTTCAGGTTGGTCTTGAACCGGTTCAGATGATAGCGCACGCGCTCCGGTGGTCAAGAACTAATTGAACCGGTTCAGACTGCGCGCTATGTCAAGCGCTTAAGCAGGCGCGGGGAAGGACGATGGAGCGAATCGCCGAGAAGGCCGTGCGGCTGAGCGACGTGGCGGAGCGCGCGGGGGTGTCGAAGGCGACCGCCTCCAACGTCTTCAACCGCCCGGAGCTGGTGCGGGCGGAGGTGCGCGACCGGGTGCTCGCGGCGGCGAAGGCCATGGGCTACAACGGACCCGACCCGCGGGGGCGGATGCTGAGCGCGGGCAAGGTCAACGCCATCGGCGTGGCGACGGCGGAGCCGCTGGCCTACTTCTTCCAGGACCCTTTCGCCCGGGCGCTGATGGTCGGGATCACCGAGGTCTGCGACGCGAACGGCATCGGCATCTCGCTGGTCTCGGCGGCGACCGAGGACGAGCTCGCCTGGAGCATCAAGAGCGCGGTGGTGGACGGGCTGATCCTCTTCTGCCTCGAGGACGCCGACCGGCTGGTGGCGGAGACGCGGGAACGCAAGCTGCCCTTCGTGACGCTGGCCTTCGGCGACACCGACGAGGACGTGTCGGTGGTGGGGGTCGACGACGTCGCCGGGGCGCGGCTGGCGGCGGAGCACCTGGCCGGGCTCGGGCACCGCCGCTTCGCGGTGCTCGCCATGGAGTTCGGCGAGGGGCCGGGGGGCTCGCCAGCCCGGAGCGGGTGGCGGGGGCGTCCTATGCGACCTCGCGGCTGCGGGTGGAGGGCTACTTCCAGGGGCTGGCGGCGCACGGGATCGACACCGGCGCGGTGCCGGTCTTCGAGACGACGGGGGACCCGGGGTCGGTGGACGCGGCGCTGGAGGCGCTCTTCGGCGGCGGCGAGCGGCCGACCGCGCTGCTCGTCCAGTCGGACAGGATCGCGCTCCGGGCGCTCGGCTGGCTGCGGGCGCGCGGGATCGCCGTGCCGGGCGCGGTCTCGGTGATCGGCTTCGACGGGGTGCCGGAGACGGCGACCAGCGACCCGCCGCTCACCACGATCAGCCAGCCCGTGGTCGAGATCGGCCGGCGGGCGGTCCGGCTCATCATCGAGCACGGCCGCGAGGTCCGGCGCGAGACGCTGGACGTGGAGCTCGTTGTCCGGGCCTCCACGGCGCCGCCGGCACGGGAGGGCTGAGCATGGCGAGCGTTCTTCTCATCCATTCCATCCGCGGCCTCCGTCCGGCGGAGCACGCCTGGGCGGCGCGCATGCGGGCGGAGGGGCACGCGGTCAGCCTGCCCGACCTCTTCGAAGGCGCGACCTCGGAGAGCGTGGAGGGCGGCGCCGCCATCCGGGAGCGGGTCGGGTGGGAGACGATGATGGCGCGCGCCCGGGCGGCGGCCGGCGCGTTGCCGCCGGAGACGGTGCTGGCGGGCGTCTCGTTCGGGGCGCAGGTCGCCGGCGCCCTGTGGGCGGAGCGGCCGGAAGCGGCGGGGCTGCTGTTGCTGCACGGGCCGTGCGAGGTGCCGGGGCGCCCGGCGCCGGGGCGGCGGGTCGAGGCGCATCTGGCGGAACCCGATCCGTTTGACGACGAGGACTATATCCAGTGGTGGGCGGCGGAGATGCGCGCGAGAGAGGTCGACTTCGTGCTCTTCCGCTATCCGGGCGCCGGGCACTACTTCACCGACCCGTCGCTCCCCGACCACGACCCGGCCGCCGCGGCACGGGCCTTCGACCGCGCGCTCGCCTTTCTCGCGGGGGCATGAACAACTCGCCGGATGTGCTATCATGCCAGCCTTCCAGGGGGTGGGCTGCATGGCGACGCAGGCGCAGGACTTGGGCGATCAGAGCTGGTTCCTGAAGGGCTGGCGGACCTACCGCAAGTTCCTCGACCTCAACTACATGAACCACCGGGAGGTCTACGGCTTCCTCCGCGGCGTTCTGCTCGCCGAGGCGCCGCCGGGGTTTCGTTTTCTCGACGTCGCCTGCGGCGACGCGGCGGCCAGCGTCACCGCGCTCGCCGGCACCGGGATCGGCCGCTACACCGGCATCGACATCTCCCGCCCCGCGCTCGACCTCGCCAGGGCCGAGCTCGCGGTGCTCCCCTGCCCGGTCGAGCTGATCGAGCAGGACTTCGCCAGCGCGCTGGCCGCCTGGAGCGATCCGGTGGACGTGGTCTGGATCGGGCAGTCGCTGCACCACCTTTCCCCTGAGGGCAAGCGGGCGGTCGCGCGCGACGTGCGGCGCATCCTCGCGCCGGGCGGGCTCTTCCTGATCTGGGAGCCGACCACGCTGCCCGGCGAGGACCGTAACGGCTGGGTCGATCGCGTGGCCGAACGCGGGCGCACGTTCTGGACGGAGTTCGACGCCGAGGAGCGGGACACCGTGGTCGCGCATTGCCGCGCCTCGGACTATCCCGAGACGGCGGCCTGGTGGCTGTCGCTGGGCGAGGACTGCGGCTTCGCCGCGGCGCGCGACCTGCTGGAGGCGCCGCCCGCGCTCGGGCGGGTCTATGGGTTCACGGCCTGAAGGGGCGCGATCACGCCGCCCGGCGGGCCGCGGGCAGGAGCCGGGTCGCCGCCAGGCTGGCGCCGAAGAGCAGGGTCAGGACGAGGACGATGGTCGGGGCGGGTGCGGAGTCGAGCCAGAAGCTGGCGTAGACGCCGAGGAGCGCGGCCGTGAGGGCGACTGCGGTCGCGACGGCCAGCATCGGGCCGAAGCGGCGCACCCAGAGGAAGGCGGTGGCCCCCGGCGCGATCAGGACGGCGATGGCGAGGATGATCCCGACCGCCTGCAGCGCCGCCACCACGGTCAGCGAGACGAGCGCCAGCAGGCCGTAGTGCAGCAGCCGCACGGGCAGCCCGATGGCGCGCGCGTGCTGCGGGTCGAAGGCGTGCACCAGAAAGCCCCGCCGCCAGAACAGGACGGCGAGGGCCACCGGCACGGCGATCGCGGCGCTCCGGGCCACGTCGGCCCAGCTGACGCCGAGCGCGTCGCCGAAGAGGATGTGGTCGAGGTGCACGTCCGTGGGCGTCCAGACGTAGAGCACCACCCCGAGCGCGAACATGCCGGAGAAGATGACGCCCATGGCGGTGTCCTCCTTCACCCGGCTGTTCTCCTTGACGAAGCCGGTGGCGCCGGCGCAGAGCATCCCCGCCGCGAAGGCCCCGACCGCCAGCGGCGCGCCGAGCCAGTAGGCGACGACGATCCCCGGCAGCACCGCGTGGCTGATCGCGTCGCCCATCAGCGACCAGCCGCGCAGCACCAGGAAGCACGAGAGAAGCGCCATGGGCACCGCCACGATCGCGGTGACCGCGAAGGCGCGCTGCATGAAGTCGAACTCGAAGGGCGTCAGCGGGCCCATCAGCGCAACGCCTGTTGCCGGCGCCGACGCGCCGCCAGCATGCCGTGCTTCGGGGCGAGGACCAGCGCCGTGAGGAAGACCAGCGTCTGCAGCACGACGATGATCCCGCCGGTCGCGCCGTCGAGGAAGTAGCTCGCGTAGGCGCCGGCGAGGCCCGAGGCGGCGCCGATCCCGCTCGCCAGCGCACAGAGCCGGCCGAAGCGGTCGGTGAGCAGGTAGGCCGTGGCGCCCGGCGTCACCACCATGGCGATGACGAGGAAGGCCCCCACCGTCAGCAGCGCCGCCACCGTGCAGGCGGCGAGGAGCGCGAAGAAGAGCACCTTGAGCGCCTGCGCCGGGAGGCCGATGGAGCGCGCGTAGGGCTCGTCGAAGAAGACCGCCATCAGGTCCCGCCACTTCAGCAGGAGGATGGCGAAGGTGACGCCGGAAATGATGACGAGCTGGAGCGTGTCGGACGGGGTTATCGCCAGGATGTTTCCCATGACGATGGTCTGCACGTTCACGCTGGTCGGCGACAGCGACACCATGAAGAGGCCGAGGCCGAAGAACGAGGTGAAGATGAGCCCGATCACCGCGTCGTGCTTCAGCCGGGTCACCGCCTGGAGGGAGAGGATCGCCGCGGCCGCGAGCAGCCCGGCGATGAACGCCCCGGCCGCGAACGGCAGGCCGAGCATGTAGGCGCCGGCGACCCCCGGCACGATGGCGTGGGAGAGCGCGTCGCCGATCAGCGACCAGCCCTTGAGCATCAGGAACGCCGAGAGAAAGCCGCAGACCCCGCCGACCAGCCCGCTCACCCAGATGGCGTTGACCATGTACTGGTAGGAGAACGGCTCCAGCAGGACGCTCATTCGCGGTCCCGGTCCGAGTAGATGACGAAGGGCCGCTCGTCGTCGGTCAGCACCGTGACCTGGCGGCGGTCGTCGCCGTCGCGGTGGAGCCGCTCGCCGCCGAGGACGAAGTGGCGCAGCTTGCCGCCGAAGGCCGCCTCGAGGTTCGCCTGGGTGAAGACCTCCGCGGTCGGCCCGCTGCAGAGCACCCGGCGGTTGATGAGGACGGCGTGGTCGCAGTATTCCGGCACCGAGCCGAGGTTGTGGGTGGAGATCAGCATGACCCGCCCCTCCTCGCGCAGTTCGGTGAGGAGCTTCACGATCTGGTCCTCGGTGTTGACGTCGACGCCGGTGAAGGGCTCGTCGAGCAGGATCACCTGCCCCTCCTGCGCCAGCGCCCGCGCCAGGAACACGCGTTTCTTCTGCCCGCCCGACAGCTCGCCGATCTGCCGGTCGCGGAAGTCCTGCATGCCGACCCGCGCGAGCGCCGCCGCGACGAGTTCGCGGTCGCGCGGGCTCGGCCGGCGGAGCCAGCCCATGTGTCCGTAGCGGCCCATCGTCACCACGTCCTCGACGAGGACCGGGAAGGTCCAGTCGACCTCCTCGGCCTGCGGGACGTAGGCGACGAGGTTGTCCGCCAGCGCCGCCTTCGCCGGGCGCCCGAGGATCTCGACCCGGCCGGTGGCGAGCGGGACGAAGCCCATGATCGCCTTGAAGAGCGTGGACTTGCCCGACCCGTTGACGCCGACCAGGGCGGTGATCGTGCCGCGCGGGATGGCGAAGCTCGCATCCTCGACCGCGGTCAGGCCGGTCTGGTAGGTGACGCTCACGTCGTCGAGCTTCAGGCCGTCGCCCTCGATGGCGGCCGCCGGGACAGCGAGCGGTTCCGGGCGGTTCATTGGCCAAGGGCCTCGCGCGATCGTCTCCGACGTCACGCGAAGCATGTCGAGATAGGTCGGCACCGGCCCGTCCGGTTCCGACAGGCTGTCGACGTAGAGGACGCCACCGTAGGCGGCCCCGGTCTCGCGCGCGATCTGTTCCGCCGCGTCCGCCGGGACCGTGCTTTCGGAGAAGACCGCCGGGATGTCATGCTCGCGCACCGCGTCGATCACCTTGCGCACCTGCTGCGGGGTGCCCTGCTGGTCGGCGTTGATCGGCCAGATGTAGAGTTCGCGGAGGCCGAAGTCGCGCGCGAGATAGCTGAACGCGCCCTCCGAGGTCACCAGCCAGCGCCGGTCCTCCGGGATCGCCGCCAGCTCCTCGCGGATGGGATCGGTCACCGCCCGGATCTCGTCCGCATAGGCCGCAGCGTTCGCCGCATAGACCTCCGCGTTGGCCGGATCGAGCGCGCTCAGCCCGTCGCGGATGTTGTCGACGTAGATCAGCGCCTCGGTCGGCGACATCCAGGCGTGCGGGTTGGGCTTGCCCTCGTAGGGGCCCTCCACGATGCCCATCGGCTCGATCCCCTCGCTCAGCACCACGTTCGGCACGTCGCCGAGATTGCGCAGGAACCGCTCGAACCACTGTTCCAGGTTCAGCCCGTTCCACAGGATCACATCGGCATCCTGCGCGCGGATGATGTCGCCGGGCGTCGGCTGGTAGTAGTGGATCTCGGCGCCGGGCTTGGTCAGCGATTCCACGTCGGCCGCATCCCCCGCGACGTTGCGCGCCATGTCGGCGATCACCGTGAAGGTGGTGAAGACCTTCAGCTTGTCCGCCGCCGACGCGGGGACGGCGGTCGCAAGCAGCGCGAGCGCAAGCAGAATGCGGGTCATGAATCCTCCACCGGGGTCCGATCGGCTGGACAATAGCGGGCGGCGCCGGACTGTCAATGCAAATGAGAACTGTTTGCAAAAAGACTTTGCAAGGCCGCCCCCTCGCCGCTACACTCCGGCGCATGGGGACTCCGCAGAAACGGCAGGACTACGAGGCGGTGCTCCGCGACGCGGGGCTGCGCATCACCCGGCCGCGCCGGATCATCCTCGAGATCCTCCTGAGGGCGGAGGGCCACCCCGACGCCACGCAGATCTTCGAGCGGGCCGTGGCGATGGACAGCCGCATCTCGCTCGCCACCGTCTATCGCACCATGCGCGTCCTGGAGGAGAGCGGCGCGATCCAGCGCCACGCCTTCGGCGGGGGCCCTGCCCGCTTCGAAGGCGCGCGCGGCGGCCACCACGACCACCTGATCGACGTCGATACCGGCGATGTCGTCGAGTTCTCTTCCGAGGGGATCGAGGCGCTGCAGGTGGAGATCGCGACCCGGCTCGGCTACGAGATCGTCCACCACCGCCTCGAGCTCTATGGCCGCAAGATCAAGGCGGGAGACTGACGAGCGGCCCGCCTGCCTCCAGCGCGGCGGAGAACCCGAGGAGCGAGAACGGCAGTCGCACCCTCACCCCGTCCACGAGCGTCAGGGTGGCGCTGCCGCCCCGCTCGCGCCTGAGCGCGGCGAGAAGCCCGGTGTCGAGCGGCGCGGTGGCCTCGCAGCCGGCGGGGCCGCAGGTGCGCCAGGCGACCGGCCGCTCCGGCTCGTCGCCGATCGCGAGCACGATCCCGTCCGGCAGGAAGAGCGGCAGCGGCGTGCTGACCGTCAGGGCCGGCGCGGCGCCGGCCGACAGCGCGAGCCGCAGCACCTCGCGCCTCTCCGGCGCCGCGCGACCGATACATAGCGTGTGCAGGGGTCCGCCCGGCAGTCGAGCCGCCAGTCGCGGAACACCTGCATCCGCTCGGACCAGGCGGCGGGCGGGTCGGCCGACGCGGGGAAGGCGAGCGCCAGGATCATGAGAAGTGTCTGAAAAGACAGGATCCTGTTAAGCATGATCGCCTCCGGTGTTCACCCTTGCTTCACGCTCGTCGACCAATGTCCCACCACGCGGTCGAACGGCCGGCGCGGCTGGATCCGAAACGGGACCCGGGACCGCAGAAGTCAGAAGGGCGTTCATCGGTTCCACATGCGTGGGGCCATTCATGACATGAGCGGCGTCGAAGGCGCCGCGACCCAGAAGGACTAAAGCAATGGCTTCGATTCTCACCAACACCAGCTCGATGGTCGCCCTGCAGACGCTGAAGGGCATCAACAAGGGCATGGCCAAGGTCCAGGACGAGATCTCGACCGGTCTCAAGGTCTCCACCGCCAAGGACAACAGCTCGTCCTGGTCGATCGCCTCGACCATGAACTCCGACGTCAGCTCCTACAAGAAGCTCGGCGAGTTCGCTCACCTCCGCCTCGGCCATGGTCGGCGTCGCCCGCACCGCCTCCGAGCAGGTGGCGAGCATCCTGAAGCAGATCCAGGAGAAGGTCGTGCAGGCCGACGGCGCCGACACCGACTCGCTGGCCAAGCTGCAGGACGAAGTCGACGCGCTGACCGACACGATCGTCTCGATCGCCACCTCGGCGCAGTACAACGGCATCAACCTGGTCAGCGCCGCCGGCGCCGACAAGGACGTCATGGTGTCGGTCATCCGTGACGACGCCGGCGCCCTGACCGCGGAGAAGCTGACGATCACTCGCCCAGGACCTCGAGACGCTCGGCGCGACGCTCACCCTGACCGACGACGCCGACGACAACCTCGACGCCGTCGACACGCTGCTCGACGACGCCAACACCGCCGCGGCGGCCTTCGGTGCGGCGCAGATCCGCATCGACGCGCAGAACGCCTTCCTGTCCAAGCAGGCCGACGCGCTGAAGAACGGCGTGGGCGCGCATGGTCGACGCGGACATGGAGGAGGCCTCGGCCCGCCTCGCCGCGCTGCAGACCCAGCAGCAGCTGGGCATCCAGTCGCTCTCGATCGCCAACCAGGCGCCGCAGAACGTCCTGGCGCTCTTCCGCTAAGGGCACCCCGGCCGGGGCGGGCCTGACCCGCCCCGGCCGACTTCGTTTGCATTGCCGCATCCCGGCTTCGCCTCCTCACGCAAGCCAGGCCTCCCAGAGGTTACCGAATGTATCCCACTTCGCAGGCCCGCACCGGCTACGACGCCAACCCGGTCCGAACCGCGCGCGGCGCCGAATACGCCCTCTTCGCGCAGATCACCGCCCGCCTGAAGGCGATCGACGAATCCGATCTGATGAGCTTTCCGGCGCTCGCCAGCGCCGTCGCCGACAACCAGCGCCTCTGGGCCAGTCTCGCCGAGGACCTGATGGGCGAGGCGAACCGCCTGCCGGTGCCGCTGCGCGCGCAGCTGATCTCGCTGTCCGAGTTCGTGCGCAAGCACAGCCTCGCCGTGCTCGGCGGCCGCGCCAAGGTCGGCGCGCTGATCGACATCAACACCGCGATCATGAAGGGCCTGCGCGGCGACCTGGAGGCGGCGGCATGAGCGGCCTCGTCCTCAAGCTCGGCCCGCGCGAGCGCATCATGATCAACGGCGTCGTCATGGAGAACGGCGACCGCCGCACGCGGCTGAACGTGCTGACCCCCGAGGCCAACGTCCTGCGCCTGCGCGACGCCATCCATCCCGACGAGGCGAACACGCCCGTCCGCCGCGTCTGCTACATCGCCCAGCTCGTGCTGGCCGGCGAGGCCGACCCGGAGGAGGCGAGCCGCCAGCTCAACCGCGGCATCGAGCAGCTCAGCCAGGTCTTCCAGGACGCCGACAGCCGCGCCCACCTCTCCGCCGCCACCGCGGCCGTGGCAGAGCGTCGGTTCTACCAGGCGATGCGCGCGCTGCGCGCGATCCTGCCCCGCGAGGCGCGCCTGCTCGGCCTCGTCCGCCCGGCGACCTGAGGAGGCGCGCATGAGCTTCCAACCCGTCATCCCGCTGGCCGGCATCGCCGGCTGGCGGTTTCTCGAGCGGACCCAGGAGAAGCAGCAGGCCGCCTTCGACAAGAGCCCCGAGATCCAGCGCGACATCGCCTATTTCGAGGAGAAGATCGCCAGCATCACCTCGGCGGCCGATCTGGTCGCCGACCGCCGGCTGCTGAAGGTGGCGCTCGGCGCCTTCGGCCTGGACAGCGAGATCGACAAGCGCGCCTTCGTGCGCAAGATCCTCGAGGACGGAACGACCGATCCCGCCTCGCTCGCCAACCGGCTGACCGACAAGAGCTTCTACAAGCTCTCGGCCGCGTTCGGCTTCGGGGACACCGGCGGGGCGCGTACCGGCGAGACGGGTTTCGCCGCGAAGATCACCGAGGCCTACAAGACGCGCGCCTTCGAGGTGGCCGTCGGCGACAGCGACAACAACATGCGGCTCGCGATGAACTTTCGCCGCGAGATCGCCGAACTGGCCCAGGGCGCGGAGGGCGGAAGCTGGTACAGCATCCTCGGCTCCAAGCCGCTGCGGCAGGTGATCGAGAAGGCCTTCGGCCTGCCGAGCGCGTTCGGCCAGATCGACATCGACCAGCAGCGCGACGTCCTGCGCGACAAGACGAGCGCGATGTTCGGCACCGACAAGCTGACCGCCTTCCAGGACCCGGCGGCGGTGGAGAAGGTGATCAACCGCTTCCTCGCCCGCGCCCAGATCGAGGACGGCGCGAACGCCAGCAGCCCCGCCGCCGCCGCGCTGACGCTGCTGCGGAGCAGCAGTTCCTCGGGCTCCGACGGAATCCTGAACCTCATTCTGTCGCGCTCCTGACCGGCGCGTTCAGCCGCTAACTTCCCGCCAGCTCGGCCAGCCGCCGGAAGCTGGCGTCCGGGCCCTCCGGGGAGCGCTCGGTCACGAACTGGTCCAGCTTCGGCCAGAGCTTGATGGCCTCGTCGATCGCCGCGTCGCTGCCCGGCACGTAGAGCCCGGTCTGGATCATCAGCGCCGCATTCTCGTAGGTGGTCAGTACCCGCCGCATCTTTGCCAGCAGCGCGTTCTCGGCCTGGGTCGCGATCCCCGGCAGGCTACGCGACACGCTGCGGCGGACGTCGATCGCGGGAAACCGCCCGCGTTCCGCGATGCCGCGGTCGAGGACCACGTGGCCGTCGAGCACGCCGCGGGTGATGTCGGCGATGGGCTCGTCCATGTCCGAGGCCGCGACCAGCACGCTGAAGATGCCGGTGATGTCGCCCTTGCCGAACGGGCCCGGCCCCGCGCGTTCGCAGAGCGCCGCGATCAGGTTGGCGATCGACGGCGGGAAGCCGCGGAGCGAGGGCGCCTCGCCCGCCGTCAGCGCGATCTCGCGGTGCGCCTCGGCGAAGCGGGTGAGGCTGTCGAGGAGCAGGAGCACGTGGCGGCCCTGGTCGCGGAAGACCTCGGCCACGGCCATGGCCATCCAGGCCGCCCGGCGCTTGATGAGCGGGGCCTGGTCGGAGGTGGCGGCGATGACGACGGCGCGCTCCATTCCCTTCGGCCCCAGCACGTTGTCGACGAAGTCGCGGAGTTCGCGGCCGCGTTCGCCGATCAGCGCATAGACGACGATGTCGGCCTCGATGCCGCGGGCGAGGTCGGCCAGCAGCGACGACTTGCCGATGCCCGAGCCGGCGAAGACGCCGATCCGCTGGCCGCGGGCGATGGGAAGGATGGTGTCGAAGACGCAGAGCCCGGTGGCGAGCCGTGCTCCCAGCCCCTTGCGCGTGGCCGGGGGTGGCGGCGCGCGGCGCAGGGTGGCGCTCGCCGCGCCGGGCGCGAGCGGGCGTCCGTCGAGCGGCTGTCCGAAGGCGTCGACGATGCGCCCGACCCAAGTCTCTGCCGGATGCACGCCCGCCGCCCCGAGAAGCGCCGCCTCGTCGCCCACCGCGGCGCCGTCCAGCGGCGCGTAGGTCATGGCCCGCGCCTGGGTCTCCGAGATGCCCACGATCTCGCCGCCGAGGGCTGTCCCGCCGCCGCCGAGGCCGATCGCCACCTGGTCGCCGATGCGCGCATGGTTGCTGAGACCTGCGATCTCCAGCGCCGCGGTTCCGACCGCCGTCACCCGTCCGACCCGGCGGCGGTTGGAGACGCGCGCCAGCTCGGCCCCGAGCGCCGCGAAATCGGTAAGCATCGGCAGAACCTCACGAACCGCGGGAGGCGGTTACCCTTTGTCAACCATCGAGGGTTAAGCCCCCGTTGACAGCTAGAACGGTTGACGCCCCATGAATCTGACCCTCCTCAATCTGGCCAGCGCCCTCTCCGCCCACGCCTCCGCCCGGCAGAAGGTGATCTCCGAGAACGTCGCCCACGCCGATACGCCGGGGTACCGGGCGCGTGACGTCGGCGACTTCGCCGCGATCCTCGAGGACGGGCCGGCGTTCAGCGCACGGATGACGCGACCGGGCCACCTGGCCTTCGGGGCCGACCCGCACGGCTTCGAGCCGCGCGAGGATGCGGCCTTCGGGGCCGAGACGCCGAACGGGAACTCGGTGTCGCTGGAGGACCAGATGATGCGGGCGGCGGAGGTGCGGCAGGAGCACAACCTGGCGGTGGGCGTCTATGGCAAGGCGCTGGAGATCCTGCGCACCGCCGTGGCCAGGCGCTGAGGAGACCCGAGATGAGCGACCTGAGCAAGATGATGGCGGCCTCGGCCAGCGGCATGGCGGCGCAGGCGGCGCGCGTGCGGCTGAGCACCGAGAACATCGCCAACGCCGATACCCCGGGGTACCGCCGCAAGACGGTGTCCTTCGAGGAGACCTTCGACCGGACCCGCGACACCCGCGCCGTGGCGACCGGGCCGGTGCAGCTGGACCGGAGCGAGCTCGTGCGGATCTACGACCCCGGCAATCCGCTGGCGGGTGCGGACGGCAGCTACGACGGGTCGAACGTCGACCTCGTCGTCGAGATCGCCGACGCGCGCGAGGCGAACCGGTCCTACGAGGCCAACCTCAAGATGTTCGACCAGGCGCGGCAGATGGCGAGCTCGCTGCTCGACCTGCTCCGCCGCTGAATAAGGACTCCCTGACATGGATATCAAGGCGACGCTGGCATCCCAGCTCTATACGCAGGTTCAGGCGGTGGCGAAGCCCGTCCCGCAGGACGCACCGGTCCGAGGCGCCGGCGAGGCGTTCAAGGCCGCAGCCACCGATTTCATGGAGACGCTGCGCCAGAGCGAGGAGACGGTGAAGATGGGTCTCGCCGGCCGCGCCGATCCGCAGGCGGTGGTCGAGGCGCTGGCCGCGACCGAGCTTGCGGTGCAGACGGCGGTGGCGGTGCGCGACAAGGTGGTCGAGGCCTACCAGGAAATCCTCCGGATGCCGGTCTGAGCCATGACCGAGGCGGCCGTCCTCGACATCCTGCGCCAGAGCCTCTGGACCGCGCTGATCGTCTCGACGCCGATCCTGGCCGTGGCGCTGGTGGTGGGCCTCGCCATCGGCCTGGTGCAGGCGCTGACCTCGGTGCAGGAGATGACGCTCACCTTCGTGCCGAAGCTCGGGGCGATCCTCGCCGTCTTCTGGATGACCATGAGCTTCTCGGGGCAGACGCTGGTCCGGTTCTACCAGGACCAGGTCATCCCGATGGTCATCGGGCGCTGAGCGGACGCGCCTCCGGATCGCGTCACTCGACCATCTCGATTTCGCCGGCGCGCCACTCCTTGCTGAAGAACGACGGCAGCGGGCTGTAGAGGCGCAGGAGGGTGAACCAGCCCTTCTCCGGGTCGGTCTGGATCCAGTTGCCGCGGGCCACGCCCTCGGGCTGCTCGGGGCCGAACCAGACCGTGGTCGAGCCGTCGGCGGCCGGCCTCGGCGGCGGGCGAGGGATAGGACTGGCTGCCGGCGCGCGGGTACTTCTGCGGGGTCTGCCAGCATCGAGCGGGTCTGGTTGTCGTAGAGGGTGAACGACCAGAAGGCGCGCGCCGGGATGTCCTTGGGCAGCGTCACCTTGTAGGTCTTCGCCCCGTCGAACGGCTCGCCCGTCGGGATCGAGGAAGGCCATCAGGTACTGCGATCCGACGTCCGGGATGCGCATGATCATGCCGGGGCTGTCGAGCGTGTAGCCGTAGTAGAAGGCCGTGCGCGAATCGAGGGTGCGCGCGCCGGTCGGCGGCAGCGGCTTGAACATGCCGTCCTCGAAGGCGGGCGGCGGGGTCTCGAAGAAGGCGCCGCCCTCCCAGAGCATGCTCCCCCACTGCGAGTCCTCGTAGTAGGCCCAGTCCGGGTGGGCTTCTAGGCAGCGCCAGTTGCAGCGCCCGGCCGGCCGCCTGGCCGACGACGGCGGCGTCGGTGAGGATCCCCTTCATCCGCTCGTCCGGCGCGAACTCCTTGCCCTTGACGATGCCGATGGCGGCGAGCTGGCCGGCGAGCTCGACGTCATAGCTGGTGGCGGGTTCGGCCTGGACGTTCTCGTTGATCCACTCGAAGAAGCCGAAGTCGCTGGGCGGGATGGTGTTCATCGGCGACGCCGCTGACCTCGACGAACTTGGTGTCGGGGATCGTCGGCTTCGCCCCGAGCCGCACCGCGCCGGTCAGCGCCTGGGCGATGCTGGTGCCGTAAGCCGCCCGCGCGCGTAGGGATAGATCTTCAGGTTCGCCTTGATGTTCTCGACCGCGGGCTTGGGGTCGTCGTTCACGAGGTAGGCGCGCGAGGCGTAGAGGATGTGGTTGGTCTTCGAATGCGCGACGAAGTAGCCGCCCTCGGGAAGCGGCCCGTCGTAGTCCGGGCCGCACGATCAGGTACTTGCCGCCCAGGCCGCGATCCGGGCCCGGGCCGCCGATGTCGATGATCCAGGAGAACCACATGTCGTTGATGGTGCCGACGCGCGTCGGAGGGCTGCTCGATCACCATCGGCCCGTCGCAGAGGTCGATCGACCGAGAGGTAGTAGACGGTGTCGGCGTTGGCGGTCAGGAACAGGTTCGCCGAGTCCGCCAGCTCGGAGGTGATGACGACGTCGTTGCAGTCGGCGCCGACGCTCCTCGAAGCCCTTGTGGAAGCCCAGGGCGGAGGCGCCGCGGAAGCTGTTGTTGTAGACGTTCGAGCGCGTTGGTGAAGGCGAGCGCGTCGAAGACCTTCTGCGCGGTCTCGGCGGTCCGGCACGCCGTCCTTGAACTCCAGCGTTCCGATCGATGTCTCGACGCTGTCGGGCGCGCCGAGCGACCGGATGGTCTCGTCACTCACCTGCGCCTGGGCCGACGTGGCCAGGCAGAGCGTGGCGGCGCCAGCAAGCAGGATCTTCATAGTCATGGTATGCTCCCAGATTGGCGGCCTCCCGCCGCGCTCGAACTGTCCTGCTCCAACCCGTGGCCCAGGCATCGCTTTCGCTCGGCGCCCCGTCAGGATTCGCGGCACCCAAGCAGATTTCTCGCTGCCGGGCCACCCGTTCCATGGCATTCGGGCGACCACGCGATTGCTGGCGCCCGAGCTGGCCAGAAGGGCGTCATGTTTCAATGCCTTGACCAATTCTTTACCAAAGCGGCGCAGGTTCCCCCCGAGCGCGGGCGTCCGCGCGTTGTTCGCAGTACGCGGGAGTATGGAGCATGGACCTTGCAGGCTACGTGGCCCTGACGCGCCAGTCGGGCCTCGCCAAGGAGCTCCAGTCCGTCGCGAACAACATCGCCAATCTCTCCACCACCGGCTACCGCCGCGAGGGCGTCATCTTCGCCGAGGAGGTCCAGGCGCTGCCCGTCGAGGGCGGAAGCGTGGCGATGACCGAGGCGCGGGCGCGTTATGCCGACGAGCTCCAGGGCGCGTTGCAGGAGACGGGCGGCCCTCTGGATCTCGCCATCGAGGGCGACGGCTACTTCACCGTGATGACGCCGCAAGGCGAGCGGCTGACCCGGGCCGGCGCCTTCACCCGCAACGCCGACGGCACGATCGTCAACCCGGACGGCCGTCCGCTGCTCGACGAGGGGGGCGGCGAGATCGTCATTCCCTTCGAGGCCAGGAACATCGGCGTGTCCGCGGACGGCACGCTGTCGGTCGACGGCGCGCCGGTGGCGCGCATCGGCCTCGTGAGGGTCGAGGACCAGACCAGGCTCTTTCGCGAGGCGGGCGTCCTCTATCGGTCCGAAGGCGGGACCACCCCCGTCGAGGACGGAAGGGTGGTGCAGGGTTTCCTCGAGCAGGCGAACGTGAGCCCGGTGGCGGAGATGGCGCGGATGGTCGAGGTGCAGCGCGCCTACGAGTACGGCCAGAAGCTCATGGACCAGGAAGACGAGCGCATCCGGCTGGTGGTGCGCACCCTCGGCCAGTCGGCCTGAGCAGCGGGTTGAGGAGAGTATCATGCGTGCACTGAACATCGCGGCGACCGGCATGGCGGCGCAGAACATGCGGGTCGAGGTGATCTCGCACAACCTCGCCAACATGAGCACCACCGCCTACAACGCACGGCGGGCCGAGTTCTCCGACCTGCACTACCAGCAGGTGGAGCGGCCGGGCACCATCAACTCCGCGGACGGGACGGTGCTGCCGGCGGGCGTGCAGCTCGGGCTCGGCGTCCGGGCCGCCGCGGTCTCGATGCAGGTGGAACAGGGCACGCTGACGCAGACCGGCGGCTCGCTCGACCTCGCCATCGAGGGCCAGGGCTACCTCGAGATCACGCTGCCGAACGGCGACCCCGCCTATACCCGCGACGGGGCGCTGAAGCGCAACGGCGAGGGGCTGATCGTCACCTCCGACGGCTTCGCGGTGGTGCCGGACGTCACCATCCCCGAGGACGCGCGCGAGATCTCGATCAACGCCAACGGCGAGGTCTATGCCTACTTCGACGGCCAGACCGACGCGCAGCTGCTCGGGCAGTTCACCCTCACCAGCTTCTCCAACGAGAAGGGCCTGGAGGCGCTGGGCTCGAACCTCTACCGCGAGACCGAGGCCTCCGGCGCGGCCAATCCCGGCAACGCCGGCGAGGATGGCCGCGGCACCTTCCGCCAGGGTTACCTCGAGAACTCGAGCGTCGATGCCGTGCATGAGATCACCGGGCTGATCGAGGCGCAGCGCGGCTACGAGCTCAACGCCAAGGTCATCACCGCCGCCGACCAGATGCTCGGCGCGACGGTGCAGATCCGCTGACGCCATGACGCGCGCGACCGCCATCTTCATTCTCCTCGTCGCCGCGATGAGCGCCGGCGCGGTCCTGGCCCAGTCGGTCACGCCCGTCCGTGCGATCCGCAGCCAGACGATGATCGAGGCCGAGGACCTGGCACTCGGCGAGGAGTCCGTGCCGGGCGCCGCCACGTCGATCGAGGAGGTGATCGGGATGGAGGCCAAGGTCGCGCTCTATCCGGGGCGCCCGATCCTGTTCAGCCAACCTGCGCGAGCCGGCGCTGGTTGAGAGGAACGCGGTGGTCCGGATGTCCTACGTCAACGGGCCGCTCCGGATCGTGACGGATGGCCGCGCGCTCGACCGCGCCGCGGCGGGCGAAATGGTCCGGGTGATGAACCTCGCCTCGAAGCAGACGGTGACGGGCGTGGTGGCGGCGGACGGCAGCATCGAGGTCGGGCAATGAAAAACTTCCTCCTCCTCGCGGCGGCGGCGTGGCTAGCGGCCTGCGGTGTCGGGCAGATCGGCCAGCCGCCGGAGATGACCTCGATCGGCAGGGCGGAGGACGACGCGTCGCCCATCCTGACCGCCGAACGGGCCATGCTGGCGGTGCCGCCACCGCAGCCGGCGCGATATGCCTACCAGCAGGCGTCGCTCTGGAACACGGGGGCGAGCGGGCTTCTGGGCGACAGGCGCGCGCGCAACCTCGGTGACATTCTCACGATCACCATCGAGATCGACGACGAAGCCGAGATGAAGAACACATCCACCCGAACCCGCCAGGGCAGCGAAAGCGCCGAGGTGGGCGGGTTCTTCGGGGCCGGCAACGTGCTGCCGCCTGGGCTGATGAAGCTCAATCCCAACGTCGAGTTCGGATCGCAGTCCGACTACAGCGGCAACGGGTCGGTCAAGCGGAACGAGAAGCTCACGCTGCGCGTGGCGGCGACGGTGGTGCAGGTGCTGCCGAACGGCCACCTGGTGATCCAGGGCGACCAGGAGGTGCGGGTCAACTTCGAGCTCCGCGACCTGCAGGTCACCGGCATCGTGCGGCCCGAGGACATCTCGCGCTACAACGAGATCCCCTACGACCGCATCGCCGGGGCGCGCATCGCCTACGGAGGGCGTGGGCAGATTTCGAGCGCGCAGCAGCCGCGCTATGGCCAGCAGGCCGTCGACATCGTCATGCCGTACTAGGGGCGCAGGGATGAAGAAGCTCCTGCCGGTCTTGATCGCGCTGCTCGGGCTCGCGGCGGGCGTGGGCGCCGGGATGGCGCTGAAGCCGGCCCCCGAGGCCGAACACGCGGCCGGTGAGTCCACCGACTGCCCGCCACCGGCCGAGGGAGAGGAGGCGGCGCCCTGCCCGGCCGCCGAGCCTGACCCCTTCGCTCCGGTCAAGCCGGAGGAGAAGAAGCCCACGACCGAGCTTGCCTACGTCGAGATGGACAAGCCCTTCGTCGTGCCGGTCTTCGCCGGGGAGAAGGTGACCGCCATGGTGGTGATGTCGCTGTCGGTGGAGACCGACGCCGAGGGAGCGCACGCCGTCGAGGCGGTGAAGCCCCGGCTCCGCGACGGGTTCCTGAAGGTGATGTTCCGCCACGCCAATTCAGGCGGCTTCGATGGCAGCTTCACGGGCGGGCGCAAGATGGAGGATCTGAAGTCGGCGCTGCTCAAGTCCGCGCGCGAGGTGCTGACCGAGGCGCCGGTCGAGGAAGTGTTGATCACCGAGATCGCACGGCAGGACGGCTGATCGTACCACCTCACCTGCGTGCCGTGGCCGCCCCTTGGCGGCCACGGTCGCGTTCGGCGACACTTGCACTCATCCCTGCCGTACCCTCAACACTCGGTACTCTGAACCCGGCAGGGCACCCCTCAAACCCCTCGCATGGAGATACATAGGCGATTATCCGCCGATATGAAAGCGATGTCCGAAAAAGAACTGGACAGATGGTAAAACTGCAACAGAGGAGAAAAATCTCGCCGTAGCAAGGGGAAGCTCGCACCTGTTGATTCGGTGGAGCAGCCTGGGTGCCGGAGAGGGCTGCGGCAACCGGCGCTCTTGCCGTCCTCGAAGGCCGTCGCCATGGTTTGGTCGGGGCCAACGAGAGAGCAACCATGCGCAGTCCGCTGCGAGAGCGAATCGCTGACGAGATGATGGCGTTGCTCGGCACCGGGCGGCAGACCGGGCGGTATCCGGGGCTCGCCATGGCCGACGCCTACGCCATCGCCGCAAAGGTCTGCGACCGCCGCCGACGGCGGGGCGAGCGGGTGGTCGGCCGCAAGATCGGCTTCACCAACACGACGATCTGGCCCCTCTACGACGTCTCGGCGCCGATGTGGAACTTCATGTACGACACGACGGTCCACGACCTTTCCGCCATGGCCGCCGGCTTCGACCTCGCCGGCCTGCCGGAGCCACGGATCGAGCCCGAGATCGTGCTGGGCCTGTCGCGGGCACCTGCCCCCGGCATGAGCGAGGCGGAGCTTCTCGGTTGTGTCGACTGGCTGGCGCACGGCTTCGAGATCGTCCAGTCGGTCTATCCCGGCTGGAAGCTCAGCGGCCCGGAGTCGGCGGCGGCCTTCGGGCTGCACGGAGCACTGATGATCGGGCCGCGGCACGCCATAGGCGATGACAGGACTGGCTGGGAGGAGCGGCTCGAGGCGCTTACGATCACGCTCCATCGGGACGGCGTGGCCGTCGCCGAGGGCGCCGGGCGTGACGTGCTCGGCGGGCCCGTTCGGGCGCTGCGCTTCCTGGTGGAGGAGATCGCGCGGTATCCCGGGAGCGAGCCGATCGCCGCAGGCGAGATCGTCACGACCGGCACGCTTACCGATGCGCAGCCGGTGCGGCCCGGCGAAGTCTGGTCGACCGAACTGCGCGGGATACCCGTGGATGGGATCGCCGTGCGGTTCGCCTGAGGCCGAGAGTCAGAACCCGTTACGGATGGAGTCGAGAACCAGCAGAGCGCCGGTGGCCTCGGCGATGGCGTGCCTTTCCTCGTCGCTGAGGCCGAGCAGCCATGGCGCCCGGTTTGCGCGGAGCCGCGTGGACAGGGCCTCCGTTCCCGCCGTGACCACCGCCTGGCGGTAGGTCTGCAGCATTGCATCGGTCGCCTGCACCCGATCGCTGAGCCGATGCCCGGCAGTACGGCGGCGCCAGATCTCCTCGCAGGCCATGAGCATCTCCGTCTCGAAGTCGTGGAGGCCGCGCGCGTGGGCCTGCCCGCGAAAGAAGAGGCAGGGGTCGCTGACGGCGGCGGCGGGGTCGGCGACCGGCGCTTCGCTCTCGCGACGCTCGTTCTGGCCCGCGGCTGCGGGAAGTCCCGGCGCGCCAAGCACCAGACATAAAGTCCAGAAGCAGAGAAGGAGAACCGACTTGCTCATACGCGGCTGCCTTTGCTCGCGGCGTGGTTTGTGGCGGATACCACTATGCCACTAAATCCGCGCCGAAACAATCCTGGCGCGACTATTGTTCATCTTTAGGGAGAGTACCCGAAGTCTGCTTGATCGGTCTGCGCCCCGGCGGGCGGTGCCTCGCGCTCTGCCCGGGCAAGATCATGCTGGAGGGCGATCCTGTCGCCGCGCTCGACCAGATGCTCGAGCGCGCGATGCTTGCCGAGGCTCTGGACTGCTTCCGCCCGCGCGACGACGATGCCGGCCGCGAGCGCCGCGCGCTGTCGCTCGGCGGCGCGGATGCGCTGCTCGACCCACGCCTGCCGAAGCGCCTGCTGCGCCGGCGGCATCGCGATGCCGGCCGCGAGGTCGCGCGCCAGCGTGCCGGACAACGCCGAGATCTCGGCGGCGAGCTGGCGTTCCCGGGTCAGGAGGCCTTCCAGCCGTGCAAGGTCGCGCGCCTTGCGCGCCTCGGCGAGCCGCGTCAGCTGGCGCAACGCCGCGGGGGTCATGCCGGGTCCCGCTCGCGGGCGGCGCGGCGCATGCGGTCGGAGAAGCGGATCGCGGCCGCCACCGCACGATAGTGATCGGGCGCAATCTCGCGGCCGACCGCGACCGCGGCGAAGAGCGCCCGCGCGGTGGGCGGGTCGCTGTGCAGCGGGATGCCTGCAGTCTCCGCCACCTCGCGGATCCTCATCGCCACTTCGCCCTCGCCCTTGGCGACGCAGACGGGCGCCGTCCCCTTGGCGCGCTTCCACTTCAGCGCCACGGCGAAATGGGTGGGATTGACGATCACCACGTCGGCCTTCGGCACGTCGAGCATCATCCGATTGGTGGCGATCGCCTCGGCGCGGCTGCGGCGCTGCGCCTTCATGTGCGGATCGCCGTCGGACTGGCGTGATTCCTCGCGCAGGTCCTGATACGACATCCGCAGGCGCCGGCTATGCTCGAACCGCTGCCAGACAAGGTCCACGGCGGCGATCGTCACCGCGATGACGCTGGTGATGGTCAGCAGCACCACCAGCGACTGCATCATCATCGCGCCCAGCACCTGCGCCTCGGCGGCGGCGGCGCCGATCATCCGGTCGAGGTCGCGCGACAGATAGATGAAGAGCGCGACGGCCACGGCGGCGAGCTTGACCGCCGCCTTGGCGAACTCGACGATCCCGGCGGCGCCGAACTTGCGCTTGGCGTTGGCGAGAAGGGAGATGCGGTCGAGCTTGGGCACGATCTTCTCGCCGGAGAAGGTGATCGCCTGCTGGGCGAAGAGGCTGACGAGCACCGCCGCGATCGGCACCAGGAAGAACGGCGCCAGCGCCGCCAGCGCCTCGGTCAGGATCGAACCGGAAAGCCGCGGCCCCCCTGGCCCGAGGATGCGCCCGGCCAGCCGGTCCGGCTGGGCGATGAAGACCATCAGCACCGAGGCGGCGCGGTCCATCGCGAATGCACCGGCGGTGCCGACGACCGCCAGCAGCGCCAGATAGGTCGCCGCCGCGGTGACGTCGGTGGAGCGCGGGATGTCGCCCTTGCGCCGCGCCTCGGCCAGCTTCTGCGGCGTCGGGTCGAAGACCTTCTCGCCGCCGCTCTCCTCGCTCATCGCGGCAGGACCAGGGGATCGGCCAGCGTCTGGTCGAGCTGCGTCCCCCAGAAGTGCAGGATGACGGGCGCCGCCAGCATCAGGATCAGCAGGCCCCCGGCGGTGATCGCCGGGGCGCCGATGAAGGCGACCATGAGCTGCGGCATGGCGCGGTTGATGGCGCCGAGCGCCAGGTTGTAGGCGAACCCCGCGATCACGAAGGGCGCCGCCAGCGAGAAGCCGAGCGCGAAGGCCCGCGCCACCCGCGCCGTACCCCAGGCCGCAACGTCGGCGGCGGGGATCGGCAGCCCCATGGGCAGGATCTCGTAGGACCGCGCCATCGCCACCGCCGCCTTGACGTGCAGCCCCGAGGCCACCGCCAGCGTGATTCCTCCGAGCATCAGGATGTTGCCGATCGCCGGCATCGGGTCGGGCGTCACCCCTGCGCCGAAGATCTGCGCGAGTGCGGTGGACTGCGCCGCAATCGAGCCTGCGAGCTGCAGAGCGATTACCATCAGGCGGATGGCGAGGCCGAGCATGAGGCCGATGCCGGCCTCGATGATCAGCATCAGGAGAAGCGGCCGCGCCGGATCGGTGGCGGTGAGCTCGGGCGCGAGCATCGGCCAGACCACCATGGCGAAGGCGATGGCGACCCCGAGGCGCACCCGAGCCGGGATGATCTGCTCGCCGAAGCCGGGCAGCAGCGAAGCGACGCCGGCGACCCGCGTGAAGACGAGAATGAAGCCAACGAACCCCGCCTGGGTGAAATCGAGGACCGCGCCCAGGCCCTCGTACATCAGGCGAGCCCTAGGACCGCCGGCCGGGCGCCGGTGCCGATCTCCTCGAAGGAGAAGACCGGGTTGCGGATGCCCTTGGCCAGCAGCACCGTGTGCAGGAACCTCCGCCGCTTGGTGGAGGTAACGACTGCCGGATAGCGCCCCTGCGAACCCGCGTGCGCAATCCGCTCGGCCACCGAATTGGCCAGGCGGTTGAACTCCGCCGGCGGCAGCGCCACGTCGACGATCCCTGCGCCCTCGGGCAGCTGGTAGGTCTGGAACATCTCCTCCCAGGAGGGGTTGAGCTGGATCAGCGGCAACGCCCCGTCCGCCTCCTGGATCCCGGCGATGAGCTGGAAGCCGAGTCGGTGGCGCACCTGCTCGCAGAGAACCTCGGCGCTCGCATGCGGCGCGTGCGCCTCCGAGATCGCCTCCAGGATCAGCGGCAGGTTGCGGATCGAGACGCGCTCCTCGAGAAGGAGGCGCAGGACAGCCTGCAGGGTGTCGATCGGCACCTTGTCGGGAATGAACTCCTCGAGCATCTTGCGGTTCGCCTCGGCGCGCCGCGTATCCGTGAGCGAGGTGAACTCGTCGAGAAGCTTGCGCAGGCTCCTGCGGGTGAAGAGCCGCCCGAAGTTCGACTTGACGATCTCCAGCAGATGCGTCGCCACCACCTCGGTCGGGGTGACGATCGAGAGCCCCATCAGCGCCGCCTCCTCCTGCAGCCCCGGCGCGATCCAGCGCGCCGGCGCGCCGTAGACCGGCTCCGCCACCGACCGGCCCACCGGCGCATCGGCGTCCTCGTCGGGCAGGAGCACCAGAACCTGGTCGGTCTCGATGGAGCTGCGGGCGACCTCCACCCCCTGGATGCGGATGGCGTAGCTGCCCGGCGGCAGGCCCGGATTGTCGGTCAACCGGATCTCCGGCAGGATCAGCCCGAACTCGGTGGCGATGTGGTTGCGCATGTTGAGGATGCGGGCGTCGAGCCCCGTCGCCTCGTCCATCACCACCGGCACCAGGTTCGGCGAGAACTCCATGTGGATCTCGTCGACGTCGAGCAGATCGCCCAGCGACCGCTTCGCCGGCGTGCGCGCCTCCGGCGGCGCCTCGGCGGCCTTGGCTTCCTTGGCGATGGCCTCGCGGGCCAGCCACGCCGCGACGGCGAGGCTGATCGCCCCGAGCAGGAACGGGACGAACGGCAACCCGGGGATGAAGGCGAAGAGCGCCATCAGGACCGCAACCGTGCCGAGTGCCGTGGGATAGCCGCCGAGCTGGCGGATCAGCGCCCGGTCGGTGGACCCCACCAGCCCGCCCTTGGACAGCAGCATGGCGGACGCGATGGAGATGATGACCGCGGGGATCTGGGTGACCAGGCCGTCGCCCACGGTCAGGATCGAGTACGTCTCGAAAGCGTCGTTGATGGGCATGCCGTGCACCAGCACGCCCATGGCGAGCCCCACCACGAGGTTGAGAAGCGTGATGAGCAGCCCGGCGATCGCGTCGCCCTTCACGAACTTCGACGCGCCGTCGAGCGAGCCGAAGAATGTCGTCTCCTCCTGCTCGACCCGCCGCCGCTCGCGCGCTTCGGCGTGGCTGATCGCGCCCGCCGCCATGTCGCTGTCGATGGCGAGCTGCTTGCCGGGCATGCCGTCCAACGCGAAGCGCGCACCCACCTCGGCCATGCGGCCGGCGCCCTTGGTGATGACGATGAAGTTGACGATCAGCAGCACGCCGAAGACCACGAGCCCGAGGAAGACCGACCCGCCCATGATGAACATGGCGAAGCCCTCGATCACGTGCCCGGCCGCCTGGGTGCCGGTATGGCCCTCCCCGATGATGAGCTTGGTCGATGAGACGTTGAGCGACAGCCGCAACATCAGCGAGGCGAGCAGGATCGTCGGAAAGGAAGAGAAGTCGAGCGGGCGGTTGATGAAGAGCGTGATGGTGAAGATGAGGATGGCGATGCCGAAGGAGGCGGCCAGGCCGAGGTCGAGGATCCATGCCGGCATCGGCAGGATCATCATGGCGATGACCGCCATGAGCGCCATGGCGAGCAGCACGGTCGGCTGGTAGAGGGCGCGGAGGCTCAGGTCCATCGCGTCAGAAGAGGCTGCCGGCGGGGGCCGAGATCAGCGGCTGGCCCTGGGACAGGAGCGGCGTCCCGGGTGCAAGGAGCGCGCCGGCGGCCGGGACGAAGAGCGCGCCGGCGATGCCGCCCGGCGCCGGGGGCGGCGGCGGGCCGGCGGCGCGGATGCGCTCGGCCATGGCGAGGCGCTGCGCCTCGCGCCGGGCCTGACGCGTCGAGAAGCGCGCCTCCGGCTGTACGGCGGCCACCAGTGCCTCGGCGCCGGTCAGCGCGCCCGGGTCGAGGTCGGCGAGCAGCCGGTCGAAGCGGGCGCGATACTTCTGGGCGAGCTCGGGGGTCAGCGAGTGATAGGCGCCGGCCGCCGCCGACCAGCTTCCCCGCTCCTCGTAGAGCGTGCGCAGGAACTGCGCGGCGTAGGTCGCGGTCCATTCGGGGTTGAACATGTCGTCGAGCGAGGGAAAGGCGTGGCCGTGCCAGCGGTAGTTGATCTGCACGCAGCCCACGTCGAAGCTCCTGCGGCCGTCCTCGAGGCTCTTCTGGCCGAAGGCCAGCGCCTCTTCGCGGGTCTTGAACCAGAAGCCCTTGCCCTCGCGGTTGATCGCCCAGGGCCAGGCGCGCATCCGCCCGTCGCGGTGCTGGCCGGTCTCGGTCAGCGCCACCGCGTGCAGGACCTCGACCGGCACGCCGCCACGGCGGGCGCCCTTGGCGATCGCGGCATCGCAGAGGGCGGAAGGGTCGTGCGCCGAGGGGTCGGCGTCCTGGGCATGCAGCGCCGGCGCGCCCGCGAATGCGAGCGCGACCGCGAGGCTGAGCCGCAGGCCGAACCGGGGCGACATCGCAGGGCTTCTCCACTGACCGCCGTCCCGTTCGGTCTAGGGAGCGGTGGTTACCAAGGCGTTAGCGGAGATCTGCCTCCGGTGAGGGGGAGGTTTTTTCGACGGGGCGGCAGATGGTTCGGCGAAAGCGCTTATGCACAATGTATGCACAACACATGCACAGTGCGTATGCCAGGCGTCACCGCGAACGGCGGCGCGCGGCACCTTCGAAGTGGCAAAGAGGCTCGCGCGCTCGCCGGGTAGGTCAGGCTGCGGCGTTCAGGTGTTTCTCGAACCAGGCCAGCGTGCGGTCCCAGGCCAGCGTCGCCGCCGCCTCGTCGTAGCGCGGCGTGGTGTCGTTGTGGAAGCCGTGGTTGGCGCCCTCGTAGATGTAGGCCTCGTAGACCTTGCCGTGTTCCTTGAGCGCCGCCTCGTAGGCCGGCCAGCCGGCGTTCACCCGCTCGTCCAGCCCGCCGTAGTGGAGGAGCAGCGGCGCCTCGATCGCCGGCACGTCGGCCACGTCCGGCCTGGCGCCCGTAGAACGGCACCGAGGCGGCGAGCTCGGGGTAGGCGACCGCCAGCGCGTTGCAGACCCCGCCGCCGTAGCAGAACCCGACGGCGCCCACCTTGCCGGTGGAGCCCGGATGCGCCGCGAGGTACTCGAACCCGGCGAAGAAGTCCTGCATCAGCTTTGTCGTATCGAGCTGGGACTGCATCTCGCGCCCCTCCTCGTCGTTGCCGGGGTAGCCGCCGAGGGACGTCAGTCCGTCAGGCCCGAGCGCCATGAAGCCGGCCTTGCCGAGCCGGCGGACCACGTCCTCGATGTAGGGATTGAGCCCGCGGTTCTCGTGTACCACCAGCACCGCCGGCAGCGGCCCCTCGACGCCGGCCGGCCGCGCCATCAGCCCGCGCACCGTGCCGTGGCCCTCCGGCGAGGGATACTCGACCGTCTCGGTCTCGATGGCCGGATCGTCCGGCGCCACCTGCTGCGCCAGGGCATAGTTCGGCTGCAGGCTGGAAAGCAGCGCCGCCGCCGACACGCCGCCGACCGCGTACTTCGAGGCATGGTCGAGGAAGGCGCGCTTGGACATGCGGCCGTGCACGTAGCCGTCATAAAGCTCGAGGATGCGCTGGTCGAAGTCGCTGGCTTTCTTTCGTTGCATCGGTTCCTCCCGTTGATCGGTGGGGCAAGGGTAGGGCAACCGGCCGCCGGTGCCATTCACGATCCCGATGTCGCGGGCGTGAGGATAGGCAAACCGCCGCCGATGCCATTAACCCACTAATATCCTTGAACTTGTGTCGACTTTGTCTTGAGGGCAATCTATCCCGGGGCAAGCGGGGGCTTGGAAATGTATCCACATCTCGAGGAACGGGTCGCCTATGGCCGGTCCATCCGGCAGCGGGCGAGCTGTCTCATCGACGCGCACGGAAACGCGGCGGCAACCGAGGCGCTGCGTGCCGCGCAGGAGCCCGGCCTCGCCGCCGCGGAGCGCTCGTTCTGGGAGGCCGTCGCGGCGCGCGCCGCCCGCCACCTCGGCCACGGCGATCGGGCATCGGTCGCCTGACGCGCCAACGGTCGCAGGCGGCCCTTCATTAACCCCTTAAGATTCCTGTCATTGTTCGGCCACGTGCCCGCTGGCATCGTCGGTCCGGGAGGGCAAGCCATGCTGATTGCACGACTTGACGAGCGGCTCGCGCTCGGGCGCGCCATCCGGGAGCGCGCGAGCGAAACCGTCGAGGCGCGCGGGCGCCTCGCGGAGGCCGCGGCCTGGGCCGCCGCCCGCGCGCCCGGCCTCACCCCGACCGAACGCGACTTCCGCGAAGCGGTCGCGCTGCGCGTTTCGCGCATGTTCGCGTTCATCGGCATCGAAAAGCAGCACTGACGGCCCGCAAGGCGCCTGATACGATCTCCGGTTGATCTGCTCGCGCCTCGGGCGGCGGTCATCCCTTTGGAACGGCGAGAAAAATCCGGGCTGGAAGGCGGCTGGAATCCGGCTGGAATCCGGCTTGCCACTTCTTTACGAACTGTTATCGCGAGGCGATCACACGGAGACCGTATGATCAGATGTTCGGGAACTTCGACAAGGCCCGGACAGAAAAAAATCGCCCCGATAGCTCGCAGAACGTGTTAAGTTCGCGGCATTGAGCGCGTTCCGACCAGCCTTTACTCTGAATGCCTGAGTGCCGCCCTTCCAGCCGGGTCCTGGCCATGAGCCTCGTCGCGACTTACACGGTCCTCGCCGTCGCCATCGTGCTGGAGGTGATCGGAACCTCGGCGCTTCTGGCCTCCCATCAGTTCAGCCGCCCCGGGCCTTCGGCTCTGGTCGTGGTCTGCTATGCCGCCGCGCTCGTGCTCATTTCCTTCACCTTCCGGGCGATCCCGATGGGGATCGTCTACGCCATCTGGTCGGGCATCGGCATGGTCATGATCGTCGCCGTCGGATGGCTCGGCTTCGGCCAGCGCCTCGACCAGCCGGCGCTCATCGGCGTCTCGCTGATCCTCGCCGGGGTGCTGGTGCTCAACCTCTTTTCCACCAGCCTGACCCACGACGGCTGACCCTCAGCCGCGGATCGCCTTCAGCATCAGGTCGACGTTCGCCGGGTCCGCCTCCGGCGTGATGCCGTGCCCGAGGTTGAAGACATGCGGGCCGCCGGCAAAGGCGCGCACCGTCGCGCGCGTCGCCTCTTCCAGCGCCCGCCCGCCGGCCACCAGCAGCAGGGGATCGAGGTTCCCCTGCACGCAGAGCCGCGGCTGCAGCGCCGCCGCCGCCCAGGCCGGGTCGACCGAGGTGTCGAGCGCCACCGCCTGCACCCCCGCACCCGCCGCGAAGGCGAGATAGCCTGCCCCGGCGCCGCGCGGAAACCCGATGATCGGCACCTCGGGATGCGCCGTCCTGAGTGCGTCCGCGATCCGCCGCGCCGGCGCCACGCAGTAGCGTTCGAAAAGCGGCCCCGGCAGCGAGCCCGCCCAGGAGTCGAACAGCTTGACGATGTCGGCCCCCGCCGCGACCTGCGCCGACAGGTACGCGATGGTCGCCGCGGTGATCCGCTCCATCAGCGCCTCGAAGGTCGCGGGATCGCGGTAGATGAGTTCGCGCGCCGGCGCCTGGTCGGGCGTGCCGCGCCCGGCGATCATGTAGGTCGCCACCGTCCAGGGCGCGCCGGCGAAGCCGATCAGCGGCACGTTCCCCGGGAGAGCGGCGCGCACCGCGCGCACCGTCTCGTAGACCGGCGCCGTGGTCTCGTGCACCGCCTCGGCCGGGCGCAGCCGGGCCAGATCTTCCGGCCCCGTCACCGTGGAGAGCCGCGGCCCCTCGCCCTCGACGAAGACGAGATTGGCGCCCAGCGCGTGCGGGACCAGCAGGATGTCGGCGAAGAGGATGGCGGCGTCGAAACCGTAGCGGCGGATCGGCTGCAGCGTCACCTCGGTGGCCAGCTCGGGCGTGTAGCAGAGATCGAGAAAGCCCGACGCGCGCGCCCGCACCGCCCGGTATTCCGGCAGGTAGCGCCCGGCCTGGCGCATCATCCACACCGGCGGCACCGGCAGCGCCTCGCCCGCCAGCGCGCGCATCATCGGCGCCCGCGCCCTCGGCCCCGTATCGCCCGTCATCCGCCCCCGCCCCTTCAGCGCGCGCCTTGCGGCATCGCGGGCGCGACCTTACAGATCGGGCACGGAAAGGAAAGCCCGCGCCCATGCCCCTCGACCTTCCCACCTCCGACCGGCCGCTCCGGATCGGCACCCGCGGCAGCCCGCTGGCGCTGGCGCAGGCGCACGAGACCCGCGACCGGCTGATGGCGGCGCACGGCCTGCCCGAGGCGGCCTTCGTGATCGCGGTGATCAAGACCACCGGGGACCGGGTGCAGGACCGTTCGCTCTCCACCCTCGGCGGCAAGGGCCTCTTCACCCGCGAGATCGAGGAGGCGCTGGCGGCGGGCGCCATCGACATCGCCGTGCACTCGATGAAGGACATGCCGACGCTGCAGCCGGATGGGCTGGAGATCGCCGCCTACCTCCCGCGCGAGGATCCGCGCGACGGTTTCGTGTCGGCGGGTGCCGGATCGCTGGCGGACCTGCCCATGGGGAGCACCGTCGGCACCTCCAGCCTCCGCCGCAAGGCGCAGGTGCTCCACCGCCGCCCCGATCTCACGGTGGTCGAGTTCCGCGGCAGCGTGCAGACGCGGCTGCGCAAGCTCGACGAGGGGGTGGCGGCGGCGACCTTTCTCGCCATGGCCGGCGTGAGCCGTCTCGGCCTTCGCGACGTCGCCCGCCCCATCGAGCCCGACGACATGCTTCCGGCCATCGCCCAGGGCGCCATCGGGATCGAGCAGCGCAGCGGCGACGACCGGATCTCGGAGCTCATGGCGCCGATCCACCACTCCCTCACCGGCCAGCGCCTGGCCGCGGAGCGCGCGTTCCTCGCTGCGCTCGACGGCTCGTGCCTCACCCCGATCGCCGGCCTCGCCGAGATCGACGGCGACCGGATGCGCTTTCGCGGCGAGATCCTTCGCCCGGACGGGTCGGAGGCGCTCGCCCACGAGGTCGCGGGCGGCGTCGCCGAGGCCGAACGCTTGGGCACGGAGGCCGCCGCCGTGCTGCGAGGTCGGTCCGGCCCCGGCTTCTTCTCCGCCTGAACGGCGCGTCAGAGCCCGGTCGCGCGCCGCAGCACCGGAAGCAGCAGCGCCGCGGCCACCCCGACGGCGACGCCGACGATGATGCGCACCGCCAGCGGATTGAGCCGCGGCGAGGCCACGGCGAGGCCGCCGCAGACGATCGCGTAGTAGGTGAGACTGACCGGGTCCATCGGGCGGCTCCGCTGCATTCGCCGTTCTTTCTGCGCCGCGTCACGAGCGCTGTAAATCGCCTGCGGCGTGCTAGTGTGCCCGGCAGGAATGTGGGGGGCACATGGAATACTTGTCGAGACGCAGCGCTCTGGCGGCGGACGAATGGGGGCCGGTCGGGACGTTCTTCCGGGCGCACCAGGCGCGGACCGCCGGACGGACGGACTTCTGCGACTTCACCTTCGGCAACCCGCACGAGATGCCGCTGCCGGGCCTCGTCGCAGCGCTCCGCGCCAGCGTGGAGCCGAGAAGCGAGGACTGGTTCGCCTACAAGGCCAGCGAGGCCGAGCCGCGGGCGGTGATCGCGGACGCGCTCACCCGCGAGATCGGGCTCGACTTCGAGCCCGAGGACGTGACCCTGACCCAGGGCGCCTTCGGCGCCATCGCCCTCGCCTTCCGGCTGGTGATGGACGCGGGCGACGAGGTGGTCATCCCGGTCCCGGGCTGGTTCTGCTACGCCCCGATGCTGCGCGCCGCCGACCTCGTCCCGGTCAAGGCGTCGCTCGAGCCGACCCGCTTCGATCTCGACCTCGCCGCCATCGAGGCGGCGATCACGCCCCGCACCCGCATGGTGGTGGTCAACTCGCCGCACAACCCCACGGGCCGGATCTATCCGCGCGAAGACCTTCAGGCGCTCGCCGACCTTCTCGAGACGGCCTCCCGGAGGATCGGCGCCCGCATCTGGCTCCTCTCCGACGAGCCCTACCGCCGCATCCGCCTCGACGGCAACGGCTTCACCAGCCCTGCGGCGGTCTATCCCTGGACGCTGATCGACTACAGCTACGGCAAGGTGCTGCTCGCGCCCGGCCAGCGCCTGGGCTACCTCGCGCTCTCGCCGCTCATGCCCGCCGCCGAACGCGGGGCGCTCCGCGAAGCCTTCTTCCCCTGCCAGATGGCGCTCGGCTGGACCTACCCCGACGCGGTCATGCAACATGCCGTTCCCGCGCTCGAGGACGTCACCATCGACATCGCCGCGCTCACCGCCCGCCGCGACCGGATGCTCGGGGTCGCTAGACGCAATGGGGCTACCGGCTGACCAACCCGGAAGGCACCTTCTACCTCTGGGGCGCGGCCCCCGGCGGCGACGCCGTGCGCTTCGCCGAAAAGCTCGCCGGGCAGGACGTGTTCGTGATGCCGGGCACGCTCTTCGAGCGCCCGGGCGACTTCCGCATCTCGCTGACCGCCAGTGCCGAGATGATCGAGCGCGCCCTCCCCGCCTTCCAGGCTGCGGCTTGATCGGGATGACACGGGAGAAACAACCCGGTGATGGCCGGATGCCCGACACCTGTGCTATATTGCCGCAATTGGCGGAAGGTTGACTTTTGCCCCCGAGTCGGGTGATCGACGCAAGGTGGGCGTCACTGGCGTTGGCCGGTGGAGACAAAGGGAACGGTCATGGATTACGACGCCCTGTTCGGCGAGCAACTCGCGACGCTCCGCAAGGAGGGCAACTACCGGGTCTTTGCCGAACTCGAGCGGATGAGCGGAGATTTTCCCCGGGCGATGCGTTATGTCGCGGACACCCCGTCCGAGGTCACGGTGTGGTGCTCGAACGACTATCTCGGCATGGGGCAGCATCCCGCGGTGCTGGCCGCGATTCACGAGGCCGTCGACCGCTGCGGCGCCGGCGCCGGCGGCACCCGCAACATTTCCGGCACCACCCACGACCATGTGCTTCTGGAGCGTGAGCTCGCCGACCTGCACGGCAAGGCGGCGGCGCTGCTGTTCACCTCGGGCTACGTGGCGAACCTGGCGGCGCTCTCGACGCTCGGCAGCCGCCTGCCCGGCTGCGTCATCCTGTCGGACGCGCAGAACCATGCCAGCATGATCGAGGGGATCCGCCACTCCGGCTGCGAAAAACGCATCTGGCGCCACAACGACCCCGCCGATCTCGACCGCCACCTCTCGACGATCGACCCGGCCCGGCCGAAGGTCGTGGCCTTCGAGAGCGTCTATTCCATGGACGGCGACATCTCGCCCATTGCCGAGATCCTCGACGTGGCCGAGGCGCATGGCGCCATGACCTACCTCGACGAGGTGCATGCGGTCGGCCTCTACGGCCCGCGCGGCGGCGGCGTCGCCGAGGAGCGCGGGCTGATGCACCGGGTGACGCTGATCGAGGGCACGCTCGGCAAGGCGTTCGGCGTCGTCGGCGGCTACGTGGCGGGCTCGGAGTCGCTGATCGACTTCATCCGCAGCTTCGCGTCGGGCTTCATCTTCACGACAGCCCTTCCCCCGGCCATCGCAGCCGGCGCCCGCGCCAGCATCCGTCACCTCAAGACCAGCCACGTCGAGCGCCGCCGTCAGCGCGAGATGGTGGTGAAGCTCCGCGCCCGCCTCGACCGCCTCGGCATCCCGCACCTGCCGAACCCGAGCCACATCGTCCCGGTCATGGTGAAGGACCCGGTCAAGTGCAAGATGATCTCCGACATCCTGCTCGACGACTACGGCATCTACGTGCAGCCGATCAACTATCCCACGGTGGCCAAGGGCCAGGAACGCCTGCGCTTCACGCCCTCGCCGCTCCACACCGACGCCGACCTCGACCACCTGCTGGTGGCCCTGTCGGCGCTCTGGAGCCACTGCGCCCTGTCCCGCGCCGTCGCCTGAGCGACGGTCGCGCGACCGCAAACGAGGGGCTTGCCTTTCCTGACCTGAATTGTCAAGTATTAGGCAACCGCGACCGAGCCCCGAGTCCTCGCATGATCGTCTGCTCCTGCACCGGCGTCACCGACCGCGACATCCGCGACACGATCGCCTGGATGCGCGCCTCCGATCCCTACACGCTGATCACGCCGGGCAAGATCTATCGTGCCCTTGGGAAGTCGGTGGAATGCGGCGGCTGCATCCGGCTTTTCGTCGACCAGATGCGCCACGACGACAACCTCGCCGTCCCTGTGGAGCTGCGAGGCCTGCGCCGCAAGTTCGGCCGGAGATCGGCGGAAGAGGCCTGACGGGCTCGCGCCCCGGGGCGTGCGATTTAGAACGATTCCATATTGCGAGACGCTCTCGCCTTGATCTAGGCTGTCCCCGCGCCCGAATGCGAGCGCGGTCAGGCCTGGGAGGAGCAAGGGCGATGAAGGGCGACAAGGGGGTCATCGAGTACCTGAACAAGGGGCTGCGCAGCGAGCTCACCGCCGTCAGCCAGTACTGGCTGCACTACCGCCTGCAGGACAACTGGGGCCTCGGCCACGTGGCGGAGAAGTCGCGCAAGGAGAGCATCGAGGAGATGCACCACGCCGACAAGTTCATCGACCGGATCATCTTCCTGGAAGGCCACCCCAACCTGCAGACGCTCGACCCGCTTCGCATCGGCGAGACCCCGCGCGAGACGCTGGAATGCGACCTCGCCGCCGAACTCGAGGCGATCACGCTCTACAAGGAGGCGCGCGACTACTGCGAGAAGGTCCGCGACTACGTCTCGAAGAACCTTTTCGAGGAGCTCATCGCCGACGAGGAGGGCCACACGGACTACCTCGAGACCCAGCTCGACCTGATGGACCGCATCGGCGAGCAGAACTGGGGCCAGCTCAACGCGCTGCCGACCGACAAGATCGAGTAGTCCCGGCCGGGAGGTGGCGCCCGCCGTTCGGCGTCTTTATGCTCGAGGCGACGCAGACAGAGGGTGGCTCGCATGAAGGCGCGGATCAGCTGGGTCGAGGACCGCACGTTCATGGGCCAGACCGTGAGCGGCCACAGCGTGGTGCTCGGCACCGCGCATGGCCCCGAAGGGCTGAAGCCGGGGCCGAGTGCGATGGAGCTGGTGCTGATCGGCGCCGGCGGGTGTTCGGCCTGGGACGTGGTCAACATCCTGCAGAAAGCGCGCCAGGCGGTCGAGGACTGCACCGTCGAGCTCGACGCCGACCGCGCCACCGAGGAGCCCAAGGTCTTCACCCGCATCCACATGCACTTCGTCCTGCGGGGGCGCGACCTCGACCCGCGAAGGGTGGAGCGCGCCATCGCGCTCTCGGTGGAGAAATACTGCTCCGCCGTCGCGATGCTGGAAAAGACCGCCACGATCACCCATGACTTCGAGGTGGCCGGGACCTCCGCCGACGCCGTCGGTGAGGCCTGAGGGGCGAATGAAGCTCGCGGCCGTCCTCCTCGCGGTTCTGGCGGCCCTCGCCGCGCCCCTCGCGGCCCAGGAGCCAGCGCAGACGCCGGAGGGAGCCACCCCGGTGCCCGAGCCGGACCTCCTCTGGATGGGAACGGGCAACGTCGCCGGCGTCTACTATCCGGTCGGCGTGGCGCTCTGCCGCCTGGTGAACCAGCATCGCCGCGACACCAACCTGCGCTGCGCCGCCCGGCCCTCCGAGGGCTCGGTCGGCAACATGACCGCGCTGAACGACCGCACCTTCGATCTCGCGATCGTCCAGTCCGACACCCAGGAGGCGGCGCTGACCGGCTCCGGGATTTTCGCCGCCGCCGGTCCCGACACGGCGCTCCGCGCCATCGCCTCGCTGCACCCCGAGCCGCTGACCATCGTTGCGCGCGCCGACGCCGGCATCGCCCGGATCGAGGACCTCGCCGGCAAGCGGGTCGCCTGGGGCGCTCCGGGCTCCGGCACCCGCGCCATCGCCGATTCCCTGATGTCGGCGCTCGGCTGGACCGCGGAGAGCTTCGCCGCGACCCCCGAACTCACCCCCGACCGCCTGGCCGACGCGCTCTGCGCCGGCCAGATCGACGCCTTCGTCTATGCGGTCGGCCACCCGGCGCTGGTGGTCCAGGAAGCGACCACCACCTGCAACGCGGTGCTGGTCGACGCGGTCGGCCCGGCGGTGGACGCGCTCGTGGCAGCGACGCCCGCCTTCGTCGTGGCGACGATCCCGGCCGGCCTCTACCGCGGCAACCCCCGCGCGGTGTCGACCTTTGGCGTCGGGGCGACGCTGGTCACCCGCGAAGACGTGCCCGAGGACAGGATCTACACCCTCGTGAAGTCGGTCTTCGACGACATCGACATGCTGCGCGGGCTCGACCCGGCGCTGGTCAACCTCGATCCCGAGGCCATGGCCCGCGACGGCCTCGCGGCGCCGCTCCACCCCGGCGCCGCCCGTTACTTCCGCGAGCGCGGCTGGGTGGAGTAGGCACTCCGCCTAGGGAAGCCTCGCAACCGCCGCGATTTCAAACGGTTGCACCGGCGCGGGGGCAGAAGGGATTTGACAAGCCACGGGGCGCGGGAGAATGGTTGGCCAGCCGAGCCCAGGACGGGAATCGTCCGGCGCACCGGGTGGCCGGGACGGGAACGGGCAGGCAACCAAGGGGGGATACACCATGAAATGCTTCGGAATTCTGGCGGCAGCCACGCTGGCCTCGGGCCTTGCAACCGCCGCCGCGGCGCAGGACGTCGTCGTCGGCGTGAGCTGGTCGAACTTCCAGGAGGAGCGCTGGAAGACCGACGAGGCGGCGATCAAGGCCGCGCTCGACGCCGCCGGCGCCAAGTACATCTCCGCCGACGCGCAGAGCTCGTCGTCCAAGCAGCTCGCCGACGTCGAGAGCCTGATCGCCAGCGGCGCCACCGCGCTGATCATCCTGGCCCAGGACGCCGCCGCGATCACGCCGGCCGTCGACGCCGCCGCCAACGAGGGCATCCCCGTCGTGGCCTATGACCGCCTCATCGAGGATCCGCGCACCTTCTACCTCACCTTCGACAACGTCGAGGTCGGGCGCATGCAGGCCCGCGCCGTGCTCGAGCAGGCGCCCGAGGGCAACTACGTGATGATCAAGGGCTCCTCCACCGACGCCAACGCCGACTTCCTGCGCGGCGGCCAGCAGGAGGTGCTGCAGGCGGCGATCGACGGCGGTCAGGTGAAGATCGTCGGGGAGGCCTATACCGACGGCTGGCTGCCGGCCAACGCCCAGAAGAACATGGAGCAGATCCTCACCCAGAACAACAACGAGGTCGACGCGGTGGTCGCCTCGAACGACGGCACCGCCGGCGGCGTCGTCGCGGCGCTGACGGCGCAGGGCATGGAAGGCATCCCGGTCTCCGGCCAGGATGGCGACAAGGCGGCGCTGAACCGCATCGCGCTCGGCACGCAGACCGTCTCGGTCTGGAAGGACTCGCGCGAACTCGGCAAGGCGGCCGGCGAGATCGCCGTGGCGCTGGCCGGCGGCGCTCCGCTCGACGGCGTGGAAGGCTCGGCCAAGTTCGCCTCGCCGGGCGGCAACGAGATGAATTCCATCCTGCTGACGCCGATCGCCATCACCAAGGACAACCTCGACGTCGTGGTGGACGCCGGCTGGATCTCCAAGGACGAGCTTTGCGCCGGCGTTTCGGCGGGATCCGTCGCCGCCTGCGACTGAACCTCGGCTGAAGGGGCGGCCCCATGCGGGCCGCCCCGAACGGTTCGGGGGGACCGCATGCAAGCACTCGCCAGACTGCTGCGCTCGCTCGAGATCGACCTGCGCCTGTTGGGCATGCTGGGCGCGCTCGTCGTCATCTGGCTGGTCTTCCACGCCTTCACCGGCGGCCTCTATCTGACCCCCCGCAACCTCTTCAACCTGTCGGTGCAGACCTCTTCGGTGGCGGTGATGGCGACCGGCATGGTCTTCGTCATCGTCACCCGCAACATCGACCTCTCGGTCGGCTCGCTCCTCGGCCTCCTCGGCATGATCATGGCCGTGACGCAGGTGCGCATCCTGCCCGAGATGTTCGGCCTCGGGCACTGGAGCATCTGGATCGCGGCGATCGTCGTCGGCCTCGTCGTCGGCGCGGTGGTCGGCGCCTTCCAGGGCTGGCTGATCGGCTACCTCACCATCCCCGCCTTCATCGTCACCCTCGGCGGCCTTCTCGTCTGGCGCGGTGCTGCCTGGTGGATCACCACCGGCCAGACCGTGGCGCCCCTCGACCCCACCTTCCAGCTCCTCGGCGGCGGCGCCGAAGGGTCGCTCGGCGCCCGTGGCAGCTGGATCCTCGCGGGCCTCGCCACCGCCGCCGCCATCGCGTTGCAATGGCGCTCGCGCCGCGCCAAGGCGGCGCACGGCTTCACCGTCAAGCCCGCCTGGGCCGAGCTGACCATGTCCGGCATCTTCACCGCCGCCATCTTCGGCTTCGCCGCCGTGATGGTCGCCTACCCGGTGCCCCAGCGGGCCGCCCAGCGCATCCTCGAGCGGCAGGGCCTGCCGGTGCCCGAGGGTGACATCAACATGGCGCAGGGCATCGCCATCCCCGTGGTGATCCTGCTCGCCGTGGCGCTCGTCATGACCGTCATCGCCCAGCGCACCCGCTTCGGCCGCTACGTCTTCGCCACCGGCGGCAACCCCGAGGCGGCCGAGCTTTCCGGCATCGACACCCGCATGCTCACGGTCAAGGTGTTCGCGCTGATGGGGGCGCTCACCGCCATCGCCGCCGTCATCGCCTCCGCCCGCCTCAATGCCGTCGGCAACGACCTCGGAACGCTGGACGAGCTCCGCACCATCGCCGCCGCGGTCATCGGCGGCACCGCGCTCGCGGGCGGGGCCGGCACGATCTACGGTGCGGTGCTGGGCGCGCTGATCATGCAGAGCCTGCAGTCCGGCATGGCGATGGTCGGCGTCGACGCGCCGCTGCAATCCATCGTCGTCGGCATCGTGCTGGTCTTCGCGGTCTGGGTCGACATCATCTACCGGCGGAGGACGGGTACATGAGCACGCCTCTGGTCGAGATGCGCGACATCTGCATCAGCTTCGGCGGCGTCCACGCCGTCGACCACGTCACGGTCGATCTCTATCCGGGCGAGGTCGTCGGCCTCCTCGGCCACAACGGCGCCGGCAAGTCGACGTTGATCAAGGTGCTCTCCGGCGCCTACCATGCCGACACCGGCGAAATCCTCGTCAACGGCGAGAAGATCGAGATTCGCTCGCCCCGCGACGCACGCCGCTACAACATCGAGACGATCTACCAGACGCTCGCGCTGGCCGACAACCTGAACGCCGCGCAGAACCTCTTCCTCGGGCGCGAGCTCACCACCCCGGCCGGCTTCGTCGACGACGACGCCATGGAGGCCGAGACCCGCAAGATCATGAAGCGGCTCAACCCCAACTTCGCCAAGTTCGCCTCGCCCGTCCGCGCCCTCTCCGGCGGCCAGCGCCAGTCCGTCGCCATCGCCCGCGCCGTCTACTTCAACGCCAAGATCCTGATCATGGACGAGCCCACCGCCGCGCTCGGCGTCAAGGAGACCCAGATGGTCGCCGAGCTGATCGAGGAGCTGAAGCGCCAGGGGCTCGGCATCTTCCTGATCTCCCACGACATCCACGACGTCATGGAGCTCTGCGACCGCGTCTCGGTGATGAAGAACGGCCAGCTCGTCGGCACCGTCAAGGTCACGGACGTCACCGAGGACGACATCCTCGGCATGATCATCCTGGGCAAGAAGCCCGCCGTCATGCTGCAGTGAGCGGAAGCCGATGAGATGTAATTCGCAACAATTCCAGTGACATAGTGGTATCTTCGCGTGCGAAGTACCCGACTTCGCCCGTCTGACCGGAGAGCGTTACGCCCCATGTACCTCGGCATCGACATCGGCACCTCCTCGGTCAAGACGGTCCTCTTCGACCGCGACCAGCGCCTGATCGGCCAGGCCAGCCACCACCTCACCGTCACCCGCCCACACCCCGGCTGGTCCGAGCAGGACCCCGAGTCCTGGTGGCAGGGCGTCGAGGCCACCATCGCCGCCCTCGCCCGCGAGCACGGCCTCCAGGGCCTGCGCGGCATCGGCCTCTCCGGCCAGATGCACGGCGCGGTCTGCCTCGACGCCGACGACCGCGTCCTCCGCCCCGCCATCCTCTGGAACGACGGCCGCGCCATGGCCGAATGCGCCGAGATCGAGGCCGCCTTCCCCCGCGCCCGCGAGGTCGCCGGCAACATCGCCATGCCCGGCTTCACCGCGCCGAAGATCGCCTGGATGCGCAAGCACGAGCCGGACCTCTTCCAGACGCATCGACACCGTCCTGCTTGCCCAAGGACTACGTCCGCCTCCGCCTCACCGGCCACCACGTCTCCGAGATGTCCGACGCCGCGGGCACCTTCTGGCTCGACGTCGGCGCCCGCGACTGGTCCGACGACCTCCTCGAGGCCACCGGCCTCACCCGCAGCCAGATGCCCCGCCTCGTGGAGGGCAGCGCCCCTTCCGGCGACCTCCTGCCCGACCTCGCCCGCCGCTGGGGCATCGACGGCCCCGTGGTCGTGGCCGGCGGCGCGGGCGACAACGCCGCCGCTGCCTGCGGCGTCGGCGTCGTCACCCCCGGCTCCGCCTTCGTCTCCATCGGCACCTCCGGCGTCCTCTTCGTCTCCAACGCCACCTTCTCGCCCAACACCTCCGGCGCCGTGCACGCCTTCTGCCACGCCATCCCGCACACCTGGCACCAGATGGGCGTCATCCTGTCCGCCTCCGACAGCCTCGAATGGCTCTCCCGCATCACCGGCCGCAAGGCCGCCGACCTCGCCAACGCCGTCGGCCCGATCACGGCGCCGTCCGACATCACCTTCCTCCCCTACCTCTCCGGCGAGCGCACGCCGCACAACGACGCCGCCGCCCGCGGCGCGTTCATCGGCCTCTCCCAGTCGCACGACGCCCGCGACCTGACCCAGGCGGTGATGGAAGGCGTCGCCTACGCCTTCGCCGACTGCCAGCGTGTCCTCGCCGACGCCGGCACCGACTTCGCCAGCGCGCTGGCCGTCGGCGGCGGCGCCCGCTCCGACACCTGGCTCGCGATCATCGCCAGCGTCCTCGACCGCCCGCTGGAGATCGCCGCCGACAGCGATGTCGGCGCGGCGCTGGGCGCCGCCCGGCTCGCCATCTGCGCCGCCGAGGGCGCCGACCCCGCCGAAGTCTGCACCGCGCCGGAGATCCTGCGCGTCATCGAACCCGACCCCGCCCTGGTGCCCCGCTACCGCGAGGGCTACGCCCGCTACCGCGCCCTGTACCCGGCGCTGAAGGAGACCCGACCATGAGCGATTTCTTCAAGGGCATCGAGCCCGTCCCCTTCAAGGGACCCGACAGCGACGACCCCATGGCCTTCCGCTTCTACGAGCCCGACCGCATGGTCATGGGCAAGCGCATGGAAGACCACCTGCGCATGGCGATCGCCTACTGGCACTCCTTCGCCTGGCCGGGCGGCGACCCCTTCGGCGGCCAGACCTTCGAGCGCCCCTGGTTCGGCGACGGCATGGCCGCCGCCCGGCTGAAGGCCGAGGTCGCCTTCGAGATGTTCACCATCCTGGGCGCGAAGTTCTTCACCTTCCACGACCGCGACGTCGCCCCCGAGGGCAAGTCCCTGGGCGAATCCAACCGCAACGTCCGCGAGGTCGCCGACTACTTCGCGCGCCGCATGGACGAGACCGGCGTCGAACTCCTCTGGGGCACCGCCAACCTCTTTTCCAACCGCCGCTTCATGGCCGGCGCCGCCACCAACCCCGACCCCGACGTCTTCGCCTACGCGGCGGCCCAGGTGAAGGCGGCGATGGACGTCACCCACGACCTCAAGGGCGCCAACTACGTGCTCTGGGGCGGCCGCGAGGGCTACGAGACCCTGCTCAACACCGACATGAAGCAGGAACTCGACCACATGGGCCGGTTCCTGAGCATGGTCGTCGACTACAAGCACAAGATCGGCTTCCCCGGCGCCATCCTGATCGAGCCGAAGCCGCAGGAGCCCACCAAGCACCAGTACGACTACGACGTCGCCACGGTCTTCGGCTTCCTGCAGCGCTTCGGCCTGGAGAAGGAGGTCAAGCTCAACATCGAGGTCGGCCACGCCTACCTCGCCGGCCACTCCTTCGAGCACGAGCTCGCCACCGCCACCGCCCTCGGCGTCTTCGGCAGCATCGATTCCAACCGCAACGACCTGCAATCCGGCTGGGACACCGACCAGTTCCCGAACAACGTGCCCGAGACCGCGCTGGCGATGTACTATGTCCTGCAGGCCGGCGGCTTCACCACCGGCGGGGTCAACTTCGACAGCAAGCTGCGCCGCCAGTCGCTCGACCCCGAGGATCTCATCGCGGCCCACGTCGGCGCCATGGACGTCTGCGCCCGCGGGCTTCTCGCCGCCGCCGCCATGATCGAGGACGGCGGCCACGCCAAGATGCTGGCCGAGCGCTATGCCGGCTGGGACAAGCCCGAGGCGCAGGCTATGCTGACGAGCGACCTCGCCACCATCGCCGAGCGGGTCGATCGCGACGGGCTGGAACCCCGGCCGCGCTCCGGTCGGCAGGAGAGGCTGGAGAACTGGGTCAACCGCTTCGTCTGAAGCGGCGGAACTCTCGCGGGGCTCGCGGCGTTGCCTTCGGATGCGAAGGGGTGCGCGAGCGCCCTCCCCGCGAGTGCAGACATGAGAGGATGATCACGATGGCCACGACCCGAAAGGACGTTGAGGATGCCGCGGCCGAGTTGGCCGAACCGGTGGCGGCGCAGCTCGCCGCGATCCGGGCCGACATGGCCGAGCTCGGCTCGCTGGTCGCCCGCATCGGCAAGGAGCGGGCGGTGGGCCTGAAAAATGCTGCCGGCGCAACGGCTTCGGAGGGCTACGCCAAGGGCGAGGCCGCGATCGACATGGCGCTGGCCGAGTTGCAGTCACTGGAGGACGAGGTGGCGGCCGCCACGCGACGGCGGCCGTTTGCCTCGCTGGGGCTGGCGACGCTCGTCGGGTTTCTTGTCGGCGTGATGTTTCGGCGGTGAGGGTGGGGCGCTTCTTCGCGACGATTTCGCGCGTCGCGGAGACGCGCATCCGCAACGTCGGCAAGCGCGCCGCGCTGCGCGCGGCGCTGATGGGGGCGTGTGTGCTGGCGGCGGTGCTGAGCCTCTGCTTCGCGCTTGTCGCCGCCACGGTGGCGCTCGCGGATCGCTACGGGACGATCAACGCGCTTGGCATCATGGCGGGGGCTGCGTTGGTCGTGGTCCTTATTTTGCTGGCCGTTCTGGCCTGGGAGGCGCGGCGGCATCGGCGTCTGGCGGCTCGCCGGGCGGCGCTCGACCGTCAGCTTTATCGCAGTGCGGCGATCTCGCTCATGGGCGACGCCAGGCCCTCGCGGCCGACGCTCGGGCTCGGGTTGGTGGCGCTTGGTGCGCTCCTCGTTCTCATGCGGCGGGATGGCGACGACTGAACCCGATGGGCAACGGTTTATGGTTTGTTCGAGCCAGAAACCGTATGGCTTTCATATGGGTCCTGATGCCACTTGAGGAAGCCAGGCGGTGCTGAAGATCATCGAGGACGACGCGCACGGGTGTTTCGTGCTGGAGCCGTCGGGGAGCTTGCGCAAGGCCGATCTCGACGCGCTGACCAAGCGCTTCGACGCCAAGGTCGCCGCCGGCGGTCCCACGCCCAACCTGGTGATCCACTCGCCGCGGTTCCCCACCTGGTCGAACCTCGCGGCGATGCTCGAGCACATCCGCTTCATCCGCGAGCACCATCGCCAGATCGAGAAGGTAGCGCTCGTCTCCGATGCCCGCATCCTCGACATCGCCCCGCGGGTCGCGCGGCTCTTCGTCGCGGCCAACCTGCGCCACTTTCCTTCCGACGGCATGGGCGACGCGCTTGCCTGGGTGGCGGAGCGCGAACCGGCGCCGCCGCACGTGGTCATGATGGACGACCTGCCCGACGACACCCTCGGCCTGTCGGTGCGCGGGGTGATCGACGCCGACGACTACGCCGATACCATCGTCCCCGCCATCGAGGCGAAGCTGGCGCGCCACGACAGGATCAAGGTCATCTACCAGATCGGACCCGAGTTCGAGGCGTTCACCGCCGGGGCGATCCTCGACGACGCCCGGCTCGGGGCGGCGAACCTCACCCGCTTCAGCAAGGTCGCCCTCGTCACCGACATCCCCTGGATGCGCGGCGCCACGCGCATCTTCGCGCCGCTGGTCCCTGGCGAGATCCGCATCTTCCGCACCGCCGAGCTGGTCGAGGCGAAGGCCTGGATTGCCGGCTGACGCTCGCGAAAGGCCGGCGCCCGATGGTCGCGCCGGTCAGCCCCGCTCGCGCATCAGCCGCGCCTTCTGGCGGTCCCAGTCGCGCTTGGCCTCGGTGGCGCGCTTGTCGGCCATCTTCTTGCCCTTGGCGATGCCGATGGTCAGCTTGGCCTTGCCCCGGTCGTTGAAGTAGAGCCGGAGCGGCACCAGCGTCATCCCCTCGCGGGCCGTCCCCTGCCAGAGCTTCGCCAGCTCCCGCTTGTTGACCAGCAGCTTGCGCCGCCGCCGCTCGTCGTGCCCGAAGGTCTTGGCCTGGTTGTAGGCCGGGATGTAGCCGTTGATCAGCCAGAGCTCGCCGCCCTCGACCGAGGCGTAGCTCTCGGCGATGTTGGCCTTGCCCGAGCGCAGCGACTTGACCTCCGACCCCTCCAGCATGATGCCGGCCTCGAGGTCTCCCTCGATGAAGTAGTCGTGCCGCGCCCGCCGGTTCTCGGCGACGACCTTTACCGGTTTCTCTTCCTTGGCCATGATCCAGCCGCTCTATCGGAGCCGCCCCGGCCTGTCCATATGCGGCCGGCGGGCTATCTCGACCGGCAACAGAACGAGAGGAACGAGCCCATGCCCACCGTCGTCGTCACCAGCGCCAGCCGCGGCATCGGCCGCGAGTTCGTCCGCCAGTACGCCGCCGAAGGGTGGCGGGTCATCGCCGCCTGCCGTCATCCCGAAAGCGTCGACGCCGAGCTTCGCGCCATGGGCAACGGCGTGCGGCCGATCGCCATGGACGTGACCGACCTCGCCTCGGTCGAGGCGGTGGCGCGCGAGGACGCCGACCCGGTGGATCTCCTGCTCAATACGGCGGGGATCATCGGACAGGGCGGCGATGGCCCCGGCGAGGTCAACTACGCCGAATGGGTCCGGGTCCTCGACATCAACACCATGGGCCCGGTGCGGGTTCTCGACGCCTTCGCCGACCGCCTCGCCGCCGCCGGCGGGGCCAAGGCGATCACGCTGACCAGCGGCCTCGGCTCGATCGGCGACGCCGGCTCCGGCGGCCAGCTGATGTACCGCACCTCGAAGGCCGCGGTGAACATGGCCATGCGCGCCCGCTCGTTCACCCTTGCACCGCGCGGGATCACCGTGGCCGTGCTGAACCCCGGCTGGGTGCGGACCGACATGGGCGGCGCCGGCGGCTCGATCTCGCCCGAGGAGAGCGTCACGGCGATGCGCGGGATCATCGCGGCGCTGACGCCCGCCGAGACCGGCAGTTTCCTCAACTGGCGCGGCACCGGCTATCCCTGGTAGCGGCCCTCGGGCCGCTTCAGTTGAGCAGCCCCGCGTGCCGCATCGCGGCGCGCATCTTCTCGCGCGTCGGCTCCTCGACCGGCAGCATCGGGGAGCGCACCTCCTCGCTGCACTTGCCGAGCAGCGACAGGGCGAACTTGGTGGGCGCCGGGTTCGGCTCGGCGAAGGCGGCCCGGTGCAGCGGCATCAGCCGGTCCTGGTAGGTCAGCGCGCGGGAATAGTCGCCCGCCAGCATCGCCTCCTGGAACTCCGCCGAAAGCCGCGGCGCGATGTTCGCCACCACGCTGATGCAGCCTGTCCCGCCATGGGCGTTGAAGCCGAGCGCGCTGTCGTCGTTGCCGGAGAGCTGGATGAAGTCCGTCCCGCAGGTGATGCGCTGGTCGGACGCCCGGCTGACGTCGCCGGTGGCGTCCTTGACGCCGACGATCCGCGGCAGGCGGGCGAGCTCGCCCATGGTCGCGGGCGTCATGTCGATGACCGACCGGCCGGGGATGTTGTAGATGATGATCGGCAGCTCCACCGCGTCGTGCAGCGTCCGGTAGTGGTGGTAGAGCCCGCGCTGGCTGGGCTTGTTGTAGTAGGGCGTCACCACCAGCGCCGCGTCGGCCCCGACCCTGGCGGCGAAACGCATGAGCCGGACCGACTCCTCGGTGTTGTTCGACCCCGCGCCGGCGATCACCGGGATGCGCCCGTCGGCGGTGCGCACGACCAGCTCGATGCAGCGCTCGTGCTCCTCGTGGCTGAGCGTCGGCGTCTCGCCGGTGGTGCCGACCGCGACGAGCCCGTGGCTGCCCTCGGCGACGTGCCAGTCCACCAGGGCGATCAGCGCGGCCTCGTCCACCTTGCCGTCGCGGAACGGGGTGATCAGCGCGGGAATCGAGCCTTTGAACATGGGCGCCCCTCCGACGGGACCGTCTTCGGGCGGCCCGGCAAAACCGGCGCGAACCTAGTCGTGAATTGCATTGACCGCAAGCGCGCGGGATACAGACTTTGTTGAGACTTATAGGCCCACGTTATGGCATAGTGCGGAAAAAGCCGGCCGCGTCACTTGAGGAACGAGCATGCGAGAGTCCAACAGGGTGCTGCCTGTCCTGCTTGCCGGCGTCTGGCTCGGCCTCGCGCCCGCCGCCACGGCGCAGAGCGATGCGCAGGCGGAACTGCTGAACAAGGCGCTCGCCGCCACCGCCTCCGGCGACTGGGAGCAGGCCGCGACCTACGCCGCCTGGACGGGAAATCCGGTCGCGAAGGACATCGTGCGCTGGACCCGGCTCCGCGACGGCGCCGGCACCTGGGACGAATACAGCGGCTTTGTGATCAGCCATGCCGATTGGCCGGGCCTGCAGACCCTCCGCCGCGCCGGCGAGCGGCGGATGCCGGAGGGCCTGCCGCTCGAGGATGCCCTCGCCTTCTTCGGCGGAGAGCCGCCGCAGACCGGCACCGGCTCGCTGCGCCTCGCCGAGGCGCTGGCCGCCGGCGGCCGCGAGACCGAGGCCGAGGCCGAGATCGCCCGCGCCTGGCGCGAGTTCTCGCTCACCGGCCCGGAGCGCACCGCCATGCTGTCGGACTGGCGCGCGGTGGTGGCGCCGCTGCACGAGGCGCGGCTCGACATGCTGCTCTGGCGCGGCCTGACCAGCGAGGCCGAAGCGATGCTGCGGCTGGTCGACGAGGACTGGCAGCGGCTGGCCCAGGCGCGCATCGCCTGCCGGCGCGACGCGGAGGGCATGCAGTACCTCATCAACACCGTCCCGGCGCGGCTGAAGGACGACCCCGGGCTGGCCTATGAGCGCTACCTCTACCGGATCAAGAAGGGGCGCTGGCAGGAGGCCGAGGTCTATCTGCTCGAGCGGTCGACCTCGGAGGCCGCCCTCGGCAAGCCCGAGATGTGGATGGAGCGCCGGGCGAACCTGGCCCGGCAGGCGCTGGAGGACGGCGACGTCGCCGGCGCCTACCGGATCGCGGCGCGCAACTTCGGCGACCTGGGGCCCGACTATGCCGATTCCGAGTGGGTGGCCGGCTTCATCGCGCTGACCCGGATGGACGACCCCGAGGTCGCCATCGGCCACTTCACCCGCTTCCAGGCGGCGGTGTCGACGCCGATCAGCCTCGGGCGCGCCGGCTACTGGCTCGGGATCGCGCACGAGCGCGCGGGCGATGCCGAGGCCGCCCAGAACGCGTTCGGCATGGCCGCGGCGTACCAGACCAGCTTCTATGGCCAGCTTGCCACCGAGAAGCTGGCGAGCCCCCCGGAAGCGCGGCTGGTCGGCGCGGTGGCGACGCCCGACTGGCGCACGGCGCCCTTCATGCAGTCCTCCGTGGTCAAGGCCGCCCGCTTCCTGCACCTGGCCGACGACGAGCGGCGGGCGTCGCAGTTCTTCCGCCACGCCGCCGAGGACCTGCCGCCGGAGATGCGGGCGGCGCTGGCGCAGATGGCGATCGACCTCGGGCGGCCGCAGATCGGCATCCGCATCGCCAAGGACGCCGCCGCCGAGGGGGTGATCCTGCCCGAGCAGTACTACCCGCTGCACGCCGTCGCCGAGGAGACGTGGCCGGTGCCGACCGAGTACATGCTGGCGATCGCGCGCCAGGAGTCGGAGTTCGACGCCACGGCCGCGAGCAGCGCGGGCGCGAGCGGGCTGATGCAGCTGATGCCGGCGACCGCCAGGCACATGGCCGAGGACGTGGGGCTGCCGTTCAGCCCGGAGCGGCTCGGCAGCGATGCGACCTACAACGCCAAGCTGGGCACCGGGTACCTCGCGAAGATGCTGGACCGCTACGACGGCTCGTACGTGCTCGCGACGGCCGCCTACAATGCCGGGCCGGGCCGGGTGAACGAGTGGCTGGAGAAGAACGGCGACCCGCGCGGTGGGGGCGTCGAACTCGGTCAGCTGGATCGAGGCGATCCCGTTCACCGAGACCCGCAACTACGTGATGCGGGTGCTGGAGGGGCTGCACGTCTACCGCGCGCGGCTGCAGGGCGAGGCGGCTCCGGTGGAGGTCGTGTCGGACGTCAACCGGAACGGCTGAGGCGGGCCTGCCGCAGGATGGTGTAGAGGCCCGCGGCCAGGATCAGCCCGGCGCCGGCGATGGTCCAGGCGTCCGGGCGCTCGCCGAAGAGCGCGAAGCCCATGATGCTGACCCAGACGAGCTGGAGGTAGGCGAAGGGCTGGATGGTCCCGGCCTCGGCCTGCTCGTAGGCCTTGATCATCAGGAAGTGGCCGAGCACCCCGAAGGCGCAGAGGGTGAGCATCCAGGACCAGTCCCAGGCGCCGTGGATCGGGGTCCAGAAGAACGGCACCACCAGCGTCATCGTCACCGCCCCGCCGACGCCGGTGTAGAAGAGGCTCGTCTCGGCGCTGTCGGTGCGCGCCACCAGCCGGGTGAGGAGGGCGTAGAGCGCGAAGAGGAACGCGCCGGCGAGGGGCACCAGCGCCACCGGGCTGAAGACGGTGAAGCCCGGGCGCAGGATGACGAGGACGCCGGCGAGGCCGACCCCGATCGCCAGCCGCCGCCGCCAGCCCACGTATTCGCCGAGCACCGGTCCCGCCAGCGCCGCCACGAGCAGCGGATAGACGGCGAAGATGGCATGGCTGTCGATCAGGCCGAGGAGCACGAAGGAGAGCACCGTGAAGCAGATCTCCACCGCGAGCAGCACGCCGCGGAAGATCTGCAGGCCTATCTGTTGGAGCTGGCGACCCTGCGGATCCCGCCCTTCTGCGCCGAGGCGGTCGCGATCACGAAGGCGGCGAAGAACCAGTAGCGGATCGTCACCACGGTGATGACGCTGTAGTTCGTCCCGAGGTAGCGCGACATGCCGTCCTGGCAGGCGAAGACCATCGAGGTCAGGATCATCAGCGTGATCCCGAGGCGGGGGTTGTCGACCCGCGGCGGCCCGGCGGGAATGTCCGCCGGGTCGGGGGCGCCGACGCTCAGTTCAGCCCCGCTTCGGCGAAGAGGCGGCGCAGGTCGGCCTCGGGCCGCGCGCCGATGTGCGAGATCACCTCTCCCGCCGCGAGGCAGCCCATCTGCGCGCAGGTGAGCCAGTCGCGGCCGGTGATGATGCCGTGCAGGAACCCGGACGCGAAGAGATCGCCCGCGCCGGTGGCGTCCACCAGCTTCACCTTCGGTCGCCGGCGCGTGCACCCGCGTCTCGCCGGTTATCACATGCGCGCCCTTCTCCCCGACGGTGCAGGCGGTGACCGGCACCTCGGCCGCCGCCCGGCCGATGGCGGCCTCGAGGTCGTCGGTGAGGTAGAGCGACTTCAGCTCGTGCTCGTTGGCGACCAGAAGCTCCACGTCTTCGCGGATCAGCCGCAGGAATTCGGCCCGGTGGCGCTCGACGCAGAACGGATCGCTGAGCGTGATCGCCACCTTCCCCCCTGCCCCGCGCGCCGCGCGGATCGCCTTCTCGAAGGCGGCGATGCTGTCGGGCCCGTCGAAGCGGTAGCCCTCGAGGAAGATCCAGTCGGCCGCGGCCATCTGGCCTTCGTCGATGTCGTCCGGCCCGAGGAACTCCGACACCCCGAGATAGGTGTTCATCGAGCGTTCGCCGTCCGGGCTGACCAGCACCATGCACCGCCCGGTCTCGTGGGCATGGCCGGCGTCCGCCGGCGGCGTCGAATAGTCCGCGCCCTGCGCCCGCAGGTCGTGGGCGAAGATCGCCCCGAGCTGGTCGTCCTTCACCTTGCCCACGTAGGCCGTCCGCCCGTCCAGCGCCGCGATCCCGGCGATGGTGTTGGCCGCCGATCCGCCCGACACCTCGCGCGCCGGCCCCATACGGCCGTAGAGCTCCACCGCCCGCCGGGTGTCGATGAGCTGCATGATGCCCTTCTCGACACCGTTCTCGGCGAGGAAGGCGTCCTCGATCGGGGCGATCACATCGACGATGGCATTGCCGATACCGACAACCTGGTAAGCCTTGGTCACAAATTCTTCTCCTCGTAGGCACAAAGGTCACGGATCAGGCAGGCCCGGCAGAGGGGCTTGCGGGCGGTGCAGACGTAGCGGCCGTGCAGGATCAGCCAGTGGTGCGCGTGCAGCTGGTAGCCCGCCGGCACCTGATCTTCCAGCCCCCGCTCCACCGCCAGCACGTCGCGGCCGGGCGCGATGCCGGTGCGGTTGGAGACGCGGAAGATGTGCGTGTCGACCGCCATGGCCGGCAGCTTGAACCAGGTGTTGAGGACGACGTTCGCGGTCTTGCGCCCGACCCCCGGCAGGCTCTCCAGCGCCGCGCGCGAGGACGGCACCTCGCCGCCGAAACGCTCGGCCAGGATCGCAGACAGCCTGATCACGTGCCGCGCCTTGTTGTTGAAGAGCCCGATGGTCTTGATGTGCTCGATCAGCCCCGCCTCGCCCAGCGCCAGCATTTTCTGCGGCGTGTCGGCGACCTTGAACAGCGCTTCCGTCGCCCGGTTCACCCCCCGGTCGGTCGCCTGGGCCGACAGCGCCACCGCGACCAGCAGCGTATAGGCGCTCACGTGCGCCAGCTCTCCCTTCGGCTCGGGCTCGGCGGCATGAAACCGGCTGAAAATCTCGGAAATCGACGCATAGTCGAGCTGCTCGGGCATGCAGCGTTCGTGGCACGCTGCGCGCGACCGCTGCAAGCCCGTTTCCGCAGGAATCGGGTGGGTGTGCCGCGCCCGCTCGGCTACCTTCCGGACAAGCGAACGCAACGAGGCCCGCCATGCCCGAGACCGAAACCTACCACTACGCGGTGATCGGCCGCGCCATCGACCACATCGCCGCCCGCGCGCCCGAGCAGGCCTCGCTGGAGGACGTCGCCGCGAGCGTGGGCATGAGCCCGGCGCATTTCCAGCGCCTGTTCAGCCAGTGGGTCGGCGTCAGCCCGAAGCGCTACCAGCAGTACCTCGCCCTCGACCACGCCAAGCGGCTCCTCGCCGAGCGCCACAGCGTGCTCGACACCGCCTTCGCGTCCGGCCTGTCCGGCTCCGGCCGCCTGCACGACCTCTTCCTGCGCTGGGAGGCGATGAGCCCCGGCGAGTACGCCCGCGGTGGCGAGGGCCTGGCCGTCGCGTGGGGCTGGTTCGACACCCCCTTCGGCCCCGCCCTCGCCATGGGCACCGACCGCGGCCTCTGCGGCCTCGCCTTCGCCGCCGAGACCGGCCGCGACGCCGCCATGGCCGACCTCCGCGGCCGCTGGCCGAAGGCGGCCTTCGTCGAGGCGCCGGAGCGGATCGCCGGCTGGGTCGCCGCGGCGTTCGGCGGCGGCGAGACCCGCCTCCACCTGCTCGGCGCGCCGTTCCAGCTCAAGGTCTGGGAGGCGCTGCTGCAGGTGCCGAGCGGCCACGTCACCACCTACTCCGACATCGCCGCCGCCATCGGCAGCCCCAAGGCGGTGCGCGCCGTCGGCACGGCGGTGGGGCGCAACCCGGTCAGCTTCCTCATCCCCTGCCACCGCGCGCTGCAGAAGGCGGGCGGCCTCGGCGGCTATCACTGGGGCCTCGGGCGTCAAGCGGGCGATGCTGGCCTGGGAGGCCGCCCGGCTCGATTCGGCCGCATGAAAAAAGGAGGTTCCGCCGATTCGTTAACGTGCTATGGAGCGGTCACAACAACAAACGTTCGAGGCACGAGATGAAACAGGCAAGCAGGATCCTCATCCTATCCGTCGGCGTGGCCGCCATCGCCGGCTGCACCAACATGGACGGCACCCGCAACAGCACCGGCACCGGCGGCCTGATCGGCGCCGGCGTGGGCGCGCTGGCCGGGCGGGCGATCGACGGCGGCGGGACCGCCGGCACCTTCATCGGCGGCGCGGTCGGCAGTTTCGCCGGGGCGGCCATCGGCTCGGCGCTCGACCGGCAGCAGCGCGAGCTCGACCAGGCGCTGAGCGGCACCGGCGCGACGGTGGTCAACACCGGCAACACGCTGGTCGTCACCCTGCCCGAGTTCGATCACCTTCGACGTCGACAGCGCGGTCGTTCATCCCGAGTACGTGGACGAGATCGCCTTCGTCGCCCGCAGCCTGCGCGACAACCCGCACTCGACGGTGCAGGTGGTCGGCCACACCGACAACACCGGGTCGGCCGCGCACAACCAGTCCCTGAGCGAGCGGCGGGCCCAGTCCGTGGCGGCGATCCTGACCGGCAACGGCGTGGCGTCCGGCCGGGTCATGACCGTCGGGATGGCGTTCAACCAGCCCATTTCCAGCAACGACACGCCGGGCGGCCGCGCGCAGAACCGCCGGGTGGAGATCATCATCACCCCCACCACCCAGACCTGATTCCGCCAGCCGAACCCGGAGGCGTCAAGCCTCCGGGAACGGCACGTCGGGCAGGTGGACGGCCTCGAGCTTGTTGCCGTCGGGGTCGCGCACGAAGGCGGCGTAGTAGTCCGGGGTGTAGTCGGGCCTGAGGCCCGGCGCCCCGGCGTCGCTGCCGCCCTCCTTGAGCGCTGCGGCATGGAAGGCATCCACCGCCGCCTGGCTCGGGGCGATGAAGGCGATGTGAACCCCGTTCCCGGGGTTCGATTCACCCTCCAGCGCCGGCGCCACCCAGAACTCCGGCCACTTCAGGCCCCAGGCGTTGCCGAAGTCCTCGCTCATGGTGCGCCGGTAGCCCAGCGCGCCGAGCACGGCGTCGTAGAAGCGGGTGGCGCGCGCGAGGTCGCGGGTGCCGACCGAGATGTGGTTGTACATAGAGGTCTCCCTGGCCGATTGCGTCGCGGCCACGCATAGCACGGGGCCACTGACAGCCTTGTGTCAGGAGACCGCCTAGCCGACGGTGGCGGCGCAGTCCCGGCAGAGCGGCGTCTGGGGGAGGACGTCGAGCCGCTCCTCGCTGATCGGGTCGCCGCAGCGGGCGCAGGTGCCGTAGGTGCCGTTGGCGACGCGGTCGAGCGCCGCCTCGATCATCCGGACCTCCTGCACGCCGGCGGCGCCGAGATCCTCGAGCACCTCGGAGTCCTCGCGCTCCACCGCCTGCTCCGAGAAGCTGTCGCTGAGCGGCTGCTCGAGCTCGTCCTCGATGCGCGCGATCCGCGCCTTCAGTTCGCCGAGCCGTGTCTCGAGCTCCTGCTTGCGTGCTTCGATCGTTTTCATTGGCTTCCTTTCGCACGGGACACCGTGCCCGCGCGCGTGGCAGCCGCACCGGCCGGTGCAGCGTGCTAGTGCAGCTTGTCGCCGACCTCCGAGATCGCCGTGTCGATCAGCCGGTTGGCGTCGGCGGCCTTCATCCTCTCGCGGAGCACGTCACCGGCCGCCGCTACGGCGATGGTCACCGCCTGGTCCTTGATCTGCCGGATCGCGCTCTGCTCGGCGGCGGCGATCTGCTCGGTCGCCGTCTTCAGCCGCCGCGCGACCGAGTTGCGGATATCCTCCTTGGCGGCTTCCGCGGCGTTCTGGGCCTCGGCGCGGGCGGCGGTCACGATGTCCTCGGCCTGCGCCTTCACTTCCTTCTGCCGCCGCTCGTAGCTGGCCAGCAGCGTCTGCGCCTCGTCGCGCAGCGCCCGCGCCTCGGCGAGTTCGGCCTTGATCCGCACCGCCCGGGCGTCGAGCGCGCGGGTCAGCATCCCCGGCACCCCGAAGTAGACGAGGATGCCGACGAAGATCACGAAGCCGATGGCGACGACGATGTTGGTGTTGTTGAGGAAATCCATGGCTCAGCCCTTCAGCCGGTTGGCGATGGCGGCGTCGAGCGCGCCCGGGTCCCCCGAGCCGGGCATGAGCGCGTCGACGATCTCGGCCGCCGTGGCGCGCGCGACCTCCTCGACGCTCCTCGCCGCGCTGGCGCGGATCTCGCCGATCCGCTTCTCCGACTCGCCCGACTTCACCCCGATCTCGGCATCGGCCTTGGCCATGAGCAGCGCCAGCTCCTTGTCGATCTGCGCCTTGGTTTCGGCGGCGATCTTGTGCGCCTCGTCGCGCGCCTTGGCCAGTGCGGCGTTGTAGGAGGCTTCCGCCTCCTCCGCCCGCCGCTTCAGGAGCGCCGCTTCCTCGATGTCGTTCGAGATGGCGTCGTTCCGCTCGGTCATCACCGTGCCGATCCGGGGCAGCGCGACGCGGCTCAGGATCAGGTAGAGCGCGACCAGGGCCACCACCAGCCAGAAGATCAGGTTGGGGAAGATCGCGGGGTCGAGCTGCGGCATGCCGCTCTCGGCATGCGCGAGGTTCTCCCCGCCGAGGGTCTCCGTCGTGTGATCCGCCGCGTGGTCATCCCCGACGACCACGGCTTCGCCGTGCTCGGTCTCTGCCTGCGCGATCACGATCACGGCGTTGTCGGTCGCCATCTCTCACTCCGTCCTCGGCGGGCCGAAGGGGCCCGCGCCACTGCGCCAGCCGGTGTCCGCGGTCAGACCGCGAACATCAGCAGCAGCGCGACCAGGAACGAGAAGATGCCGAGCGCTTCGGCAAAGGCGATGCCGATGAACAGCGTCGCCGTCTGTTCGCCGGCGGCCGCCGGGTTGCGCAGCGCGCCCGACAGGAAGTTGCCGGCCACGAGGCCCACGCCGATGCCGGCGCCGCCCATGCCGACGCAGGCGAGGCCCGCGCCGATGAACTGTCCCATGTCCGCGATATTGCCTTCCATGTCTTTGTCTCCTCTTGGAATGGCAGGAATTCGAAGGGCGCTGTCCGGTGTGGCCGTCAGTGGCCGGGATGCAGCGCGTCGTTCAGATAGACGCAGGTCAGGATCGCGAAGACGTAGGCCTGGATGACGGCCACCATCAGCTCGAGCCCGTAGACGGCGGTGATCGCGAGGATCGGGATGACGGACGCGATGCCGAGCGCCCCGGCGAAACCGGCGAAGACCTTGAGCACGGCGTGGCCGGCCATCAGGTTGCCGGCAAGTCGGACGGAATGGCTGAGCGGGCGCACGAAGTACGAGATGACCTCGATGAGCGCGAGCACGATGCGCAACGCCAGCGTCGGCGCGCTCGCCACCCAGAAGAGGTTCAGGAAGTGCGCCCCGTGCTTGTAGAAGCCGATCGCCGTGACGGTGATGAAGACCGCCAGCGCGAGGATCGCCGTGACCGCGATGTGCGAGGTGGAGGCGAACGAGGTCGGGATGAGCGCGAGCAGGTTGGCGAAGAGGATGAAGAGAAAGAGCGTCATGATGTAGGGGAAGTACTTGGTGCCTTCCTTGCCGGTCACGTCCTCGATCATCTTGTAGACGAAGCCGTAGACCGACTCCGCCATGGACTGCGCCCGCGACGGCACCAGCGCCCGGCCGCGCGACCCGGCGATCATCAGGAGGCTTGCCGCGATCACCGTCAGCGCCATCCAGAGCGTGGCGTTGGTGGGCGTGTACCAGTGCACGACATCGCCGCCGAAGAGCGGATGGACCTCGAACTGCTCCATCGGGTGGATGTTGAAGCCGCTGCCGCCCGCTTCGCCCGCCATCGCTGCTACTCCCCGCCCTGCCCCTTGGGGCGCGTCCCGTCGCCGGTCTCGTCCTTGCCGCCCATGAGCGCGGCTTCGCCTCGTCGCTCCTGCACCTCGTTCGGCGGTGCGAAGCATCGTTCGTACGCCGGCGGCGAAGCCCAGGAGGGCGAACACCACCAGGAAGATCGGGCGGGTGCCGAAGAGCGCGTCCAGCCCCAGGCCGATCGCGAGCCCCAGCGCCATGCCCACCACCAGCTCGATCACCATGCGCCAGGCGAGCGAGCCCTGGGTGAACTCGCCGTGGTGCCCGCGTGCGGGTTCGGCGCGTCCCGCCCGGGCGGCGGCGATCCGGTCTTCGAGGCGTTTCAGCCGCTCGGAAAAGGGCTCCTCAGCCATCGGCTTGCCGCCTTCCCCCGAGCCGGACGATCCCCCTCCCGGCCCTTACTTCGCCAAGGTTGGTACTGGAAAGCCTGCCCCCGGTCAAGCGAAAGGCGGCAGCGGCGGTTTATGGACAAGGGACTGATTTCCCGCTATTTTCGGACCGACACATATCCTCAACCAGACGGTTGACTTTTCCCTTGGACAGCGGCCTGGACCAGATTTTCGCCGCCCTGGCGGACCCGACGCGCCGGGCGATCCTGACTCTCCTCATGGCCGGGGACAGGACGGTGGGAGAACTGGCCCAGCCGCACGCCATGTCGCTCGCCGCCATCTCCAAGCATATCCATATCCTCGCACGCGGCCGGCCTCGTCCGCCAGGAGAAGGCGGGGCGGGTGGTGACGTGCCGCATCCTGCCGGACGGGCTCCGGGCGGCCGGAATCTGGCTGCAGGGTGTGGGCGGGTTCGATGCCGAGGACTATGACGCGCTGGAGCGGTTGATCTCCGGGGCGCTCGAAGAATAGCTGTCGACGCCGGACGACGGCGGCCGTTGCCGCCATCATGAGCGCGCGGTGCGCGCAGGTTTTCTTTGCTTGCGATGCGGCTGTGGCCGCATCGCGTCCTGCTCTCCAGGTTAGCAAGCCAGTATGAAACGGGAGAGCGCGGGCGGCGCGGTCAGGCGGCCGTCTCGACGATGCGCTCGGCGGCGGCGAGGTCGACGGAGACGAGCTGGCTGACGCCGGGCTCGGCCATGGTGACGCCGAAGAGGCGGTCCATGCGGGCCATGGTGACCGCGTGGTGGGTGATGATCAGGAAGCGGGTGTCGGTGCGGCCGACCATCTCGTCGAGCAGGTCGCAGAAGCGGGTGACGTTGGCGTCGTCGAGGGGGGCGTCGACCTCGTCGAGGACGCAGATCGGCGAGGGGTTGGCGAGGAAGACGGCGAAGATGAGGCAGAGGGCGGTCAGGGTCTGCTCGCCGCCGGAGAGGAGCGAGAGGGTGGAGAGCTTCTTGCCGGGGGGCTGGCACATGATCTCGAGGCCGGCTTCCAGCGGGTCGTCGCTCTCGACCAGGACGAGGCTGGCCTCGCCGCCGCCGAAGAGGTGGCGGAAGAGGGCGGAGAAGTTGCGGTTCACCTCCTCGAAGGCGGCGAGCAGGCGGCCGCGGCCCTCGCGGTTGAGGTTGGCGATGCCGTGGCGGAGCTTGCGGATCGCCTCCTCGAGGTCGTCGCGCTCGCGGGTCAGGGTCTCGGATTCCTCGCGGATCTCGCGGGCGTCCTCCTCGGCGCGGAGGTTGACGGCGCCGAGGCCGTCGCGGGCGCGGCGCAGGCGGTCGACCTCGGCGTCCAGCGCGGCGGCGGGGGGCACTCGTCGGCCGCGGTCGCCGGCGAGGGCGGCGAGGAGGTCGGCGGGGCCGGCGCCGGTCTCGGTCCGGAGCCGGTCGAGGAGCGGCGGCGGCGGCGGCCTCGGCGGCTTCGGCCAGCGCCTCGGCGCGGGCGCGGGCCTCGCGGGCGTCGCCGGCGGCGCGCTCGGCGGCGCGGGCCTGCGGCGTCGGCGGCGCGGAGCGCGGTCTCCGCCTCGGCGAGGGCGTCGGCGGCGCGGCGGCGGCGGGCCTCGGCGTCGCCGACGGCGGTGGCGAGCTCGGTGCGGCGGGCGGCGAGCGCCGGGGGCCTGGCGCGGGCGCCGGCGAGGGCGGCCTCGGCGGCCTCGGCGCGGCGGGCGAGGGCGGCGAGGCGGTCGGTGGCGCGAGGCGCGGCGGCGCTGCCAGCCTTCGAGCTCGCCGACGATCTCGGCGAGGCGGCGGATGCGGGCGGCGCCGGCGCGGTCGAGTTCGTCGGCGGCGGCGCGGCGGGTGAGCATGGTGATGCGGGCGGCCTCGACCTGCATCCGCTCGGCTTCCAGCGCGGCGCGGGCCTCGGCCAGGTCGGGGAGCGCGGCGGCGGCGCGTCTCGGCGTCGGCGAGGGCCTTCTGCGCCTGCTGCGAGCTCGTCGGCGCGGCGGGCGCGCGGCGGACCTGAGGCCGGAGACGCGGGAGTCGAGGGCTTCGAGCGCTGTCTCGGCGCGGGAGAGGGCGCGGGCGGCGTCGGCGGCGGCCTGCTCGGCGGCCCGGCGGGCGGCGCGGGCGGCTGCTTCGGCGGCGGCGGTCGTCGGCTGGCGCGGCGGGCGGCGTCGGCGGCTCTCGGCCTGCGGGCGGCGGCGAGGGTGGCGGTGGCGGCGGCGCTGGCCGCTCGGATCTCGGCGAGGCGGTTCCGCTGCTGCAGGCGGAGGGCGGCGGCGGAGGGGGCGCGCCGGCGGCGACGGCGAGGCCGTCCCAGCGCCAGAGGTCGCCTTCGGCGGAGACGAGGCGCTGGCCGGGGAGGAGCTGCGGCTGCAGGCGGGGGCCGTCGGCGCGGGCGACGACGGCCGATGGCGGCGAGGCGGCGGGCCAGGGCGGGCGGGGCGGTGACCTGGGGCGCGAGGGGCGGCGGCGCCGGCGGGGAGCGGGGCGGCCGGGGTCGAAGGCGGGGAGCGCCTGCCAGTCGGTGCAGCGGGAGCGACGAGGTCGTCGGCGAGGGCGGCGCCGAGGGCGGTCTCGTAGCCGGGGGCGACGGTGATGGCGTCGAGGATGGGCGCGGTGGCGCCGGCGGGGCGGGCGAGCAGGCGTTCGAGGCCGGCGGCCTCGGCGGCGAGCGCGCGGGCGGCGCCTTCGGCTTCGGCGAGGCGGCTGCGGGCGGCGGACTTGGCGGTGCGGGCCTCGGCGGCGGCGGATCTCGGCCGGCGGCGAGGCGGGCTTCGGCCTCGGTGGCGGCGGTGGCGGCCGTGGCGGCGGTCGCGGCGGCGGCGGTGCGGGCGGTGTCGGCGCCGGCGTGCTCGGCGGCCGAGGCGGCGAGGGCGGACTCGGCGGAGTCGAGGCCGCGGGCGAGCTCGGCGACGCGGCGGCGGGCGTCCTCGATGAGGCGGGTGGCGGCCTGGTGCTCGGCGGCGAGGCGGTGGGCGGCCTCGGTGCGGGCGTCGAACCCGGCATCGACGGCGGCGAGGGCGGCGGTCGGCCTCGGCGGCGGTGGCGCGGGCGGCGGCGAGGGCGGCCTCGTGGCCGTCGCCCTCGGCGGCGAGGGTGGCGGTCTCGCTCGGTGAGGCGCGCGGTCATGGCGATGGCGTCGCGGTCGAGGGCGGCCTCGCGCTCGCGGTCGGCGGCGAGCTCGGCGATCTGCGCCTCGAGGCCCTTGATCTCGCGGGCGGCGGCCTCGGCCTCGGCGTCGAGGCGGTCGCGTTCGAGGAGGAGGCGCTGCAGCACGGCGCCGGCGATGGCGTCCTCCTCGCGCAGGGCGGGGAGGGCCTCCTCGGCCGCGGTGCGGTGGCGGGCGGCGGCGGCGGCGTCGGCCTCGGCGGCGCCGGCGGCGCGGGTGGCGGCGAGGCGGGTGGCGGCGGCTTCGGCGCAGGCGAGATCGGCGTCGTGCCAGTGGCGCCAGAACAGGAGCGCCTCGGCGCGGCGCAGCGCCTCGGCGATCTCGCGGTAGCGCTGGGCCTGGCGGGCCTGGCGGGCGAGGCTGGCGAGCTGGGCGTCGAGGGCCTCGAGGACGTCGGCGACGCGGGCGAGGTTGGCCTCGGTGGCGCGCAGCTTGAGCTCGGCCTCGTGGCGGCGCTGGTAGAGGCCGGAGATGCCGGCGGCCTCCTCGAGGATGCGGCGGCGGGCCTTGGGGCGGGCGTTGATCAGTTCGGCGATCTGGCCCTGGCGGACGAGGGAGGGCGACTGCGAGCCGGTGGAGGCGTCGGCGAAGAGCATGGCGACGTCGCGGGCGCGCGCCTCGCGGCCGTTGGCGCGGTAGGCGGAGCCGGCCTCGCGGGTGATGCGGCGGACGATCTCGAGGTGGTCGTCCTCGTTGAAGCCGGCGGGCGCGCGGCGGTCGCGGTTGTCGAGGGTGAGGGTGACCTCGGCGTGGTTGCGCGCCGGGCGGGCGCGCGAGCCGTTGAAGATGACGTCCTCCATGCCGTCGCCGCGCATGACCGAGGGGCGGTTCTCGCCCATGACCCAGCGCAGGGCTTCGAGCAGGTTGGACTTGCCGCAGCCGTTCGGGCCGACCACGCCGGTCAGGCCCGGGCGCGATGACGAGCTCGGTCGGGTCGACGAAGCTCTTGAAGCCGAGGAGGCGCAGGCGGGAGAAGTGCACCGGGCGGAATCCCTGTTGTCCGGCCGCCAGACGTTCCGGGAACCGGGGAACTCTGTCAATGGTGTTCCCCCTGCATATGGGTGGGATTTGAGCGAATCGCGCTAGCATGTCGATGCCCTTGACCTCGGCCGCCAATTGGCCGTTGCCTCTGTTCGGGGCGCGCGGGGGAAGCAGCCATGGCATACGACTACGACGATCAGAACGTGTTCGCGCGCATCCTGCGGGGCGAGATCCCGAACGCCACGGTGACGGAGACCGAGCATACGCTGGCGTTCCGCGACATCCGCCCGCAGGCGCCGGTGCACGTGCTGGTGATCCCCAAGGGGGCCTACGTCAACTTCGACCATTTCGGGGCGGAGGCGAGCGACGCGGAGATCGTCGACTTCACGCGGGTGGTGGCGCGGCTCTGCGGCGAGCTCGACGTGGCGCCGGGAGAAGGCGGCGGCGGCTACCGGCTGATCGCCAACGCGGGCGTGCACGGGGTGCAGGAGGTGCCGCACATGCACGTGCACATCCTGGGCGGGCAGGTATTGGGGCGGATGCTGCCGGGGTGAGATCGCGGCGCTTGACCGGCTGGCGTGCGGCCTGTAATTAACGAGTGTGTTAATTAACGAATCGGTTCAGATGCGCCATGCCCGAGGATCGCCTCTCCCTCACCCTCTCGGCGCTCGCCGACCCCACGCGGCGGGCGATCCTCGCGCGGCTGGCGGCGGGCGAGGCGACGGTGGGGACGCTGGCGGCGCCCTTCGACATGAGCCTGCCGGCGGTCTCGCGCCACCTGAAGGTGCTGGAGAAGGCCGGGCTGATCGCGCCGCGGGCGCGCGGCGCAGTGGCGGCCCTGCCGGCTGGAGGCGGCGCCGCTGCGGGATGTGGCGGGATGGCTGAGGCGCTACCGGCGGTTCTGGGAGCAGGGCTTCGACCGCCTGGAGGACTATCTCGACGAACTGCAGAAGGGGAATCCGGATGGACACGACCATTGACGTGCTGGAGCTGTCGATCGAGCGGGTGCTGAAGGCGCCGCGCGACCTGGTGTTCGACGCCTGGGTGGAGCCGCGGCACCTGCGACGGTGGAGCGCGCCGCACGGCTTCGAGATCCCCGACTGCGGCGGCGATGCGCGGCCGGGCGGGCGGTGGTACGCGAGCATGCGGTCGCCGGCGGGAGAGCTGCTGCGGGTCGAGGGGCGGTATCTCGAGGTGGTGCGGCCGGAGCGGCTGGTCTTCACCCATGCGTGGCTGGACGGCGACGGCGTGGCGGGACCGGAGACGCGGGTCACCGTCACCCTCGAGGATGCCGAAGGCGGGACGCTGATGCGGTTCAGCCAGACCGGCTTCGAGACGGCGGCGTCGCGGGACGGGCACGGCGATGGCTGGAGCCAGTGCTTCGAGCGGCTGGCCGCCTGCCTGGCCGAGGAGGCTTGAGGCCGGCCGTGCGCGCCATAGGATGGAGCGGCACAGGGAGGGCTGAGCCATGAACGTGAACATCTACCTGACCTTCGACGGCCGCTGCGCCGAGGCGTTCGCCGATTATGCCCGCATCCTCGGCGGCAAGGTGGCGTTCAGCCAGACCTTCGGCGAGTTGCCGATGGCGAAGGACGTGCCGGCGGAGCAGCACGACCGGGTCATGCATTCCGAGCTGCACCTCGGTGACAAGGTCATCATGGGCTCCGACGCGCCGCCGCAGTGGTACACCACGCCGGGCGGGTTCTCGGTGTCGTTGGGGTTCGACGTCGTGGAAGCGGGGCAGCGCGTGTTCGACGCGCTGGCCGAGGGCGGGACGGTGAAGATGCCGCTGCAGGAGACCTTCTGGGCGAAGGGCTTCGGCATGCTGATCGACCGGTTCGGCACGCCCTGGATCGTCAACGCCGGCAGCAAGGGATAGGTCATGGCACTGGCTGCGGAGATCGAGCCGTTCATTCTGGAACGGAGCCTGGCGGCGCCGCGCGCGCTGGTCTGGGCCTGCTTCACCGACGCGCGGCACCTGGCGCGCTGGTGGGGCCCCAAGGGGTGCAGCGTCGAGGTGAAGCGGCTGGATCTCGCGCCCGGCGGGGTCTTTCACTACAGCTTCCGCTACGGCGCGGCGCCGGCCATGTGGGGGCGCTTCGTCTTCCGCGAGATCACGCCGCCGGAGCGGCTGGTCTTCGTCAACAGTTTCTCGGACCCGGACGGCGGGCTGACGCGGGCGCCCGTTCGACGGGACGTGGCCGATCGAGATGCTGTCGACCATCACCTTCGCCGAGGACGGCGACGGAACGCGGGTGACCGTGCACTGGCTGCCGATCGAGCCCACCGAGGCGGAGCGGGCGACCTTCGACGCGGGACGGGCCTCGATGGCGCAGGGCTGGGGCGGCAGCTTCGAGGTGCTGGAGGGATATCTGCGGGAGATCGCTCCGCGGACCTGATCGTGACCGGATCGCGGACCGCCCCGGCCTTGCCCGGGCCGGGCGGCTGGCCTACATCGGGGCGATGAAAAATCCTCTCGAGTACTGGCGGGGCCGCGACCGGGTCACCGTGCTGCGGCTGGAAGGCGTGATCGGCGCCGCCGCGCGTTTCGGCGCGCCGGCGCTGACCGACGCCGGGCTGGCGCCGCTGATCGAGGCGGCCTTCCGCCGCGGGCAAGCCGAAGGCGGTGGCGCTGGCCATCAACTCGCCGGGCGGCAGCGCTGCGCAGTCGAGCCTGATCGCGGCGCGCATCCGGCGGCTGGCCGACGAGAAGCAGGTGCCGGTGCATGCCTTCGTCGAGGACGTGGCGGCCTCGGGGGGCTACTGGCTGGCGACGGCGGCGGACCAGATCCATGTCGATGCGAACAGCATCGTGGGCTCGATCGGGGTGATCTCGGCGTCCTTCGGCTTTCAGGAGCTGATCGCCCGGCACGGCATCGAGCGGCGGGTGCACACCGCCGGCGAGGACAAGAGCATGCTCGATCCGTTCCGGCCCGAGCGGGCGGAGGACGTGGAGCGGCTGAAGCGGCTGCAGGCGCAGATCCACGACAACTTCATCGCCCAGGTGAAGGCGCGCCGCGGTGCGCGGCTGAGCGGCGAGGACCTGTTCAGTGGCGAGTTCTGGGTCGGGCAGCGCGGCATCGAGCTGGGCCTGGCCGACGGGATCGGCCACCTGGTGCCGGTGATGCGCGCGCTCTACGGCGACAAGGTGCGGTTCGTGACCATGGCGCCGCGACGGCCGCTGATCCGGCGGCTGGGCCTGCCGGGCGTCGGCGAGGCGCTGGAGGCGGTCGAGGCGGGCACGCTCTGGACCCGCTACGGTCTGCCGGCGCGATGATCGGCCGCATCATCCTCCTGACCATCGCGGTGGCGCTGATCCTCGCCTTCATCGGCAAGCTGCGGTTCCCCAAGCTGCCGCGGCGGCCGGAGGGCAAGGCGATCGAGCCGGCGCGGAAGTGTCCCGACTGCGACGCCTACGTGGTGGGAAGCCTGCCGGAGCCGTGCGCGCGGCCGGACTGCCGGTTTCGCCGGGACGCCGCATGACGCCCGACGCGGCGCTGGTCACCGGCGGCGCGCAGCGGCTCGGCGCGGCGATGGTCCGGGCGCTGGCGGCGCGCGGCGCCGATGTCGCGATCCACTGCTTCGACAACCGCGCGGAAGCCGAGGCGCTGGCCGAGGAGGTACGCGGGGGCGGGGTCCGCGCGGCGGTGGTGCAGGCCGATCTCCTCGACCGGCCGCAGACGGCGGCGCTGGTGCCGGCCGCGGCGGCGGGGCTGGGCCGGCCGCTGACCGTCCTCGTCAACAACGCGTCGATCTTCGAGCACGACACCATCGCCAGCGCGACCTGGGAGAGCTGGGACCGCCACATCGGCTCGAACCTGCGCGCGCCGTTCGAGCTGATCCAGGCCTTCGCCGCCCAGGCGCCGAAGGCCGGGCGCGACGAGAACGGCGAGCCGGTGGCGCGCGCCTGCGTGGTCAACATGATCGACCAGCGGGTGCTGAAGCTGACGCCGGAGTTTATAACTTATACGATTGCCAAGATGGGGCTGTGGGCGCTGACCCGGACGGCGGCCCAGGGTCTGGCGCCGGATGTGCGGGTCAACGCCATCGGACCGGGACCGACGCTCCGCGGCGCCCGGCAGTCGGCGGCGCACTTCGCCGGCCAGCGCGCCGCAACCGTTCTCGGGCGGGGCGCCTCGCCGGCGGAAATTGCCGCGGCGCTCGGCTTCATCCTCGATGCGCCGGGTCTCACCGGACAGCTCCTCGCCATCGACGGCGGGCAGCACCTGGCCTGGCAGACCCCCGATGTCTTGGGGGTTGAGTAGCTATCCGGGACTCGATTGGGCCTCCACGTGCTTGACTTTTCCACCCTCGCCGTCGCCGTCACATAACCGTGTTGATTCTGTCAATGATTCCATAAATTTACTTTATCCAGCGGCGAAAATGATTAGTTTACAACGCGTTGTCACTTTGCATAAAATTTAATCAAACCGACAAAGGCTCGTGATTTGCAGGGGAATTGCGCCGCGCCTCAGAGTTGTGCACCGGGTTATCCACAGAACCCGTGGACAGGTTTGCTCTTGAATTCGGTTGCGGTAGTGGGCAGCGCGGGGGAGAATCAGGGTATGGGCGAGGACGGACAGGTCACGGGCGCGGCGGACGGCGGCTTCGACGAAGAGGGCGCGGGCAAGGGACCGATGCGGTCCGGCCACCTGGTGATCCGCGACTATCTCAAGCGGCTCGACGACAGCCCCGGCGTCTACCGCATGCTCGATGCGAAGGGCGACGTGCTCTACGTCGGCAAGGCGCGCAGCCTGAAAAAGCGGGTGGCCTCCTACGCCAAGCCGATCACCCACGACGCACGCATAGGGCGAATGGTCGCCGCGACCTGCTCGATGATGTTCCTGACGACGGAAACCGAGACCGAGGCCCTGCTGCTGGAGCAGAACCTGATCAAGCAGCTGAAGCCGCGCTACAACGTGCTGCTTCGGGACGACAAGAGCTTTCCCGCCATCCAGGTCACCGCCGGCCACGCCTTTCCGCAGATCCGCAAGCATCGCGGGCCGCGCAAGGAGGCGGGGCGGTATTTCGGGCCCTTCGCCTCGGCCGGATCGGTGAACCGCACGCTGAACCAGCTGCAGAAGGCGTTCCTGCTGCGGTCCTGCTCGGATCCGATGTTCGCGGGGCGGACGCGGCCGTGCCTCCTGCACCAGATCAAGCGGTGCAGCGCGCCCTGCGTCGGGCTGATCGACGAGGCCGACTATGCCGTGACGGTCGAGAACGCCGTGCTGTTCCTGAGCGGGCGGTCGACCAAGGTGCAGGAGCAGCTGGCGGAGGCGATGGCCGCCGCGAGCCGGGCGATGGAGTTCGAGCGGGCGGCGGCGGTCCGCGACCGGATCCGGGCGCTGACCAACGTGCAGGCGAACCAGGGGATCAATCCCGAGGGCGTCGCGGAGGCCGACGTGGTGGCGCTGCACCAGGAGGGCGGCCAGGCCTGCGTGCAGGTCTTCTTCATCCGGGCGCACCAGAACTGGGGCAACCGGGCGTACTTCCCGCGGACCGGCGGGGCGGAGCCGGCGGAGATCCTCGAGGCGTTTCTCGGGCAGTTCTACGACAACAAGACGCCGCCGCGGCAGATCCTGGTCAGCCACGATCCGGACAACGCCGACCTCCTGGCCGAGGCGCTCTCCGGCAAGCTCGGGCGGAGGGTGGTGATCGCGCGGCCGCGGCGGGGCGAGAAGGCCGGGCTGGTGGAGCAGGCGGCGCGCAACGCGCGCGAGGCGCTGGCGCGGCGGATGGCGGAGAGCGCCAGCCAGGCGGCGCTGCTGGAGGCGCTGGCCGAGGCGTTCGGGCTGGACGGGGCGCCGGAGCGGATCGAGGTCTACGACAACAGCCACATCATGGGCACGAACGCGGTCGGCGGCATGATCGTGGCCGGGCCGGACGGGTTCGTGAAGTCGCAGTACCGCAAGTTCAACATCCGCTCGACCGAGCTGGTGCCCGGCGACGACTTCGGGATGATGCGCGAGGTGCTGACGCGGCGGTTCGGTCGGCTGTCGAAGGAGGACCCTGACCGGCAATCGGACGCCTGGCCGGATCTGGTCCTGATCGACGGGGGCGCAGGGCAGGTGGCGGCTGCCTGCGGGGCGCTGCAGGAGCTCGGCATCGACGAGGTGGCGGTGATCGGCGTGGCCAAGGGGGTGGACCGCGACGCCGGCAAGGAGGAGTTCCACCGCGCCGGGCAGCCGCCGATGGCGCTCGGGCATCGCGATCCGGTACTCTATTTCGTCCAGCGGCTGCGCGACGAGGCGCACCGCTTCGTGATCGGCGCGCACCGGGCGAAGCGGGCGGCGCAGACCCGGGCGACGCCGCTCGACGAGATCCCGGGGGTCGGCGCGGCGCGCAAGCGGGCGCTGCTCGCGCATTTCGGCTCGGCCAAGGCGGTGTCGCGAGCGGGGCTGGCCGATCTGAGGGCGGCGCCGGGGATTTCGGATGCGCTCGCCGAGGTGATATACGGCTTCTTCCATGGCGAGGGGTGAGAGAGTATACGGGCGCGAGAAGGAGCCCGCTTCGCGCATGACCTGGACGATCCCCAACATCCTGACCGTGATGCGGCTGCTGGCGGCGCCGGGCGTGGCCTTTGCCTTCGTCATCTTCGACCGACCCTATGCGGACTGGGTCGCCTTCACGCTCTTCATCCTGGCGGCGCTGACCGACTATGTGGACGGCAAGCTGGCGCGGGCCTGGAAGCAGGAAACGAACTTCGGACGGATGATGGACCCGATCGCCGACAAGGCGATGGTGGTGATCGCACTGGCGGTGATCGTCGGCCTCTGGGGGATGAAGGCGCTGATCCTGGTGCCGGTCGCCTTCATCCTGTTTCGCGAGGTCTTCGTCTCGGGGCTGCGCGAGTTCCTGGGGTCGAAGGCGGGCAGCCTTCCGGTGACCTATCTCGCCAAGTGGAAGACGACGGCGCAGATGGTGGCGATTCCGGTGCTGCTGCTCGCGGGGGTCTTCGAGTGGGACCGTCGGCACAATTCGCCCTGGGTCAGCGACTGGTTCCACAACTGGATGGCGTGGATCCTGTCGAACGGCGGCCTGGTGCTGATCTGGGTGGCGGGGCTGCTCACGCTTCTGACAGGGTATGACTACCTGATGAAGGCGATGCCGTTCCTGCGCGACCGCAAGCGGTGAGGCTGAGGCTGCGCTATTTCGCCTGGCTGCGGGAGCGGGTGGGCGCGCCGGAGGAAATGGTGGAGACGGAGGCCGCGACCGTCGGCGCGCTGGTCGAGGAACTCCGGGCACGGGACGAGGCGCATGCGCTGGCGTTCGCGGACATGAAGGCGGTCCGGGTGGCGGTGGACGAGGAGCTGGCGGATCTCTCGGCCCCGCTGGCCGGCGTGCGCGAGGTGGCGTTCTTTCCGCCGATGACGGGGGGGTAGGTGTCCGTCAGGGTGCAGCGCGAGGACTTCGATCTCGGGGCGGAGCTCACCGCGCTGCGGGCCGGGCGGAGCGACATCGGCGCGCTGGTCAGCTTCACCGGGCTGGTGCGCGACGGCGGCGGGCTTGAGGCCCTCGAGCTGGAGCACTATCCCGGCATGACCGAGAAGGCGCTCGCGGCGATCGAGGCGGAGGCGCGGGAGCGCTGGCCGCTGCAGGCGCTGCCTGATGGTGCACCGATACGGGCGCATGCGGCCCGGCGAGCAGATCATGATGGTCGCGACGGCGTCGGCGCACCGCGAGGCGAGGCCTTCGCGGCGGCGGAGTTCCTCATGGACTACCTGAAGTCGCGGGCGCCGTTCTGGAAGAAGGAGACCGGCCGCGACGGCGCGCGCTGGGTGGCAGCGCGGGAGGCGGACGAGGCGGCGCTCGGCCGCTGGGGCGACGAGAAAGACCCCCCTGCGACAACATGGTGACGTGAACACGTCTTGACCCCGGCCGCGCACCGGAATACCCGACGGTCGAGGTCCATCAACCCAAGGATGAAACTCATGGCCCAGACCCCCACCGCCACCGCCGCCACGCGCCGTGCCAAGGCGGCGCCCGAGGTCGCCATCGACGAGGCTGTCGTCCAGGCCGCGGAGGCGGCCTCGACCCGGGCCGCCGAGATCCTGGCCCAGGCCGAGAAGGCCAACGCCGCGCTGGCGGCGAGCCTCGCGAACGCCGAGGCAATGGTCGCGAAGATCACCGCCGAGACCACGGCCGCGATGAAGACCCGCGACGCCGCGCTGGCCGAGTTGGCGCAGGTCGCCGCCGAGCGGGTGAAGGAAGCGGAGACCGCCGCCACCGAGATCGCCGGCAAGGTCCTGAAGGACATCCGCGCCACGGCGGACGCCACCGGCGAGAAGGTCCGCGCCGGCATGGCCGAGGCGGTCGCCTCCGCCGAGGCGAGCTACGAGCGGCTCTCGGCGCAGGTCGAGGCGAGCCAGGCCATCGCCGGGCGGGTGGCGCTCACGGTTCTCCCCGCCACCGGCGCCGCCGGGGCGGCCATGGCCGACGGGTTCGGCCGCGCCCGCCAGGAGATCAGCGACTTCATCTCCGAGCGCCTGCGCCAGGACATGGCCGCGCAGGCAGAGCTGCTCGGCTGCCGCAGCCTGGGCGAGATGAGCGCGGTGCAGACGCGCTTCATCCGCAACGCGGTGAGCCAGTACAGCGTCGAGGCGGCCAGGCTCGCCAAGCTCGGCAACGAGATGATGAGCCGGATGGTCTCGGAACAGGCCCGCTGACGCCGGCGGAAGCTGTTGTAAAAGCAGAGGCGCGCTGCCAATCTCGCGCCGGCCCGACGATCCGGGCCGGCAAAGCGGAGCGCCGCCCCGTGCCTCTGACCTCCACGGACGCCCTGGTCGTCATCGACGTGCAGAACGACTTCTGCCCCGGCGGCGCCCTGGCCGTGGCGGAGGGCGACCTGGTGGTGCCGCTCGTCAACCGCATCGCCCCCGGATTTGCCGTGCGCGTCTTCACCCAGGACTGGCACCCGGCCGATCACATGTCCTTCGCCGCCAGCCACCCCGGCGCCGCACCGTTCAGCTCGGTCGAGATGCCCTACGGCCCGCAGGTGCTCTGGCCGGTGCACTGCGTGCAGGGAACCCCGGGGGCGGCGTTCCACCCGGATCTCGACACCGGCGCGGCCGATCTCGTGGTCCGCAAGGGGTTCCGCCCCGAGATCGACAGCTACTCGGCCTTCTTCGAGAACGACCACGTCACCCCGACCGGGCTCGCGGGCTACCTGCGCGACCGCGGGGTCCGGCGCGTCTGGCTGGCCGGGCTCGCCACCGACTTCTGCGTCTCCTGGTCGGCGATCGACGCGGTGGCGCACGGCTTCGAGGTGACGGTGCTCGAGGACGCCTGCCGCGCCATCGACCTCGACGGGTCGCTGGACACGGCGTTGCGGCAGATGCGCTCCGGCGGGATCAGGATCGCGCGCGCCGGCGAGCTCGCCCCGGCATGACCGACATCGCCACCCGCGTCCACGACCACACCTGGCGGATCGATCCCATCGTCCGCTCGCTGCTCGACACCGACTTCTACAAGCTCCTGATGCTGCAGACCGTGCATCGCCGCCACCTCGACGTGCGGGTGAAGTTCAGCCTGATCAACCGCTCGGCGCATGTGCCGCTGGCCAGGCTGATCGACGAGGACGACCTCCGCGAACAGCTCGACCATGTCCGCGGGCTGACGCTCCGGCGCGGCGAGTCGACATGGCTGCGCGGCAACACCTTCTACGGCAAGCGCTGGATGTTCGGCCCGGACTTCATGGCCTGGCTCGACGACTTCCAGCTGCCGGAGTACCGGCTCGACCGCGTCGGCGATCAGTACGAGCTCACCTTCGAGGGCTCGTGGCCCGAGGCGATGATGTGGGAGATCCCGGCGCTCGCGGTGCTGATGGAGCTGCGCTCGCGGGCGGTGACGGCGACCATGGGCAAGTTCGAGCTGCGCGTGCTCTACGCCCGCGCCACGGCGCGGCTCTGGGAGAAGGTCGAGCGGCTGCGCAAGCTGCCGGACCTGCGGATCTCGGACTTCGGCACCCGCAGGCGGCACTCGTTCCTGTGGCAGAACTGGTGCGTGGAGGCGATGATCGAGGGCCTGGGCGCGCGCTTCACCGGCTCGTCCAACTGCCCGATCGCGATGAAGCGCGACATCGAGGCGATCGGCACCAACGCCCACGAGCTGCCCATGGTCTACGCCGCGCTGGCCGAGGACGACGCCGAGCTGGCGGCGGCGCCCTACCGGGTGCTGGAGAACTGGCAGCACGACTACGACGGCAACCTGAGGATCATCCTGCCCGACACCTACGGCACCAAGGGGTTCCTGAAGCGGGCGCCGGACTGGCTTGCGGCCTGGACCGGCATCCGCATCGACTCCGGCATGCCGGAGGAGGGCGCCGAGACCGCGATCGCCTGGTGGGAGAGCCACGGCCAGGATCCGCGCGAAAAGCTGGTCATCTTCTCCGACGGGCTGGACGTCGAGCGCATCGAGGCGCTCTACGCCCGCTTCCACGGCCGGGTGAAGCTCAGCTTCGGCTGGGGCACGCTGCTCACCAACGATTTCCGCGGGCTGGCGCCGGACGATGCGCTGGCGCCGTTCAGCCTCGTCTGCAAGGCGGTCAGCGCCAACGGCCGGCCGACGGTGAAGCTCTCCGACAACCCCGCCAAGGCGATCGGGCCTGCGGACGAGGTGGCGCGCTACAAGCGGGTCTTCGGGGTCGGGGCGCAGGTGGCGGAGCCGGTGCTGGTTTGAAGCGGCGCGTTCTCCGGGCGCTGCTGCCCGCCCTGCTGGTGCTTTCGCCGTTCCTTCTCCTGGCGCTGGCCATCCAGCGCGAGCCCTTGGTGCGCGACGCCGGGCCGCCGGACGCGCGCTCGGTGGAGCAGACCCGCGACGTGATCGACCGGCTGCGGCTGGTGGTCAGCTCGGCCGGTGCCGTGGCGGACGTCGCCGTCAGCGAGGACGAGATCAACGGCGTGCTCGCGGCGGCGCAGCGCGTGGCGCACGGGCTGGAGGGCGAGGCGCGGGTCGAGCCGGACGGCGTCGCGCTGGCGCTCTCCATCGGCACGCCGCTGATGCCGCAGGGGTTCTGGCTGAACCTTCGCGGCACGCTCGCGGCCTCGGAGCAGGGTGTCGAGATCGTCTCGGCGCGGGTCGGCCGCGTGCCGGTGCCGCCGGCGCTGGTGCTCGCGGCGGCGCGTCTCGGGCTCGACTTCGTGCTCGGCGACGGACTTGGCCGCGAGGTGCTGGCGAGCGTGGGGCGGATCGAGGTGACGCCGCCCATGGCGTCGATGACGATGGCCGGGGATCCCGCGGCGCGGGCCGCACTCTTCGACCGGCTGAAGGCGCGCTCGCTGGGCCAAACGGGCGGCGGTGTGCGCGTCGCGGTCGACGACCAGCTCCGCTTCATGCGCAAGGCCGCGCGACGGGGCGAGCTGCCGGCGCGCGGCTCGGTGCTGCCCTACCTCGAGGCGGCGGTGGGCCGCGCAATGCTGCAGGAGGGCGCGGGGCCGGACGAGCTGCGCGGCGCGCTCTACGCGCTGGCGCTCGCCTGCGGCACGCCGGCATTCGGCGAGGTGATCGGGATCGAGCCGGGCTGGGACGTGCTGGAGGCGGCGGGGTGCGGGCAGACGACGCTGGCGGGGCGCGACGATCTGAAGCGGCATTTCGTGATTTCCGCCGGCCTCTACGCCGCGACGACCTCGGGCCGGGTAGCCTTCGGCGTGGGCGAGTTCAAGGAGCTTCTCGACTCGGCCGAGAGCGGGGGTTCAGCTTCGACGACATCGCCGCGGATGCGGCGGGGGTGCGCTTCGCGACGGCGTTCCTCGAAGCGCCGCCCGAGGAGTGGCCGGCGCTGCTGGCGAAGATCCGTGACGAGGCCGACGTCGTCCCCTCGCTGGAAGGGTTGGCCCACGGGATGGACCAGGCGGCGTTCCAGGCGCGCTATGGCGGGATCGACAGCCCGGAATATGCCGCCGTTGTGGCGGAAATCGGGCAACGGGTGGCGGCGCTGCCGCTCTACGCGCCGACCGCGACCAACTGAGCGTTGCCACTGCCGGCGCGCGGTCCCATACCTTGGGCCAAAGCCCGAGGGAGGAACGTGCCTTGACCGACCAGCCTGCCACCGCCACGAAGCTGCGCTCGCGCGCCTGGTTCGACAATCCGGGGAACCCGGACATGACCGCGCTCTACCTGGAGCGCTACCTGAACTACGGGTTGAGCCGCGAGGAGCTGCAGTCGGGCAAGCCGATCATCGGCATCGCGCAGACGGGATCCGACCTCTCGCCCTGCAACCGGCATCACCTGGAGCTCGCCAAGCGGGTGCGCGACGGCATCCGCGACGCCGGCGGCATCGCCATGGAGTTCCCGGTGCATCCGATCCAGGAGACCGGCAAGCGGCCGACGGCGGGGCTCGACCGCAACCTCACCTATCTCGGGCTGGTGGAGGTGCTCTACGGCTATCCGCTGGACGGGGTGGTGCTGACCATCGGCTGCGACAAGACGACGCCGGCGCTCCTGATGGCGGCGGCGACGGTCAACATCCCGGCGATCGCCCTCTCTGTCGGCCCCATGCTGAACGGCTGGTTCCGCGGCGAGCGGACCGGGTCGGGGACGATCGTCTGGAAGGCGCGCGAGCTGCTGGCCAAGGGCGAGATCGACTATCCGGGCTTTCTCGACGTGGTGGCCTCGTCGGCGCCCTCGGTCGGCTACTGCAACACCATGGGCACGGCGACGACGATGAACTCGCTGGCCGAGGCGCTGGGGATGCAGCTGCCCGGGTCGGCGGCGATCCCCGCGCCCTACCGCGACCGGGCGGAGATGGCCTGGCGCACCGGCATGCGCGCGGTGGAGATCGTGAAGGAGGACCTCAAGCCCTCCGACATCATGACCCGCGGCGCCTTCATCAACGCCATCCGGGTGAACTCGGCGATCGGCGGGTCGACCAACGCGCCGATCCACCTCAACGCCATCGCGCGGCACCTGGGCGTCGAGCTTTCCATCGAGGACTGGCAGACCTACGGCGAGGAGATCCCGCTTCTCGTCAACCTGCAGCCGGCGGGTGACTATCTCGGCGAGGACTACTACCACGCCGGCGGCGTTCCGGCGGTCTTCGGCCAGCTGATCGAGCAGGGGCTCATCGACCAGGGCGCGATGACGGTCAGCGGCAAGTCGGTGGGCGACTGCTACGCCGGGGCGGTGATCATGGACACCAACGTCATCCGCCCGTTCGGACAGCCGCTGAAGGAGCGCGCCGGATTCCGGGTGCTGACCGGGAACATCTTCCACTCGGCGGTGATGAAGATGAGCGTCGTGAGCGGCGAGTTCCGCGAGCGCTACCTCTCCAACCCGGCGCATCCGAACCGCTTCGAGGGCCGCGTCGTGGTCTTCGACGGGCCGGAGGACTATCACCACCGCATCGACGACCCCGCGCTCGCCATCGACGAGAACACCATGCTCTTCATGCGCGGCGCCGGGCCGAAGGGCTATCCCGGCGCGGCCGAGGTCGTGAACATGCGCGCGCCCGACTACCTGCTGAAGCAGGGGATCACCAGCCTCGTCTGCGTCGGCGACGGCCGCCAGTCGGGAACCTCCGGCTCGCCGTCGATCCTCAACGCATCGCCGGAGGCGGCGTCGGGCGGCGGCCTGGCGCTGATCGAGACCGGCGACCGGGTTGTGCTCGACCTGAACGCGGGGCGGCTGGACGTGCTGGTGGACGACGATGAACTCGCCCGGCGGCGCCAGCGGCTCATGGCCGACGGCGGCTATCACTACCCGGCGAACCAGACCCCCTGGCAGGAGATCCAGCGCAGCCTCGTCGGCGAACTCGAGACCGGCGCGGTCCTGGAGCCTGCCGTCAAGTACCAGCGCATCGCCCAGAGCAAGGGCATCCCGCGCGACAACCACTGATCCAGCCGCGGGCTGGCTGCCTCCGCGTCCGCAAGCCTGCCCGCGTCAGCGGATCAATCCTGACTATTTATAGGTGCCATATGGATTCCATACGGATTCCATACGCGAAATTCCGCATAAACGAGCCGGTCACCCGAGGCTGCCAGTGCTCACCTCCGGCCCGGCGGTCCCCACCCTGACCGCCGGGAATGAGAACTCAGCGATGCCTCAGGCCGTTGCTGGATTCCTGGGAGCGCGCCAGCCGGGCCATCGCCCGGGGTTGTGTCTCGGGCTCGGCCGCTGCCAGCGAGCAGACCAGGGCGACGACGGAACGGCGGGTGTCCGGATCGGAAATTGAACGAAATGCGTCGTTTAGCGCCACGAGCTCCGAATTCCGCTCCACCGTCGCGCCGTGGGGCATCCGCGGAGAATCCCCGTCCGCGAGCCCCTCGTAGAAATACTGCACCGGCACGTCGAGAAAATCAGCGATCATGTAGAGCCGCCCGGCTCCAATGCGGTTGGTGCCCTTTTCGTACTTCTGCACCTGGCTGAAAGTCAGTCCCAAGTGCCTGCCGAGGGTACCCTGGCTTACCCCGAGAACCTCACGCAGATGACGTGTCCGCTGCCCGACATAAACATCGACTTCATTGGCCGTTATGTCTTTCATTTCATCTCTAACGTTGGTTGCTCCACCCTAGGCAAAACCTAGCCGGGTTGCCGGCAGGGGCGGAAGCTCTCCATATGTACAGGTACCAGGGCTGTGACCCGCTGCACGCCCGGCATCGGCTACTCCGCCGCAATCCGGTAAGACGACATCGCCGGCATGTGCAGCACCGCGTATTCCCGTCCGTCGCCGCTGTTGCGGTATGGCTCGCCGATCCGGCTGGCGGCGAAGCCGAGTTGCCGCAGAGCCCGCACGAGGGCAGGACGCGTGAGCGTGATCAGCTCCACTCCGCCGCTGCGGTTTGCGATATCGACAAGGCCCTCCACGATCAGCAGCAGGCAATGGGCGCGATCGCTCGGTGACTTGACCCAGTCGGAGATGACGAGCCGCGTACACTCCCAGACCTCTTTTGAGGCAATGTCGGACGGCAACGCGCCGGGTGGTATCGCATCGATGCCGCCATGCAGCGCGTCTCGGAGCATGTAGGTATGGCGGCCCCATGTCGCGGTCGTCGGCATGATTCTTGCTCCGCCGACGACCATTCCGTTCCGCATGACCACAGAGTAGTGGGCACAGGGATTGTCGTATTGGTCCATCTCGACGTCGTCGTTGTGCGGAATGTCCCATCCTAGTTCATCAACGAAGAACGATTTCCTCAGTCGAAGATACTCGTGGAACGCGGACCCGTGCCGGTACTGGCCAAGGAAATCAAACGTAATGGTATGCATGTCTCACTCTCCTAGGTGGAGAGCGGAGCCTATGACGGCGACCGGCTGCTTGTTAATAGTCGTTATACGATAGCTGAGTGGAGAGAGGTTCTACCTACCGCAGTGAGTGTCCGTCTTACTAGATCACTCCAAGCATCGTCGCGGTTGCAGCCGCCTGTAGCCCAGTCTTTGCATTCAATTTCAGGCGGGCATTCTTCAGCCTTTGTTTAATCGCACTTTCCGAAATGCCAAGATGCGAGGCGATCTCCTTCATCAAAAGACCATTCTTGACTAGGCTCAACGTTTCAATTTCAGCGGCCGTTAGCTTCGAAGGTCGCGAATAGGCCTGATGGGCGCTAAGCAGCAGACGCATGAAGAACCGCAAGTTCAGCATCGTTATACTCGCGGTCCGAGCGGAAAAAGAACCCGAAGGTACGCTGACCAGCGCTCTTGTCGTCAAGCCAACTCGAGACGGCACCAAAATTCAAGCCATAATTCTTGGCCAGTTCAAGCACACCCTGCGCATCCTCCACGCCGAGGCCGCTGCAGCGTGCCACACCGATATTCTTGTACACCCAGGTCATGGCGGGGTCGTGCACGATAAACCCGCTGGCGCCGTACTCGCGCACCCAGCCAGCGGGCAGACGATTTGCTCAACCATCGGGAACGCAAATCCAACTCGGACTGCGATGTAGAACCCCGCCGGCGCGAGCCTGCTGAACTTTTCCGAATCAGATCAGCCGATTCATATCGGGATGACGCTCGACTCACCGTTCAAACAGTCTTCCATGCACGTCACCTAACACATACCGTCTGCTCTCGCGCTAGGTTATTTCGGTTGTCGTGATTCGCGCAACCGTCGTGCGGAAGCCACGTGATGAACAAGAAAGAGAGCATTGCCGCGTTGCTCCACAGCCTCGACCAAAGAAGCCCTTCCGGCTTCGCCATCGCGCTGCACGTCCGGTTCACGCGGCCCACCTACCTTTTCCAGACCTACGCGAAGCCCTGGATGGACCACTATTCGCAGGCTGGCCTCGTGATGCACGACCCGGTTGTGCGCTGGGGGCTGCAGAATGTCGGGCGGCTGCGCTGGAGTGACCTGGCGTCAATCGACGATGCCGCCGTGTTCGAGCAGGCCAAGGACCATCGGATTGATGAACGGCGCGGCAGTCGCGATGGTCCTCAGCGAGTCGCGGACGATCGCTGCCTTCGCGCGGGCGGACCGCGACTATACCGACGAGGAAATCGAGGAGCTCGAAAGCTGGCTGTCCCGGCTCCACCTTGCGACCCTCGGGATCGAGCGGCTGAGCGCACGCGACAAGCGCGCGCTTACCGAACTTTCGATCAAGCTGACGCACTGAGCGAAGGCGAACGGCGCGGCTTCAACCGCCCTTCGCCCACGACGCCCACTGTGCGCGTGTTCCGCCGAAGACATTGATGTCGGTGGGGCCGTCGATGCCTTCGACGATGCCGGTGCCGGTATACTGCCAGAAGGCCCAGCGCTGGTTCGGGTAGATGTCCGACGGGTGCGCGGCCACCGAGCGCAACCAGAAATTGAAGCCGTGCAGCCGACCGAGTTCGTTGTCGTGGTAGAAGTCGACGGTGGTGTAGATGATCGGCCGCTTGCCGTAGTAGGCGGTGAGCGCCTGGAGGAAGAGGAGCGCCTCGCGGCGGACCGTGGCAGGGTCGGGAAAGTAGCGGCAGGTCTTCGACTTGTGGGTCCACTCGAGGTCGAGCACCGGCGGCAGCGCGCCGGATTCACGTGGAACGTGGTTGATGAACCAGGCCGCCTGTTCGGCCGCAGGACGACAGAAGTAGTAGTAGTGATAGGCGCCGCGTGGCACCCCGGCGGCGCGGGCGGCCTGCCAGTTGTCGAAGAAGCGGTCATCGGTGTGGTCGCCGCCCTCGGTCGCCTTGATGAAGGCGAAGTCGATGCCCGACGCGCGCACCGTGTGCCAGTCGATGTCGCCCTGGTACTTGGAGACGTCGATGCCGTGCACCGGGTACTGCCAGGGGTGGATGCCCTGCCAGTCGTGCGGGTCATGGTCGCCGAAGCGGGGCGCGTCGATGCGGGCGCGGCCGGCCGCCGGTTCGTAGGCCCGCTGCCCGCCGCACGAAAGCAGCAGGCACGATAGAAGGACGATCAGGAGAGATCGCATGGTTACTGCCCTCGTTATCTTGCCTTTTTTGCCAGTATAGCGGACCGCGGGCCTCCCGTCACCAGTGTCGTGCGTGGGGCATCGCGATACGCGCCGGCGCGCGCCCGGGCTTGCGCCCGGCGTCTCCCTGACCGAGAACGAGGGCAAACGTCACAGGGAGGGACGATTCATGAAAACCATCAAAGGCCCGGCGCTGTTCCTGGGACAGTTCGCCGGGGACACGGCGCCGTTCGACACCTGGGACGGCATCACCCGGTGGGCATCCGACTGCGGCTATATCGGCGTACAGATTCCCACGTGGGCCGGGCAGCTCTTCGACCTCACCAAGGCGGCGTCCTCGCAGGACTACTGCGACGAGATCAAGGGCGTCGCCAAGGCGAACGGCGTCGAGGTGACCGAGCTCTCGACGCACCTGCAGGGGCAGCTCGTGGCGGTGCACCCGGCCTATGACGAGATGTTCGACGGCTTCGCGGCGCCGGAGGTGCGCGGCAACCCCAAGGCGCGGCAGGAGTGGGCGGTCGAGCAGGTGCGCATGGGGCTGCAGGCCTCGCGGCGCATGGGCCTGAACGCCATGGTGACCTTCTCGGGCGCCCTGGCCTGGCCCTACGCCTATCCCTGGCCGCAGCGGCCGGCGGGGCTGATCGAGACCGCCTTCGAGGAGCTGGCGCGGCGCTGGCGGCCGATCCTCGACTTCGCCGAGGCGAACGGGGTCGACGTCTGCTACGAGATCCATCCCGGCGAGGACCTGTTCGACGGGACGACCTTCGAGCGGTTCCTCGACCAGGTCGACGGGCACGCGCGCTGCAACATGATCTACGACCCGTCGCACTTCGTGCTGCAGTGCCTCGACTATCTCGACCACATCGACATCTACCACGAGCGGATCAAGATGTTCCACGTCAAGGACGCGGAGTTCAATCCGACCGGCCGGCAGGGGGTCTATTCCGGCTACTCCGGCTGGGTCGAGCGGGCGGGCCGCTTCCGCTCCACCGGCGACGGGCAGGTGGACTTCGGCGCCGTCTTCTCCAAGCTCTCCGCCCACGACTTCGACGGCTGGGCGGTGGTGGAGTGGGAATGCGCGCTGAAGCATCCCGAGGACGGCGCCCGCGAGGGGGCGGAGTTCGTGAAGCACCACATCATCCGCGTGACGGAGAAGGCCTTCGACGACTTCGCCGCCGGCGGCACCGACGCGGCGGCGAACCGCCGCATCCTCGGGCTCGGCTGAAGCGCATGAAGGCCGGATTCTGCATGCTGCTCTGGTCGACGCATGTCACCGAGCAGCACCTCGCCACCTGTTCGCCGACATCAAGGCGGCGGGCTATGACGGCGTCGAGGTCCCGACCTTCGGGGGCGACCCGGCGCACTACGCCTGGCTGCGGCGGCAAGCTCGCCGACGAGGGGCTGCTGGCGACCGCGGTCGGGCTGATGCCCGGCGAGGCCTACAGCCTCGATCTCGGACGACCCCGCGGCGCGGCGCGCCGGCGCGGCGCATCTCGACTGGCTGCTCGAATGCGCCGACGCGCTCGGGGCGGAGGTGCTTTGCGGGCCCGTTCCACCAGGCGCTCGGCGTCTTCACCGGCCGCGGGCCGACCGAGGACGAGCTCGGGCGGCTGGTCGAGGCGCACCGGGCCATGGCCGACAAGGCGCCGGAGCTGACCCTGGCGATCGAGATGCTGAACCGGTTCGAGTGCTACGTGCTGACCAGCGACGCCCAGGCGGCCGAGCACGTGGCGAAGGTGGGCGCGGCCGAATTTCGGCTACCTCTACGACACCTTCCATTCCAACATCGAGGAGCGCGACCCGGTCGGGTCGCTGACCGGCGACGTTCGCCGCGATCAGGCACATCCACATCTCCGAGAACCACCGCGGCGCGCCGGGCACCGGGCCACATCGACCACGCGGCCGCGATCCGGGCGGCCCGGGACGCCGGCTACGACGGCTGGTTCACCGTCGAGGCCTTCGGGCAGGCGCTGCCGGACCTCGCGGCGGCGACGAAGATCTGGCGGCCGCTGTTCGAGAGCGAGGACCAGGTGGTGAAGGCCGGCGCGCGGGTCATCCGCGACGGCTGGGCGAGCTGAACGAGCGAAGGGAGAGAACGACATGAGCGACACGAAACCCGCCCGCATCCGGCTGGGCATGGTCGGCGGCGGCAAGGACGCCTTCATCGGCGCGGTGCACCGGATCGCCGCGCGGATCGACGACGACTACGAACTGGTGGCGGGTGCGCTGAGCTCGACGCCGGAGAAGGCGCAGGCCTCGGGCGCGATGCTCGGGCTGGCCGAGGACCGCACCTACGACGACTACGCCACCATGGCCAAGCGCGAGGCACGGCGGAAGAACGGCATCGAGGCGGTGGCGATCGTCACCCCCAATCATATGCACGCGCCGGTGGCGCGCGAGTTCCTGAAGCGCGGCATCCACGTCATCTGCGACAAGCCGCTGACGGCGACTCTGACCGAAGCCAAGCGGCTGCAGAAGGCGGCCGCGGATTCGGGCACGCTCTTCATCCTGACGCACAACTACACCGCCTACCCGATGATCCGGCAGGCGCAGGCGATGGTTGCGGACGGCAAGCTCGGCAAGATCCGCGTGGTTCAGGTCGAGTACGCCCAGGATTGGCTGGCGACCCCGGTGGAGCAGTCGGGCTCGAAGCAGGCCGGCTGGCGAACCGACCCGGCGCAGTCCGGCGCCGGCGGCGCCACGGGCGACATCGGCACCCACGCCTTCAACATTGCTGGCTTCGTCACCGGTCTCAGGCTCGAGTCACTGGCCGCGGACCTACAGCACTTCGTTCCCGGCCGGCGGCTCGACGACAACGCAAACGTGCTCCTGCGATACGAGGGCGGGGCACGCGGCATGCTCTGGTGCAGCCAGGTCGCCACCGGCAACGAGAACGCGCTCCGGCTGCAGGGTCTACGGCGAGAAGGGCGGGCTCGAATGGGAGCAGGAGGAGCCGAACAAGCTCTGGTTCACGCCGCTCGGCCAGCCGAAGCAGCTCCTCACCCGCGGCGGCGCCGGCGCCGACGCCAACGCCGCTCGGGTAAGCCGCACGCCGGGCGGGCATCCCGAGGGCTATCTCGAGGGCTTCGCCAACATCTACGCCGAGGCGGCCCGCGCCATCCGCGCCCGCCGCGAGCACAAGCCGGTGCCGAAGGAAGTGATCTACCCCACCCTCGAGGATGGCGTCGCGGGCGTTGCCTTCGTGGAGGCCTGCGTGAAGTCCTCGGCCAAGAACGGGGCCTGGGTCACGCCGTGACGCGGTGCGCCGCGCGCCCATGGCTGGCGTGCGGCGCGAATGTGAGTGGAATCAGCTGCGTGCGCGGCCGGCGCAGGTCTGCCGGCACGTCCGGGAGGAGCCCGATCAGCGTCTCCGCCAGCGCGATCCCGACGCCGTCGAGGTCGGCGCTGAAGTGCGAGAGCGCCGGCACCAGCGCGCGGGTGTCGACTGCCGGAAAGGTGCAGACCACCGACACATCGGTGCCGATCTCGAGGCCGAGACCCCCGAGGTCGGTGTAGAGCGCCGCCGCGATGCACTCGTGGGTGGCGAGGATCGCGGTGGGCGCGGCCTGTCCGCCGGCAAAGCGGGCAAGCGCGCCGGCCGTCAGTCGCGCGCCGCGGGTCGGCAAGACCTCGACCGCATCCGAGGCGAGCCCTTGCCGCTCGGCCTCGGCGCAGAATTCCCGGGCGGTCGTCGCCTCGTAGTTCAGCGCGGGATCGCTCACCGCAATGGCGAGCCGCCGGTGCCCCTCTCGGATGAATAACCGGACCGCCTCGCGCGCCATCGATTCGAAGTCGAAGTCGACGAAGGGAAAGTCGTCGATGCCGTTCGAGCGGCCGAAGGCAACGTAGTCGAGCCCGCAGGCCTTGAGATAGGTGAGCCGTGGATCGTTTGCGGTGGTCTGGCTGATGATCACCGCGTCTGCGATCCGCCGCTGCACCGTGCGCTGCAGGTTCTCGAGCGGGTCCTCGTCGGGCCCACGGAAGAGCACGATGAGATCAAGCGAATGCCGCCGGAGCGTCCGGCGGGCGCCTTCGAGGATGTCGAAGAGGCCCGAGTCGGTGGTGGAGGCGAAGGTGCGGGTGGGGATCACCGCCGCGACAATGCCGGTGCGGCCGCTGCGCAGGCTGCGGCCCGACTGGTTCGGCACATAGCCCGACCGCACCGCCGCCGCCTTTACCCGTGCGCGCGTTTCGTCGTTGACGTCCGGCCGATCGTTCAGCGCTCGGCTTACGGTGCCGATCGAAAGCTGCAGCTCATGTGCGAGCTGTCGTATCCCCATTCTTGCCTCCGGGCAGCTTAGAGCGGCCCCTCTATGACGGTCCGGAAAGGATTACGCAACGCCGCCGTTGCCTGTGGTTCCTGCGCGCGGCTCACGCGGGCCAGTGTGAACTGGATCACAGAATGCCTCGGAACAGGGTTGTATTGAGGACCTCGACCCCGGCGCTCGCGGGGAAGCCCATGGGGGGCCGGCGATGCGAATGCCTTTCTCCGGAGGTGGCACCATGCTCGACATCCAGACCGTCGCCCACCAGCCGATCCCGCGGATCGAGGTGGAGGACTACATCGAAATCGGGCGGCTCGTCGCCGACTGGGCGGCGGATCCGGCCAGCCGGCCGAAGGACCTCGGCGCGCTCAAGGCGCAGCTGGCTGGCGTCGCGGTGATCCCCGAGCGGATCAAATCCGTGGAGTTCGTCCAGAGTACCCTCGACCACCTGATCATCCGCCTGCCGGCCAGGGAGATGATCGAGGAAAGCGTCGAGCGCATGTCCGATCCGATGGCGAGCGGTCGCTATCCGATGCCGCAGTTCTACGCCGACCACTGCCGTCCGGGCTTCGGGCCGGTGATGACCCCTCTCGATACGCTGCTCGCCCGGGTCGGCGACCACACCATTGCCCAGTGCCGCTGACAGCGGCTCCGGGCTCCGCCGCAAGCCGTTGCGTCCGGTTTGCTTCCTCCCTGACCAACTTGGCGGCTGGCAAGTCCAGCCGCCTTTTTCCCGTATGGCGCGCCTTCGGGATAAAGCAGAAGGGTCTGCCCATGATCGGCCCAGGTGAGCGCCGCAGTCGTGATGGCAGGGTCAAGCGTTTGCTGCGGAGCGGGATCGTTCGACTCTGGCGTCCGGTGCGGGCGTGCGTGTCCTACTGCCTCTACATCCTGATGGCACGTTATGACGAGCGCGCCGACGGTCGGGCCGTCAAGCCCCGCGGAGCGCGCCGGTCGTAGACCCCTCCGGTAGTAGGAGGCGCCCGCCTTCCGGCGGGCGCAGGCGCGTCAGATAAGCTTGCCCATGGCGACGGCGGTATCGGCCATGCGGCAGGAGAAGCCCCACTCGTTGTCGTACCAGGACATGACGCGCACGAAGGTGCCGTCCATAACCTTGGTCTGGTCCATGTGGAAGATCGAGGAGTGCGGGTCGTGGTTGAAATCCGAAGAGACGAGCTTCTCGGTGGTGTACCCGAGGATGCCCTTGAGCTCGCCCTCGGCCGCCGCCTTGATCGCGCCGTTGATTTCCTCGACCGAGGTCGACTTGTTGGCGAGGAACTTGAAGTCCACCACCGAGACGTTGGGTGTCGGCACGCGGATCGAGACGCCGTCGAGCTTGCCATTGAGCTCGGGCAGCACCAGGCCGACGGCCTTGGCGGCGCCTGTGGTGGTCGGGATCATCGACAGCGCCGCTGCGCGGGCGCGGTAGAGATCCTTGTGCATGGTGTCGAGCGTCGGCTGGTCGCCGGTATAGCTGTGGATCGTGGTCATGAAGCCCTTGTCGATCCCGATCGCCTTGTTCAGCACATATGCCACGGGCGCGAGGCAGTTGGTCGTGCAGGAGGCGTTGGAGACCACGAGGTCATCCTTGGTCAGCGCCTTGTCGTTGACGCCGTAGACGATGGTCTTGTCGGCGCCGCCCGACGGGGCCGACACCAGCACACGCTTGGATCCGTTCTCCAGGTGCAGGATCGCCTTGGCCTTGTCGGTGAAGATGCCGGTGCATTCCAGCGCAATGTCCACGTCAGCCCAGGGCAGCGCCTTGGGGTCGCGCTCGGCGGTCACCCTGATCGGCCCCTGGCCGACGTCGATGCTGTCGCCCGAGACGGTTACGGTTCCCGGAAAGCGCCCGTGAACCGAATCGTATCGCATCAGATGCGCGTTCGTCTCGACGGGGCCGAGATCGTTCAGCGCGATAACCACGATGTCGGTGCGCCCCAACTCGATGATGGCGCGCAGCACGTTTCGCCCGATGCGGCCGAAGCCGTTGATTGCAACCTTGACCGCCATGCCGTCCCCCTTCAGGCCTGCCTGCTCAGCGTCCGGCGCACCGCGTCGCGCCAGCCCGCGTACCGTTCCTCGCGGATCCCCTGGTCCATCGCCGGCTGGAAGCGGCGGTCGAGCGCCCAGGTGCGCGCAAATTCGGCCGGTCCCGGATACAGCCCCGCGCGCATTCCCGCAAGCCACGCCGCGCCCAGCGCCGTGGTCTCCAGCACCTTCGGCCGGTCGACAGGGGCACCCAGCGTATCGGCCAGTCCCTGCAGCACCCAGTCGTTGGCGGTCATCCCGCCGTCCACGCGCAGCACGGTGTCGCCGGCGTCCGGCCAGTCGGCGCGCATGGCCTCGACCAGGTCGCGCGTCTGGTAGGCGACGCTCTCCAGCGCGGCGCGGGCGAATTCCGCCGGGCCGGAGTTGCGGGTGAGGCCGAAGATGGCGCCGCGGCAGTCGGGATCCCAGTAGGGCGCGCCAAGGCCGGTGAAGGCCGGCACCAGGTAGAGCCGCTGCCCTGGGTCGGCGGCCTCGGCCAGCGCCTGCGACTCGGAGGCGTGCCGGATGATCTTCAGTCCGTCGCGCAGCCACTGCACCACCGCGCCGGCGATGAAGATCGAGCCCTCCAGCGCATAGGTGGGCTTGCCGTCGAGCTGGTAGGCGATGGTGGTAAGGAGCCGGTTCCGGCTCGTGACCGGCTTCTCACCGGTGTTGAGCACGGCAAAGCAGCCTGTGCCGTAGGTGGCCTTGAGCATCCCCGGCGCGAAACAGGCCTGCCCTACCGTCGCCGCCTGCTGGTCGCCGGCGACGCCCATGATCGGCACCGGACCGCCGAAGAGGTCGGCGCGGGCGATCCCGAAGTCCGCCGACGAGTCGCGCACCTCCGGCAGCATCGCCATGGGCACGTCGAGGAGCGCGCAGATTTCCGGATCCCAGCGCCCCTCGCGGATGTTGTAGAGCAGCGTCCGGGCGGCGTTGGTGGCGTCGGTCGCGTGCACCGCCCCGCCGGTCAGCTTCCAGATCAGCCAGGTGTCGACCGTGCCGAAGAGGAGCCGCCCGTCGCGCGCCTTCGCCCGCGCACCCTCGTGCGTATCGAGCAGCCACTTGAGCTTGGTGCCGGAGAAGTAGGGGTCGAGGAGAAGCCCGGTCCTCTCGGTGACCATCGCCTCGTGGCCCGCACGCTTGAGCGCGGCGCAGAATCTCGCTCGTCCGCCGGTCCTGCCACACGATGGCGCGTCCGAGCGGCTGGCCGGTCTCGCGGTCCCAGACGAGGGTCGTCTCGCGCTGGTTGGTGATGCCGACCGCGGCGATCGCCCCCGGCGCGAGGCCGGCCCGCTCGATGGCGGCGCGGCAGACGGCGGCGGTCGAGCTCCAGATGTCGCCGGCATCGTGTTCGACCCAGCCCGACTGCGGGAAGTGCTGCGGGAACTCCTCCTGGGCCGCGGCGACGATCGCCATCCGCTCGTCGAAGACGATGGCCCGGCTCGAGGTGGTGCCCTGGTCAATCGCTAGCACGTGGCTCATCGCATCCTCCCCGGCCCGCACGTTCCGGCGGGCTTCGCAGAAAAAGGGGCCCGAGCGGTGCGTCCTGTCAAGCGGGGCGCGAAGATGGTTGACGCGGAAACCATCCTGAGGCATCAGTTTCCGCGGAAACCGAATCGGAGGCAACGTTGCCCGCCCGCCTGGAGGATCATGTCGGCTATTGGATGCGCGCGGTCTCGAACCTCGTATCGGGCGCCTTCGGGAGAAGCCTCGCCGAGCGTGGGATCTCGGTGCCGGAGTGGGTCGTGCTTCGTCTCCTCTTCGACGCGCCGGCGCCACCGAGCCAGCTCGCTGCCGAGATAGGGATGACCAGGGGCGCGATGACCAAGATCCTCGACCGGCTGGAGCTCCGCGGGCTGACCGAGCGCGCTCTGGAGACCGGGCATGACCGCCGCTTTCGCGCGGCGTCGCTGACTTCCGCCGGCAGCGCGCTGGTCCCTGAGCTGGCGGCGGTGGCCGACGCAAACGACGCCGCCTTCTTTGGGCACCTGGGGCCAGAGGAGCGCGGGCGCATCGAGGACCTGTTGCGCGACATCCTCGCGCGCCATGGCGAAACCCGCAGGCCCGTCGAGTGACGGCAGCAGCACAAGGAGAAAGCCGATTATGGACGAAACGACCCGCCACGTCGTCATCGCGACGAGCCGCGCCTCGGAAGAGCATCGCATCACCTTCCCCGAGGTGGTGGCGCAGCTTGCCGCCGCCGGGATCGAACGCAACAGCGTCGATCTGGTGACTGGAACATCGACCTACTACACGTCCGGCGACGAGACGGAAGTCGTGCGTTTTCCCCGGCCGGACCGGCCCGCCGCCGACTTCTCCGCCGAGGGGGTCGCGGCCGCCGTGGCCCGCAGCCAGCGCGAGAACACGCCGTTCCCCGCCTTCCGCGCCGAGATCGCCGGCGCCGGATGCGTCGGCTTCTGCGTATCTCTGCCCGGGCGCCGCGTGGTCTACTACGGGCGCACCGCCGACAGCCACATCGAGCACTTTCCCCCGGCGGCCTGAAGGCTGCGAGCCGGAGGCGGGTAGTGGTGGAGCTGGCGCAATGATGTTGCGCGGTCCGGACGGCGGGCATATGAGGGGGATCGTTCCCTTTCCTCAGAGACCTGATGGCCCAGAACTTCCGCCACTCCGAGATCCTGACCATCGCGCGCGAGGCGGGCAAGGTGACGGTCGAGGGGCTGGCGACGCACTTCAACGTCACCGCCCAGACCATCCGCCGCGACCTGGGCGAGCTTTGCGACGTGGGGCAGCTGACCCGTGTCCATGGCGGCGCCATGATCCCGTCGGGGGTGATCGCGCTCGGCTACGAGGACCGCCGCAGCCTGGCCAGCCAGGAGAAGGACGCCATCGCCCGCATGGTGGCGCAGCAGATCCCCGACGGCGTTTCGATCTTCATGAACATCGGCACCACGACAGAGGCGGTGGCGCGAGCGCTGCTCAAGCACCGCAACCTCATGGTAATCACCAACAATCTCAACGTGGCCAACATCCTCGCCACCTCGCCCAACTCCGAGGTGATCGTTGCCGGCGGCATCCTGCGCCGTGCGGACGGGGCGCTGGTGGGCGACGTGACGGCCGAGTTCATCGGCCAGTTCAAGGTCGACTATGCCATCATCGGCTCGGCCGCGGTGGACCCCGACGGGTCGCTGCTCGACTACGATTTCCGCGAGGTGCGGGTGGCGCAGGCGATCATCAAGAACGCGCGCAAGAGCTACCTCGTCGCCGACCACACCAAGTTCAAGATGGTGGCGCCGGTGCGCATCGCGAGCCTCGCCGACCTCGATGGCTTCTTCACCGACATCGCCCCGCCGCGCTCGGTGATGCAGCTCTGTGCGCCGACAACGACGTCTTCATCCGGACCGTGGAGAACACCGTCCGGGCGCGCTGAACCGGCCTAGAAACCGACCAGTCGGGCACAGCGAGCGGACAGTTGTCCGAAAGGATTGCGCTCGGGTGAGCCAATTGCGCCACTAGTTCGACACTTCCAAACTCCCGAATGCACGCTAAACGCGAAATGCTATGCATAGCATACACGTTATGGTAAGCGTGGCCTGTCGGTTGGGGTCGGCCACCCAAAAGGCACAAGATCTTCCCCCGAGCGTTGCCTAGGCCGAGGCAATCAGTAGCTCATACAACTCGAGGAGCATCGCGTTGGTCTGGCAGGTTGGTGTCGAGGTTCGGAGTAGCCGTGTTCACGGCAAGGGTCTCTTTGCTAGGGAGTATATCCCCGCAGGAACGAAGATCTGGCAGTTCGACGATGCGATGCACGTGTGCACGCCGACGTCCCTCGCCAGGATGGCGCCACGCACGATCGCGCGCGCGCTCTACGCAGGCTACCTGCACGAGCCCTCGGGGCTCTTCCTCTGGTACACCGACGGCATGGGGTTCATGAACCACGCCGATGCCGGCGCGGCCAACGTGGGCCTCGACTACTGGCCGAAGCTACCGGACGATCACCTGGTCGCCCTGCGCGACATCGCGCCGGGCGAGGAACTGCGCGAGGACTACCGCGGCTGCCTGCGCGGCGGGATGGACCCCGATCACTGGCTGCGCCCGCTCTACCTGTCGTACTGCCCGAAGCACTACCATTTCCTGCTCGGACTCTTCGCCCCGGAAACGATCACGTTCTCCGCGCTGGGCGGCTCCAGCGGCGCAGGTATGAACCGGCCGACGGTCGAGATCAGCGTCCCGAGCAACACGGGCTTCGCCAGCACCGCGGTGAACCCGGAGGCGAGGCAGGCCGCATGAACCTCGGGGCCGACGTTCGCGGTCACCGCCACGATCACCGGTGGATCGGCATCGGCCCGTCGCAGGATCTCGGCGGCGGCGGCGAAACCGTCGAGACGCGGCATATGCAGGTCGAGGAGGACTAGCGGCGGCCTGAGCCGGTCGGCCATCTCCACGCCTTCGGCCCCGTCGCGGGCGACGACGGCCTCGTAGCCGTTCTTCCGCAGCATGGCGCGGAGGATGAGCGCGTTGGTGTGATTGTCCTCGACGATCAGGATGACGCTGCCGGCCCGAAGGGCCGAGTCGCCATCGCATTCCATTTCGGTCTCAAGCGGCATCGCTCACCTCCGCTGTTTCCTCGGCCTTGTCGAGCCAGACGGTGAAGGAAAAAGACGAGCCCTCGCCGAACTCACTCGAAACGTCGATCTCGGCCCCCATGGCAAGGGCGAGCTTCTGGCTGATCGCCAGGCCCAGCCCGGTGCCCTCGGTCACGCGCGACATCGAGCCGTCCACCTGGTAGAAGCGCTCGAAGACGCGCGGAAGCGCCTCCTCGGGGATGCCCGGACCGGTGTCGATCACCCGGATGGTCAGCTGCGCACGGTCATGGCGCTGCATCGCGGCGGCCATCACGTCCACCCCGCCCCGGTCGGTGAACTTGACGGCGTTGCCGACGAGGTTGGTCATGATCTGGCGGAAGGCCTGCGGGTCGCCGCGAACGCTCAGCCCGTCGAGGCCGAGCCAGGTGGTGTCGAGCCTTATGCCCTTCCGCGAGGCGGTGACCTTCATCATGTCCGTGACCTCGTTCAGCACCGCGACCGGCGCGAACGGCACGTCCTCGAGCTTGCGGTTGCCGGAGTCGATTCGGCTCACGTCGATGAGGTCGGAGATCAGCGACATCTGCGCGGTAGCCGAGGACATGAGCAGAGCGACGAGCTCGCGCTGCTCGTCGTCCAGCTCGGTGGTCTCGAGGAGCTGGGTCGCCCCCAGCACGCCGTTCATCGGCGTGCGCAGCTCGTGGCTCACGTTGGAGAGGAACTCGGTCCGGCTCCGGTCGGCCGCGCGCGCCGCGATCAGGGCGCGTTCGAGACGGCGGGCCGAGCGCACGGTGTAGACCGAGCTGACTACACTGACCGTCGACGCGAGGCCGAGCGCGAGGGCGAGCGGGATGGCGGCCTTTCGCAGGATGCTCGCCCCCGGTCGCGGCGCATCCCACACGACATGGGCGATGTCACGGCCGGCATAATCGACGAGTGGCACGCTGGCCTTGCCCGGCGGGACGGTATCGGCCAGGACAATCTCTGTCTGGAGCAAATCCTGGCCCATCAGGTTCGGCACCTCCTCGGTCAGGCGCTTTCCGTGGATCTGCACCGGCAGCGACGCGCGGTCGTATCCCGGGGGTAGCCCCTCCACCAGCCGCATGCGCGCGACCGCGAAGATCCACGGCGCGCCCTGGTACTCCGCGATCAGCGTCCGGGTGCGGGGCGAGTTGGTGTCGCTCGCCGGGAGGAGCGCGAGGATGGCGTCGAGCAGCTCCGGCGGCAGCAGGTCGACCTCGCCCTCGGGCGGCGAGCCGGCGATCCAGCCGAAATTGGTCGTGCCCTCCGGGACCAGAATTGCGAGATCGAAGGTGTCGAGATCTGTGACGCTGCTGCCGATGCTGCTGAACAGCCATTCCCGGTCATCCTCCACGACCGCGGCGAAGCCCTCGTTCCAGAGCGAATAGTCGCGCACGAGTGTATAGGTCGAACTGCGCATGGCCTCGATCTCGTTGTGGATCAGGCGCTGCGACGCCTTGAGCGCGAGCCCGTTGTGCTCGCGCGAGATCCAGAGCGCGGTCCCGAGCACGACGAGGATCAGGGTGACGAGGCCGCCGGCGTGCAGGGCGACGAGGCGGTGCGACAGGCGGAGCACGTCGTGCTCGTGGCCGGGGGCTGCCTGGTCATCCGCCGTGTCACGGGCCTGCGCGCGCGCGCCGAGCGGCATTGGCAACCGCAACCGCGCCATTGGTCCTCGCGTGCTGCTCGCGTCGCGCGCTCCGCGACAGGATGGCGACCGAGCCGTGCAGGACCGCGTTCAGCGCAGGGTAGAGCATAAGCTCGGACCAGATCGTCCCTTGGGTCGCGAAAGTGGTGATGCCGAGCAGGGTGTAGGCCGTTGCCCAGACCATCCAGGGCGCCGCCCGCTCCTGCGTCGGGTTCTCCAGCACGCTGCGGATCAGCGGGAAGAAGGCAGTGAAGGCGGTGAGGTTCGCCGCGATGAGGAAAACCGTCACCGCGAGTTCCCGCTGCCCGGCACCGATCCAGTTGCTCGAGGCGAGGATCGACGCCCCGAGATAGAGCCCGGTCAGGACGAGGTCCGCCTGGAAGGCGATTCGGTCGCGCCAGTCGTCCGGCCACCACTCGCGCGGCCACAGCCGCGAAGGATCACGCCGCCGTGCACGCCACCAGCAGCGCGCCGCCACGACCACGGCCATGCAGCTGCAGACCAGCGGCAGCAGCAGCTCGGCCAGCGTCGCCTCACGGTCCCACTCGAGGAAGGTGAGAAGCATCGTGCCGTAGGCGAACATGAGCCAGGTGACGGGATTCGGCTCGATGTCATCGTTGCGAAGGTAGATGAGGTATCCGGCGAGCTGCAGAAACCCTGCGAGCAGACCGAGATACAGGATCAGGCTTGCGTCGATGTCACTCATGGGTGGCTCGGTGGCGCCTTCTGTCGGCTAGGTGGAGGTTGTGTCCGTCGGTGCGCATCCGAGACATGGTGCAAACTGATCCCCGATACGGCGGTAGGCTTTCGTCCTACGGTAGCACATTAACACATTTTCCACCATAGCGAGCAATGCCCAGGGGGAGAAGCGCGGAAAACGTGCCTATCCTGCAGGTTGAGCCGAGATGACAGTGTCGAAAGCGCCGCCGCGATCCGCCTCCCGGTGGCGCACGCTGAAGGCTCGGGACGCGGCAGGTGATTCTGCCGGCGCACGTCACCTTGCACATCAGGAGAAAGCCGCAAAAGCCCCCTACAGTCGGCGCGGTAAATGTGATCGTCTCAACCGCGGGAGGCCGAGCCAGATGCCAAAGACCGGAGCCCGCGTGCTCGTGGACTGCCTGCTGGCGCAGGGGGTCACCACCGCATTCGGCGTGCCGGGGGAGAGTTACCTCGCGGTGCTCGACGCGCTGCACGACGTCGTGCCGGACCGCATCCGCATGATCCCCAACCGGCAGGAGGGCGGCGCGGCGTTCATGGCGGCCGCCTGGGGCAAGCTGACCGGGCGGCCGGGCATCTGCTTCGTCACGCGCGGCCCCGGCGCGACGAACGCCGCCATCGGCGTCCACACCGCGCGGCAGGACTCGTCGCCGATGATCCTCTTCGTCGGACAGATCGGCACGGGCATGCGCGACCGCGAGGCGTTCCAGGAGGTCGACTACCGCGCCGTCTTCGGCACGCTGGCCAAATGGGCGGTGGAGATCGACCATCCCGACCGGGTGCCCGAGCTGGTCGCCCGCGCCTTCGCGGTCGCGCAGAGCGGCCGGCCGGGGCCTGTCGTCGTGGCGCTTCCCGAGGACATGCTGAGTGCTGCGACAGACATGCTGGCCGGCCCGGCGGTCAGGATACCGAAGGCCGCCGTGGCGCCGGAAGACCTGGACGAGATCACCCGGCTCCTCGCGGGCGCCGAGGCGCCGCTGGTGCTGGCGGGCGGCGGCGGCTGGGGCGATGCCGGCCGGGCCGGTCTGCGCGCCTTCGCCGAGGCGAACCGCCTGCCGGTGATCGTCGGCTTCCGCAACCAGGACCTCCTCGACAACGCGAGCCCGAGCTACGCCGGCGACGCGGGCCTCGCGAAGACCCCCGCGGTGCGCGCGCTCCTTCGCGGGGCCGACGTGCTCCTCGTCGTGGGCCTCCGCTTCGGCGAGATCCTGACCGAAGGCTACAGCCTGTTCGACATCCCCCGCATGGCCGCGACACTGATCCACGCCCATGCCTCGGATGCCGAACTGAACCGGATCCACACCGCCGACCTGCCGGTCCATGCCCATCCCGACCGGCTGATGCCGGCACTGGCCGAACTCCGCCTCGATGGCGCCGGGCGCTGGGCGGCGCGGACGGAAGCCGCGCACGCCGACTGGCGCGCCAGCCTCGCCACGCCACCGCAGCCCGGTGCGCTCGACATGGGCGAGGTGGTGCGCACCCTGCAGCAGAGGCTCCCCGACGATGCCATCCTGACCAACGGCGCCGGCAACTTCGCCACATGGACGAACAAGCACTTCGCCTTCAGCGCGGGCCAGCGTCTCCTCGCGCCGCAGGCCGGCGCCATGGGCTATGGCGTGCCCGCCGCCATCGCCGCCAAGGTCGCCTACCCGGAGCGCACCGTCGTCGCCCTCGCCGGTGACGGCGACTTCCAGATGACCTGCCAGGAGCTTGGCGCGGCGATGCAGGCGCGCGCCTGGCCGATCATCCTCATCGTCAACAACCGCAGCTACGGCACGATCCGGATGCACCAGGAACGGACCTATCCCGGCGCGGGTCAGCTTCACCGACATCGAGAACCCGGACTTCGTGGCGCTCGCCGCCGCCTACGGCACCCACGCCGAGCGTGTGACCCGCACCGCCGACTTCCCCGCCGCCTTCGCCCGGGCGATGGCGAGCCCGACGGGCGCGGTGCTGGATCTCGTCATCGACACCGAGAGCCTGACGCCGCGCCAGACGCTGAGCGCCATGCGCAGGGCGGCCCAAGGAGCGTGAAGACGATGCCCGACTACGAGCGGATCCTGATCACCGGCGCCGCCGGCAGCCTCGGCAGCCACCTGCGCCGCGGCCTCGCCCCCCTCGCCGGGCGGCTGCGGCTCCTCGACATCCGCGAGATGGGCGACGCCGGGCCGCACGAGGAGATCGTCCGCTGCGACCTCTCCGACAAGGCCGCGGCGCTGGCGGCGACCCGCGACTGCGACGCCATCGTGCATTTCGCCGGCCACCCGCGCGAGCAGACCTTCGAGGAGATCGTCGCCGATACCCTTCCCGCGTCCTACCACGTCTTCGAGGGCGCGCGCCTGGGCGGCTGCCGGCGCGTGATCTACGCCAGCTCGATCCACGCGGTCGGCTTCCATCCGGTCGAGGAAGTGCCCGACACGCGGGTCATGCAGCGCCCCGACACCTTCTACGGCCTGACCAAGACCTTCACCGAGAACCTCGCCAGCCTCTACTGGGACAAGTTCGGGGTGGAGAGCGTGATGCTGCGCATCTGCTCCTGCTTCGAGACGCCGCGCGACCGGCGGATGCTCTGGTCCTGGCTCTCGTTCGAGGATTGCGTGCGGCTGGTGACAGCGGCGCTGACGGCGCCCCGCGTCGGATTCTCGGTGATCTACGGCACCTCCGACAACGCCGCCCGCGCCGTCTCGAACGCCCACGCCGGCCACATCGGCTTTCGCCCGCAGGACAGCGCCGACGGCTATGCCGCGGAAGTGATGGCCGCCACGCCACGCCCGGACCCCACCGCGGTCGCCGCCCGCGTGGTGGGCGGCGGGTTCGCCGCAACCGGCCATCCCGACGATGCCGGCTGAAGCGGCGGCGCTCCGCGCCGCCCTCGCCGCCACCTGGCCCGCCGCCGAGACGGTCCGCCTCGGTTCCTGGACCTTGCGGCGCGGGGCGGGCGGCGGGAGCCGCGTCTCGGCCGCCACGCTGGACGGCCCGCTCGCAGACCCGGCGGAGGCCGAGGCGGCGATGCTCGGCTGGGGCCAGCGGCCGCTCTTTCGCATCGGCCCCGGCGAGGACGCGCTCGACGCACTGCTTGCCGCCCGGGGCTACACGCTCCTCGACCCGACGTTGGTCCTCGCCGCCCCTGTTGCGGCGCTCGGCGTTACAGCCGGAACCGAGGCCGCGATCTTCGGCCCTGCCCCGCTCGCCTGCATGACCGAGATCTGGGCCGCGGGCGGGGTGGGCGCGTCGCGCCTCGCGGTGATGGCGCGGGCGCCCGAGCCGCGCGCGTACATTCTCGGCCGCCTCGGCGACCGGCCGGCGGGTTGCGGGTTCGTTGCCATGCACGGCCCGGTCGCAATGCTGCACGCGCTCGAGGTCGCCCCCGCCGCGCGCCGCCAGGGGCTCGGCGCGCAAATGACCCTCGGGGCCGCCGCCTGGGCGCGGACCCACGGGGCGGCGACGCTGGCTCTGGCCGTGACACGCGGGAACGCCGCGGCGCTGGGGCTATATCGTCGGCTCGGACTGGCCGAGGCGGACTGGTATCACTACCGCGTTGCGCCGCAGGGCTAGGCCCGGTTCTGCGCGACGAACGTGGCGAAACCCTTGAGGTATTTGCTCAGGCGCTCGCGGATTTCGTCGCTGACCAGCGCGCCCTCGGCGTCGAAGACGCTGCCGCCGCGCGGCACCAGCAGGCGCGCGCCGAACCAGGGGTTGGTCCCGAGCGTGCGCAGCACCGGCAGCCAGGCGGCCTGGCTCAGGGTCGTGCCGTAGGGGCCGTTGGAGACGCCGATGATCCCGACCGGCAGCCCGCCAAAGACGCGGCCGATGTCTGCGCTGGGGCGTGACAGCCAGTCGATCGCGTTCTTGAAGACGCCGGGAATCGAGTTGTTGTACTCGGGCGTGACCAGCAACAGCCCGTCCGCCGCGACGATCGCCTCCTTCAGGGAGGCCACCGCCGGTGGGATGCCCTCGGCGGTCTCGATATCGGCGTCGTAGAGGGGGATGCCGCGGATCGACGCCGCGACCAGTTCGGCGCCGGGCGGCGCCAGATCGACCGCGGCGCGCAGGAGCGCGCTGTTGAAAGACCCCTGCCGGAGGCTGCCGGACAGCCCGATGATGCTGGTCAACTAGCGTCCTCCCGTCTTTGCCGGGGCAGCTTGCGCGCAACAGCGACGGGAGGTCCAGCAGCAATGCCGGCCACGCAGGGCCGGCATTGCCGTTACCTGATACTCAGAGAACGACTGGGTAACCGTAGTAGCCGCGGACCCGGCGGCCGTAGTCGGGATCGCTCCAGTCCGGCTCGTCGTCGGCGGCGTAGTTCGGCGCGCCCTCGAGCTGCTCGCGCGAGACGTTGACCACGTAACCACCGCGGTCGGTGTCGTAGGTCAGGCTCTCCCACGGCAGCGGGTGGAACTTTTCGCCCATGCCGAGGAATCCGCCAAAGGACATGATCGCGTACTCGGCATGGCCGTCGCGCTTGCCGATGACGATGTCGTCGATGCTGCCGAGATGCTCGCCCTCGGCGTTGTAGACATCGGTCCCCTTCACGGTCGTGGCGCGGATGGTGTCGTGGGACATTGCGGTATCGGGCATGTATTCCTCCGTTGGGTTGGTCTGACCGGAAAACGTGCCGGGCCGCGGCATGGTTCCACCCGTCGGCAGCGGAACCTTGGGGGGCTTCGAAGGTTTGCTAGTGCCTTTGAGGATTCGACCGATGAAGATCGCCCAGATCGCCCCTCTCGCCGAAAGCGTGCCGCCGCGGTTCTACGGCGGAACCGAACGCATCGTCTCCTACCTGACCGAGGAGCTCGTGGCGCAGGGCCACGAAGTCACCCTTTTCGCCAGCGGCAACTCGGCCACCGCCGCCCGTCTCGAACCGTGCGCCCCCACTGCGCTCCGCCTCAACCCGGCGGTCCTCGACGCGCTGCCGCACCATCTCCTGATGCTCGAGAAGGTCCGCCAGCGGGCGGATGAGTTCGACATCCTGCATTTCCACATCGATCTCATGCAGTTCTCGATGCTGCGGACCATCCGCACCCCGTCGGTCACCACGCTGCACGGCCGCCTGGACCTGCCCGACCTCCAGCCCTTCTACCGCACCTTCCCCGACGTGCCGCTCATCTCCATCTCCGACGACCAGCGCGCGCCGATGCCGCCGGTGCGCTGGGTCCGCACCATCCACCACGGCCTGCCGCGCGACCTCTATCCCTTCAGCCCGCGCGCGGACGGCGGTTATCTCGCCTTCCTCGGACGCATCTCGCCGGAGAAGCGCCCCGACCGCGCCATCGAGATCGCCACCCGTGCCGGCATCCCGTTGAAGATCGCCGCCAAGGTGGACAACGCCGACCTCGCCTACTGGCAGGAGGTGATCGAGCCCCTGGTCCGCGCCAACCCTCTGGTCGAGTACGTGGGCGAAATCGGCGACCGCGACAAGGCGAGCTTCCTCGGCCAGGCCTCCGCACTCCTCTTCCCGATCGACTGGCCGGAACCGTTCGGCCTCGTCATCATCGAGGCCATGGCATGCGGCACGCCGGTCATCGCGTTCCCCCGCGGCTCCGCCCCCGAGGTGATCGACCACGGCGAATCCGGCTTCCTCGTGACCTCGATCGACGAGGCGGTCATTGCCGTCCACCACGCCAGACGGCTCGACCGGGCACGGGTGCGCGCGGCCTTCGAGCGCCGCTTTACCATCGAGCGGGTGGCGGACGACTACGTCGCGGTCTATCAGTCGCTTTGCGGCAAGGGCCATGCGGCCCGCCCGTCCAGGGAACTGCCGCTGACCGCCTGACCGGAAGACAAGCATGAAGGCCGATACTCCCGCCGCTCCGAACAGCGCCCCGCGCGCGCTGGCGCAGTTTTTCATGCCGGTCACCGCCTCGCTGCAGGAGCGGCGGCCGCGGACGATGAAGCACGCCGACACCTTCGCGGTCTTCGACCACAACGGCGACGCCCTGGCCGGCCCCGGCAGCCCGGAGGGCATCTATCACCGCGATACCCGCCACCTGTCGCACCTCTACATGACCGTGGACGGCCACCGGCCACTGCTGCTCAGCTCCACCATCCGCGACGACAACGCCGTTCTGATCTGCGACCTCACCAACCCCGAGATCGCGGGGTCGAAAGGCGAGACGCTGATCGCCCAGGACCTCGTCCATATCCGCCGCACCCGGTTCCTCTGGAACTCGCGCGCCTTCGAGCGGCTGGCGATCAGCAACTACGACACCCAGCCCCGCAGTCTCAGCCTGCAGATCGACTTCGCCGCCGACTTCTCAGACATCTTCGAGGTCCGCGGCACCGAGCGCGCCCGCCGCGGCCAGCTCCACCCGCCGAAAGTCGAGGCCGACGCCGTCACGCTCTCCTATACCGGACTCGACGACCGGCTCCGCGAGACCCGGCTGCAGTTCGAGCCGGCCCCCACCCGGCTGGGCCCGGAGCAGGCGGTCTTCGACATCGAGATGGCGCCCGTCACCCGCAAGACCTTCTTCATCGAGATCCGATGCGGCCCGGGCCACGGCGTCCGCCCGACCCGCCGCGCCTTCTTCGCCGGCTTCCGCGAGGCGCGCCGGGCGTTGCGCAACTCGGCGTCGCGCGCCGCGGCGGTCTCGTCCTCCAACGAGGTCTTCAACGAGACCGTCCGCCGGTCGGTGTCCGACCTTTACATGCTGGTGACCGAAACCGAGCATGGCCCCTACCCTTACGCCGGCATCCCCTGGTTCAGCACCTACTTCGGCCGCGACGCGCTGATCACCGCGCTGCAGACGCTCTGGCTCGACCCGCAGATCGCCCGCGGCGTGCTCCGGAAGCTGGCCGCCACCCAGGCGACAAGCGTCGACGCACTGGCCGACGCGGAGCCCGGCAAGATCCTGCACGAGATGCGCTTCGGCGAGATGGCCGAGCTCAAGGAAGTGCCGTTCGGCTGCTACTACGGCAGCGTCAACTCCACGCCGCTCTTCGTGATCCTCGCCGGCGCCTACCTCGACCGAACCGGCGACCTCTCCACCGTCCTCGATCTCTGGCCCAACATCGAGGCCGCGCTCCACTGGCTCGAGGTCTACGGCGACCGCGACGGCGACGGCTTCATCGAGTACGGCCGCCGGAACGCCGACGGCCTGGTCAACCAGGGCTGGAAGGACAGCCACAACTCGATCTTCCACGTCGACGGCACGCTGGCCCGCGGCCCGGTGGCCCTGGTCGAGGTGCAGGCCTACGCCTACGGCGCCTGGCGCGCCGCCGCGTCGATCGCCCGTCGCCTCAAGCGCAGCGACGCGGAAGTGACGGCAATGACCCGCCGCGCCGCCGAGCTCCGGACCCGCTTCGACGAGAGCTTCTGGGACGAGGCCCTCGGCACCTACGTCCTCGCCCTGGACGGCGAGAAGCGGCCCTGCCGCGTCCGCGCCTCCAACGCCGGCCACGCACTCTTTACCGGCATCGCCCTCCCCTCCCGCGCCGCCCGCGTGGTCGCCGACCTGATGCAGCCCTCGTCCTTCTCCGGATGGGGCATCCGCACCATCGCCACCACCGAGGCGCGCTACAACCCGATGAGCTATCACAACGGCTCGGTCTGGCCGCACGACAACGCGATGATCGCCGCGGGCTTCGCGCGCTACGGCTACCGCGCCGAGGCCGCGCAGGTATTCCGCGGCCTGTTCGAGGCCTCGACCTACATCGACCTCAAGCGCCTGCCCGAGCTGTTCTGCGGCTTCCCGCGCCTGAGGAGCCACGGGCCGACCTTCTATCCCGTCGCCTGCTCACCGCAGGCCTGGTCGGCCACGGCGACGCTGTCGCTGCTGCGCTCCTGCCTCGGGATCAGCTTCGATCCCGAGAACGGCTATGTGATCTTCGACCAGCCGGTGCTGCCCAGCTTCGTCGACGACGTCACGCTGCGCCGGCTCGCCCTCGGCGCCGGCCACATCGACGTCCGCATCAACCGCGCCGATGACGTCGCGGCCGTCCACGTCCTCTCCCGCCAGGGGGGCACCCGCGCGCTCACCCGCAGCTGACGACGCACTTGTGGCGGCGGTCAGGCGCGGTTATCCACACACGCAAGGCGTGGAACCGCGCGGGATCGCCTCGAGGGTCGAATGCAAGGACTGGCGCGGCACCTGACGCTCAGGCAGCGACTTCTGGCGATCGTGGCGGTTTCCGTGATCCCGGCCGTCGCCGGCCTCCTGTACTTCATACTGGCAATCCATCAGGAACGCGCGCGCGACGTCCGCGACCAGGCGATGCGCACCAGCGCCCTCGCCGCGCTCGAGATCGAGCGGATCATCACCGGCGCCGACGGCATTTTGCGGACGGTGGCGCTCGCGCCCTCCGTCCGCTTCCGCACAACCAATTGCGACGCCTATCTCGGCGAGGTCGCCGCCCGCCTGCCCCAGCTTCGCGGCTTCGTCGTGGCCGACCCCGACGGCACGGTGCGCTGCGCCTCCGGTTTCAGCTTCGGGCCGGAGGGCGCCGCCGGTCAGTCCTGGTTCCGGCCCGCGCTCGACAGCACCTCGTTCGTCGTAGGCGAGTACGCCTTCACGCCTGAGGGGGCCTCCTACCTGCCGGTGGCCGTCTCGACCGCGCACGAGGGCGACTCCGGCGTGGTGATGAGCGGCATCGACCTCGACTGGCTCGGCGCGCGGCTTCGCGAGCGCAACCTGGCGCAGGGCAGCGCATTGGCCGTCGCCGACCGAAACGGCACCCTGATCGCCCGCGAGCCCGACCCGGAGCGGTTCGTGGGCACCCGCATCCCGGACGATTTCCTGCCGCTGGTGAGCGCGGCGGAGCCGGGAACCCGCGAGATCCTGAGCCAGGACGGCACCCATCGGATCCTCGGCTACCAGCCGGTGTCCGCTACCGGGATCGGCCTCTACGTCAGTTCCGGTTACTCCACCGAAGTGGCGTTCGCGCCGATCTACGCCCAGACTTGGCGCAGCCTGGCGCTGGCCGGGGCGGGGGCGCTGGTTGCCCTGGCGCTCACCTGGTGGGTCGCCGACCGCCTGTTCCGCCAGCCGATCCAGCGCATCCTGGCCACGATCGCGAGCTGGCGCGCCGGAGACGAGACCGCGCGATCGCGCATCTCGGCCGACGGCACCGAGATCGCGGCGCTGGCCCGGTCCATCGACGCATACATGGACAGCCTCGTGAGCGTCCGCGCCGCGCGGGCCGCGGCAGAGGAGCACCGGACGCTGCTCCTGCGCGAGATGAACCACCGGATCAAGAACATCCTCGCCGCGGTGCAGGCCATCGCCAACCAGACGTTCAAGGGCCAGGCCACCGCCGACAGCCTGCGGGTCTTCGGCAGCCGCCTCTCGGCCATGGCCACGGCGCACGACCTGCTGGTGACGCGCAACTGGGAGAGCGCCGAGGTCAAGCGGACGATCGAGGCGGCGCTCGCCCCCTTCGGCCTCGACCGGCCCGGCCGGTTCAGCCTGGACGGCCCGCCGGTCAGGATCACCGCCAAGGCGGCGCTGGCCTTGTCCATGGCGCTGCACGAGCTTTCCACCAACGCCGCGAAGTACGGCGCCCTCTCGGCGCCCGACGGCCACGTGGCGATCCGCTGGCGCCTCGCCGCCGACCCCGGGAGCGGGGCCGAGCGGTTCCACCTGAGCTGGACCGAGAGCGGCGGCCCCTTGGTCAGCGAACCGGAGCGCCGGGGCTTCGGCAGCCGGCTGATCGAGACGGCGCTGGCAGGCGAGCTGACCGCCCGCGCCGAACTCGCGTTCCTGCCTGGCGGCCTCTGCTTCACCCTCGACGCCGACGCGGCGGCTCTGGTCGCGGGACCGGCGGTAGAGGAGGAGACCGCGGCGTGAACCGCCGCCGCTACGCGCCTTGTCGGGGCCAGTCGTCGGGCCCCATCCCCTTGAAGTGCTCGGCCATGAAGTCGATGAACGCCCTCAGCTTCGGCTGCGGAAAGCGCCCCTGGGGATAGACGGCGTAGATCCCGAGGATCTCGGGCGGCCGGTTCGGCAGCACCTCGACGAGCCGCCCGGCCTCGATGGCATCCCCGAGCATGAACGACGGGATCTGCGCGATCCCGAGGCCCGCCTCGGCCGCGCGCATCAGCGCTTCGCCATTGTTGACCGTGAGCCGCCCCCCGACCCGGATCTGGCGCTCCTCGCCGGTCGGGCCGCGCAGCCGCCAGAAGTTTCCGCTCGAGAGCTGCGAGTAATGCAGCAGCCGATGCTCGCTCAGGTCGTCGATGCTCTTCGGCGTCCCCGCGGCGGCAAGATACTCCGGCGACGCCGCGATCACGCTGCGCGTGCCGGCGAGCTTGCGCGCCTTGAGCGAGCTGTCCGACAGGCTGCCGATGCGGATGGCCACGTCGAACCCCTCCGCCATCAGCTCCACGAAGCGGTCGTCGAGCACCATGTTCACGTCGACCTCGGTGTAGTCGCAGAGAAAGCGCGCCACCGCCGCCGACACCTGCGTTACCCCGAAGCTGACCGGCGCCGACACCTTCAGCGATCCCTTCGGCGACGCCTGCATGGCCGTCACCATGCTGTCGGCGTCGCTCGCCTCGGCCAGCACCGAGCGGGCGCGGTCGTAGTAGGCGAGGCCGACCTCGGTGGGGCTGACCCGGCGGGTGGTGCGGTTCAGCAGGCGAACCGCCAGCCGCGCCTCCAGCGCCGAGACGTGCTTGGACACCGCCGACTTCGACAGCCCCATCTTGCGCGCGGCGTCGGTGAAGCCCGCGTGGTCCACCACCCGCACGAAGGCCTCCATCTCTGTCAGACGATCCACAGCCACAACCTGAACTGTTTCCGCTACGCGGACATTAGGCTGCGGATACCGCCACTGTCAAACGATCAGCGGATCGGACAGCTCTGCAGCTGCTGCTCGTAGAGCGTGGCCCAAGCCTCGACGTCGCGGGCGACCGGCGGCAGCCAGGCTTTCTTCTGGTAGGTGCCACGGGCGTAGCCCGCCTTGCCCTCGTGGTAAGCGAGATACTGGTTGTAGGTGTCGTGCAGCGGCACGCCGTTGACCCGGTTGGCTCCGTGCATGTACCAGCCGATGAAGTCCGAGGCGTCCTCGAAGTCGTCCCGGTCGGCGCCGCGCCGTCCGGTGTCCTCGCGGTAGTCGTCCCAGGTGCCCTCGAGTGCCTGGGCATAGCCGTAGGCGCTGGAGCGCGGGACCTCGCGCGAGAAGATGCCGCTGCCGATGCGCTTGGTCGGCTGCGCGTCGTGCCGGAAGCTCGACTCGCGCGCGATGGTCGCGAGCTGCACCGACACCGGCACGCCCCATTTGTCCTCGGTGCGCTTCATCGCCTTGAACCACTTCGGACGCTCGGTCTGCATCCGACACGCATCCGCAACCGTGCTCGGCGGCTTCTCGCCCCCGGAGCACGCGCCGAGAAGCGCGCACATGACCAAAATTGCGAGCGTGAGCCCGCGTGCCTGACCTGCCTTCATATCGAACTGCTCGCGTGTCTTGCCGCACGTCGTCGTCGGATAGTGCCAGCTTTCGCTCGAAAAGCCAAGCAGAAGTCTCAGACAAAAAAGGCCAAAAGCAGGGGAATGGCCGGGACGGAGAGGAGCGTCGAGACCACGACCAGGCCCGCCACCTCATCCGGTCGGGCGCGGTACTTCGCCGCCAGCATGTAGGAGGTCACCGCCACCGGCGTCGCCACCTGCAGCACCAGCACCCCCAGCGTCAGCTTCGGCAGGCCGAAGGCCAGCCCCACGGCGAGCGGAACCGCGGTGCAGATCGCGAGCTTGGCGAGGCAGAGCCAGAACGCCCGGCCGAGCGAGCGTGGCTGCAGCCGCGCGATGGCGACGCCGAGCGTGATCAGCATCAGCGGGATCGCCATCTGCCCGACCAGGTCCAGCGAATTCCCGATCCACACCGGCACCGTCCAGCCGAGGAGCAGGAAGGCCGATCCGAGCAAGGTCCCCCAGACCAGCGGTTCGCGGACCGCGTTCAGGGGATTGCCGCCGCCGGCAACCACCCAGACCCCGAAGGTGAAGCTGAAGATCGCCATGACGGCGAAGATCACCACCGCGAAGTCGAAGCCGGCCTGGCCGAAGGCGAAGAGCGCGATCGGCAGGCCGAGGTTGCCGGTGTTGCCGAAGGTGATCGGCGCCCAGTAGGTCGCCATGTCGAACCCGAGCCCGCGCACCAGCGCCCAGGCGACCGCCCCCACCACCCCGTAGGCCACCAGCGCCGCGAGCACCGTGTCGCGCAGGAGGCGCGGGTCCACGTCCGAACGCACCAACGCCATGAAGATGAGGCAGGGAATCGACAGCGTCATCGCCAGCCGCGTGACGAACTCCACGTCATAGGCCCATCCGCGCCGCACCCAGGCAAAACCGATGGCCGCCAGCAGGAACACCGGCGCGACCACCTGCGCAACCTGGAGGATCAGCTGCATCGGCTCAGGCGCATCGCGATCCTCCGAGGTGCGATAGTTTTGCCGCACTGCACCAAATGCCTCTCCCGCGGTGTGGACAGAATGTCAACGGCTCTATATCATCGTCAGGTGGCGGATTTTTTGGGCTTGCGGGGAATGTTGCGCGTATCGGCCAAGTTTGCGCTCGGTCAGGTGGTTCGGCACCGCGTGCATCCTTTCCGCGGTGTGATCTTCGATGTCGATCCCAGCTTCAACAACACCAACGAGTGGTGGGAGTCGATCCCCGAGGAAAGCCGCCCGCGCAAGGACCAGCCCTTCTATCACCTGCTGGCCGAGAACGAGACCTCGTACTACGTGGCCTATGTCTCGGAACAGAACCTCGTGCGCGACGACTCCGGCGATCCGGTCGACCACCCCGAGGTGGCCGAGATGTTCGGCGCCCTGCGCGAGGGCGGGCGCTACGACCTGGACGGCCACCTGCACTGAGCCGGTGAGCGCGTATTAGGCAACGGCACTCGCCGCCCTTGCCAAACCGGCTGCGTCCCGCCATTCTCGCCGGCATGATAGGTGGCGCCGAGATCACCCCGTTCCCCACCCGTCCCGACACGGTCGCCTTTCACCGCACCGAACTTTCCGTCATTCTGGGCCTCTACGGCCGCGCCGTCGCCGCGGGCCTGTGGCGCGACTACGGCATATCCATGCTGCGTGACGCTGCGGTCTTCTCGATCTTCCGCCACTCCGCCGAGCACCCGATCTACCGCATCGAGAAGCGCCCGCGCCTCTCCGCCCGCCAGGGCCAGTACGCGGTGATCGCCATGGACGGCCACATCCTCCGCCGCGGCTCCGACCTGGCGCAGGTGCTGCGGGTGCTGGAGAAGAAGCTGATCCGCGAGGTTTGAGCCCGAGCCCGCCCTGTCGCGCGACCCACGTCCCGGCGTGAAACTCCCTGACGCTGTTGGTGTTAGTGAACCTCCGGCATCGCCCAGGACGCCGCAAAGCGGCGCCCAGCCGCAACGACGTCGAACACCTGTACCCTCTGCGCCGGTAACGTGAACGCGGTCCTGCCTCCGGTCCTGGAACACCCGCCGACCGATGATTTACTGCTGCATCGCCGGGAGTGCGCAACCTCATGGACGTCTTTGCAGTTTTTCGGAATTGTTCCCGCTAGTTTCAGGACATGAGTTTTAAGGTGGCCGAAGGTCGTTCCAGGGCAGAGCAACGGTAGGGCCATTGCCCGACATGCAGCAACGTAGTAGTGTTGAGTCATTGTACTAAGCGATTCTCCTCCTGATACGCCCATATCTCAAATCCTGACATCAAAAGGGGGCCGTCATGTCTCCGATGAGGCATATCAATGACCACCGAAGCTATTTGACCGAGACGGTCTACGACGCCCAAAGGGAGGAGTTCATAGAGAAACCTCTTCCCCATCCGTTCGCCGCGTCCGTCCCCGAGCCGCCAATGCCAGCAGCGGCTCCAAGCCCGATGTCGGCGGACGACGGGCTCCCTGACTTTGCGGCTCCGATGCAGAAGATCCTTCATGAGACGCAAGCGCGCCTGCGCGCGGCGCATGCCAACCATCTGGGCTATCCGTACAACCTCGTCGGCGCGTCGCCGGTGCCAGCCGGCCTCGGCGACTACCTGATCAACAACCTCGGCGATCCCTACGCCGGCTCGCACTACGCCTCCGAGGTCTGCGCCCTCGAGCGCGAAGTGGTCGCCTGGCTGATGGATCTCTGGGAGTGCGACGATCCCAGGGACTTCTGGGGCTCGGTCGGGGCCAGCGGCACCGAGGGCAACTTCTGGGCGCTCTACTTGGCGCGCGAGGCCTTCCCGGCCGCACAGCTCCTCTACAGCCATGAGGCCCACTACTCGATCCCGAAGTCTGCCCGTCTCCTGCGGATCGACGCCATCCAAGTCGACTGCACGCCCGACGGCGCCATCGACCTCGACGCTCTCGCTGCGCTGGCCGGCCGGGCGAGGGGGCCGCTCATCGTGGCGCTGACGTGCGGCACGACAGTCCGTGGCGCGCACGACGACATCGGTGGCGTCCTCGCCCGGCTCGACGCGGCGGGTGCCGGACCCGGGCGGCGCTTCGTGCACGTCGACGGCGCTCTGAACGCCATGGTGCTGCCGTTCGTAGACGAGGCCCCGGCCACGCTCCGCCCGAGCTTCCGGCACGCGATCGACAGTATCTCTACGTCCGGCCACAAGATGATCGGCACGCCGATGCCGTGCGGCGTGCTCGTCGCCCGGCGCTGCCACGTCGAGCGCGTCGCCTCGGCGATCGCCTATCTGCGCTCGAACGACACGACGCTGATGGGCTCGCGCAACGGCCACGCCGTCCTGGCGCTCTGGGCCCGCCTCCTCGGTCACGGCGCCGCGGGCTACCGCTCGGACGTCCGCGGCTGCCTCGATCGCGCCGAGGGTTTGGCGGCGACGCTGCGCGGGGCCGGCGTGCCGGTGCTGCACAACCCCCACTCGCTCACCGTGGTGTTCCCCGAGCCGGCCGAGCCGCTGGTGCGCACCTACCAGCTCGCCTGCCACCGCGGGGAGGCGCATGCCATCGTCATGCCGAACGTCGGCGACGCGCTCATCGACCGGTTCGTCGGCGACTACCTCGGCTGGTGGCGCGCCCTCGCGATCCCAGACGAGTCTCCGGCCGATCGCGAGGTTCTGCTCGCGTCCTGACGTTGCGAGGCTCGATCCGCGATGTCCACGACGCGCGCCCACCTGCTGCTCTTCGTCGCCGCGGCCCTCTGGGGGTTCGGCAACGTCGCGCAGAAGACCGTGCTCGAGCACCTCGACCCGATCAGCGTCGTCGGGCTGCGCTGCCTGATCGGGGCGGCACTGGTTGCGCCGCTGATGCTCACCGAGCGGGGCGGTCCGCCCGGTCCGGGATGGATCGCGAGCCTGCTGCGCGTCGGCGGGCTTTTCGCCGCGGCCATCCTGGTCCAGCAGGTCGCCTACCTCGGCACAACGGTCAGCAATGCCAGCTTCCTCGTCAACACGGCGACGGTCATCACCCCGCTGGCGGCATGGATGATGCTCCGCGAGCGACCGGGCGGCTCGGTGCTCGCGGCCGCCGGTCTGACTCTCGGCGGCGCGTTCCTGATGACCGGGGGTGTCGTTCGATCGATCGGCGCCGGCGACCAGGCGGCGCTCCTGTCCGCCATCCTCTATGCCCTGTGGATGGTCGAGCTCGGCCGGCACGCACTGACCTATGGACGCCCCTTCGCCACCGCCGCCGCGCAGTTCGCCGGCACCGCGATCGTGCTGTTGCCGGCCGGAGCACTCGCCGGCGGCATCACCGAGGCAGCGGTCCGGCAGGCGCTGCCGGAACTCCTGTTCCTCGGGGTCTTCTCGACCGCGGCCGCCTTCGGCATCCAGACGGCGGCGCAGCGGTTCACCTCGGCGAGCCGCGCGGCGATCATCGTCAGCGCCGAGAGCGTGTTCGGGGCGGCGGTCGCCGCGTCAGTCCTCGGCGAGCGTCTCCCGGCCACCGGCCTGGCCGGCGCCGCGCTCATCCTCGTGGCGATCGCGCTGGTCGCCATCCGGACGCCGCCGGCAGCCTTGCCCGCCTGAGCCCGCAAACAGAACAGGCCCGGACTTGCGTCCGGGCCCGTCCTGCGATCGAAGATGCGCTATT
>CAWJOI010000028.1:0-163551 GCA_963844375.1 uncultured Alphaproteobacteria bacterium | reverse complement strand
GCGTCCTCGCCGGCATGGACTGGGCGGCGGGGCAGGGGGCGGACGCCATCGTCACCGCCGCCGCCGACACCCCCTTCTTCCCCCTCGACCTCGTCGCCCGCCTCCGCGCCGCCGGCGCGCCCCTGGCGATGGCGGTCACCCCCGGCGAAGCCGGCCCCGACCGCCACCCGACCTTCGGCCTCTGGCCGGTGGCGCTCCGCGACGACCTGCGCGCCGCCCTCGCGGGCGGGGTGCGCAAGGTCGTCGCCTGGACCGGGCCGCACGGCTGCGCCAACGCGCTCTTCCCCGACGCGCAGGCCTTCTTCAACGTCAACACCCCCGACGATCTCGCCCGGCGCCGAGGCGATGGCCTGATGCGGCTCTATGGCGTGACCGGCTGGAAGAACTCCGGCAAGACCGTGCTCGTCGAGCGCCTCGTCGCCGACCTCACCGCCCGCGGCCTGACCGTCTCGACGGTCAAGCACGCCCATCACGGCTTCGACGTCGACCAGCCCGGCAAGGACAGCCACCGCCACCGCACCGCCGGCGCCGCCCAGGTCCTCGTCGCCTCGCGCCACCGCTGGGCGCTGATGACCGAGCTCCGCGACGCCCCCGAGCCGCCCCTCGACGCGCTCCTCGCCCGCCTCGACCCCGTCGATCTCGTCCTCGTCGAGGGCTACAAGCGCGACCGCCACCCCAAGATCGAGGCCCGCCGCGCCGCCACCGCCCAGGACCTCATCGCCGAAGCCGACGAGACCGTCGAAGCCATCGCCTCCGACACCCCGCTCCCCGGCGCCGCCGTCCCGGTCTTCCACCTCGACGACGTCCCCGGCATCGCCGACTTCATCCTCGCGCGCGTCGGCCTCCGGTGAGCCGCAGCAGCCTCCCGCCGGGCGTGGCCTGGGTCCCCGTCGAGACCGCCCTCGACCGCCTCCGCGCCGCCACCCGACCCGTTCCCGAGGTCGAGACCGTCCCGCTCCTGCAAGCCGGCGGCCGCATCCTCGCCGCGCCCCTCCACGCCGCCCGCGCCAACCCGCCGGCGGCGAACGCGGCGGTGGACGGCTACGGCTTCGCCCACGCGAGCCTCGGCCCCGCCCCGCACGCCCTCGCCCTCCTCCCCGGCCGCGCCGCCGCCGGCGCCCCCTACACCGGCGCCGTCCCCCCCGGCCACGCCCTCCGCATCCTGACCGGGGCGCTGCTGCCGGCCGGCGTCGACACCGTGCTCATCGAGGAACTCGTCACCCCCGATGCCGACGCCATCCACTTCGAGCGCACGCCCAGGCCGCGCGCCAACACCCGCCCGGCGGGCGAGGACGTGGGCGAAGGCGCCGAGATCCTCCCCGAGGGCCGCCGCCTCGCGCCGCAGGACCTGGCGCTCGCCGCCGCCGCCGGTCTCGGCGCGCTCGCCGTCCGCCGCCGCCTGCGCGTCGCGGTCCTCTCCACCGGCGACGAACTCCGCGCGCCCGGCACGCCCGCCGCCCCGCACCAGACCTACGACGCCAACCGGCCCATGCTCCTCGACATCCTCCGCCGCTGGGACATGATCCCGGTCGATCTCGGCCACGCGCCCGACAGCGCCGAGGCGGTGACCGCCGCCCTCGACCGCGGCGCCGCCGAGGCCGACGCCATCCTCACCTCCGGCGGCGCCTCCGCCGGCGACGAGGACCACGTCTCCGCCGTGCTGAAGGCCCGCGGCGCGCTCGAGACCTGGCGCATCGCCGTCAAGCCCGGCCGGCCGCTGGCCATCGGCCGCTGGCAGGACCGCCCCGTCTTCGGCCTGCCCGGCAACCCGGTCGCGGCCTTCGTCTGCACGCTCGTCTTCGCCCGCCCCGCGCTCCTCCGCCTCGCCGGCGCGCCCTGGGACATCCCGCGCGGCCTCATCCTCCCGGCGGCCTTCGCCAAGGCCAAGCACGGCGGCCGCCGCGAGTACCTGCGCGCCCGCCTCGACGCGTCGGGCGCGGTGGAAGTCTTCGCCTCCGAAGGCTCGGGGCGCATTTCCGGGCTTGCCTGGGCGCACGGCCTCGTGGAACTGGAGGACGGACCCCGCACGATCCGGCCGGGCGATCCGGTCCGCTACCTTCCCTTCGCCGACTTCGGACTTCTGACCCCTTGCAAAGCCGCCTGCTGACCCGTCCGGCGCTGCACACCGGCGCCGTCTACATGGTCCTCTTCATGGCCACCGGCGTGCAGATTCCGTTCTGGCCGCTGTGGCTCGCCGACTGGGGGCTGACCCCCGAGGAGGTCGGCCTCTACACCGCGCGTGGGCGTGGCGGTGCGGGTGGTGGCGGGGATGGCGATCCCGGCGCTCGCCGACCGGCTCGACCGCCGCCGGATGACCCTCGCCCTCTGCGCCGCGGCGACGCTGGTGCTCACCCTCGCGCACCTCGGCATCGAGCGGAAGTCCGTGCTCCTCCTCGCCACGGCACTTGTCGGGATCAGCATGGCCGGCACCGGCCCGCTCGCCGAGGCGCTGGGCGTCGCCGCCTCCCGCGCCTGGCGCTTCCCCTACTCGCCGGTCCGCGGCATCGGCTCGCTCGGCTTTCTCGCCGCCAACCTCGGCGTGGGGTTGCTGATCGCCCGCACCGGCTCCGGCATCGCGCTCTGGTGCATCGTCGCCTGCATGGCGGCGCTCGTCGTCCTCTCCGCCGGCCACCCGGGCGAGCGCACCGTCGAGGGCCAGGTGCCGCCCGATCTTCGCGAGATCGGCCGGCTGGTGATGAACCCGGTCTTCGCGCTCTTCATGGCCGTCTTCGCCTTCATCCAGGCCAGCCACGCCATGATGTACTCGCTCGGCTCGATCCACTGGCGCGACATCGGCATCGGCGAGACCGAGATCGGCGCGCTCTGGGCGACCGCCGTCGGCGCCGAGATCGTCTTCCTCCTGCTCTTCGGCACCTACGCCATCGAAAGGCTCGGGCCCATCCGGGCGATGGCGCTGTCGGCGACCGCCGCCATCGTGCGCTGGAGCGTGATGGCGACCGACCCGGTCGGCTTCTGGCTCTGGCCGACCCAGTGCCTGCATGCGCTGACCTTCGCGCATGGCGCACCTCGCCGCCATCGCCTTCATCAGCCGCGCCGTCCCCGACCGCTTCTCCGCCGCCGCCCAGGGCGCCGCCGGGGCCATGGCGGTGGGGGGCGTCATGTCGCTGCAGATGGTGCTCTCGGCCTGGCTCTACCCGATGTTCGGCGGACGCACCTTCGCCCTCGGCATCGCCTCCGCCGCCCTCGGCCTCGCGCTCTGCCTCTGGCTCGCCCGCCGCTGGCGGGGAGAGAGACTGGCCGTTTAGCGCGCTGACGATTCACGCCCGACCCATACGATTCCCATATGGTTTCTGGGTCGAGAAATCGTCAGTCCAGCGACCCGCTCAACCGCACCATGAGCATGAACGCCCGCCCCGACCGCGTGCCCGCCAGCTCCTCCATCTGCCCGTCGGTCGCCCCGGAGCAGAACTCGGACAGAACCCCGTCGAACCGCCGCTGGAAGAACAGCGCCGAGTCGCGAAAGATCGAGTCCGAGCGCATCAGCCCCCGCGCCGCCTCCAGCGCCCGGGCATCGCTGATCCCGCCCACGCCGACGACCTCCGGGCCGCGCTTGCCCGCCATGAACCGCCGCCAGGCCCCGGTGTCCACCGGCGCCATCGGCAGCTCGTCGACGAAGACGCCCTCCTGCGACAGCAGGTTCAGCACGTCCTCCGCCGCCTGCAGCATCTGCGCCAGCCCGTGGTGCCGCAGCGCCACCTTCAGCGCCCGAAACCCTGCCCGGTCGTCGGCGTCGCGCGGAAAATCCAGTGCCCGAACAAGGTCTTGCCAGTCCGGCCGCGCCGGCGCCTCCTCCGTGGGAAGCAGCGGCAACAGCGGTTGCCTGGCCTCGGCCTGCGCCTCGGGCGGGGCAGGGGGAGGCTCCACCGCCGGCGTCGCCGGCTCCGCCGCGACCGGCGCCGCAGGCCGCGGCGGCGGTGCGGCCGCCAGCCGCTGCAGCGCCGCCTCGATCCGCGCCTGGCCCGCCAGCAGCCGGTCGAGCGGCACGGAAAAGTCAGGCCGCGACCCGAGGAGCGCGCCCTGCACCGCCTTCTGGATCGCTTCCGGCGATACCGCCCCGTGCCGGTCCACCGCCTCGCGGGTAGCGGCCAGCGCGCCGATCAGCGGCGCCGTGACCTCCGCCAGCGCCGCCACGAACGCGCGCTGCCGCTCCAGCTCCTCCGCCAGCCACGCAGCCAGCCAGATCAGCAACAACGGCAGCACCAGCGCCACCAGAAAGAACATGGCGTCGAGAAACACCGTCCCCCGCGCCCGGCCCCACGACGCTCAGGAACCCGATCCCGTACGCGCCCACCAGCACCGCCCAGCCGAGGCCGGCCGCCGCGGCCCAGCGCCGGATGCGCGACAGCCCCTGCAGGCGATCCCCGATCGCCGCGGAGCATGTCGGGCAAGCCCGCGCGCGTCAGCGTCAAACGAAGCTCACCGACCGGATCTCGTAGGACCGCAGGCCGCCGGGCGTCGGCACCTCGACGCTGTCGCCCGGCTCCTTGCCGATCAGCGCCCGCGCCAGCGGCGACTTGAGGTTCAGCAGGCCATGCTCGATGTCCGCCTCCTGCTCGCCCACGATCTGGAAGGTCTTCTCCTCGTCGGTGTCCTCGTCGACGATGACCACCGTCGCGCCGAACTTCACCGGCCCGGAGAAGCGGCTCGGGTCGATCACCTCGGAGCGGCCGATCGTCGCGTCGAGCTCGCGGATGCGGCCCTCGATGAAGCTCTGCTTCTCGCGCGCGGCGTGATACTCGGCGTTCTCGCTCAGGTCGCCGTGCTCCCGCGCCTCGGCGATCGCCGCGATCACCGCCGGCCGCTCGACGCTCTTCAGCTTCCTCAGTTCGGCATCGAGCTTCGCGAACCCCTTCGCGGTCAGCGGAATCTTCTCCATGCCCGTCCTCCGTAACGCTCCTTGTCGGATCGGCGCCAGATAACAAGAATTCAGGCCGGAGCGCGAAGCCACGGCCTGTTCCCGCGGTGCGTCCGACCGCTTGGGCTGGCAACATAAGTGCCGTCGACTACCTGTGCAACGGCGGAATCGGTCCGCCAGGCCGTTGCTGCGCCATACTGAGGCAAGGGCTCGGGTTGATCGGGACGCCAACTGCCGCTACGCAGCGCGCGAGCCTAGCGGGCGCGGGGAAGGGGAAGACGCCATGCCGGACATCGAGCGCGAGACCATGGACTATGACGTCGTCATCGTCGGCGCCGGCCCCGCCGGCCTCGCCGCCGCGATCCGGCTGAAGCAGCTCGACCCCGATCTCTCCGTCGTGGTGCTGGAGAAGGGCTCCGAAGTCGGCGCCCACATCCTCTCCGGCGCCGTGCTCGACCCCTCGGGCCTCGACGCTCTCCTGCCCGACTGGCGCGAGCTCGGCGCGCCGATCCATACCGAGGTCACCGAGGACCGCTTCTACCTGCTCGGCGCAGGCCGGCCAGATCCGCCTCCCCAACTGGCCGATGCCGAAGCTGATGTCGAACCACGGCACCTACATCGTCTCCATGGCCAACGTCTGCCGCTGGCTGGCCGGCCAGGCCGAAGCCCTCGGCGTCGAGATCTTCCCCGGCATGGCGGCGAGCGCGCCTGGTCTACGGCGAAGACGGCGAGGTCCGCGGCGTCGTCGCCGGCGAGTTCGGCCTCGACAAGAACCGCGAGCCCGGCCCGAGCTACGAGCCCGGCATGGAGCTCCGCGGCAAGTACGTCTTCCTCGCCGAAGGCGTCCGCGGCTCGCTCTCCAAGCAGGCCATCGCGCGCTACGGCCTCTCAGAACGGCCGCGAGCCGCAGAAATACGGCCTCGGCATGAAGGAGATCTGGGAGGTCGACCCCGCCAGGCATCACCTCGGCCAGGTCACCCACACCATGGGCTGGCCGCTCGGCGCCAACGCCGGAGGCGGGTCGTTCATCTACCACCTGGAGAACAACCAGGTCGCCGTCGGCTTCGTCGTCCACCTGAACTACGAGAACCCCTGGCTCTATCCCTACATGGAGTTCCAGCGCTTCAAGCACCACCCGCTGATCGCCGACCTGCTCAAGGGCGGCAAGCGCATCGCCTACGGCGCCCGCGCCATCACCGAGGGCGGCTGGCAGTCGATGCCGAAGCTCGACCTTCCCCGGCGGCGCGCTGCTCGGCTGACTGCGGCGGGCTTCGTCAACGTCCCGCGCATCAAGGGCAACCACAACGCCATGCTCTCGGGCATCGCCGCCGCCGAAGCTGCCGCAGCGCGCCATCGCCGCTGAACCGCCGAGGGCGACGAGCTCACCGACTACGCCGAGGCGGTCGAGACCGGCCCGATCGCCCGCGACCTCAAGCCGGTGCGGAACGTCAAGCCGCTCTGGTCGCGCTACGGCCTGTCCGCGTCCCTCGCGCTCGGCGGCCTCGACATGTGGATCAACAGCCTCTTCGGCAACCGCTCGCCCTTCGGCACGCTCGCCCACGGCAAGACCGACGCCGAGGCCACCCGCCGCGCCGAGCACTTCGCCCCCATCGACTACCCGAAGCCCGACGGCGTCCTCTCCTTCGACCGGCTGACCAACGTCGCCTTCTCCTTCACCAACCACGACGAGAACCAGCCGTCGCACCTGACGCTGAAGGACCCCCGCATCCCGATCGACATCAACCTCCCCCGCTTCGCCGAGCCGGCGCAGCGCTACTGCCCGGCCGGGGTCTACGAGGTGGTGCGCGACGGAGGACGGCTCGAACCCGCGCTTCGTGATCAACTTCCAGAACTGCGTCCACTGCAAGACCTGCGACATCAAGGATCCGACCCAGAACATCGTCTGGGTCACCCCGCAGGGCGGCGACGGGCCGAACTATCCGAACATGTGACCGCCGACGGGCTCTTCGGGTGATTCGCGCGATTGAATCGGCGGGACGGGCGGCATAGGGTCGCCGCCGACCGAGACCCGACCGGAGAACCGTTACGTGCCGAGCATCCTCGCCCCCCTGGCCCGCCGCGCGCTGATGGCCCCCGTCCTGGTGGCCCTGGCGACGCTCGCGGTCCCCGCCGGGGCGTCCAGCCTGTCGGGCGCCTATCTCGCCGCGACCCAGGCGGATTTCCGTGACGACTATGCCGAGGCCGCGCTCTACTACGACCGGCGCTGGCGCTCGATCCCGACGAACGTCGGGCTCCTCACCAACGCCGTGGTCAGCCCAGGTGGCGCTTGGCGACATCGGCACGGCGCGGCCGCTCGCCGACCGCCTGGAGGCGGCCGATCCCAACAACCAGGTCGCGACGCTGGTGCGGCTCGGCGACACGCTGGCGGCGGACGACTTCGCCGCGGCATCGGGCATCCTCGACAAGGCCGGCGACACGCTGAACCCGCTCCTCGCCGACCTCCTCGCCGGCTGGATCGACGTCGGGCGCGAGACGATTCTCCGCCGCCCGGGCCCAGTTCGACGGCATGACCGGCAGCGACGCGCTGACCGCCTACGGCCAGTACCACAAGGCGCTGGCCCTCGCCTTCGCCGGCGATTTCGTCTCGGCCGAGACGATCCTCGCCGGCGGCGAGGACGGCCCGCTGCACCTCAACCGCTCCTCGATCGTGGCGCATGCCGAGATCCTCGCGCAGATCGGTCGCGAGGCCGATGCGGTCCAGGTCATCGACGACGCGCTGGCCGGCGGCGTCCCCGACGCACCGCTCCTCGACCTGCGCGATCGCCTCGCCGCCGGCGAGGAGGTGCCGTTCGACGTGATCACCCGCGCGCGCGATGGCGCCGCCGAGGCTTTCCTCACGCTCGCCGACGCGCTCAACAGCCCTGACTCCCAGCGGGTCGCGCTGATCCATGCGCGCATCGCCGGGCACATCCGCCCCGACCTGATCGAGGCCGACCTGCTCGCCGCCGAGATCCTCGAGGAGCAGGCGCAATACGCGCTGGCCACCGACGGCCCTCGCCGCCGTGCCCGAGACCTCGCCCTGGTACGTCACCGCCCAGATCCGCCGCGCCAACACCCAGCGCGAGGCCGGCGACCCCGATGCCGGGATCGTCACGCTGACCGCGCTCGCCGCCAGCCACCCCGACCAGATCGAGGTGCAGAGCGCGCTCGGCGACGCACTGCGCATGGCCGAGCGCTACCCCGAGTCGGTCGCAGCATACGACGCCGCCATCGCGCTGGTCGCGACGCCGATGCCGGTGCACTGGCCGCTCTACTACACCCGCGGCATCGCCAACGAGCGCGCCGGCAACTGGCCCGCCGCCGAGGCCGACTTCCGCGCGGCGCTGGAGCTGGAGCCCGACCAGCCCCTGGTGCTGAACTACCTCGGCTACAGCCTGGTCGAGAAGCACGAGAACCTGGACGAGGCGCTCGGCATGATCGAGCGCGCCTCCAAGGCCGAGCCCGACGACGGCTACATCACCGACAGCCTCGGCTGGGTGCTCTACCGCCTCGGCCGCTACGACGAGGCGGTGAAGCCCATGCTGCGCGCGGTCGAGCTCACCCCCGACGACCCGGTGATCAACGACCACCTCGGCGACGTGCTCTGGAAGGTCGGCCGCAAGCGCGAGGCCGAGTTCCAGTGGCGCCGCGCCCTCAGCTTCGGCCCCGCCGACGACCTCGACATGGACCGCATCCGCAAGAAGCTCGACGTCGGGCTCGACAAGGTGCTCGCCGACGACCCGCAACAGGACGGCTGAGGCCAGCGGTGGCGGCGCCCGAGGCGGAGTTCGCTCCCGCCAAGGTCAACCTCGCGCTGCACGTCACCGGTCGCCGCCCGGACGGGTTGCACCTGCTCGACAGCATCGTGGTCTTCCCCCGGCTCGGCGACCTGGTCGAGGCCGAGCCCGCCGCCACCCTCTCGCTCACCGTCGATGGCCCCTTCGCCCGTGACCTCAGCGCCGGCACCGACAACCTCGTCCTCCGCGCCGCGCTTCTCCTGCAACCGCCCGGCCGCGGCGCAGCGCTCCGCCTCATGAAGTCCCTGCCGGTCGCCAGCGGCATCGGCGGCGGCTCCGCCGACGCGGCCGCCACTCTCCGCCTCCTCGCGCGCCTCTGGAGGTCGCCGCTTCCCGCGCCCGAGGCACTCCTCGCGCTCGGTGCCGATCTCCCCGTCTGCCTCGCCGGGCGCGCCTGCCGCATGTCCGGCGTCGGCGAGCGCCTCGCGCCGCTGAACCTCCCGCCCTTCTGGATCGTCCTCGCCAACCCCGGCGTGCCGGTCGCCACCGCCGCCGTCTTCGCCGGCCTCGCCAACCGCGCCAACCCGCCCCTCTCCGAGCCGCCGCCGTTCCCCGACGCCGGAAGCGCTCTTCGCCTGGCTCGCCGATCAGCGCAACGACCTCGAGCTTCCCGCCGCGCGCCGCCGCCCCGGCCGTCACCGACGCCCTCTCCGGCCCTCGGCGCCCAGCCCGGCTGCCGCCTCGCCCGCATGTCCGGCTCCGGGGCCACCTGCTTCGGCCTCTTCGACGCCGAGGCCCGCCGCCCTCGCCGCCGCCGCCGCACTCCGCCGCGCCCGGCCCGCTGGTGGGTCGCCGCGGCGCCGGTAGGCGGCGAAGCCTGATCCTGCTGGAGCCTCACCCCGCCCGCAGCAAGAGCCGGGCCAGCGGAATCTTCATCGCTTCCGGCGCCTCCATCAGCCGACGCGCGGTACCTTCGGATAGCCCGGTGACGAAAGCGGCGCGGCGTGCGTTCGCATCCGCGCCGCCGATCCGCTCGGCCAGCGTCGGGAAGACCGACGCGCGCGAGAAGGCCGTCCAGCTCTCGGCATAGGCGCGGGCGTCTCCCCGGGCGAGGTAGTCCGCCCAGATCCGGTCCTCGCCCTGGAAGACCTCGGCGAACTCGACGCTCAGGCCGTGAAAGGCGCCACCCTGGAACGGCGCGAGCAGGTCTGCGAGGCTCCTGCCGACGGTGGGGATCGCCATCTCGGCCGCCTCGCCGGCGCGTACCGCGCCCGCCGCGACCAGGTCCCCCAGCGCGGCATACATCGCCGCCAGCAGCGGCCGATAGCCGAAGTCCCCCGCGTCATCGAGCGCCATGGTCAGCACGACCAGCCTGCCGCCCGGCGCCAGCTCGGCGGCGCGGTGCGACAGGAAGGCCCGCCAGTCGGCGGCCGCCTGCGCCGCATAGGCCGCGTGCGCCGCCGCATCCTTGCTGAAGGCGACCTGGAGCTGGTCCGGGATCGGCCCCGGCACCCGGCTCAGCCACTGCACGGCCCAGGAGCTCCAGCCGAGCGTCACCGATGCCGGCGGAAGGATCTGCTGGTAGAAGGATCGCCCGACGACGCTCGGATAGACTTCGCGCGTGCCGCGCAGGTAGCTGTCCGCGCCGGTGTCGAGTTCATGAAAGAGCGCCGCGAAATCGTTCCCCGGAAGATCCGTGTGCACCACCCAGATGGCGCGATCCGGGCCGGCCCGCTCCCGCAGGCGGTCGATCGCGGCGCGGATCGGGACCATCGAGTTCCGCCCCTCGGAGGCACCGTAGTCGGCGATGATCAGCGGAGCGCCATCGCGCGGCAAGGTCGCGTGGTCTGCCGCGTCGCGGAAAAGCGGCACCGCCGGCGATAGGCCGGCCGCCTGCACCGCAGAGGCCCGGTTGTAGCCGCCCGCTCCTTCCATGGGTGCGGGCCGTCCTTCCTCTCCACCGCCCATCCTCTGCCCTCCCGACGATCCGGGTTTCAATGAAATTCAGCGATTAGGGATAATCTCGCATGCGAAATGCATCGGTTTCGCACCTCGCCGGGATCAGGCCACCCGCGCCACGACGAAATCGGCCAGCGCTTCCAGCATGTCCCTCATCTCGCCCTCGGGCAGCGGCGACAGCGCTGACCGGGCGCGGGCCGCCTCCGCCAGCGCCGTCTCCAGCGTGCTTGCCAGGCTGCGGTGCCGCGACATCAGTGCCAGCGCCTCCTCGAGGTCGCCCTCGCGCTGCTCGCCCCGCCCGATCACCCGGATCCAGAACTCGCGTTCACCCGGACCCGCCGCCGCCAGCGCGCGGATCACCGGCAGCGTCATCTTCCGCTCGCGGAAGTCGTCCCCGATGTTCTTGCCCAGGTTCGCGCTCACCCCGCCATAGTCGAGCAGGTCGTCCGCGATCTGGAAGGCGATGCCCAGGGCGTCACCATAGGTCGCCAGCGCCCGCACCTGCAGCTCCGGCGCCCCGGCGATGACGCCGCCCACCTCGGTCGCCGCGGCGAAGAGCGCCGCCGTCTTCCCCCGCACGATCTGGCGATAGATGGCCTCGCTCGTCCCGAGGTTGGAGGCGGCGGTCAGCTGCAGCACCTCCCCCTCCGCGATCACCGCCGAGGCGTTGGCGAGGATGTCGAGCACGCGCAGCTCGCCCGTCTCCACCATGAGCTGGAACGCCCGCGCAAAGAGGTAGTCCCCCACCAGCACGCTGGACTTGTTGTCCCAGAGCAGGTTGGCCGTAGGCCGCCCCCGCCGCCGCGCGCTCTCGTCCACCACGTCGTCGTGCAGCAGCGTCGCGGTGTGAATGAACTCCACCGTCGCGGCCAGGCGCAGGTGATGCTCGCCCCGGTAGCCGCAGAGCCGCGCCGCTGCCAGCGTCAGCAGCGGCCGCAGCCGCTTGCCTCCCGCCTCCACCAGATGGGCAGTCACCTCCGGGATGCGCGGCGCGTATTCGCTCGCCATTCTGGTGCGGATGAGCGCGTTCACCCGCTCCATGTCGTCGGCCAGCAGCCCTTGCAGCTGCTCGAGCGGGTTCGACTGCTTGGCTCTCGACCTTGACGGATGCGGTCTCTAGATTGCGCGCCATGCGGGAACTCCTGCGCACCAATGATCCGACCGTCATAGCCTTCAGCACCGCGCTGCTGCGGGGCGAGGATATAGACTGCTTTGTTCTGGACGTCCACATGAGCGTGCTCGACGGCTCGATCGGCATCCTGCCGCGGCGGGTGATGGTGGCCGACCGCGACTTCTTCCGGGCCCGCGTCGTCCTGCGCGACAACGAGGTGGACGGCGTGCTGCCGGAATGACGTTCACGCCGGCGGATCTCTCCTGCGACGCCTTCCTCGACGGCCGCATCCGCCTCTGGCAACCCCTCGCCGGTTACCGCGCCGCCACCGACCCCGTGCTCCTCGCCGCCTTCGTCCCCGCCCGCCCCGGCCAGCGCGTCCTCGATCTCGGCTGCGGCGCCGGCGCGGCGGCGCTCTGCCTCGCCGCCCGCGTCCCCGGGCTCGACCTGCACGGCCTCGAGCTCCAGCCCGCCTACGCCGAGCTTGCGCGGCGCAATGCCGCCGAGAACGGCCTCCCCCTGACCGTCCACGAGGGCGATCTCCGCCGCCCGCCACCCGCGCTCCGCATCGCCTTCGACCACGTTCTCGCCAACCCGCCCTTCCACGCCACCGCAGCCCCGCCCGCCGCGGATGCCGGGCGTGACACCGCCCACCGCGAAACCGACGCCCCGCTCGCCGCCTGGATCGACGCCGGCCTCCGCCGCCTCGTCCCCGGCGGCCGCTTGGTCCTGATCCACCGCACCGCCCGGCTCGGCGAGATCCTCTCGGGTCTCGCCGGTCGCGCCGGGTCGATCGAGGTCCTCCCCATCGCCTCGCGTGCCGGCCACCCGGCGTCCCGCGTGCTCGTCCGCGCCAGGAAAGGCCGCGCCGCGCCGCTTACTCTTTGGTTTCCCTTAACCTTCCATCGCGGAAGTTCGCACGAGGCCGACGGAGAGAGTTATACTGAGGAAGCGCAGCGGCTGTTGCGCGACATGGGTGAGCTGTTGCCTGATGCACGCTTGGGTGGTATGACAAACGCGTGAACAACCTTTAGCTGTCCCACGGAGACTGGCCGGCGGGTCCGCGGGAGAGCGAGTGGAATGAACGTCGGCGTGTGCTTCCTGATCCTGGCGATGCTGCTCACCCCCGCCGTCGATGGGGTCGCCAAGACCCTCTCGGCCGAGCATTCGCCAATGATGATCGCCTTCGTGCGCTACTTCTCCGCCGGCCTGATCGCGCTCCTCGTGGCCAAGGGCACCGGTCGGCGCATCGTGGTGGCCCACGGCGACCGGGTCGGCCAGCTGGTTCGGACCGCGCTCATCATGGGGGCGATGACCGCGCTCATCGCGGCACTCGGCATGGTCCCCATGGCAAAGGCCGTGGGCGGCTTCCTGATCGCGCCCATCGTTTCGGGCCTGCTCGGCATCCTGGTCTGGCGCGAGCCGCCGACCGCCACCCGCCTCATGGGCTCGGCCGTCAGCTTCATGGGCGCGGCGATCCTGCTGCGACCCGAAGCCGGCCTCGAGCCCGGCTGCATTTTCGCGCTCCTCGGCGGCGCGTTGCTCGGCACCTACCTCGCCGCCACCCGCGGGTCCAAGTCGCAGACCGACGCGCTCTCCACGCTGGCGGTGCAGTCGTTGCTCGGCGCGGGCCTTCTCGCGCCCTTCGCACTGGCCGGGGGCCTCCCGGCGCTGACTCCGGCTCTCCTCCTCGGCGCGCTCGCGCTCGGCACCATCTCGGCGATCTGCCATTTCCTTACCGTCGCCGCCTATCAGCGTGCCGATGCCACGCTCCTTGCGCCCTTCCTCTACTTCAACCTCCTGACCGCGATGGCGGTGGGCTTCTTCTTCTTCGGCGAAACTCTGGCCTGGACCAGCATCGTGGGCCTGCTTGCGATCGCCGCCGGCGGCCTCATCACGCTGATGAATCCGGCCTTGCTGGCCCTGCCGCGGCCGCTCGCCCTCCGGGTGCGCTATGCGTGACAGGGGGGGCGTTCCGTGCTTAACTTGACGGGTTGATGACAACCATCAGGAGGCAAGGAATGAGCATGAGTTCCCACCTGAGCGAGCTTCGCAAGAAGCATCAGGCCCTCTCGGAGATCATCGAGGAAGAGCAGCGCAAGCCCTCCAGCGATGACCTGAGCATCAAGCAACTCAAGCTCAAGAAGCTGTATCTCAAGGAAGAAATCGAACGGCTCGCGGCCGGGGCCTGACCCCGCCGCCCGATCGAGAGTGCCGGCCGGCCCTGTGGCCGGCCTTTTTGTCTCCAGACCTCGGCATGACGAATCAGACGGGGCGCTTGCCTGCTTCGCACGCGGGCCGGGCAACGGAATATGACCGTATCGAAGCCACACTAGACGTGCATGGCAAACGTATGGCGATTATCCGCCTCGCCTGCGGTCGGCGACGCGCTAGAGAATATCCTCGATCGTCTCGGCCAGCAGCTCGAGGTTCTCCGGGGCGCTGAAGCGGTGGTCGGCGTCCTTCACGAGCGTCAGGCGGATGTCCGGGCCGGTGGCGTGGGCGAGCAGTCGCAGCGCCACCGACAGATCGACGTCGCGGTCGGCGGTGCCGTGCAGCAGCCGCACCGGGAAGGGCAACTCCAGGGGCGCGCGCAGCACCAGATTCTGCCGGCCATCCTCGATCAGGCGGCGGGTGATCGGGTAGGGGGCCTCGTCGTACGCCGACGGAAGCTCGATCCGGCCCTCGGCAAGCAGCCGCCGGCGCTGCGCCGCGTCGAGGCTGGCCCACATGGAATCCTCGGTGAAGTCCGGCGCCGCGGCGACGCCGACCAGACCGGAGATGCGCGCCGGGATCCAGCCGGCGAGGATGAGCGCGATCCAGCCGCCCATGCTGGAGCCCACCAGTACCTGCGGCCCCTCGGTCAGCCGCAACACGGCGTCGCGGGCGTCATGCGCCCAGTCGCCGATACCCGCCTCCAGGAAGTCGCCGGACGAGGCGCCGTGCCCGGTATAGTCGAAGCGGAGATAGGCCTGGCCGCGCGCCCGCGCCCAGGCCTCGAGGAAATGCGCCTTGGTGCCGGTCATGTCGGAGCGAAAGCCGCCGAGGAAGACGACGCCCGGCCCGCGCCCCTCGGTGCGGTGGTAGGCGATGCGGCGGCCGTCGGGAAGGTCGAGCGTCTCGTAGTCCATGCGCGCTTCATAGCAACCCAAAGGCGCGGCGCACCAGCGGCTTGACAGCGGTCGCGGGCGGGCTTAGGCGCGAGGTTCCCTGAGACCCGGGCGTTCCGTAGGCGCCGAACCCAAAGGAGGAGATGACGATGAGCGACCTCGCATCCGAAATTCGGGAGGTGGCCGTCACCCTCCCCGACGGCGCGGTCCGCCGCTACCCCGCCGGCGTCACCGGCGCGCGAGGTCGCCGCCGACATCTCGAAGTCGCTGGAGAAGGCCGCCTTCGCCGTCACCATCGACGGCCGGCTCTCCGACCTCTCCCAGCCCATCGACCGGACGTCAGCCTCGCCATCGTCACCGCCCGCGACGAGGCCGGCGCTCGAGCTGATCCGCCACGACGCCGCCCACATCATGGCCCGCGCGGTGCAGGAGCTCTGGCCCGACACCAAGGTCACCATCGGCCCGGTGATCGAGAACGGCTGGTACTACGACTTCGACCGCCCCGAGCCCTTCACGCCCGAGGACCTCGAGGCCATCGAGGCGCGCATGCGCCAGATCATCGCCGCCCGCGACCCGGTCCGCACCGAGGTCTGGGACCGCGACCGCGCCATCCGCCACTACGAGGCGCTCGGCGAGCCCTACAAGGTCGAGCTGGTCGAGGCGATCCCCGAGGCCGACCCGGTCCGCATGTACTGGCACGGCCCCTGGCAGGACCTCTGCCGCGGCCCGCACCTCGCCAACACCGGCCAGGTCCCCGCCGACGCCTTCAAGCTCATGTCCATCGCCGGCGCCTACTGGCGCGGCGACAGCCGCCGCCCGATGCTCCAGCGCATCTACGGCACCGCCTTCCGCACCCGCGCCGACCTCGAGGCCTACCTCCACCAGCTCGAGGAGGCGGCCAAGCGCGACCACCGGCGCGCTCGGCCAAGGAGATGGACCTCTTCCACCTGCAGCAGGAGGCGCAGGGCTCGATCTTCTGGCACCCGAACGGCTTCACGCTCTGGCGCATCCTCGAGGCCTACATCCGCCGCCAGCTCGACGCCGACGGCTACGTCGAGGTGAAGACGCCGCAGCTCCTCGACAGCGCGCTCTGGGTGCAGTCCGGCCACTGGGGCAAGTTCCGCGAGAACATGTTCGTCGTCCCCGACGAGATCCCCGGCACCGACGAGGACGCGCCGGTCCTGTCCGGCAAGGCCGACCTCATGGCGCTGAAGCCGATGAACTGCCCCGGCCACATCCAGATCTTCAAGCAGGGCACGAAGTCCTACCGCGACCTGCCGCTCCGGATGGCCGAGTTCGGCTGCTGCCACCGCAACGAGGCGCACGGCGCGCTGCACGGCCTGATGCGCGTGCGGCAGATGACCCAGGACGACGCGCACATCTTCTGCCGCGAGGACCAGATCTTCGACGAGACGCGGCGCTTCCTCGACCTCTTCGCCCGGGTCTACGGCCACATGGGCATGACCGAGATCTCCTACAAGCTCGCCACCCGGCCCGACCAGCGCGCCGGCGACGACGCCACCTGGGACCGCGCCGAGACGGCGCTGGCCGAGGCGCTCGACGCCAACGGCCTCGCCTTCGACTACGCCCCCGGCGAGGGCGCCTTCTACGGCCCGAAGCTCGAGTTCCACCTGACCGACGCCATCGGCCGCACCTGGCAGTGCGGCACCTTCCAGCTCGACTACGTGCTGCCCGAGCGGCTCGACGCCACCTACGTCGGCGAGGACGGGGCGCGGCACCGGCCGGTGATGCTGCACCGGGCGGTCTTCGGCATCTTCGAGCGCTTCATCGGCCTCCTGATCGAGCACTACGCCGGGCGCTTCCCGCTCTGGCTGGCGCCGCGGCAGGTGGTGGTGGCGCCGATCGTCTCGGAGGCGAACGACTATGCCGAGGAGGCGGTGGCGGCGCTGCGGGCGCGCGGCCTGCGCGCCGAGGCCGACCTGCGCAACGAGAAGATCAACTACAAGGTCCGCGAGCACAGCCTGGCCAAGGTGCCGGTGATCCTGGCCGTGGGCCAGCGCGAGGTCGCAGGAGCGCACCGTCTCGCTCCGCCGCCTCGGCGAGAAGGACAGCCGCGTCCTGCCGCTCGACGCCGCCGTCGCCGAGCTGGCGCGCGGAGGCGACCCCGCCCGACCTGCGCGGCTGAAATCGCGACGTTACCACCAGTGCTCGAGCTGGATCCCGATGCTGGTTCCGTCGGTGACGTTGCCCAGCGCCGCCTGCTCGGTGATCGCGCCGACATCGCTCCATTCCGCATAGGTCACGAAGGCCCGCAACTGCGGCCGGGCGAAGAAGCCCTTGCGCCCGAAACTGTAGAACGGGGCGAGGGTCAGCTTGGTCAGCGACTGGTCGCCGCCGTCGTCGCTGAACCAGTCGAAGCCGACTTCCACCGCCGCGCCCCAGTTGTCGGTGAAATTGTACTGCGGCCGGATGCCGGTCGAGACCCAGGTCTGGTCCTCGCCCGCGATTTGGCTCTGCTGCAGAACGAGCGTCGCCTGGCTTTCCAGATCCTCGCTTGATCTGATCAGCGCCTGGCTCACGAACCGCAGGCGGTTGTCATCCGAGGTCGCATAGGCCGCGCCGGTGGACGTGAACTCGATCCCCGCCCCGGCCCCGTACATCAGCGCGTTGCGCATCTCTCCCCAGCCGAGCTCGAGATTGTCGAGATGGAAGCGGATCGAGTAGCCGTCATCGCCGGTCTGGTCGTCGCCCGATCCGTCGATCCAGATCGCGCCGCCCTCGCCGAACCAGCCGTTGCGAAAGCCGATGTCGTGGACCCGTACGTCCAGCGCGGTGGAGGTATAGTCTATGTCGTCGGCATCGTAGTAGAACGCGGCGGTCGAGAGGCCGACCGATCCCAGGCGCACGTTCTCGATGCCGACGGCGTCCCCGGACATGTTCTCGTAGTAGAAATCGGTGATGTGGACGTCCCGCCGGCGATAGTAGCGCCGCCCCGCCCAGACGAAGGCTTCGCGAAAGGCTCCGTTGCCGATGTTCTCGATGCCGGCGTAGGCTTGGACGAGATTGCTGTCGCCCGCGAACGCGTCGCCATCGGTGAACGCGTTGGAATCTCCGTAGCCGTTGACCATCGCCTCGACGACGAAATCGGAGCCGTTCGCAAGCGGGGCGCGATAGCCGAGGCCGAACTCGGCGTAGACGTCGCTTTCGTTGCCGAGGCGGTACTTCGATCCGGCGCCGTTCAGCTGGAAGATGGTGAAGTCGCCGCCATCCGTGCTGCCGACGCCGATCCGGAGGTAGCCGTTGCTGAACAGGCCGTAGGCGGTCTCAACGGCGATCGCCTCGTCCTCGGTCTCGGTGTCGCCGAACTCGAAATCCGCCTCGGTCTGGGCCAAAGCCGGGAATGCAAGCGCAACGAGGACCCAAGCCCCCAACCGACGTCCGATCGCCATCCCCGTGTCCCCCCGGCCATATGCCCCGTTCGCTGCGGGGTTTTACCCAGAATACTCGTTTTTCGACTGGAAGTCTCGGCGAAGCTCAGCATCACTCGCGGCAAAGCCGGATTTGCGCTTTGAAGATTGCACAGCGACTTGTCGGGCATGACCCCAGCGCATGCCGGCACTGCACGGGAGCGCCTACCGTGGAGCCGGCGGTGATCCTAAATTCCGTCGTGTCCCGGCATCGGGCCGGGCACGGAGAGAGACATGGAACGCAACCGCAACCTTTTCAGCCGGCTCCTCGCGGCGCTGTTCAGCGCCAACCGGGTCGCATCCGCGGTCGAGAACCATCGGTCGCCGCGGCCGAGTGATCTCGAGCGGCTCGGGATCAGCGTCGTCGCCTTTGGCGCGATCAACAAGAACTGACGAAGCCGGCGGCGCTTTCGGGCCGCGCAGGCTTCAGTCCTCGTCCGAGGACAGCTGCTTCAGCACGTCGCCCTTGCCGCGCAGGCGGAGAAAGAGCGGCAAGAGCAGCGCCGTCGCCGCGATGGCGTAGAGGATGATCGCCACCGGCGTCTGGAACAGCACCGCGGGATCGCCCTGGCTGATCGCCAGCGCCCGGCGGAGCTGCTGCTCGGCGAGCGGCCCGAGGATGAGACCGACGACGACCGGCGCGATCGGATAGCCGTAGCGCCGGAGGCCGTAGCCCAGCAGACCGAAGGCGAGCAGCAGGCCGAGCTCGAAGCTCGACGGGTTGGCGCCGATGGTGCCGAGCGTCGCGAAGACGAGGATGCCGGCATAGAGCCAGGGCTTCGGGATGGTCAGAAGCCGCACCCAGAGCCCGACCAGCGGCAGGTTCAGCACGACCAGCATCAAGTTGGCCACCAGCAGGCTGGCGATCAGGCTCCAGACCAGCGACGCGTTGTTGACGAACAGCAGCGGCCCCGGCTGCAGCCCGAACTGCTGGAAGCCCGCGAGCATGATCGCCGCCGTGGCGCTCGTCGGTAGGCCGAGGGTCAGCAACGGCACCAGCGTCCCCGCCGCCGAGGCGTTGTTCGCCGCCTCCGGCCCCGCCACGCCCTCGATGGCGCCGTGGCCGAACTCCTCGGGATGCTTGGTCAGCGCCTTCTCGGTCGAATAGCTGAGGAAGGTGCCGATCTCCGCCCCGCCCGCCGGCATGGCGCCGATGGGAAAGCCGATGGCAGTGCCGCGCAGCCACGGCTTCCACGACCGGCTCCAGTCCTCGCGGCTCATCCAGACCGAACCGCGCACCGCCTCGACCTTTTCCTCGCCGTGCACCGGCGTCGCCGCCACCTTGAGCGCCTCGCCGATCGCGAACATCGCCACCGCCAGCGTCGTCACCTCGATGCCGTCGAGCAGGTCGGGCACGCCGAAGGAAAGCCGCGCCTGCCCGGTCTGCAGGTCGATGCCGACCAGCCCGAGGGTCAGCCCGAGGAAGAGCGCGGTGATGCCGCGCAGCGCCGAGTCGCCGAAGGCGGCGGAGACGGTGACGAAGGCCAGCACCATCAGCGCGAAGTAGTCCGCCGGCCCGAGCGACAGCGCGAACTTCACCACCCATGGCGAGATGAAGGCGAGCCCCAGCGTGGCGATCAGCCCGGCGACGAACGATCCGATCGCCGCCGTGGCGAGCGCCGGCCCGCCGCGGCCCTTACGCGCCATCTTGTTGCCTTCGAGCGCCGTGACGATCGAGGCGCTTTCGCCGGGGGTGTTCAGCAGGATCGACGTGGTCGAGCCGCCGTACATGCCGCCGTAGTAGATGCCGGCGAACATGATCAGCGATCCCGTGGGATCGAGCTGGTAGGTCACCGGCAGCAGCAGCGCGACGGTGAGCGCCGGGCCGATGCCCGGAAGCACGCCCACCGCGGTGCCGAGCGTCACCCCGATCAGCGCATAGACCAGGTTCATCGGCTGCAGCGCGCCGGCGAGGCCCTGGGCGAGGAGCGCGAAGGTGTCCATGCGCCTCCCTCAGGGAAAGAGCTGCTCGAGCGGACCCGCCGGCAGCGAGAGCATCAGCAGCCGCGCGAAGACGAGCCAGACCGCAAGCGAGAAGACGATGCCGACGGGGATGGTGAGCCAGAGCGGCCCGCGCCCGAAGCCCCGGGCGGTGAAGGCGAAGAGGAGGCCGGTGGCGATCGAGAAGCCCGCCGGCTTCAGGAGCAGGAGCTGCAGCACCAGACCGCCGACGATCCAGAGGATGGGGCTGACGCGCTCGGGCTCCCGCTCGGGGAAGCCGCCGCGCCAGGCCGAGATTGCGGTGCCGAGGGCGAGCACGGCGAGGCCGGCGGCGATGACGTAGGGAAAGGTGGTGGGGCCGACGCGGGCATAGGCGGCGGTCACCTTCATCGAACGCGTCTCGAAGAAGATCACCGCCGCCAGCACCGCCAGCAGCACCGCGATGACGAACCCCGCCCGGTCGGGCCGGCGAGGCGCCGCAGGCCCGCTCATGGCCTGCTCATTCCACCAGGCCGATGTCTTTCAGGATCGCCGAGGTCGCTTCGATGTCGCTGTTCAGCTGGGTCTGGAAGGCGTCGCCGGCGGAATAGCGGTCGATCCAGCCCCGGTCGGCAAGGGCCTTCTGCCACGACGCAGATGTCGCCATCTTCTCGATGTCGGCGGTGATCGCCGCCTTCTGCTCGTCGGTGAGGCCGGGCGCCGCCGCCACCATGCGCCAGTTCTCCAGCACCACGTCGACACCGGCCTCCTTCAGCGTCGGCGCATCGACGCCCTCCATCCGCTCCTCGCCGGAGACCGCAAGCGCGCGCAACTCGCCCGCCTCGACCTGGCTTGCGAACTCGCCGTAGCCGGAAACCCCGACGGTGACCTGGCCGCCGAGGATCGCCGCCAGCGCCTCGCCGCCGCCGGAGAAGGCGATGTAGTTGACCTTGGTCGGATCGACGCCCGCCGCCTTGGCGATCAGCCCGGCCAGGATGTGGTCGGCGCCGCCCGCCGAGCCGCCGCCCCAGGAGACCGCGCCCGGATCCGCCTTCAGCTTCGCGACGAGGTCGGCCATGGTCTGGATGTCGCTCGACGCCGGCACGACGATGGCTTCCTGCTCGCCGGTCAGCCGCGCGATCGGCGTGATCATGGTGAGATCCACCGGCGAGGCGTTGGTCAGGATCGCCCCGACCATGACGTAGCCGCCGACGATCAGGTCCTCCGGGTCGCCCTCGGCCTGGTTGACGAACTGCGCCAGCCCGATGGTGCCACCGGCGCCGGGAACGTTCGTCACCTGCACGTTGCCGGAGATGCCCTCCTCCTGCAGCACGGTCTGCATCGTCCGCGCCGTCTGGTCCCAGCCGCCGCCCGGCGCCGCCGGCGCCATGATCGAATAGTCCGCGGCGATCGCCGGCACCGCCAGCAACGCGGCCAGCGCGCCGATCACGAGTTTCCGCATGGCAAATTCCCCCCTTGGATGGCCTTCGTGGCGTTCCCTTGCGCGGATGGTAGCCCTCTCGTCCCTCCGGCGCCAGCCCTTCGCGCCAGACCTTCATCGCTTCCGCACGCATATGCTTTGTGCATGCTCCGTGCATACGTTGTGCATAGCCAGAATCGGCCAACCCTCTGCCATCGCGAGCATTTCGCCCGCCGGTCTCAGGCCGGCCCGAATACCTCCTCGAACGCCCCCCGCAACGCCAGGTCGAGATCCGCCATCCCCACCGGCAGCCCGAGATCCACGAGGCTCGTCACCCCGTGCCCACGAATGCCGCAAGGCACGATGCCGGCAAAATGCCCCAGATCCGGCTCGACGTTGATGGCGATGCCATGAAAGCTGACCCAGCGGCGGATGCGCACCCCGATCGCCGCGATCTTGTCCTCCGCCGGGCTGCCGTCCGCCTGCGGCGGCCGGTCCGGCCGCACCACCCAGACCCCCACCCGCCCCGAACGCCGCTCCCCCCGGACGCCGAAGGCGGCCAGCGTCCGGATCACCCATTCCTCGAGCTTCCAGACATAGGCGCGCACGTCCCGCCCGCGGGCGTTGAGGTCGAGCATGGCATAGGCCACCCGCTGCCCCGGCCCGTGGTAGGTATACTCGCCCCCACGCCGCGAGGCAAAAACCGGGAACCGGTCCGGCCAGAGCAGGTCCTCCGCCCGCGCCGAAGTGCCCGCGGTATAAAGCGGCGGATGCTCCAGCAGCCAAACGAGCTCGCCCGCCGTCCCCGCCAGCATCGCCTCCACCCGCGCCTCCATAGCCGCCACCGCCTCCGGATAGGGGACGGGCCGATCGGAGATGCGCCATTCAGGCCGCAACAAAATCTCGGCACGGTGGCTGTCAGTCATCGCTCTCTCTTCGTTACCGATAACGCCGGGCGGCCAGCATGTGCGAGACTATAGTCGACCGCCTGGGACTTCCATGGGCGGTATTTCGGCGCGCCGCGCACTGCCGGAGCGCCGTCCACGCAGATGTCGCTTCGTAGGAAGTAAAGAATCAGGTATGATGCAACAAAACCATTTGAGCAGTTGCGTCGATTGTTTCGAGGGGATTGGGCCCATGGTCAGCCGGAGTGTTCTAGCCTGTCTTGTCGCATCCGCAGCCGCGCTGGCGCCAGCGGACCGAGCCTCTGCCGACGGCGCCGAGGCATTCGTCGGTGGCCTGATCGGAAGCGCCATCGGCAACGCGATCGTGAACCGACCGCAGCAGCAGCGCGTCATCGTGGAGCGCCGGTACGTGACCAAGCGCGCCCCGGCGCCGGTCAACACCTATCAGCGCGAAGAAAACCGCCAGGTCCAGACCGCGCTGAACTACTTCGGCTTCCCGGCCGGGATCGCCGATGGCGTAATGGGCGCCAACTCGCGTTCGGCGATCGGCCACTACCAGGCCTTCCTCGGCTACCCTCCGACGGGAGTGCTGACGGAATACGGAAAGGTCTTCCTGACCTCTTCCCACCAACGCGCAATCGTGGGCGGGCCGCAGACGGCGCAGGTCATGGCCGCGAGCGGGCAGGGGAGCCGCGGCCTCCTCCTCGCTTACCGTCAGGAACAGATGGGTGTGCCCGTCGCGCCGCCTGCGCCGGTGCCTGTCGTGGCGCCCCCCGGCCCCGGTCGCCGCGCCCGTCGTCGAGGCCGCCGCAGCACCCCAGTCGCCTGTGCCCGCCGAGCCGGCCCCGCCCGCCGCGGCCGAGGTCGTCGCGTCGGCCGCCGAGTCCGCTACCGACCGCAGCCTGCCGAGCTTCCTGCCCGGTGCAGCTGCGGCATCGGTGGACAGCTACTGCAACCGAGTCAGCCTGGCGACGGGAAGCAACGGCGGCTTCGTGACCGCCGCCGCCATGTCAGACCCGCTTCAGGCGCTTGGCGAGCAGTTCTGCCTGGCTCGCACTTACGCCGTCGAGCAGGGCGACAGCCTGGCCGGCACCGTCCAGGGCTTCTCGATGGCCGAGATGGAAGAGCAGTGCGAAGCCTTTGCGCCGAGCATGGCCGGCTATCAGGCCCGGCTCGCCTCCGAGATCCTGCCGGTGTCCGCGCCGCGCTGCAGGACTTTGTCGCTTCCACCGGAGCGGCGCCGGCGCAGATGAGCGGCAGCGCCCGGATCTGCCTCGGGATCGGATACCGCGCCGATAACGCGGAGGTGGCCCTCGCCTCCGCGCTGGTGCTGGTGGGCTTGGGCGAGGAGGCCTATGGAGAGCTTCTCGGCCACCACCTGATGAACGGCTTCGCCACACCGAAGCGCCCCGATCGTGGCATCGAGTGGCTGGACGACGCGGGACAGGCGCTCGAAGCTGGTGCCAGCCCGCTCGTAGCGAACGGCTCGCAGGCGCATGCGGCGCTGCTCCAGCAGGCCGTCGCCGAACTCACCGGCCGCCCGGCCGATGCTGCAGGACGCCGCCGCACCTCAGGCAAGTCAGTGCTTCGCTTTGCCGATGGTCCCCGCAGCCTCGAACTTAGGCTCGGTAGTGCAGAGCTTCGGGCCTTGCCGGGGCACGGAGCCTTTGCTAGAAGCCGCGCCAGTGCGGTCGTGGCGGAACTGGTAGACGCGCAGCGTTGAGGTCGCTGTGGGGTAACTCCCGTGGAAGTTCGAGTCTTCTCGACCGCACCAATTGGATACCTCCGAAAAACCGTGCGGTTCTCCGCGGGGGTGGTGATTAACCGAGAACGATATCGACGGCGAAGTAGATATGGCGAAGGTACCGAACTGTTTGACCTCGCCGCGCAGCTGCGGGAGCTGAGGGGGCGACGATATTGAGCGGGTGGCCGCTTGGTGGATTTCGAGGCGTTCCGGCCTGAGCTGGAACGCGCCGTGCCGCGCGGGGATCGCGCGAAGGGCCACCGACCGCCCTGCGATCTGATGCTCCGCATCCTGATCCTGCAGGCCGGCCACTCGCTGTCGGACGAGCGGACCGAATTCCTGATCAATGATGTCGTTCATGTACGGCACCGGCGTTGTCCGGATCGTCATGGGACAGAGATACAGCCACCTCAGCCTTGAGGAGAGATGCCGCCTGCGCGGCCAGATGGAGATGGGCTTGAGCGTCAGCGAGAGTGGAAGGCGCATGGGCCGTCACCGGAGCACGATCGAGCGCGGGCTCGCGCGCAACCGGTGCGCCGACGGCTACAGACCGGACAGCGCCGCACGGCGCGCCTGGGCGCGCAACTTGCGCGGCTCGAGGATCGAGCGCTCCATCCGCCTTCGCGACCACGTCGAGGATCGTCTTGTCATGGGCCATCGCTGCAGCACTGGGCGGCCTGCAGGCCGATAACCCGTGACAACGGCGGCGAGTTCGCGCGGCACGGGGCAGTAACAGACGCCATTGGACTGCACGCCCACTTCTGCGATCCGCATAGCCCCTGGCAGCGCGGCTCGATCGAAAACGCAAACGGCCGGCTTCCCCGCAATGCCACACTCGCCGAATACACCAATTCCGACATCAACGACGCGGTCTGGAACCTCAACGCCACGCCTCGAAGGTGCCTCGGATACCGCACACCCATCGACCTCGGCGTCGCACTTAAACTGTGAATCCAAGACGTTCCGTGAACAAAACATACTTCAGCAGCCTGCTAGGAACTGTCTCGGGTCCCGGCGATCACTTCCGGCTGACCCGAAGGCGGGACCGGCGCCTGGATTTTATGCTGCAGCGGGAGGGGCTGGTCGCGAACCGAAAAGCGCGGCCTTCCTGGCGGTCTAGTCCCCCGCCGTCGGGCAGCGTTTTCATCCGCGTCTCGATAATCGCCAAGGTCAGCACGGTCGCTCTTGCGCCGTTGCTCCGCCGCCGGTCGCCGAGGCCTGCACCAGAAGTAATTTGATCACTCTTGGTATTGACGCGCCAGTGTCGCGTCGCCGCTGCCTGCCGCCCGGCCTGCAACTCCTCAAGCTCGAGATGCCTTGTTACATTCGCACGCCTGCCCCCCGCGTCCACATCGCATCAGAGTTCGGCATCGGCCTGAACCTTCCTGACCGCAGGATGGTCTTGGGCGACGATGCTGGCGCGCGCGACGCTTGCGATAGTTGTCGAACTGCTGGTCGGCCAGCACGCCGATCAGGATGACCGAGCCCATGACGGCGAAGTTGAGCGAACTCGGGATGCCAAGCAGGTTGACCAGGTTCTGCAGCATCTGCAACAGCACCGCGCCGAGCACCACCCCGATGATCGACCCCTCGCCGCCGCGCAGGCTGAACCCGCCCAGCACCGCCGCCGCGATGGCATAGAGCTCGTAGAAATTGCCGTGCGACGAGGGCGAGATCGAGCGCGTGTACATCGCGAAGAAGATCGCCGACATCGCCGTCAGCACCGCGCAGATCACGTAGGCCGCGACGATCACCCGCCCGGTCGGCACGCCGGCATAGCGGGCGGCCTCCTCGTTCTTGCCCACGGCATAGAGATGCCGCCCGAAGACCGAGCGGTGCAGCACCACCCACATCACCGCCGCCACCACCAGCATGCCGACGAAGGAATGCGGCACGCCCCAGCTCCGCCCGATGGTCAGCCATTCCAGCCAGGGAAAGCTCTGGCCGAAGGCGAATCCCACCGTCCCGTCGGCGGTGTAGAAGCGCGCGACCCCGCGGTAGATCAGTAGGCCGCAAAGCGTGACGATGAACGGCTGCATGTCGAGCCGGGTTATCAGCAGCCCGTGCGCCAGCCCGATCAGCACGCCGAGCAGCAGCATCAGCACCGCCGCCGCCGGCCAGGGCACGCCGTAGCTCGCGATCAGGTCGACGAACAGCACGCCGAGCAGCGCGATCACCGACCCCACGCTCAGCTCGATGCCGCCGGTGATGATCACGAACCCCTGCCCGATGGCGAAGAGCCCGAAGAGCCCGATCAGGTTCGCGGTGTTGGCGAGGTTGATCGGCGACAGGAACAGCGGGTTGATCGCCGCCACCACCGCGCCGACGACGAGGATCAGGACGAGAAGGCCGATGTCCTTCTTCTGCACCGCTCAGCCCCCATGCCCGACATCGTGCCCGACCGCGAGTTCGAGCACCCGGAACTCCGAGAACTCCGCCCTCTCCAGCGTGCCGGTGATCCGGCCCTCGTGCATCACCGCAATCCGGTCACTCACCCCGATCACTTCCTCCATGTCGCTCGAGATCATCAGCACCGCGACGCCGGCATCGGCCAGCCCTCGCATGATGTCATAGATTTCACGCTTGGCGCCCACGTCAATGCCGCGGGTCGGTTCGTCGAAGATGATCGCCCGCGGCTGCATCGCGAGCCACTTCGCCAGCACCACCTTCTGCTGGTTGCCGCCCGAGAGCGTGCCGACTAGGGTGCCCACCCCCGGCGCACGCACCCGCAGCCGCTCCTTGCCGGTCTCGGCCAGCGTGCGTTCCGCCCCCCGGTCGACCACGCCCATCCGCGCCATCGCCGGCAACTGCGGCAGCGAGACGTTCTCGGTGATGGAGAAGTCGAGCACGATGCCCGCGGCCTTGCGGTCCTCCGGCACCAGGAAGATCCCCTCGGCGATCGCTTCGCGCGGCGACCCGCAGGAGACCGCCCGTCCGTCGAGCCGCACCGTTCCGCCCTTGGCCGGGTCGATTCCGAAGACCGCCCGCGCCAGCTCGGTCCGCCCGGCCCCGATCAGCCCGGCGAGCCCGAGGATCTCGCCCCGCCGCACCGCGAGGTCGGCCCGCGCCCCCGGATGCGCCGCGGTCTCGAAGCCCGCGATCTCCAGCAGAGGCTCGCCCGGCGCTGCCGCGGGCGGCTTGTAGATTGACTTCAGGTCCCGCCCGATCATCAGCTTGATCATCGCCGGCGGGGTGATCTCGCCCCGCGACAGCCGCCCGACCAGCCGCCCGTCGCGCAGGACCACCACCCGGTCGGCGCATTCCTTCACCTCGGCCAGCCGGTGCGAGATGAAGATCGTGCTTACTCCGGAGGCCTTGAGATCCGCGATCACTCGCATCAGCCGCTCGGTCTCGCTGAGCGTCAGGCTGGACGTCGGCTCGTCCATGATGACCAGCCGACTCTTCAGCGACAGCGCCTTGGCGATCTCCAAGAGCTGCCGCTGCGCCAGCGACAGCGCGGCGACCGGCGCGCCGGGCCCGAAGTCCACGCCCAGCCGCGCGAAGATCGGCCCCACTTCGGCCGCCATCCGCCGCCGGTCGAGCAACCCGAAGCGCCCGGTCCGCGGCTCGCGCCCGATGAAGACGTTGCCGGCCGCGTCGAGATTGTCGAGCAGGTTCAGTTCCTGGTGCACGAAGGCGATGCCCGCGGCGATCGCGCCCGCCACCGTCATCGCCGTGCGCTCCACCCCGTCGACGCGAATCCGCCCGCGCGTCGGCGCCAGCACGCCGCCGAGGATCTTCATCAGCGTGGACTTGCCCGCGCCGTTCTCGCCGACGAGGCCGATCACCTCGCCCGGCTCCACGGCCAAGCTCACGTCGTCGAGCGCCACGACGCCGGGATAGAGCTTGCCGATGCCCTGGAGCTCGAGGAACGGTTCCGCCATGCCGGGCCCGCGCAAAGGCCCGCCCGCCGGGCGAACCGGCGGGCGGGCCCTTCGCGCTCGCCTTCTTTCAGCTTGCGCCGCTGATCTTGGCCTTCAGGTCGGCCTCGAACGCGTCGACGTTCGCCTTGTCGATCACCTTGGTCGGCACGATGATCAGCCCGTCGGCCGGCACCATCGACTTGTCACCCTCGAGGTACTGCGCCATCAGCTTCATGCCCTGGTAGCCCCACTCGTAGGGCTGCTGCACCACCGTGCCCGCGAACGATCCGTCACGCACCGCGCCCAGCGTGATGGGGTCCTCGTCGAACGCGATGACCGTCACCGCCCCGAGCTTGCCGGCCGCCTGCAGCGCCTCGAAAATCTTCGGCGGGTTGTACGAATAGAAGCCCACCATGCAGGTGATCTCGGGGTTGGCCGCCAGCACGTCGTCGACGTTCGACCGCGCCCGCGCGAAGTCCACGTCGTCGCCGCGCACGTCCACCAGCTCGATGTTCGAGCCCTCGACCGCCTTGCGGAAGCCGGCGATGCGCTCCACCGCGTTGTCCGCCCCGAGGAAGCCGACGAAGCCCATGCACTTCGCCCCGTCCGGCAGCGCCTTCAGCGCGACCTCGCCCGCCTGCACGCCCGCGTCGGTGTTCGACGAGCCGATGTAGGCGATGCGGTTCGACTGCGGCGCGTCCGAGTCGGTGGTGAAGAGCGGGATCTGCGCGGCGATGCGGTTGAAGCTGTCCGTCGAGGTCTTGGGATCGACCGAGGAGATCATGATCGCGTCGGTGCCGGCCGCGACTAGGTCGTCCATCAGCGCGTTCTGCAGCGCCGCGGTGCCCTGCGCCGGATACTTCAGCGACAGCTCGTAGTTGGGCAGCTCCTTCTGCGCCGCGGCGACGCCGGCCTCGGCCAGCTTCCAGAAGTCGGACGCGGCGTTGACCACGAAGGCCATCTGCTTCTTTTCCTGCGCCTGCACGGCGGCGCCCCCGAGCGCCAGCGAAGCGGCGATGGCGGTCATGACGATACGATTCATTCGATTCCCTCCCTTTGTTCTCCCATGCCCCGCCAGACCGCCGGCGCATGCCGCCGTTTGCGTCCCGCCGGGCGCGGGCTGGTTCATGCTAATATCAGTCGGCCACTCAAGGCAATCCATAAATATTATTGACATATCAAATTCTTACGAATGATAATATTACTGATCGCCAGAAAGGCCCAGGGAGAGGCCCAGAATGAAGGGCGGCCGGAGGATCGTCGCAAGCACGGGAAGCGAGGCAACCGCCGGTCAGCGCGGCAGCCCGACCATGATGGACGTGGCACTGGCTGCGGGCGTGTCGCAGACGACCGTGTCGCTCGTGCTCAACAACAGCCTCGGGGCGCGGCTGTCGACGGCGACGCGCCAGCGGGTGCGCGACGCCGCGCGCGACCTTGGCTATACGCTGCCCCGGCACGCCCCGGCGGCGCCCGACCGGGTCGGCTCGACGGTGATAGGCTTCATCGCCGACGAGATCTCCACCGACCCCTGGTGCGCCGAGCAGCTCGACGCCGTCCGCGAGCGCGCCTGGGAGAACGGGCTGACGGTGACCGCCGGCATCAGCCACGGCGACGAAGCGCTCGAGACAGCACTCTTCGAACGGATGCTCGGCCAGCCGCTGGTCGGGCTGATCTACGGCACCATCCTCACCCGCCGCATCCGGCCGCTGCCGCAGTTCCACCGGGTGCCGACCGTGCTCTTGAACTGCTTCGTCGCCCGACCACTCGCTCGCCTCGGTCGTGCCGGGGGAACTGCTCGGCGGCTACGTGGCGACGCTGCGCCTGATCCGCGCCGGCCACCGGCGCATCGCGCACATCCACGGCCAGTCGTGGACCGATCCCTCGCGGGACCGCCTCAGCGGCTACCGCCGTGCGCTGGCCGAGTACGACATCCTCTTCGACCCCGCCCTGGTCCGTCCCGGCAACTGGGAGCCGCCCACCGGCTACGAGCACACCGCCGCCCTGATGGCGCTGCCCGATCCGCCGACGGCGATCTTCGTGGCCAACGACATGATGGCGGTGGGCTGCTACGACGCGCTCAAGGAACGCGGCCTGCGCATCCCCGAGGACGTCTCCGTGGTGGGCTATGACGACCGCGAGATCGCCCAGTTCATGCGTCCGCCCCTGACCACCGTGGTGCTGCCGCACTACGAGATGGGGCGTCCAGGCGGCCGCCACCCTGATCGACGGCCATGTGCGGACCGAAGGCCGGCAACCTCAGATCAAGGTCGAATGCACGCTGGTTGACCGGGAGTTGGTCGGCCCGCCAGCCCGGCGGGCCTGAGCGATCAGCGGTAGAAGACGTTGCCGCCGAAGGTCCCGACGCGGGGCCGGCTGTTGAACCAACCCGGGGCGGCCCGGGCGGAATGGAAGAAGAGGGCACCCTGGGTGATGTCCGGCGCGCCGCTCAGCACCGTCTCGGCGACCTTGAACGCCCGCGCCCGCGAACCCGCCTCGGCCAGCACGTCCGCCCGTCCGTCGCAGCGGTAGGAGAACTGGCAGCCGTCGCCGACCACGCCGCAGATCGACTTGGGAAACTTCGGGCTCTTCGCGCGGTTCACCACCACGTGCGCCACCGCGGTCTCTCCGGTCAGGCCGGTCCCGCGCGCCTCGAAATAGATCGCCTCCGCCAGGCACGAAACATCGCGGTCGCTGGCGCGGCTCACCTCGGGAGCGGCGACAACGGGCGCGCTGCGCGACGTTTGGACGGGCGGGGAGGCTGTGGCGCAATTGGCCACGACAAGGACGACGGAGAGCCAGGCGAAACTACGTGAAAAAGTACGCAAGGGAGGGGATCCCGAACCGTTGAAACTGGCGAGAAAGTGGCAAATTGCGGCCCAGTTAGTCCATAGGGTGAAAAGCAGTAAGCGGATTCTCGCCATCCGAGCGCTCTTGAAGCCCGCGCCGGGGTGCTTCACTCTCGCCCGAACATTGGAGGTGTTCTTGGCCAAGGCTGTGACAATCAGGATCGCGATCGTCTCCCTGATCGGCAACGCCGCCCTCGCCGCGGCCAAGTTCGTCGTTGCGGCCTTCAGCGGCTCGGGCGCCATGTTCGCCGAGGCGGTCCACTCGACGGTGAATGCCGGCAACGAGGCGCTGCTGCTCCTGGGCATACAGCGTGCCGAACGGCCGGCGGATGCGCGGCATCCCGTCGGCCATGGCAGGGAGTTTTCCTTCTGGAGCATCGTCGCGGCGATCCTGCTCTTCGGCCTCGGCGCCGGGGTCTCGATCTCCAGGGGCTTCGACAAGCTCGGCGAGTCCCGGGCGCTGGAACACGTGGGGTGGGTCTATCTCGTGCTCGGCGTGGCATTTCTGTTCCAGCTCGGCACCTGGCTCGCGACCTGGCGGGAACTCGGCGAACCCCGCGCTGGCCGGCCGCTCCTGACGACGCTGCGGCAGGCGAAGGATCCGGCACTTTTCCCGCTCGCCCTCGCCCACGGTTCGGCGCTGGCGGGCCTCGCCCTGGCCCTGGCCGGCGTCTTCTGCACCGACCGTCTGGGGTGGTCGTGGGCGGACGCGGACAGCGGCGCTGGCGATCGGCGCGGTCATGGCGCTCGCGGCGATCGTTCTCCTGTTCGAGACCCGCGGCCTCCTGATCGGCGACGCCGCCGAGCCGCACCTGATCGAGGACATCATGGGCGTGGCCGGTCGGGCCGCGTTCGTTCACGGGGTGAACGAGGTCCGCGTCATGCAGTTCGGCCCTTCGGACGTGCTGGTGAACCTCAGCGTCGACGCGCACGACCACCTCGCGGCGCGCGACGTCGAGGCCGGCGTGTCGGCGCTCGAGGCCGAGATCAGGGGCCGTCACCCGGAGATCAGCCGGGTCTTCATCGAAATCCAGTCGGGCGAGGGCGGACCCGCAGGGGATGGCGCGCCAACCCTGGCGTGAGCGCCCGACGAAACGAAGGGATCCGCCCGCATGACACATCGCGCCGGGGGTGGGGTGGCCCCGGATGGGGGTTTTCGGTTCGGGAATTAACCTTCGCAGGGGCAAAGGTTTACGGGGATTTGTTCGATATGGAATCCGTATGGGAATCGTATGGGTTTCATATGGCACCTAAAAGAGTCAGGATTGAATCGTTAACGTGGTCGGGCGTGTTAATGCGGCTGGCCTGAACGCGAGAAAGGAGCCGTCATGCCTTCGACAATTCGCCGCGCGCTCTTCGTCTTCCTGGCCGCCGCACTGCCCGCCTTCGCCCAGGACGCCCCGGCGCCGGAAGCCACCTCGGCGCTGGCCGAGCGGCAGGTCGTCCGGGCCGAAAGCTTCATGATCGCGACGGCCAATCCGCTGGCCACCCGCGCCGGCTACGACATCCTCGCCGCCGGCGGCTCGGCCGCCGACGCCGCCGTCGCGGCGCAGATGGTGCTGAACGTGGTCGAGCCGCAGAGCTCCGGAATCGGCGGCGGCGGCTTCGCGCTCTACTGGAACGCCGCCCTCGGCGAGCTCGCGAGCTACGACGGCCGCGAGACCGCCCCGGAGGCCGCGACCCCCACCTACTGGCTCGACGCCGAAGGCGCGCCCATGGAGTTCTGGGACGCGGTCCCCGGTGGCCGCTCGGTCGGGGTGCCCGGCACCCTGAAGCTGATGGAGACGCTGCATCAGCGCTATGGCCGGCTCCCCTGGGGTACGCTTTTCCAGCCCGCGATCGCGCTCGCCGAGAACGGCTTTCCCATCTCGCCGCGGATGGCCGCCGCGATCGTCGACGGGCAGGCGTACGGCCTCGGCCGCTTCCCCGGCACGCACGGGCTCTACCTCCACCAGGACGGCAGCCCCAAGACGGCGGGGGAGATCTTCAAAAACCCCGCGCTCGCCAGCACCTTCCGGCTGATCGCCGCCGAGGGGAGCGAGCCTTTCTACGAAGGCGCCATCGCCCGCGACATGGTCGCCGCCGTCAGGACCGAGACCAACCCGGGCATCCTCACCCTGGGCGATCTCGCCGCCTACGAGGTCAAGGAGCGACCGCCGGTCTGCCTGCCCTACCGCGTCTTCGAGGTCTGCGGCATGGGGCCGCCCTCGTCGGGGGCGCTGACCGTGGGCCAGATGCTCGGCATCCTCTCGCATTTCGACCTGCCGGCCATGGGGCCGGGCCTGCCCGCCACCCATCTCTTCCTCGAGGCCGGCAAGCTCGCCTTCGCCGACCGCAACCTCTACATGGCCGACAGCGACTTCGTATCCATGCCCGAGGGCCTGCTCGATCCCGACTATCTCGCCGCCCGCGCCGCGCTGATCGACCCCGCCCGCGCAGGCCCCAAGGCCGCCCCCGGCGAGCCGCCCTGGAAGAAGGCCGAGCTCCGCGCGCCCGCCGCCGCGCAGCCCGAGTACGGCACCACGCATTTCGTCATCGCCGACAGCTACGGCGACCTCCTGAGCGCCACCACCACCATCGAGACCAACTTCGGCAGCCGCGTCGTCACCGGCGGCTTCATGCTCAACAACGAGCTTACCGACTTCGCCTTCACCCCCGAAGAGGACGGCAAGCCGGTCGCCAACCGCGTCGAGGGCGGCAAGCGCCCGCGCTCGTCGATGGCGCCCACCATCGTCTTCGAGGGCGACGTGCCGGTGCTGCTGATCGGCTCGCCCGGCGGCGCCAGCATCATCCCGTTCGTCGCCCAGGCGCTCGTCGGCATCCTCGACTTCGGCCAGGACCCGCAGACCGCGATCGACGCGCCGCACGTGCTGAACCGCAACGCCACCACCCAGGTCGAGAACGGCCCGGAAGCGGAGGCCACGATCGCGGCACTCGCCACCCTCGGCGACGTCGCCGAGGCGGCCGACCTCAACTCCGGCCTGCAGGCGATCATGACAGGCGTCGGCCTCGCCGGCGCAGCCGACAAGCGCCGGGAAGGGCTGGTCATGGGCCGATAGACCGGGCGGAGACCGGTCCCGGCGGCACGCCGGCGGGGTCCGGGCGGCGTAGGACGTGTACGCTTAATTCCACGGGCCTTTCGCCTCGAAAGCCATGTCGGCTCTCGGCCGAGCCTGTGTGAAAACGCCTGCCTGATGTATGCTCTGTGAAAAAGCAGGGGCAGGCATGGCAGGGTTCATCGAGGGCATCGACCGGGGGCAGTCCACGCTGTTTCCGGAACGGTTGGAGGACTGGGTCGGCGAGGATCATCTGGTCCGGGTCGTCGATCTGTTCGTCGAGCATCTGGACTTGTCCGGGCTGGGATTTGAGCGCGCGACGCCGGCGCGGACGGGGCGTCCTGGCTACCATCCGGCGGTCCTGCTCAAGCTCTTCGTCTACGGCTACCTGAACCAGTTCCCTCCAGCCGCCGGCTGGAGCGCGAGGCCGGGCGCAACGTCGAGCTGATATGGCTGACCGGCCGCCTGGTGCCGGATCACAAGACGATCGCCGATTTCCGGCGCGACAATGGCCCGGCCATCCGGCGGACCTGCGCGCAGTTCGTCGAGCTCTGCCGCCGGATCGGCGTGCTGCGGGGCGATTGCGTCGCCATCGACGGCAGCAAGTTCAAGGCGGTGAACAACCGCGACCGGAACTTCACGAAGGGCAAGATCGCCAGCCGCCTCGCCCATCTCGAGGCCGATGTCGCGCGCTACATCGACGAGATGGTCCGCATCGACAGGCAGGAGGACGGCGAGATCCGGACCGAGAAGCTGGCCCATCTCGCGCGCCGACATGGGCGCATCCGGCAGGAGATCCAGCGCCTGAAGGCCATGGAGGAGGCCTTGGCGGACACGCCGGACGGCCAGATCTCGCTGACCGATCCGGATGCCCGCGCGATGGCGACCAGCGCCCGGCGCAGCGGGCTGGTCGGCTACAACGCCCAGGTCGCGGTCGACACCGAGACCCACCTGATCGTCACCCACGATGTCACGAACCACGGCTTCGATCGCCACCAGCTCGGCCCGGTGGCGACGTCAGCCAAGACGGCGCTCGGCCGCGACGATCTGCACGTCATCGCCGACAAGGGCTATTTCAGCGGCACCGAGATCCTCGCCTGCCACCAGGCCGGCATCATCACGACCGTGCCGCGCCCCGAAACCTCCGGCAACCGGAGCAAGGGCATGTTCGTGAAAGCCGACTTCCACTACGAACCTGACCGGGACGTCTATCGCTGCCCCGCCGGGAACGCGTTGACCTACCGCTACACGCGGGAAGAAGACGGGCTACAGGTCAGGCGATACTGGATCAACGATTGCCAGTACTGCCCCCTCCAACACCGCTGCACCTCCGGCAAGGAACGCCGGATCACGCGATGGGAGCACGAGCACCTGATCGACGAGATGCGGCAGCGCCTGGGACGCGACCCCGACCCGATGACGCTGAGGCGCTGCACGGTCGAGCACCCGTTCGGCACGATCAAGGCCTGGATGGGCGCGGCCCACTTCCAGATGCGGCGGCTCAAGAACGTCCGAACGGAAATGGCGCTCCACGTCCTCGCCTACAACATCAAGCGGATGATCTCCCTGGTCGGCGTCCGCCGCTTGTTGGCCGCGATCCCGAGCTGAAGCCCGCGACTGCTTCAAATCGAACAACCAACCGAAAACGCGTTACCCCAACGCCACCACCCTCTTCCAGCCCGGCCCTGCAAGGGAGTTCTCACACAGGCTGGAGTGTCGCCGACATGGTGCGCGGTCGTAGCACACCAGACCCATTGACAAATACCGTGGCCACTGCGGCCTGTCGGCCGTCGTCTCCGATGAGTTGAACATCTCACCGCTTGGGAGTCGTCGGCGCGATGCTTCGGAGTAGGATATTGGCAGATCGTAGCCTTGTTTCTTCAATACTGGTCTTGCGTTGTCGCACTTGGGCATCTGCTCGATCTCCAAAACCAGGATGCGGTTGCGGCGATGCAGATGGCGCTCATGAATGTGTGGGCGCAGCGGTCGTATCGGGTGGCGATGCGGCGCCTGTCCTTGAGCCTGCCGAGCATGCGCTCGATACAGTTGCGCTGTTTGTAGAGGTCTGCGTCGTAGATGATCGGCGCCATGCGGTTCGTCCGCCCGTATGCGGGAGCGATCCCGAGCGATCAGGGCCTCGCGGAACCAGTTGCTGTCATAGCCCCTGTCGGCGATCAGGACGTTCGGCGTCCGGGAGCGCCGGCAGGAGGGTCGCAGCGCCACGATAGTCGCTGACCTAGCCCTCGGTGAGAAGCAATATCAACGGCCTGCCCTCGCCGTCGCAGACCGCGTGCAGTTTCGAGTTCAGGCCGCCCTTGGTCCGTCCGATGCGGCGGGGAACAGCCCCTTTTTGCGCAGGCTCGCTGCGGTGCGGTGCGCCTTGAGATGGGTCGCGTCGATCATCACGGTGCCGGTCGCCTCGCTGCCGCCGGCAAGCGCCGCGAAGATCCGGTCGAACACCCCCGCCCGGCTCCAGCGCACGAAGCGTTGTACAAGGTCTTGTGCGGACCATAGGCGGCGGGCGCGTCGCGCCACATCAAACCGTTGCGGATAACATGGACGATGCCGCTGATCACTCGGCGGTCATCGACCCGCGGCACCCCGCGCGGCTTGTTCGGCAGCAGCGGTTGCAGCGCCGGATCGGAAAGCCAGAAGAGGTGGTCGGACATGGCAGATCTCCCAACATTTGGGAATGAATCACAACCGGCCGTCAATGGGAATCCTCTATGGGTCCTGAGCCTAATCCAAACCAGCTTGGGATCAACGTCGCCTGCATCGAAGCGTACAAGTCCCTTCGACTTCTAAACAGTCCCGGTACGATGGATGGAGTTCGTCACCCTGTCGGACTCTGCTTCTGGGCCGAGGGCGGCTGGGGTTCTGCGGTTCGAACCGGTCAAGCGGGATTAAGCGATCAACAGCGGCAGTGGCGCATAGCTGACCCGGCCAGCTCCGCTTATGGGTACGCGCCCCGGAGCGGCGCGGGACTCAGGGCAGCGTCAGGCCGGCGTTGCGGGCGTAGATCTTGGCGACGGCGGCGTCGTCCTCCTGGCCGAGGCCGGAGCCGGAGGCGGCGACGAACTGCTGCAGCGCGGCCGCCGCGAGCGGGGCGGAGAAGCGGGCGCCGCGGGCGATGTCGAGGACGATGCCGAGGTCCTTGGGCCAGATGTCGACGGAACTGCGCGGGCGTGTAGTCGCCGTCGATGATGTGCGGCGCGCGGTTCTCCAGCATCCAGCTGGTGCCGGCGCACTTGCTGATCACGTCGAGGAAGGTGGCGGGCGCCACCCCTTGCGTCATCCCGAAGGTCAGCGCCTCGGCCATGGCGGCGATGTGGACGCCGGCGAGGAGCTGGTTCACCGCCTTCATCGCCGAGCCGGCCCCGGCCTCGTCGCCGAGCTCGAACACCGTCTCGGCGATGGCGTCGAGCACCGGGCGGGCGGCGGCGAAGGCCTCGGGCCGGCCGGAGGCCATGACCGAGAGCTGGCCGCTCGCCGCCTTGCCGGCCCCGCCGGAGATCGGGGCGTCGAGATAGAGGACGCCGGACTCGGCGGCGCGCGCCGCCATGGCCCTGGCGAAGTCGGGCGCCACCGTGGCGCAGGAGAGGATCACCGCCCCGGGCCTGAGGTGCGGCACCACCCCGCCCATGCCGAAGAGCACCGCCTCGGTCTGGGCGGCGTTCAGCACCACCACCACCACGGCGTCGAGGCCGCCGGCCATTTCGGCCAGATCGCCCGGCGCGCCGCCCTCGGCGCGGAACCGCGCCCCCGGCTCCGGGCGGGCGTCGAGGCCGAGCGTGGTGTGGCCGGCGCGCAGGAGCGAGCTGGCGATGCCGTAGCCCATGGAGCCGAGGCCGAACACGGCGATTTTCTGTGGCTTTCCCATAGAGTTCTCCTCCGGCATTAATTCGGGATCAGAAGGCGTGGCACGCCTCGAGCGCGCCGCGCAGCGCCCTGGTCGAGCCGGAGAGCGAGAGGATGCCCTCGGCCTCGCCGTCGACGCTCACCGCGACCTCGCTGTCGCGACCGGCGAGGCGCCCGGCGAGGTCGGTGTCCGCGAGCGCCACCACGTAGGCGCCCCCGGCGGTGCTTTCGAATCCGGCGGAGACGGTGATCGGCCCCTGGCTGAAGGCGAAGTCGAGCGCGGCGCTCTCGGCCTGGGCGCGGTCGTGGAAGGTCAGCGCCAGGAAGGGCTGCCCCTCGAGGCAGAAGGCGGCGAGCGAGGCGATGTCGCCCGTGCCGGCGCCCAGCGCCACCGGGCTCGCGCCGGGGACCCGCCGCAGCGTCCAGCCCTCGAGCCCCGTCGCCGCGACCGGCGCCGCGGCGGGCGTGGGCTCGTCCGCCGCCGGCGGGTCGACGGGCGGCGTGTCGGGCGCGTTGCCGGCGAAGCGCCAGCTGCGGGTGCAGTCCGCCGTCGCGTCGGGGCCGCAGCGGCCCTGGTCGTAGCGGGCGACGAGGACGGGGAGGCCGTCGCCGGCATCGTCGATGGTGAAGCCGCGCAGCGGCCCGAGATCGAAGCGGTCATGGCTTCCGCCGGGTTCCGAGAGCCACGCGGTGACCGGACAGCCGCTGGCGCCGCAGAGCGCGTCCCAGGCGCCGGCGCATTCGAGCCTGGCGAAGTCGGTGACGAAGTCGTCGCGGCCGTCGCCGTTGAGGTCGACCTCGGTCTTGTAGGCATCGAGGATCGCCGGGGCGCCGCCCTGCGCCTGGCAGAGCGCCGAGGCTTCCTCGAGCGCCTCGATCAGCGCGGGCGGCGGCTCCTGCGCCGCGGCGGGGTGTGCGGCGAGGAGCGCCACCGCCATGATGGCGCGGGCGAGGCGGCGGAGGGTGAGGCGCATCAGGAGTTCCCGGCGATCTGCGCGAAGGCGATGAGTCCGGCGACGATGAGCGCCAGGGCGACGGCGATGGCGATCTTGATCGCCGAGTACGGCCGCTCGCCCTCGACGCTGCCGGTGCGGCCGTTGACCACGAAGCGGAAGCTCTTGCCGCGGTAGCGGTAGGCGGCGAGCCAGACCGGCAACAGGACGTGCTTGAAGGTGAGCTCGCCCACCTCGGTCCTGAGCTGGTCGATCCGCTGCTGGTCGCCGCCGATGTCATGGCGGACGTCGCGTTCGATGACCGCGTTCATGACGCTGCGCGCCTCGGTGTAGCCTTCCTCCACCGGCACGGTGTAGCCCTCGGCGCGGAAGCCGGCGAGGAATTTCGGCTCGTAGGCGCTGAGGACGGAGAGATCCCACGGCGCCAGCGCGTCGGTGAAGCGCTTGGGCAGGCTGCGCGAGCCGAGGACGAGCACGTCGTCGAAGGTGCGCGCCACCCGCCCGCGGGCGGCGGACCAGCGGATGCGGGCGACCTGCTGCATGGTGGTCTGCCGGCGGCCGTTGATCACCACGGTGACGGGGCGGGACTCGTAGTAGACGGTGCCGCGCTGGCCGGTGTATTCGCTGCGCGTCTCGGCGTCGTAGGTCCAGTAGGGGACGTAGATCCCCTGCATGGCGCGCTCGGCGCGGGCGAACTTCTTGAGGTCGGAGGGGGCGAACCAGAGCCGGCCGAGCCAGCCGTTCATCGCCGCGCGGGCCTTGCCCTCGCCGAGCAGGAAGGGGAGCTGCGCCTGCGGCTTGATCTGCCGGTGCGGGCCGGTGTCGGTGACGATGGGCGAGGCGCAGAACGGGCATTCGCGGGCGTGGTCGTCGAGCCCGAGCTCGATCTGCGCCCCGCAGCTCGGGCATTGCGCCACCCGGGTCTCCTGCATCTCGGTCGGCGGCAGCGTGCCCTTCTCGACGGCGCGCAGGTCGAGCTCGGGGATCGGGCCGCGCGCCTCGGGGATGGCTTCCTCGTGGCCGCAGTGCCCGCACTTCAGCACGCCGCTGTCGGGGTCGAAGCGCAGGTCCGAGCCGCAGGTCGGGCAGGGGAAGCGGTGGTCCTCCAGGGGGACCGCTTCCGCGGCCGGGCCGAGCTGCATGCCTTGCCCCTTCAGGCGGCCGGCGGCGGCGGGGGTGCGCTGAAGAGGTCGGCGAGGTCCGAGACGTCGCGGCCGCGCTGCCAGTCGGGGCCGCCCGGGGTCCAGAGCCAGCTGTCGCCGGTGACCGAGCCGTCGGAGACGAGGCGCCCGAGTTCGTCGCGGGTGTAGGGGCCGGTGGCCTTGCCCTCGGCCGCCACGTGCCAGCGCCGCGCGCCGCCGGGGGGCGGCGGCGGGGTCGGGTTCGGTTCGGGGGCGGCGCCCCAGGGGCCGGTGCGGGCCATGCGCTCGGCCATGGCCATGCCCGCGCCCATGCCGAGGCCGGCGGCCATGCCGCCGCCGCCGCCGGGGTTGGCGGCGGAGGTGGTCAGCGCCTCGGCGGCGGAGAACTCGGTGTAGCGCGAGAGGTCGCCGGCGACGCCGGTGGCGGTGCGCTTGTCCAGCGCCGCCTCGACCTCGGTCGGGAGCGAGATGTTCTCGATGTAGAAGGCGGGGAGCTCGAGGCCGTACTCGGCGATCATGGGCGCGATGCGCTCGTGCACGATCTTGGCGAGGTCGATGGTGTTGGCCGCCATGTCGAGCACGGGGATGCCCGAGGTGGCGATGATCTGGCTGAAATGCGTGACGATGATGTTGCGGATCTGGAACTCGATCTCCTCGGTGGTGAACTCGCCGTCGGTGCCGACGATCTCCACGAGGAACTTGGCCGGGTCGGCGACGCGCATGGTGTAGGTGCCGAAGGCGCGCAGGCGCACCATGCCGAAGTCGGCGTCGCGGCAGGTGATCGGGTTCCTCGTCCCCCACTTCAGGTCGGTGAAGCGGCGGGTGTTGACGAAGTAGATCTCCGACTTGAACGGGCTCTGGAAGCCGTGGTCCCAGTGCTGCAGCGTGGTCAGGATCGGCAGGTTGTTGGTCTCGAGCTCGTAGAGCCCGGGGCCGAAGGTGTCGGCGAGCTGGCCCTCGTGCACGAAGACCGCCGCCTGCCCCTCGCGCACCGTCAGCTTGGCGCCGTACTTGATGGCGTGGCCCTGCCGCTCGAAGCGCCAGACGATGGTGTCGCGGGTGTCGTCGGTCCAGTGGATGACGTCGATGAACTCGCCGCGGAGGAAATCGAAGATCGACATGGGTCTCCCTTTCAGTTGGCGTCGGCGACCGACAGGCTTTCCGCGGCGAGCTGGGCCTGCCGGGCCTGCCTGGCGATGTCCGGCAGGAGCGGGCGCACCTCGGCCGAGGTCATGCCGGGACGCAGGCGCGGGTCGTAGAGCATGCGCAGAAGGATCGCGTCGTGCTCGGTGAGGAGCGCGAACTCCTTGCTGTCGTTGAAGAGCGACGGCCGGGCCTCGTCGCTGTCGTTGGGCAGGCCCATGGCCTGGGCCATCTCCTCCTGGACGCAGGAGCGCCGGGTGAAGGCCGGATGCTCGGCCGGGATCAGCACCATCACCGCGTTGTAGGTGGACGGCGCCGCGGGGTCCCAGAAGCCGTAGGAGATGCAGAAGATGTTGATGGGCGGGTTGCGCAGCGCTTCCATCACCGCCGGGGCGAGGCTGGGGTAGAGCGCCTTGACCTGGTCGGCGAAGGCCGTCCGCTCGGCGGTGTTCATGAAGAGCACGAGGAAGTTCACGTCGTTGCCCTGGCCGAGCGCCACGTCGCGGCCGGTCAGGTTCGCCAGGCGGTTGGTGAAGGCGGCCACGTTGGCGCGGTCGCGCGCCGTGTCCTCGGGCGAGGAGGAGGGGCCGCTCATCACGGCCACGCGCACCGGCTTCTCCCAGCGGCGGAGCAGCGCCGGCGTCTCGGCGCGCACGAAGCGGCCGTTGAGGTCGATGTATTCGTCGTAGAGTGCGATGCGCTCGAAGTCGCGCACGAGATCCGCATCGGTGAAGGGAGCGTCGGCGGGCGCCGTGTCCTGGCGCATCCGGCCGCGGGCGGTCAGGTCGCCCTCGATGGAGGCGTAGAACTCGCGCAGCTTCTCGCCCCCGAGTGGCGCGCCCTCGGCGCGCGGCTCGGGGGGCGCGGAGAGGGCAACGCCGGTCCGCGCGGGCTGGACGGGCTCGGACGGGTTCGGACCGGCGCAGCCGGCGATGGCGAGGAGCGCCGCGGCCGCGCCGAGACGGCCGAGGGCCGTCGACCTCTGCCGGCAGGACGCCGGGCGGCGGGTCTGCAACCCGCCGTCCTCCCGGCCAGAGCGAACAGCGGCGCTGGGCATGAAGTCCCTCAGACGCTCCCGCCGATGGTGTCGCCGGTGCCGGTGGTCCGCGACTTGGCGGCAGCCAGCGCGCCCTTGAGGTCGCCTTCCATCTTGATCAGGCTCTGCTCGGCGGCGGCGCGCCTGGCCTTGCCCTCGTCGGCGATCCGCAAGGAGTCCTCGATCGTCGCGATCAGGTCGTCGTTGGCCTTCTCGATCGCCTCGATGTCGAAGACGCCGCGCTCCATCTCGGTGCGGATCTCGGCGTTGGCGGTGCGCAGGTTCTCGGCGTTCTTCTTCAGGAGCTCGTTGGTCAGGTCGCTCGCCTCCTTGACGACGCCCGCCGCCTCGCGACCGCGGTGGATGGTCACCGCCTGGGCGAGCTGGGTCTCCCAGAGCGGCACGGTGTTGACCAGCGTGGAGTTGATCTTGGTGATCAGGCTCTTGTCGTTCTCCTGCACCAGCCGGATCGAGGGCAGCGACTGCATGGTCACCTGCCGCGTCAGCCGGAGGTCGTGCACCCGCCGCTCGAGGTCGTCGCGGGCGGCGCGGATGTCGCGCAGCTCCTGCGCCTTCATCACGCCCTGCTCCTGCGGGGCGGCCTGCACCTCGGCCTCCTTGGCCGGGATCGTCGTCTCGTCGAGCTCCTTGAGCTTCGCGTCGCCGGCGGCGATGTAGAGCGCGAGCTCGTCGTAGAAGTCGAGCGTCTTCTCGTAGAGCTTGTCGAGCGACTTCACGTCCTTCAGGAGCGTGTGCTCGTGCACCAGCAGCTCGCCGGTGATCTTGTCGATCTGGCCCTGCACCGTCTCGAAGCGCGCCATGAACTCGGCCATCGGCGCGGTGCCGCCCATCAGCCGCTCCCACCAGCTGCGCTTGCGGTTGGGGTCGAGCTCGTCGACGCTGAAACCGCGCAGGCTCGTCACCATCTCGCGCAGGGAGTTGCCGGCCGGCCCGACGTCCTTGTTGCGCACGCCCGCCAGCATCTCCTGGCTGATCGCCTGCAGCTCGGACTGGGCCGCGGTGCCGAAGCGGATGATCGACTGCGTGTCGGTCATGTCGATCTCGGCCTTGCGCTTCTCGATCTCGCCGTGGACCTTCGGGTCGGCGACGTCCACCACGATGAGCTCGCCCTTCGGCTCGGGCAGAAGGTGGGCGGTGATCGTCTCGACGTCCTTCAGCGCGGCCTCGGCCTGTGCGCGGATCTCCTCGGTCATCTGTCTCGTCTCCCTGTATCGCTAGCGGGCGATCAGCCCGTCCTGTTGCAGCCGCTCGCGCAGCACTTCGATCTCGATGTCGAGCGAGCTGCGGTCATCCTCGAGCAGATGGGTGCGTTGCGTGGTGAAGCTCTTCTCGAGGTCGCCGAGCAGATCCTCGTAGGCGGTGCGCGCCTGCGCATCCTGGCTGCGGCTCCAGACGTCGGCGAACTTGACGGTCGCGTCGCGCAGGCCGAGCAGGTAGACGCTGAGGAAGGTGCGCGCCCGGCTCAGGTCGCGCGGGTCGCGCTCGACCACCCGGAAGACCTCGCGCGCCTGGTCGCAGAGCCGCTCGATGCGGCCCTCGAGACGCCGGTCGCCGATGCGCTTCGCGGCGTCGCCGATCTGGCGCACCAGTCCCTCGGCCTGGTCGATGGCGCGGGCGACGCGATCGGTGGCGAGTTCGTCGACGCCCTCGAGGCCCTTCTTCTTCATCGGATCGAGGCCGAAGGCGAGGAGGTGGGCGGCCCCGGCCACGGCGCCGAAGGCGATCGCCCCGAACGGGCTCTGGCCGAGGCTGGTGACGCCGGCGAGGAAGACGCTGGCGCCGGTCAGGACGGCGGCGAAAAGCTTGCGCGGGATGGCCGGCGGGCGGGCGACGCCGCGGGCGTCGTAGGCATCCTCGGCGCGCAGGCCCTCGCCCAGCAGCCAGGCCGACAGCATGAGGCCGGCGAACGCGCCGAGCTCGCCCAGCATCTCGGTGGCCGACCCGCGCTGGATCGCGCCGAGCCCGGCGAACAGCAGCGGCAGCGGCAGCAGGTAGAGCGCGCGCGCCCGCATGGTCACGCGGCTGACGCGGCGGTTGCGGAACGGCGCCGGCTGCGGGGCGCCCGCGCCAGCCCCGTCCGGGGAGTACTTGCCGCCGTAGCGCCGGGCCATCAGAAGCCGCCGATGGCGCCCGGAACGGCGCCCATGGCCCCGAAGCCGGTCGCGAGAATGATGGCCGCGAGCACGACAAAGCCGAGCAGCCGAATAAGCGGTTGGTTCATCCGGGATCCTGCGTCTTCATGTCGGCGGAAACATAATGGTCCGCTGCGCCGGTTGCCAGACCTCTTCTGGGCGGCGTTTCCTGTTCAAACGCAGGGGGAGGCGGCGATAAGCCGCTTCTTTTACGGGCCGAATTCGCGGTAAATAAGGCACGGGGGTTCGCCGCCTTAAGCCGCTGCCTGCACGAGCCGCTTGGCCGCGAACGCGATGTCGCACCAGCCCGGGCGTCGTGCCCGGGTACGACGAGCGAGGGCATACCGGCATGGCTAAGGGCACCGTCAAGTGGTTCAACACCGAGAAGGGCTATGGGTTCATCCAGCCCGGTGACGGCGGCAAGGACATCTTCGTCCACATCACCGCCGTCCAGGCCGCCGGCCTGCAGAGCCTCAAGGACAACCAGCCGATCGAGTACGAGCTGATCGACGGCCGCGACGGCCGCAAGAGCGCGGGGCAGCTCAAGGTCTGACGGACGGCGCGCCGCGGGTTCGGGCCTGCGGCGGGAGACGCGTGCCCGGTGGTGCACTCACCGTCTTCGGGGGGCGGCGGGCTTTCGTGGGGCGGCCGGCTTGCCGGTTCCGAGCTGCTCGCGGAGCGCCTTCGGCCTTGATTTCCTCGACGCCGCCCGGCTCCAGCTCGCCGAGCTGGAAGGGTCCGTAGGAGACCCGGATCAGCCGGCCGACGGTCAGCCCGACGGCGGCGAGTGCGCGGCGGACCTCGCGGTTGCGGCCCTCGCGGAGCGCCACGGTCAGCCAGACGTTGGCGCCCTGCTGGCGGTCGATGTCGACCCGCATCGGCTGGAAGCGCTCGCCGTCCACGGTGATCCCGCGGCGGAGCGGCTCCAGCGACGCGTCCTCGGGGGTGCCGAGGGCGCGGACGCGGTACTTGCGCAGCCAGCCGGTCGAGGGCAGCTCCAGCCGCCGCTTGAGCGCGCCGTCGTTGGTGAGGAGCAGCAGACCCTCGGAGTTGATGTCGAGCCGGCCGATGCTCATGACGCGCGGCATGTCCTCGGGCAGGTGGGCGAAGACGGTGTCGCGGCCCTTCTCGTCGCGCTCGGTGGTGATGAGGCCGAGCGGCTTGTAGTAGCGCCAGAGCCGCGACGGCTCGGGGGCGGCCAGGGGCTTGCCGTCGACGGCGACCTTGTCGGCGGCGGTGACGGTCAGGGCGGGGGTGTCGATGACCTTGCCGTTCACCGCCACGCGGCCGGCGGCGATCATCGTCTCGGCCACGCGGCGGGAGGCCACGCCCGCGCGGGCGAGACGCCTGGCGATGCGTTCGGGGGGGTCGTCGTCGGTCATCGCCCGTCCGTAGCCGGGCCGGTATCGCCGCGCAACGCGAAACGGCTTGCCGGGGGCCGGCGGGCAGGGCCAGAAGGGACGATGTCCCGCTTCGCGCCGCACATGGAGGCCGCCCTCGCCGAGGCCCGCGCCGCCTTTGCCCGCGCGGAGACGCCGGTCGGGCGCCGTGATCGTCGATCCGGTGGCGGGCCGGGTGGTGGCGCGCGCGGGGAACCGCACGCGCGAGTTGCACGACCCGACCGCGCATGCCGAGATGCTGGCGATCCGCGCCGCCTGCGCCGAGCTCGGCTCGGAGCGGCTGACCGGGCTCGACCTCTACGTGACGCTGGAGCCCTGCGCCATGTGCGCCGCGGCGATCGCGGCGGCGCGGATCGCGCGGCTCTGCTACGGCGCCGCCGATCCCGAAGTCGGGGGGCGTCGAGCACGGCGCGCGGGTCTTCGCCCACAGCCAGGCCCACCACAGGCCGGAGATCTATCGGCGGCATCGCCGAGCGGGAGTCTTCGGCGCTGCTGCGCGCCTTCTTCTCCGAGCGCCGCTGAAGGCTGCGCCGCGTTCCGCGCCTGTCAGCCGCCGAGGGCGGCGACCTGGTGGGCCCATTCCGCCTGCGGGTCGGCCCCGCCCGGCCGGGCGCCGGCGCGGCGGTACCAGTAGTCCGAGTTGCCGCGGTCGCCCTCGATCCAGTGCGCGAGCGCATGCACCCGGTCAAAGGCGGGGGTTCCCTCCGCCGCCTGGCAGATCTCGTGCGCCCGCTCCCACTCGGGTCCGGTGGCGAGCCCGCCCTTCTTCAGCCACCAGAGCGCCTGCAGCGGCGGGGCGAGGGCCGCGGGCGGCTCGGCGGTGTCGAAGTTCATCGCCATGGTCGTCTCCTCGCTCAGAGTTCGATCGGTTCGAGCACCTGCGGCTCGATGACGTTCACGCCGGGCAGCTCCGCCCGCAGCACCTCCGCCGACTGCTCCAGCATCGGGAAGGTCCGGTAGTGGCAGGGGATCACGGTCTTGAAGTTGAAGAACTTCCTCGCGGCGTAGGCGGCGCGCTTCATGTCCATGGTGAAGTGCCCGCCGGCGCAGAGGATCGCGATCTCGGGGTGGTGCAGGTCCTCGAAGATGGCCATGTCGGCCATGACGTCGGTGTCGCCGGAGACGTAGATCGTGCGGCCCTCGCCGGCGATCATGAAGCCCGAACTCGGTGCCGGCATAGACCGGCCCCTCGGCGCCCGGATAGGAGGAGGAGTGCGTCGCCGCGACCATGGTGACCGCGACGCCGCCGAGCCGGATCGTGCCGCCACGGTTGAAGCCGATGGTCGCGATGCCGTGCTTCTGCTCCCAGAAGCTCATCAGGTCGTAGATGCCGGCCACCGGTATGTTCAGCTCCTTCGCGATGGCGATCGTGTCCTGGCTGTGGTCGCCGTGGCCGTGGGTCAGGAGGATGCAGGTGGCGCCGGCGATGGCTTCGTCGCGGCGGGCGTCGTCGAGCAGCGGGTTGCCGAGCCAGGGGTCGATGAGGAGCACCTGGTCCTCGATCTCGATGCGAAAGCCGCTGTGGCCCAGCCAGGTCACTCTCATGGTGTCCGATCCTCCCCTTGGTTCTATATGTGCCCCGCAAGCGGGTTTGCCCTTGGGGGAATGTCAGTGGACTTGTTTCAGGCCGTCAACAGCTATTGCGAGCGGACGGACGCGAGCTACTGGTCCGAGCCTCTCAACGCGGTGACGAATGCGGCGTTCCTCGTCGCGGCCTGGCTGGCGTGGCGGATGGCGGCGCGGGCGGGGGACCGGGCGGCGCAGGTCCTGGCGGCGATCGTGGGTGCGATCGGGGTGGGGTCCTACCTCTTCCACACCCATGCCCAGGTCTGGGCGCTGCTGGCGGACGTGATCCCGATCCAGATCTTCATCCTCGCCTATCTCGGCGTGGTCACGGTGCGCTTCTTCGGCGTGCCGTGGTGGGGCGGCGTGGCGGCGGCGGTCGCCTTCGTCCCGGCGAGCGCGCTGGTGGCGCGCGGGATCGAGTCGGTGGCGGGGCCGCTCAACGGCTCGACGGGCTACATGCCGGTGCCGATCCTGATCGCGCTCTATGCCGTGGCGCTTCGCAGGCGCGCGCCGGAAACCGCGTTCGGGATGGCGGTGGGCGCGGGCCTGCTGGCGGTGTCGCTCGTCTTCCGGACGATCGACGAGGCGGTCTGCGCGAGCGTACCGGTGGGCACGCATTTCCTCTGGCACCTCTTCAATGCGACGATGCTCTGGTGGATGATCCGGGTGCTGGTCCGCCACGGCCGGCCTGCCGCAGTGGCTTGATTTCATGGCGCGGCGGCGGCCGGGCCCGGGCCTTGCACGGCTTGCACGGGGGGGCGCGGCGGGGTAAAGCCCGGCCAGACGGCCCGAGCCCCGGAGACTTCCGCCCCAATGTCGATCGACAAGGACACCGCGCGCCGGGTGGCGCATCTGGCCCGGATCGAGGTGGCGGAGGCCGATCTCGGGGCTCTCGCGGCGGAGCTGTCCGGCATCCTCGGGTTCATGGAGCAGCTGCGCGAGGTCGACGTGGACGGCGTCGAGCCGATGACGTCGGTGACGCCGATGAAGCTCTACTGGCGCGAGGACGTGGTGAGCGACGGCGGCATTCCCGACAAGGTGCTGGCGAACGCGCCCGACGCGCGCGCGGGCTTCTTTGCGGTGCCGAAGGTGGTCGAGTGACCGGGCTCGGGCCTGACCATCGCCGAGGCGCGCCGCGCGCTGCGCGCGGGCGAGATCGGGGCGGTCGAGCTGACCGAGGCAAGCCTCGCGGCGGCGGAGGCCTCGGGCGCGCTCAACGCCTTCTCGGCGCTGACGCCCGAGCGGGCGCGATACCAGGCGAGCCTGGCGGCGGCGCGGCTGAAGCAGGGCGACGCGCCGGACCTCTGCGGCATCCCGCTCGGGATCAAGGATCTCTTCTGCGTCGAGGATGCCCCGGCCCAGGCGGCCTCGCGCATCCTCGAAGGGTTCCGGCCACCCTACGAGAGCACGGTCACGCACAAGCTCTGGGAAGCGGGGGCGGTCTGCATCGGCAAGCTGAACATGGACGAGTTCGCCATGGGGAGCTCGACCGAGACATCGACCTACGGCCCGGCGGTGAGCCCCTGGCGGCGGAAGGGCGACGCGCGCGGCCTGACACCGGGCGGGTCGTCCGGCGGCTCGGCGGCGGCGGTGGCGGCGGACCTCTGCCTGGCGGCGACGGGCACCGATACCGGCGGGTCGATCCGCCAGCCCGCGGCCTTCACCGGCATCGTCGGGGTGAAGCCGACCTACGGGCGCTGTTCGCGCTGGGGGATCGTCGCCTTCGCATCCTCGCTCGACCAGGCCGGGCCGATGACGAAGTCCGTGCGCGACGCGGCGATCATGCTCCGGGCCATGTCCGGGCACGATCCGAAGGATTCGACCTCGGCCAACCTGCCGGTGCCGGATTTCGAGGCGGCGCTCAGGGGCGACATGCGCGGCAAGCGGATCGGCATCCCGAGGGAATACCGGGTCGAGGGGATGCCGGAGGAGATCGAGGCGCTGTGGCGGCAGGGCGCTGACTGGCTGCGCGCTGCGGGCGCGGAGATCGTCGAGATCTCGCTGCCGCACACCAAGTACGCGCTGCCGGCCTACTATGTGATCGCGCCCGCCGAGGCGTCGTCGAACCTCGCGCGCTATGACGGCGTCCGCTACGGGCGGCGGGCGAAGATCGGGGCGAACGAGGGCATCACCGCCCTGTACGAGCGCACCCGCGCCGAGGGGTTCGGGGCGGAGGTGAAGCGGCGGGTGATGATCGGCACCTACGTGCTTTCCGCGGGGTACTACGACGCCTACTACCTGCGGGCGCAGAAGGTTCGCACGCTGATCAAGCGGGACTTCGAGACGGTCTTCGCGGATGGGATCGATGCGATCCTGACGCCGACAACCCCTTCGGCCGCCTTCGGGATCGGCGAGATGGCGGATGCGGATCCGGTGCAGATGTACCTCAACGACGTCTTCACCGTCACGGTGAACCTCGCCGGGCTGCCCGGGGCCTCGGTTCCGGCGGGGCTGGATGCGGCCGGGTCTGCCGCTGGGGTTGCAGGTGATCGGCCAGCCCTGGGACGAGGCAGGAATGCTCGACGTGGCCTATGCGCTGGAGGCGGCGAGCGGTTTTGCTGCAAAGCCGGAAAAATGGTGGTAAGACAAGAGTGAGCGGGGCCGGATTGGGGCGAAAAGGCGGAATGTCGATGCGAATTCTAATGATCCTGGCCTGCGGAGGCCTGGCTGCCTGCACCAGTGGCGCGGTCACCGTTCCGCAGGGGAGCGTAATCACCGAGGTGCCCGCAGCCGGCAATGCGTCGAGCTACGGTGGCGGGGACAACTTCACCACCACGATCGAGAGCGCGCTGGATGAGAACGGCCAGCCCGTTGCGCTGGCCCCGCCCGTCGCCGGGTCGGCGAGCGGCACCGGCGCGGCGCTGGACGACGACAGGATCAACCTGATGGAGTGGACGCTGGAGCAGCAGAAGATCGACGCCGCCATCGCGGAGCGCGAACTCGCCTCGGCGCGCGACCAGCTCGTGGTGGTGCAGCCCGGGCCGCTGCCGAACCGGGTCGATGGCGTGAACATCGCGCTCTTTGCCAAGCAGTCGAGCAACGCCGTGGGCCAATCGATCTACTCCCGCTCCGCCGGGGCGCGGGTGGCGGGCATCGGCAACTGCGGGCGTTTCCGCGACGGCGACGCGGCGCAGCGCGCGTTCCTCGCCGGCGGCGGGCCAAGCGCGGATCGCTATGGCATCGATCCGGACGGCGACGGATTTGCCTGCCAGTGGGACCCGGCGCCCTACCGCGCGCTGAACTGAGCCGCGGCTTCGGCGCTCGGGTGAAGCTCGGGGCGGTATCCGGCGGCGAGCGCGGCGCGGGTGTGCGCGGGCGTGATCGCGGCGACGGCGGCGCCGGCCGCGAAGGCCGGCGCGGGGCGGTAGCCGGCAAAGCTCCAGGTCACCGCGCCGGATTCGGTTTTCAGGTGGAACTGGCCTTGGGCGGCGAAGATCGCGCCGGCGGGGAGCTGGCCGAAGGCGATTTCGTCGGGCGGGCCGAGGCGCTCGGCGTGGAGCACACGGTCCATGGCGGGCGCCCGCGGCGGGGCGATGCCTTCGGCCCGGCCCCACGCGGCGGCGAAGGCGCGGGCGGCGGCGCGGCGGCATTCGAAGCAGGGGCGGTGACCGGCGGCAAGCGCGGTGGCTTCGTCGAGGAAGAAGAGTTCGGTGTAGCCCGGCCCCATCACTGCGCGGCGGCGGTCGCGAAAGGCGGTGAGGCAGGCGATCCAGGCGCGGCTTCGCCAGCGGGCGCTGCCCAGCGTGGCGTCAGGGCGGTGCAGGCGGCCGCCGCGGTTGCCCATGAGGAGGCCGCGATCGGGGACGGCGTGCAGGGTTCCGTCGGGTGCGACGCGGTTCTGGAGCGGCGATGGGCGGGTCAGCGGCCTTGTCCTTGAGCGTTCCCGAGGGTTGCATGCAGATCTTCGAGCGATCCAGCCCCAACTGCGGCCCGCGGCGTGGCGGGCTGCTGCCGACGCTGGTGGTCCTGCACCATACAGCAATGCGGACGGCGGAGGCTGCTCTCGAGCGGCTGACCGATCCGGCGTCGGAGGTGTCGGCGCACTATCTGATCGGCGAGGACGGGCAGGTGTGGCGGCTGGTGGCGGAGGCGGAGCGCGCCTGGCACGCCGGGGTCGGGTCCTGGGGCGGGGCGGAGGACGTGAACTCGCGCTCGATCGGGATCGAGCTGGCGAATGCCGGGCCGCTGGACGGGTTTCCGCCATTTCCCGAGCCGCAGATGGCGGCGCTGGAGGCGCTGCTGGACGGGATCTCTGTCGCTGGGGAATCGGGGCGGCGGGCGTGATCGCCCATTCGGACATGGCGCCGGGGCGCAAGGCGGACCCGGGTCCGAAGTTCGACTGGCGGCGGCTGGCGCGCGGCGGGCGGGCGGTCTGGGCGGAGGCGGGGCAGGGGCGGGGAGGGGCCGACTGGGCGGCGTTTCGCGAGGCGGCCGCAGGCGGTGGGCTATGGCGCGCCGGCGGAGGATTGGGAGGCGGTGCTGGCGGCGGTGCGGCTGCGGTTCCGGCCGTGGGCGGCGGGGGCGCTGGACGCGGCGGATATCGCGGTGCTGAAGGCGTATGCGAATAATGCGTAAGTGACTGGATTTAAAGGCGGGGCCTTTGTGCCCGGTTGACCTGGAGGGCCGGCGAGCCTAGAGAGAGCGCGCGCGGATGGCCGGATGGCCGCGGGGGTTCGCCCTCGAGGAAAGTCCGGACTCCAGGGAGAAATGGCGGCGGGTAACGCCCGCCCGGGGCAACCCGAGGGAAAGCGCCACAGAGATGAGACCGCCCGGAGGCTTCGCCAACGGGTAAGGGTGAAACGGTGGGGTAAGAGCCCACCGCGCCGGCGGCAACGTCGGCGGCATGGCAAGCCCCGCCAGGAGCAAGGCCAAATAGGGATCGCGCGGGGGTTCGCCCCCAGGGTTCTCCCGCCCGAGCGATCCGGGTTGGCTGCCCGAGCCCGTCGGCGACGGCGGGCCCAGATGAATGGCCATCGGCGGCTGCCAAGCCGTCACAGAATCCGGCTTACAGGCCATCCGCGCGCAAAGCTCACAGCGACTTTTGCCGTTCCCGAAAACGATTCGCTGGTGATGTCCCCGTCTGGAGGCGATGGGAACAACTTTAGCGACTATCTTGCGGGGACACAAAACCACAGGTAGAGCGCACATGTTGTGCCGGGCCTCGGATCGACTCACAAGAGCTTGATCAAGAAATGAACACAAAGAGAACGTTCGCAGACGCGAAATGCAAGCGAAGTCCTTGTGGTGTGCTCTCCCACAAAAATCCATTGAATCCCATGATTTCCCATGCTATCCAAGGATCACGGAAGGCAGCGGTATTCCAACAAGGGCATCAAGACCCAAAAGAAACCTGGCAGGTTTCATACAGGCCCGCAGTCATCCAAAGACGAAGCAAGACCCGGCGCGGACCCGAGTATCGAGCAGGCAACGTGGCGCAGCCGGGCGCGAGGACCCACAAGGGACCAGATGGCGGGTCGTGCCCTCAGGCAGCACGGCCCGCCATTTGTTTTCGGGGGTCGGCACAGGAGTAGGTAGCCGGTGTTACGGCGGTTCAGGGGCGAATCGGTCCACAAGGTGGACCAGAAGGGCCGCGTGTCGGTCCCCGCTCCATTTCGCCGCGTGCTGGAAGAGGGCGACCCGGACTGGGCCGAGAAGCTGAATCCCAACCTCGTGCTGATCTACGGGATGCCGAGCGGGCATTGCCTCGAAGGCTACACCATCGAGGGCGCGGCGCGCCTGGACGAGAAGGTGTCGCGGCTGCCGACCTTCAGCAAGGAGCGGCGGGCGCTGGAGCGGTTGCTCAATACGCAGTCGATCTATTCGCAGGTGGACGAGAACGGCCGCATCGTGCTGCCGCAGCGGCTGCGCGACATGTTCGGGCTGGACGAGGAGGCGCTCTTCGCCGGGATGGGCGAGCACTTCCAGATTTGGGCGCCGGAGTCCTACGGGCAGGACATGGCGGGGATCGACGACTGGCGGGCGGGTCTCGACGCCGACGCGGATCCCTTCGCGCTCCTCGACTCCATGGACCGCGAGAGCCGGTCATGATGATGGCCCCGATTGGTCCCCATGTGCCGGTGCTGCTGGGGCCGATCCTGGAGGCGGTGGCGCCGGTGAAGGGCACCTGGCTCGACGGCACCTTCGGGGCGGGCGGCTATTCGCGCGCGCTGCTCGAGGCCGGGGCGGATCGGGTGATCGGCGTCGACCGCGACCCGGAGGCGCTCGAGCGCGCGCGCCTTTGGGCGGGCGAGATGGGCGATCGGCTGACGCTGGCGGCCGGGCGGTTCGGTGAGCTCGACCGGATCGCGGCCGCCGCGGGGGCGGATGCGCTTGACGGGGTGGTGCTCGACATCGGCGTTTCTTCGATGCAGCTCGACCAGCCGGGGCGGGGGTTCTCGTTCCTCCGGGACGGGCCGCTCGACATGCGGATGAGCCAGTCGGGGCCGACCGCGGCCGACCTGGTGAACGAGCTTCCGGAGGCGGCGCTGGCGGATGTGCTCTACCAGCTCGGCGAGGAGCGCGCCTCGCGGCGGATCGCGCGGGCGATCGTCACGGATCGCAAGGCCGCTCCGTTCCGGACGACGCTGCAGCTGGCCGGGTTGATCGAGCGGCTGCTGCCGCGACCGAAGCCCGGGCAGCCGCATGCGGCGACCCGCAGTTTCCAGGCGCTCAGGATCGCGGTGAACGACGAGCTGGGCGAGCTGGCGCGGGGGCTTTCCGCCGCCGAGGCGGCGCTGGCGCCGGGCGGCTGGCTGGCGGTGGTGACCTTCCATTCGCTCGAGGACCGGATCGTGAAGCGCTTCCTGCAGCTGCGCTCCGGCGCGGCGCCGCAGGCGAGCCGGCACGCACCGGAGGCGCGCGGTGAGGTGGCGGGGTTCCGGCTGGTCACCCGCAAGGCGGTGGTGCCGGACGCGGACGAGATCGCGGTCAACCCGCGCGCGCGGTCGGCCAAGCTCCGGATGGCGCTGCGGCTGGACGCACCGGCCGGGTCGGTCGACGTCCGGGCGCTCGGCCTGCCCCGGCTGGCGCTGGAGGGTCTGGCGTGAGGATCGTTCTGCACCTGTCTGCCGCGGTCCTGGTGGTGGTCTCGGCCACCTGGGCCTACCGGGTGAACTATGCCACCCAGGAGGCGATGGGCCGGCTGGCCGACCTGCGCCAGGACATCGCCGACGAGCGAGAGGCGATCGCCGTGCTGGAGGCGGAGTGGGCGTACCTGAACCGCCCGGACAGGCTGAAGGCGCTGGTGGCGGCCAACGCGGCGGCCCTGGGACTCGCGGACCTGACGCCGGACCAGTTCGGCGAGGCCTCGATGGTCGCCTTCCCGCCCGAACCGGAAGACCTCGTCGCGGCCGTCGAGGACTCCGTCAAAGCTGCCGACACCGGAGCATCCCAGTGATCCGACGTCCCCTGCGACCGCTCGCTCGCATTCTCCGCGCCCGCGACGAGGGCAAGGACCCAAACGTCGTCGAGGCGGAGGAGCGGGCCGCGCGGCTCGCGGCGCGCCATCGCGCCGAGCGGGTCAAGGCCGAGACGCGGCTCCTGCTCCTCGGCGTGGTGTTCATCCTGGGCTTCTCCACGATCGCGGGACGCATGGCGCTGCTTTCGGCGGCGGTGCCGGTGGAACCACGGGGCGGGATCCCCGGCGACCCGATCCACACCCAGCGCGCCGACATCGTCGACCGCGATGGCGCGCTGCTCGCAACCAACATCGTGACCGCGTCGCTCTATGCCCAGCCGGCGCAGATGATCGATCCGCGCGCCGCGGCGGACGGGTTGGCGGGAATCTTCCCCGACCTCGATGCCGGCGAACTCTACGGCCGGCTGACCGACGGGCGGAAGTTCCTCTGGATCGAGCGCAGCATTTCGCCCGAGCAGCGCCAGCGCGTGCACGACCTGGGCGAGCCGGGGCTTCTCTTCGGCCCGCGCGAGACGCGCCTCTATCCCAACGGCACCGTCGCCGCGCATGTGCTCGGCGGCGCGAGCTTCGGGCGCGAGGGGGTGCACGCGGCCGAGGTGATCGGCACGGCCGGCGTGGAGCGGGTTTTCGACGCGCGGCTGCGCGATCCGGCGGAAGTGGACAAGCCGCTGCGGCTGTCGATCGACCTCAAGGTGCAGACGGCACTGGAGGACGTGCTGGCGCAAGGCGTCGAGGAGATGAACGCCAAGGGCGCGGTCGGGATCCTGATGGAGGCCGACACCGGTCAGATCCGCGCACTGGCGAGCCTGCCTGACTTCGACCCGAACGTGCGCCCGCCGCTGCCGACAACGGGTGACCCCGCCGACAGCCCGCTCTTCAACCGGGCGGCGCAGGGGCGCTACGAGCTGGGCTCGGTCTTCAAGCCCTTCACGGTGGCCATGGCGCTGGAAGCGGGGCTGGTCTCGCCGCAGACGCTGGTCGACAGCAAGTCGCCCATGCGCTACGGACGCTTCACCATCCGCGACTTCCACGACTACGGCGCGCGGCTGACCGTGGAGGACGTGCTGGTCAAGTCCTCGAACATCGGCGCCGCGCATATCGGGATGATCCTCGGCGCCTCGCGACAGCAGGCCTTCTTCGACAAGATCGGAATGCTGGAAGCCTCGCCGGTCGAACTGGTCGAGGCCGGGCGAACCGCGCCGCTGCTGCCGGCGCGCTGGACCGACCTTTCCACCATCACCATCTCCTACGGGCACGGCATGGCGGTGACGCCGCTGCATCTTGCCGCCGGATACGCGGCCCTGGTCAACGGCGGCTTTCGGGTGCACCCCAGCATCATCGCCAGCGACGCCAGGCCGACGGAGTCCGACCGGGTGATCTCGCCGCGCACCTCTCAGGAGTTGCGCGACATCATGCGGCAGGTGGTCGTGCGCGGCACGGCACGGTCCGCCGAGGTGAAGGGCTACGAGGTGGGCGGCAAGACCGGCACCGCGGACAAGCCCAACGCCTGGGGCGGCTATGCGCGCGACAAGACGATCTCGACCTTCGCCGCGTTCTTCCCCGCGAGCGCGCCGAAGTACGTGCTGGTGGTGATCCTCGACGAGCCGACCACGATCATCAACAAGACCTCGTTCCGCACCGCCGGCCTGACCGCGGCGCCGCTGCTCGGGCACGTCATCCGGCGGCTGGCGCCGGTCATGGGAATGCGACCCGAGGGCGCGCCCGACGACGGCGCGCCGCTGCTTTACACGCTCGCCGGAAACGAATAGCCGACAGCAGAGGGGCGCCGGGCGCACAGGTGACCATGACCGGAACGGATCGCACGGACAAGCTGACGGGTTTCGAGGCGCTGGGGCTGCTCACCGGCACCCGGCGCGCGGGCGACTGGTCGGGGGCCCTGCCCGAGATCACCGGCCTCTCGGTGGACAGCCGGGAGACGCGCGAGGGACATCTGTTCGCCGCGCTGCCCGGGACCCGGATGCATGGGGCGGAGTTCGTGTCCTTTGCTCTGCGGATGGGCGCGGTGGCGGTGCTGACCGACCCCGAGGGCCTGGCAATCGCCGAGGCCGAGGGTGGGCCGCTGGCGGTGCCGGTGGTCCTGAGCGACAACCCGCGGCATGCCCTGGCCATCGCCGCCGGCCGGTTCTTTGGCAGCCAGCCGGAAGTGATGGTCGCCGTCACCGGCACCAACGGCAAGACCTCGGTCGCGAGCTTCACCCGGCAGATCTGGGAGGCGCTGGGCGAGACGGCGGTGAACTTCGGCACCGTCGGGGTCGAGGGCGCGGTGGCGGCGCCGCTGACGCACACGACGCCGGAGCCCATCGCGCTGCACCGGCTGCTCGCCGACCTCGCCGACAAGGGCGTGACCCATGCGGCGATGGAGGCGTCGAGCCACGGTCTCGACCAGTGCCGGCTGGACGGCGTGCATCTGGCGGCGGCGGGCTTCACCAACATCACCCGCGACCATCTCGACTATCACGCCGATTTCGAGGCGTACTTCGCGGCGAAGCTCGCGCTCTTCGAGCGCGTGCTGCCGCGGCAGGGCACGGCGGTGATCAACCTCGACGACCCGCACGGGCCGCGGGTGCGGCGGATCGCCAAGGCGCGCGGGCAGAACCTGCTGACGGTGGGCCGGGCCGAAGGGTGTTCGCTGCGGGTGATCGGCCAGCGCTTCGACGCCAGCGGGCAGGAACTTCTCTTCGCCTGGGAGGGCAAGACCCACAAGGTTCGGCTGGAACTGATCGGCGGCTTCCAGGCGCACAATGCGCTGGTCGCGGCCGGGCTCGCCATCGGCTCGGGCAGCCCGGCGGCGGCGGTCATCGGCGCGCTTCCGGGGCTGCGGACAGTGCGCGGGCGCATGGAGCGGGCGGCGACGCGGGCGAACGGCGCGGCGGTCTTCGTCGACTACGCCCACACGCCGGATGCGCTGACCACGGCGCTGACGGCGCTGCGCCCGCACGTCATGGGGCGGCTGATCGTGGTCTTCGGCGCCGGCGGCGACCGCGACAGCGGCAAGCGGCCGATGATGGGCGCGGCGGCGGCCGCGGCGGCGGACGTGGTCTACGTGACCGACGACAACCCGCGCACGGAGGACCCCGCGGCGATCCGCGCCGCGGTCCGCTCCGGCGCGCCCGAGGCGACCGAGATCGGCGACCGTGCCGAAGCGATCCTGACGGCCGTGGACGCCTTGCAGCCCGGCGATGCGCTGCTCATCGCCGGCAAGGGGCATGAGACCGGGCAGATCGTGGGGCAGGACGTGCTGCCCTTCGACGACCTGGAGCAGGCGAGCGTGGCGGTGGCAGCGCTCGACGGGCTCGGCGCATGACCGGGCCGGCACGGCTCCCGCCGGCCGGCGGGGGCGGCGCGTCGGCCGCCCGCCTGGCGCACCGTCGGGCTCGCGCCGCCCGGCAACCGTCGGTGCGAGGCGAGGCCGGGCGGTGAGCGTGCTGTGGACGCGCGACGCGGCGGTGGCGGCGACGGGTGGGGCGAGCCCGGTCGACTGGGCGGCCACCGGGGTCTCGATCGACACGCGCTCGCTGCGGCCGGGCGATCTCTTCGTGGCGCTGCAGGCGGCGCGGGACGGGCACGACTTCGTGGCCGACGCCCTGGCGCGCGGCGCGGCGGCGGCGCTGGTCTCGCGGCGGCCGGAAGGCGTGGACGAGGGCGCGCCGCTTCTCGTGGTGCCGGAGGTGCTGGCGGGACTGCGCGCGCTCGGCGCCGCGGCGCGGGCGCGGTTCGGGGGCCGCGTGGTGGCGGTGACGGGCTCGGTCGGAAAGACCGGCAGCAAGGAGATGCTGCGGGTGGCGCTGGGCGCGCAGGGCAGCGTTCACGCCGCGGAGAAGAGCTTCAACAACCACTGGGGCGTGCCCCTGACCCTGGCGCGGATGCCGCCGGACCGCGATTTCGCGGTGATCGAGATCGGGATGAATGCGCCCTGGGGAGATTGCGCCCCTGGCGCGGCTGGCGCGGCCACATGTGGCGCTGATCACCACCGTCGAGGCGGTGCACCTCGCGGCCTTCCGCAACGTGGCCGGGATCGCCCGGGAGAAGGCGTCGATCTTCGAGGGGCTCGAGCCAGGGGGCGTGGCGGTGATCAACCGCGACACGCCTGTCTATCCGATCCTCCTTGCCGCGGCGAAGCGGGCGGGCGTCCGTCCCTTGCGCTTTGGCCGGGCGGGGCGTCCCGAGTTTCGCCTGGGGGAGGTCAAGGTCGGCGAGGCCTGCACCTGTGCCGCGGCGCGCGCGCACGGGGCGGCGTTCCTCTATCGCCTCGGCGCTCCTGGCAGGCATCTGGCGATGAACGCGCTTGGCGTGCTCGCTGCCGTCGAGGCGCTTGGCGGCGACATCGCCCGGGCGTCCGTGGCGCTCAGCCAGTGGCAGGCCCCCGAGGGACGCGGCTCGCGCTGGACGGTCCGCCTCGGTCCGGGCGGGCTCGACGGGGCGATCACGCTCATCGACGAAAGCTACAATGCCAATCCGGCGGCGATGGCCGCCGCGCTCGAGGTCTTTGCCGGCGAGCGGCCGATCGACGGCCCGGGCCGGGTGGTGCGCGGGCGGCGCGTGGCCTTCCTCGGAGACATGCTGGAACTCGGGCCGCGCGAGCGCGAGCTGCACGCGGGTCTCGCGGGCGTGGAGGCGCTCCGGGCGGTGACGACGGTGCACTGCGCCGGCGCACGCATGCGCGCGCTCTACGAGGCGCTGCCGGCGGCCCAGCGCGGCGAATGGTTCGAGAGCGCCGAGGCGATGGCGGCCCGCGCCCGCCGGCTCGTCGACGCCGGCGACATCGCCATGGTCAAGGGTTCGCTGGGCTCGCGGGTGGGCCAGGTGGTCGAGGCCATCAAGACCATGGGCGAGGCGCGCCCCGCGGAAGATCCGGAGGGATAGGCCGGCAGATGCTCTACTACCTGGCCGAATGGTCGCAGAACCTGAACGTGCTCAACGTCTTCCGCTACATCACCTTTCGCGCCGGCGGGGCGTTCTTCACCGCGCTCGTCTACGGGTTCCTCTTCGGCCGTCCGCTGATCGAGATGCTGCGCGTCCGCCAGGGGCACGGCCAGCCGATCCGCACGGACGGACCGGAGGGGCACCTGATCTCCAAGAAGGGGACGCCGACCATGGGCGGGCTCCTCATCCTCTCGGCGATCCTCGTCTCGACGCTGCTCTGGGCGCGGTGGTCGAACGGCTACGTCTGGATGGTGATGTTCGTGACGCTGGGCTTCGGGCTCATCGGCTTCGCCGACGACTACGCCAAGGTGCGCAAGCAGACCCACGCCGGCGTGTCGGGCCGGGTGCGGCTTGCGGCGGGATTTGCCATCGCCGCCATCGCGGCGGCCTGGGCGATGTACCTGCACCCGGCTGAACTGACCGGGCAGCTGGCGTTTCCGGTGTTCAAGACGTTTCTCCTGGACATCGGCTGGGCTTTCCTGCCCTTCGCCATGCTGGTGATCGTCGGCGCCGCCAACGCGGTCAACCTGACCGACGGGCTGGACGGACTCGCGATCATGCCGGTGATGATCGCGGCGGGCTCGCTCGGGGTCATCGCCTACGCCGTCGGACGCGTGGACTTCACCGACTATCTCGGGGTGCACTACGTGCCCAACACGGGCGAGATCCTCATCTTCGTCGCGGCGCTGATCGGTGGGGGGCTCGGGTTTCTCTGGTACAACGCCCCCCCGGCGGCGGTCTTCATGGGCGACACCGGGAGCCTGGCGCTCGGCGGGGCGCTCGGGGCGATCGCGGTGGCGACCAAGCACGAGATCGTGCTCGCGATCATCGGCGGGCTCTTCGTGGTCGAGGCCCTGTCCGTCATCATCCAGGTCCTCTACTACAAGCGAACCAAGAAGCGGGTTTTCCTGATGGCGCCGATCCACCATCACTTCGAGAAGCTGGGCTGGGCCGAGCCACAGATCGTGATCCGCTTCTGGATCATTTCGCTGATCCTCGCCATGATCGGGCTGGCCACGTTGAAGTTGCGGTGAGACGCGCTGGCAGGCCGCCGATGAGCCAGATTGTCCTGCAAAGACCGCAGCGTATCCGGCAGGGCCGGCGATGATCCCGGTGCGCGGCTATGGCGGGCACCGGGTGGCGGTGCTCGGCCTCGGGCGGTCGGGGAAGCCGGCCATCGCCGCGCTCGTGGCCGGCGGCGCCGAGGTGGTCGCCTGGGACGACAGCCCCGCGGCACGGGCGGCGGCCGAGGTGGATGGCGTCGCGCTGGCCGACCTGACCCGGGCGAAATCGTTCGAGGGCGTGAAGGCGCTGATCGTCTCGCCGGGCATCCCGCATCTCTATCCGGCGCCGCATCCGGCCATCGCCGCGGCCTGGGATGCCGGCGTGGCGGTCGACAACGACGTCGGCCTCTTCTTCCGCTCGTTCGCGACGCCGGCCTGGGACGAGTTCGGGCGGGTCCCGCAGGTGGTGGGGATCACCGGATCGAACGGCAAGTCCACGACCACGGCGTTGCTGGCGCATGTGCTGCAGTCCGCAGGGCGACCGGTGCAGGTGGGGGGCAACATCGGGCGCGGGGTGCTGGATCTCGACCCCGCCGAGGACGGCATGGTGGTGGTGCTGGAGCTTTCCTCCTATCAGATCGAGCTGGCGCGGGCGCTGCAGCCGGACATCGCGATCTTTCTCAACCTTTCGCCCGACCATCTCGACCGGCATGGCGGGACGGGTGGCTACTTCGCGGCCAAGCGGCGGCTCTTCACCCAGGGCGGGCCGTCGCGGTCGGTGATCGGCGTGGACGAGAACGAGGGGCGGTTCCTCGCCAACATCATGCGCGAGGAGGCGGGGACCGGCGATCCGGTGATCGAGGTCTCGGTGACGCGCAAGCTGGCGGGTCCCGGATGGAGCGTCTTTGCCCGCAAGGGGTTCCTCGCCGAGTGGCGGCACGGGCGGCAGGTGGCGTCCATCGACCTGCGCGGCATGGCGACGCTGCCGGGCGCGCACAATCATCAGAACGCCTGCGCGGCCTACGCGGCGGCGCGAAGCCTGGGGCTGGGGCCGAAGGCGATCGAGGCGGGGTTCTCCACCTATCCCGGCCTGGCGCATCGGAGCCAGCTGGTGGCGACCTGGAACGGCGTGCGGATCGTGAACGACTCGAAGGCGACCAACGTGGACGCGGCGGAGAAGGCGCTGCTCGCCTTCGAGCGCGTCCGCTGGATCGCCGGCGGGCGGGCGAAGGAGGGCGGCATCGCGGCGCTCCGGCCGCTCTTCGGACGGGTGGCCAAGGCGTATCTGATCGGCGAGGCGGCGGAGGACTTCGCGGCGACGCTGGGTGAGACGCCGCACGCGATCTGCGGGACGCTCGACGTGGCGGTTGCGGCGGCGCTGGACGATGCGGAGGACGGGGAGGCGGTGCTGCTGGCGCCCGCCTGCGCCAGCTTCGACCAGTTCGAGAGCTTCGAGGAACGGGGACGGGCCTTCGAGGCGCTGGTCCGGGCGCGGATCGATGGCTGAGGCGCGCCCCGAGGGGATCCGCGCGGTCTACGAGGCGCAGGCCGAGGGCTTCGATCGGACCCGCAGCCGGCGATTGGTCGAGTTGCGCTGGCTGGAACGCTTCCGGGCGCTGCCGCCGGAAAACGCTGCGCTGCTGGACCTGGGCTGCGGCGCCGGGGAGCCGATCGCGGACTATCTGATCGGACGCGGGCATCGCGTCACCGGGGTGGATTTTGCGGCGGCGATGCTGGTCATCGCGCGGGGGCGGTTTCCGGAGGCGGAATGGGTGCAGGCCGACATGCGCGGGCTCGACCTCGGGCGGCGTTTCGGCGGCATCGTTGCCTGGGACAGCTTCTTTCACCTGACCCGTGAGGATCAGGCGGAGATGTTCCCGGTCTTCGCCCGGCATCTCGTGCCGGGGGGCGCGCTCCTCTTCACGTCCGGGCCGGGCGACGGCGAGGCCGTGGGCGCGGTGGGCGGGGCGGCGGTCTATCATGCCAGCCTGTCGCCGGCGGCCTACGCGGGGTTGCTCGAGGCGAACGGATTCGCCGTCAGGTCGTTTCAGGCGGAGGACGCCGACTGCGCCGGCCATTCGGTCTGGCTGGCGCGGCGCGTATGATGCGCCTGCTTGATAACGCACCGGCGAGGCCAACCGGGGCCGCCGCAAGATGCTCGTGAGGCTCGATGCGCGGGCGCTGGATAATTGCGCGCTATTTCGCTAGAGTGGCGCAAAATAAGAACCGCACCGGGAAAACCCGGGCGGGACGAGGCAGGCAGATGGGAAAGGGCAGTTCCCGATGACCGACATGGTCTTTGGCGCCGCGCCGGCGAAGCCGGGCGAGCCGATCCTTCCGCAGTGGTGGCGCACCATCGACCGCTGGTCGCTGGCGGCGATCATCTGCCTCTTCCTGATCGGCACGCTCCTCGGGCTCGCGGCGTCGCCGCCGCTGGCGGTGCGCAACGGGCTCGACCCGTTCCACTACGTCTGGCGGCAGGCGGCCTTCGGCGTCGTTCTCGATCGTGTTGATGCTGGTGGTCTCCATGATGTCGCCGCTGCGGCTGCGGCGCTGGGGGGTCGTGGCCTTCGGCATATCGGTGCTGGCGCTGGCGCTCCTGCCGTTCTTCGGCACCGACTTCGGCAAGGGCGCGATCCGCTGGTATTCGCTGCGCGTGGTCTCGGTGCAGCCTTCGGAATTCCTCAAGCCCAGCTTCGCCATCTTCGCGGCCTGGTTGATGGCGGCGAGCTACGACATCAAGGGACCGCCGGGGAAGTCGATGTCCTTCATCGTCGCGGTGGCGCTGACCGCGGTGCTCGCGCTGCAGCCGGACTTCGGGCAGGCGGGTCTGGTCATCGCCACCTGGGGGCTGATGTACTTCGCTGCCGGAGCGCCGGTTCTGTTGCTCGGCACGGTTGGAGCCGGGGTCGTCGCGGTGGGCTGGTTCGCCTACGAGAACTCCGAGCACGTGGCGCGGCGGATCGACGGGTTCCTGAGCCCGGAGGTCGATCCGCTGACGCAGATCGGCTACGCCACGACCGCCATCCAGGAAGGCGGCTTCCTCGGCGTGGGCATCGGCAACGGCAGCGTGAAGTGGACGCTCCCGGACGCGCACACCGATTTCATCATCGCGGTGGCGGCGGAGGAGTTCGGGCTGATCCTCTGCGTGACGGTGATGGCGCTCTATCTCACCGTCGTGGTGCGCTCGCTGCTGCGGCTCGTGCGCGAGCGAGACCCCTTTATCCGTCTGGCGGGGACCGGCCTCGCCGTCCTGCTCGGCATGCAGGCGATGATCAACATCGGCGTGGCGGTGCGGCTGCTGCCGGCCAAGGGGATGACGCTGCCGCTCATCTCCTATGGCGGGTCGTCGCTGATCGCGGCGGGGCTGGGCTTGGGCGTGCTGCTGGCCATGACGCGCAAGCGGCCGCAGCACGAGATCGACGACATCCTCGGGGTGGCGCGCTGACCGCGCCGCTGCTCGTCATCGCCGCCGGCGGGACCGGCGGGCACATGTTCCCGGCGCAGGCGCTGGCCGAGGAGATGCTGGCGCGCGGCTGGCGGGTGCGGCTTGCCACGGATGCGCGCGGGGCCCGGTATGCCGGAGGCTTCCCGCCGGAGGTCGAGCGGCGCGCCACGGCGGCGGCGACCTTTGCCCAGGGCAGCCTGGTGGAGCGGGTCACGGCGCCGCTCGCCATCGCGGCCGGTGTGGCGGCGAGCTGGCGCGACATGCGGCGGGAGCGGCCGGCCTGCGTGGCGGGGTTCGGTGGCTATCCGGCGCTGCCGGCGATGGTGGCGGCGGGGCGGCTCAAGGTGCCGACGCTGATCCACGAGCAGAACGGCGTCCTGGGACGGGTGAATCGGTACTTCGCGCCCAAGGTGGACCTCGTCGCCTGCGGCATCTGGCCGACCGCGGTCCCCGAAGGAACGCGGGCCGTGCACGTGGGCAACCCGGTGCGCGCCGCGGTGCTCGACCGCGAGGGGGCCACCTATGTGGAGCCCGGGGACTGGCCGATGGGGCTCCTGGTGATCGGCGGCAGCCAGGGGGCGGGGCTGTTCGGCCGGGTGGTGCCGGAGGCGCTGGGGCTGCTGGCGCCGGAATTGCGGGCGCGGCTGCGGTTGAGCCAGCAGGTGCGGCCCGAGGACATGGACATGGTGCGGGCGGCCTACGAGCAGATGGGGCTCTCGGCGGACCTGCGCGGTTTCTTCGACGACGTGCCGGAGCGGCTGGCCGACGCCACGCTGGTGATCAGCCGGGCGGGGGCGAGTTCGATCGCGGACATCAGCGTGATCGGGCGGCCGGCGGTGCTCATTCCCTATGCCGCGGCGATGGACGACCACCAGGCGGCAAACGCGTCCGGGCTGGTTTCCGCCGGTGGCGCCTTCATGATCCGCGAGGCGGAATTGACTGCGGAGGTGCTGGCGGGGCACATCGCCGCCATTCTCGGCGACCCGGAAGGGGCGGCGGCCATGGCGCGGGCGAGCAGGAGCCAGGGCCGCCCGGGCGCGACGGAACATCTGGCGGCGCTGGTCGAGGACCTCGCCCAAAAAGGAGTTGAGGCATGAACGGACAGACGCGGCTCCCGCATGACATCGGGGCGATCCACTTCATCGGCATCGGCGGCATCGGCATGTCGGGGATCGCCGAGGTGCTGCTGAACCACGGGTTCACGGTGCAGGGCTCGGACCTCAAGGCCTCGCCGATCACCGAGCGGCTGGAGAAGAAGGGCGCGCGGGTCTTCATCGGGCAGAAGGCGGAGAACCTGGAAGGGGCGCAGGTGGTGGTCGTGTCCACGGCGATCAAGCGGGGCAATCCCGAACTCGACACGGCGCGGGCGAAGAACCTGCCGGTGGTGCGGCGGGCGGAGATGCTGGCGGAACTGATGCGGCTGAAGTCCAACGTGGCGGTGGCCGGGACGCACGGCAAGACGACGACGACCTCGATGATAGCGGCCCTGCTCGACGGCGGCGGCATGGACCCCACGGTGATCAACGGCGGGGTGATCCACGCCTACGGCTCGAACGCGCGCATCGGGCAGGGCGAGTGGATGGTGGTGGAGGCGGACGAGAGCGACGGAACCTTCAACAAGCTGCCCGCCACCATCGCGGTGATCACCAACATCGACCCGGAGCATCTCGACCACTACGGCAGTTTCGATGCGATCAAGGCGGCGTTCGACACCTTCGTCTCCAACATCCCCTTCTACGGTCTCGCGGTCTGCTGCATCGACCATCCGGAGGTGCAGGCGCTGGTCGGGCGGATCACCGACCGGCGGGTGGTGACCTACGGCTTCTCGCCGCAGGCGGACGTGCAGGCGAAGAACCTCGCCTTCGAGGACGGCGGGGCGACGTTCGACGTCGCGCTCAACGCCGAGGGGCGAACCGTCGAGGGGATGCGGCTTCCGATGACCGGCGAGCACAACGTCTCGAATGCGCTGGCGGCGGTGGCGGTGGCGCGGCACCTCGGGATCGCCCCGACCGCGATCAAGGCGGCGCTGGCGAGCTTCGGCGGGGTCAACCGGCGCTTCACCAAGGTGGGCGTCTGGAACGGCGTCACCATCATCGACGACTATGGCCACCATCCGGTCGAGATCGCGGCGGTGCTCAAGGCGGCGCGGCAGGCGACCAAGGGGCGGGTGATCGCGGTGCACCAGCCGCATCGCTATACCCGCCTGCGCGATCTCTTCACCCAGTTCTGCGCCTGCTTCAACGATGCCGATACCGTGGCGATCGCCGACGTCTACACCGCCGGCGAGCCGCCCATCGAGGGCATCAGCCGCGACACTTTGGTGGGCGGGCTGATCGCGCACGGCCACCGGCGGGCGCTGCCCCTTGCCGGGGAGGAGGCCCTGGCCGACTTCGCGCGGGCGGAATGCCGGCCGGGGGACCTGCTGGTCTGCCTTGGGGCCGGGTCGATCACCGCCTGGGCCAACGCGCTGCCGGAGCGGCTGAACGCGGGAAACCACCACAAGGAGCCGGTGGACGCCTGAGGCGTCGGAGCGCAACGGAGGCGCCGCGAGCGACTGCGTTTATGGGACTCTTGGGAAAGGCAATTCTGCGCGGCGTCAACATCCCGGGACGCTTGGCTTACTGGATTGTCAGCGGTCGGAGGCAGGGGCATCCTGTCTTCGACATGACGGCTCGGTGGGGTGGGACGATGATTGTCTTGCGTGCGGCCTTTGGGGTGCTTCTAGGCGGCTTTCTCGCGGGCGCGGTCACGGCGCAGGAACTGCCGGCCGATGCGGACGCGCGCATCGATGCCATCGTCCGGGCGGCGATGGAGCGGGATCACCTCAAGGCGGCGCTGGTGGGGGTCTCGGTGGACGGGCGGCAGCAGCTCCATGCCTGGGGCGAGAGCATGACGGGCGTGCCAGCCACGCCTGACATGCACTTCCGCAACGGCGCGGTGGCGATCGCCTACCTCGGGACGCTCTTGCTGCAGTTGCACGACCAGGGGGCGCTCGCGCTCGACGATCCGCTCTCGACCTGGTTCCCGGACTATCCCTCGGCCGACCGGATCAACACCGACGATGCTCATCAGCGGCACCTCGGGATACGCCGACTACGTGACCGACGACGGGTTCCTCGCCGCCCTCCACGCCGATCCGTTCCGGGCCTGGACGCCGGATCAGCTGATCGACATCGCCTTCAAGCGCGGGCAGGTGTGCGATCCGGGCGCCTGCTGGTCCTACGCCCACACGAATTTCGTGATCCTGGGGCAGGTCCTCGAGATGGTCGGGGGCAAGCCCCTCGACGCGCTGATCCGAGAGAGCATCCTCGAACCGCTGAAGCTCGCGGACACCCGAAGCGAGATCACCGCCGCGATCCCCGAGCCGGTGCTGCATGCCTTCGACCCCGAGCGGGGCCGCTACGAGGAGTCCACGTTCTGGGACCCGTCCTGGACCTTGGCGCACGGGGCGATCATGACCTCGACCGTCGGGGACATCCTGACCAGTGCCGCCGCGATCGGCGAGGGGTCGCTGCTGAGCCCAGCGTCGCACGCGCTGCAGCTCGCGCCGCTGACCGCAAAGTTCCCGCCCTGGAACGAGAAGATGTGGTACGGGTTCGGGGTCTTCGTAATCAACGGCTGGATCGTGCAGAACCCCTCGTTCGCCGGCTATGCCGCCACCATGGCATACCTGCCAGAGAGGAAGCTCGGCGTCGTCGTCTCGACGACGATGCAGCCCGGGGCGTCGCAGGCAGGGAACCTCTCGACCGATTTGCTCAAGGAGATCGCCTCCGCCCTCGCCCCGGAGGCACCACTTTAAGGTGACACTCCGCGCTTGCAAGCCTGGGTTGCGCGGCCTAGCGGTAGCGACATGACGAACCAAGGCGACACGATCACCGAGCTGCCTTCCGTGCGTGGGGCTCTCACCGCCGACCGGCCGATGGCGGATCTCACCTGGCTCAGGGTCGGCGGGCCGGCGGACTGGCTGTTCCAGCCGGCAGACGAGGCCGATCTCGCGGATTTCCTCCGGCGCTGCCGCCCGCGATGCCGGTGTTTCCCATGGGTGTCGGGTCCAACCTCATCGTGCGCGACGGCGGCATCGCCGGCGTGGTGATCCGCTTGGGGCGCGGGTTCAACGGGATTCGCATCGACGGTGACCGGGTTCACGCCGGCGCCGCCGCGCTCGACGCGCACGTGGCGCGCAAGGCGGCGGAGGCGGGGATCGACCTGACCTTCCTGCGCACCATCCCGGGCTCCATCGGCGGCGCGGCGAGGATGAACGCCGGCTGCTACGGCACCTACACCGCCGACGCCTTCGTCTCGGCGCGGGCGGTGACGCGGGACGGGGAAGTGGTGCAGCTGACGACCGCCGAGATGGGCTTCGCCTACCGCTCCACGACCTTGCCCGAGGGCCTGATCGTCACGGAAGTCACCCTTGCCGGTCCGCGTGGCGATCCGGCGGCGCTGGCGCGGCGGATGGAGGAACAGCTGGCGCGGCGGGACGCGAGCCAGCCGACGAAGGAGCGGTCGGCCGGTTCGACCTTCCGCAATCCGGCGGGGTTTTCCTCGACCGGGCGGGCGGACGACGTGCACGATCTCAAGGCCTGGAAGCTGATCGAGGACGCTGGCATGAAGGGCGCAACCCTGGGTGGAGCGCAGATGTCGCCGATGCACGGCAACTTCCTGATCAACGCCGGGGGGGCGAAAGCCGCCGACCTGGAGAATTTGGGCGAATTGGTGCGAAAAAAGGTTTTGGAATCAACTGGAATACAGCTAGAGTGGGAAATCATGCGGGTCGGCCGACCATAAGGCCCGCGGACAACGACAAGGCGGACCCGACAAGGCCGGAATAAGGCCTCGGGGACGGGATTGAGGCGGGCATGTCGAGCAGGACAGCAGCCCGCATCGCAGTGCTGATGGGCGGCCGTTCGGCCGAGCGTGAGGTTTCGCTCGTGTCGGGTCGCGAGTGCGCGGCTGCGTTGCGGCAGGAAGGATACGAGGTCGTCGAGATCGACGCCGGGCCCGACCTCGCGTCGGCGCTCGCCGCCGCGCGCCCCGACGTCGTCTTCAACGCGCTGCACGGCCGCTGGGGCGAGGACGGCTGCGTCCAGGGCCTGCTCGAGTGGCTGGCCATCCCTTACACCCATTCCGGCGTGCTCGCCTCGGCGCTCGCCATGGACAAGACCCGCGCCAAACAGGTCTTCGCCGCCGCCGGGCTGCCGGTGGCCCGCGGCATGATCGCCTGCCGCGAGCAAGTGCGGGCGGCGCACCCCATGGAGCCCCCCTACGTGGTCAAGCCGAACGACGAGGGCTCGTCGGTCGGGGTCTACCTGGTGCCCGCCGGCGCCAACCGTCCGCCGGCCTTGGCCGACACCATGCCCGAGCGGGTGCTGGTCGAGGAGTATGTCGCCGGCCGTGAGATGACCGTCGCGGTGCTCGGCGACCGGCCGCTGACCGTGACCGACATCATCGCCGACGGCTGGTACGACTACGACGCCAAGTACCGCCCCGGGGGTTCGCGCCACGTGGTGCCGGCGGAGATCCCCGCCGAGATCTCCGAGGCCTGCCTCGACATCGCGCTCCGCGCCCACCGTGCGATCGGCTGCCGCGGGCTCAGCCGCTCGGACTTCCGCTGGGACGAGACGCGCGGCCTGGACGGGCTCGTCATCCTCGAGACCAACACCCAGCCGGGCATGACGCCCACCTCGCTCGCGCCGGAACAGGCGGCGCACGCGGGCATGTCCTTCGGTGCGCTGGTGCGCTGGCTGGTGGAGGACGCCTCGTGCTCCCGGTGAGGACAGCCCCCCGCCGCGACCCGGCGCCGTCGCGGCTGCGCTACCGCCTGAACCGGCTGTGGCTCCGCCCCGGCTTTCGGCGCGCGGCCAACTTCGGGGTTCCGATGCTCGCGGGCGTGCTCGCGGCGTGGACGGTAATGGCGCAGTACGACCTGCGCGGGCACGTCGTGGCGTTGGTCGGGCAGGCGCGCGAGGCGATCGTGCAGCGCCCGCAGTTCACCATCACCGAGATCGCGGTGCCGGATGTGAGCAAGGATCTCGCAGAGGCGATCCGGGTCGCTGCCTTCGTGCGGCTGCCGGCCTCCAGCCTCGAACTCGACGTGAACGCGGTGCGCGACCGGATCGAGAGCCTCGACGCGGTACAGCGGGCACGGGTCCGGGCGCTCGCGAGCGGGGTGCTCGAGATCCGCGCCATCGAGCGGGTGCCGGTGGTGGTCTGGCGCTCGGCCGCGGGACTCGAGCTTCTTGACCAGAACGGCGTCCGGGTGGCCGAGGTCGACAGCCGGGTGCGGCGGCCCGACCTGCCGCTCGTCGCCGGCGAAGGCGCCCAGGCGCACGTCCCCGAGGCGCTGGCGCTCCTCGCCGAGACCCGCGCGGTTGCCGAGCGCTTGCGCGCGCTCGTCCGCATGGGCGAGCGGCGCTGGGACCTGGTGCTCGACCGCGGCCAGGTGGTGCAGTTGCCCGAGGTCGATCCGGTCGGAGCGCTCAGGCGGGTGATGGCGCTGGACGCGGCGGAACAGCTTTTCGCGCGCGACCTGAGCGTCGTGGACATGCGCGATCCGACGCGGCCGATGCTGCGGCTGACCGAGCACGCGATCGCGGAACTGGAGCGGCTGAAGGCCGGCGACAAGGGAGAAGATGCATGAGGCGGCAGCTCTACGAGGTGCAGCGGGCGATGCGGGCGCGGCGCGAGACGGCGCTGCGCCGGGGCGTCATCGCCGTGCTCGACATCGGCACCTCGAAGGTCGCCTGCCTGGTGCTGCAGTTCGTCCCCGAGGAGTTGGGCGAGGGCGTGGAGGCCCGGCCCGTCCTGACCCAGGGCGCCTTCCGGGTGATCGGCGCCGCCAACACCCGCTCGCGCGGCATCGCCTTCGGCGAGATCGCGTCGATGGAAGAGGCCGAGCGCGCCGTGCGCACGGCCATTCAGGGCGCGCAGAAGATGGCGGGGCTCCGGGTCGACCACGTCATCGTCAGCTTCTCCGGCGGGCGGCCGCGTTCCTACGGCTGCACCGGCGAGATCGAGGTTGAACACGGCGCCGTCGCCGAGCGCGACATCGGCCATGTGCTCGCCGCCTGCGAGATCCCCGACTACGGCCACGACCGCGAGGCGCTGCACGCGCTGCCGGTGAACTTCGCGCTCGACGAGCGGACGGGCCTCACCGATCCGCGCGGGCAGATCGGCCGCGACCTCGCGGTCGACATGCACCTCGTCACCGTGGGCTCGACGCCGCTTCGCAACATCCTGCACTGCATCCGGCGCTGCGACCTCGAGCTCGGCGGCATCGTGGTCTCGCCCTACGCCAGCGGCCTCGCGAGCCTCGTCGAGGACGAGCAGGAGCTCGGCGCCGCCTGCGTCGACATCGGCGCCGGCGCCACCGGCGTCTCGATCTTCGTGCGGCGGCAGATGATCTACGCCGACGCGGTGCGCATGGGCGGGGTGCACGTCACCTCGGACATCTGCCAGGGGCTGCAGGTCTCCATGGCTGACGCCGAGCGGCTGAAGACCATGCACGGCGGGCTGGTCGCCACCGGGCTCGACGACCGCGACATGATCGAGCTGCCCTCGATCCTCGGCGACTGGGAGCATGACCGCCGGCAGATCTCGCGCTCGGAGCTGATCGGGGTGATGCGGCCGCGCCTGGAGGAGATCCTCGAGGAGGTGCGGGCGCGGCTCGACGCCTCGGGGTTCGAGTACCTGCCGTCACAGCGCATCGTGCTGACCGGCGGCTCGGCGCAGATCCCGGGGCTCGAGACGGTGGCGAGCCACATCCTCGGGCGGCAGTGCCGCATCGGCAAGCCGCTGCGGGTCCAGGGCCTGCCGCAGTCGGCCACCGGCACGGCCTTCGCCACCGCCGTCGGGCTCGCCATGCACGTGTCGCATCCGCAGGACGAATGCTGGGATTTCGAGATGCCCGCCGACCGCCACGGCGCCCGCCGCGTGGCCCGCGCGCTCCGGTGGTTCAAGGAAAACTGGTAACTAGTGGAGGAACACGCAATATCTCGACTATCTGGTAGAGAACCCCAATATCTTGTGGGTGTTAGCCTGAATCTGCGTGACCCTAGCGGGCATTTCGGCTACGCTCTCGAATCAAGAAACAAGACCACCGCGCGGGGGCGCGGATCCCGAGGCCAAAGCAACAGGCGGACGAACAACATGGCACTAACCCTCAGCATACCGGTAACCCAGGACCTCAGCCCCCGGATCACCGTCATCGGCGTCGGCGGCGCCGGCGGCAATGCGGTCAACAACATGATCGACAAGCAGCTCGAGGGCTGCGAGTTCGTCGTGGCGAACACCGACGCCCAGGCGCTGCAGCAGAGCCAGGCGGGCAACAAGCTCCAGCTCGGCGCGCGCGTGACCGAGGGCCTCGGCGCCGGCGCCCGGCCCGAGGTCGGCGCCGCCGCGGCCGAGGAGTTGATCGAGGAGATCGTCGAGCGGCTGTCCGGCTGCCACATGTGCTTCATCACCGCCGGCATGGGCGGCGGCACCGGCACCGGCGCGGCGCCGATCATCGCCAAGGCCGCCCGCGAGATGGGCATCCTGACCGTCGGCGTCGTCACCAAGCCCTTCCAGTTCGAGGGCTCGCGCCGGATGAAGCAGGCGGAGTCGGGCGTCGAGGAGCTGCAGAAGCACGTCGACACGCTGATCATCATCCCGAACCAGAACCTCTTCCGCCTCGCCAACGAGAAGACCACCTTCACCGAGGCCTTCGCGCTGGCCGACGACGTGCTCTACCAGGGCGTCAAGGGCGTGACCGACCTGATGGTCCGGCCCGGCATCATCAACCTCGACTTCGCCGACGTCCGCTCGGTGATGAACGAGATGGGCAAGGCGATGATGGGCACCGGCGAAAGCGACGGGCGAGGATCGCGCCGTCCAGGCCGCCGAGAAGGCGATCGCCAACCCGCTGCTCGACGAGATCAGCCTCAAGGGCGCCAAGGGCGTGCTCATCAACATCACCGCCGGCCCCGACCTCACCCTCTTCGAGCTCGACGAGGCGGCCAACCGCATCCGCGCCGAGGTCGACCCGGAGGCGAACATCATGGTCGGCTCCACGCTCGACCCGGAGATGGCCGGCGTGATGCGGGTCTCGGTCGTCGCCACCGGCATCGACGCGGTGGCCAAGTCCGACGCCATGCCGATGCCGCGCCGTGTCGCCGAGCCGGTTGCGGCCCCGGCGCCGGCGCCGCGCGCGGCGGTCGCAGCCGCAGCAGCGCCCGGCGGCGGCGTTCCTCGAGCCGCGGGCGGAACCGCTGCGCGAGCCGAGCTTCGCCGACCACCAGACCGCGGAGGTGGAGCGCGAGGAGCTCTTCGCCGAGCCGGAGGCGGCCTTGTGCCGCAGCCGAGCGCCCAGCGCACGGCGCCCTTCGGCCAGCCGAAGCTGGAAGACGGCGAGCGCCGCGGCGGCGGGCGAGCCCTCGGCCGATGCGCTGCGGCGGCTCCAGCATGCGGTGCAGAACGTGCCGAAGGCCCCGCCGATGGTCCGTCCCGTCGCACCGCAGGCCGCGCGAGCCCGAGCGCGGCAGCGGCCGGCTGACGATCAACAGCCTGATCCACAAGATGACCGGCCAGGTCGGCCGCGAGCAGCCGCCGGCCCCGCGCCGCACCGCGGAGAGCGAGCCGCGCGCCAGCCAGCAGATCGAGCCGGACTACGAGGATACCGAGCGCGAACGCGTCGACATTCCCGCCTTCCTCAGACGGCAGGCCAACTGACGGGGCGCATTCCTCCCCCCAACTGCGGCGCCCCCCGGAAGGCACCCGGCATCCCCCCGCCGGGTGCCTTTTTCCTTAAGCGCCAATTGTTTGCAGACTGTAGCAATCCGTCATAAAGCTTGATTTGTTCCAAATCGTCTGTGTCCTTACATTGCACTGCAGCAGGAATGAGCCGCCCGGAGTGCGGGCAGCGCCTGCCAGTCGGGGCGGACGATGCAGACGACTTTGAAACGCGAGATCACCCTGGTCGGGATGGGCCTCCATTCCGGGCGGCCCGCGCGCATGGTGCTGCGGCCCGCCACCGAGGGCGGCATCCGCTTCCGCCGGGTGGACGTGACCGACCGCGACAACGTCATCCCGGCGCGCTTCGACCTCGTCGCCGACACCACGCTCTGCACGCTGCTGCGCAACGAGGCCGGCGTGTCGCTCGGCACGGTCGAGCACATCATGGCGGCGCTGGCCGGCACCGGCGTGACCCATGCGCTCGTCGACATCGACGGGCCGGAAGTGCCGATCATGGACGGCAGCGCCCGGCGCTTCGTCCAGGCGATCCTGCGCACCGGCCTCAGGGCGCTGGCGGGCGATCTCGTCGCCATCCGGGTGCTGAAGCCGGTTCGCGATGTCGCAGGGCGACGTGGTGGCCGAGCTCCTGCCGGCCGAGACGCTCTCGATCGACTTCGCCATCGACTTCCCCGACGCCGCCATCGGCAAGCAGGCGCGCACGCTCTCCATGGTGAACGGCGCCTTCGTGCACGAGCTGGCCGACTGCCGCACCTTCTGCCGCCGCGCCGACGTCGAGGCGATGCAGGCCAACGGGCTGGCGCTCGGCGGCTCGCTCGACAACGCCGTGGTGGTCGAGGGCGACCGGGTGCTGAACCCGGGCGGCTTCCGCCGCGCCGACGAGTGCGTGCGGCACAAGATGCTCGACGCGCTCGGCGACCTGGCGCTCGCCGGGGCGCCGATCCTCGGCGCCTATCGCGGCGTCAGGGCCGGTCATGGCGCCACCAACCGGCTGCTGCGCAAGCTTGTTCGCCACGCCGGGCGCCTGGGAGATGGTCACGCTCGACGCCGAGGCGGCGCGGCAGCTGCCCGGCGCGGGCGTCGGCTGGTCGGACCTGCGCCGCGCCGGTTGAGGGCCGACAGGCCGACGGCGATCAGCCCGGCGCAGCCCCCCGCGGGCTGCGCTTTTCGTTTCAACCCCCCCGAAACCTGTGCTAACTCGTTCCGGCCCCAGCGGCCGCGCCGGCCCGGGCCGGGCAGGAAAAGCAAGCGGGAAGCAGGGAGTAGCGCGTTGGCAAGTCGGTTTCTGGCACTTGCCGCCGTGCTCGGCCTCGCGATCGGCGTGTCGGCCTGCAGCCGCATGAGCGGATCGATGGGCTCCATGCCGGGATCGCTCGGCTTCGGCAACCGCGAGGCGCCGCTCGAGACCCAGTCCCCGCAACAGATCTACCTCGGCGGCCGAGGCCCTCCTGAACAACAACGAGCCGCGCGAGGCGGGCGAGCAGTTCTCCGAGGTCGAGCGGCTCTATCCCTATTCCGAATGGGCCAAGCGGGCGATGCTGATGTCGGCCTTCGCCTACCACGAGGGCGCGCCTCTACGCCGAGAGCCGCGCCGCCGCCGAGCGCTACCTCGAGTTCTTCCCCGCCGACGTCGACGCCCCCTATGCCCAGTTCCTGATCGCGCTCTCCTACTACGACCAGATCGTCGACATCGGCCGCGACCAGCAGAACGCCTTCGAGGCGCTGCAGGAGATGCGCGACATCATCGAGCGCTACCCCGACAGCGAGTACGCCAAGTCGGCGCAGATGAAGTTCGAGCTGGCGCTCGACCACCTCGCCGGCAAGGAGATGGAGGTCGGCCGCTACTACCTCTGCCGCGGCTTCTACACCGCCGCGATCAACCGCTTCCGCGTGGTGGTGGAGGACTACCAGACCACCACCCACACGCCCGAGGCGCTGCACCGGCTGGTCGAGGCCTACCTTTCGCTCGGCCTCGACCACGAGGCGCAGACCGCCGCGGCGATCCTCGGCTTCAACTTCCAGGGCTCGGTCTGGTACGCCGACAGCTATGCGCTGCTGACCGGCCGCGGGCTGCAGCCGGCCAACGTCGGCGACAGCTGGCTGAACCAGACCTACCGCCAGGTCGTCCAGGGGCAATGGCGCTGACGCGAAGGGTGGCGGGCTAGCCGTGCTCCAGACGCTGGCCATCCGCGACATGCTGCTGATCGAGGCGGCCGAGCTCGGCTTCCGGCCGGGGCTCAACGTGCTGACCGGCGAGACCGGCGCCGGCAAGTCGATCCTGCTCGACTGCCTCGGCTTCGTGCTCGGCTGGCGCGGCCGCGGCGAGGTCCGCGCCGGCGCGGCCGAGGGCGAGGTCATCGCCGTCTTCGCGCTTCCGCCCGGCCACGCCGCCCTCGCCGTGCTGGAGGCGGCCGGGGTCCCCGGCGGACGACGAGCTGATCCTGCGCCGCACCGTCGCCGCCGACGGCCGGCGCCAGGCCTGGGCCAACGACCGGCGCGTGACGGCCGAGACGCTGCGGGCGCTGGCCGACACGCTGGTCGAGCTGCACGGCCAGAAGGACGACCGCGGCCTCCTCGACCCGCGCGGCCACCGCGGGCTCCTCGACGCCTTCGCCGCGCGCCGACCCCGGCCCGGTTCGCACCGCCTGGGCGGCCCGCGTCCGCCGCGGCGTCCGCGCTGGCAGGCCGCGCGCATGGCGCTGGAGGCCGGCGCTCGCGACCGCGACTTCCTCGCGCATGCCGTGGCCGAACTCGACCGGCTCGCTCCGCAGCCGGACGAGGAGCCCGCGCTCGACGCCCGCCGCCGCCAGCTCCGCGCCGCCGAGCGCATCCGCGACGACATCGCCCGCGCCGCCGCGGCGCTGGGGCCGGACGGCGCCGAGGGGCCGCTGCTGCAGGCGCTGCGCTGGCTCGAAGCCGCCGCGCCCCAGGCGGAGGGCGGCCTCGATCCGGCGCTCGACGGGCTGGGCCGGGTGCTGGCCGAGCTCGGCGAGGCGTCGCAGGAGGTGGAGCGCTTCCTGGCCGGCCTCGACGGCGACCCGGGCGAGCTCGACGCGGTCGAGGAGCGGCTCTTCGCGTTCCGCGCGATCGCCCGCAAGCACCAGGTCGCGCCCGGATGAGCTCCCGGCGCTGGCCGCCGAGCTGCGCGCCCGCCTTGCCGCCCTCGACGCCGGCGTTGCGGGGCTCGGCGATCTCGAGGCCGCGCTGGCCGCCGCCGAGGCGGCCTACGCGGAGGCGGCCGGGCGGCTCTCCGCGCTCCGCCGGGCGGCGGCGGAGCGCCTGGATCGCGCCATGGCGCGGGAGCTCCCGCCGCTGAAGCTCGAGCGCGCCCGCTTCGCCACCGAAGTCGCGCCCGCCGAGCCCGGCCCGGACGGCGCCGACCAGGTGCGCTTCACCGTGGCGACCAACCCCGGCGCGCCGGCGGGGCCGATCGACCGCATCGCCTCCGGCGGCGAGCTGTCGCGCTTCCTGCTGGCGCTCAAGGTCTGCCTCAGCGCCCGCGCCCCCGGCCTCACGCTCATCTTCGACGAGATCGACCGCGGCGTCGGCGGCGCCACCGCCGACGCGGTCGGCCGGCGCCTCAGCGCGCTGGGGCAGGGGGCGCAGGTGCTCGTCGTCACCCACTCGCCGCAGGTCGCGGCGCGCGGCGCGCACCACTGGCAGGTCGGCAAGACCACCGCCCGGGGCGCGACCCGCACCGAGATCGCCGGCCTCGGGTCGGTCGCGCGCGTCGAGGAGATCGCGCGGATGCTTGCCGGCGACGTCATCACCGACGAGGCCCGCGCCGCCGCCAGGGCGCTGCTCGACGGCTGATCGTCATACGATCTCCGGTTGATCTGCTCGCGCGCCTCGGGCGGCGGCCATCCCTCTGGAACGGCGAGAAAAATCCGGGCTGGAAGGCGGCTGGAATCCGGCTGGAATCCGGCTTGCCACTTCTTTACGGGCTGTTAACGCGAGATGACCACACGGAGGCCTGATCAGACTCCCTCCACCGCAACGCGTCCGCCGTCAAGCGAGGCGGTCGTCTCGTGGGACCATGCGACATCGGGAAGGGATGGGCATGCAGGCTCTCCTCGGTTCAGAGCGGCTGGCAGGCCGCGCGCAGCCAGCGCGCGGTCTCGGGGTCGACGAGCGGCGCCAGGGTTTCGGCGACACGGGCGTGGTAGGCGTCGAGCCAGGCGCGTTCGGCCGGCTCGAGCTGGGTCGCGTCGATCAGCCGCCGGTCGATCGGGCGCCAGCGTCAGCACCTCGAAGCCGAGCATGTCGCGGTCGCCGCCGGCCACCGGCTGCGGCGGGCGGACCACGGCGAGGTTCTCGAGTGCGGATTCCGAACGCTCCCTCGCGGTAGTAGCCGGGCTCGATCGACAGGATCATGCCCGGCAGGAGCGGCTCCAGCCCCCGGCGCGACAGGCTCTGCGGCCCCTCGTGCACCCCGAGGTAGGACCCGATGCCGTGGCCGGTGCCGTGGTCGTAGTCCATCCCCGCCCGCCAGAGCGCGGCGCGGGCCACCGCGTCGATGTCGCGCCCGGCCAGCCCCTCCGGCCAGAGCAGCCGGCACATGGCGATCAGCCCCTTCAGCACCAGCGTGAACGGCCGGATCGCCGCGTGCGGCGACCGGACCCACCGCGACGGTGCGGGTGATGTCGGTGGTGCCGTCGGCGTATTGCGCGCCGCTGTCCACCAGCAAGAGTTCGCCCGGGGCGACCTGGCGGTTCGAGGCCTCGGTGACGCGGTAGTGCACGATCGCGCCGTCCGGCGCCGGCGCCGCAGATCGTCTCGAACGAGATGTCGCGCAGCTTGCCGGTCGCGGCGCGGATCTCCTCCAGCCGCCGCACCACGTCGATCTCGGTCAGCCCGCCCTCGGGCGCGGTGAGATCCAGCCAGGCGAGGAACTCCGCCATCGCGGCGCCGTCGCGCAGGTGCGCGGCGCGGGCGCCGGCGATCTCGGCCGAGGTCTTGATCGCCTTCGGCAGGATGCAGGGATCGCGCTCCCACACCACCTCGGCGCGGCCCGCCGCGGCGATCCGGTCGGAGACCCAGGCAGGCGCGCTGGCCTTGTCCACCGCCACCCGCCCGGTCAGCGCGTCGAGCGCCGGCCCGAAGGCCTCCGGCGGCGACACGGCGACCTCGGGGCCGAGGTGGGCGCGCGCCGCCTCGTCGCACCTTCTCCGGGTCGGTGAAGAGGTCGACCCGGCCGTCGCCGTGCAGGATCGCGAAGGCGAGCGGCACCGGGGTGCGGGCGATGTCCGAGCCGCGGACGTTGAGAAGCCAGGCGATGGAATCGGGCAGCGTCAGCACCGCCGCGGCGAGATCGCGCGCCACGAGATCCGCGGCGATCTCGCTGCGCTTGTCGGCGGAGGTCCGCCCGGCCAGCGCCACCGGATGCGGCACGATCGGCCGGGCGGGCGGCGCCGGCTGGTCGGACCAGGCCGCGTCCACGAGGTTCGCCACCCGGGTCAGGCCGACCTGCCGCGGCCCGAGCGCCTCGGCCAGTTCCTCCACCTCGCGGGCGGTGTGCAGCCAGGGGTCGAAGCCGACGCGCCCGCCCCGCGGCAGCGCCTCGGCCAGCCAGTCGGCCGTCCGGTCCTGCGGGATGCGCCGCACCTCGAACCGCCCGGTGTCCACCTGGCCCTGCACCTGCAGCCGGTAGCGCCCGTCCACGAAGATCGCCGCCTTGTCCGCCGTGACCGCCGCGGTCCCGGCCGATCCGGTGAAGCCCGTCAGCCACGCCAGCCGCTCGTCGCGCGCCGCCACGTTCTCGCCCTGGTGCGCGTCCGCCCGCGGCACGAGGAAGGCGTCCACCCCCGCCGCGGCCATCGCGCTCCGCAACGCCGCCAGGCGCGCGGCGCCGGTGTCGGGCGTGGTCCGGCGGCGGAAGTCCTGCAGCATGGCGTCCCTTTAAGGATTGTTAATCTATGGCTGTTACCGGCGGTTGGGCCACCGGGTCAACGAAGTCGGGCTCGGGGCAGACGGATCGCCCGCAGGTAGAAAGAGGGACCATGCGCGCCGTTCTTGCAATCCTTTTCCTCGCCGCCGCCATCTGGCGCATCGGCGTGGACTGGCAGGCCACCATCGGCGTCGGCTACGCCTTCCGCCCGGGCACGATCGGCGGCCTGGTCTCGCGCCGCTGGCCGGACGACTACGCGAACCTGGTGGCCAGCCTGCAGGCGAGCGGCGTTCCCTTCGCCTGGGACCCGGTCGGGGCGGTGGTGATGTCGCTGCCCCTCGCGCTCATCCTCGCCGCCGTGGCCTGCCTGATCTGGGTGACACGAAACCGCACCCCCGCCCGGGCCCGCTGACGCCGCGCACGACCGAAGACCGCCGCGGCGGCCGGGTCACGCCCGCCCGTGCACCAGCAGATGGATGAAGCGCAGCTTCTCGATGGTCCCGGGGGTCAGCGCGAACGGGTAGAGATCGGGCTGGCCCATGCTGCGGTTCAGGCTGTTGACCGCGACGGTCAGCGGCAGCCACGCCTGCACCAGCCGGTCGAAGTTCTTCGCCCGGTAGGGATCGAACGCGATGGCGGTCGAGAGCGTCGGGTCGGTCACCGTTCCCGGCTCCACCGCCATGCCGAAGCTCGCGGCGGTGTCGAGGGTGTCGACCATGTGCAGGTAGTGCGTCCAGGTCTCGGCGAAATCCTCCCAGGGGTGCATGGTGGCGTAGGCGCTGACGTAGGTCTCCTGCCAGCCCGCCGGCGCGCCGTTCTGGTAGTGGCGCTCCAGCGCCTCCTGGTAGTCGAGGCTCTCGTCGCCGAAGACCGCCCGTGACGCCTCGATACGGCCGCCATCGCGCACCAGCACGTCCCAGTAGTAGTGGCCGACCTCGTGGCGGAGGTGGCCGAGCAGCGTCCGGTAGGGCTCGCCCAGCTCCACCCGCCGCTTCTCGCGCTCGGCGGAGTCCGCCTCGGCGATGTTGATGGTGATCAGCCCGTCATCGTGGCCGGTCATCACGGGCTGGCTCGGATCCGCGTCGGCGAGGAAGTCGAAGGCCAGCCCCTTGATCTCGTCCTCCTTCTTGCTCTCCAGCGGCAGGCCGAGGCGGTTCATCGCATAGATCAGCCGCCGCTTGGCCGCCTCCAGCGCCTGCCAGCGCTCGGCGTTGCCGGGGACCATGAGGTCCGGGATGGTGCGGTTGAGATCGCAGGCCTGGCAGAAGCCGGCCGGGTCGTCGCCGGGGATCAGCCAGTTGCACAGCGCCGGCGCGGCGTTGGCGCAGCGCTTCCAGGGCAGGCCGTCGGACAAGGCGATGAAGGTGCCGTCCTCCTTCTCGGTGAGGGCCGACAGCATGAGATCGGCGGGGAGAAAGCCGAGCTGCCGGCCGCAGCGCATGCAGGCGGTGTTCTCGAAATGCAGGAGCTGCCCGCAGTTCTGGCAAGTGAAGACGCGCATCGGAGTGCCTCCTTCGGCGCTAGTCGCCCGGCATGGTGGCGCGAACGAGCAGATGGATGACCCCGAGCTTTTCCTTGGCGATCGGGCTCAGGGAGAACGGATAGAGGTCGGGCTGGCCCATGCTCCGGTTGAGGCCGTTCACCGCCACGGTGATCGGCCGCCAGGCGCGGGCCAGGTCGTCGAAGAAGACGCACTGGTAGGGGTCCTCGGGGACCTGCGCCGAGAAGCGGGGATGGCTCGCCACCCCCGGCGCCACCTGAAGACCGAAGCTCGCGGCGGTGTCGAGCGTGTCGACCATGTGGAGGTAGTGGGTCCAGGTCTCGGCGAAGTCCTCGTAGGCGTGCGCCGTGGCGTATTCGCTGACGTGCGATTTCCACCAGTCCGCCGGCGGACCGTCGCGGTAGTAGGCTTCGAGCGCCGCGCCGTAGTCGGCCGAGTCGTCGCCGAACACCCGGCGGGAGGTGCCGACCCGCTTGTTGTCGCGCACCAGCACGTCCCAGTAGTAGTGCGCGATCTCATGGCGCAGGTGGCCGAGGACGGTGCGCAGCGGCTCGCGCAGCGCCACCCGCCGCCGCTCGCGCTCGACCGGGTCCGCCTCGGCGATGTTGATGGTGACGACGCCCCCGGCGTGGCCGGTCAGGAAGCGTTCTTCCTCGGTGTCGGCGAGAAAGTCGAAGGCGAGCCCGCCCTCCGGGTCGTCGCGCCACGCGACCATCGGCAGCCCGAAGCGCAGCATGGCATAGACCAGCCGCCGCTTCGCCGCCTCCACCTCACGCCAGAGCTCGACGTTCCTCGGCACCGAGAGGTCGGGGATCGTGCGGTTGAACCGACACGCGAGACAGAACGCCTCCTCGCTCGCGGCGGGCAACAGCCAGTTGCAGAGGGCGTCCCCGGCATTGGCGCAGGGCCGCCAGCGCTCGCCCGGCCGGGAGGCAGGTTCGAGCGTGCCATCGGGCATCCGCGCGACCGTCGTGAGGTACATGTCTCCCGGCAGAAAGCCGAGCGGCGCGCCGCAGTCGAGGCACGCCGCGTTCTCGAAATGCAGCATCTCGCCGCAGGAGCGGCAGGTCGAGAGCTTCACGGCGTGCGCTCCGGCCTCAGGCCTTGGCCCGCGGACCGAAGAGCAGCCAGGCGATGAAGCCGAGGAGCGGCAGGAACAGGATCGCCAGCACCCAGATCACCTTCTTGCCCGTGGTTTCGGCGGAGCCGATCACCGAGATCAGCGCCCAGATGTCGAGGCCGAGCAGGATCAGCCCGCCGATCCCGGTTATGTTGATCTCCATCCCGTCCCTCCGATCCTGCGGCACAACACGCCGCGCCCAGTCTGGTTCCGCGGCCTCAGGCCCGCATGCGCTCGCGCGAGGTGCGCGCCTGCCGCACGGGGTCGTTGTCGAAGAGCGCGGCCAGCTGCTCGGTCATCGCGCCCGCCAGCTGTTCCACGTCGGTGATGGTGACGGCGCGGCCGTAGTAGCGGGTGACGTCGTGGCCGATGCCGATGGCGATGAGCTCGACCTGCCGGCGGCGCTCGATCAGCCCGATGACGTCGCGCAGGTGCTTCTCCAGGTAGTTCGCGGGGTTCACCGACAGGGTCGAATCGTCCACCGGCGCGCCGTCGGAGATCACCATCAGGATCCGCCGCGCCTCCGGCCGCGCGAGCAGCCGCCGGTGCGCCCATTCCAGCGCCTCGCCGTCGATGTTCTCCTTGAGCAGCCCCTCCTTCATCATCAGCCCGAGGTTGGGCCGCGCCCGCCGCCAGGGGGCCTCGGCGGCCTTGTAGATGATGTGGCGGAGATCGTTCAGCCGGCCGGGCAGCGGCGGCCGCCCCTGCGCCAGCCACGCCTCGCGGCTCTGCCCGCCCTTCCAGGCGCGGGTGGTGAAGCCGAGGATCTCCACCTTGACCTGGCAGCGCTCCAGCGTGCGCGCCAGCACGTCGGCCGAGATCGCCGCGATCGAGATCGGCCGGCCGCGCATCGAGCCGGAGTTGTCGAGCAGCAGCGTCACCACCGTGTCGCGGAACTCGGTGTCGCGCTCCATCTTGAAGGAGAGCGGCGTCATCGGGTTCGCCACCACCCGGGCCAGCCGTCCGGCGTCGAGGGTGCCTTCCTCCAGGTCGAAGTCCCAGGCGCGGTTCTGCTGCGCCTGCAGCCGGCGCTGCAGCCGGTTGGCCAGCCGCGCCACCGCGCCCTTCAGCGGCTCGAGCTGCTGGTCGAGATAGGCGCGCAGCCGTTCCAGCTCGATGGGGTCGGCCAGGTCCTCGGCGGCGATCTCCTCGTCGAAGCGGGTGATGAAGACCCGGTAGGCGGGATCGGCCTCCGAGTAGGGCGGGGGCGGCCGCCGCTCGGGGGCCTCGCCCTCGTCGGCCTCCAGCTCCTCGGCGAGATCGGCGGCGTCGGCGTCGTCCATCGCCGCCTGCATGTCCTGCGGCTCGGCGCGCTGGTCGGAGGATGCCTCCTCCGAGGTCTCGTCCTCGTCGGTCTCCTCTTCGAAGTCGCCGCCGGCCTCCTGCGGGTTCTCCTCCGCTTCCTCGGTCTCGTCCTCGCCGCTCTCGTCGTCCTCGCTGTCGGGGTCCTCGCCGAGCTGGTCGCCGTAGCCGAGATCGCTGATCACCTGGCGGGAGAAACGGGCGAAGGCCTGCTGGTCGTCGAGGACGCCGTCCAGCCCCTCGAAGGTGCCGCCGGCGTGCGACTCGAGGTGCCCGCGCCAGAGCTCCATCACGTTCTGCGCGGCCTTGGGCAGCGGCCGCCCCGTGGCGAGATGCCGCACCAGGTAGCCCGCGGCCTGCGACAGCGGCGCCTGCCCGGGATCGGTGATCTCGCCATAGCCCATGCGCCGCGCGTCCTCGGCGATCCGCGCGTCGATGTTGCCGGCGGTGCCGGGCATCGCCCGCGCCCCCACCGCCTCGCAGCGCGCGGTCTCCATCGCCTCGAAGAGCGCCGCGGCCGTCTCGCCTTCCGGCGCATACCGCCGGTGGGTGCCCGCGTCATGATACCGCAGGCGCAGCGCAAAGGCGTCCGCGGTGCCGCGCGCCAGCATCACCTCGTCGCGGGTCAGCCGCCGCGTCACCTGCGGCAGGCGCATGGCGCCCGCGGCGCAGCCGGGCGGATCGACCGAATAGGCCACCGTCAGCTCGCGCTCGCCGGCCATGGCGCGGGTCGCCTCGGCGAGCGCTTTCTTGAACGGATCGGCCGGGCTGTCGGCGGGCTTGCTCATGTCCCGGAGAAAACACGCGCGCCCGGCGCGCGCAAGGGCGCGGCGGGGGCGCTCCGCGCGGCGAAGGCCCGGCGCGCCGCCTCGATGCGGTCGGCGTTCGCCACCGTCCATTCCGCGAGCGCGCGGACGGGTTCGAGCAGGCCGACCCCGAGGTCGGTCAGCGCGTACTCCACCTGCGGCGGGTTCGTCGGCGTCACGGTGCGGCTGACGAAGCCGTCGCGCTCGAGATTGCGCAGCGTCGTCGCCAGCATCTTCTGCGAGATGTCGCCGACCGAGCGCCGCAGGGCGTTGAACCGGGTCGGTCCCTTGCCGAGGACCCCGACCACCAGCACCGTCCACTTGTCACCGACGCGCGAGAGCAGCGCACTGATCTGCTCGCATTGCGTGGTTTCCTCCGCGTCACCTGGGCACATGCCGGTGCCTCCTTGTCAATCCTGCCGGGAACGATACGTCACATGGTGTCGTTACGATACCAGTTTCAATAGGAGACCAACAGTGAGCCAGAAACCCCGCATCGCCGTCATCATCGGCACGACCCGCGACACCCGCTTCGCCGACAAGCCAGCCGCCTGGATTCTCGACCTCGCGAAGAAGCGCGCCGACTGGGACGTCGAGCTGGTCGACATCCGCGACTTCGACCTGCCGCTCTTCAACGAGCGCAGCTCGAACCTCTGGGCGCCCAGCGCGGACCCCCACGCCGTCGCCTGGCAGAAGAAGCTCGCCAGCTTCGACGGCTTCATCTTCGTCACCGCCGAGTACAACCGCTCGGTGCCCGGCTCGCTGAAGAACGCGCTGGACCAGGCCTACAAGGAGTGGGTGCGCAAGCCTGCAGCGGTCGTCGCCTACGGCTCCACCGGCGGCAGCCGCGCCGCCGAGCACCTTCGCTCCATCGCGATCGAACTGCAGATGGTTCCGGTCCGCTCGGGCGTGCACATCATGGGCGCCGACCTGATGAAGGTGCATCCCATGGGCGCCGACGGCCCGATCTCCGAGATCGAGGATCACATCCTGCCGAGCGCCAAGGCCATGTTCGACGACCTCGACTGGTGGACCCGCGCCACCATGGCGGCCCGCGCCGGCGAGAGCGAGCGCGCCGCGGCCTGAACTCCACGCGGTGGCCCCGCTTCGGGGCCGCCGCTCCCCCCGTCGGATCAGACCAGTCGATCGATGTGATCGGCAAGGCGCAGCGCCATTGCACTGACGGTGAGGGTGGGATTGGCGCTGCCCAGCGTGGGAAAGGTCGAGCTGCCGGCGACGTAGAAGTTGGCGATGCCGAACACCTTGCAATCGGCGTCGACCACGCCGCGGTCGGGACCTGACGCCATCCGAGTGGTTCCGATGTGATGATGGCCGCCCTCGACCAGGGTGGGGTCGGGCACCGAATCGGTCGGCCCGTACGAGCACCAGTCGGAATCGAGGAACGCCTCGCTCATGCGAAGGCGGCCGATTCCCGCCGCGGCAAAGAGTCGCCGAAGAGCTCCTGCGATCGCCGCAGCGTGTGTCGTTCCTGACCGGTCAGCGCCCAGTGCAGTTCGATCCGTTGCATGCCCAGAGCATCGCGGTCGTCCGTCAGGGTGATCCGGCTGTCCGGGTTCGGGGTCTGCTCCACGACGTTGACGCAGGCCAACGCACCCTCGGATCGATCCTGCGCGTCGTCCGCCTCGCCATCGAGGAAGATGTCCGCCACGTATGCGTGAAGCCTTTCGATGTTCCTGCCGCCCAGCAGTCCCCTCAGGCCCCATCCACCGTCCTTGTCACGTGCGACCACTCGCTCGGGCAAACTGAACTTGAAGCGGACGACCCCGATCTCGTTGTCCCGCTGCACCTCGTCGCCAAGCCGGAAGTTGAAGAAGTGGCCGGTTTCATCGGCCTGCCTGAAGTCGTCATAGCCCACGAGATCAATGCCGGCCGCGGGAATGAAGGCGCCCGACGTGATGCGCAGATGGTCCATGAAGAACCGGCCGACCAGGTCGCGGTCGTTGCCGATCCCGTTTGGCATCGCATCGCGATTGGCGAGGAGCAGCCGCGCGTTCTCGATGCCACCGGCCGCAAGAACCACCTGGCGCGGACGCACCTTGACCGTGCGGCCGTTCAGCGCCTTCGCCTCGATGACGGTCAGCTCCGTCCGATCGGCCGAAAGCCCCAGATTGGTGACGTTCGCGTTGAGAACGAGCCTGAGGTTGCGCGAAGTCTCGAACATGCCGAGATACGCGCTCCCGACCGAAAGGGGCGGCACATGCCGCAGGAACGGCTTCGACACGACCACGCCGCCCGGCGGATCGATCGCCGCGAGCGCCGGCACATCGGCCCCCCAGTTGAGGTAGTCGGCGAGATCCTCCCGCCCGAGCTGCAGATACTCCAGCGCCCCGGGATACCACGGGTCGATGTCGCTGCGCCGGATGGGCCAGCCGCTGTGCGCGATCCACGGCCTGTGCTCGAAGTCGATGTCCTCGAAGGGCGCCACCTGGTTCGCCCAATGGTTCGTGTTGCCCCCCAGCATCCGCAACCGCGTCACGTCGAGGTCGAAGTACGGCTTCCCCGACAGCGTGCCCTTGTTGAGGTCCTGGCTGGCGTCGTCCAACTCGATCCCGCCGCCTTCCAGCACGGTGACCTCGCGCCCCGCAACATGGCGGAAGTACCACGCGATCGCGGTTCCCGCGGCGCCGCCGCCGATGACGCAGATATCGGTGTCGAGGCTGAGGTCCCCGGCCGCCGCCGCCAGATCGATGATCACGCCCCGGTCACCCCGCCGGTCACATGGGCATGGCAGGCCTGCGCCAGCGCCGCCTCGGCCCGCGCCAGGCGCACGCCGCCGGCGGACACCACCCGCCCCGCGCCGAAGTCGCGCGCCGCCGCCGCCCGGGCATCCCGCAGCACCGACGGGAGCGCTTCGCCGCCCTCCAGCCGGTCGAGCCAATGGCGAATGTCGCTCTCGGACGAACCCGCCACCCGCTCACCGATCCAGGCGAGCTTGGCCAGCCGCAGGTCGGGGGTTGCCGCCCCGGCTGTGCCGCCGACCGAGCCCGCGAGCGGAACCATCGCCAGCACCGCCAGCGCTTCTCGTCGGTTCATGTTCGGCACCGCCACCAACCGTCAGCTCAGCCCAGGCTCACGCTCACCGCACTCTCCGGCAGCTCCTTGTCGAAGCAGCGCTGGTAGAACTCCGCCACCGTCTGCCGCTCCAGCTCGTCGCACTTGTTGAGGAACGTCAGCCGGAAGGCGAAGCCCACGTCGCCGAAGATCCGCGCGTTCTCCGCCCAGGCCAGCACCGTGCGCGGGCTCATCACCGTCGAGAGGTCGCCGTTCATGAACGCGGCCCGCGTCAGGTCGGCCACCGTCACCATGCGGCTGACGGTCTTGCGCCCCTCGGGCGTGGCATAGTCGGGGTACTTCGCCAGCACGATCTCCTGCTCGGCGTCGTGCGGCAGGTAGTTGAGCGTCACCACGATCGACCAGCGGTCCATCTGGCCCTGGTTGATCTGCTGCGTGCCGTGGTAGAGGCCGGTGGTATCGCCCAGCCCCACCGTGTTCGCCGTGGAGAACAGCCGGAAGTAGGGGTGCGGCCGGATCACCTTGTTCTGGTCGAGGAGCGTCAGCTTGCCGTCCACCTCCAGCACCCGCTGGATCACGAACATCACGTCCGGCCGGCCGGCGTCGTACTCGTCGAAGCAGATCGCCACCGGGTTGCGCAGGCACCAGGGCAGGATCCCCTCCTGGAACTCGGTCACCTGCAGCCCGTCGCGGATCTTGATCGCGTCCTTGCCGATCAGGTCGATGCGGCTGATGTGGGAATCGAGGTTCACCCGCACGCAGGGCCAGTTGAGATGCGCCGCCACCTGCTCGATGTGGGTGGACTTGCCGGTGCCGTGATAGCCCTGGATCATCACCCGCCGGTTGTGGGCGAAGCCCGCCAGGATGGCGAGCGTGGTGTCCCGGTCGAAGCGATAGGTCGGGTCGATGTCCGGCACCCGGTCGGTCCGCTCGGCGAAGCCCTTGACGGTCATGTTGGTGTCGATCCCGAAGAGATCGCGCACGCTCATGTCGACCGTCGGTTCCGTCGCCATCTCCATGTTGCCGTCCGCCATCGCCTTCGCCCTCCACCTCCGGGTATGTGTCGCAATCGGCGTCCCGATGCAAGGCACCCCGCCGCGGCCGGACGCCCCGCTGGCCCCCGTAACCAGCCCTCTGCGTGGCGGCTTGACGACCCGGACGCGGGGCCGGACACTCGCCCTCCGAGTCATCCGTCCAAGGAGTGTGTCATGTCATTGCGGATCGGCCTTCTTCTGGTTGCGGCCACCCTGCTTGTCTCCGCCTGCGGCCCCCAGCCTCCGGTGCTCCAGGAAGTGCGGTTCGAACCGGCCGCGTCATCCTAGGGCGGCTGACCTTCCGGTCCGGGAGGGTGCGGTCCGGTCTCAGTCGCGGAAGCTGCGGCTCGCCTTGATCTGCTCCCAGGCCCAGACCACCTCCGAGAGGCGCGCCTCGTCGTCGCGGCGCCCTCCGTTCATGTCGGGGTGCAGGTCCTTGACCAGCGCCTTGTACTGCTGCCGGATCTCCGCCTTCGACTGATGGTCCTGCGCGTCGAGGATCTCCAGCGCCCGCCGCTCGGTGGGCGGCAGCAGGCGCTGGCGGCGCGCCGCCGCCGCGGCGCGCTCGCCGCCGGGGTTCATCGTCGCCTTGTCGCCGAGCAGCTCCATGGGATCGTCGAAGCCGAAGCGCTGCCAGGCGCGTCCCTCGGCATGCGGCTGGCTCGTCCCGCGGTGCGCCGACTGGCCGAAGGGCCGCGTCGGCCGGCCCCAGACCCGGTCGGCGGCGAACTGCTGCTCCAGGTCATTGTCGGAATGGCTGTCGAAGAAGTTCCACTTCAGGTTGTATTCCCGGATGTGGTCGAGGCAGAACCAGTGGAAATCGTCCAGGTTGTCGGGGGACTTCGGCGCGCGGAACTTGCCGGCGTTGCTGCAGCCGGGTCGCTCGCACTTCCGCGCCGAGGTCTCCACCGCACCGGAAAAGCCGCGGCCGCGCGACCGTCGCTTCTTGTCTGCGGTGACGGAAATGTCGAAATCAAAGGGCGAGCGGCGACTCATGGCGGGCTGGTCCTTGGGTACATGGGCGACTCGGGCGCCTAAGTTTAAACTTTTGCCCGGGCGGGCCAAGGCCCGTCTTGGGCGAGGAGATCGAAATGCATTCAACCGACGGGCGTATGGCCGGGATCCTGCGCAGCAAACTCGACGCGGCCTTCCGCCCCGATCACCTTGAGGTGATCGACGAGAGCGAGCAGCATCGCGGCCACGGCGGCTGGCGCGAGGGCGGCGAGACGCACTTCCGCGTCGTGATGCGCGCGGAGAGCCTCGGCAGCCTCAGCCGGGTCGAACGCAGCCGCGCGGTGCACAAGGTGCTGGCGCCGGAGCTTGCCGGCGGCGTGCACGCGCTGGCGCTGGATCTCGCCGGAAGCTGATCAGGTCTTCTCCGCCGGCCCCAGTTTCGGGACCGACCTGAGCGGCGAGGCCGTCTCGGCATTGGCCTCGCCCAGCCGCGGCTCGATCCGGAACGGCGACTCGCGATGCCGCAGGCTCGCCTGCACCCGATCCACCGCGGCGCGCTCGGCCGCCACCGAGGCGGCGGCGGAAGCCTCGGCGGCCTCGGCCGCCAGCGCCACGGCGTCCGGCTCGGCGCGAACGGTGGCCAGGCGCGGCCCCAGCAACTCGCGGTCGCGGCGGAAGACCAGCACGGTCTGCTCGCCTGCCGCGCCGCTGCGGAACCAGCCGCCCGGCGACTCGGCGGGCAGATGCTCGACACGGACGTATTCCCAGCCCTGCCGCGCCACCTCGTTGATCGCATCGGTCAGGGTCAGCGCGAAGAGTTCGTCGCCCGAGCGCACGCCCCGCACCTTCTTCGCCCGCCTGGGCGCCGGCACAACCTTGTAGTCGTAGTGGGTCATTCTATCCTCCCCCAGAGGGCCGGCGCGCGTCAGTCGATCCCGAGCTTCGCCTTTATCAGCGCATTCACCGCCTGCGGATTGGCCTTGCCGCCGGTAGCCTTCATCACCTGGCCCACGAACCAGCCCGCCAGCGACGGCTTGGCCAGCGCCTGCGCCACCTTGTCCGGGTTGGCCGCCACCACCGCATCCACCGCCGCCTCGATCTCGCCGGTGTCCGTCACCTGGCGCAGACCACGCTCGGCAACGATTGTCGCCGGATCGCCGCCTTCGGTCCAGAGAATCTCGAAGACATCCTTAGCGGTCTTGCCGGAAATCTCGCCCGACCCCACCAGCTCGATGAGCGCCGCCCAGCGCCTCCGGCCCGACCGGGCTCGCGTCGAGGGCCAATGCCCTCCTTGTTCAACCGGCCAAAGAGCTCGTTGATCACCCAGTTGGCCGCCTGCTTGCCGTCGCGCCCGCGCGCCACCGCCTCGAAGTAGCTGGCGCTCGCCGCCTCGGCGGTCAAGACCCCGGCGTCGTATTCCGTCATGCCATAGTCGGCGACGAAGCGCGCCTTCCGCGCGTCCGGCAGCTCCGGCAGCCCGGCGCCGATGGCGTCGATCCAGGCCTGCTCCAGCTCCAGCGGCAGGAGGTCGGGGTCGGGGAAGTAGCGATAGTCGTGCGCCTCCTCCTTGGACCGCATCGACCGCGTCTCGCCCCGGTTCGGATCGTAGAGCCGGGTCTCCTGCTCGATCGTGCCGCCGTCCTCCAGGATGCCGATCTGCCGCCGGGCCTCGTACTCCACCGCCTGCACGATGAAGCGCATGGAGTTCATGTTCTTGATCTCGCAGCGCGTGCCGAGCGTGTCCGACCCCTTGGGCCGCACGCTCACGTTCACGTCCGCGCGCAGGCTCCCTTCCTGCATGTTCCCGTCGCAGGTGCCGAGATAGCGCAGGATCTGCCGCAGCTTGCGCACGTATTCCGCCGCCTCCTCCGGCCCGCGGATGTCCGGCCGGCTCACGATCTCCATCAGCGCCACGCCGGTGCGGTTGAGGTCGACATAGGAGAGGTCCGGGTCGAGGTCGTGGATCGACTTGCCCGCGTCCTGTTCCAGGTGGATCCGCTCGACCCTGACCTTGCGCGCCACCCCCGGCCCGAGATCGACGATCACCTCGCCCTCGCCGACGATGGGGTGGTAGAGCTGGCTGATCTGGTAGCCCTGCGGCAGGTCGGGATAGAAGTAGTTCTTCCGGTCGAAGCGCGAGAACCGGTTGATCTTCGCCTTCAGCCCCAGCCCGGTCCGCACCGCCTGCTCGACGCAGAAGCCGTTGATCACCGGCAGCATCCCCGGCATCGCCGCGTCCACCAGGCTCACGTTGCTGTTCGGCGCCGCCCCGAAGGCGGTCGAGGCGCCGGAAAAGAGCTTGGCGTTCGAGGAAACCTGGGCATGCACCTCCAGCCCGATCACCATCTCCCAGTCGCCCTTGGCGCCCGCGATGATCTTCGGTTCCGGCTCCTCGTAGGCAAGCTCGGGCATGCGGCGGTTCCGTTCCTTCGGTCCAGCCGCTCTTTACCGCCGGGACGGCGGCACGGCAAGGCGAGGCGGAAAACCCATATGGATTCCATACGGATTCCATACGCCGGAATTGCCCGGATTCAGGGGTTTCCGTCAGGCCGTCAGACCGTCAGCCGCGCCGGCTTGAGCCCGCCATAAACCGGCGCCGTCAGCACCGTCTGCGGCTTCCGCCCGCCCAGCTCCAGCGTCCGCGCCCGCAGCACCTCGATCGCTTCCGCCGAGTTCGCCGGCAGCGTCTCGGGGTCGATCACCGTCCCGAGGGTCAGGCGGTACCGCTGATGGGTCTTGTTAAGTACCTCATGGAAAAGGGTAATATCGCGCAGCGTCGGATGGATGCGGTCGAAGAGATAGAACAGCGCCGAGTTCCGCGCCGTGATGTGCAGCGGCACCACCGGCAGGTTGAACCGCCGCGCCATCATCGCTCCCGACGCCAGCCACGGCCGCTCGTGCAGCGACCACCACCGCCGCTTGGCGAGCCTTCCCGACGGAAACAACACCGCCATCCGCCCCGCCTCGAACGCCTGCCGGGCATAATCCATCGTCTCCCGGTTCTGCCGATGCGTCCGCTTCTCCGGCCGCCACTCCACCGGCGCAATCACCGCCTCGAGCTGCGGCAAGACGCGCAGCGCATCGGCGTTGGCGAAGATGAAGAGGTCGGGCCGGACCTTGGCGAGCGCGCCGAACAACACGATTCCGTCAGCGATTCCAGTGGGATGGTTCGATATCACCATCGCCGGCCCTTGGCGCGGCACGTTCTCGAGGCCGGTCACCTCCACATGCTGCGCCAGCATGTCGTAGAGCGACTGCAGCACGGCGGGGCCGGGCAGCGGCTCCATCGCCTCGCCGACCTTGATCGTCCGGTCGTACTGCAACAACGAATGGAGGATGGGACGCGCGACGGTGACCAGCGGTCCCCGACGGCGCATCCACGGCGCCCGCTCCTCGATCAGCTGGTCGACGATCTCGCGCATGACGCCTCCTATCGTGGCAGCTTGACAACTCCGTGACAAGCGCCCGGGTTTCAGGCGTCGTTGCCGCGCAACAAACGGCCGACGATCTCGCCGGTGTCCCGCGACAGGCCGGGGAGCGCCGCCAGCCGCTCCAGTTCCCCCTGCATCAGCGCCTGGCGGCCGGCATCGAAGATGCGCCAGCTCCCCAGCGTCGCTGCGATGCGTGCCGTCGTCTGCGGGTTCACCGGGTCGAGCCGGATCAGCCAGTCCACGAGCAGGCGGTAGCCGCTGCCGTCGGCGGCATGGAATCCCGCCGGGTTCCCCATGGCGAACGCGCCGATCAACGCCCTGAAACGATTGGGGTTCTTCCAGTCGAAATCCGGGTGTCGCGTCAAGGCGTCGACAGTGGCGACCGCTGTCTCGGGCGGCGTGCCCGCGGCTTGCACCGAAAACCACTTGTCGATGACCAGCCGCTCATGGCGCCCATGCGGCGTGGAATTCAGCCAGCGCCGCCTCGCCCTTTCCGTGCACGACGAGAAGCGCCAGGGCGGCCATTCGCTCGGTCATGTTGTCGGCCGCGCCGAACTGGGTGTGCGCATCCGCCGCACCGGGATCGAGCGCCGTCAGCAGCGCCAGCGCCCGCCCCCGCAGCGCCCGGCTGCCGGCCGCCGCTGCGTCCGGACTGTAAGGGCCGGGCACAGCATTCCCGTCGTAGAGCGCCCGCAGGCGCCCCGACAGCGCGTGTGCGACAGCGCCTTCCAGGCGACGACGGGCGCCCCAGATCGCCAGCGGATCGGGCGTCAGCCCGGTGGCGGCCATGTGCGCGATGACCTCGTCCTCCGGCGGGAGGCTGAGCGCCAGCGCCTTGAAGGCGGGGTCGAGCGCAGAGTTGTCCGCGACTGCGGAGAGCGCCGCCAGGAAGTCTTCGTCCGGAGCTGCGGCGGGATCTTCGGCCATGCGGGAAAGCAGGATGAGCGCCGAGGTACGGCCGGCCTCCCACTTGTTGAACGGGTCGCTGTCATGGGCGAGGAGAAAGACCCGTTCCGCCGGATCGTCCGCGCGTTCGAGGATGACGGGCGCGGAGAAGCCGCGCAGCAGCGAGAGCGTCGGGCGCTCCGCCAGCGTCCAGTCGAAGGACTGGCGCGCCTCGGTGAGCTCCAGCACCCCCTCGGCAACCGTGTTGCCCTCCGGGTCGAGGAGGCCGTAGGCGACCGGGATCAACAGCGGCGCTTTCGTCGGCTGTCCCGGCGTCGGGGGCGTTTCCTGTGAGAGGTCGAGCCGTGTAGCGGGCACCGTCCCAGTGCTCGACGGCTCGCAGGCGCGGGGTGCCGGCCTGGGAGTACCAGAGCTTGAACTGGCCAAGGTCGCGCCCCGAGACATCCTCGAAGACGCGCAGCCAGTCCTCGATGGTGCAGGCCTGGCCGTCATGCCGGTCGAAGTAGAGATCGAGCGCGCGGGAATACGTCTCCGGGCCGACCAGCCGTCGCAGCATGCCGATGACTTCGGCGCCCTTCTCGTAGACGGTCGCGGTGTAGAAGTTGTTGATCTCGATGTATTCTTCCGGCCGCACCGGATGCGCCAGCGGCCCCGCATCCTCGCGGAACTGAGCGCCGCGCAGCCGGAGGACGTCCTCGATCCGCTTCACCCCCGCGCTGCGCTCCGAGGCGGAGAATTGCTGGTCGCGGAAGACGGTCAGCCCCTCCTTGAGACAGAGCTGGAACCAGTCGCGGCAGGTGATGCGGTTGCCGGTCCAGTTATGGAAGTACTCGTGCGCGATGATCGTCTCGATCGACTTGTAGTCGGCGTCGGTGGCGGTCTCGGGGCTCGCCAGGACGTAGCGGGAGTTGAAGACGTTGAGCCCCTTGTTCTCCATGGCCCCCATGTTGAAGTCGTCCACCGCCACGATCATGAAACGGTCGAGGTCGTACTCGCGGCCGTATTCCCGCTCGTCCCAGGCCATGGAGCGCTTCAGCGCGTCCATGGCGTAGGCGCAGCGGTCCTCGTCGCCGGCGCGGACCCAGATTTGCAACAGCACCTGCCGCCCGGAGCGCGTGGTGAAGTGGTCCTCCACCGCCACGAGTTCGCCCGCGACCAGCGCGAAGAGGTAGGAGGGCTTGCGGAACGGGTCCTCCCACTCGGCCCAGCCGGGGCCGGAGGCGACGAGATTGCCGTTGGAGAGCAGCACGGGCAGGTTGCCCTCCACACGGACGCGAAAGGTGGCCATCACGTCGGGTCGGTCGGGCCAGTAGGTGATCTTGCGGAAGCCCTGCGCCTCGCACTGGGTGCAGTACATCCCGCGCGACATGTAGAGCCCCTCGAGCGCCGTGTTCTGCTCTGGCGCGATCTCGGTCTCGGCCTCCCAGGTAAAGGCGTCGGGAACGTGCTCGGCGGGGACGGTGAGGCCCTCTTCGTCCAGCGCGATCGCGTTCTGTGGCACGGGGGTGCCGTCGATGGCGGCCGAGACGAGCCGCAGGTTGCGCCCGTCGAGGCGGAGGTCGAGCGGACCCTCGCTGGCGCGGGCGGGATTGCGGCGGAAGGTTACGCGCGCCCGGACGCGGGTGGCGGCCGGATCGAGCACGAAGGTGAGCTCGACGGCGTCCGCGAGGTACGCCGGCGGCCGATAGTCGGCGAGCCGGATCGTCGGGGCCTGGGCGTCGACGCGCATGCTCATGTCTCCTGATGACCGGCCATAGGCTCTAGCGCCCCGGTTATGGGCGTCAAGAGCCGCTCCGGCCGCCGTTAGCTATGATTGAAACAAACCCGGTCCGCCGCGGCGGAGAACTGCAACAGGTGCGTTCAACAAGGAGTGGCCCGGCGGCTCGCCGCCCGGCGCCAGAAGGGGACCCGTCATGTTGCGCCGCCATCCGATTGCTTTGGCCTATGTCTTCGCCCTCGCCGCGTGGGGCGCACTGGCGCTTCAGTTGCGGGCGGAGCCGGTGGCGTGGGGGGCGGCAAGCCCCGGAAATGTCGGGGTTAGCGCCTCGGCTTCGGATCGCTGAGCAGGCGAGGTCTCGACGGATGGGCCGGCTTGACCTATCGTTGCTGCAAAGCGGCATTTCGAAACGTCGGACCATGGCCAAGCCTGTCATCGGCATCATCGGCAACGCGCACGTCATCAACAACGAGTATGCCGTCCAGGCAGTCGGCGTCGCAAACATCGAGGCGGTCGCCGACCTTACGGGCGCGATCCCGCTTATGGTTCCGGCGCTCCCCAGGGTGGGCGCGATCAGTGACCTGATCGAAGCCTGCGACGGCTTCGTCTTCACGGGCGGACGGCCCAATGTCCACCCCAGCCTGTACGGGCACGAGCCGACCGAGAAGCATGGCGCCTTCGACCCCGACCGCGACGCGGTGGCGCTGCCGCTCATCCGCGAATGCGTGGCGAGGGGCGTGCCGGTGTTCGGAATCTGCCGGGGCTTTCAGGAGTTCAACGTCGCCTTCGGTGGCACGCTTCATCCGGAGATCCGCGAGATCCCGGGCCGGATGAACCACCGCATGCCCCCCGATGGAACGCTGGATGAGAAGTTTGAGCACCGCCATATCGTAAGCCTCTCGGAGGGGGGAGCCTTTCACCGGGTGCTCGGCGCGCGCGAGGTGATGGTGAACTCGCTGCACGGCCAGGGCATCCTCGAAAAGGGGGGGCGTATCGTGATCGAGGGGTATGCGCCCGACACGACGCCGGAGGCGATCATCGTCGAGGCGGCGCCGGGATTTGCCATGGCGGTGCAGTGGCATCCGGAGTGGAATGCCGCCAGCGACCCGGTGTCTCGGCCGCTGTTCCAGGCATTCGGCGCCGCCGTTGCGGGGCAGGCCGGGCACTGAGGGCCGCTGCTTCGGGTAAACGGGCGCTCAGGATTCTCCAGCTGCGGGTCAGTGGCAGACGATCGGCACCACGGCACGGTCGAACTCGGCCGGAGCGCCGTCGTCCATGTCGTAGCCGCCCAGCCCGCCCGGGGCCGGCTGCAGGCCGTTCTGACGCAGGAAGCGTGACAGCTCGGCCTCGCCGAGCGCGTAGTTGACGTTCTGCGGCAGGCTGCCGGTCGCCTCGACGATGTAATCCTCCGAGAGCCGCGCCACCACCAGGCCGCGGACCTCGCCGCGCGCATCGATCAGCGGGCCGCCGCTGTTGCCGGGCTGCACCGGGGCGGAGAAGGTGAAGAAGCGGCGGTCGTCATCAACCCCGGCCAGCGCGCTGACGTTGCCGCTGGTCAGGTTGAGCGAGGTTCCGGCGATGCTGTAGTAGGGGAAACCGGCCGCATGCACCCGCTGGCCGAGCCGGAGGTCGCCGGCGGCCAGCGACAGCCAGTGGCTGGCCGCGCCGGGGGCCCGCAGCGCGGCCACGTCGAGGTCGGGGTCGGATGCGATCAGCTCGAGCGCGCGGCCGTCGGCAAGGGTAAGCCGGGCGCAGCCGGCGACCACGTGCTCGGCCGTGACCACCGTCGAGTCCCCGAGATAGAACCCCGACCCGGTGCTGGTGCCACCGAACTCGCTGCGCGGCAATGCGGCCGCGCGCGGCCCGGCCGGGGCGTCGTCGAGAAGTGGGTCGGTCTCGGCGAAGAGCGTGCTTGCCTCTGCAACGAGGCCAGTGAGCCGGCCATGTTCCGGCAGATCCCAAGGCAGCGGGCTGCCGGGGCGGATGCTGGCGGCCGCAAGGTTCAGCGCGCCCGCCTGGTCGGGCTCGGCCGCGAGAAGGACGGTGGCCCATTGCGCGCCGATTCGGTCAGAGCGGGTATAGAAGGTCCTTCCGTCCCGCCAGCGTACCTTCTGTCACGAGAAGATCGGTACGCCGCAGGGTGGCGAGCGCATCGGCGTTCGCATTGGCCTTGACCGCGGCGGCATGCCAGGCCCGGGTTTCCTGCGCGTCGTAGTCGTGCGTCAGCACGGTCAGCCTGCCGTCGTCGGTCCATCGCCGCTCGCCGCCCTCCTCGGGCTCGGGCCGGCCGAGGCGGGCGAGCGGCAAGGCGAGCGAGACGCCGAGGTCGGGCAGGTAGCTGAAATCCCACCCGTCGCGCCCGACCTCGTCGAGGAAGCCGAGCACGAGCGCCGCGGCATGGGCGTTCAGGGCCTCGCCGCCGAACTCGCGCGCGGCATAGGCGGCGAACGCGGCCTGGCTCGCTGCGCCCCAGTCGCCGTCGAGCGGGCCGCGATAGTCGTCCGTCGCGGCCAGGGCCGTCTGCAGCAGGCGCTTTTCGGAGGCGTTCAGGGGGGCCGCGTCAAAGTCCTGGAAGATCAGTTCGCCCGCCCGCGCCGACGATGGCTGGAGCGCGGCTGCGACCAGCGCCAGACAGACAAGCAGTATCCGCGCCATCGCCCTGACCCCCACACCCGGGCCGAGGCTAGCACGGGATGCGGGGAGGCCCAAGAAACGTGTTGCATTTTCCTAAACGGCGAACGGCCTGCCTGAGGGAAGGCGCCCGCGCCGGTGGGCGCACAGACCCGCTGCGCGCCTTACAGCATCGCGGGCACGACCTGGTCCGGCGGCCGGTGGCCGTCCGCGAAGGTCTTGATGTTGATGATCACTTTCTCGCCCATCTCGAGCCGGCCCTCGACGGTCGCGGACCCCATGTGCGGCAGCAACAGCACGTTCGGCAGGTCGCGCAGGCGCGGGTTGATGTCGTGGCCGTGCTCGTAGACGTCGAGCCCGGCGCCGGCGATCTCGCCGGCGCGCAGCATCCGGGTCAGCGCATTCTCGTCGATGACCTCGCCGCGGGCGGTGTTGACGATGTAGGCGGTGGGCTTCATCAGCTTCAGCCGCCGCGCGTTCATCAGATGGAAGGTCGAGGGCGTGTGCGGGACGTTGATCGACAGGATGTCGATGCGCGCCAGCATCTGGTCGAGGCTCTCCCACCAGGTCGCGCCGAGCTCGGCCTCGATGTCGGGATGCAGCCGCCGCCGGTTGTGGTAGTGGATGACGAGCCCGAAGGTCTGCGCCCGCCGGGCGATGGCGCGGCCGATGCGGCCGAGGCCGAGGATGCCGAGGCTCTTGCCGGCGATGCGGTGGCCCATGAGCGCCGTGGGGCTCCAGCCGGTCCACTCGCCGCTCTGCATCAGGCGCGACCCCTCGGGGAGCCGGCGCGGCACCGCGAGGATGAGCGCCATCGCCATGTCGGCGGTGTCCTCGGCGAGCACGCCGGGCGTGTTCGAGACCATGACCCCGCGCTGCAGCGCCGTCGCCACGTCGATGTGGTCGAAGCCTGCGCCGTAGTTGGCGATCAGGCGCAGGTCGGGTCCGGCCTGGGCGAGGAGCCGCGCGTCGATGCGGTCGGTGATCGTCGGCACCAGAACGTCGGCCTCGCCCATGGCGCGGGCGAGTTCCTCGGCGGTCATCGGGTGGTCGTCGGCGTTCAGGGTGACGTCGAAGAGCTCCTGCATCCGGGCCTCGACCGGCATGGGAAGACGCCGCGTGACGACGACGCGCATTCGGGCAGACGGCATGCGATTTCCTGTTTCGAGAAGCTCGGGTTATCGTTATGATCGCGGCATAATTGCACGGGAAGGCCGGAGAAATCCAGACACTTCCCGGCGTTCGGGCACGAGAGCAGGCATGACGGTCGCACCCAACCAGCGCCGCGCACGGATGATGGCGCTTTTCCTCGTCGCAGCGGCGGCCATGCCGCCGGTTCCGGCCGCCGCCGCGGATCCAGCGCGCGGGCCGGTCACCAACCTGCCGCTGCCGCGCTTCGTCTCCATGCGGGCGGAGAGCGCCAATGCGCGGCGGGGGCCGAGCCTCGACCAGCGGGTGGACTGGGAGTTCGTGCAGCAGGGGCTGCCGCTGCAGATCACCGGCGAGTACGGCCAGTGGCGGCGGGTCCGCGACGCCGCGGGCGCCGGCGGATGGGTGCACCACGCGCTCCTTTCCGGAGTACGCACGGCGCTTGTGCAGGGCGAGGCGCCGGTGGCGCTGCGGGCCGGGCCGACCGAGGCGGCGACGGTGCGGGCCGTGGCCGAGCCGGGTGTCGTCGGGCGGCTCGAGGCCTGCCGCGGCGACTGGTGCGAGATCGAGGCGGGCGGCGTGGAGGGCTGGCTGCCGCGGGCGGCGCTTTGGGGCGTTGGAGTCGACGAGGAACTGGACGACTGATACGATCTCCGGTTGATCTGGTCATCCCTTTGGAACAGCGAGAAAAATCCGGGCTGGAAGGCGGCTGGAATCCGGCTGGAATCCGGCTTGCCACTTCTTTACGGTCTGTTAACGCGAGGCGATCACACGGAGGCCGCCTGAGGCCTTGTCCGGCCGCCCGCCTGATGGAATCCTTTCGGCTCAATTCGGGAGCGAGCGATGGCGGATTCCGATCGCGAGGAGCGGCTGCTACGCGGCGAATGCCTATGCGGGGTGGTGCGTTACGAGGTGGCGGACGCGTTCGAATACGCGCTCAATTGCCATTGTTCGCGCTGCCGGCGGGCGACGGGGGCGGCATTCAAGCCGCTGGCGGGGATCCGCGCGCCGCGGCTGCGGCTGGTCGCCGGGGGCGACGCCCTGCTGATCGTGGGCGAGGCCGAGGGCAACCACGACGTTCGTTGCGGATCCTGCGGCTCGCTGCTCTATTCCCGGGTGCGGGACGGCGCCTATGTCCACGTGGCGATGGGCACCCTGGTGGACGCCCCGGGGATCCGGCCGAACCGGCATATCTTCGTCGGATCGAAGGCGCCCTGGTTCACCATCACCGACGACCTGCCGCAGGCGGACCGAATTCTAGGAACTGGGTTGCCGCAGGCCGACGCGGTCGGATCGGTTCAGGGGAATACGAGATCCGCCGGCAACCCGCGGCTGCGCCATATATCGGAAGATTCGCCGTCGTTCCTCCGGGGTGAGGCTCGCCACGCGCGCGCTGTGGATGGAAAAGACATCAGCTTCGCCGTTTTCCACCCTGGTCAGTACGGCATCGACGATCTTGCTGTCATCGGCGCGAAAGATCGACGCCGGCGGCTTCAGCCCCGGATCGAACGTGGCGTCCCAGCCGCCGCAGTGGCCCTCGACATAGGCGTAGACCAGCATGAACTCCGATTCCTGCGAGCGTGCCCGGGCAAAGAAGGCCTCGGCGGGGCCGACGCGCCGCTCCAGGGTGTCGAGCGCGCCGAGGAGCACCGAACGCGTCAGGCAGACCGGCGTAATGGTCGGCGGGGCCGGCACGTCGCGTCCGGGTGGCGTCAGGCCGAGCAGGCGGAAGGAGCCGACGATCCAGCCGCGGAACTTGTCGGTCGGAACCTCCGTGTAGGTCAGTGGCCGGCCCTGCGCGCTGACGAAGCTCGCGCTGCCGACCGGCCGGACGAAGCTGTTCTTTGCGTCGAGGATCAGAATGAACCGGCTGTCGCCGTGACGGGCGACGGCGAGCTTGAGGGCCTGCTGGACACTCCAGCCGCGATTGCCGCGCCAGCCGCTCTTGACGCCGAACGGATAGCGCCAACGGCGGCGGGCGAACCACAGCCGGAAACGCTGCCGCAGGCCGCGCGGCGCGTTGGACGCCGGCCGGGCGTCGAACAGCGCGTCCGGGCGGACGACCTCAACCCGGGACGCGAACGGCCCGTACTCGGGTCGCAGGGCCTCCACCTGTCGAACGCACTCCGCTTCGTCGATGTCGTTGACGACGACGAGGATTCGCCCGATCCCGGCAGGGTCGAGAAACCGCGCGATCGAGGCGGCCTGCAAGCGCAGGAGCGGTATCTCACGCCGGTAGACAATGGTGGTGATATCGAGGAGCGGCGCTTGCTCTCCCAGCGGGGATCCTCCTCAGCGCGGGCGGCGCAGGCGGATCACCACGTCGATGCGGTCGAGTTCCGCGCCCTCGGGGATCAGCGGCAGACCGGCAAGCACCACCGCGTCGTTCGGGGCGTCGGTCAGCCGGCCGTCCTCTTCCCAGTAGTAGTGGGGGTGGTCGTCGGTGCGGGTGTCGAAGTACGAGCGGGTGCCGTCGACGGTCACCTCGTGGATGAGGCCCGCCTCGCAGAACGCCCGCAGGGTATTGTAGACGGTGGCGAGCGAAACCGGCGCGTCGACCCGATGCGCCGACTCGTGCAGGCTCTCGGCCGTGACGTGGCGGTTCCGCCCGTCGCCTACGAGCAGCTCGGCCAAGGCAAGCCTCTGCCGCGTCGGCCTGAGGCCCGCGCCCGCAAGCCAGGCCAGCGCGCGCACCCGCGCCGGACGGCGATCCTGGGTCTTGCTGGCCTGCATGTCCGCTTCTGCACCTCTCTCCGCGCAAATAACCAGATTGTACCGGTCATTTCCAGTGCCGAGTGCGCGAGGGGGGCGCGGGAAGGCTGCCGGCCCAAGCCCTTGCGCGGGCGCGGGCGCGGATGCTAGAGGTCGGCCCACGGAACCGGCGGGGGAGCCGGAAGGGAGGCCCTGGGCCCGAAATGACCGAGAGGCCGACGTTCATCGACTTTGACGGGCTGATGTCCTGCGCCCGCGGCGAGATGTTCGGCCCCGGCAATCCGCAGCTTCCGGCGCCGCCGATGCTGATGATGGACCGCGTCACCGACATCTCCGCCGACCGCGGCAGCGACGGCAAGGGCCACGTGGTGGCCGAGTTCGACGTCCGCCCCGACCTCTGGTTCTTCCAGTGCCACTTCATCGGCGACCCGGTGATGCCGGGCTGCCTCGGGCTCGACGCGCTCTGGCAGCTCACCGGCTTCAACCTCGGCTGGCGCGGCATGCAGGGCCGCGGGCGGGCGCTCGGCGTGGGCGAGGTCAAGTTCACCGGCATGGTGACGCCCAAGGTCACGCTGATCGAGTACACGGTGGACTTTACCCGGGTGATCGACCGCAAGCTCAAGCTCGGCATCGCCAACGGCACCATGCGGGCGGACGGCGAGGTCATCTACACCACCACCGACATGAAGGTCGGGCTGTTTCAGGACTGAGGAGGACCGGCCATGCGCCGTGTCGTGATCACCGGCCTCGGCATCGTCTCATCGATCGGCAACGACGCCGACGAAGTCGCCGCCTCGCTGAAGGCCGGCCGCTCGGGCATCAGCTTCGCGCCGGACTATGCCGAGCACGGTTTCCGCTGCCACGTGCACGGGAAGCCGCAGATCGACGTGGCCGAGCTGATCGACAAGCGCCAGTTTCGCTTCATGGGCGACGGCGCCGCCTTCGCCTTCCTTGCGATGCAGCAGGCGATCACCGACGCGGGCCTTGAGGAGAGCGACGTCTCGAACCCGCGCACCGGGCTGATCGCGGGCTCGGGCGGCCCCTCGACCCGCAACCTCTTCGAGGCGCACCGGATCGTGCTGGAAAAGGGCAGCCCCAAGCGGATGGGGCCGTTCATGGTCACACGCTGCATGTCCTCGACGGTCTCCGCCTGTCTCGCCACGCCGTTCAAGATCAAGGGGATCAACTACTCGATCACCTCGGCCTGCTCGACCAGCGCGCATTGCATCGGCAACGGCGTCGAGCAGATCCAGTGGGGCAAGCAGGACATCGTCTTCGCCGGCGGCGGCGAGGAGCTGGACTGGACGCTCTCCTGCCTCTTCGACGCCATGGGCGCCATGAGCACCAAGTACAACAACCAGCCGGAGAAGGCCTCGCGCGCCTTCGACAAGGATCGCGACGGGTTCGTCATCGCCGGCGGCGGCGGGATGGTGGTGCTGGAGGAGCTGGAGCACGCCCGCGCCCGGGGGGCGAAGATCTACGCCGAGGTGACGGGCTACGGCGCCACCTCGGACGGCCACGACATGGTCGCGCCGTCCGGCGTCGGCGGCGAGCGGGCGATGCGGCTGGCGCTCGAGACGCTGCCCGAGGGGCGGAAGGTGGGGTATATCAATGCGCATGGCACCTCGACCCCGGTGGGCGACGTGAGCGAGGTGATGGCGGTGCGGCGGGTCTTCGGCGAAGGAATGACGCCGCCGATCAGCTCGACGAAGTCGATGACCGGCCACAGCCAGGGCGCCACCGGGGCGCAGGAGGCGATCTACTGCCTGCTGATGCTGCGCGACGATTTCATCGCGCCCTCGATCAACGTCGAGACGCTCGATCCCGAGCTCCGGCCCGGCGAGATCGCGACGGAACGGGTGGACGACGCCGGGCTCGACACGGTGATGACCAACAGCTTCGGCTTCGGCGGCACCAACGCCTCGCTGCTCCTCAGCCGGCACGAGGCGTGAGCGTGGCGCAGGCGGGCCTGCTGGCCGGGAAACGGGCGCTGATCCTCGGGGTCGCCAACGACCATTCCATCGCCTGGGGGATCGCCAAGGCCTTCGCGGCGCACGGCGCGGAGTTGGCCTTCACCTACCAAGGCGAGGGTTTCGGGCGCCGGGTGATCCCGCTGGCCGAGAGCGTCGGCGCGCAAATCGTCGAGCCGGCGGACGTGCAGGACGCCGCCTCGCTCGACGCGCTTTTCGCGCCGCATCGCGGGCGAGTGGGGCCGGCTCGATGTGCTGGTGCACGCCATCGCCTATTCGGACAAGGCCGAGCTCGACGGCCGCTTCCTCGACACGAGCCGGGCCAACTTCCTGAATTCGCTCGACATCTCCTGCTACAGCCTCGTGGAGCTTACCCGCCGCGCCGCGCCGCTGATGACCGGGGGCGGGGCGATCATGACGCTGACCTACCTCGGGGCGCAGCGGGTGACGCCGCAACTACAACGTGATGGGCGTGGCCAAGGCGGCGCTGGAGAGCGCGGTGCGCTATCTCGCCAACGACCTCGGGCCGCAGGGCATCCGGGTGAACGCCATCTCGCCCGGGCCGATGCGCACGCTGGCGGGGGCGGCGATCGCGGGGGCGCGCAAGGTCTATCGCGCCACCGAGCTCAACGCGCCGCTCCGCGCCAACGCCACGCTGGACGCGGTGGGCGGTACGGCGGTCTACCTCGCCTCCGAGCTCGGCGCCTGCACCACCGGCGAGGTGATCTTCGTGGACGGCGGCTTCCACGTGCTGGGCATGGCGCAGCCGGAGTACCTGTGAAGCGCTTCACCACCTCCGACGGGCTTTCGCTCGCCTATACGGACGAGGGCGAGGGGTTGCCGCTGCTCTGCATCCCGGGGCTGACGCGCAACGGCGGGGATTTCGACGAGCTGGCGGCGGCCCTGGGCGGGCGGTGCCGGCTGATCCGCATCACGCTGCGGGGGCGCGGCGCGTCGGATCGCGATCCCAACCCGCAGAACTACAACGTGGGCGTGGAGGCGCGCGACGTGCTCGAGCTGCTCGATCACCTCGGGCTTCCGCGCGTGGTGGTCGTGGGTACGTCGCGCGGCGGGCTGATCGCCATGGTGCTGGCGGCGACGGTGAAGGACCGGCTGGCGGGCGTGCTGCTTAACGACATCGGGCCGGAACTGGCGCCGGAAGGGCTGGCCAACATCATGACCTATCTCGGGGTTCCGCCGAAGGCGCGCAGCCATGCCGAGGTGGCGGGGGCGCTCCGGGCGCGCATGGGGGAACGCTTTCCCGGCCTGTCCGAGGAGAAGTGGCTGAGCCTGGCGCGCCGATGGTTCGACGAGGGTCCGGACGGGCTGGCGCTCAACTACGACGCGCGGATCCGCGACGGGGTGGAGGCGACGGCGGGGCAGCCGGCGGCGGATATGTGGCCGCTTTTCGATGCGCTGCAGGGGGTTCCGTTGGCGGTGGTGCGGGGGGCGAACTCGGACCTTTTGACCGCGGAGACGGTGGAGCGGATGCGCGAGCGGCGGCCGGATCTCATCGTCGCCGAGGTGCCGGAGCGGGGGCATGTGCCGTTTCTCGACGAGCCGGAGGCGCAGGCGGCGCTGGCGGAGCTGCTCGCCCGGGTCGAGGGGTGACGGGGTTTCGGGAACGCGAACGGCGGGGTTTTTTGATGCACAATGCATGCACAACCCATGCACGTGAGTTGCAGCTTCGAGTCCCTGGACCGGTCATGAGCAGACCCCGACGGTAGGCGATGAACCGCTTCATCACCTCGGACGGGCTGTCGCTCGCCTACCGCGACTCTGGTGCGGGCCTGCCGCTGCTCTGCCTGCCGGCACTTACCCGCGGCGCCTCGGATTTCGACGATCTCGTTGCGGCGGTCGGCGACCGGTACCGCATGATCCGGCTGACGCCGCGCGGGCGGGGCGATTCGGATCGCGCTGCCGACTTCAGGACCTACAACACCGACAGGGAGGCGCGGGACGTGGTCGAGTTCCTCGACCACCTCGGGCTCGACAGGGTCGTCCTCATCGGCACGTCGCGCGGCGGCATGGTCGCGATGCTGCTGGCCTCGCGTGCACGGCGGCGGCTGGCGGGTGTTCTCCTGAACGATATCGGACCGGAGCTGGCGCCCGAGCGCTTTGAAATCATCATGGAATGGCTCGGGATCGAACCAGGCGTGGGGAACTTCGAGGCCGCTGCCCATGCGCTCGAGGCGCGCCTCGGGACCAGGTTTACCGGGTTGACGCCGGAGCGGTGGTTGTCGCTGGCGAGGCGGTGGTACGACGAGGGGCCGGACGGGCCGCTGCTGAACTATGATCCGCGGCTGCGTGACGCGGTGGCGGCGGACGGGGGCCGGCCGGCCGGGGACATGTGGCCGCTCTTCGATGCGCTGGCGGGGTTGCCGGTGGCGGTGGTGCGCGGAGCGAACTCGAATCGACTGACGGGGGAGATGGTGGCCAGGATGCTGGAACGCCGGCCTGATCTCATCGTCGCGGAGGTCCCCGACCGCGGGCATGCGCCGTTCCTCGACGAACCACAGGCGCTGGCGGCGTTGGCGGAGCTGATCGCGAGGGTCGAGGCGTGATACGATTTCCGGTTGATCTGCTCGCGCGCCCAGGGTGGCGGTCATCCCGTTGGAACGGCAAGAAAAATCCGGGCTGGAAGGCGGCTGGAATCCGGCTGGAATCCGGCTTGCCACTTCTTTACGGGCTGTTAACGCGAAGCGATCACCCGGAGGCCGTATGAGTGATCTCGCGATGATCCGCGCGGCGGCCGCCCGGGCGCGGGGCATCCGGCGGACGCCGATGCTCGCGGCGGCGGCGCTCGACCGGATCGCCGGGCGGCGGGTGCTGGTCAAGGCCGAGGCGCTGCAGGTGACCGGCTCGTTCAAGGCGCGCGGCGGCTGGGCGGCGGTCTCGGCGCTGGCGGCGGCGGGGGAGACGGGCGGGGTTTTCGCCTATTCGTCGGGAAACCATGCCCAGGGGGTCGCCTGGGCGGCGGCGGCGCACGGGATGCCGGCGGTCATCCTCATGCCCTCGGATGCGCCGGCGGGGAAGATCGAAGGGACGAAGGCGCTCGGCGCCGAGGTGGTGCTGTACGATCGGGGGCGGCAGGACCGTGACGCCTTGGGGGCGGAACTGGCCGCAGCGCGCGGCCTGAGCCTGATCCCGCCCTTCGACCACCCGGAGGTGATCGCCGGGCAGGGCACTGTCGGGCTCGAGATCGCCGCGCAGGCGGCGGAGGCCGGGGTGGAGGCGGCGGACGTGCTGGTCTGCTGCGGCGGCGGGGGCCTCAGCGCCGGGATCGCCCTGGCGCTGGAGGCGGAGGCGCCGGGGCTGCGGGTGCGGACCGCCGAGCCGGCGGGCTTCGACGACATGGCGCGCTCGCTGGCCGCCGGCGAGCGGCTGGGAAACGCCGCCGCCACGGGCTCGATCTGCGACGCGATCCTGACGCCGCGCCCGGGCGCGCTGACCTTTCCGGTGCTGCAGCGGCTGGCCGGGCCGGGGCTCGTCGTGTCGGACGACGAGGCGCTCGAGGCGCTGGCGCTGGCGTTCCGCCACCTCAAGCTGGTCCTGGAGCCCGGCGGCGCGGTGGCGCTGGCCGCGGCGCTCTTTCGCGGCGGCGAAGTGGCGGGCGACGCCGTGGTCTGTGTCGCCACGGGCGGCAACGTCGATGCGGCGCTGTTTGCGGCGGCGATCAGGCGTTAGGGACGGGTCTTCGGCCGCACGGCGGGTGGGGCTTGCCCGGGCTCAGGGGATGTCCGGACCGAGCAGGAAGAGTGCCTGCAGCGCCAGGCCCGGCGTGGCGCCGGGGAAGGCGGTCTTGAAGAATTCCACGATCTTGCCGGAGTGGTAGAGCTCGCTCACCGCCCGGTCGACCGCGAGGCGGAAGTCGGTGTCGCCGCGCGGCAGGGCGAGCCCGTGCTTCTCCACGGTCAGGGTGTTCTCGGAGACGACCAGCGACTCCGAGAGGTCGCTGGCGAAGAAGAGGCCGAAGAGGATGGACTGGTCGCCGAAGTAGGCGTCGATCTCGCCCGCCTCCAGCGCGGCCAGGGCCGCGTCGTGGGCCTCGAAGGTGCACGATCGTGGCCTGCATGCCCTTGGCCTCGATCGTGTTCCTGAGGATCTCCTCGGTGCTGGTCCCGGCTGCGCACGCCGATGTTCTTGCCGGCGAGCGCGTCGAATTCCGGATCGGCGTCGCGGGGCAGCATCACCGCCGCGCCGTCGACGAAGGTCGGCAGCGAGAAGTCGACCGTCTCGCGCCGGGTCAGCGTGATGGTGGCGGCGCCGCAGAGGAGGTCGATCTTGCCGCTCGCCACCGCTTCGAAACGGTCGGTGGTGGTGACGGGCAGCCATTCGATCTTCAGGGGCTCGGTGCCGAGCTGGGTGGCGAGGCTGGCGGCGACTGCGTCGCAGATCAGCACCGAGTAGCCGGCCGGCTTCTTGTTCTCGTCCAGATAGGAGAGGGGGGCGGCGTCCTCGCGATAGCCGAAATGGACGGTCCCGCTTTCCTTGATGCGGTCGAGCACCCCGGCCGCAGCCGCCGGAAGGCAGCTTGCGCCGAGCGCCAGCATGATAGCCAGTGGTGCAGCCAGACGCATGTGAGCCTCCCCCGTCGCGCTTTGCGCCACAGGCTAACCGAGGTTGCGGGGCATGGCCAGCGTCAGCCGTCGGCGCGGATGCGGGCGTTCTCGGGATCGTAGGGGCTGTCGGGCACCACCTCGGCGGGCCAGAGCGCGTCCTGCATCCTGACCTGCAGGCGCGTCCCGACCTCGGCGTGCGCCGGTGCGACGTAGCCGAGGCCGATGGAGCGGCCGAAGGCGGCGGACCAGCCGCCGGAGGTCAGCCGGCCGACGCGGGTGGTGCCGGCGTAGAGCGCCTCGCGGCCCCAGGGGTCGGCGTCGGCCGGGCCGTCCACGAGCAGCGTCACGCATTTCGAGCGGATGCCCTTGGCCAGCATCGCCGCCTTGCCGTGGAAGTCCTTGCCGAGGTCGACGAAGCGGTCGAGGCCGGCCTCGAGCGGGGTGGCGTCGCGGCCGAGCTCGGTGCCGAAGGCGCGGTAGGATTTTTCCTGGCGGAGCCAGTTCTGCGCGCGGGCGCCCACGAGCCGGAGGCCGAGCGGCTCGCCGGCCTGCATCAGGCGGTCGAAGAGGTAGTTCTGCATCTCGACGGGGTGGTGCAGCTCCCAGCCGAGCTCGCCGGTATAGGCGACGCGCAGCATCAGCGTCGGGCACATCAGGAGCTCGACCTCGCGCGCCGCCAGCCACGGGAAGCGCTTGTTGCCGAGCGCGGTGCCGGGGTCGGCGTCGCGCACCAGCGGCTGGAGGAGGGCGCGGGCGTTGGGGCCGGCGACGGCGAAGACGCCCCACTGGGTGGTGACGTCGCGCACGTCGATGCGGCCGAAGTCGGGCTCGCGGTCCTCGGCGGCCTTGGCGAGCCAGTCGCCGTCGTAGGCGGCCCAGGCGCCGGCGGAGACGAGGTAGTAGTCGTGCTCGGCGAGGCGCACGATGGTGTATTCGGTGCGGACGGTGCCGGTGTCGGTCAGCGCGTAGGTGAGGCTGATGCGCCCCACCTTGGGCAGGCGGTTGCAGGTCAGCCAGTCGAGGAAGGCGGTGGCGCCCGGGCCCTTGACCCGGTGCTTGGCGAAGGCGGAGGCGTCGATCATGCCGACGTTGTCGCGGATCGCGCGCGCCTCCTCGGCGGCGTAGGGCCACCAGCCGCCGCGGCGGAAGCTGCGCGCGGCGTGGTCGTCGAAGCCCTGCGGCGCGAAGTAGTTCGGGCGCTCCCAGCCGTTCACCTGGCCGAACTGCGCGCCGCGGGCGGCCATGCGGTCGTAGCAGGGGGCGGTGCGGAGCGGGCGGCAGGCCTCGCGCTCCTCGTCGGGGTGGTGGAGGACGAAGACGTGCGCGTAGCACTCCTCGTTCTTGCGGGCGGCGTACTCGGTGGTCATCCAGGCGCCGTAGCGCTTGGGGTCGAGCGAGGCCATGTCGATCTCGGCCTCGCCGGCGGTCATCATCTGGGCGAGGTAGTGGCCGGTGCCGCCGGCGGCGGTGATGCCGAAGGAGAAGCCCTCGGCGAGCCAGAGGTTGCGCAGGCCGGGGGCGGGGCCGACCAGCGGGTTGCCGTCGGGGGTGTAGCAGATCGGGCCGTTGAAGTCGTCCTTGAGGCCGGCGTTTTCGGAGCTGGGCAGGCGGTGGATCATCGAGAGGTATTCCGTCTCGATGCGCTCGAGGTCGAGCGGGAAGAGGTCGGCGCGGAAGCTGTCGGGGACGGCGTATTCGAAGCGGGCGGGGGCGCCGTTCTCGTAGGGGCCGAGGATCCATCCGCCGCGTTCCTCGCGGACGTACCAGCGCGCGTCGGCGTCGCGGAGAACCGGGTGCTCGGGGTTGGTGCTGGCGGAACGCGATGAGGGCGGGGTCGGGCTCGGTGACGATGTACTGGTGCTCGACGGGGATGGCGGGGATCCTGAGGCCGAGGAGGCGGGCGGTGCGCTGGGCGTGGTTGCCGGTGGCGGTGACCACGTGCTCGGCGCGGATCTCGAAGGTCTCGCCGGTGGGGACGAGGTTGCCGCCGCGGTCGGCCATGATCGCGCCGGTCACGATCCACTCCGAGCCCGGTCCAGGCGTAGCCGTCGACCTGCGCCTTGCGGACGATCTCGACGCCCCTCTGCCGCGCGCCCTTGGCCATGGCCTGGGTGACGTCGGCGGGGTTGATGTAGCCGTCGGTGGGATGGAAGAGCGCGCCCTTGAGGTCTTCGGTGCGCACCAGCGGCCATCGCGCTTTGATCTCGGCGGGGGTGAGCCACTGGTAGGGGATGCCTACCGTCTCGGCGGTGGAGGCGTAGAGGCGGAATTCGTCCATGCGCGCGTCGGTCTGCGCCATGCGCAGGTTGCCGACGACCGAGAAGCCGGCGTTGAGCCCGGTCTCGGCCTCGAGCGCCTTGTAGAGCTTCACCGAGTGGTCGTGGATGTGGCTGGTGGCGTAGCCCATGTTGAAGAGCGGCAGGAGGCCGGCGGCGTGCCAGGTGGAGCCGGAGGTAAGCTCGTCGCGCTCGAGGAGCACCGTGTCGGTCCAGCCGGCCTTGGCGAGGCTGTAGGCGATGGCGGTGCCGACGGCGCCGCCGCCCACCACAACCGCGCGAACGTGGGTTCTCATGCCTCGTCTCCCCGAACTCTGCCCCCTGTCTCTAACGCCGAGCCTCCGGGTGCAAGTCCGTCGGCCCGACCCTCCGCAAGCCGATTGCGACGCTGGCGTCGGCGAAATCCGGCCGAAGGCAGCGTCGTGGAACCTTTTGTGCATCGAGGAGTTTATCGGGAAGTTTAGCGAAAGAACCGCTTGGCGTTTCGCCTGCGGGTACTGGAATTGACGGGAGTTTGTGATGAAAAAGCTGGGATTACTTGCGGGGGCCGCACTGATTCTTGCGGCTTGTAGTGGCGGACAGCCGGAGCCGCTGACGATCTCGGGGGTCTCGGTGGAGACCGACCTTCCTGCGGTCGGGAGCCGCCAGGCTGTCGCCTACTGGCAGAGCCTGAACGACGATCTCGAGACTGCCATTGCCGCGCAGTTCGTGGGCCGGACCGATCCCATGGGCAAGCAGATCACCGTGGACGTGGACGAGATTTCGCTCAACAGCGCGTTCATGGCCGGAGCGACGGCCGAGACGGCTCGCCTCTCGGGACGGGTCACGCTGGTCAACCTGGACGGAACGGATGCGGCCGCCTATGACGTAACCGCGACCTCCCAGGACGTCGTCTCGTACCTGCCGCCCGGAAGCGACATCGTGACCATCCGGCCTACGAGCGCCGAGTACTATCAGGCGATCGTGCAGGCCTTTGCACGTGGTACGGCGCAGACGCTCAGCGCCACGCCTTGACCCTGACTTCTCCTCCGGCCAAGGGTCCGACAGGACGCTTGGCCGGAGGAGTCGCATGAACCCGCTTCTGGAAGACTGGACCGCTCCATTCGCGATGCCGCCGTTTGGCGAAATCGAGACCGAGCAGTTCGCGCCTGCCTTCGAGGCGGCGATGCGGGAGGGGCGCGCGAACCTCGATGCGATCGCCACCGATCCGGAACCTCCAACCTTCGCCAACACGATCGAGGCCATGGAGCGTGCCGAGCGCGGGCTCGACCGCGTGGCATCGGTCTTCTTCAATCTCGCCGGGGCGCACACCAGCGACGCGATCGAGGCCCTGCAGCGCGACCTCAGCCCCAAGCTCGCGGCTCACCATGCCGAGACCATGATGAACGCGGATCTGTTCGCGCGGATCGACGACCTCCACGCGCGGCAGGCGGAACTGGGGCTTGGCCCCGAGCAGGCGCGGGTGCTGACGCTCTATCACCGGATGTTCGTGCGAGCCGGGGCGCGCCTTAAGGGCGCCGATCGCGACCGGCTGAAGGCGGTTCTTCAACGCCTGGCGAGCCTCGGCACCGCCTTCGGCCAGAACGTGCTGGCTGACGAGCAGGCGTGGGCGCTTGCGCTTTCGCCGGACGATCTGATCGGGCTGCCGGACGATCTCGTCGCGGCGGCGGCTGCCGCCGCTGCCGAACGGGGGCAGGATGGACACGTCATCACCCTGTCGCGGAGCCTCGTCGTGCCTTTCCTGCAATCATCGCCGCGCCGCGATCTGCGCGAGAAGGCCTTCCGCGCCTGGGTCGCGCGCGGGGAAAACGGTGGCGCCACGGACAACCGCGCCGTGGTGGCCGAGACCCTGGCGTTGCGGGAGGAGCGGGCGCGGCTGCTCGGCTACCCTGACTTCGCTTCCTACAAGCTGGAACCGGAGATGGCGAAGACGCCCGAGGTGGTGCGCGATCTCCTTCTGGCGGTCTGGGCTCCGGCGCGCACGAGGGCGGAGGCGGACGCCGAGCGGCTGGAGGAGCTGATGCACGCCGACGGGATCAACGGGTCGCTCGAGGCCTGGGACTGGCGGTACTATGCGGCGATCCGGCAGGCGCGCGAGCACGACTTCGACCAGGCGGCCCTGAAGCCCTATCTCCCGCTCGACAGCGTTCTGGCGGGCGCCTTCGACGTCGCGTCGCGGCTCTTCGGGTTGAGCTTTCATCCTGTCGAGGTCGCGCTTTACCATCCGGACGCCCGGGCCTGGGAGGTGCGGCGCGGCGAGCGCCACATGGGGGTGTTCATCGGCGACTATTTCGCCCGCTCCTCCAAGCGCTCCGGGCGCCTGGTGCTCGTCGTTCCGCGGGCAGAACAAGCTCGACGGGGAGGTGCGCCCGATCGTTGTCAACGTCTGCAACTTCGCCAAGGCGCCGGAGGGCGAGGCGAGCCTGCTGACCTTCGACGACGCGCATACCCTCTTTCACGAGATGGGGCATGCGCTGCACGGCCTGCTGTCGGATGTGACGTATGAGTTCATTTCAGGCACCAGCGTGGCGCGGGATTTCGTGGAGCTTCCGAGCCAGCTCTACGAGCACTGGCTCGAGACGCCGGAAGTTCTGGAGGCGCATGCCCGCCACGTGACGACGGGCGCGGCGATGCCGCGGGAACTCAGGGATCGCGTGATCGCGGCGCGCAACTTCGACCAGGGCTTCGCCACGGTCGAGTATCTGGCCTCCGCGCTGGTCGATCTGGATTTCCATGCCGGCCCGGCGCCGGCGGATCCGATGGCGGCTCAGGGTGAGACGCTTTCGCGGCTGGGGATGCCTCGCGCAATCGTCATGCGACACGCGACTCCGCATTTCCAGCACGTCTTCGCCGGCGACGGCTACTCGTCGGGGTACTATTCGTACATGTGGTCCGAGGTGATGGATGCCGACGCGTTCGCGGCGTTCAAGGAAACGGGCGACGTGTTCGATCCGGCGACGGCCAAGCGCCTCGTCGACTGCATCCTCAGCGCCGGCGGGTCACGGGACGCGGCCGACCTCTACATGGCGTTCCGGGGAAGGATGCCGGGCGTCGAGGCCCTGCTCGAGCAGCGCGGGCTGAAGGCGGCCTGACTCGTCAGCGCGGGTCCTTGTGGATGATCACCTCGGAGTTGGGGACCGCCTGAAGCAGGGCGTGGCGCACCGCGGCGCCGATGTCGTGGGCGGATCTGAGCGACTGATCGCCGTCGAGCTCGAGATGCACCTGGATGAAGGTACGCGATCCGGCGGTGCGGGTCTTGAGGTCGTGGAAGCCGAGGACACCGGGGTTGCCGGAGATGATGCGACCGACCTCCTGCAGGAGCGCGGGATCGGCCGCCCTGTCCATCAGGGCGTTCCAGGCGCCGATGCCGATGCGCCGCGCGCCGAGCACCAGGACGACGCAGGCCACCAGCGCGATGACCGGGTCCACCCAGCCGATGCCGAAATTCCTGGACGCGACCAGCGCCACCATCGCGCCGATGGCGGGCAGAAGGTCCGCGGCGTAATGCAGACGGTCGGCGGCGACGATCCGCGAGCCGGTTCGCCGCGCGACATGGCCCTGCCAGAGAACGAGCGTGAGGGTGACGATGATCGAAAGCGTCATCGTCAGGAGGCCGATGGCTTCGGACCGTAGCTCCTGAGGCACCGCGAGGCGCCGCATCGCGTTCCAGCCGATGATCCCCGCGGAGGTGATGACGAGCAACGCCTGGCCGAGCGCCACCAGATCTTCGGCCGATGTGTGACCGAAGGAGTGATCGTCGTCGGGCGGCTTGGCCGCGTAGATGATGCCGATCAGGCCGGCAGAAGAGGCGACGAGATCGACGGCCGAATCCGCCAGCGAGGCCGCGACGGAGAGCGCACCGGTGGCCGCCACCGCCCACACCTTGAGGGCGACGAGGACGAATGCGACGCCGACGGAGGCGATGCCCGCGGAAACGTTGAGGCGGTGGGTTCGGTCCACTTCGGTGCGGTCTTTCTGCGGCTCGGCGGGATTGAACAGCCCGCAACAAGCGGCGGCAAGAGCAGAGAGCTGAACCCCAATTCACATTTGCATCGAACGATGGGCGGATTTTCGCGCATGTGCGGGTCTCGAGAGCAGGAACATCGGGAAAGTTTGCTATAAAACGAGGGTGACCGCGAATGCGTTAAGGGGCTCATACTTTGGGATAAGGGCCCGCGACAAAGTTTCACGGCCAGGTGACGAAAATTTTTTGGAAAAGTTTGCTTGCGACTCTTGTCAAAGTTGGGGCGGGTTAATAATCTGCTTCTGCATCTGCGAGCGTTAAAGTAGGGGTGCTCGGAACAATGCAGCCACGAGCGGAGTTGTTGCTGCTTGAGGATGCCGAGATCGGGAAGAAAGCAAATGACTGAAGAGCAAACCATCGGACGTGGCGAAATTCTCGCCCTGATGACTGAGATTGTGTCGGCGCATGTGGCTAACAACGCCGTCACCCAGAACGACGTGCCGGATCTGATCCAGTCGGTCTACAACAAGATCAACGAGTTGGCGACAGGCGAAGAGACGGCTTCGGTTGAGCTTACTCCGGCGGTGCCGATCAGGAAGTCGGTGACCGAGGACTACATCATCTGCCTCGAAGATGGCAAGAAGCTGAAGATGCTCAAGCGGCATCTGATGACGGCTTATGGCATGACGCCCGAGGAATATAGGGCGCGCTGGGGGCTGAAGCCCGACTATCCGATGGTGGCGCCGAGCTATGCCGCCAAGCGGCAGGAACTGGCGAAGAAGATCGGCCTCGGTCGCAAGCCGCGGCCGCGGTAAGTTCTCGGCGCTTGCGGGGCGCCGACCCGAAAGATAGAGAGGCGCGCGGGGCCGAGACGGCTGCGCGCGCCTTTGCGTTTCGGGAGACGGCGATGACCGAGCCGGCGAAGAAGCTGTTCGTGAAGTCGTACGGCTGTCAGATGAATGTCTATGACAGCGAGCGGATGACGGCGGCGCTGGTGGCGCGGGGGTACGAGGCCACCGGTGAGGCCGCGGACGCCGACCTGATCGTGCTCAACACCTGCCATATCCGCGAGAAGGCCGCGGAGAAGGTCTATTCCGAGTTGGGGCGGCTCCGGCGGCTGAAGGCGAAACGGCCGGATCTGGTGATCGGGGTCGCGGGCTGCGTGGCGCAGGCCGAGGGGGCGGAGATCCTGGCGCGGGCGCCGATCGTCGATCTCGTGGTCGGACCGCAGGCGTATCACCGGCTGCCGGCCATGCTGGCGCGGCGGGCGGCGGGCGAGCGGCCGGTGGAGACGGAGTTTCCCGAGGAGGACAAGTTCGATCACCTGCCGCAGGACCGGCGGGCGCGGCGGGCGCCGGCGGCGTTCCTGACGGTGCAGGAGGGCTGCGACAAGTTCTGCGCCTTCTGCGTGGTGCCCTATACCCGTGGGGCCGAGGTGTCGCGGCCGGCGGCGCGGGTCGAGGCGGAGGCGCGCGAGCTGGTGGCGCGGGGCGTGGTCGAGATCACGCTGCTGGGGCAGAACGTCAACGCCTATCGGGACGCGGCGGGAGTCGGGCTGGCGGCGCTGGTGCGGCGGCTGGCGACGATCGAGGGGCTGGAGCGGATCCGCTACACGACGTCGCATCCGAACGACATGGGTGACGATCTGATCGCGCTGCACGGGGAGGAGGCGAAGCTGATGCCGTTCCTCCACCTGCCGGTGCAATCAGGGAGCGACCGGGTGCTGAAGGCGATGAACCGGAAGCATGACGCCGAGAGCTATCTCAGGTTGATCGAGCGGGTCAGGGCGGCGCGGCCCGACATGGCGCTGTCGGGGGATTTCATCGTCGGGTTCCCGGGAGAGACCGAGGAGGATTTCCGGGCCACCCTGGCGCTGGTGGAGGCGGTGGGCTACGCGCAGGCGTATTCCTTTGCCTATTCGCCGCGGCCGGGGACACCGGCGGCGGGGCGCGAGGGGGTCGGCAGCGAGGTGGCGGCAGAGCGGCTGCAGCGGCTGCAGGCTCTGCTCTGGCGGCAGCAGGCGGCGTTCCAGGAGGGTCTCGTCGGGCGGCTAATGCCAGTGCTGGTCGAGAAGGCAGGGCGGGAGGCCGGCCAGGTCACGGGACGGTCGCCGTATCTGACCGCGGTTCACATGGATGCGCCGCTGGATCTGGTGGGAAGGATCGTGCCAGCCAGGATCGTGTCCGCCCGAACGAATTCGGTGGCCGGCGAGATCGCTGCGTAACCCAGGCTTCGCTGGATTTCGCACGTGAAACTCCCCGCATCGCTATGACTTCAAAGGAATTGAACTTCATTAAAATCCACTGATCCCCCGCCGAGGGAACGATCGTGCGGGTGAGCGGTTTTTGCTGTGAAGGTCGCGGATTGACGTCCGGCGACAGAGGCAAGCTCCCGGGGGATACCATGCGCAATGACAGCAAGATTACTGAGGCTCGTTCCAAGGCTCGGTTCGGCGACCAGACGGTCCTGCGCGGAACCGGAGGCGAAACGCACCAGCTTGCAGGGGGCGAGGTTCCGGTGCTGACGACCCAGGGGGGCCATCCGGTTTCGGACGATCAGAACTCGCTGCGCGCCGGGGAGCGCGGGCCAACGCTGATGGAAGACACGCATTTCCGCGAGAAGATCTTCCACTTCGACCACGAGCGGATCCCGGAACGGGTGGTGCATGCGCGCGGCTTCGGTGCGCACGGATATTTCGAATGCACCGAGGCGATCCCCGAGCTCACGTCGGCGGATGTCTTCCAGCGCGCAGGCGAAAAGACCGAGGCCTTCGTGCGCTTCTCTACGGTCGCCGGCAGCAAGGGATCGGCGGATCTGGCGCGGGACGTGCGCGGTTTCGCGGTGCGGCTCTATACGCAGGAGGGGAACTGGGACCTCGTCGGCAACAACATTCCGGTCTTCTTCATCCAGGACGCGATCAAGTTCCCCGACCTGATCCACGCGGCGAAGCCCGAGGCCGACCGTGGCTTTCCGCAGGCGCAGACGGCGCACGACACCTTCTGGGACTTCATCTCGCTGATGCCGGAGTCGATGCACATGGTCATGTGGATCATGTCCGACCGGACCATCCCGCGGTCGTTCCGGTTCATGGAGGGTTTTGGCGTCCACACCTTCAGGCTGGTCAACGCCGAGGGGAAGGCGAGCTTCGTCAAGTTCCACTGGAAGCCGAAGGCGGGGCTGCAGTCGGTGGTCTGGAACGAGGCGGTCAAGATCAACGGCGCCGATCCGGACTTTCATCGCCGCGACCTCTGGGATGCGATCCAGACGCGGCGACTTCCCGGAGTGGGAACTCGGGCTGCAGGTCTTCGACGACGACTTCGCCGACCGCTTCGACTTCGACGTGCTGGACGCGACCAAGATCATTCCCGAGGAAGAGGTGCCGATCCGGGTGGTCGGGCGGCTGGTTCTCGACCGATGCGTGGACAACTTCTTCGCCGAGACCGAACAGGTCGCGTTCCAGACCAACAACGTGCCGCCGGGGATCACATTTTCCAACGATCCGCTGCTGCAGGGGCGGAATTTCTCGTACCTCGACACCCAGCTGAAGCGGCTCGGGAGCCCGAACTTCGTCCATCTGCCGGTGAACGCGCCACGTTGCCCGTTCCATCATTTCCAGCAGGACGGACACATGGCGCTGGTCAACCCGGTGGGCCGCGCCAATTACGAGCCCAATTCCTGGGGGGGCGCCGCAGGCGGGCCCCGCGAGGTTGCGAAGGACGGGCTGCGGGCGTGGCCCGAACCGGTCGAGGGCGACAAGCGGCGGATTCGCGCGACGAGCTTCGCAGATCACTATAGCCAGGCAAGACAATTCTTTGTTTCTCAAACGGAAGTCGAGAAAGGACACATAGCGGCGGCGTTGGTTTTCGAGCTGTCGAAGGTCGAGACGCCGGCGATCCGTTCCCGTGTGGTCGGACATCTGCGCAACATCGATCAGGCGCTGGCGGAGCAGGTGGCCGACGGGCTCGGGCTGGCGGAGATGCCGGAGGCCGCCGAGGCCGCGGTTCAGGTGCGGACCGACCTGAAGCCGTCGCCGAGCCTCTCGATCCTGAAGAACGGGCCGGACAGCTTTGCAGGCCGCAAGCTGGGCGTGCTCCTGACCGACGGCGCGGACGCCGGCGTGCTCCAGGCGCTGCGGGCTGCGGCGGAGGCGGCGGGTGCGGTGGTCGAGACAGTCACGCCCAAGGTCGGGGGCGTGGTGGCGAGCGACGGCAGCCTCGTCGAGGGCAAGCAGAAGGTCGGCGGCGGTCCTTCGGTCCTTTATGACGCCGTTGCGCTCGTGGTCTCGCCCGAAGGTGTCGCGGCGATTTCAGCGATGCCGGCGGCGCGCGACTTCGTGGCCGACGCCTTTGCGCACTGCAAGTTCATCGCGCACGCGGGCGGGGCGGAGCCGCTCCTGCAACTGGCTGGAGTGACGCCGGACGAAGGGGTTGTCGCGCTGTCGGGCAAGGGCGCGGCAACATCCTTCATCGAGATGTGCGGCAAACTGCGCCATTGGCCGCGCGAAGCGGCGCTCGTTTCCTGAGCGTGGTGGCCGCCGGCTGTCAAACTGCTTGCGCGAACGGGTCAGGTGGGGCAACTTCGCGCCACTACCACCGCGTGTGTCCTTTCCGGAGGCCAATTGGCGATCACCGCCCCGAACCCCGCCTCGAACCCGGATGACCAGTCCGACACCGTCCTGGAGTTTCCCGACAACCGACTTCTGATCGACCTGTGCGGCGAACTGGACCGCAACATCGTCCAGATCGAGTCGCGCCTTGGCGTCGCCATACACCGGCGCGGCAATCACCTCGCGTTGCATGGGCCGACTCCGGAGCGCGGGATGGCCGAGCAGGTGCTGCGCAGCCTCTATCAGCGGCTCGAGCAGGGTCGCCCGGTGACGGCCGGCGATATCGAGGCGGCGATACGGATGGCGCCGAGCCCCGCCCCGGTGGCCGAGGCGCGGGTCAGCCAGCTCGACATGTTCTCCGGCGAACCGCTGGAGATCCGCACCCGGCGCAAGCTGGTGGAGCCACGCACCGCGGCGCAAAAGTCCTATGTCCGCAATCTCTTCCGCAACGAGCTGGTCTTCGGGGTCGGGCCCGCGGGTACCGGAAAGACCTATCTCGCGGTGGCGGCGGCGGCGTCGATGTACATCGACGGGCATGTCGACCGGATCATCCTGTCGCGCCCGGCGGTGGAGGCGGGCGAGCGGCTGGGATTCCTGCCGGGCGACATGAAGGAGAAGGTCGATCCCTACATGCAACCGCTCTACGACGCGCTGAACGACTTCTTCCCGCCGAAGCAGGTTCAGAAGCTGATCGAAGAGAAGCAGATCGAGATCGCACCGCTCGCGTTCATGCGCGGGCGGACGCTGTCCAGCGCCTATGTGGTGCTGGACGAGGCGCAGAACGCCACCACCATGCAGATGAAGATGTTCCTCACACGCCTCGGCGAGGGCAGCCGCATGGCGGTGACCGGCGACGTGACGCAGATCGACCTGCCGCGCGGGGTGACGTCCGGGCTGGTCGAGGCCGAGCGGATCCTGCGCGACGTGCCGGGGGTGGGCTTCACGCATTTCACCGCCGAGGACGTGGTCCGCCACCCCCTGGTGGCGCGCATCATTCGGGCGTACGAGAGCGCCCACCCCGCGGATGCCTGAGACCGTCGAGGCTGTGGTCGAGGACCCGCGCTGGGAGGCGGCGGGGATCGCGGCGGTGGCCGAACGGGCGGCGCGGGCGGCGCTGGCGGCGGTCGGGCGGGACCCGGATGCGCACGAAGATCGGGCTTCTTGCCTGCGACGACGCGAAGATGGCCGAGCTGAACGGACAGTTCCGCGGCAAGGGGACGCCCACCAACGTGCTGAGCTGGCCGGCCTTTCCGGACGAAGTTCCGGAGCCACCGGGGCTGCCGGGCGAGGGGCCGCTCTTCGTGGGCGATGTCGCGCTCGGCTACGAGACGTGCGCGCGGGAGGCGGAAGCGGCCGGGATCCCGCTCGCCGATCACGCGGCCCACCTCGTGGTCCATGGAGTCCTCCACCTGCTCGGGCACGATCACGAAGCGGACGACGACGCCGAGACGATGGAAGAAATAGAGACGAAAGTGCTTGCCAGCATGGGCGTGGCGAACCCATATTCGCCCTAGGGGCGCCACTCGGGCGTCATTGCCGGACGGGAGACATGGGCGAGACATCCGAAGGGCAGGCGGGCCAGAGCGCCGCACTGCCTGAAGACGGCGACCCTGACAGTCCGGCCAGGTCTTTCTTCTCGCGCATTTTCCGCCGGGACGCCTCCGAAGGCGACGACGGCGGGCCGGTCTCGGCGGGCGGTGGCGTGTCGTCGTCGCGGGCGCTGGTCTTCAACCTTCGCAACCTTCGCCGCATGCGGGTGGACGATGTCAGCGCGCCGCGGGCCGACATCGTCGCCATCTCCGATGACGCGACGCTGGAGGAGGTCGTGGCGGTCTTCCAGGAAAGCACGCTCTCGCGGCTGCCGGTCTATTCCGAGACGCTGGACCAGCCGCTCGGGCTGGTGCATCTCAAGGATCTGGCGCTGAAATACGGGTTCGGGGCGAGGGCTGATGCGTTCGACCTGCGCGGGCTGATACGGCCGCTGCTCTACGCGCCGCCGTCGATGCCGATCTGGGTGCTGCTGCAGAAGATGCAGGCGGCGCGGATCCACATGGCGCTCGTCATCGACGAGTATGGCGGCGTCGATGGGCTGGTGACCATCGAGAACGTGCTGGAGCAGATCGTGGGCGATATCGCCGACGAGCACGACGAGGACGAGAGCCAGCTCTGGACGGAGGAGGCGCCGGCGACCTACCTCGCCCAGGCGCGGTTGGATCTCGAGGCTTTCGAGGCGGCGGCCGGGGTGCGGCTGGCGCCGCCGGAGCTGGCGGAGGAGGTCGATACGCTGGGCGGCCTCGTGATCCGCCTGGCGGGCCGGGTGCCGGCGCGGGGCGAGGTCGTGCCGCATCCCGACGGCCACGAGTTCGAGGTGGTGGATGCCGACGCGCGCCGGATCAAGCGGGTCCGCGTCCGGCTGGCGTCCGGCGCCAGGGCCTCGGCGGAAGCCGCGGAATAGGGCGCTTCCCGAACGTGATCGCGATCGAGCGGCGGGTCGTCGCGCTGAGGGGGCTTGGCCGCCTCGGTACGGCAGCGGCCTGCGGCGCTGCCATGGCGCTGGCCCAGCCGCCGATCTCGTGGCCGGTGATGCTGTTCGTCGCGCTGCCGGCGCTGCTCTGGCTGCTTGACGGCGCGCCGGGCGCCCGGGGCGCGTTTGCGATCGGCTGGGCGGCCGGCGCAGGGTATTTTGCGGCTTCACTCTTCTGGATCGTCGAGCCGTTCCTTGTCGAGCCCGACGTTTACGGCTGGATGGCGCCTTTTGCGCTCGTTGGCATGGCCGGGGGACTCGCGCTCTTCTGGGCGGCGCCGTTCGCGCTGGCCCGGGCTTGGTGGCCGGACGGGATTGCCCGAGTGTTTCTGCTCGCGGCGCTCTGGACGCTGTCGGAGTACGCACGCTCACAGGTGCTGACCGGGTTCCCATGGGGTCTCATCGCCTATGCATGGGTGGAGACGCCGGTGATCCAGGCGGCCTCGCTGTTCGGGCCGCATCTCTTGGGCCTGCTGACGCTTGTCGCGGCGCTCCTTCCGGGGCTTACGTCGTGGCGAGCGGTCGCGATGGCGGCGGCGCTGGTCGCCGTGGGCTGGGGTTTCGGCACATGGCGGCTGGCCCAGCCGGTGCCGCAGCGCGAGACGCCGCTGGTGGTGCGGCTGGTGCAGCCCAACGCCCGGCAGGAGCTGAAATGGCAGCCGGGAATGGAGCAGGCGTTCTATGAGCGCCACCTTGCGCTCACATCATCTCCGGCCGACCCGGCCCCGGACGTGACCATCTGGTCGGAAACAGCGGTGCCGTTTGTTCTTGGCCATGCGCCGGATCTGTTTGCCCAGTCCGCCGCCGCCGTTGGTCCTGAGGGGCGGCTGATACTCGGGATCCGCCGAGTGGAGGAGGCGCCGGAGGGCGATCGCTGGTTCAACTCGCTGGCGGTTCTCGACCCCGACGGCACGGCGGCGGCGGTCTACGACAAACACCACCTGGTGCCGTTCGGGGAATACATTCCGCTTTCGGATTTCATCGCCCGGCTCGGTCTGCCGGCTCTGAGCACTCTGACGCAGGGCGGGTTCACCGCCGGGCCGGGGGCGCATCTGGTGGCGGTGCCTGGCGTGCCGCCATTCCTGCCGCTTATCTGCTATGAGGCGATCTTTCCCGGGGGACTCCGCGCGCCGGAGGGCCGCGCCGAATGGCTGGTGCAGCTGACGAACGACGCCTGGTTCGGCGAGGCGTCCGGGCCGTGGCAGCACCTCGCCCAGGCGCGGGTGCGGGCGATCGAGCAGGGCCTGCCACTGGCGCGCGCGGCCAATACCGGGGTCTCGGCGATGATCGATCCCTATGGCCGGGTACTGACGAACATCGGTCTTGACGAAACGGGGTACATCGACACGGTTCTGCCGGGGCCACTCCCGCCAACGTTGTATTCCCTTTACGGCGATTTATGGGCTTTGACTGCCATGATCGGCCTTTTAGGATTAACTGTTTTAATCTTTTACGGTGGAGTTTTCATAAAACTGCGCGGATAGCTGTACCCAGGGCGACCTGGGTGGGGGCCTGCAGAGGGGTGAATGCAGGCTTTTGCAGGCGCGGCGCGAGCCGCGCTGAGCCGGCGTCGCGGGTGCGTGGTGAGGTGGGTGTGGCCGGTGACAAAATCAGCAAGCGATATAGATGGATATGTTGGCCTGCGGATGCGCAGGCGGAGGGAGGCGCTCGGCATCAGCCAGGGACGGCTCGGTCGGCACCTCGGCCTGACCTTCTCGCAGATCCAGAAGTACGAGAAGGGGACCAACCGCATCGGCGCGGGACGGCTCTACCAGATCGCAACGTTCCTCGGGGTTACGCCGAGCCATTTCTTCGAAGGAATCCAAGGCGACGAGGGGACAGCCACTACGCAGCTTGCCAATGGTGCGGCGCGGCGGGACGAGGTCGCGACGCTGAACGAGGCTTTCGCCGCGATCGGTGACACCGAGACCCGCGCTTCGGTCCTGGCGCTGGTGCGGTCGCTGGCGGCGGATCCCTCGCTCCGGTCGGCACGGGGACAGTAGCGCTTCGCCGGTTGACCCGATTGGCAGCCCTGCGTAGGGATGGCCATCTGTCAATGGTGGTGGGTTTTGAGATGACCAGTCGCAGCGATTACTTCTTTACGTCCGAGTCCGTTTCCGAGGGCCATCCCGACAAGGTGTGCGATCGCATCTCCGACGCGGTGCTGGATGCCTTCCTCACCGAGGATCCGGAGGCGCGCGTCGCCTGCGAGACCTTCGCGACCACAGACCGGGTGGTGGTGGGCGGCGAGGTGCGCGGGCCTGGCGAGATCCTCGGGCGGATCGAGGAGATCGTCCGCGACTGCGTCAAGGACATCGGCTACGAGCAGAAGGGCTTCCACTGGGCCAACCTGCGCGTCCACAACTATATCCACGGCCAGTCCGAGCATATCGCCCAGGGCGTCGACGCCGGCGAGAACAAGGAAGAGGGTGCTGGCGACCAGGGTATCATGTTCGGATACGCGGTCGACGAGACGCCGGACCTGATGCCGGCGCCGATCCACTATGCCCACGCGGTGCTGCGCCGGCTTGCCGAGGTCCGCAAGAGCGGCGCCGAGTCGCGGCTCGGACCTGATGCCAAGGCGCAACTTTCGTTGCGCTATGCCGGCGGCAACCCGGTCGAGGTTTCCTGCCTCGTGCTCTCGACCCAGCATCTCGACGAGAGCATGGAGTCGGCGGACGTGCGCGAGATGGTCGAGCCGTATATCCGCGAGGTGATCCCCGAGGGCTGGCTGACCGACAACACCATCTGGCACGTGAACCCGACCGGCAAGTTCGTCATCGGGGGGCCTGACGGCGACGCCGGCCTGACCGGGCGCAAGATCATCGTCGACACCTATGGCGGCGCGGCGCCACATGGCGGGGGCGCGTTCTCGGGCAAGGATCCGACCAAGGTGGATCGTTCGGCGGCATATGCGGCGCGCTACCTTGCAAAGAACGTGGTTGCCGCCGGGCTCGCCAAGCGCTGCGTGCTGCAGCTTTCCTATGCCATCGGGGTGGCGCGGCCGCTCTCGATCTACGCCGACACCTTTGGAACCGGCCAGGTGCCGGAGGCGGAGATCGAACGTGCCGTGGCAGAAGTGATGGACCTGACGCCGCGCGGCATCCGCACGCATCTGGGGCTCAACCGGCCGATCTACCAGCGGACGTCGTCCTACGGCCACTTCGGCCGCGCCCCGGACAACGAGGGCGGTTTCTCGTGGGAGCGCACCGACCTGACCGAGGCGCTGGCCAAGGCGGTCTGACCACGGGCTGCGGCCCGTGCGCGGGCCATGGATACGTCCGGGGAAAGCGGCGCGGCCGATCCGCGCCGCAACCTTTACGGCAGGCGGCATGGCAAGAAGCTGAAGCCGTCGCAGCGGCGGCTGCTCGAGGCGCTGTTGCCGCGCCTCAGAATTCCGGGCGTGGCGCGCAGCGAGAACCCGGAGCGAACGGCGCTTGAGCCCGACGCACTTTTCCCGGATGGCACGCCGCTCTGGCTGGAGATCGGTTTCGGGGGGGGCGAGCACCTGACGGACCGGGCGCGGGCACATCCGGAGGTCGGGCTGATCGGCTGCGAGCCGTTCATCAACGGCGTCGCCATGGCGCTCGGGCGCATCGCGGCGGCGGGGTTGACGAACGTGCGGCTGCATCCGGGCGATGCGCGCGACCTGATCGAACTCCTGCCCGACGGCGCCCTCGAGCGTGTCTTCCTGCTCTATCCCGATCCCTGGCCCAAGGCGCGTCACCGGCGCCGCCGGTTCGCGAGCGTGGAAAACCTCGCGGCTCTCCGGCGAGTGATGGCGCCGGGCGCGGAGTTGCGGCTTGCCACCGACATCCCCGACTATGCCGCGCATGCGCTGGAGGCGGTGGCGGCGGTGCCGGGATTCCGGGTGCTGCCAGGGCAAACGGACGTGGCGTGGCCCGGCTGGCCGGGCACGCGATACGAGGCCAAGGCGCTGGCGGCGGGGCGGCAGCCGCAGTACCTGACCTTCCGGCGCGACTGAGTCCGAGCCGTTGCGATGGACCGCCTGCCGGCGATCCCTTATGAGGGCCGTTAACAAAGGCGGGTGGGAGGTTCGAGTGGCGGGGCATGGCGAGGCGAAACCGATGCAGGCCGAGGCGTCGGGGCCGCTGACCGGCCGGGTCGAGGTGCCGGGGGACAAGTCGATCTCGCACCGGGCGCTGATCCTGGGCGCACTGGCCGTGGGCGAGTCGCGGATCAGCGGCCTTCTCGAGGGGCAGGACGTGCTCGATACCGGCCGGGCGATGCGCGCCTTCGGCGCCATCGTCGAGCGGACGGGCCCGGGTGCCTGGCGGGTCGAGGGGGTTGGCGTGGGCGGCTTCCGCGAGCCGGAGGACGTGGTCGACCATGGCAACTCCGGTACCGGGGTGCGGCTGGTGATGGGCGCGATGGCGACGACCGACATCACCGCGACCTTCACCGGCGATTCGAGCCTCCGAGGACGGCCGATGGGGCGTATCACCGAGCCCCTGGCGCTTTTCGGTGCCGAGGCGCGGGGTCGGCGTGGCGGGCGGTTGCCCATCACCATGACCGGGGCGGCGAACGCGATGCCGGTGCAGTACACCACGCCGGTGCCCTCGGCGCAGGTCAAGTCCGCCGTGCTGCTCGCCGGCCTGAATGCACCGGGCGAGACGGTGGTGATCGAGAAGGAGGCGACACGGGACCATACCGAGCGGATGCTGCGGGGTTTCGGCGCCACCGTCCGCACCGAACAGACCGCCGAGGGGAGGGTCATCACGTTGCGCGGCCAGCCGGAGCTGATGCCGCAGACGATCACCGTGCCGCGCGACCCGAGCTCGGCGGCCTTTCCGGTGGCGGCGGCGCTGATGGTCGAGGGCTCGGATATCAGTTTGCCGGGGATCGGGCTCAATCCTACGCGGGCGGGACTGTACACGACACTCATGGAGATGGGCGCGGACGTGACGCTGGAGAACCGCCGCGAGGAGGGCGGCGAGCCGGCGGCGGACCTGCGCGTACGCTTCGGCGCGTTGCGCGGCGTCGAGGTGCCGCCGGAACGAGCGGCGTCGATGATCGACGAGTACCCCATTCTGGCGGCGCTGGCCGCCACGGCAGAGGGGGTGACGGTGATGCGCGGGATCAAGGAGCTGCGCGTCAAGGAGAGCGACCGGATCGACGCCATGGCGCGGGGGCTCGAGGCCTGCGGCGTCAAGGTGGAGGAGGGCCAGGACTACATGATCGTGCATGGCCGGGGGCCCGGCGGGGTGCAGGGCGGTGTTATGGTTGCGAGTCGGCTGGACCACCGGATCGCCATGGCGTTCCTCTGCCTCGGGCTCGCGGCGCGGCGGCCCATCGCGATCGATGACGCGGCGACGATCGCGACGAGCTTTCCGGGGTTTGTGGAACTGATGCGCGGGCTTGGAGCGGAAATTGCGGATCACAATCGCCACTGACAGGGCGGAGGCGAAGGTCGTAGCATGAGCGAGGGTGACGATCGGCTGATCTATTTCCCGGGATCGCCATTCGCACGCATGGGCCGCGTCTTCATCCGCGAATGGCATCTGCCTATCGCGGAAACCGAAGCCCCGTTTCCGCCACCGGACTGGCTGTTCGAGCTGAATCCGCTCGGACAGGTGCCGGCGCTGGCGCTTGGCGAAGAGCGGCTGTTCCCGACCCTGGTGATCCTCGAGCGGCTTTGGGAACTCGCCGGGTCACCTGCATCGGCCTACGCGCCGGAGAGCGAAAAGCAGCTGCTTCTGACGACCTTGCAGGCCGGTGACGCGCTGGTCGCGGCGCTCTACCAACGCTGGGCGGGGCTCGCGCCAGTCGGCGAAAACCACATCGGCTACGACCCGGCCGCGCGAAACCTGGCCCGTTTCGCTTCCGTGCTCGGATGGGTCGCAGTCGAGGGGCGGTTGCGGGAGGGGTTGACGCTTCCCGGCGTGGCGGTGGCGTGCCTGCTCCTCTGGTCGGATGCCCGAGGCGGCCCGGCGTGGTGGGAGCACGACGGGCTCGCGGCCCTCGTTGACGGGCTCGCCGCGCGGGAGAGCTTCCGCCAGACGCAACCCCAGCCCTGGCGACCCGGCTGATGAAGTTCACGGTGGCGATCGATGGACCGGCGGCGGCCGGGAAGGGGACGATCGGGAGGGCGGTGGCCGAGGCCTTCGGCTTCGCGCATCTCGACACCGGGCTGCTCTACCGAGCGGTCGGCGTGCAGGCGCTCGGCGATGGGCGCGGGGTGATCGACCCGCATTGGGCGGCGGAACTGGCGCGAAGGCTTGTCCCGGAAGACCTGGAACGCGCCGACCTGCGCTCGGCGCGCGCCGGTCAGGCGGCGTCGAAGGTTGCCGCGCTGCCGGAGGTTCGGGCGGCGCTTCTTGCGTTCCAGAAGAGCTTCGCGCGACGTGACGGCGGGGCGGTGCTCGACGGACGGGACATCGGCACGGTGATCTGCCCCGAAGCGGAGGCAAAGCTCTTCGTCTACGCCTCGGATGAAGTGCGGGCCGAGCGCCGGCGGGCCGAACTCGGGGCCGCGAGCCTCGATCCGGTTCTGGCGGACCTGCGTGCCCGCGATGCGCGGGACGCGGCGCGGGACGTGGCGCCCATGCGCGCGGCGGCGGATGCGCTCTTGCTCGACACGACAAATCTCTCTATAGACGCGGCCGTCGCCGAGGCCGTCGCCTACGTGAAAAGCCGATTGCAAGCGGGAGGGGCCTGAGCCCTGTTCCCGGGATCGCCGTTTCGAGGTTTCAGTGACGTGAGGAAAAGACCGGCGGAGCCAACCGCCCGGCCCGCAACATCAAATTGGAGAACTGCATGCCAGCTTTGGCAACCATGGACGATTTCGAAACGCTCCTGAACGAGAGCTTCGAACTGGAGACCCCCGAGGAGGGGACGGTCGTAAAGGGCACCGTGCTCGCGATCGAGGCCGGACAGGCCATCATCGACATCGGCTACAAGATGGAAGGCCGGGTCGACCTCAAGGAATTCGCCCAGCCAGGCAAGAACCCCGAGATCGTCATCGGCGATATCGTCGAGGTGTACCTCGACCGGGTGGAGAATGCTCGCGGCGAGGCGGTGCTGTCCCGCGAGAAGGCTCGGCGCGAAGAGGCCTGGGACAGGCTCGAAAAGGCTTACGAGAAGGAAGATCGGGTCGAAGGCGCGATCTTCGGCCGGGTCAAGGGCGGGTTCACGGTGGATCTCGGCGGTGCGGTGGCGTTCCTGCCGGGCAGTCAGGTGGACGTGCGCCCCGTGCGTGATGCCGGGCCGCTGATGCACATGCCGCAGCCGTTCCAGATCCTGAAGATGGACCGCCGGCGCGGCAACATCGTGGTGTCGCGCCGTGCCGTGCTCGAGGAGAGCCGGGCCGAGCAGCGCGCGGAGATCGTGGCGCGGCTGGCCGAGGGCGACGTCATCGACGGCGTGGTCAAGAACATCACCGAGTACGGTGCATTCGTGGACCTCGGCGGTGTCGACGGCCTCTTGCATGTCACGGACATGGCGTGGCGCAGGGTGAACCATCCGAGCGAGATCCTCGGGATCGGCGAGACCGTGAAGGTCCAGGTCATCAAGATCAACAAGGACACCCAGCGCATCAGCCTCGGCATGAAGCAGCTGCAGGCGGACCCGTGGGACACGGTCGAGGAGAAGTTCCCGATCGGCTCGAAGCACACCGGCCGCGTCACCAACATCACCGACTACGGCGCCTTCGTGGAGCTGGAGCCGGGGATCGAGGGGCTCGTGCACGTCTCGGAGATGTCCTGGACGAAGAAGAACGTGCATCCCGGCAAGATCGTCTCCACCTCCCAGGAGGTCGAGGTCATCGTGCTCGAGATCGACGGGCAGAAGCGGCGCGTTTCGCTGGGACTGAAGCAGACCCAGGGCAACCCGTGGGAGACCTTCGCGGCCACCCATCCCAACGGCACGCAGGTCGAAGGCGAGATCAAGAACATCACCGAGTTCGGGCTGTTCGTTGGGCTCGACGGCGACATCGACGGGATGGTGCATCTCTCCGACCTCGACTGGAACCGATCTGGCGAGGAGGCGATCCAGGACTTCCACAAGGGCGACATCGTAAAGGCGGTGGTCACCGACGTGGATACCGAGAAGGAGCGCATCTCGCTGTCGATCAAGGCGGTCGAGGGCGATCACTTCGCCGATGCGACGGCGGGCGTGAAGCGGGGCGACATCGTCACTGTCACCGTCACCTCGATCGAGGATGGCGGGATCGAGGTGGAGTACGACGGGATGAAGAGCTTCATCCGCCGGTCGGACCTCAGCCGTGACCGCTCGGAGCAGCGGCCGGAGCGCTTCACCAAGGGCGATCACGTGGATGCGCGGGTGACCAATATCGACGCCAAGACCCGCAAGCTGGGCCTGTCGATCAAGGCGCGGGAAATCGCCGAGGAGAAGGAGGCCGTGGAGCAGTACGGCTCGTCCAACTCGGGGGCCTCGCTGGGCGACATCCTGGGGGCGGCCCTGAAGCGCAAGGACAACGTCTGAGCGCATGGACGTTCTGGAACGCGATTTCTACGAGGAGCGGCGCCGCAAGTGGCGCCGCTCGGCGTTCTGGCGCGGGTTTCTTGTGGCGGCGGTGCTGGCGGCCCTGATCGGCGCCTGGATCGGCTCCAGCGCAATCGACGCGATGACGAGCCACATCGCGCGAGTCGAGGTGGCCGGCATCATTACCGACGATCCCGAGCGAGACCGGATGCTCGAGGGCCTGGCCAAGAACCAGAACGTCAAGGCGGTGATTGTCCGAATAAACTCTCCGGGCGGCACGACAGCGGGATCCGAGGCGCTCTTTGCCTCGCTGCGGCGGGTCGCCGAGAAGAAGCCGCTGGTGGCGCAGCTGGCCGAGGTCGCAGCCTCGGGCGGCTATGTCGCGGCCATCGCCGCCGACCACATCGTCAGTCGCGGCAATACGCTGACCGGATCGATCGGCGTGATCATGGAATACCCTGATCTCACGCAGGTGATGAAGCGGATCGGCATCGAGGTGGAGACCGTGCGCTCCTCCGAGCTCAAGGCCGAGCCATCGCCGTTCCGCGAGACCAACCCGGCGGCGCGGGCGCGCGACCAGGCGCTTGTGGCGGAGAGCTATCGCTGGTTCCGGGGTCTGGTGGCCGATCGTCGTGGCCTCAGCGGGACGGCGCTGGACACGGCGGCAAACGGCGGCGTCTTCACTGGCCGGCTGGCGCTGGAGAATGGCCTGATCGACGAGATCGGCGGCGAGCCAGAGGCGCTCGCATGGCTCGAATCGCGCGATAGGGGCCTCGCCGGCTTGCCGGTTCGCGATTGGGAGGTCGAGCGCGACGAGCCCTCTGGCAGCCCGTTTCGTGGGCAGGATCGGGTCAAGCAGCGGGATTCTCGGGGAAATATCGCGCTGGACAGGCCCCAAGCTCTATTCCATCGGCCCCTGATTCCTGCCAGTATGGCGTGCGCGAAGGTTGTCTCGAAGCAATTTATCACCACGGGGCAGGGACATGGGATCAGGGTGTCGCCGATGATAAAGTCCGAGCTCATCCAAAAGATCGCCGAGGAGAACCCGCACCTGTTCCAGCGCGACGTGGAACGGATCGTCGGAACGGTCTTCGACGAGATCATCGAGGCGATGGCCGCGGGTCACCGGGTCGAGCTGCGTGGCTTCGGTGCTTTCTCGGTGAAGCGGCGGGAGGCGCGCCAGGGGCGCAATCCGCGCACCGGTGACTCGGTGACCGTCGAAGAAAAGTATGTGCCGTTCTTCAAGACCGGCAAGCTGCTGAGGGACCGCCTGAACGGTGGCTGACCGCGACGTGCGGGACGGAGAGGACGATGCGCACACTGAAGTACATTCTGCTGGGAGTTATCTTGGTGTGCCTGGTGCTGCTGTCGCTGGCCAACCGGGACCTGGTGACGCTGCACCTGCTGCCAGGCGATATGGCGCGCGTGATGTCGGTCTCGGTGCAGCTTCCGCTGTTCCTGGTGGTCTTGTTGTCTGTTCTGGTCGGAATGGTCCTAGGCTATCTGCTGGAGTGGCTGCGCGAGCACAAGCACCGGCGCCGGGCTTCGTTGAAGGCGCGCGAGGCGACCCGGTTGACCGGCGAGGTTGACCGGCTGCGCAGGCAGTCCGGCAAGCCCGAGGACGACGTGCTCGCGCTCATCGGCAATTGAGCGCCCGATGCGGGTGAAGATCTGCGGCCTGAGGTCGCGTGCCGAGGTCGGCGCGGCGGTCGATGCAGGTGCCGACTATGTCGGGATCGTCTTCTTCCCGCCCTCGCCGCGCCATCTTACCCTTGCTGATGCACAGTGGGTCGTCGGCGAAGTGCCCCCGGGGGTGATCAAGGTGGCGCTGACCGTGGATCCCACCGACGACGCCGTGGAGGCGCTGCTGGCTGCCGTTCCGATCGACATGCTTCAACTGCACGGCCGCGAGCGACCGGAGCGCGTGGCGGACTTGCGCAAGCGGTTCGGCTTGCCGGTGATGAAGGCCGTGGGAATTTCCGGCGAGGCCGACCTGGCGCAGATCGACGACTACGCCGGCGTCGCCGACCAGATCCTGGTCGATGCCCGCCCGCCGCGCGGGGCCGATCTGCCAGGCGGCAATGGCCTTGCCTTCGACTGGCGGCTGATCCGTGGCCAGCGGTGGAAGCGGCCGTGGATGTTGGCAGGCGGCTTGACGCCGGAGAACGTGGCGGAGGCGGTGCGGCTGACCGGCGCCGAACAGGTGGACGTGTCCTCGGGGGTGGAGAGCCGCCCGGGCTACAAGGACGCTGCCCGCATCCTGGCTTTCGCACGCAGCGCGCGGGATGCCGCGCGGCTCGACGCCTGAGGCTGGAACTCGACGCGCTGAGCGGGCGGGGCTATGTACGCCGCCAACCGCAAGGGGAGCGCGATGAACCTGCAACAACCCAATTCCTTCCGAACCGGCCCGGACGAGCGCGGCCGCTTCGGCGATTTCGGAGGCCGCTTCGTTTCCGAGACGCTGATGCCGCTGATCCTCGATCTGGAGGCCGAGTACGAAAACGCCAAGACGGATGCGAGCTTCTGGGCGGAGATGGACGACCTCTGGAAGCACTACGTGGGCCGGCCGTCGCCGCTCTACTTCGCCGAGCGGCTGACCGAGCGGCTGGGGGGAGCGAAGGTCTATTTCAAGCGCGACGAGCTGAACCACACCGGCGCGCACAAGATCAACAACGTGTTGGGTCAGATCCTGTTGGCGCGGCGGATGGGCAAGCAGCGCATCATCGCCGAGACCGGAGCCGGACAGCATGGCGTGGCGACGGCAACTGTCTGCGCGCGGTTCGGATTGAAGTGCGTGGTCTTCATGGGCGCGACTGATGTCGAGCGGCAGAAGCCCAATGTCTTCCGCATGAAGCTCCTCGGCGCGGAGGTGGTGCCGGTGACGAGCGGTCGCGGCACGCTGAAGGACGCGATGAACGAGGCGCTGCGCGACTGGGTGACGAATGTTGCAGATACGTTCTACTGCATCGGAACCGTGGCCGGACCACACCCCTATCCGGCGATGGTCCGGGACTTCCAGTCGATCATCGGCAAGGAGACGCGCGCCCAGATGCAGGAGCGTGAGGGACGGCTGCCCGACACGCTGGTGGCCTGCATCGGCGGTGGTTCGAACGCCATGGGGCTCTTCCACCCTTTCCTCGACGAGCCGGATGTCAGGATCATCGGCGTCGAGGCCGGCGGGCACGGGGTGGACGAGCGGATGGAGCATGCTGCATCGCTCACCGGCGGCCGCCCCGGCGTGCTCCATGGCAACAGGACGTACCTCTTGCAGGACGCGGACGGACAGATCATCGAGGGCCACTCGATCTCGGCGGGTCTCGACTATCCCGGAATCGGTCCCGAACACGCCTGGCTGCACGATATGGGCCGCGTGGAGTATGTGAGCGTGACCGACGCCGAGGCGCTGGAAGCGTTCCGCCTCGCCTGCGTTACGGAAGGAATCATTCCTGCGCTCGAGCCGGCACACGCCCTGGCGCATGTGGCGAAGATCGCGCCGAGCCTGCCGTCCGAGCACCTGCTGGTGATGAATCTCTGCGGCCGGGGGGACAAGGATATCTTCACCGTCGCCGAGGCGTTCGGAGTGGCTCTGTGACGTCCTTGGATGCCTATACCTTTGGTTTAGGCCGCTAAGCGCCGGACCGGAAGTGGCAGGATGCAACCTGAGGCCAATCGCGTTTCGGTCGGGATTGGTTTTGTGTCGTCCTCGCGAACACTCGCCGAACCGTTGTATGGGGCGAGCGATCGCCGGAGCGAGAGGTTCGCACCGCCGAGTGCCGAGTAAGTTATGAGGGGTACGCAATCGGTCACGAATGGCCGACTGTGGTGTGTGGGTGTTAGCGGCCCCGCCCGGGAGCAACCGGGCGGGGCTCGTTGCATGTAGAGTACTGGAGCCGCATCGATGACGCGCCGAACGATCCTTGCGGTCCTACTTGGCTTGGCCGTTGCACTGACGGCGCCCGTGCCTGGCTTGGCAGACCCGCTGAACGAGATAACCGCGGGTCTGCAGCAGCAAGGCTACCAGATCGTCGATGTTCGCCGGACATGGCTGGGGCGGATCCAGGTTACCGCCGAAACCCCGGGCCACCGGCGTGAGATCGTCTTCGATCGCGTCACCGGCGAGATCCGCCGCGACCTCGTTGAAGACAAGGCCACGGCTGCCCCGCCTCCGCAGAAGCTCAAGGATGTCATCAAACGCGGGGTCAGCCGGATCACCAAGCCCCCCGCGGTGCAGCGCCCGCAGGCTCCCGCCAAGGCGCAACCAGCGGCGAAAGCCCCCGCGGCGGCGGCCGGCGACAGCAGAGCCAGCGGCCGGCCCGCAGCCGGGAACGCGCCAGCGGTCGGCAGCGGATCTTCGGCCGGCGGACAGTCGCCCGGCGGTGCGCAGGGAACCGGTGACACATCGAGCCACAGCGGGCAGAGTGGCGGCGGTTCGAACGGCAACGGCAGCGGCAACGGCGAAAGCAGCGGCGGTGGCGACTCTGGCGGCAGCAGCGGTGGGTCTTCGGGCGGCGGCGACAGTGGTTCCGAGGGTGGAAGCAGCGGCGGTGGCGACTCTGGCGGCAGCAGCGGTGGGTCTTCGGGCGGCGGCGACAGTGGTTCCGAGGGTGGAAGCAGCGGCGGTGGCGACTCTGGCGGCGGCAGCGGTGGCGGGTCTTCGGGCGGCGGCGACAGTGGTTCCGAGGGTGGAAGCAGCGGCGGTGGCGACTCTGGCGGCGGCAGCGGTGGCGGGTCTTCGGGCGGCGGCGACAGTGGTTCCGAGGGTGGAAGCAGCGGCGGTGGCGACTCTGGCGGCGGCAGCGGCGGCGGGTCTTCGGGCGGCGGCGACAGTGGTTCCGACGGTGGAAGCAGCGGCGGTGGCGACTCTGGCGGCGGCAGCGGCGGCGGGTCTTCGGGCGGCGGCGACAGTGGTTCTGACGGTGGAAGCAGCGGCGGTGGCGACTCTGGCGGCGGCAGCGGCGGCGAGTCGTCGGGCGGTGGCGACAGCGGCGGTGACGCCGGCGGCGGATCGGGCGGTGGGGGCGACAGCGGCGGTGGCGACGGCGGCGGTTCCGAGGGCGGGAGCGACGCTGGCGGCGAGTCGGGCGACACCTCGGGCGGCGAGTAGCCTCGGGCGGCGGCGCGGCGAGTTCCGCGCTCGGCCAGAACCGGGACGGGGCTGAGGCTGTGCTGCGGGGATTCCCCGTGACCGCGGTACTGCTGGTGCTGGTGGTGGGGATCCAGAGCCTCGGCACGCTGTTCTTCGTCTGGGACATCGTGGCGGGCATCCTCGGGCTCAGCCGCGAGCCGATGGACTGGCAGACGCGCGAGCTGATCGAGATGGGCGCGGCGGTCTCGCTGGTGCTGGGTGTTTTGCTAGGCGCGATCCTCCTGGTGCGGACAATTGTCCGCAATCGCGCGGTGGAGGGCCGTCTGCGTCAGGTTTCTGGCGACTTTGCGGCGCTGCTCGAGGAGCGGTTCGTCGCCTGGGGGCTGACCCGCTCGGAGCGCGATGTCGCTTGGTTTACCATCAAGGGGCTGAGCATCGCCGAGATTGCCAGGCTGCGCGGAACCAGCGAGGGGACCGTGAAGGCGCATTCCAACGCGATCTACCGCAAAGCGGGAGTCAGCGGGCGCACCCAGCTCCTCAGTCTGTTCATCGACGACCTCATGGACGGGACGGCGGCGCCTGATCCTGCCCCGGCGCAGAAGTCCGCGTAAGCGGACGGCGGCCAGGCTTGCCGGGACGGGCGGAAAGGCGTAGGCCACGGCCCCTAAGGGCGCTGCTGCAGAAAGGCACGTTACGTTATGGACAAGCTGGAGATCGGGGACCTCGTCGTCCTCACGTCGGGTTCGATGCGCATGGTCGTCGAGACTGCCGACGGAGAGAAGGTGGCCTGTGTGTGGTGCCATGAGGGAGCGATCGGGCGCGATGCGTTCGATGCGCGGCTGTTGAAGAAGTGGGAGCACCGCGAGGAGGATCGCCCGGCGCGGGCCGAGGGCGGCAAGCCGTTCCGCGGAGACCGCGACGGTGGCGCCAAGCCCTATCGCGCCCCCGAGCGCGACGAACGTCCGCGCGGCAAGCCCGGCTGGGACGGCAAGCCCCGCGAGAAGAAGTTCTTCCGCAAGGACAGCTGAGTGGCCGCCGGTGCGCGAAACCGCGAGTTTTCGCGCAGTTCGAACGTGAAATTCCCGGGTAGTACCAACGGCCCATGCGCTTGACTCTGTGCCGAAGCCTTACCGAAACCTAAAAAAACGGCAAGCCGGATTCCAGCCTCTTTCCAGCCGGATTCCAGCTGCCGGAAACGAAGCCTTTTCAGTGGCTTGCCTCGCAATCGCCAACCCCCGCGATTTTCGCGCCGTTTCACCCCGAAAAGCCGGCGTGGGGTCAGGGACAGAGGCCGCCGGTAAAATAACTGAGATTCACGATCGTAAAATGGAGATCGGGAGAGCCCTCCCCTCAAAGGGCTCTCCCGACCCCGCGCGTGCGGGTTGTGGACCATGGTCCGTAAGGCCTGCCCGGTAGCGGCGGGGAGCGACCGGCCCCCACAAACCGTCGGATCCTGAGACTGCCGCCTGCCGGTGACCTCGCCGACCCGCACGACCCCTCCAGGGTACCGAGACCCCTTGGGTGCAACACTGCGAATGGTACGGAGGTCGATGGTGAGAGGGGGCGTTTCTGCCGCGGCCATCGATGGGTCCGACTATGCCAGAAACGAGGCCGCAGTCAATCCGCAAGCGCCTATAACTCAAGGTTATCAAATCCTTCCAGTCGTTGCGCTCGGCTCCCGCGTGGAGCCTGGATAGAGGTGACCGCGCGGTGTCAGAGGTGTTAGCCTAGCGCCACTTGAGGTCAGGGGAGGGGACGATGACATCCAGGCGCTCGCTGCTCGGCACGGCGGTCTCCGTCGCAGCGACGGCGCTCTCGCCGCTGCGGCTCGCGACGCCCGCTTGCGGCGGAAGAGGCGCTGAGGATCGAGACCGACGACGACATCGACCGCATCCTGCCTGCGATCAGCAATTGGGGTCGCTGGGGACCCGAGGACCAACTCGGGACGCTGAACTTCATCACCACCGAGATGCGGCTCGAGGCGATCCGCTCGGTCCGCAGCGGGCGCGTCGTCTCGCTCGCCCGCGAGAGACCCGTGGCCGATGACTTCGGGATTCGCAAGGCGACCTACCGGAACATGCACTACACCGACCCGCAGCCGGACGAAGCCGGAACCATCGACGAGATCGGGATGATCTATCACGGATACGTGGTCACCCACCTCGACGCGCTCTGCCACCTCTACACACCCGAGGGCCGGGACGGCATGTACAACGGCTACCCTGTCTCGCTGGTGACGGACCAGGGGGCGGGCAAGCTCGGGGTCGAGGTGATGGGCGTGCACGGCATCGTGGGGCGCGGCGTGCTGCTCGACATCGCCGAGCTCAAGGGTGGGCCGCTTCCGCTCGGCAGCACCATCTCGGCGGCGGACCTCGAAGCGGCCGAGGCGCGGCAGGGCGTGAGAGTCGGTGAGGGCGACATTCTCTTCGTCCGCAACGGCCAGGGCGCGCGCAACAGCTACGCGCTGAGCACCGGGCTTCACCCGGAGTGCCTGCCCTGGTTGCACGCCCGAAGGGTCGCGGTGCTGAGCCATGACGGCGACGGCGACGTGCACCCCGCGCGGCCCGGATTCCCGTTGTGGAGCGAGCCGGTGCACATGATAGCGATCCCCTATCTCGGCATGCCGCTGATCTGTGCCGCCGATCTCGAGGCGCTTTCGGACGCCTGCGCCGAAGAAGGGCGCTGGGAGTTTTTCCTGAGTGTGGCGCCGTGGCGCTTCAAGGGAGCGACAAGCTCGCCGGTGAATCCGCTGGCGATGTTCTAGCGCCGGGGTCGGCGCGGCCGGCCCCGGCGGAGTGTCTCAGTAGCGGTAGTGCTCGGGCTTGTAGGGTCCCTCGGTAGAGACGCCGATATAGGCGGCCTGATCGGGGCGGAGTTCGGTGAGCTTGACGCCGATCCGGCCGAGGTGGAGGCGCGCAACCTTCTCGTCCAGGTGCTTGGGGAGCGTGTAGACCCTGTTCTCGTACTCGCTGCCCTTGGTCCAGAGCTCGATCTGCGCCAGCGTCTGGTTGGTGAAGCTGGCCGACATGACGAACGACGGGTGGCCGGTGGCGTTGCCGAGGTTCAGCAGCCGGCCCTGCGAGAGCAGGATGATCCGCTTGCCGTCGGGGAAATGGACCATGTCGACCTGGTCCTTGATGTTGGTCCACTTGAGGTTCTTGAGCGCCGCGACCTGGATCTCGTTGTCGAAGTGGCCGATGTTGCCGACGATGGCCATGTCCTTCATCGCCCGCATGTCGTCCAGCGTGATGACGTCGCGGTTGCCGGTGGCGGTGATGAAGATGTCGGCCTTGGGCGCCGCTTCCTGAAGCGTGACCACCTCGTAGCCGTCCATCGCGGCCTGGAGCGCGCAGATCGGGTCGACCTCGGTGACCATGACACGGGCGCCCGCACCGCGGAGCGACGCGGCGGATCCCTTGCCCACGTCGCCGTAGCCGAGGACGAGGGCGGCCTTGCCGGCCATCATGGTGTCGGTGCCGCGGCGGATGCCGTCGACGAGGGATTCCTTGCAGCCGTACTTGTTGTCGAACTTCGACTTGGTGACGCTGTCGTTGACGTTGATCGCCGGGAAGGGGAGGCGGCCTTTCTCCATCAGCTGGTAGAGGCGGTGGACTCCGGTGGTGGTCTCCTCGGAGACGCCCTTGATGGCGTGGCGCTGCTTCACGAACCAGCCGGGCGAGGCCTGCATCCGCTTCTTGATCTGGGCGAAGAAATACTCCGCCTCCTCGCTGTCGGGGTTCTCGATGAGGTCGGTCTCCCCCTCCTCGACCCGCGCGCCGGTCAGGATGTACATCGTCGCGTCGCCGCCGTCGTCGAGGATCATGTTGGCACCGCCGTCGAAGTCGAAGATGCGGTCGGTGTAGGTCCAGTAGTCCTCGAGCGTCTCGCCCTTGATGGCGAAGACCGGCACGCCGGCCGCAGCGATGGCCGAGGCGGCGTGGTCCTGGGTGGAGTAGATGTTGCAGGAGGCCCAGCGGACTTGGGCGCCGAGGGCGACAAGGGTCTCGATCAGGACGGCGGTCTGGATAGTCATGTGAAGCGAGCCGGCGACGCGGGCGCCCTTGAGCGGCTTCTTCTCGCCGAACTCGGCGCGGAGCGCCATGAGGCCGGGCATCTCGGTCTCGGCGATCTCGATTTCCTTGCGGCCGAAATCGGCGAGGCCGATGTCCTTGACGACGTAATCGTTGCTCATGCACTCGCTCCGGCGACTGGTTTCGCCCGGCACATAGCAGCGGGTGCGGCGCTCGACAACCACTTGCCGCGACGCTAGTACCGGCTGCTCCTCACCCGTGGGCGACGCCATGGCCATCACTTTCGAATCTTCGCTGCCGGCGGCGTCCGATCGTGCGGTGGTGTTCGCCTGCGATGGGCGTTACCTGCCCTATGCCCTCTTTGCGGCGGCGCGGATGGCCGGCTTGCATCCCGGGCGCGACTTCGACATCTGCCTATGCGCCTTGGGGGAGACGCTCGCCGTGCCGGACAGCCTTGCGCCGCTCGGGCTCCGGACGTGCCGCATCGAGACCGGCGGCGCGCTGGGGGGGCTGCGGCTCGACGCGCGGCGGACCGAGGCGGCGTATCTGCGGCTGGCGCTGCCGGCGGCGTTTCGGGCGGAGTACCGGCGGATTCTCTATCTCGACTCGGACGTGTTCCCGCAGGGTGGGGACTGGCGGACATTGATGGGGGTCGACCTCGGCGGCCGGGCGATCGGGGCGGTGCGCGACAACTTGCAGTGGCGAACGCCGCGGCGGCGACCGCTGCAGTTCCGTCGTCTGGGGCTTGGACCGGCGGCGTACTTCAACAGCGGGCTCTTGCTGATCGACGTCGACGCCTTCAACGGTCAGGCGGTGCTGGAGCGCTGCCTGGCGCTCGCAGCGGCGCGGGCGGACCGACTGGTGGGGCTCGACCAGGAGCTGCTGAACGCCGTGCTGCATGGCGACTGGGCGGAGCTTTCGCCGGTGTGGAACTGGCAGTACACCCGCGCCTCGATGCTGTTCGAGGCGATGGAGGGGGCGCATCTGGTGCATTTCATCGGCGGCAAGAAGCCCTGGGGGCACGCCGGGGGGGCGCTGCCGCTGCGGTTCCGTGACGCCTACCGGGCCTTCTTCGCCGCGCATTGTCCCGAGTTGCCGCCGATCCCGGAGGAGGGGCTGCGGCCGCACCAGAACCGGCGGTATCTGCGGGACGTGCTCCTGCGGCACTATCTGGCGGTCGGTAAGCTTCTGCGACTATCTCGACCGGTTCGAGAGTGACCTGACGGTGATCCGGTGAAGTGTGGTTGTGCAAGCCACTGACGTAGCTTAGGGAATTCTTGCGGATGGCGGCGGCGCGGGCGTGGCAGAGGATGCTTTCGGGGCGCAGGCTCGACCTGCTCGACCCATCGCCGCTCGACGTCGAGATCGAGGACATCGCCCACGGGCTCGCCTTCGTGGCGCGGTGGAACGGGCAGACGCGGGGGGAGCATGCGTATTCGGTGGCGGAGCATTCGTTGTTGGTGGAGGAGCTTTTTGGCCGGATCGTGCCGGGGGTGGAGGCGCGGTGGCGGTTGGCGGCGTTGCTGCATGATGCGCCGGAGTACGTGATCGGCGACATGATCTCGCCGGTGAAGAGCGCGGTGGGGCCGGGGTATGCGGCGCTGGACGAGCGGCTGGCGCGGGCGGTGCATATCCGCTTCGGGCTGCCGGCGGAGGTGCCGAAGCTGGTAAAAGCGCAGATAAAACGGGCAGATAGGATCTCGGCCTGGCTGGAGGCGGTGCACCTGGCCGGCTTCGAGGCGGGGGAGGCGGACCGGTTCTTCGGGGCGCCGAAGGTCGAGGGGTTGGGGGATCTGCGGCTGCAGTTGAGGGCGCCGGGGGAGGTGAAAAGGGCCTTCCTGGAACGGCACGCGACGCTCTGCCAGGCATTGGGAACGCGGTAAGCGTGGCGTATGGAATCCGTATGGAATCCGTATGGCACCTAAAAGACTCAACTATTCCCGGATAGCGTGCAGCGCGGGGGCCGGAATTCCGCTTGACGCAAGGGGCGCGCTACCCCACCTAAGCCGCAACCAGAGGCCCCGGGGCCGCGCGGGCGGCGGGGGTTTTCGCGAGGAGACAGCGTGGCGATGGACCTGATAGCACCTTCCAAGGCGAGCCCGATCAAGGACGCGACCGAGGCGACCTTCATGGCCGACGTCATCGAGGCCTCGAACGAGGTGCCGGTGATCGTCGATTTCTGGGCGCCGTGGTGCGGGCCGTGCAAGACGCTCACGCCGGCGCTGGAGAAGGCGGTCACCGAGGCGAAGGGCAAGGTGAAACTGGTCAAGATCGACGTGGACCAGAACCAGCGGATCGCGGCGCAGATGCGGGTGCAGTCGATCCCGGCGGTCTTCGCCTTCGTCGGCGGGCAGCCGGTGGACGGGTTCCTCGGCGCGCAGTCGCCGGCGCAGATCAAGGCCTTCATCGACCGGCTGATCGCCACGTCGGGCGGCAATGCCGGGCTGGAGGAGGCGCTGGGGCTGGCCGAGGAGATGCTGGCCGAGGGCGCGGTCGCCGACGCCGCGCAGACCTTCGCGGCGATCCTGGCCGAGGACGAGACGAACGCGGTGGCGATCGCCGGCCTGGCGCGGGCGCACCTGGCGCTGGGCGAGGTGGAGCGGGCGCGCGAGATCCTGGCGCTGGCGCCGGCGGCCAAGGCGAACGATCCGGCGATCCTGGCGGCGAGGGCGCAGATCGAACTGGCCGAGGCGAGCGCGGACGCCGGCGAGACGGCGGAGCTGCAAGCCGCGCTGGAGCGCAATCCGGACGATCACCAGGCGCGCTACGATCTGGCCATGGCGCTGGTGGGCGAGGGCGATGCGGCGGGCGCCATCGACACGCTGCTGGATCTCTTCCGCCGCGACCGGGAGTGGAACGACGGCGCCGCCAAGAGCCAGCTCTTCACGATTTTCGACAGCCTGGGGCCGAAGAGCGAGGAGGCCATGAAGGGCCGACGGCGCCTCAGCTCCATGATCTTCGCCTGACGCCGGCCCGGAGGGCGCGCATGGGCCGGAAGTTCAGCCTCGCCGACCTGCCGGACACGATTCCGATCTTCCCGCTGCCCGGCGCGCTGCTGCTGCCGCGGGCGCGCCTGCCGCTCAACATCTTCGAGCCGCGCTATCTCGCCATGCTGGAGGACGCGCTGAAGACGCCGCACCGGCTGGTGGGGATGGTGCAGCCGGTTTCTGTTCCCGAGGGGGAGGGCAAGGGGCGGCTGCACCGGATCGGCTGCGCCGGTCGGGTGACCGCCTTGCAGGAGACCGAGGACGGGCGATACCTCGTCACCCTCACCGGCGTCTGCCGGTTCCGGGTCGGTGAGATGCAGGAAGGGTTCACCCCCTACCTGCGCGCCGCCGCCGACTGGGCGAGCTTCGGGCGCGACCTCGGCCGGGCGGAGAAGGACGCGGAATTCGACCGGCCGGCCTTCCTGCAGGTGCTGGCGCGATTCTTCGACAGCGCACAGCTCTCCTCGGACTGGGACAGCCTGAAGGAGGCGGACCCGGAGCTTCTGATCAATTCGCTGTCCATCCTCTGTCCCTTCGATCCGGAGGAGAAGCAGGCGCTGCTCGAGGCGCCCACGCTCGGGAACCGGCGCGAGACGCTGATGACGCTCATGGAGTTCGCGCTGCGCTCCAGCGGTGAAGACGGGACGCTCCAGTGAGCGAGGAGGCGCCGGCAACGGGGCAGGCGGACCGGCAGATGCTGGAGTTCCTGGTCTGCCCGGTGACGCGCGGGCCGCTGGTCTATGACGCCGCGCGGCAGGAGCTGGTCTCCGCCGGCGCGGGGCTGGCGTTCCAGATCCACAACGGGATCCCGGTGATGCTGCTCGACGAGGCGCGGAAGCTCGACGAGTAGCGTGGCCAATGGTCGCAAGGCCGAGCGGTCCGACTTCTGCTAAGGGTGCATTGGCACGCTGAAGCCGGCTTGCGGCAAAGTTGACGGCGGGCGCGCCAAATGTGAGCGTCGTTTCCACTGCCGAGGTCGCGCCGCATTGGCCGAGACCCTGGTCCCGGTCGCTGGCAGCGACCATTGCGGCGGACACGATGCGCAAGCAGAACGCTGGGGGGTACTGCTGATGTACAAGCATATTCTGATCGCGACGGACGGGTCGGCGCATTCCGGGAAGGGCGTCGAGTCCGGACTGGGTGTCGCCAAGGCCCTGGGTGCGAAGGTCACGGTCCTTACCGTGAGCGAGCCCTACCCGGTGTACGATCTCGGATCGAAGATGGGACTGTTCAAGGACCACAAGGCGATCGAGAGCTACACCTCGCAGTGCAAGCACGTGGCCGACAAGGTGCTCTCGGATGCGGCGGAGGCGGCATCGGCCGCCGGGGTCGACTGCGAGACGCTGCATGTCGAGAACAGCGCGCCGGCCGATGCGATCCTCGAAACGGCGAAGTCCCGGTCCTGCGATCTGATCGTCCTGGCCTCGCACGGCCGCCGCGGCGTCGAGCGGCTCCTTCTCGGCAGCCAGGCGTCGCGGGTTGTCCAGAGCGCGGAAACGTCGGTGCTCGTGGTGCGCTGAGCCCGGTGGCGGTCAGGTCTGGGGCGTGTTCTCATAGGGCCCAGAGGCGGACGTTTCGCAGTCCGGGCCGGGCTTTGCGAAAACCCAGCATTGAGCTAAGGGTGTAGGCAAGGCCGGGGCGGGAGAGGAAGACGCCGATCATGGCTTTGGAAGCGGTCGGTCTTTCGGGTCGATATGTCGATCTCGTTCCGCTGCTGCGCGAGCACCATGACGATCTTGTCGAGGCGGTGAAGGACGGCAGCCTATGGCAGCTCTGGTACACCACCATTCCCGAACCCGGGGGAATGGCGGCAGAGATCGAGCACCGCTTGGGGCTTCAGGCTGCAGGCACGATGTTGCCCTTCACGGTGATCGAAAGGACGACTGCACAGGTCGTCGGAATGACCACCTACATGAACATCGACCTCCAGGGCCCGCGCGTGGAGATCGGGGCCACCTGGTATGCGGCCCGCGTCCAGCGCACCCCGCTCAACACTGAAGCAAAGCTGCTGCTGCTCTCGCACGCGTTCGACGACCTTGGTTGCCTTGGAGTCGAGTTTCGCACCCATTTTATGAACCATCCAAGCCGCCGCGCCATCGAACGGCTGGGAGCAAAGCTTGACGGGGTTCTCCGTCAAAATTCGCGGATGCGTGACGGCACCCTTCGCGACACCTGCGTATACAGCATCATTGCCTCGGAATGGCCGGCCGTGCGGGCGGGATTGAACTGGCATCTCGAAAAGTCGCGCTGAGGAATGGGCGGAGATTTCCGAAAGCGTCGTTCGAAAGCCACGCCTTCATGAGTACCCGCCCTTAGCGCGCCGCGGTCAGTGCGCCGATCAGCGCGCGGGCTTCCGGGCCGTTCCAGTCGGCGTCGCCCATCATCCGGGCGCGTTCCAGGCCGTCGCGGTCGAGGAGCACGGTGACGGGCAGGCCGGGGACGCCCATGGCGGCCGCGAGGCCGCCCTTGGGGTCGAGCGCGGTGGGGAGCGTGATCCCGGCGCTTTCGCGGAAGGCGGCGATGGCCTCGGGGCTGTTGCGTCCGGTGGCGATGGCGATGACCTCGAAGTCCGGCCCGCCGAGGTCGCGCTGGAGCGCGTCGAGCGCAGGCATCTCGTTGCGGCAGGGCGCGCACCAGGTGGCCCAGAAGTTGACGAGGCGAACCCGGCCGTTCGAGGCGGCGAGGGTGGTCGGCTGGCCCGCGGCGTCGGTATAGGCGGTGTCGGGCGCGGGGACCGGCTCGGCGTGGACGACGAGCTTGCGCATCTCGCCCGCCCGGAGCGCCTCGAGGCCCGCCGGGTCGAGGCCCGCCGCCGGGGCGGGGTTTGCGCCGAGGGTGAGGCCGGCGTATAGCAGGGCCGCCGCCAGCGCGGGCAGGCGAGCGAGGGGCAGGACGGGCGGAATGGCCGACAAGACGGGTTCCAATTCGATGTGGGGCGGCCGCTTCGCCAGCGGGCCCGATGCGGTGATGGAGGCGATCAACGCCTCGATCGATTTCGACCGGCGGCTCTATGCCGAGGACATCGCCGCGAGCCGGGCGCATGCCGCGATGCTGGGGGCCACCGGCATCGTGAGTGATACCGACGCGGCGGCGATCCGGGAAGGGCTTCTCACGGTGTTGTCAGAGATCGAGGCGGGGGGATTTCCGTTCTCGCGCGGGCTCGAGGACATCCACATGAACGTGGAGAGCCGGCTGAAGGACCTGATCGGGGGGGCGGCGGGGCGGCTGCATACCGCGCGGTCGCGCAACGACCAGGTGGCGACGGACTTCCGGCTCTGGGTGCGCGGGCAGTGCGACGCGGTGGGCGAGGGGCTGGGCGCGCTGATGCGGGCGCTGGTGGCGCAGGCGGAGGCGGGGGCGGGCATGGTGATGCCCGGGTTCACCCATCTGCAGGTGGCGCAGCCGGTGACCTGGGGGCATCACATGCTGGCCTACGTGGAGATGCTGGAGCGGGATCGCGGGCGGTTCCGCGACGCGCGGGCGCGGATGAACGAGAGCCCGCTGGGCGCGGCGGCGCTGGCGGGCACGAGCTTTCCCATCGACCGGGAGATGACGGCGGCGGCGCTGGGGTTCGACCGGCCGATGGCGAATTCGCTCGACGCGGTCAGCGACCGGGACTTTGCGCTGGAGTTCCTGGGTGCGGCGGCGATTGCGGCGGTGCATCTCAGCCGGCTGGCGGAGGAGATGGTGATCTGGAGCTCGGCGCAGTTCCGCTTCGTGCGGTTCAGCGACCGGTTCTCCACCGGGTCCTCGATCATGCCGCAGAAGAAGAACCCGGATGCGGCGGAGCTGGTCAGGGCCAAGGCGGGGCGGATCAGCGGGGCGCTGGTGGCGCTCCTGATGGTGATGAAGGGGCTGCCGCTCGCCTATTCCAAGGACATGCAGGAGGACAAGGAGCAGGTCTTCGACGCGGCGGACGCGCTGATGCTGGCGCTGGCGGCGATGACCGGGATGGTGGCGGACATGGCGCCGCAGGCGGAGCGGCTGCGGGCGGCGGCGGGAGCGGGGTTCTCCACCGCGACGGACCTCGCCGACTGGCTGGTGCGGCGGCTGGGGCTGCCGTTCCGCGAGGCGCACCACGTGACCGGGGCGCTGGTGCGGATCGCGGAGGAAAAGGGCGTGGACCTGGCGGATCTGGCGATCGAGGACATGCGGGCGGTGCACCCGGGAATCTTACCTGAGGTTTACCATGTCTTAGGTGTAGACAACTCAGTGGCGAGTCGTGCAAGCTACGGTGGCACGGCGCCGGACCAGGTGCTCGCGCAGGTACGGCGCTGGCAGGAGGCTCTCGGGTGAGCGGACCGGTGTGGCGCCGGGTGGGCCTTTGCCTGGCGCTGGTGGCGCTGGCGGCCTGCGGGATCAAGGGCGATCCCGCGCCGCCCGAGCCCGAGGAGCGGACGGCAGCAGCCTCCTGAAGCGGGCATGATGGGCGGCGCCGCGGGAAACGCGAACCAAAGCGCAAGGGCCTGACATGCTGAGAACCACGCATCGCACACTCCTCGTCCTGGCATCGGCCATCAGCCTCGGCGCCGCGGCGCCGGCGCTGGCGGAAGGGCCGGTGCTCCTGACCGTCACCGGCGAGATCAGCGAGCCGAACCGCGGGCCGGTCGATCCGGAGCAGGACAAGCTCTTCATCTTCAACGAGGTCAGCTTCGAGAAGGCCATGGAATTCGACCTGGCCGCGCTGGCGAAGCTGCCGCAGGCGACGGTGCACGCCGACTTCCCCAAGGGCGGCGCCGAGACCGAGTTCAGCGGGCCGCTGCTGGCGGACGTGCTGGCCGCCGCCGGGGCGGAGGGCAAGATGGTGACGGTGCGCGCCATGGACGGCTATGCCGTCGAGGCGCCGATGGAGGAGATGGTCGCCAAGGGCGCGGTGGTGGCGCTGGAGCGCGACGGCAAGGCGCTCGGGATCGGCGGCTTCGGGCCGACGCAGATCGTCTTCCCGCGGGCGGAGCGTGCCGATCTGGCCGACATGCCGGACGACTGGTGGATCTGGCAGATCTACCACATCAGCGTGGAGTAGGCGGATCCACCCCGGACGCGGACGCGGGGTCAGCCTCAGCTAGCTGGTAGCGGTGGATTTCTCCGCCTCGCGGAGCCGCGCGCCACCAGCCCGAGGAGGGCGAGGCCGCCGGCCAGCAGCGCGGCGCTGGCTGGAAGCGGGATGGCGGCGGCGGTGTAGCGGGCCGGGTCGAAGTTCTCGTTCAGGCTCCCGAAGGCGGGCGACGAGGCGACACCGGCCCGCCGCCGATGATCCCGGCGAAGAACGCGTCTAGCGTGATCCGACGCGGCAGCTTCAGGGTTCGTTGGAGCGGGCAGATCCTCGTGCCGCTGTCAGATCCAGAGAGCCCTCGCCGGGTGTGGCCATGACATTTCTTTGTCGCGGACAGCGCCGCCTCAGATATGGTCGCACCGCGTCGCCGTCTGGCCGCGCTCAACGACAAGGGACAGAAGCATGGCTACCTACGCCTTCGTTATGCCCGTGGTGCCGGGGAAGGAAGAGATCGATGCCGAGATGCTCCGGCGGATGGGCGCGCCCGGGCCCGAGCACGACGCCTATATCGCCGCCCGCCGGTCGCAGGGGCTGACACGCGAGGCGGTCTGGCATCAGAAGACGCCCATGGGGACTTTCGCCATCATCCTGCTCGAGGGCGCGGACATGGCAGCGTCGTTCGGGAAGATCGCCTCGTCGGACGAGCCCTTCGCGGTGCAGTTCCGCGAGTTCGTGAAGAGCGTCCACAACGTCGACCTCGCGAACGATCCACCACCCGACGTGGAGTTGCTGCTCGACGCGCGGTTCGACTGATCGCGGTGGCGCGCGGGCTGGGCGCGGCCCGGCCCTCGCGGCCTTGAGTTCGGGAGGCGCGGCGGGCTACGGGAACCGGGTCGTTCCCGGAGACCCGCCATGGACCATTTCAGCTATCGCGGCGGGGTGTTGCACGCCGAGGCGGTGCCGCTGCCGGAGATCGCGGCGGCGGTGGGGACGCCGGTCTATGTCTATTCCAGCGCGACGCTCGTCCGGCACTACCGGGTGTTCCAGGAGGCGCTGGCCGGGATGGACCACCTGATCTGCTACGCGGTGAAGGCGAACTCCAACCTGGCGGTGCTGGCGCTGATGGGCGGGCTTGGCGCGGGCATGGACGTGGTGAGCGAGGGCGAGTACCGCCGGGCGCGGGCGGCGGGGGTGCCGGGGGAACGGATCGTCTTCTCCGGGGTGGGCAAGACGCGCGAGGAGATGCGGGTGGCGCTGGAGGGCGGCGTCCGGCAGTTCAACGTGGAGAGCGAGCCGGAGCTCGAGGCCCTGAGCGAGGTGGCGACCGGGCTGGGGCGTGTGGCGCAGGTGGCGGTGCGGGTCAATCCGGACGTGGATGCGCGGACCCATGCCAAGATCGCGACGGGCAAGGCCGAGAACAAGTTCGGCGTGCCGATCGGGCGGGCGCGGGCGGTCTATGCCCGGGCGGCGGCGCTGCCGGGGATCGAGGTGGTGGGGATCGACGTGCACATCGGCAGCCAGCTGACCGAGCTTGCGCCCTACGAGGCGGCGTTCGGCAAGGTGGCGGAGCTGACCGGCGTGCTTCGGGCGGACGGGCATGCGATCCGGCGGCTGGACCTCGGCGGCGGGCTGGGCATTCCCTATCGGCGGGCGTCGAACGAGGCGCCGCCGCTGCCGTTCGACTATGGCGAGGTGATCCGGCGGACGGTCGGGCATCTCGGCTGCGAGATCGAGATCGAGCCGGGGCGGCTGATCGCGGGCAATGCCGGGGTGCTGCTTGCGCGGGTGATCTACCGCAAGGTGGGCGAGGGGCGTGATTTCCTGATCCTCGACGCCGCGATGAACGACCTGATCCGACCGGCGATGTACGACGCCTGGCACGACATCGTGCCGGTGATCGAGCCGGAGGCGGGTGCGGAGATGGCGCCCGTGGACGTGGTGGGGCCGGTCTGCGAGACCGGCGACACCTTTGCGCGCGCACGTGCGCTGCCGGCGATGGGGCCGGGGGACCTGGTGGCGTTCCGCTCGGCCGGGGCCTATGGCGCGGTGATGGCGTCGGAATACAACTCGCGGCCGCTGGTGCCGGAGGTGCTGGTGGCGGGCGATCACTTCGACGTGGTGCGGGCGCGCCCGAGCTTTGACGAACTGCTGAACCGGGATACCATTCCTGACTGGATCGGACGGGCGAGCTAAGAAACCCGAAGGGGCAGGCGTGGCAGGACCGGGAGAGCACAGCGGATGAGGGCGGAGCGCCGGGGCGACCGACGCGATCCGGGGGCACGCGACCCGCTGGCGCCCATCATCCGGCGGAGCCGCGCCGCCATGGCGCTCGAGTCGTTCACCCGGGCGTTCTGGCCGCTGGGCTCGGGCCTTGCCCTGCTGTGGGCGGCATTGGCCTTCGGTCTGGCGGAAATCACCACGCGGCCGCAGTTGCTGGCGGTGCTCGCCGCGGCGGGACTCGGGCTCCTGGCGCTGCTGATCCTCGGCGTCCGCCGCTTCCGGTGGCCGAGCACGGATGCGGCGCGGGCGCGAATCGACGCGACGCTGCCGGGGCGGCCGCTGGCGACGCTGGGCGATACGCCGGCGCTCGGGCGGGACGATCCCGGCGCGCAGGCGGTCTGGGCCGTGCATCTGGCGCGGATGCGCCGGCTGGCGGCGAGCGCGCGGCCGGTCGTCGCCGACCTGAGGCTGGCGAGCCGTGACCCCTGGGCGCTGCGGCTGGTGGCGCTGGTGGCGCTGGTCGCCGCCGGGATCTTCGCGCGCGAGCGCGGGGTCGAGGCGGTGTCGACGGTGCTGAGCCCGGCGCCGAGTGCTGCGGTGGCGGCGGGGCCGAGCTTCGAGGGCTGGGCCGAGCCGCCGGCCTATACCGGGCGGCCGACGCTCTACCTGCCCGAGGTTTCGGGCGGCGCGCCGGTGGCGGTGCCGGAAGGCACGCAGGTAACGCTGCGGGTCTATGGCTCGCCCGAGCGGTTCGACCTCAACGAGACGGTTTCGGGCGGGGACTCCGCGGCGCTGGCCGAGGCGGCCCCCGGCATCGCCGCCGCGGAGTTCCCGGTCGGGACGAGCGGCGACGTGACGCTCGAGCGCGGCGGCCGGCCGATCGGGGCCTGGTCCTTCACGGTGGAGCCGGACCGGCCGCCGGAGATCAGACTGAGCGGCCCGGTGGAGGCGGCGGCGACCGGCGAGACGACGCTGCCCTACGAGGGGCGGGACGACCACGGCATCACCGGCGCCCGCGCCGAGGTGACGCTCGACCTCGCGAAGGTGGACCGCCGCTACGGGCTGGCGGCGGAGCCGGCGGCGCGGCCGCCGCTGGTGGCGGACCTGCCGCTGCCGATGTCGGGCGGCAGCAGCGAGATCGCCGATGCGCTGGTCGAGGATTTCTCCAAGCACCCCTTCGCCGGCCTGCCGGTGACGGTGACGCTGATGGCCGAGGACGCCAAGGGGCAGATCGCGTCGAGCGCGGCGGAGGCGGCGGTGCTGCCCATGCGGCCGTTCTATGACCCGATGGCGCGGGCGCTGGTGGAGCAGCGGCGCGACATCCTCTGGTCGACGGAGAACGCCCGCCGGGTGACGCAGGTGCTGCGCGCCGTCACCAACGAGCCCGACGCGGTGTTCGAGAGCCCGCGCGCGTACCTGGTGGTGCGGACGGCGATCCGCCGGCTGGCGGCGGCGCAGGATGACGGCACGGTGCCCGCGGTGCAGGACGAGGTGGCCGAGGCCTTGTGGCAGGCGGCGGTGCAGATCGAGGACGGCAGCCTGGGTGACGCCGCCGCGCGGCTGGCCAAGGCCAAGGAGCGGTTGCAGCAGGCGCTGCGGGAAGGCGCTTCGGACGAGGAGATCGCCCGGCTGATGGACGAGCTGCGCCAGGCGACCCGCGACTACATGGAGCAGATGGCGCGGGACGCTCAGCGGAACGGCGAGATGCAGCAGGCCGAGATCCCGCCGGACCAGACCATGACCCAGGACCAGATCCAGGAGCTGATGGACCGGATCCAGGAGTTGTCGGAGCAGGGGCGCAAGGCCGAGGCCGAGGCGCTGCTCGAGATGCTGCAGCAGATGCTCGACAACATGCAGATGATGATGGGCCAGAGCCAGGGCGGGCCTGGCGAGAACGGCCAGGGGCAGCAGTCGATGCAGGGCCTCGCCGATGCGCTGCGCGAGCAGCAGGGACTGGCGGACGACAGCTTCCAGCAGCTCCAGCGCGAGTTCCAGCGCGGGCGGAGCGGGCAGCCGGGCGAAGGCGAGGGCGAGGGCGACGAAGAGGGGCAGGCGCAGGGCGGCGGGCAGGGCGACGAGTCGCTGGCGGAGCGGCAGGAGGCGTTGCGCCGGCTGACCGAGGAGTTGCAGCGGGGCCTGCCGGGCGCCGCCGGCGAGGCGGCGCGCGAGGCGCTGCGCGAGGCGGAGCGCAACATGGGCGAGGCGCGCGAGGGCCTCGAGCAGGGCGACACCGCCGGCGCGCTCGACCGCCAGGCCGAGGCGATCGACAACCTGCGCGAGGGAATGCGGCAGATGGGCGAGGACCTCCGCCAGGCCGAGGGCACCGGCGAGGGAGAGCAGGGGCAGGTGGACGGCGCCTCGACGGCGGAGAACGGCCGCGACCCGCTGGGCCGGCCGAGCGGCCAGCAGGGCGGCATCGGCAGCAACGAGAGCATGGTGCCCGAGGCCGACAGCGCGGCGCGGGCGCGCGCGCTTCTCGACGAGATCCGCCGGCGTGCGGGCGAGCAGGTGCGGCCGCAGCTGGAGCTCGACTACCTGCGGCGGCTGCTCGACCTCTTCTGATCGGGGGCTAGCCCTGCGTGTCCGTCCCGGCGTCGGGGCGGAATGGGGCGAGGTGCTGCTCCAGCCGTTCGCGGAGCTGGTCCACCGTCTCGGCATAGGCGCTGAGCGCGGGCTGGGCCGCCGGGACGCGGGCGACGATGGCGTCGCGGTAGACGTAGGCGCCGAGGGCGATGAGGCAGAGCGCAAGCGCAAGGAGAAGGCCGCGGCCGAAGCGGCTTCGCGAGGGCGGCTCGGCGGCCGCGGGCGCGGGCTCGCCGAGGTCGAGCCGGGTGGCGGGACGCGTGGCTGCCAGCGGCGCGGGGGCGGCGGGTTCCGCCAGCGGGCCGGGCTGGGCGACGGCGGGGCGGTCGGCGGGCTTGGCCGGCGCCGCTCGCGGCGGCTTCAGCTGCACGACGACCGGCGAGTCGGGCGGGAGTTCGGGGGCGGCAGCGCGGGGCGCCGGTTCGGGGGCGGCGCGCGCGGGATCGGGGACGGCGACGGGGCGGAGGCCGGGGGACCAGGTCTCGAGCCGGCGCAGGATCTGGTCCTCGGTCAGGCCGGTGCCGGGCACGCCGCGCACGAACCAGCGGGTGTGGCAGGCGGTGCACTGGACGTGCCGGCCGTCGGACGGGATCATGCCGTCGGAGACTTCGTATTCGGCGCCGCAGTTCGGGCAGTTCAGGCGCATCGTCACCTCAAGCCGAAGGCCGGCCGGAGCGGCCGAATCGGGTGCACTCGTTCTAGCGGCGGCATCCCGGCATTCCAAGCTGCGGGCGTTGCGCCGGCCCGTGGCGTCTGTATAACTCGCGCGGCAGGCGACGGAGAGGACCCGGTGATCGAATTCGAGGAGGCGGGCTTCAGCTATGGCCGGACGCCCGTCCTGCGCGACGTGACGTGGTCCCTGACCCCGGGTTCGTTCCATTTCCTCGTAGGTCCTTCGGGCGCCGGCAAGACGACGTTCCTGCGCCTGTGCTATCTCGACCTGGCGCCGACGTCGGGGAAGGTGCGGCATTTCGGCCGCGCAATCCGGGCGCGTGATCGCAATGCGATTGCAGGCCTGCGCCGAACGGTGGGGGTGGTGCAGCAGGACTGCGGCCTTCTCGACCACCTGCCGCTCGACGAGAACGTGGCCCTGCCGCTGAGCGTGAGCGGGGTGGCGCCGGCGGATCGGGCCGATGACATCGAGGCGCTGCTCGCGTGGGTGGAGCTTGGCCATCGGGCGCGGGCGCTGCCGCCGGAGCTTACCGGCGGCGAGCGGCGGCGGGCGGCGCTGGCGCGGGCGGTCATCCTGAGCCCGGAGGTGATCCTGGTGGACGAGCCGACCGGCAACGTCGACCGGGAGACCGGCAGGGGCGTGATGGCGCTCCTCGTCGAGTTGAACCGCATGGGCAAGACCGTTCTGGTCGCGACCCACGACGCGAAACCTCGCGCGCGAGACGCTCGGCGCGGTGGCGGCGCGGGTGCTGCGGCTGGACGATGGCCGGATCCTGGGCGAGGAAGCCGCGGCGTGACGGGACGGCTCGGTCGGCTGCTTGGCGACGGCGTGGCGCTGCGCGTCGTTCCGCCCGCCGGCTGGTCGCCGTTGGCGCTCGGGTTCCTCGCGGCGGTGCTGGCGTTCTTCGCGGTGCTGGCCGTGGCGCTGGCGCTGGCGGCCGGGCGGCTGGCCGCGACCTGGGGCGGCGAGACGGGCGACACGGCGACCCTGCAGGTCTTCGCGGGAGCGAACGAAATGGAGGAGCAGGCGCGCGCGGCGCTCGACGTGCTGCGCCAGACGCCGGGGGTTCGCTCGGTCCGGATGGTCGACCTCGCCGAGCAGGAAAAGCTGCTCGAACCGTGGCTCGGTCCCGAGATCCCCATGGAGAGCCTGCCGCTGCCGCTTCTCATCGAGGTGGCGACCGACCCCGGCGGCCTCGACGTTGCGGCGCTGGATGAACGCCTCGGAGTGGCGGCGCCGGGTGCTGTCTATGACGACCATGCCGGCTGGCGCTGGCCGCTGGTCGCCACCGCCCAGCGGCTCGGCCGCTTTGCACTGGCGAGCCTCGCGCTCTGCGCGCTGGCGCTCGTGGCAGTGCTCGTCCTCGCCGCGCAGCGGGCGCTCGCCACCAACGCCCAGTCCATCCGCACGCTGCGCCTCGTTGGCGCCGAGGACGGCTTCATCGCCCAGGGTTTCGCTCGCCGGCTCACGCTGCGCGCCGGGCTCGGCGCCCTGGCGGGGAGCGCGGTCGGGATGGCGCTGCTCGCCCTCCTGCCGCGGGCGAGCGAGTCGGGGTTCTTCCTCGTGGGCATCGGCCTCGCCGGCTGGCAGTGGTTGGTGCCCGTCCTCGTGCCGCTGGCGGCCGTGGCGATCGCCTGGGCGGCGGCCTGGGCGACGACGCGGCGCGGCCTCCGGCGCTGGACCTGAGGGAGCCGCCGGCGATGCTCCTGATCCGTTCGCTGGTCTTCGACGCCACCCTCTACCTGCTCATGGCGGTCATGGGGATCCTCGGGGCGCCGCTGGCGCTCTGGTCGGTCGACGGCGCCTATGCGGTCTGCCGGGCCTACTGCCGTGCGGTCTTCTTCTGCCTGCGGGTGATCTGCGGCCTCCGCGTCGAGGTGCGGGGCGAGGTGCCGCGGGGCGAGGTGCTGGTCGCGGCCAAGCACCAGTCGTTCCTCGACATCCTCATCCTTTTCGAGGCCCTGCCGCGGGCGAAGTTCATCATGAAAAAGGAGCTGCGCTGGGCGCCGATCCTCGGCCTCTATGCGCTGCGCATCGGCTCGACGCCGGTGTCGCGCGGCGACCGATCCAAGGCGATGAAGGCGATGGTCGAGCACGCCGGAGAGTCCGGTGAGGCGCGGCAACTGGTCATCTACCCGCAGGGCACACGGGTGGCGCCGGGGGCGCGGCTGCCGTTCAAGGTGGGGGCGGGCGTCCTCTACGACCGGATGGGCGTCGCTTGCGTGCCGGCGGCCACCAATGCCGGGGTGTTCTGGGGCCGGCGGAGTCTCTACCGGAGGCCGGGGCTCGCCGTGGTCGAGTTCCTGCCGCCGATCGAGCCGGGCCTCCCGGTCGCCGCCTTCATGGCCCGGATCGAGCCGGTCATCGAGGACGCCTCGGACCGGCTGATGCGCGACGCCGGCTTCGAGCCGAACGGCAAGGTCGCGGCCGCGTGAGTGCGCGATGGCAGGCGGCCGCGAGGGCGGGGCGCGACCGGCCAGGGCGGGGAAATTCCGCTGGACAGTGCGTTTGCGGTGTCCTAGGCACCGTCGCCAGACGACGGTCTCCCGTCGCCCCGCCCGGGTAGCTCAGGGGTAGAGCAGCGGACTGAAAATCCGCGTGTCGGTGGTTCAAATCCGCCCCCGGGCACCAACAAAATCAAACGCTTAGCTGGTTACAAAAGACCGCCGCGCACCAAAAGGTAACAACCCAGGTAACAAATCACGATGGGTTGCCGCATGCGTTCCGTCCCGTGGGAGCTGAAGCTTGGCCAGACCGCAACTGCCGCCGGCAAATGTTTGCATTTATTGTCAGTCAGAGGAGCACGACGGCTCGGTCGAACACATCGTTCCGGAAGGACTAAATGGCCGAATGGAGTTGCCAAACGCGACCTGCGCCGTCTGCAAGCAAAAGATTAACCGGTCTGTGGAAGGCCCGCTTCAAGAAGTGCTCTATAAGCGCTCGCGCCTGGCATTTGGCTACAAGTCCAAGCGTCGCGGCCGCCGTCGGCAAAAAAAACAACCAGTTGTTAACGCAAGAAACTCGTGGTCGCTCGTGGCCAAACTCAATCTGCCACCATTTGAGATGGTGGTATCCCTTGAGTTACCTGAGCATCCCGTCACCTATGTTCAGTACTTCTACCCGGCCCCTCCATTCTTGCTCGCTCTCAATCCGGAGATGCGAAACACAGAGATCCCAGGTATCAACCACCCTCAGAAGTTGGCAGATATGAATGCGAGAGCCGCTCGTTGGCGGCCAGGGGTTCACCGGTCGCGCGCCGGGCGGCAAGAGCCGCTGGTCAGGCGAGGAGCGGGTGCCGGTGCCGTTGAAACCTATCCTCGTCGTCGAGGTCAGCGCCGATCACATCACCGGCGAACACATGCGTCATGGAGCGCGGTTGCTGCGCTGGCGCCACGGACAAGAAGCCTAGAGAGCTGCACAATGGATTCAGATCAGGTAAGGAGCTTGGAAGATGCTCCGCCTGCCGTGGCGGAGCGGCGAGCCGCGGCGCAATGGCGGATGGAGTGAAGCGCGCATGATCCGCCCGCGATCAGGTGCCGCAGAAGGTCTGAACCACCCGTTCGTGGGGCTCCGGCGGCTTCTGCATAGCGAGCGACTGTCGGCTGGTCCTCATACGGCCTTTCGAGCACGCTCAGGAGTTGCTCGACGGTTCGAAATCACTCTGCTGAACGGCGGCCACGATCGCGGCTTCGACCTGGTGGTTGCGCGGAATGAAAGCAGGGTTCACCGCCTGCATCGCGGTCCGGCGGGTATTGGCGTCCTCGGGTTCCTCCTCAAGCCGCTCCCGCCATCTGCCGGCCCAGGCATCGAAGGCCGTCGGGTCGACGAAGAGGCTGCGTACCGGCTCGTCCCGGCCCTCTGCCGCGTCGGCCAGCCGCCGGAAGGTCAAGGTGAAGTCAGCGCCGTTCTGCGCCATTCCCGTCCAGGAGGTCGCGTATCAGGCTCACGTCGTCGTCGCGCTCGGTGAAAAGGCCGATCTTCCGCCGCAGCCCGGAATGAAAGGCGGCCGCGAAACGGGGAGCGAAGTCTCCGAGGGCCGCCTCCGCTGCCTCCCGGGCTTTTCGGGATGATCCGAGAGGATCGGCAGGAACGTCTCTGCGAGCCGGGTGAGGTTCCAATGCGCGATCGTCGGCTGGTTCGCGAAGGCATAGCGACCGGACCTGTCGATGGAGCTGAACACCGTACCCGGGTCGTAGGCGTCCATGAATGCACAAGGCCCATAGTCGATGGTCTCACCTGCTACCGACATGTTGTCGGTGTTCATCACGCCATGGATGAAGCCCACGAGCAGCCATTGTGCTACGAGCTCAGCCTGACGTGCGACGATACCTTCGAGGAGCGCGAGATAAGGCTCTTCGGTATCAAGAAGCTCCGGGTAGTTCCGGGTCAGGACATAGTCGGCGAGAAGGCGAACCGCCTCGCCATCGCCCCGCGCGGCGAAATACTGGAAGTTCCAACCCGGACGTGGCTGGAGGCGACGCGTGCCAGCACGGCTCCAGGAAGCTCCGTCTCGCGGAAAACGGACTCGCCGGTCGTTACGGCGGCGAGAGCGCGGGTGGTCGGGATCCCCAGGGCGGCCATCGCTTCGCTGACGATATACTCGCGCAGAACCGGGCCGAGGGCCGCCCGGCCGTCGCCGCCGCGCGAGAACGGCGTTCGCCCAGAGCCCTTCAGATGGATGTCGCGTCGTACGCCGTCCCGGTCGACGACCTCCCCGAGCAGGAGGGCTCGCCCGTCGCCGAGCTGCGGCACGAAATGCCCGAACTGGTGCCCGGCATAAGCCATGGCAACCGGTTCGGCGCCTTCGGGAACACGGTTGCCGGCGAGCACCTCCACCCCTTCTGGGCTGGCGAGGTCGTCAGGATCGAGCCCCAGCGTCACGGCCAGTCGCCTGTTCAGCTTTATGAGCCGGGGTCTTGCGACAGGCGTGGCCTCGATGCGCGCGTAGAATCGGGTGGGCAGCCGCGCGTAGGTGTTGTCGAACGGGAGGCGGAGGGCGGCTTCGATATTCTCGCTCATTCGATTTCGACCTTGTGCTGCTGTTGCCCACATCAACGATGTGACCCGGCCAGTGGCTCCCGAGGCTCCCGCAGAACTGACAATGCGGCCTCCGCCAAGCGAGCATGGGCAGCAGTGGTCGGATGGAGCCCGTCCCAGAAGACATAGCCTTCGCAGCTGGGCAGACCGATGCATGGTGTAGTGACGTTCACGAACCCGAAGGCAGCCGGGTCGATCCGAGCTCGCTCCGCCATTGCCGCAACGTCGAGCCGATAGAGCCGGACGGATGTCGTACTCTCCAGTGCGCGAGAAACGGTCTCCGGCTGCTGCGGCCAAGTGCCGCCCAGCATTGATGCCGGCCAGAAACCGCTGACGGCCTACAGGGCAGAAGGCCCACAGGGCATTGCCCTCCCTTTCCGTGGACGGCTTCAGGATCAGCGATCCATCCCGCAGATTGAAGAAGCACTGCAACCCTTCAGCAGGGGCCTGCGGTCACAGCAGACCATTTCGAACCGCCACCGCAGTGAGGTGTCGGCATGCCCGGCCCGGCCCTGCACCACATGGTCGCCGATCGCTTGAAGGCCGCAATTCCCACCGGCTTGCAAAGCGTTTTCGCCCGTCCGCCTTCACGGACGAAGATGCTGCGCTCATTGCCTCCCTCCGCTTCTTCTTCCTCGCGACCACGGATGCGGAGGGCCAGCCTGACTGCTCCTTCGAGGGCGGCGACCCGGGCCTCGTGCAGGTGATAGCGTCGGACCTGGTCGTGTTTCCCGAATACGACGGAAATGGGATGTTCAAGAGCCTCTGCGATATCCGGGCCAATCCGCACGTCGGCCTGCTTTTCATAGCCATGGAGGAAAAGCCGAAGCGCCTGCGCGTGAACGGCATAGCCGAAGTCGTTCTGGACGATCCTCTTTTGCCGCAGTTTGAGCGTGCGCAGGCGCCACCGTGCGCACCCCCGCGATCCTCGATATCGTCGAGGAAGACATCACGGACATAGCCTATGACCACCCCCTTCACCCACCGTCCCGATCCGGTCGAGGCCGCGCGCCTCATGGTGACCCACGACCCGGCGCACGCCTTCGACGCGGTGGTGCCGCCGATCGTGCAGACCTCGCTCTTCACCTTCTCCGAGCTATGACGAGATGGTGCGACCTATCGCGGCGAGAAAGTGCGGCCGACCTACTCGCGCGGCCTCAATCCGACCGTGCGCATGTTCGAGGAGAAGCTGGCGAAGCTCGAAGGCGCCGAGGACGCGCTCGGCTTCGCCAGCGGCATGTCGGCGATCTCGTCGTCGGTGCTGACCTTCGTCGAGCCCGGGCGACCGCATCGTCGCGGTCGAGCATCGTCTATCCCGGACGCCTTCCGCTTCTTCGAGACGCTGCTGAAGCGCATGCGGCATCGAGGTCGACTATGTCGACGGCGCGCGACCAGGCGGCGGTCGAGGCGACGCTGCCCGGCGCGCAGCTCTTCTACATGGAAAGCCCGACCAGCTGGATGTTCGAGGCGCATGACCTCGCGGCGCTCGCCGCGCTCGCCAAGCGCGCATGGCACCCTCACCATCATCGACAACAGCTGGGCCACCCCGGTCTTCCAGAACCCGATCGCGCTCGGCGTCGACCTCGTCGTCCACTCCGCCTCCAAATATCTCGGCGGCCACTGCGACGTCGTGGCCGGCGTCGTCGCCGGCTCGAACGAGCTGATCGGCCGCTCCGCGCGCGAGAGCCTATCCCTATCTCGGCGGCAAGCTGTCGCCGTTCGATGCCTGGCTGCTTGCTCCGCGGCTTGCGCACGCTGCCGGTCCGCATGCGCGAGCATCAGCCGCCGGCGCTCGACATCGCACGGCGCCTGCAGGCGCACCCGACGGTCGACGCGGGTCTACCATCCCGGCCTCGCCAGCCGCTGCCCGCCGGGGCTCAGCGGCACGTCGGGCCTGTTCTCGTTCGAGTTCCGCGACGGGCATCGACATCCGCGCCTTCTGCCGACGCGCTCACGCCTGTTCAAGCTCGGCGTGAGCTGGGGCGGCCACGAGAGCCTGATCGTGCCCGGCGAAGTCGTGCTGCAGCAGAAGGCCCAGCCCAATTCCGCGATCGCGTTCGGCGTCAGCCGCGCTCGGTGCGCCTCCATATCGGCCTGGAAGGCACCGAGGCGCTGTGGAGTGATCTGGAAGCGGCGATCGACGCCGCTCCGACGAAAAGACAAGAAGCAACCAGACAGGAAGGGAACGCGAATGAAGAAGCTTCTTATCGCCGCATCGCCAGCGCGCTGCTGTCGGACGCGGCGCTCGCCGACACGACGCTGAAGCTGGTCGAGGTGATCACCAGCCCGGAGCGCACCGAGACGCTGAAGTCGATCGTCGGCCAAGTTCGAGGCGGCCAATCCCGGGCGCCAAGGTCGAGATCATCTCGCTGCCCTGGGGCGAGGCGTTCGAGAAATTCGCCACCATGGTGTCGGCCGGCGAGACTGCCCGACGTCGTGGAGATGCCCGACACCTGGCTGGCGCTCTATGCCAAGAACGGCTCGCTCGAAAACCTCGAGCCCTATCTCGAGAATGGGAGCACACCGGCGGGCCTGAACGACCGGGCGCTGGAATTCGGCCGCGACGTCGACAACACCGCCTACATGCTCCCCTACGGCTTCTATCTGCGGGCGATGTTCTACAACAAGAAGCTGTTCGAGGAGGCCGGCGTCGCCGAGCCGCCGAAGACGCTGGACGAGTTCCGCGCCGCCGCCGAGAAGGTCTCCAAGCTGCCGGGCAAATACGGCTACTGCCTGCGCGGCGGGCCGGGCGGCCTCAACGGCTGGGTGATGTTCGGCGCCACCATGGCCGGCTCGACAACGCTTCTTCAACGACGACGGCACCTCGACCTTCACCGATCGGGCTGGGTCGAGGGCTCACCTGGTTCTCGACCTCTACAAGGACGGCCTGGCGCCGAAGGACAGCGTCAACTGGGGCTTCAACGAGATCGTCGCCGGCTTCTATTCCGGCACCTGCGCGATGCTCGACCAGGACCCCGACGCGCTGATCGCCATCGCCGAGCGCATGAAGCCCGAGGACTTCGCCGTCACGACCATGCCGAAGGGCCCGGCCGGCAAGACCTTCCCGACCATCGGCTATGCCGGCTGGGCGATGTTCGCCGACAGCGAGAACAAGGACCTGGCCTGGAAGCTGATCGCCACGCTCGAAGGCCCGGAAGGCAACGTCGCCTGGAACAAGCGCATCGGCGCGCTGCCGATCTACAAGGCGGCCGAGAACGACCCGTTCTATGCCGAGCCAGCAGTTCAAGGGCTGGTTCGAGGAACTCGGCGGACACGAACGTGCAGCCGACGGTCATGCCGACCTATCTGGAGGAGTTCGCCTTCTTCAAGGATTCGCTGGTCTCACGACCAGCCAGGAAGCCCTGCTCGGCGACAGCACGCCGGAGGAGCTCGCCAAGGAATGGGCCGACTACCTGACCAAGGCGCAGCAGAAGTTCCTGGCCAGCAAGTAGCAGTGGACCGCGAGATCGGGCAGCCGCATCGCGCGCGCCTCCCGTCGCTCCTGCAGGCGCAGCTGAGGCGCTCGATGGAGGTCAGTGCGGCACAGCGAGCGTCGCCTGCGCCCTGCTCACGGATCGCGCCGCCGCCCGCTGGCGGCTCGGCTCGACGCGCCATGCGAGCCATATCTCTACTCCGCGCCGGCGCTGATCCTGATCGTCGCGGTCATGCTGGTGCCGCTGGTGCTCGGCCTCTCCTATGCCTTCCGCGACGTGCAGCTGCTCAACCCGTTCAGCGGCGGCTTCGTCGGCCTCGACCATTTCCGCGCGCTCTGGAGCGACGACAATTTCTTCCGCGCGCTTCGCAACACGCTGTGGTGGACCGGCGCGTCCGTCTTCCTGCAGTTCCTCCTCGGCCTGATCCTGGCGCTCCTGCTCGACCGGCCCTTCCCCGGCAGCGCGCATCGCGCAGGCGCTGGTGTTCCTGCCCTGGGCGGTGCCGACCTTCCTGACCGGCCTCAACTGGGCCTGGCTGTTCAACCCGGTCGTCGGGCCGCTGCCGCACTGGCTTTTCGCGCTCGGCCTCCTCGACGCGCCGGACAACATCCTCTCCGATCCGCACCTCGCCATGTGGGGGCCGATCGTCGCCAATGTCTGGTAGGGCATCCCCTTCTTCGCGATCACGCTGCTGGCCGCGCTGCAGTCGATCCCGCGCGACCTCTACGAGGCGGCGTCGATCGACGGCGCCGGCGCCGTTGCAGCACTTCCGTCGATCACGCTGCCGTTCCTCGCGCCGACCATCGCGATCACGCTGCTGCTGCGCACCGTCTGGATCGCCAATTTCGCCGACCTGATCATCGTGATGACCAATGGCGGCCCGGCCGACCGCACCCAGATCGTCGCGAGCTACATCTTCACCCAGGCCTTCCGGCGCTCGATTTCGGCTACGCCTCGGCGATCGCGCTGGTGCTGCTGGTCCTGCTGCTCGCCTATTCGCTGCTGATCGTCGTGCTGCGCCAGCGCTGCTGCAGCGAGCGATTGGGACTGACAGATGAACACGACACGTCGTCCTCGGCACCGTCGCTGCACCGCCTGGCGATCCTCTGCCTTCATCGTCTTCGCGCTGTTCCCGCTCTTCTGGCTGCTGAAGGTCTCGGTCACGCCGAACGACCTGCTCTATTCCGAGGGCATCCGGATGTGGCCGTCGCGCGACGACCTTGGAGCATTTCCGCTTCGTGCTGACGCACAGCGACTTCCCGCTCTTCTTCCGGAACAGCGTGATCGTCTCCGGCGCGACCGCCGTCATCGTCACCGTCGCTCGCGGCGCTCGCCGGCTATGCGTTCTCGCGCTTCGCCTTCCGCGGCAAATACTGGTCTCGGTCGCGCTGATGCTGCTCACCCAGATGTTCCCGCTGGTGATGCTGATCGCGCCGATCTTCAAGATGCTGTCGCCGCTCGGCCTGACCAACAGCCTGACCGGGCTGATCATCGTCTATTCCGCCTTCAACGTCCCGTTCGCCACCTTCCTGATGCAGTCCTTCTTCGACGGCATCCCGAAGGATCTCGAGGAGGCGGCGATGATCGACGGCGCCACGCAGCTTCAGCGCGTTCCGCCAGATCGTCCTGCCGCTGACGCTGCCCGGCATCGGCGCGACGCTCGGCTTCGTCTTCACCGCCGCCTGGAGCGAGCTGCTCTTCGCGCTGATGCTGATCTCCGGCAACGAGCAGGCGACCTTTCCGGTCGGCCTGCTCTCCTTCGTCTGGAAATTCTCGGTCGATTTCGGGCAGATGATGGCGGCGGGCGTGCTGGCGCTGATCCCGGCCTGCCTGTTCTTCGTCTTCATCCAGCGCTATCTCGTCCAGGGCCTGACGGCCGGCGCGGTCAAGGGCTGAGTCGCCATGGCGTCGATCGACATCGCGCCGTCCGCAAGGCCTACGGCGCCGTGCCGGTGCTGCACGGCGTCGACCTCGCGATCGAGGACGGCGAGTTCATCGTGCTGGTCGGCCCCTCCGGGCTGCGGCAAGTCCACGCTGCTGCGGATGATCGCCGGGCTGGAGGAGATCACCGCCGGCACGATCCGCATCGGCGGCACGGTGGTCAACGACCTGGCGCCCAAGGACCGCGACATCGCCATGGTGTTCCAGTCCTACGCGCTCTACCCGCACATGAACGTCGCCGAGAACATGA
>CAWJOI010000027.1:0-37757 GCA_963844375.1 uncultured Alphaproteobacteria bacterium | reverse complement strand
GGGTTCAGGGCATGTGTTTTCCTCACCTTTCACCTTGGGCCGCGGAGATAACTCCGCGGTACTTTTCCCTTTTCACGTTGTTGCAAAATGCACTTGCGGGTCCTGCTTGACCTGGTTTCTCATCCGTCGTAGCTTCCGCGCATCGTTCGGCCTAGTCCGACAGGGAAGTCGCGAAAGCGAGGAAAAGGGTGCCCTTCGGGTGCCCTTTTCACTTGGGCGCGATCTCTTGCGTGCCACCCGTCTCGGGCGTTGACAGCCGCTCTGCGGAGTGACAATCCCCCGGGACACAAACCCAAGTGGATACGAGCCGCCCATGCAACCGATCCGACCCTGCCTCATTCTGGCCGCCCTCGGACTGGCGCTGGCCGCTCCCCTCGCGGCCCAGGAGGCCCTCGCCCCCCTGGCCCCCGCAACGGACGCGCCGGCGGCGGAGGCTCCGGCGGCCGATGCTCCCGCCGCGGATGCGCCGGCGGAGGCCCCTGCGGCTGGAGCCGTGGTGCCGGAGGCCGGCGCGCCGGCCCAGCCCGAAGTCATGGAGATCGTCAAGGACACCTTCGGCGACTGGCAGGTGCGTTGCGCCCCCGACGGAAACGACTGCTTCATGTACCAGCTCGCGGTGGACCAGGCGAAGAACCCGGTCGCCGAGGTAAGCATCCTCAAGCTGCCGGAGCAGTCAGAGGCCGACGCGGGCGCGACCGTGGTGACGCCGCTCGGAACGCTTCTCACCACCGGGGTCGTGATGCAGGTCGACGGCGGCGAGCAGCGGCAGTATCCGTTCGCCTGGTGCAGTCAGGTAGGCTGCTTCTCCCGGTTCGGCCTCGCCAAGCCGACCGTGGATCAGCTGAAGCGTGGAAAGGGTGGCAGCATCACACTAATTTCCGTTGGCCGTCCCGAGGAACCGGTGGTGCTCGACCTTTCGCTCTCGGGTTTCACCGCCGCGTTCGATTCGCTCGTGGCTCCGGTCGTTCCGGACGGCGCATTGATCTCTGAACCGGCGCCCGCCGCGGCCGCTCCCGCCGCCGGCCACCCGGCCCGCCGCGCAGCCGCTCCCCTCGCTAGAACCCAGGCGCTGAGGAGCCGCAAAATCCGGTGTCGCCGGTGCTGGTGTAGCTCGACGGTAGGTACCTTCACGCCGATGCGCCTATCGTGGGTGAGAATAGCGCGCTAGGCATCGGGCGCAATCCGGTCGCCGGTTCCTGCGTCGAACACGCAGAGCTTGGAGCGGTCGATGACGAGGCCGATGGCGGCGTCGGGCGGCAGATCGAAGTTCTTGTCGGTCTTCACCAGGACCTGCGCCTTGCCGAGTTGGCAGGTTACGACGGTCTCGTTGCCCGTCAGCTCGTGAGCGTAGACCGTGGCCTTGAGGTCCCCGGCCGCAGGGTCGACGATCCGCGCGTCCTCGGGGCGGAAGCCGAAGATCGCGCTGGAGCGCGGGGCGAAGGCGCCGACGGCGACACGGCCCTCGGGGACGACAAAAGCGCCGTCGGCGATGGAGCCCTCCAGCGTGTTCATCGGCGGCGCGCCGATGAAGCCCGCGACGAACAGGTTGGCCGGCTGGTCGTAGATCTCGCGCGGGGTGGCGATCTGCTGCACCACGCCCTTGTTCATCACCGCGACGCGGTGGGCGAGCGTCATCGCTTCGATCTGGTCGTGGGTGACGTAGATGGTGGTGGTGCCGAGATCGCCCTGCAGGCGCTTCAGTTCGGCGCGCATGAAGGTGCGGAGCTTGGCGTCGAGGTTGGAGAGCGGCTCGTCCATCAGGAAGACCGACGGGCGGCGGACGATGGCGCGGGCGAGCGCCACGCGCTGGCGCTGGCCGCCGGAGAGCTGGCGGGGGTAACGGTCGAGGTAGTCCTCGAGGTGAACCTTCTCGGCGGCGGTGCGGATCTGGGCGGCGAGCTCGGCCTTCGGGGTGCCGCGGAGCTTCAGCGGATAGCCGATGTTCATGCCCACCGTCATGTGCGGGTAGAGCGCGTAGGACTGGAAGACCATGGCGATGTCGCGGTACTTGGGCAGCACGTCGGTCACGTCGCGCGGACCGATGGCGATGCGGCCGGACGTGACCGACTCGAGGCCCGCCACCATGCGGAGCGCCGTGGTCTTGCCGCAGCCCGAGGGGCCGAGCAGCACGAGGAATTCGCCGTCCTCGATCTCGAGGTTGAGGCCCTTCACCACGTCGACCGCGCCGAAGGACTTGTGGATGTTCGACAGCGTGACCTTCATGCGACTCAGCCCTTCACAGCGCCGACGAGCAGGCCGCGGGCAATATGCTTCTGCAGCACGCTGGCGATGATGACCACGGGGGCGATCATCACCACGATCAGCACCGACATGTTCCACCACTGCGGCCCGCGGGTGGTGTTCTGCGCCGAGACGAGGACCGGCATGGTCTGGGCGTTGGCGTTGGAGAGGAAGAGCGCCAGCAGGTACTCGTTCCAGGCCAGGATGAGGACGAGGAGGAAGGTGGCGACGAGGCCGGAGCGGACCAGAGGCAGCGCGATGGTGAAGAAGACGCGGAACTTCGAGGCGCCGTCGAGCTCGGCGCTTTCCTCGAGGTCGATGGGGATGCCGGCGAAGAAGTCGCGGGTCAGCCAGACGACGATGGGGAGGTTGATGGCGGTATAGGTGGCGATGAGTGCGGTGCGGGTGTCGAGGAGGCCGACCTGCTGGAACATCACGTAGATCGGCAGCACCGCGACGATGGGCGGCATGATCCGGTTCGAGATGATCCAGAACTCGATGTCGTTGTTGCCGAGCGCAAGCCGGGTGCGCCGGGCCAGGGTCGTCAGCGCGAGGAGGAAGAGCGCCACGGCGATGGTGACGGCGAGCTGCCACGCCATGCCGAAGGTGACGACGGCGACGATGACGCCGACGAGGAGCAGGAGGAAGATCGCCACGGCCGCGAGCTTGACCTGGAAGCGGATGCGCACCAGCGCATAGGCGGCCAGCGAGCCGATCAGGACCGCGAGGAAGGTGCTGCCGAGGGCCACGACCACCGAGTTCATGTAGGGGCCGAGGGTGTTGTTCTCGACCAGCATGAAGCGCCAGGCGTCCAGGTTCGGCTGGAAGTCGACGAAGGGGATGTAGAAGGGGCCGTTGTCGACCTCGCCCGCCCCTTTGAACGAGGTGATGAAGCACCCAGTAGAGCGGGATGAGCACCACCAGCGACCAGAGGGCGAGCAGCGCGTAGGTCAGGACGCGCGCAACCGGCGCCTGCTCGTCGATGGAGGCGGGCTCGAAGAGGCGGGTCAGGAACGGGCGGTCGTCCCGCGGGGTCATGCCTCGAACCTCCGGGTGTGGCGGACGACGAAGTTGAAGAAGGAGACGCAGACCACGGTGGAGACGAAGAGCAGCATGTAGCCCACCGCCGCCGAGCCGCCGAGGTCCTGGGTGCGCCAGGCGATGAAGGCGTGCAGCGTCATCGACTCGGTGGCGAGGCCGGGGCCGCCGCCGGTGAGCACGTTGGGCAGGTCGATGATCTTGAAGGCCTCGATGAGACGGATCAGCACGACGGTGGCGGCGACCGGCGCGATGGCGGGCCAGGTGATGTCGCGGAAGATCTGCAGGCCGCTGGCGCCGTCGAGCTTGGCGGCCTCGACCTGGTCGCGCGGCTGGTTCTCGACCGCGGCCAGCATCACGATGAAGATGAAGGGCGTCCACTGCCAGGTGTCGCCGATCATCACCATCATCCGCGCCGACCAGGCCTCGGTGGCCCAGGACCATTCGCTGATGCCGAAGGTGCGGAGAAGCGGGGCGAACGGCCCCTTCTGCATGTCCGCGAGCATGCGGAAGGCGTAGGCGATGCCGACCGGCGTCACCATCAGCGGCACGAAGAAGAGCACGCGGAAGAAATTGCGGCCGCGGATCGGCTGGGCGCAGAGCAGCGCGAGGCCGAGGCCGAGGACGAACTGCAGGCTCACGCCGACCGCGACATAGACGAGGGTGTTGACGAGCGTTCCCGGAACGCCGCCGGGCGCGAAGGTCACCACCGATACGAGCACAAGCGCGGACACGACCGAGACGGTGATCAGGCGCCCGATGGTGCCGAGGATCGTGGCCCGGCCGGACCCGAAGTAGCGGCCGAGGAAGGTGAGGACCCGGCGGCCGCGAGGGCGAGGATCAGCCAGCTGACCACCCCGAGCGAACCCCAGGTGCCGAGCAGGTGGTATTGCTGCGAGCCGGTGAGAAGCTTCTTGAAGTTGAGGAAGCCCACGAACTTCAGCGTGAAGCCGCCCGGCGCCAGCGCGAAGCGCGAGAGCGCGAGGTAGGCGGAGATGATCAGCGGGAAGACCGCGAAGCAGAGGATCACGATCACCGCCGGCAGCACCATCAGGCGGCCGGAGTGGCGGTCGATGCGCTCGCCCCAGGTGCGGCGGGGCCTCGGAGGTGGGTCAGCGTCGGCCATCGTGACGAGGGGCGGCGCGGGGAGGCCGCGCCGCCCGGTCCGGTCAGCTGTCGCTCGAGGCGCCGATCGTCGCGCGGTAGAACTCGAGCTGCTCGTCGACGCCGATCTCCTCGTTGAGCTCGTTCCAGCCGTCGTTGACCGCCTTGACCGTGGCCTCCGCGTCGATCTCGCCGGCGAGGTAGCGCGAGATCGCCTCGTCGAGCACGACCTGCTGGTACTTCTGGTTCTGCGGGATGCGCAGGTCGAGGATCATGTTCGGGCTCGACATGCTCTCGTTGATGGCGCCGAGATAGACCTTCGGCCTCCTCCTCGCTCATGCCCGCGTTCTTCCAGAGGTCGGAGTAGGAGAGCTGCGACGTCGCGGTAGGGGTTGAAGCCCGGTGCCGCCGACGGTGACGTCGGCGTTCGACTGCGCCGGCTGGGTCATGAAGGAGAAGTAGGCGTAGGCCGCGTCCTTCACCTTCGGGTCGGCCGCCGCGTTGATCCCGCCGCCCCAGCCGCCGAAGGCCGCGAAGGGCGCGTGGTTCACGCCGTCGATGGCGTGCGGGCAGGTCTCGGCGTCGCAGGCCACGAGCTTGCCGGTCTCCCAGTCCAGCACCTCCTTGGAGCCGGGCATGATCGCCGCGCCCCACTTGCCCATCACCTTCGACTGGTTCGGGTCGATCGAGATGGTGCCGACGTCGCCCCAGTCGAGGTTGAGCGCGCAGCGGCCGGAGGCGAAGAGCGGCCGGGTGTCGGAGACGTCGAGGTTGAGCTCGTCCGGCGGCCCGTACTTGGTCGATTCCGACAGGAACTCAGCGCCTTGCGGAACGCCTCGTTGTCGACCAGCGGCGTCATGTCGGCGGTGTTGAAGAAGGCGCCCTGGCTGGTGCCCTTGGACTGGGTCATCGAGCCGACGACGTCGGTGACGAACCAGTAGCTCTGGGCGTTGCGCTTCTTGGCGATGCAGGAGCCGAAGTCGGGCGTGCCGTCGCCGTTCATGTCCTGGCCGTGCACCGCCTCGGCGACGTCGAGATACTCGTCCCAGGTCTTCGGGACTTCCTTGCCGGCCGCCTCGAGCACGTCGGGGCGGTAGTACATCATGTGGAAGTCACCATCGAGGGTGATCATGTAGGTCTTGTCGCCGTACTTCTGCGAGAAGTCGCGGAAGAAGGCGCCGACGTCGTCCTCCTCGATGGCCGGGTCGGCGGCGATGCGCGGCGTCAGGTCCTCGAGGTAGCCGCCGGCGACGTAGTCGACCATCCACTGCGGGGCGAAGACCGCGGCGTCGACCGAGTTGGTGCCGGAGGCCCAGTCGGTCAGCACCTTCTGGTAGAGGTCCGAGAACGGCACGGCGATCACGTTGACCTTGGCGCCGGTCAGCGCCTCGAACTCGGGCGCGCGCCGCTGCAGCGGCTCCTGGATGGCGCCGGTCTGGGTCATGCACGTTGATGGTGACCCCGTCGAACTCGCCGGCCGCCTGGGCGGAGCCCGCAGCGGCGAGGATGCCGAGCGCCGCGGCGCCCGCCAAAAGCTTCTTCATTGGTTCTAACCTCCCTTGGGTCGTCTTCTTGGTAATCGGCTGCGCCACCCGTCTCGCGTGGGTGACGCCGCGTGAGACGCCGCGCGGCGCCCTGTGGCGACACTAGCAAGACTTTGCGCGCGCGCAACTCGGTCGAGGGCCGGGCGAGCGTCAGGCGGCGGGGTCGAGGATGAGGATCCCTGCCCCGACCAGCCCCGCGTTGCCGCCAAGGGCAGCGGAAACGACCGGCACGTCACGGAAGGACGGCATGGCGGAAACGCCGAGGCGCGCCGCGATCCCCGGCGCGAGCGCGTCGAACTGGGTCGACAAGCCGCCGCCGAGGACGACGACCTGGGGACTGTAGAGGTGGAGGAGGTTGGCGATGCCCGTGCCGATGAGATCGGCCTCCTCGGCGACGAGCGCCCGGGCAACCGCGTCGCCGCCGGTCGCCGCGGCGAAGACGGCCTCCGCGCCCGTTGGCCGGCCGAGGCGTGCGCTGGCGCGCGCCGCGAAGGCGGGGCCGGAGGCATAGGCCTCGAAGCATCCCCGGTTGCCGCACGGGCAAGGCGCGCCGTCGCGGACGATGGTCATGTGCCCGACATGGCCCGCCATGCCCATGCGGCCGCGCAGCACGCGCCCGTCGACGACCACGCCGCCGCCGATGCCGGTGCTGAGCGTGACATAGACGACGTTGTCGCAGCCTCTGCCCGCGCCGAAGCGCCACTCGGCGAGGACGGCGGCGATGCCGTCGTTCTCCAGCCGCACCGGCAGCCCGGTTCGCCTGGCCAGGGTCTCGGCGAGCGGAAAGTCCACGAAGCCCGCAAGCGTCGGCAGCGCCAGCGCAACGCCCCTGACCGTGTCGAGCGGCCCCGGCGCCGAGACCCCGACGCCGCGGATCCGGTTGCGGTCCACGCTGCGCGAGACCCGCGCCACCGCCTCGACGATCTGACCGACCACGACCTCCGGCCCTGCCTGCGCCTCCGTTGCGAGCGCGATCCGCCCCTCGACGCGGCCGGACGGGTCGATGAGCGCGGCGCGGAGCTGGGTGCCGCCGAGGTCGAGGCCGATGGCGAGCGGCTGCATCGGGTTCAGAGCGCGTGCAGCCAGGCCATGCGCTGGCCGAGGTCGGATGCGCCGAACGCGAGCGAGCCCAGCACCACCGTCTCGGCGCCCGCCGCGCGCAGCGACCGGCACGGTGTTCTCGCGGATGCCGCCGTCGGCGGCCAGCACGATGCGCCGCCCGGCCCCGCTGGACGCGATGAGCGCCTTGGCTTCGGCCAGGCGGGCGGGAGCGCTCTCGTTCAGGCCCTGCCCCTTCACGCCGATCGAGGTCCCGAGAAGCGTGAGAAAGCGCAGGCGCGGGAGGAACCTTGCCACCCCCGCCACCGGCGTCTCGACCCGGAGCACCATTCCGGCCGGAATGCCGAGCCGCTCGAGAAGGTCGAGCGCCGCGTCCGCGACACCCTCGTTCTCCAGGTGGAGGCTAAGAAGGTCGCAGCCGGCGTCGGCGAACTGCTCGATCTGGGACAGAAGCACCGCATCCGCCACCATGAGGTGCACGTGCAGCGGCAGCGGCGACGCCTTGCGCACCGCCGCCACCAGATCGGGAAAGAACAGGAAGGACGGCGCGAAATGCCCGTCCGCGACGTCGACATGCAGGACGTCGGCATGCGGACGGATACGGTCGAGGTCGTCCTTCAGCCGGATGAGGTCGGCCGACCAGAGCGAGAACTCGCCGACCAGCCGGTCGCGAGGCAACGAGTTCGATCCAGTCGGCGGAGTCGGGTTGCATCTTCCTGATCTGCGGCTCGTGGTGGACAGGGCTGGATTCGTTGGCAGCACAAGAGGCGCTTCCTTTCGATAAGCATCAAGTCCAACAGATCGTGAAGGAGAAAATGGGGTCACGTCAGAGCGCGTGCGCCAGGTGGCTGGTCGAGCGGCATGGCTGACGCTCGATCAGCCCGGTTCCGGCGCGACCAGTGGACAAGCCTGCCCCTGGCCGCATACTCGCAATCGGGTGTCTCAAAATTCCGGGGCGGAACCAGACGGCGATGCGGGACGACGACGTTCGAAAAACGCGGGGCGATGCTGCCGCGGCGATATCGGAGCTTCGCGCCCGATTTGGCGAGCGTATCTCCACCGCCGCCGCGGTGCGCGAGCAGCACGGCAAGGACGTGACCTATCTCCCCGGCCATCCGCCGGATGCGGTCGCCTTCGCCCGCACCACCGAGGAGGTGGCCGAGATCGTCCGCACGGCGGCGCGGCACGGGGTTCCGGTGATCGCCTTCGGCACCGGCACGTCGCTCGAGGGCCACATCGCGGCGCTCCAGGGCGGGATTTCGGTCGATCTCGGGGGCATGGACGCGATCCTCGAGGTCAACGCGGCCGATCTCGACGCCCGGGTGCAGGCGGGCGTCACCCGCACCCGGCTGAACGCCCACCTGCGCGACACCGGTCTGTTCTTTCCCATCGACCCGGGCGCGGACGCCTCGATCGGCGGCATGGCGGCGACGCGGGCGAGCGGCACCAACGCGGTGCGCTACGGCACCATGCGCGAGAACGTGCTGGGGCTGACCGTGGTCACCGCCGACGGCCAGATCGTGAAGACCGGCGGGCGGGCGCGGAAGTCGGCGGCGGGCTACGATCTCACGCGGCTCTTCGTCGGCTCCGAGGGCACGCTCGGGATCATCACCGAAGTGCAGCTTCGCCTCTACGGCATCCCGGAGGCGATCTCGGCTGCCGTCTGCTCGTTCCAGGCGCTCGGCGGCGCGGTGGACACGGTGATCGCCACCATCCAGGCCGGCGTGCCCATCGCGCGCATCGAGCTTCTCGACGAGGTGCAGGTGCGGGCATGCAACCAGTACTCGGGGCTCGGGCTGGCCGAGCTCCCGACGCTGTTCTTCGAATTCCACGGCAGCCCGGCCGGGGTTGCCGAACAGGCGGAACTGGTGGGCGGACTGGCGCAGGACTACGGCGGATCGGATTTCCGCTGGGCGTCCCGCGCCGAGGAACGCACGAAGCTCTGGTCGGCGCGGCACGACGCCTTCTGGGCGTGCCGAGGGCTGCGGCCGGGTGCGGAGGCGCGGGCGACGGACGTGTGCGTTCCGATCTCGCGGCTGGCGGAGTGCATCCTGGCGACGCGGGCCGACATCGAGGCCGAGGGGCTGCTGGCGCCGATCGTGGGGCACGTCGGCGACGGCAACTTCCATGTGACGTTCCTGCTCGATCCGAACGATCCCGGCGAGACGGCGCGGGCCGACGGCGTCTCCGGCCGCATGGTCGAGCGCGCGCTCGCCATGGGCGGCACCTGCACCGGCGAGCACGGGATCGGCATGGGCAAGATCGGGTATCTCGAGGCCGAGCACGGCGAGGCGGTGGAGCTGATGCGGCGGGTCAAGCGGGCGTTCGACCCGCAGAACATCCTCAACCCGGGGAAGGTCCTTCGGCTGGACTGATACCAACGGCCCAGGCACCCAACTCGTGCCGAAACCCTTCCAGAATCCTAAAAAGTGGCAAGCCACTTTCCAGCCACCTTCCAGCCGGATTCCAGCCCCGGAAAGCGAAGCCTTTTCAGCGGCTTGCCCCGCAATCGCCAGGCCCGGCGATTTTCGCGCCATTCCACCCGAAACCGCGGGCCGTCGGTCAGGGATGAAGGCCGTTGGTATGATCCCGCCAAGCGGTCGCCTTGGCCTTGGCAGGTGTGATATGAACCGGCAAACAGCTGTCGGCCGGCAGGTCACTGAGCCAGCCAACCCCCTTGAAAGCATCACCATGGCACGAATCGAAAAGATCGACCTCCGCATGGTGGACCTCGTCCCCAAGGTGAAGCGCACCGACGCCATCCAGTCCTTCGTCTCGCAGGAGACGCCCATCGTCACCGTCACCGACAGCGACGGCGCCACCGGCACCGGCTACAGCTACACCATCGGCACCGGCGGCTCCTCGGTCATGCGCCTCCTCGCCGACCACCTCGCCCCGCGCATCATCGGCCGCGACGCCGACCGGATCGAGGCGATCTGGCATGAGCTCGAGTTCATGACCCACGCCACCACCATCGGCGCCATCACCGCCATCGCCCTCGCCGCCATCGACACCGCCCTCTGGGACCTGCGCGCCCGCAGAGCAGAACCTCCCGCTCTGGAAGCTCGCCGGCGGCGCCAGGGAGAAGTGCCCGCTCTACACCACCGAGGGCGGCTGGCTGCACATCGAAACGCAGGCCCTCGTCGACGACGCCGTGGAGGCGAAGGCCAGGGGCTTCACCGGCTCCAAGGTCAAGATCGGCCGCCCGCACGGGTCGGAAGACCACGCCCGCCTCTCCGCCGTGCGCCAGGCGGTGGGCGACGGCTACGAGATCATGACCGACGCCAACCAGGGCTTCACCCTCGACGAGGCCATCCGCCGCGCCGACCGCCTGCGCGAGCTCGATCTCGCCTGGATCGAGGAGCCCATCGCCGCCGACGACATCGACGGCCACGTCCGCATGAACGCCCGCACCTCCACCCCCATCGCCGTCGGCAAGTCCCTCTACTCCATCCGGCATTTCCGCGAATACATGGCGCGGGGCGGCTGCTCGATCGTGCAGGTCGACGTGGGCCGCATCGGCGGTATCACCCCCTGGCTCAAGGTGGCGCATGCGGCGGAGGCCTTCGACATGCCCATCTGCCCGCACTTCCTCATGGAGTTGCACGTCTCCCTCGTCTGCGCCGTGCAGAACGGCAAGTACGTGGAGTACATCCCCCAGCTTGACGACCTCACCGGCAAGCGCATGACAATCAAGGACGGCCACGCCTACGCACCGGACGACCCCGGCCTCGGCATCGACTGGGACTGGGACGCCGTGAAACGCATGAGCGTGCAGGAATTCACCAGGGAGATCCGCCAATGAAGCGCATGGGCCTCGTCCTCGGCATCCGCCCCGAGGGCATCGAGGAGTACAAGAAGCTGCACGCAGCCGTCTGGCCCGAGGTGCTGGCCAAGATCGCCGACTGCAACATCCGCAACTACTCGATCTTCCTCCGCCAGCCGGAGAACCTGCTCTTCGCCTACTTCGAGTACCACGGCACCGACTTCGCGGCTGACAGCGCCAGGATGGCCGCCGACCCGCACACCCAGAAATGGTGGTCGATCAACATGCCCCTGCAGCAGCCCCTCGACACCCGCGCCGAAGGCGACTGGTGGGCTACCGCGGACGAGGTCTTCCACGTGGACTGACGCCGCCGATCCAAACCCGCCGGCCACTCTGCGGCGTGGAAACGACCCCAACCCTGAAGGCGATCCTCTTTCCCGTGACTGGCCACATGCGCCCTGTCCTGACGCTCCTCATAGCTGCCGTCGGGGGATGGGGCATGTGGCACCTCCACATGCCCCTCGCCTGGCTCCTCGGGGCCATGGCCGCGACGGGACTCGGCGCCATCGCCGGCCTCCCGCTCGCCATGCCCGCCGTCGCGCGCGTGCCCATGCTTGCGATCATCGGCGCCATGCTCGGCACCGGGTTCACGGCGGAGGTGCTGGGCAACGCCAGCGGCTGGCTCGTCTCCCTCGCCGGCCTCGTCGCCTTCATCTGCGCCGCGGGCGCCGCCTGCTATCACTACTTCCGCCACGTCGCCCGCTTCGACCGGCCCACCGCCTTCTTCGCGGGCATGCCAGGCGGCGTCGTCGACATGGTCGAGCTCGGCGCCGTCCGCGGCGGCGACGTCACCATGATTGCGCTCATCCATGCCGCGCGCATCTTCCTCGTCGTCCTCTGCCTGCCCTTCCTGATCGAGGCAGTTTTCGGCCTCGACCTCGGCCGCGGCGGCCAGACCTACGTGCCGTTGGCGGCGCTTGACCTCCCCGGCCTCGGCTGGTTTGCCGTCGCGGCCGGGGTAGGGGCCGGCCTCGGCCTTCTCCTCCGCTTCCCCGCGCCCTGGCTCATCGGGCCGATGCTCGCGAGCGCGGCGCTGCACGCCACCGGCCTCTCCGGCTTTATCCTGCCCACGATCCCGCTTTCGATTGCTCAGCTCGTGATCGGCGCCACCGTCGGCTGCCGTTTCGCGGGCGTTTCCCCTAGTCTCGTCCTTCGCGTGCTCGCGCTCTCGCTTGGCGCCACGGCGCTCCTTCTCGCGCTCACGTTCGTATTCGCCTGCGCGGTCCACGCGCTCACCGGCGACCCCGTGGAGGCTCTCCTCCTCGCATACTCCCCGGGCGGTCTCGCCGAGATGAGCCTCGTGGCGCTGTCGCTCGAGATCGAGGTCGCGTTCGTGGTCTGCCACCACATCGCGCGCGTCTTCATCGTGATCGCCGGCGCCTCGACCGTGTTCAACATCCTCGCCCGTCGATGAAGGTGTGTCCGACCGGAAACTCGGCACCGGACCCGCGGCGTGGAGCCACTCCCTGCCGGGATGGGGGCAGCGCTACCGCTGCGTCGGGAGGGCGAGTTCCTTCGTCTCGGCCGCCTGATCGCCCTGTCCCGATGCGCGCATCAGGTATTCGTGGGCCTGCGCCGTCTTGAATTCGAGGATCTTCGGAACATGGTCGAAGTCGGGCTCGAGGAGCTTGTCGAGTTCCGCGTCGCCGGGCTCGTCGCGGAACCTGCGGTGCTCGAGCCGGAGGGTCGCCAGCAGCGTGTCGAGCCGCGAACTCATGCTCGGGGTTTTCGAGATACGCTCGAAGCTGACGAAAGGGGTGCCGAAGAGGGTCGCGAAGATCACCCCGTGGAACGAGTTCGGTGCAGACGAAGCGCGCCTCCCGCAGGAACCCGAGAAACTCGGCCGGATCGGCGGTAAAGATGTCCGGCGCGGCGGTGTCGTTCAGATGCACCACCTTAGGCCCAGCCGCGCGGTGCAGCGGTCGATCAGCCGCTGGCAGGCTTCCGGGCGCGGTCCGAGGAAGTAGGTAGCCACATACCCGCCAGCCGGCTGCTTCGGGTGGCGCTTCGCCAGCGTGCTCCACTCCTCCGCCGGCAGCATCAGCGTCGGGTCGACCGTCACCGGCACGGTGCGGCCGGTCAGCGCGCGTACCACCTCGGCCGCCGCTTCCTCCCGCACCGAGATGTGCGCGAATTCGCTCAGCCGCTCGCGATAGAAGGCGCGGTGCTCCTCGGCGATGTCCGAGACACCCATGCTCGCCGAGAAAGCGATCCGCTTCTCCTTGCTGGCGAAGGTCAGGAAATCGACCTCGGCGAGCCTCCGGAAGCTCGGGTTCCACACCTGATCGCTGCCGACGACGAAGAGGTCGTGCATCGCGTCCAGGTTCGCGGACGGGGTGTCGCGATAGATCGTGAAGTCGCTTTCGCGGATATGCGCGCGGGTGAAGGCGCGGCCGCGATGTTCCCTCTGGCTCTGCAGGCGCCTGGCGTCGAGCGCCTCGCGTTCTTCGGCACCCATGAAGAGCCGCCGCAGGCTCGGGAGTGTGGTCCGCGGCATGAGCGCCCGCACCTGTGAGCGCTTTGCGGTCTGCGCTTTTCGACTGGCCGCTTCCTCGGTCAACTTCGGCGAGTTGAGGATCGTGGTGCAGTCGAAACCCAGATCGGTGATGATCCGCTGCATCGCATAGTTCTGCAGCCGGTTGCCGTAGTTCCCGTGGCTGATGATCGTCACCAACCCTACGCTACGACGTTGAATTCTGTCCACGAGTGCCATCGCCAACTGCCCCGCAACGATGTGTCGAACCCTGTCTCGATGCCGCGCTCCTGTCGGGCGTCCCTTTCGCCGGAGATCTGTGCGCCTTCAAGACGAGGCCCGATTTCCCGCCCGCTGCCAAGCGGGAATTTGATTCGGCCATGCCGCCGCGTGAGCGGAAATCCGCCGACGGGAAGGCTGCACCCGGTCTGTCTGACACTGTTGCGAACGGGTCAGCGTCCCGATAGCATTCGGAAAATGCCGCTCGCCCATCGAAGCGGCAACAACCAGATGGGAGGAGAAGTCTGATGCACCGGAAACTGCTGTTCGCCCTCACGGCGGCTGCGCTCGCGCTCGCCGCAGGCGCGTCGGCGCAGGAGAAGCTCAAGGTCGGCTTCCTGCCCGGCGTAACGGACCCTTTCTACCAGGTCATGCAGATCGGCGTGGAGAAGGCCGCCGCCGACCTCGGCGTCGAGGTGGTCGCGCAAGTCCCGCCGACTTGGGGCGTCGAGGCGCAGACCCCGATCCTCGACGCGATGATCGCTCGCGGCGATCTCGACTACATCATCACCGCACCGGTGGAGAAGGACCAGATGGTCGGCCCGCTGCAGGCCGCGGTCGACGCCGGCATCAAGATCATCACCGTCGACACCTTCCTCGGCGACGGCGACTACGAGAACGGTCCGGTTACCTTCCCGATCAGCTACATCGGCTCGGACAACGTCGAGGGCGGGCGCATCTCGGCCCGCGGCCTCGCCGAGGCGATCGGCGGCAAGGGCAAGGTCTACATCAACTCCACCAACCCCAACGTCAGCTCCGTCGGGGGCCGCGAGCAGGGCTTCGCCGAGGTGATGAAGAACGAGTTCCCCGAGATCACCGTGCTCGGCCCCGACTACAACCTCGACGACGCCGCCCGCGCCACGCAGCAGACCGCGCGCCGTCCTCGAACGCGAGCACGACCTCGCCGGGCGTCTTCGGCACCAACGTGTTCAGCGCCCAGGGAGCTGGCCAGGCGGTTATCAACGCCGGGCTCGGCGGGACACGTCCAGGTCGTCGCCTACGACGCCACCAAGGACGCGATCGAGTCGATGAACCAGGGCGTCGTCTCGCCTGGTGCTGGCGCAGAAGCCCTTCGACATGGGCTACATGGCGGTGCAGTTCGCCGTCGCCGACGCCGCCGGCGTCACCAGCCTGCCGCAAGCCGCGTGCAGACCGGCTTCGCGATCATCGACAAGGACAACATCGCCGACCCCGAGATCGCGCGCTTCATCTACCAGGTGCCCGGCGGCTGACCGCCGCGATCGCACCTCGGGGGCGCCCGCCGGGCGCTCCCTCACATCCCCGTCTGACCATGAAGGCGACCGAGTGAGCGCTCTCGATCCCAGCCCGTCCGCGCGCCGGTCACCGGCGCAGCGGTTCATCCTCGCCTTCAGCAACCTCTGGGCCTGGGCCTTCCTCGGCCTCATGGTCGCCTTCTTCGTCATCGCCGTGCCGCTGGCCAGCGGCGGCGATGTCAGCTTCCTGACCATCCGCAACTCGCAGAACATCCTCGTCGCCATCACCCCCATCCTGCTCCTCGGCCTCGGCCAGACCTTCGTCATCATCGGCGCCGGCATCGACCTCTCGGTCGGCTGGGTGATGAGCCTCTGCTCGGTCACCTCCGCGCTCGCCATCCGATGGGCCTTCAACGAAGGCGTGCCGCTCTTCCCCTCGGCCGTCATCGGCTTCTCGGCGGCGGTGGCGACGGCCGGCTTCATCGGGTTCTGCAACGGCGTCATCATCGCCAAGCTGAAGGTTCCGGCCTTCATCGTCACCCTCGGCACCTCCTTCATCGTGCGCGGCGTCGCGCTGCTCATGGCCGAGAACACCACCGTCATCGGCCTGCCGCCCGGCATCCGCGCCTACGGCAACGAGGCGCTGGTCTACCTCGTGCGCGGCGAGGGCGGCGGCCTCTACTGGCTGACCCCGCCCGAGGTCTCGGGCGAGCTCCTCCGCCGCATGGACCGCATCCTGCCCTACCCGGTGATCATCACCGCCATCGTCGTCGTCATCGCCATGTTCGTCCTGCGCAAGACGCAGTTCGGCCGGCACACCTACGCCATCGGCGGCAATCTCGAGGCCGCCCGCCGCGCCGGCATCCCGGTCGATCGCCGCATCATCGCGCTCTACATGCTGTCCGCCATCACCGCCGGCATCGCCGGCTTCCTCTCCACCCTGCGCTTCAGCGCCGGCTCCGCCGTGATCGGCGATGCGCTCCTTCTCTCCTCCATCGCCGCGGTCATCATCGGCGGCGTCAGCCTCTTCGGCGGCGCGGGCAGCATCATCGGCACGGTGATCGGCTCGCTGATCATCGCCGTGCTCACCACCGGCCTCGTCATGCTGAACGTCGACGCCTTCTGGCAGTTCATCGTCGTGGGCGCCGTCGTCATCATCGCCGTGCTGATCGACCAGTCCCGCGACCTGATCGTCGGCCGCGCCCGGCAGGGGCCGCCCACATGAGCGAGCCCGTCCTTTCGGTCCGCGACCTCACCAAGCGCTTCGGCGGCCTGACCGCGGTGCGCTCGGTCAGCCTCGACGTCCACCCCGGCGAGGTGGTGGGCCTCCTCGGCGACAACGGCGCCGGCAAGTCCACGCTGATCAAGTGCGTCTCGGGCGTCCACACCGCCGACGAGGGCGAGATCTGGCTGGAGGGCAAGCGCACCCACTTCACCCGCCCCATCGACGCCCGCAGCCACGGCGTCGAGACGATCTACCAGGACCTGGCACTCGCCAACAATCTCGACGTCAGCGCCAACATCTTCCTCGGCCGCGAGCTGAAGAACCGCCACCTCGGCGGCCTCGTCCGGACCCTCGACGAACGGAAGATGCTGGCCGAATCCCACGTCGCCCTCGACGCGCTCGAAATCCACTTCCCCACCCTCACCAACCCGATCGAGAGCCTCTCCGGCGGCCAGCGCCAGGCGGTCGCCATCGCCCGCGCCGTCTACTGGGACGCGAAGCTGATGATCATGGACGAGCCCACCAACAACCTCGGCGTCCCCGAGCAACAGAAGGTGATCGAGCTCATCCACAAGCTGCGCGACCAGGGCGTGCCGGTCATCCTCATCACCCACACCCTGCCGGACGTCTTCGCCGTCTGCGACCGCATCGTCGTCATGCACCGCGGGCGGAAGGTCACCGACAAGCCGATCTCCGAGACCGACACCGGCGAACTGGTGCACTACATGGTCGGGGCGCTGGACGATTTCTCGACCCCGGCGTGAGGCGCGCCGCGAGCGTGCGCTTGCCTTTGCCGGCCCGGAGACGCACGTAGCCGCGCATGACCCTCGCCGCGCTCACCGACGAAATCCGAACCTGCCGCCTCTGCGCCGGACGCTTCGCGCTGACCGCCACCGCCCACGCCCCACGTCCCGTCCCCTGGCTCTCGGAGACCGCGCCGATCCTCCTCTGCGGCCAGGCTCCCGGCGCCCGCGTGCACGCGCTCGGCCGCCCCTTCGACGACCCCTCCGGCGACCGGCTCCGCGACTGGCTCGGCGTCGACCGCGACACCTTCTACGACCGCAGCCGCTTCGCCGTCCTGCCCATGGCCTTCTGCTTCCCCGGCTACGACGCGAAAGGCGCCGACCTGCCGCCCCCCGCCGTCTGCGCCGCCACCTGGCGCGCCCGCGCGCTCGCCGCCATGCCCGCAGTCCGCCTCACCCTCCTCATCGGCGGCTACGCCCACCGCTGGCACCTCCGCGGCCCGGCGCGTCCCGTCTCCGACACCGTCCGCGACTGGCGCGCGGCCGGGCCGGACACCATCCCGCTCCCGCACCCGTCCTGGCGCAACACCGGATGGCTGAAGCGCAACCCCTGGTTCGAAGCGGAACTCGTCCCCGAGCTCCGCGCCCGCGTGGCCCGCCTCCTCGCCATGGTCCCGGCATGACCGACACCCCCATCGACCTCGCCCATCGCGCCCAGGAGGCCGCCCCCGACGATCCGGCCGCCCGCCTCCGGCTCTACGAGCGCGTCCTCGACGCCGAGCTCCTCCTCGTCCTCGCGGCGCAACCCGCAAAGGACGACCCCTTCCAGCCCCTCACCCTCGACCTCGCCGAAGGCCCCTTCGTCCTCGCCTTCGACCGCGACGAACGCCTCGCCGACTTCCTCGGCGAGCCCGCCCCCTTCGCCGTCCTCTCCGGCCGCCGCGTCGTGGCGCTGCTGGCCGGGCAGGCGACCGGCCTCGCCCTCAACCTCGGCGCGCCCTCCGCCACCATCCTCGACCCCGAGGCCGTCGGCTGGCTGGCCGAAATGGCCGGCCACGCGCCGGCCGAGACCGCCGCCCGCGCCAGCCGCTTCGCCCGCCCCGCCGTGCCGTCGGCGCTCCTCTCCGCCCTCGGCCCGAAGCTCGCCGCCATGGCCGACCGCATCGCCTCGGCCCACCTGGTCGAGGCGCACTATCCCGACGCCTCCGCCCGCCTTCTCCTCGTCCTCGCCGGCACGCCGGAGCCCGACCGCCCCGGCATCGCCGCCGCCATCGCCGAGGCCGTCCGCTTCAGCGGCCCCGAGGGCGTGTCCCTCGACGTCGCCTTCCTCGAGCCCGGAACCCCGCGCCACGCCGCCGCTGCCCGCACCGGGCTCCGCCTGGAGCTGCCCAGCCCGCCCGAGCGGCGCGGACCGGGCATGGACCCGGACCGCCCGCCGAAGCTCTGATGTAAAATCTCGGTCGGAATCCGTTGACCGGTGCAGCTGCCGCCCGCCGGCGCCGGCCTTGCGGCCGTCCCCGCCGGTTGGCGGAAGCGCCGCGTCAGCCGCCCGCGTGCCAAACCGTCGCGCCCGCGGCGCGCTTCTCTACCTGCGACGGGCTCACCGTCTCCCCACCGTCACGTCGGACCATACCCGCGTCGCAGGATCCCTTGGCATTCATACTGGCATGAAACCCTATCGAGCAGACGCGGGGCCCCGCCCACAGGCGGGGAGAAATCTGACTCAGCGGACGAAGTCCGCTTCCGCCGGAGGGAGGCCGCAAAGGCGGCCGACCGTCCAGCGCCGGCCGAGCGGGAGCCCCTGCGGCTCCCCGAGGCCGGCGCTTCCCCACGCGACGGACGCCCGCCTCAGTAGCCCGAGGCGCGGTCCACCACGTAAAGGAACGGCTCCCCCGCCTCGCCGCGGCGGACGTTCTCGGCCACCGTACCCGCCGCCGTCTCCGGGCGGGTCGCGGCCGCCACGTGCGGCGTCACCGTGACCAGCGGGTGCGCCCAGAACGGGTGCTCCGCCGGCAGCGGCTCCGCGCGGAAGACATCGAGGGTGGCGTGCGCCAGGTGCCCGCGTCCAGCGCCGCGATCAGTGCGTCGTCGTCGATCAGCCCGCCACGCCCGGGGTTGATCAGCCGCGCCCCCGGGGGCAGCTCCGCCAGCCGGCGCGCGTCCAGCAGCCGCTCGGTGTCGGGCGTCGCCGGCAGCAGCGTCACCACGATCTCGGCCGCCGCCAGCGCCTCCGACAGCCCGTCCTCGCCGGAGAAGGTGCGAAGGCCCGGCAGCTCCTTCTCGCGCCGGCTCCAGCCCACCACGTCGAAGCCGAGGCCGACCAGCGCGACCACCACCGCCCGCCCGAGCTCGCCCAGGCCGAGCACCGCCACCGTCCGCTCCGGCGCCAGCGGCGGCACCACCCCGTGCCGCCAGACCCCGTCCTGCTCCGCAGAGTTGCGCATCCATGCCGACGTGATAGCGCAGCACGTGCGCCGTCACCCACTCCACCATTCCCTGCGTCAGCCCCGGGTCGACCATGCGGCAGAGCGGCACCGTCAGCGTCGGGTCGCCCACGATCCGCTCGACCCCGGCCCAGAGGCTCAGCACCGCCTTGAGCCGCGTGAAGGGCGTGAAGTCCGCCACCGGCCCGCCCGGCTGATAGACGACATAGTCGAACGTCCAGGCCCCCGCCGGGTCGTCGGTCAGCGCCACGTCCAGCCCCGCCTCGGCGAAGGCGGCGAGGAGATGCGGGCGCCAGAGCGGCCATTGCTCCGCCGGCGCCGAGAAGAGGATGCGCGGGCCCATGCTCAGTCCCGGCTGCGCGGCCGGTGCACGTGCGCGCTCTGCACCAGGCCGAAGGCCCCCAGCAGCACGATCATCGCCGACCCGCCGTAGGAGACGAGCGGCAGCGGCACGCCCACCACCGGCATCAGCCCCATCACCATCCCCATGTTGATCGAGAACGCGAGCAGGAAGGTGAAGGCGACGCCGCCGGTCAGCAGCGCCCCGAAGCGGTCGCGGTTCGAGATCGCCGAGGCGATGCAGAAGACCACGATCAGCGCATAAAGGGTCAGGAGCGCCGCCGTGCCGACGAAGCCGAACTCCTCGGCCAGCGTGGTGAAGATGAAGTCGGTGTGCTTCTCGGGCAGGAAGTTGAGCCGGCTCTGCGTGCCCTGCATGTAGCCGCGCCCGCCCAGCCCGCCCGAGCCCATGGCGATCTTGGCCTGGGTGATGTGATAGCCTGCGCCGAGCGGGTCGGCGGCCGGGTCGAGGAAGGTGAAGATGCGCCTGAACTGGTACTCGTGCAGCAGCTGCCAGGACGTCCCGTGGCTCTTCAGCACCGCCGTCACCACCCCGACGACGCTGACGACGGCGAAGCCGAAGTACCAGAGGCTGACGCCGGCCAGGAACATCACCGCCCCGCCGCCGGCGAGGAGCAGGATCGCGGTGCCGAGGTCGGGCTGCTCCAGCACCAGCGCCACCGGCATGAGGATGAGCAGGAGCGGCAGGACCACCCAGAAGATCCGCGACACCTTCTCCGGCGGCGAGCCAGTCGTAGTAGGCCGCCAGCGCCATCACGAGGGCGATCTTCATCATCTCCGAGGGCTGCAGCTGGATCGGCCCCAGCTCGATCCAGCGCTGCGCGCCCATGCCGACGAAGCCCATGACGTCCACCGCGACGAGCAGCAGCAGCGACACCACGTAGGCCAGCGGCGCCATCGCCCGCCAGAACCGGATGTCGATCATGGCGATCGCCACCATGCCCATGAGCCCGACGCCGAAGCGGATCATCTGCGGCTCCGCCCAGGGGTGAACCGATCCGCCCGCCACCGAGATAGAGCATCAGGAACCCGCCGCAGGCGACCGCCGTGAGCAGCAGCACCAGCGGCCAGTTGAGCGCCAGGAGCTTTGCCGGGCCGCGGGGGACGCCGGAGCGTGCCGGGGCGTCGAAGAAGCTCATGCCCGGTCCCGCACCGCCGCCGGCGCCGCGTGGGCCGCCGGGGCGGGCATCGCCGCGCGCTGCTCCTCGATCGCCTTGCGCTGGTCGGCGGGATAGGCCTCGAGCGGCGGCAGCCCGCCGCAGAGCGCATAGAGCAGGATGTCGCGGGCGATGGGTGCCGCCACCGCCGACCCGCCGCCGCCGTGCTCGACGACCTGCGCCACGGCGTAGTTCGGCGTGTCGTAGGGCGCGTAGCCGACGAAGAGCGCGTGGTCGCGCCGGTTCCAGGGCAGCTGCTCGTTCCGGGTGACGCCGGCGGCGCGCTCGGCGGCGGTGATGATGCGCACCTGGCTGGTGCCGGTCTTGCCCGCCATGATCATCGTCGGGTCGACGATGCGCGAACGCGCGGCGGTGCCCTCCTGCGAGACCGCCCACATGCCCTCGCGGACCGTACGCAGATGCGCCTCCGAGATCCCGAGCGGCTCCGGCGTCTCGACGGGCACCGGCACGCCGTCGATGGCGCGGACGATCCGCGGCTTGACCGCCGTGCCGGTGGCGACGCGCGCCGTCATCAGCGCGAGCTGCAGCGGCGAGGCCAGGGTGAAGCCCTGGCCGATCCCGTAGTTGAAGCTGTCGCCGGCGGTCCAGGGCTCGTCGCGCTTCGCCTTCTTCCAGGCGGCGTCGGGCATGTTGCCGGCCGAGACCGCCGGCATCGGCAGGTCGTGGGCGACGCCGAGCCCGAGCTTGTGCGCCATGGCGCTGATCCGGTCGGGCCCCAGCCGGCGGCCCATCTCGTAGTAGTAGCAGTCGCAGGACTGCGAGAGGCTGCGGCGCAGGTCGACGCGCCCGTGCCCGCCGCGCCTTCCAGCAGTGGAACCGCCGGCCGCCGAGATAGGTGAAGCCCGGGCAGCCGACGCCGTCCCCCGGGCTCACCACGCCCGCCATCGAGCGCCGCCAGCGCCATGCACCATCTTGAAGGTCGAGCCCGGGCGGGTAGGTGCCGGTGATCGTCTTGTTGGCGAGCGGGCGGTAGTCGTCGTTGAGGAGCGCGTTCCACTCGCCCGACCGGATGCCGAAGACGAAGCTGTTGGGCTCGAACCCCGGCGCCGAGGCCATCGCCACGATGTCGCCGTTGGTCACGTCGATGACCACGGCCGCCGCGCTCTCCCCGGCCATGCGCCGCATGGCGTAGGTCTGCAGCCCGAGGTCGATCGTCAGCTGCAGGTCCTTGCCCGGCGTCCCCTCGACCCGCCCGAGCTCGCGCATCACCCGCCCCGCGGCGCTGACCTCGATCCGCTGCGTGCCCGCCTCGCCGCGCAGCTCGGCCTCGAGCTTGTTCTCGACGCCGGTCTTGCCGATCTGGAAGCGCGGGATCTGCAGCACCGGATCGGGATCCTCGAGCTTCGCGAGGTCGCTCTCCGACACCGGCCCGACGTAGCCGACCACGTGGCTCGGTGCTCGGCCCGTCGGGATAGTAGCGGCTCAGCCCCACCTCCGGCAGCGACCCCGGGCAGCACCGGCGCGTTGGCCGACACCCGCACCACGTCGTCCCAGGTCAGGTGCTCGACCATCACCACCGGCACGAAGGCGCTGCGGTCGGCCATCTCGGCCAGCGCCCGCTCCTGCACGTCGTCCGGCAGCGGGATGATGGTGGCCAGCCGCGCCAGCACCTCCTCGGGGTCCCGCGCCTGCTCGCGCACCATGACGATGCGATAGTTCTGCCGGTTGCCCGCCAGCAGCCGCCCGGTCGCGGTCGAAGATGCAGGCCGCGCGCCGGCGGGATCAGCCGGATGTTGACGCGGTTCTCCTCGGCGAGCAGCGCGTACTGCTCGTTCTGCACGATCTGCAGCTCGCGCATCCGCCAGCCGAGCGCGCCGACCACGCCCGCCTGCAGCCCCAGCAGCATCAGCCCCCGCCGGGTGATCCGCGGCGCCGGCTCGTTCGCCGCGCTGTCTTCATCTGGGCCGCCCCATGGAACGCTCCGCCGCCGGGCTCCGCGTCGCCCGCAGGCCGAGGCACCAGGTCAGCCCGAGCACGACGAGCGGATAGGCCAGCGCCGTGGCGATGCCGTAGCGCAGCATCGCGGCCGAGTCCGCGGCGCGTCGGCGAAGACCAGCGCCAGCGCGAGCTCCATCCCGGCGAGCATCACCGCGAAGACCGCCGACGCCGCCAGCCACTCGACCAGGAACGGCACGCCGCGAAGCGCCGCGGCCGCGGCCGGAACCACTCGGACGCCAGCACCAGCCCGAGCGCCCCGAGCCCCAGCGGCCGCGACAGCATCACGTCGGCGAAGAGGCCGAGCGCCACCACCGCCCAGAGCGGCGCGCTCGCCGGGCGCGCGGATCACCCAGGCGATCACGAGACCGTAGAGCAGGTCCGGCGCCACCAGCGCGCCGCCCGGCCCGAGCGGGATCAGCGCCGCCTGCACCGCGACGAGCCCGAGGCCGAGAAAGAGCGCCGTCTCCACGAGCGGGGGCAGGGCGCGCGGCCGGCTCATTCCCCGGCCTCCGGCGTCACGGCGGCGGGATCGGCGGCCAGCACCGGCCCGATCAGCTCCACCGGCCCGTCGATCGGCGCCAGCGAGGTGGCGCCGCAGCACCCGCACGAAGTCGAGCCGCCGGTAGTCGGCGGCCAGCCGCACCCGCTGCCGCCCGTCCGCACCGACCGCCACCCGGCCGATCAGGATGTCCGGCGGATAGAGCCCGCCGTCGCCCGAGCTCACCACCCGGTCGCCGGGCCTGAGCTCGGCGCCCTGGTCGACGAAATCCAGCGCCGGCGCCTGTCCGTTGTCGCCGGTGACGATGGCGCGCTGCCCCGAGGGCGCACCACCGCCGGAACCCGGCTCGACGCGTCGGTGAGCAGGATCGACCCGCGACGACCGCGTCGCCCACGCCGGCGATGCGCCCGACCAGGCCCGAGCCGTCCATCGCCGCCGAGCCGTCGGTCACCCCGTCGATCCGCCCCACGTTCACCATGGCCGAGCGGCGGAAGGGGCTGCCGGTGTCGGCCATCACCTCGCCGGTGACGAAGGTCAGCCGCGGGTTGAGCCGCACGTTGTTGAGCGCCAGCAGCCGGGCGTTCTTCTGCTCGAGCTGCAGCGCCGCCTCGCGCCAGCCCTGCATCCGCTGCAGCTCGCGGCGGAGCTCGGCGTTCTGCTCATAGACCCGGCTGTAGGCGCGGAGGTCCGCGAGCATCCGCGCCGTCTGCGAGACGGGCCTCAGCGTCCAGCCGAAGCTCGGCACGAAGCGGTCGACCATGCTGACCCGGAGCTGCTCCACGCGCGCGTTGTCGATGCGCCAGATCAGGAAAAGCGACGACCAGCACCGCCGCGACCACGGCGATCACCACCCGGCGGACGCCGCGGAGATAGTCGGGTTGTGAGTCGCTCCGGAACGCCACGCTGATTCGATGCCTCTGGGCGGGCCGATCGCGACCCGCGCCCCGGACGGGTCTTTCGCCCGCCTCAGTTGCCGTAGTCTATCACATGCGCGAGCTGTGTTTCAAACTCCAGCGACTTGCCGGTGCCGAGCGCGACGCAGTTGAGCGAGTCCTCGGCCACCGTGATCGCGAGCCCCGTCTGCTCGCGCAGCGCCAGGTCGAGATCGCCCAGCAGCGCGCCGCCGCCGGTCAGCATCACGCCGCGGTCGACGATGTCGGCGGCGAGGTCGGGCGGCGTCTGCTCCAGCGCCGCCATCACCGCCTCGACGATCGTCTGCACCGTCTCGGCCAGCGCCTCGGCGATCTGCGCCTGGCTGATCTCCATCTCCTTCGGCACGCCGTTCAGGAGGTCGCGCCCGCGCACCTCCATCCGCGCGCCGCGCCCGTCGTCGGGCATCCGCGCCGTGCCGATCTCGAGTCTTGATCCGCTCGGCCGTCGATTCGCCGACCAGGAGGTTATGCTGCCGGCGCAGGTAGTTGATGATCGCCTCGTCCATCCGGTCGCCGCCGACGCGGACGCTGCGGGCATAGACCACGTCGCCGAGCGACAGCACCGCGACCTCGGTGGTGCCGCCGCCGATGTCGACGACCATGTTGCCGGTGGGGTCGGCGATGGGCATCCCCGCGCCGATCGCCGCCGCGATCGGCTCGGAGATCAGCCCCGCCTTGCGCGCGCCCGCCGCCATCACGCTCTCGCGGATCGCGCGCTTCTCGACCGGGGTGGCGCCGTGGGGCACGCAGACGAGGATCTTGGGCTTGCGCCCAGCCGCCGCGGCGCGTGCACCTTGCGGATGAAGTACTTGATCATCTCCTCGGCGACGTCGAAGTCGGCGATGACGCCCGTCGCGCATCGGCCGGATCGCCTGGATCGAGTCCGGGCGTGCGGCCCAGCATCAGCTTGGCGTCCTCGCCGACCGCGAGCACCCGCTTCTTGCCGTCCTTGACGTGGTAGGCGACGACCGAGGGCTCGTTCAGCACGATGCCCTTGCCCTTGATGTAGATGAGCGTGTTGGCGGTCCCGAGGTCGATCGCCATGTCGGACGAGAACAGCCCGCTCAATGCCGCCAAACATGTCGTTCCTTGCCCTCTCGCCTCGCCGTCGATGTTGTGCGCTATTGATAGGATCGCGCGCGGTCGCACCTTGGCGTATAGTTCCGCCATCCTGCCGCTCGGTAAAGTCCTTGCGCCGTGCCCCGCGATAGAGCGGTAACATCGTTAATACAACTCTAAGGAGAGACGCGTCCATCGCGTCCCCGCCACGATCTTCGCCCCATGCCCCGGTACGGACCGCGCGCCGCGGCTCGAGCGGACCCGGTTTTCATACTGGCATGCTAACCTGGAGCAGCAGTCGCGAAGCCCCCACGGGGGCTTCGCAAGCAAGAAACCATGCGCGCACCTGCGCGCCCCTTGTGGCGGCAACTGCCGCCGCGCGGGGAACCCGCGCTCAGGCGCTCTGCGCCGCGGGTGCCGTCTTCATCCGCCGCACCAGCAGCTTGTTCAGCGCGTTCGACATAGGCCCGGGCCGAGGCCACCACCGTGTCGGTGTCGGCCGACTGGCCGGTGGCGATCTTGCCGTCCTCCTCCAGCCGCACGCTGACCGTCGCCTGCGCGTCGGTCCCCTCGGTCACCGCGTGCACCTGGTAGAGCGCCAGCCGCGCGCTGTTCGGCACCAGCTTGCGCACCGCCACGAAGCAGGCGTCCACCGGCCCGTCGCCGCTGGCCGTCACCGCATGCTCCACCCCGTCGATCGCCAGCATCAGGTCGGCGGTCTGCGGCGCCTCGGTGCCGCAGACCACCCGCAGGCTTGACCTGGATGCGGTCGTTGGCGGCGTTGGTGTCGGTGTCCTGCATCAGCGCGATGAGGTCGTCGTCGTAGACCTCCTTCTTGCGGTCGGCCAGCGTCCTTGAACCGCACGAAGACGTCGCCCAGCTGGTTGTCGCCGAGCTTGTAGCCCAGCTCCCCCAGCTTGGCGCGCAGCGCCGCCCGGCCCGAGTGCTTGCCCATGACCAGGCTGGTCGCGTTCGAGCCCCACGTCCTCCGGGCCGCATGATCTCGAAGGTCTGCGGCGTTCTTCAGCATCCCGTCCTGATGGATGCCGCTCTCGTGGGCGAAGGCGTTCTTGCCGACGATCGCCTTGTTGAACTGCACCGGGAAGCCCGAGACGGTGGCGACCAGCCGGCTCGCCTGCATGATCTTGCGTGGTGTCGATGCCGCGTCCGGTACGGCATGATGTCGTTGCGCACCCGCATCGCCATCACCACCTCCTCGAGCGCGGTGTTGCCCGCCCGCTCGCCGAGGCCGTTGATCGTGCACTCGATCTGCCGCGCCCCCGCCTCGACCGCGGCCAGGCTGTTCGCCGTCGCCATGCCGAGGTCGTTGTGGCAGTGGGTGGCGAAGACCACCTCGTCCGCGCCCGGCACCTCGCCGATCAGCATGCGGATCAGCGTCGGCGCTCTCGCGCGGCGCGGTGTAGCCCACGGTGTCGGGGATGTTGATCGTGGTGGCGCCGGCCCTGATCGCGATCTCGACGACGCGGCTAGAGGTAGTCGTGCTCGGTGCGGGTCGCGTCCATCGGCGACCACTGCACGTTGTCGCAGAGGTTGCGCGCGTGGGTCACCGTGTCGTGGATCCGCTCGGCCATCGCGTCCTGTCGAGGCTCGGGCATCGTCGCGGTGCAGCGGCGAGGTGCCGATGAAGGTGTGGATGCGCGGGCGCTTCGCGTGGCGGACCGCCTCCCAGCAGCGGTCGATGTCGGCATGAGTTGGCGCGGGCGAGGCCGCAGACCACCGCGTTCTCGCGCGAGCCTCGGCGATCTCGGCTCACCGCCTCGAAGTCGCCGTCGCGAGGCGATCGGAAAGCCCGCCTCGATGATGTCGACGCCCATCTCGTCGAGCAGGGTGGCGATCTGGAGCTTCTCGTGCAGGCTCATGGTGGCGCCGGGCGACTGCTCGCCGTCGCGCAGCGTCGTGTCGAAGATCAGGACGTGGTCCTGGGCGGCGTTCGGGTCGGTCATGGAATTGTGTCCTTGGACTGTCGAGGCTTCTGCGGCGCTGTCAGGCTCTCCCCTGAGCGCGCGCGCCGGGACCCGGGCACGCTCAGAGGCGGCTAAGAAGAAGCAGTCCGCGCAGCTGGCCCAAGCCCGCCGCCGCACCGAAACCCGCTGATGGATGCGCCCTACCGCTCATGGCGCGCAGTATAGCCCCGCCACCAGAGAGATAAAGGACGAATCGCTGCTCGGCGGAGGGACCGACCCATATGGATCCCATATGATTTCTGGGTCGCGCCGAGAACACAAAGAAGCGCCCGGACCGGGTCCGGGCGCTGAGTTGGAACGAGGGACAGTGAGATGAAGCAGGACGGTCTCCCGCCGTTGCTTCGCTTATTTATATGGGTGCAAACCCGCCTTCCGGAAAGGCGCGTCCAGAAAATGTGATCGCCCCGTCACACTGCCCCCGAGCGTCCCGCCGCCACATAAAGCGCCACCGCCGCCGCATTCGAAACGTTCAGCGACCCAAACCCCCCCGCCGCCGGAATCCGCGCCATCCGGTCGCAGAGCTTGCCGGTCAGCTCGCGCATCCCCGGCCCCTCCGCCCCCAGCGCCAGCGCCAGCGGCCGCCCGGCAAAGCCCGCCAGCACCGGCCCGATCTCCCCCTCCGCCGCGCCGTCCAAGCCCGACGATGGCATAGCCCATCTCCCGCAGGCTCCCCATCGCCCCGGCGAGGTTCGGCACCCGCAGATACGGCTGCCGCTCCAGCGCCCCGGACGCCGCCTTCGCCAGCGCCCCGGTCTCCGGCGCCGCATGCCGCCGCGGCGCCACTCACCGCCCGCGCCCCGAACACCTCGGCCGACCGCAGGATCGCCCCGACGTTGTGCGGATCGGTCACCCGGTCGAGGAGCAGCACCACCGGCGCCGCCTGTCCCGGCGCGCAGACCTCCGACACCGAACCCCAGTCCAGCGGCTCCACTTCCAGCGCCGCCCCCTGGTGCACCGACTGCGGATCGAGCGGCACCTCGAAGCGCCGCGGATCGACGATCTCCGCCACCATCCCCGAGCCTGCGATCGCCTCCGCCAGCCGGTCGGCCGCGTTCCGCGTCACCACCAGCCGCCGCCGCCTGCGCGCCGGATTGCCCAAGGCATCCCGCACCGCATGCAGCCCGAACAGCCACAGCGTCCCGGCCTCCTCCCGCCGCGCCCGCTCACGCTCGATCGCCCAGGCCGGTTTCTTGCCCACGCCGTCCCCGCTTGGCTTCTCGCGCCGCATCGCACGCACCCCCGCCCTTTGCAAGCGGACCCGGCCTTTGGTGTTGACGCGCGCCCCGCCCTGCCCTAATCCCGCGCCATCCGCCGAGGCGTCCGTGGGCCGTGGAGGGGTGGCAGAGCGGTCAAATGCAACGGACTGTAAATCCGTCGGGGTAACCCTACGCTGGTTCGAATCCAGCCCCCTCCACCACCAACAAAATCAACGAATTAGAGGGTCAGCCTTCGGGATTACGACGTACCTGTTCGCCCAATCCTTTTTTGGCAGGCGGCAGCGGGCGTTGGTTGTCGCGATCGGTGCAGGCTATCGCAGGAGGGCCGAGTTTCGCAGGCTGGCTGCGGCGTGATCGGCTACGGAGTAGTGAGGCGGCGCAGGCGTCGCGTCGCCTCACCCTCTCGGAAGCTCAGAAGGTGCTGTCCGGGTTGTAGAACTTCACCACGTTGTCGATGGTGATGATCGGCGAAGGCAGCACGGTCTCCTTCTCGGGGACTGCGCCGGCCAGGATCGCCATCGCGCGGTGGAAGCCGGCGCGGCCGATCTGGTCGGACGAATTCAGGCCGGTGGCGGCGTAGTTGCTCCCCTCCTTCATGATCTCGGCCAGCGCGCCCTTCTCGCCGTCGACCGAGGTGATGAAGATGTCGCCGTCCTTGCCGGCATCGGCGATCGCCTTCTGCGCGCCAAGGCACATCGAGTCGTTCTCGCAGAAGACCGCGTTGATCTCGGCCTCCTTCGAGAGCATGTCTTCCATTTGCTGGAAGCCGCCGTCGGCGCTCCACTCGCCCCAGCCGGGGGCGACGAGCGCCTCGATCCCCGTTCCCTCGAACCTGGATTTCACGCCGTCGCTGCGGGCGGAACCAATGGTGTTGTCGGCGGGGCCGCCACGGATGATGACGACCTTGCCCTCGTCGCCGAGGCGTTCGACGATGTAGCTGCCGATGCCCTCGCCGATGGCGCGGTTGTCAGGGCCGACCCAACTGGTGAAATCGCCCCCCTTGAGAAGGCGGTCGACCATGACGACGGGCACGCCTGCCTGCTGGATGGCCTCGAGCGCGGCCGGTGCGGCCTCGATCCAGGCGCCCGAGACGATCAGCGCCTTCGCGCCCTGGTTCAACAGGTCCTCCACGTCGTCGGTCAGCTTCGCCACGTCCCCGCCGGCGTCGGTGGAGAGAACGGTGACGTTGGAGTAGTGCGTGGCTTCGTCCTTCACCGCGGCATCCATGCCCACGAAGTAGGCGCAGCAGAGCGACAGGTTCACCATGCCGATCTTCAGCTCCTCCTGGGCAGCCGCTGCCCCTGCGCTCAGTGCCAGCGCAGCCGCGCTCGACAGCGCGAGATGTCTCAGTCCGTTAAGCATGGTCCGTCCTCCCCTGGTGTTTGTTCATGCCTTCTTCCGTCGCGCGAGTACCGCCACCAGGATGATCAGTCCCTTGACCACCTGCTGGTAGTAGCTGTCGACGTTGAAGAGGTTCAGCACGTTGTCGACGACCGCGAGCGCCACCACGCCGCCCAGAACGCCGAGCGCGGTGCCGCCGCCGCCGCCGAGCACGCCGCCTCCGATCACCACCGCGGCGATGGCGTCGAGCTCATACCCGACTCCCACGCTCGGCTGGGCGATGCCGAGCCGGGAGGCGAGCAGCACGCCCGCCATCGCCGCGAGCACCCCGCAGGCGACGTAAGCGAAGATCAGGTGTCGGCCGACATCGATGCCGGCGAGGCGCACCGCCTCCTTGTTCACGCCGAGCGCGAGGCCGGCGCGGCCCGAAACGGTGTGCTCGAGGTAGAACCAGACCACCGGGACGGCGAGCGCAAAGACGATGAAGGTTACCGGGACCGGCCCGACGAAGGCGCCGCCGATCAACGCCCGGAACATCTCGTCCGCCGGATAGCGCGGCGTGTCGGCATAGACGTAGGTGAGGCCCCGCAACGTCCCCATCGTCGCCAGCGTGACGATGAAGGGCTGCAGGTCGAAGCGCGCGATCAGCCATCCGTTCAGCCAGCCGACCGCGGCCCCCATGGCGAGAGCGACGAGGATTGCGAGCGAAAAGTGCATCTGCTCCTGCAGGCCCGTCGCAAGCAGGCCGGCGAGCGCCAGGACCGACCCGACCGAGAGGTCGATGCCGCCGGTGCGGATCACCATCAGCATGCCGAGGCTCAGGAAGCCGTTGGTCACCATCTGCCGCGAGACGTTGACCATGTTCCGCTGGGTGAGGAAGGCGTCGGAGACGAGGCTGGCGCCGATCACCAAGAGAACGACGGAAGCGGTGAAGATCAGGTCGGCGCGGCTGAAGCGCGGATGCGCCGGGCCTGTGCCGGTGGCGGTCGCAACCTCGGTCAATGCGGCAGCTCCTGCCGGTCGCCGAAGGGGAGGCCCGCGGCGAGCGCGAAGACCTCCTCCGCCTCCGCGTCCGGCGTGAGCTCGGCGACCAGCCGGCCGGCGCGCATGACCAGCAGGCGGTCGGCGAGGCCGAGCACCTCGGGCATCTCGGAAGAGATCAGAAGGACGGCGGCACCGGCGGTCGCAAGATCGCGGATCATCCGGTAAATCTCGACGCGGGTGGCGACATCGACGCCACGGGTCGGCTCGTCGAAGATGAAGAGCTCGGTGCCCTCGACCAGGAGCCATTTGGCCAGCACCACCTTCTGCTGGTTGCCGCCGCTGAGCTGGCGCACCGGCCGGTCGGGGTCTCGCGGGCGGACGGACAACTCGCCGATCTTGGCGCTGACCAGCGTCGCGCGTCGGCGGCGGTCAATCACCCCGTGGCGCGAGAAGCGCGGGAAGCTCGCGAGCGCAGCGTTGTCCAGCACGCTCAGGCCGAGGACGAGGCCATCGCCCTTGCGATCCTCGGTGAGCATTGCGAGGCCGCTACGCACCGCGTCGGCCGGGCTGGCGAAATGGGCGTCCCTGCCCTCCAGCCGTACGGTCCCGGTATCGGGGGGCTTCGCGCCGAAGATCGCCTTGGCCACCTCGGTGCGGCCGCTGCCGACGAGGCCGAACATGCCGACGATCTCGCCGGCGCGGACGGCGAAGCTCACGTCCTCGAAGCGGCCACGCTGGCCGAGACGATCGACCTCCAGCACCACCCGGCCTGGGCAGGAGTCGCGCACAGGAAAGATCGCCGAGAGCGGTCGGCCGACCATGGCACGGATGATGCGGTCCTGGTCGACCTCGACAACCTGTGCGGCCAGCACGCTCGCGCCGTCCTTGAGCACGACGATGTCGTCGGCGATCTCGAATATCTCCTCCAGCCGATGCGAGATGTAGAGGACGGTCCCACCCGCCGCGGCGAGGCTCCTGACCTTGGCGAAGAGCAGCGCCGTCTCCGAGGCCGACAGCACCGCGGTCGGCTCGTCGAGGATCAGGATGCGCGGCTCGGTCACCAGCGCCTTGGCGATCTCGACGATCTGTTGTCGCGCGACGCTGAGGCTGCCCAACGGCGCGGCGGGGTCGAGGTCGGGAAACCCGAAGTCGGCCAGCACCCGTCCGGCGATGCGGTTGGCGGCGCCCCAGTCAATGACGAAGGGCAGCCCCCGGGCCGGCATCCTGCCGAGGAGCACGTTCTCGGCAACGCTGAGATGCGGCAGCAGGCTCAGCTCCTGATAGACGGTGCAAATCCCGAGTGCCATCGCGTCTGCAGGGCGTGCGATTTCCACCGGCGCGCCGTCGATGAGGATCGCACCGCTGTCGGGCCGGGTCGCCCCGGAGAGTATGCGCATCAGTGTGGACTTGCCGGCGCCGTTCTCGCCGCAGAGCGCCAGCACCCGGCCCGGCGCGACCGCGAAGGAGATGTCGCGGACCGCGGGATTGCCGTCGTAGCTTTTCGCGATGCGCTCGACGGCGAGATGCGGCATCAGCCGAAGACCTCGTGCAGGAGCAGCGTCTTCTCCTTGGTCATCTCGTGCAGGGTGTCGTGGATGCCTTCGCGGCCCTTGCCGCTCGCCTTGTTTCCGCCGAAGGGCAGCGTCTCGACCCGGATCGCGGTAGTGTGGTTGACCACCACGGTGCCGACGTCGAGCACCTGCCAGGCGCGCATGACCCGCCCCAGATCGCGGGTGAAGACCGCCGCCTGCAGCCCGAAGGGGCTGTCGTTGGCAAGCTCCAGCGCCGCCTCGAAATCGTCGTAGGGGATGAGCGGCAGCACCGGGCCGAAGGTCTCCTCTGCGAAGGCGGGCGTTCCCGGCGCCACCCCGGTCAGGATCGTCGGCTGGAAGAAGTTGCCGTCGCGCCCGCCCCCCGTGACCACGGATGCGCCGTCGGCGACGGCCGCATTCACCTGCGCCTCCACGCGCTCGGCGCCGCGGCGGTTGATGAGCGGCCCGATGTCGGTCGCGGGGTCCATCGGATCGCCGAGACGGAGGCCGGCGGTTCGCTCCACCACAGCCTCCAACAGCGCCGGGTAGAGCCTGCGGTCGACGAGGACGCGCTTGACCGCACAGCAGATCTGGCCGTTGCCGGAGGTGAAGCGACCCTGCACCAGCGCCTCGGCGGTGGCGGCGATATCCGCGTCCTCGCAGACGATGGTGGCGTCGTTGCCGCCGAGCTCCAGATGCACTTTCTTCAGTGTGCGGGCCGCCACCTCGAGAATGCGCCTCCCGGCAGCGGTGCTGCCGGTCATGGCGACCATCTGCACGCCTTCGGCGGCGACAAGCGCCTCGCCGGTGTCCCTCCCGCCAGTCATCACCTGATGCGCGCCGCGCGGCAGCCCCGCCTCCTCTAGGTAGCGGCTGATCTCGATCACGGCGAGCGGACAGTCTTCCGGCGTCTTGGTGATGACTGCGTTCCCCGCGGCAAGCCCGCCTGCGACCTTGTGACTCCAGAGCTCGACCGGGTAGTTGAACGGCACGATGGCGGCGATCACGCCGAGCGGCTGCCGCATGGTGATCGCCAGCGACCGCTCCCTTCCGGGGATGGAGTCGAGCGGGAAGGTGCGGCCGAAGACGCGCTTGGCCTCTTCGGCGTAGCCGCGGAAGATCCGTGCCGCGACACCGACCTCACTCGTCGTTTCACCGATTCGCTTGCCGTTTTCACGGCAAAGCAGCTCGCCGAGCGCTTCCTGGTTTGCTTCGATTCGCCGCGCCACCGTCTCGAGGATCTCGAAGCGGCGGTGTGCCGGGAGAGCGGCCATCCGTACGGCTCCGTCCTGCGCCGCGGCGACGGCGCGGGCGATGTCGGCCTCGGAGGCGCGGGGAACGGTGGCGATCTCCTCGCCGGTGGCGGGGTTGATCACCGCATCGACGGCACCGTTGGAAGCGGCCGTCCAGCTTCCGTCGATCAGCATGTTCATCGCCATTTCCCCACCGCACGATCCGGAATTCGTAGGTCAGCATCTGAAAGGCGTCAACAGATAATGAACTTGCTGCCATCGTGCGCCAGGCGTATCGGAAGAGAGGACGCGCCATGGAGCAGAGATGGCCGAGGCAGATTCGAACGTCAGCGCCACCGCGCTGAAGGCGCTCGCCGTACTCGATCTGATGGGCGAGCAGCGGCGGCCGCTGAGCGTGGCCGAGGTTGCGGAGCGGGTAGGTGCAGATCGGGCCACGGTCTACCGGATGCTGATGACGCTGGTGCAGGCGGGCTACGTGCGCCGCGACGAAACCACGAGGCTATACCGCCTGAGCTTCAAGGTGCTGTCACTGGCGCGACATCTGGTCAGCGAGGACGAGCGCGCCAACCAGATCCTCTTCACCCTGCGCCGCATCTCGGAGGAGACCGGCGAGACCGTGCACTATTCGGCGCTGGATCGTGACGCAGCCGTACTGCTCTTCCGTGCAAAGGGCACTCAGCGGGTCGCTGTCGACTTCCAGATTGGCGATCGCTCCCCGTTGCACTGCAGCTCGATCGGCAAGGTCCTCCTCGCCTACCTCGATGCGCCCGCCGTCGAGGCGATCCTTGCCGCGGGCCTGCCGCAAGTCGCTCCCAACACAATCACTGACCCCGAAGCGATGCGCGCCGAACTCACTGCCGTGCGGGCCCAAGGCTATGCCTTTGACGACCTGGAGTTCGCTCCCGACATGCGCTGTGTGGCTGTCCCGGTGTTCGAAAACGGCGGGTCGGTACCGGGGGGCATAGCTATCTCAGGCCCGAGTAGCCGCTTCGACCACCCAAAACTCGACGCCTTGCGGGTCGTCGCTGTCGGCTATGCCGAAGCCCTTTCCCGCCGTCTCGGTGGTCTGCTTTGAGGCGCTCACTCGATTGCGGAACGACGCGCGTCACAAAACTCCGGCCCCAGGTAACAGGGAATGGCACGGTGCCCACGGGCGTCAGCACGCCGGCCCCGGAACTTTACCTCTGATGAGCTGGCTCGAAGAACTCGATCGTGTTGCCATCGGGGTCCTCCGACAGGATTGCCTGCCACCCGGTCCGGTTTCTGTTTCATTGCGAAAATGAAGCGCCGCCGCTTCCAGGGACTCGATCCGCGAGGGAAGGTCGGCGACTTCAAGGATGATCCGATTCCACCGCCCCGCTCCTGTAGAAGTCCGCCGGGCATTGGGCGGGAACCGGATGCGCCTGGACCACTGAGGATAAGTTTGAGATGACCAGTCGAGATTTGGCGAAGGCGGGCGGCCGCTTGTGTCAAGCGTGAAGCCTAGCCGTTGTGTGTAGAAGTCCACCGAGCGACTGACATTCTCGACCTGATACCGAACGCCCCAGAGGCTTCGGATGAAATTGCTTGCCGACGTTGCCGGGTGGCGTTCCAAGTTGACGCAGTTCGAGGGCCGTCCCCGTAATCGACAGGCCCCCCTAATACTGAGCTAGGCCGTCGCCGTTGAAGACATGCACCTGCGAAGGGTCGATCAAGAGATCGACATGGGACCCGCGCTCGGCGGCAGGTTTGCCGGGCAGATCGACCGCGATCAGATCGGGGAGCCCCGCCACGCTCGCGTGAACCAATGTGGAGCCACCCAGCCGCTCGACCACGCTGACCGTGGCGCTGCAAGCCGCCGCTCGCCCCAAGCACAATCGCGTCCGGACGGATGCCGAGGACGACCTCCCCGCCCGGTATGCCGGTCCGCGTGGTCCTCATGGATTGCCCCCCTGGCAGCTTCAGCTCCGTGCCACCATCGGTCTTCACGGCCTCGGCCCTGATGAAGTTCATCTTCGGCTGGCCGAGGAAGCCCGCGACGAACCGGTTGCAGGGACGCTCATAGAGCTCGAGCGGCGGTCCCGCCTGCTCGATGCGTCCGCCGTTCAGCACGACGATGCGGTCGGCGAGCGTCATCGCCTCGAGCTGGTCGTGCGTGACGTAGATCATCGTCGTTTCGAGCTCGTTGTGGAGCCGCGCGATCTCGATGCGCATCTGGGCGCGCAGGTCGGCGTCGAGGTTGCTGAGCGGCTCGTCGAAAAGGAAGACCTCCGGCGATCGCGTGATGGCGCGGCCGATGGCGACGCGCTGCCGCTGGCCGCCGCTCAGCTGCCGCGGCTTGCGGTCGAGGAGGTCGGTCAGCCGCAGCGTCGCCGCGGCGTCGCGTACCTTCGCCTCGACCTCGGCCCTGCCGACGCCGAGCATCTTGAGCGCGAAGCCCATGTTCTCGGCCACGGTCATGTGCGGGTAGAGGGCGTACGATTGGAAGACCATCGCGATGCCGCGGTCGGCGGCGGGCACCTGGTTCATCGGCCTGCCGCCGATCCGGAGCTGCCCGGAGGTGATCTCCTCGAGGCCGGCGATCATCCTGAGCAGGGTCGACTTGCCGCAACCCGAAGGGCCGACGAAGACGACGAACTCGCGGTCGGCGACCGAGAGGGTCACGTCGCGCACCGCCTCGACGTGACCGAAGCTCTTGGAGACGTTCTCGAGCTCGACCGAAGCCATGAGCCGCTATGCCTTCACTGCCCACATCTCAATCTCGACCAGGTAGCCCGGCAGCAGCACCGCCTGCACGGCGGTCCGCACCGGCAGGGGCTCGGGCATCACCGCCGCGTAGGCGGCGTTGAACCGCTCCCAGTCGCGGAGATCGGCGAGATAGACGTTCACCTTGAAAACGTCCGCGAGCGAACAGCCGGCGCTCGTGAGCTGCTCGGCGCAGTTGCCGAGCGTTGCAGCCGTCTGCTCCTCGATCGTGTCGCCCACGACCCGGCCGGACAGGTCCACCGCTACCTGGCCGGAGATGACGACGAGACGCCGCGCGTCGATCTCGAGAACGGGGGAGTACGGACCGGCCGTCGCGTGCTGGCGCGCCATCGCCGGGCGCAGCTTCAGCGGATGCGTGGTTTCGTCGCCGGCCTCGCCCGTCATCGCCTATCCCTTGACCGCGCCACTCAGCAGGCCCTCGACGACGAAGCGCCAGACGAGGATCACGAGGACGAGCGTGGGCACGATGGCGAGGAAGATGCCGGTGTTGAGCAGGCTCCAGCTCACGTCGGTGTTGCGCGCGAGCGCCGCCATCACCACCGAGACCGGCCGGGTCGCGGCCGTGCCCGAGAGAACCATCGAGAACATGAACTCCGAATAGGAGAGCATGAAGGCGAACAGGCCCGTCGCGCCGATCGACGGCAGGGCGAGCGGCACGGCCACGCGCCAGAAGGTCTGGAACCGGCTGCAGTGATCGAGCATCGCCGCCTCGAAGATCTCGGGCGGGATCCTGCGGAAGAAGACCGACAGGATGAGCACCGTGAAGGGTAGCGCCCGCGCCGTGTGGACGAGGATGATGCCGAACGACGTGCCGACGAGGCCGAGCCACTGCATCGTCATGTAGATCGGCGTCACCAGCGCGACGGCGGGGACCAGCGGCGACAGGATCAGGTAGAGAAACGAGATCCTCTTGCCGGGGAAGAGGTAGCGCGCGAAGACGAACGCCGCCGGCGCGCCCAGGATCAGGTTGAGCGCCATCACCGCGAGCGCGTTGAGCGACGAATTGAGCAGCGCCCGCGGAACTTGCCTGGCGGCGTCCGAGATCATCGCCCGGTTGGCGCTTTCCTGAAGGTAGGACTCCGGGAGCTGCCCGGTGAAGACGTAGCGGTAGGTCTCGAAGCTCGGCCCCGCTGTCAGGATCGACTGGTCCGGCGACAGCAGGATGCGGTCGGGCACGAGGCTGCCGTAGAGCGAGAGCAGCACCGGCCCGCCCGCGAAAATCAGGATAAGTGCGGCGAAGATGAAGGTCAGGACGGGATGGAGCCGGCCGGCCATCGTCACTTGCTTCCGAAGAGGTCGGAGGGCAACGCCCTCGTGATCATGACAATCAGCAGCGCCGAGATGAGGACGACGATGAAGGCGACCGCCGAGCCGGCGCCGAAGTCGTACATCGAGAAGCTCTCGCGCCAGATTTGGAAGCTCAGCAGCGTCGTCGCCGTGCCCGGCCCCCCGCCCGTCATCGCATAGACGAGGTCGTAGCTCGTAAAGGCGACAAGCGCGTTGTAGACGAGCAGCACCACGATTATCGACTTCACCTCGGGGAA
>CAWJOI010000026.1:0-20506 GCA_963844375.1 uncultured Alphaproteobacteria bacterium | reverse complement strand
GACGGACCGGAGTCTAGCCCGCCCGGCAAAAGCGCGGCGCCGTGTCGCGTGGGGGAGCGCAGGCCTAGGGGAACTCGCGGAGGCCCCCGCTAGGCCGGCGCTGGACGGTCGGCCGCCTTTGCGGCCTCCCTCCGGCGGAAGCGGACTTCGTCCGCTGAGTCGGGGGTTCTCCCCGCCCGTGGGCGGGGCCCCGCGTCTGCTCGATAGGAATTCATGCCAGTCTGAATACCCGGGAGGGTCCTGTGGGGCGGTGAGGCTGTCGCAGGCGAGCCTGCGGCCCAAGGGCGGATCAGTCCACCCGGCAGAGCTCGGCGTCCGCCCAGCGGACCGTCCCCGACACCGGTCCGGGGCCGCCGGCCTCGACCATGAGCTTCACCTGGAAGAAGCTCGGGCTTGCGCTCAGGACCATGCTCCCCTCCAGCACCTCCTCGTGCGGGCCGGCCGGGGCGAGACCGGCGCCGGCGCTGCCGGTGTTGATGCCGAAGAAACCCGTGCCGTAGTGGAACACGATCACCTTGACGGCGCGGACGTTGACAGGTTCTCCCACCGCACCCGGACGCGGTAGCGCACGGTGTCGCCGCCGCGCAGCCCGTGGCGAAGGGCGCCTGGTAGAACCGCGCGTGCTCGCCGTCGCCGCCGTCGCCTCCGAGCTGCATCACCCGCCAGGTGCGGCCGTCGGCTAACTCGGTGGAGAAGGCGCAGGTCAGGCTTTTCGCGGCGTCGGTGTCGCCGGGGTTGCGGATCTCGCCCGACCAGTCCGCGGCGCCGAGCCGGTTGCCGGTCCGGGTTGGCCGCGGCGTCGTAGCCCTCGGCGCTGCCCGCGTATTCCGCCGCCCCGCTGACCGGCGGGAACGTCTCGATCACGCCGAGGATCGCCGCAGCCTTGATGAAGGCGCCGGCCTGGGTGTCGTGGAGGTCGTCGCGCTGCAGGCCGGGGAGCGCGGTGGCGCCCGTGGCCGTGCCGTCTGCGGTAAATCCGGCAAGGTAGTCCAGCGTCCTGAACAGGCCGCCGTGGGCGCCCTCCTGCGCCACCAGCCAGGCGTTGTAGTCGAGCCGCTTCTGTTCGTTTGCCGGGCCGAGGGCGCTCCACCTCGAGCGCGGGTTCTCCAGGAGCCAGAGCACCCGCGCGCCGGCTCCGGTCAGCGCGCCGATGATCGTGCCGGCCTGATCCTGTATCTCGGCCAGCGGCACGCCGGGCAGGCTGTGGGTGCCGAGATGCACCACGACCACCGGGTTGGCGCTGTCGGCCATCGCCTCCTGGAGGCCCGCGAGGTGGGTGTCGATCCACTGCTGCAGCGTCGCGCCGCTGGTCGCGAAGAGATCACGCCTCGCGTCGTGCTCGACCTTGCCGCGCAGCGCCCAGACGGCGAGGTTGAGCGCGGAATAGCGGTGCAGCACGTAGCCGCTGTCGTAGGGTGGCGTCCCCTGCCGGCCGTCCGCGAACCGGCTGTCGCCGGCCCCGAACAGGCGCACCGGGCCCGCGCTCCACGCCGCCCCGGACCCCGCGAGGATGCCGGCGATCTCGGCGAGGGCGGCGAGGTTGCGGCGGTGGCCGCCCGCGCCGCCGAGCCGCGCGCAGATCGCGTTGAGCGCGCGGAGCTCCTGGAAATGCCCCAACTCCGCGCCGAGGCGGACGCAGAATCTCGTCGAGCGCGCGGACGTTGCGCACATGGCCTCCGGCGCCGCCGACCAGGCCGCACCACTCGTTGAGCGCGCGCACGACCCGCCTGTGGCCGCCGCTGCCGCCGCACGACCGGCAGATCGCGTCGAGCGCCCAAATCTTCGAGGTGTAAGCCATGGCAGAGCTCTCCGGGTAAGTCGCCGGCGACGTCGAAGCGTCCGCCCGGCACGAGGGTGCGGCCCATCGGCCCAGCACGGTTTGCTTTCAGAGCGGCGCCGCGGAGGCGCACGCCGCCGCCGGCCCGCGGGTCCGCTTCGCGGGCTGCACAATACGCCCATCGCGGGGGGTGTTGCCGCCGCGGCTCCCGGAGGGAGCGCCGCTCGGCCCAGCGCCGGATCAGGCGTTCGAGGCGGTGGCCCGGCTGGCAGGCCACGGGCCGCCGGGCGTCATCCGGCCTCCGCGGCCCGGTGTTAACGTTCTCAATCCCCGACTATTTTAGGCGCCATATGGAACCCATACAATTCCCATATGCTTTCCATATCGATCGATTTGCCGTTAACCCTTGCCCTGCCACGGTTCATTCGCGGACGGCCGGGGGCCCGTCAATACGCGCCCTTCCCCACAAAAAAGAGCCTCGGCGTCTGCAGCAGGATGCTCATGTCGCGCCAGAGGCTCGGCGTCCTGGCGTACTCCACGTCCAGCCTGACACGGGTGGCGTAGCTCGTGTCGCTCCGGCCCCCCACCTGCCACGGACCCGTCATCCCGGGCCGGACGGAGAGATACCAGCGGCTTTGGACGCCGTAGTATTCGAGTTCCTCGCTGACGATCGGGCGCGGCCCGACAAAGCTCATCTCACCGCGCAGGACGTTGAAAAGCTGCGGCAATTCTCGATGCTGGCCCGCCGGAGAGCACGGCCGACCTTTCCGAGGACACGCGGGTCGTCGCGCAGCTTGCGGTTCGCCGCCCATTCGGCGCACGCCGCGGGCGAGCGGCCGAGATGCGCCGCCAGCGCCCGGTCGGAATCCCGCACCATCGTGCGCAGCTTCAGGCATCCGAACGACACGCCGTTCCGGCCGATGCGGCGGTGCCGGTAGATGACCGGACCGCCATCTGTCAGCCAGATCGCCAGGGCGCCAACAAGCAATGGTGGCGAGAGGCAAGTAGACAGACGATGGCGAGGCAGAGGTCGAAACCCCGCTTCAACACCCGATGCGACGGCGAAAACGCCTGACCGGGTCAAGGCACGCGGGCTGATTCCGGTACGTCCCGTCATGGTAAAAGTCCTTCTTAATACTGATGGGCACTCGATCACTCCATGACACCAAGTTACTACAGGAGCTACCGGCGTCGTTTGGATTGAACATTCGATCGATAGCCCCGAGGTGTTCAAATTATCACGACTTTGCGAATGAATGAAAGAAATAGCCCTTAAAAATTTCTTCTTAACATTTACCTTGATCAATTTCCCTAACGCATCGCCAAGCCGACGCCGTAAGGGGCGCGACACGCTGGCGGCGGTGACCCTGGCCGCCTGCCTGGCGGCGCGGCGCGATCCCTCGGCCATCGTGATGATCATGCCGTCCGACCATCTCATCCCCGACGCCGCCGCCTTCGCCGGCACGGCGGCGGCGGCGGCGCGCCTCGCCGAGGACGGGCGGATCGTCACGCTCGGCATCGCGCCGACCGCCCCCTCCACCGCCTATGGCTACATCGCCCGCGGCGAGCCGCTCGCCTCCGGCGGCCACGCGGTGGCGCGCTTCGTCGAGAAGCCCGACGCCGCGCTCGCGGCCGAACTGATCGCCCAAGGCTGCCTCTGGAACGCGGGCATGTTCTGCTTCCGCGCCGACGCCGGCCTGCGCGAGATCCAGGAGCACGCGCCGGCGGCGCTCGATGCGGTGCAAAGGGCGCTCCGTGACGCCCATAGTGACCTCGGGATGCTGCGGCTGGGCGAGGCGTTCCTCGCGGCGCCGAAGCTGAGCTTCGACCGCGCGGTGATGGAGCACACCACCCGCGCGGCGGTGCTGGCGGCGGATTTCGCCTGGTCGGACATCGGCGACTGGAAGTCGGTCTGGCAGCACAGCCCGCGCGACGGCCGCGGCGTGGCGCGCGAGGGCAACGTGCACGCGGTCGACGTCGACGACAGCTACCTCCGCTCGGACGGGCGGCTCCTCTGCGTCCTCGGCGTGAGCGGCCTCGCCGTCATCGACACCGCCGACGCGGTGCTGGTGGCGCCGATCGAGCGGGCGCAGGAGGTGCGCGGCATCGTCGCGGAGCTGGAGGCCATGGGGGTGAGCGAGGCCTCCACCCCGGCGCGGGTGCATCGTCCCTGGGGCTGGTACCAGACGATGGACCTCGGCGACCGGTTCCGGGTGAAGCGGCTGGTGGTGGCGCCCGGCAAGAAGCTCTCGCTGCAGAAGCACCATCATCGCGCCGAGCACTGGGTGGTGGTGCGCGGCACCGCCGAGGTCACGCGCGACGACGAGGTGCTGACGGTGCGCGAGAACGAATTGATCTACCTCCCGTCCGGCTGCGCCCACCGGCTGTCCAATCCGGGAAAGATCCCGGTGGAGATCGTCGAGGTCCAGACCGGCACCTATCTCGGGGAGGACGACATCATAAGGATCGAGGACGATTTCGGCCGCTCGTGACGCCGGCCCGGCCGCCACGAGCGTGAAGTTCGGCACGAGCGGCCTGCGCGGCCTCGTCTCGGACATGACCGGACAGCGTCTGCGAGGCGCACGTGCGCGCCTTTCTCGCCCACCTGCGCGGCGCGGGCGCGCTTCCGCGGCAGGTGCTGGTCGGGCGGGACCTGCGGCCGAGCTCGCCCCGCATCGCCGCCGCCTGCCGCCGGGCGATCCGCGCCGAGGGCATCACCGCGATCGCCTGCGGCGTGGTGCCGACGCCGGCGCTGGCGCTGGAGGCCGCCCGGCGCGAGGCGGCGGCGATCATGGTCACCGGCAGCCACATCCCCTTCGACCGCAACGGCCTCAAGTTCTACCGCCCCGGGGGCGAGATCACCAAGGCCGACGAGGCCGGCATCCTCGCCGCGCTGGCCGCGCCCGGGCGCGGGAGCGGCTCGGGTGCGGTCCGCGTCGATACGGGCGTGGGCGCGCGCTACGTCGCGCGCTCGGTGGCCTTCTTCGGGCGGGGATGCCTCGCGGGGCTCCGGGTCGGCCACTACGAGCACAGCGCCTCGGGACGCGCGCAGATGCGGCGCGCGCTGGAAGAGCTGGGGGCGGAGGTGATCCCGCTGGGCCGAAGCGACAGCTTCGTGCCGATCGACACCGAGGCCGTCCCGCGCGAGGAGGCGGCGCGGATCCGCGCCTGGGTCGAGGCGCACCGGCTGGCGGCGCTGGTCTCGACCGACGGCGACGGCGACCGCCCGCTCCTCGCCGACGAGACCGGCGCCGTGCTGCGCGGCGACACCATCGGCGCGCTGGCCGCGCACGTTCTCGGGGCGGACGCGATCGCGACGCCGCTCGAACGCCAGCACGGCGGTCGAGCGGTCGGGATGGTTCGCCAACGTCGTGCGCACGCGGATCGGCTCGCCGCATGTCATCGAGGCCATGGCGGCACTGGCGCAGGCGGGCGCGCGGCTGCCGGTGGGCTACGAGGCGAACGGCGGGTTCCTCCTCGGCGGGACGGCCGTGTCGCGGGAAGGCCGGCGGCTGGAACCGCTCGCCACGCGCGACGCCATGGTCCCGATCCTGGCGCTCCTCGCCGCTATGGCGCGCGAGACCCGGCCGCTCTCGGCGCTCGTGGCCGACCTGCCCGCGCGCACGACGGCCAGCGACCGGCTGGCGGAGGTCGATGTCGCGGCCTGCGGGCAACTGCTGCAGGCGCTGGCGGCCGGAGGCGATGCCCGGACCGCCCTCCTCGGCGCGGTCAGCGCCACGGATACCCTCGACGGGGTGCGGATGACGCTGGCGTCGGGCGAGACGGTGCACCTCAGGCTCTCGGGCAACGCCCCCGAGCTGCGCTGCTATGTCGAGGCCGCCGATGCCGAGCGCGCCGGAGCACTGCTCGCCAGCGTGCTCGGCGACGTGGAGCAGCTCCTGCGCCGACGGGCCGGAGCCTAGCCCACGCGGCAAACGCGGCACTGTGCCGCGTGGGGGAGCGCCGGCCTCGGGGAGCCGCAAGGGCTCCCGCTCGGCCGGCGCTGGACGGTCGGCCGCCTTTGCGGCCTCCCTCCGGCGGAAGCGGACTTCGTCCGCTGAGTCAGGGTTCTTCCCCGCCTGTGGGCGGGGCCCCGCGTCTGCTCGATAGGAATTCATGCCAGTATGAATACCCGGGAGGGTCCTGTGGGGCGGTGAGGCTGTCGCAGGCGAGCCTGCGGCCCAAGACCGGATCAGTCCACCCGGCAGAGCTCGGCGTCCGCCCAGCGGACCGTCCCCGACACCGGTCCGGGGCCGCCGGCCTCGACCATGAGCTTCACCTGGAAGAAGCTCGGGCTGGCGCTCAGGACCATGCTTCCCTCCAGCACCTCCTCGTGCGGGCCGGCCGGGGCGAGGCCGGCGCCGGCGCTGCCGGTGTTGATGCCGAAGAAACCCGTGCCGTAGTGGAACACGATCACCTTGACGGCGCGGACGTTGACCAGGTTCTCCCACCGCACCCGGACGCGGTAGCGCACGGTGTCGCCGCCGGCGCAGCCCGTGGCGAAGGGCGCCTGGTAGAACCGCGCGTGCTCGCCGTCGCCGCCGTCGCCTCCGAGCTGCATCACCCGCCAGGTGCGGCCGTCGGCTGTCTCGGTGGAGAAGGCGCAGGTCGAGGCTAGTCGCGGCGTCGGTGTCGCCGGGGTTGCGGATCTCGCCCGACCAGTCCGCGGCGCCGAGCCGGTTGCCGCCCGGGTTGGCCGCGGCGTCGTAGCCCTCGGCGCTGCCCGCGTATTCCGCCGCCCCGCTGACCGGCGGGAACGTCTCGATCACGCCGAGGATCGCCGCCGCCTTGATGAAGGCGCCGGCCTGGGTGTCGTGCAGGTCGTCGCGCTGCAGGCCGGGGAGCGCGGTGGCGCCCGTGGCCGTGCCGTCGGCGGTGAAGTCCGGCAAGGTAGTCCAGCGTCCGGAACCGGCCGCCGTGCGCGCCCTCCTGCGCCACCAACCAGGCGTTGTAGTCGAGCCGCTTCTGTTCGTTCGCCGGGCCGAGGGCGCTCCACCCCGAGCGCGGGTTCTCCAGGAGCCAGAGCACCCGCGCGCCGGCCCCGGTCAGCGCGCCGATGATCGTGCCGGCCTGATCCTGGATCTCGGCCAGCGGCACGCCGGGCAGGCTGTGGGTGCCGAGATGCACCACGACCACCGGGTTGGCGCTGTCGGCCATCGCCTCCAGGAGGCCCGCGAGGTGGGTGTCGATCCACTGCTGCAGCGTCGCGCCGCTGGTCGCGAAGAGATCACGCCTCGCGTCGTGCTCGACCTTGCCGCGCAGCGCCCAGACGGCGAGGTTGAGCGCGGAATAGCGGTGCAGCACGTAGCCGCTGTCGTAGGGTGGCGTCCCCTGCCGACCGTCGGCGAACCGGCTGTCGCCGGCCCCGAACAGGCGCACCGGGCCCGCGCTCCACGCCGCCCCGGACCCCGCGAGGATGCCGGCGATCTCGGCGAGGGCGGCGAGGTTGCGGCGGTGGCCGCCCGCGCCGCCGAGCCGCGCGCAGATCGCGTTGAGCGCGCGGAGCTCCTGGAAATGCCCGACTCCGCGCCGAGGCGGACGCAGATCTCGTCGAGCGCGCGGACGTTGCGCACATGGCCGCCGGCGCCGCCGACCAGGCCGCACCACTCGTTGAGCGCGCGCACGACCCGCCTGTGGCCGCCGCTGCCGCCGCACGACCGGCAGATCGCGTCGAGCGCCCGAATCTTCGAGGTGTAAGCCATGGCAGAGCTCTCCGGGTAAGTCGCCGGCGACGTCGAAGCGTCCGCCCGGCACGAGGGTGCGGCCCATCGGCCCAGCACGGTTTGCTTTCAGAGCGGCGCCGCGGAGGCGCACGCCGCCGCCGGCCCGCGGGTCCGCTTTGCGGGCTGCACAATACGCCCATCGCGGGGGGTGTTGCCGCCGCGGCTCCCGGAGGGAGCGCCGCTCGGCTCAGCGCCGGATCAGGCGTTCGCGGCGGTGCCCCGGCTGGCAGGCCAAGGGCCACCGGGCGTCATCCGGCCTCCGCGGCGGCGTTAACGTTTCAATCCCGACTGCTTAGGTGCCATATGGAACCCATACGATTCCCATATGCTTTCCATATCGAACGATTTGCCGTTAACCCTTGCCCTGCCACGGTTCATTCGCGGACGGCCGGGGGCCCGTCAATACGCGCCCTTCCCCACAAAAAAGAGCCTCGGCGTCTGCAGCAGGATGCTCATGTCGCGCCAGAGGCTCGGCGTCCTGGCGTACTCCACGTCCAGCCTGACACGGGTGGCGTAGCTCGTGTCGCTCCGGCCCCCCACCTGCCACGGACCCGTCACCCCGGGCCGGACGGAGAGATACCAGCGGCTTTGGACGCCGTAGTATTCGAGTTCCTCGCTGACGATCGGGCGCGGCCCGACAAAGCTCATCTCACCGCGCAGGACGTTGAAAAGCTGCGGCAATTCATCGATGCTTGCCCGCCGGAGAACACGGCCGACCTTTCCGAGGACACGCGGGTCGTCGCGCAGCTTGCGGTTCGCCGCCCATTCGGCGCACGCCGCGGGCGAGCGGCCGAGATGCGCCGCCAGCGCCCGGTCGGAATCCCGCACCATCGTGCGCAGCTTCAGGCAGTCGAACGACACCCCGTTCCGGCCGATGCGGCGGTGCCGGTAGATGACCGGACCGCCATCGGTCAGCCAGATCGCCAGGGCGCCAAGAAGCAATAGTGGCGAGAAAGCAAGCAGACAGACGGTGGCGAGGCAGAGGTCGAAACCCCGCTTCAGGATCCGATGCGACGGCGAAAACGCCTGACCGGCGTCAAGGCCCGTGGGCTGATTCCGGTACGTCCCGCATGGTCAAAGTCATTCTTAATACTGATGGGCACTCGATACTCCATGACACCAAGTTACTACAGGAGCTACCGGCGTCGTTTGGATTAACCGTTTGATCGATAGCCCCGAGGTATTCAAATTATCACGACTTTGCGAATGAATGAAAGAAATAGCCCTTAAAAATTTTAACATTTACCTTGACCATTTTCCTTATCAATGTCCTGGCGCGCCGTAGGCGCGCGGGATGCGTCGCCAGCTGCGACGCCGTAATGCACGAAATGTCGCGAGAAACCGCGCCTCGTTCAGGACGGCGTGGTAGTGGTAGTGCTGGCAGTCCCGAGCGAGCCGGTCTCCGGATTCCCTGTTTCGGCCCGAAAACAGGGAAAATCGCATGAATCCAAGGCCTAAAAAGCGGCTGCGGAACGCGGATATACCTGTGGGTACAAGAGCTTAGCTGAATGGATCCCTGAATCCGGAACAGGGAATTCGATGCATCGGTAACAGGGAAGTCGCGCCCCGCATTCAGGGAAGTGCGGCCGCTTGGAACAGGCCGGCTTCAGCCCGAACTCGCGACAGCGGCGCCGGGCGCGCGCCGGCACGGATGGGCGCCGACGGCGCTCTCGGCACCCGGATTGGCGATGGGTTTTATCCGACGTTAACCAAAGCCGCTGCATAGTGGACACCACCTGTAGATCCTGGCTCATTACGAGCCACACAATGAAGGCTCCCCTAGTGTCCCGCTCTCCTTTCCCGCATCCGGACGATGCGCTGAAGCACCTTGCTCCCGACACCCTCAAGCCGTGGCCCGGCAACGCCCGCACCCACTCGAAGAAGCAGGTCCGCCAGATCGCCGACAGCATCGGCACCTTCGGCTTCACCAATCCGGTCTTGATCGACGAGTCAGAACATGATCCTGGCCGGCCATGGCCGGGTGGCCGCGGCGAAGCTCCTCGGCCTCGCGACGGTGCCCTGCCGGCTGATCTCGACCATGTCCGCCGCGCAGAAGCGCGCCTATGTCCTCGCCGACAACAAGCTGGCGCTCAACGCCGGCTGGGACGAGGAGATGCTCGCCATCGAGCTCTCCGGGCTGCTCGCGACCGAGCTCGACTTCGACCTCGGCGTCACCGGCTTCTCCATTCCCGAGATCGACAGCCTGATTGCGGGCCTCGATCCGGAAGAGCCCGGCGATCCCCGCGACGACCGGCTGCCGGAGGTGGCGGCAGGACCGGCGATCACGCAGTCAGGCGATGTCTGGCACCTCGGCCCGCACCGGGTGATCTGCGGCAACGCGCTCGACGCCGAGAGCTACGACCGGCTCCTTGGCGACGAGCTGGCGCAGATGGTCTTCACCGACCCGCCCTACAACGTGCCGATCGACGGCAACGTCTGCGGCTCCGGCCGGATCAGGCACCGCGAGTTCGCCATGGCCGCGGGCGAGATGTCCCGGGAGGAATTCACCGCCTTCCTTGGCACCGCCTTCGGCCACCTCGCCGGTCGCTCCGCCGACGGCGCCATCCACTTCGTCTGCATGGACTGGCGGCACATGGCCGAGATCCTGACGGCGGGCCAGGCGCATTACACCGAGCTGAAGAACCTGATGGTCTGGGTGAAGGACAACGGCGGCATGGGCACGTTCTACCGCTCGCGCCATGAGCTGGTCTTCGCCTTCAAGCATGGGACCGCGCCGCACATCAACGCCTTCGAGCTCGGCCAGCATGGCCGTTACCGGACCAACGTCTGGGAGTACCGCGGCGTGAACAGCACCAGGCCGGGGCGGCTGGAGGAGCTGGCGCTGCATCCGACGGTGAAGCCGGTGGAGATGATCGCGGACGCGATCCGGGACTGCTCGAAGCGGGGCGGGATCATCCTCGACCCGTTCGGCGGCTCCGGCTCGACCCTGATCGCCGCGGCGAAGACCGGGCGGCAGGCGCGGCTCGCCGAGCTCGACCCGGTCTACGTCGACCGGACGGTCCGGCGCTGGCAGGACTGGGCGAAGGACGATGCCGTGCTCGCCGGCACCGGCGAGACTTTTGACCTCGTGGCGCTCCGCCGGCCGACGGCCGAGCGCGCCCGAGCGCGTCGCCGAGGAGACCCCGAGATGAGCAGCAGCCAACCGCCGGCGCCGCCGGACGATCCGGGAAAGGAACCGAGCTACGCAGGTCGGCTACGGCAAGCCGCCGCAGGCGACCCGCTTCCAGCCGGGCAAGTCGGGCAACCCGAAGGGCCGCCCCAAAAAGAGCCAGAAAGCGCCGCCGGTAGACGGCGCGATGGAAAAGCTGAAGGAGCTGTTGCTGCAGGAGGCCTACCGCACTGATCAAGATCAAGGACGGCGACGACGCTGGTGGAGCTGCCAGTGATACAGGCGGCAGCGCGCAGTGTCGCGCTCAACGCGGCGAAGGGAGACCAGCGGGCGCAGCGGATGCTCTTCGACTTCGTGGGCGAGGTCGAAGGCGAGCGGCTCCGCGACCGTCGAGAAGCTCTTCGAGGCAGCGGTCCTCTGCAAGCAGCAGGGCGAGGAGCAGATCGCCTAGGCGCGCTCGACTGGCATTTGCCGGCGCCCGTGCTGCTGCCGCATCCCGACCATCTCATCATCGACCCCATAGCCGGGTCGGTGAAATTGCGCGGTCCGTGCAGCTGCAGCGGTGCCGTGACCGCGAAGGGCGGCAACCCGGCCAGGGCCGGACCGCTCGGCGCCATCGGTCGTCTCATCCGGCGGGGGGAAGCGCGCTTCCGCCCTGAGCCCGGCCTCCGAGAGCTCGACCCGGGTGACGAGCCGCCTGAGCGCTTCCCGCCCCGCTGCCGATCCCGGCGCATCGAGCCGGTCGGCCAGCCCGGCGATGCCGGCAAGGACCCTGGCCGAAGCCGCGGGTGCCGCCGCAGCGTGACCGAGGGCGTGACCCAGGGCGTCGCTCAGGAAGCCGGGGTCGCGAAGCCGCGCCGCCAGGGTGCGCGCGACCGCCGCCTCGATCTCGGCTGCGGGAATGCGCCAGCCGGTCGCACCGGTGGCGACGCTGCCTTCGACGAGATCGGCGCTGACGTAGTAGCGGTAGCGCCGGCCATTGCTCTTCGCATGGCTCGGCCGCATCGTCCGGCCCTCGGGGTCGAGCAGCCGGCCGGCCAGCGGGCTCGGCGCCCGCGCCGCCTGCCGGAGGCTCCGGCTGACCCGGTTGGCTGCGAGCCGATCCTGCACCGCCTGCCAGAGGCCCGGGTCCACGATGGCGGCGTGCTGGCCGGGATGGACCAGGTCGCGGTGGCGGATGCGGCCGATGAAGAGCGGGTTGGCGAGCATGCCGTAGAGCTTGCCGCGCGAGAAGGCGGCGCCGCCGCTGCGGCGGCCGTTGTCGTGGAGGCGCTCCGGCGTGCGGATGCCGGCAGCATCGAGTTCGGCCTTCAGCCGGTTGACCGAGCCGAGCGCGAGATAGCGCGCGAAGATCCGCCTGACCAGCGCCGCCTCATTGGGCACTGCGGTGAGGGTGCGCGCCTCGGCGCGGTAGCCGATCGGGACCATGCCGCCCATCCACAGGCCCCGCGCCTTGGAGGCGGCGATCTTGTCGCGGATGCGCTCGGCGGCGAGCTCGCGCTCGAACTGGCTGAAGGACAGGAGCACGTTCAGGGTCAGCTTGCCCATCGGGCTGCGGGTGTCGAAGGCCTGGGTGACGCTGACGAAGGCCACCTGCGCCGCCTCGAAGATGGCGACGATGCGGGCGAAGTCGGCGAGCGCCCGGGTCAGCCGGTCGACCTTGTAGACCAGGACCGCGTCGACCCGGCCGGCCCGGACGTCCTCGAGCAGCCGGAGCAGGGCAGGGCGGTCCATCGCCCCGCCGGAGAAGCCGCCATCGTCATAGCGATGGGGCAGGGCGGTCCAGCCCTCGTGCTTCTGGCTGAGGACATAGGCGGTGCAGGCCTCGCGCTGCGCGTCGAGCGAGTTGAACGCCTGCTCCAGCCCCTCCGCGGTGCTCTTGCGGGTGTAGATCGCGCAGCGGACCGGCCTGGCAGCGCCGCGCGTCACGGCGCCGCCCCGTCGCGCAGACCGAAGAAGGCCGGGCCGTTGCGGCGGCTGCCGGTGATCTCGCGGGCGATGACCGAGAGCGAGCGCCAGTCGCGGCCGCGCCAGTGATAGCCGCTCTGGCTGACCTGCACCTCGTGGCGCTCGCCCTTCCAGATCCGGATCAGCCGGGCGCCGGGCCGGAGCCGCCGCGGCCGGAATGCTCCGGAGCCTTCCAGCTTCGGTGCACCGCCTTGCCGGAAGGCCGCTTCCAGCGTCGCGAGCCGCCGCTCGAGCGGCTTTGAAAAGCCGCCATGCACCTCGGCCTGCCACTTCCAGGCGATGCCCAGCATCATCAGCCGTCGCCGTGCTCCCTTCGGCGGCGGCGCCTTCCAGGCCTCGGTCCACGCCTGCTTCAGCTCGCCGATAGGGAGCTCGGCCAGCGCCCGGATCCGATGCTCCAGGGCTTGGACGTCGGGGAACTGGACGTCGGCCGGTGCGGCACCCGCCGCGCCAGTGTTGTTCATCCGGCGCATCGGTCAGCCTTCCGGGACCAGGTGGTACGCTTTCCGCGTCCCCATGGTCGCGAGGCGCACGTCGAAGCCGCGCTGGCGGAGCCGGGTGATGGCGGCGCGCGTGGTGTGCGGCAGCCAGCCCGACGCTGCCGTCAGGTCCGCGAGCGTCGCCCCGTCGGGACGCGAGACCGCCTCGAGCAGCACCGCGAGCTTGCCGCCCGGTCGCGCCAGAGGCACCCCGGCCGGCGTCACCGGCGGCGTCGCCGGCGTCGGCTGGGTCGTCACGGTCACGGACGCGGCCTCGGTGCCGCGCTCGACACCGATGGCGTCGAGACCGGCGGGGGTGATGACCAGGCGCTGGGGCTTGCGGGTGTCGTCTTCCTCGACGACCCACTTCGACTTCCTGGCCCGGCGCTCGATAGCGGGCTCGGCGACCAGGCCGTGGCGGATCAGCGCGCTCAGCGTGCGCGCGAGGGCGGCGCCCTTCAGCGTGAGCGTCTCGGGCGGGGGCAGGACGCTCAGATCGGAGCGGGCGGCGGCGGTCGCGAGCAGAACCGCCTGGCTGTCGGAGAGCTTCGGCATGACTTCGGTCCCTTTGTCGGAGGCGGCGCGGGATTGCGCGCCTCCCACTGACCGAAGGCCCGGTAGCGGACGCTGTCGGGCGGGCCGGGCCGAGGCCGGGGCCGGGCCCAATGGGCCACAGACACTCACGCTCTTCGGCAAGGCGAAGTCCAGCGAAGGCTGCGGGTGAGGCACGGGTTTTGGAACGTGTACCGGAGGTTCGAATCCGCTCTCCTCAGCCAGCCACACGGCCGATCGGAGACGGCGCACCCAAGTCGGGAATTCGCGCGCAAGTTCCGTGGCTTGCCACAAGAACTCGCCTGCGGAGACGCGGAAATAGAGCGGATGTGGGCTGACGTCCCGCCCTCGTCTCCGTTCTGAATTTCGGCGGTGACAGTTTGCCGCCGGGCGTCAGATCAGCTGGGCACCTCTACCGACCCGGGTTTCCGGATGCTGAGGGTGCCGAGCACCGACGCGCGGCGCCCCCGGTCTGCGGCCGCTTTGCCTCAGGGAGGCTGCCACTCAGCGGCCCCTCGCGACAGTGACCACAGCGCGATCCGTCTCAGTTCGGAAGCTTGCTCTTAGCGCCAAGAGCCCGGCCTGTCTTTGAGCGACGTTTTTCCATTGAGCGGGTGGCGGACGACTACCTGGAGGTATATTTGTCGCTTTGCGACAAAGGCCGCCCTCTGCCGGTCAAAGGACCTGCCGCTCACCGCCTTACGAAAGGCTTGCGATGAGGGCCGAAGCTCAGGCTGGAGAGCGTCCGCACCATGACCGGCTCCTGGGCTGACCCTTTTTGACACCCTATAGAAAAGGAGCGCAACCGGACCGCCGGACTGCGTGGGTGTCAAACCTCGCCCATATCGGGCGCGTTTGACGCCGGCTGCAAACGAAGTATCATGGGGGCGCCCCTCGATCTACGTTCGCGTCATCACCGCGGCTGACAGGGTGCAAACTAAGGCGCAGCGGGGTCCCCCAGCTGCGCCCCATTTTCAAACCCGCGCTGATATACTTGCGGAACGGTTGGCTCATGTATGCTCCGAAGAGACGATAGCGCCCGCAGCGCCACTAGTCGCTCGTTCAGCTTCCTCAAGCATGCGTCAGCGGTACCAGGAAGATCGTCGCGCGAGATCGTACGCGAGATCTGCCTTCGCAACGTTCGACGGCAATCTCGCTCTTCCTCAAACTCTGAACCCCTGTTGCTAACGGTAACGTACTTCGCAGCACCGTGAACGACGCGCAGCCTCAGTCCGTTTTCTGACCGAGATGACGCAATGGCGGATACCGACATCGCACAGGTTGGGCTCGCCCAAGCAGTGGCACGCTTTCCGGAGGCAGCGACAGCCCTGCAGAGATTGGCGCTGACCGACGCGGTTTTCCGGGAGATCTGCGAGGAGTACGCGCTCGCGCAGGAGAGCCTCGCCCTGTTCGAAGCGCGCCCGGACGCCGCCGAGCGGCCCGAGATCGGCGATTACCGCGGGATAATTGCCGAGATCGAGGGCGAGATCGAGCGGCGCTTGAAGCCGGCCAGGCTCAAGGGCTGACGTTGCGCGCCGGGGGCGTGACAAACACAAATCTGACGTGACCTAGCGGCCTGGGAGGGGACCTCGAAGGAAGGCCTGGTCGGGCGGGTCCGGAGATGACGGCGCATTTTATCGCCGACCACCGGCCCAGGCGGCGTTGCTAGCTATACGTCTCACCCGGGGGGATTGGCTTGTCGTCCGAGACGTTCATGATCGTGCCGACCGCTTCGGGAGGGACGTCAACCCATCGGTCGAATTCGTCCACCTTCCGGAACACGCGATCGAGAATGAGCCTGAGGTTGTCCTCGTCCGAATCCGGATAGGGCAGGGCGGCTTTGGCGTAGATCGGCACTTGCTCTCTCTTGCTTGGAAGCCAAGGCTCTGCCCCCTGGCCCCTCGGGGCGGACATTCTGGTCCCGGAGAAATGGTGGTCCGGATAAGGCTAATGGAGGCTTACCGGGGACTGGCCTTGAGCCAGCCCACCCGCTCGTAGTAGCGTCCAGGGGGGTGCGGCACGACTTGACCGGAGAGGGCGGCGCTACCAACCGGGCAATGCTGGCCGATTTTGCCCCGTGTACCTCCGCGTCAAGGGGATCGAGGGGGCGAACACCGTGAACGGCCCCTCGCCCTGCAAACTCGACCCTTGTAGGGCCGCGCCCAGTCAAGGATTGGTCAGCGGCTAGGCCAAATCGAGCCACCGCCTCTCCGCACTGGATCGCGTCGCTGCTTCAATCACCTCGCCTTTACTCCATCGAGGAAGCTCGGCGACGGCAGCCGCAAACCTCGCGGGCCAATCGGTCGAGGGTGACGCCGATCCGGTGCTGGCGAACCGAGGCGAAGTGCCCTGGCTCCGACGCTCTCACTCTACGATCTGGCGGATATTTGTTCCGCCAGCTACCGCCTAGAGCAGGATGGGGCCGCGCGGACCATCAAGCCATCTGACTTGCCGGACCAGATGAACCCGCGCCGGGCGAACCAGTCCATCAATTGGCCAAATTTCATCCCGCTGGTGGGCGCGGGTTGATACTGAGAGTGACACCCTCGGCGTCGGCATCAAAAATGCAGACGTTCAACAAGCCACCTGCGATCCCTTTGCCGCGATGTCCGCTCGGGACGTGAATCCGGGTGATAGTGTAACGATGGTCCGACTCCCGAACGAGGTCGACCATCGCCAAGCCAGTCGGCCCAGATAGTGAAACAGAATATGACAACCTCACGATGTCCCCTGCACCATGACCGGCTCCTGGGGCCGCTAAGTACCGCGAGAGAGGCTCGGCCCGCAGCTTGGATGCCAGACAAGCTTCCGCACCTTGCGGGCGCGGTCAATGCGTCTGCGGATAAACCATCGCTTTGGCGCCTAGCGGTCCGCATGTAGTGGAGGTCTAAGCCATGGCCCGCCTGAAAGAAATCGTGATCGATGCAAAATCCCCGGCGCGCCTTGCCCGGTTCTGGGCAGCGGCGCTGGACGGCTACGCGGTGCGCGTCTACGACGCCGACGAGATCGCCCAACTCGCCGCTCTCGGCTTGACGCCCGAGACCGATCCAGCTGTCGCGGTGGATGGGCCAGGGCCGACGCTCTTTTTCCAGCGACACAGCCAACCGGCTGGACCCGGCTCCCTGCATCTCGACCTCACCGGCGGGCCACGATTAACGGAGGTAGCTCGTCTACAGGGGCTCGGCGCAACTGTGCGCGACTTACGCCCCCGGTTCACGGTGATGCTCGACCCAGAAGGAAACCGGTTCTGCGTTCAGGAGCCGGGCTAGCCGCGATCGCTTCGGCCGGTACCTGTTGCCCTCTCCGCCATGTTCGGCGCCTTCGTCGACATCGGCCGTCGAGGGTTTTTGACACCCCATAAAAGAGGGACTGTCAAAAAAGTCTGGCCTCTGCGCGAGCCCTCGTTTCTTCCTCGAAGTCTCGGCAGGGAGTGCATCGTGGATCAGCAGCGCGCCGCGGAGCCGGGGGCACACAATGGGGCCGTCAAATCTCTTCCGTTGTTCACTTTGAAAACCAGGCGAGGCTGATCAGCTGGGCTCGATCCGCCGGTCCCCTTCGTCACTGAGTGTCACCTCGAGGAAGTCGAGCTCCTCCTGAAGGATCAAAAACGCTTCAGGCCCAAGCCGGCCAAGGGCGCGCAACTCCTCCAGCCGCTCGCGCAGGCGGCGGAGCGCCGCGAGACCGAGGGGCGCGCTTCTCGCGCATCAAGCTGCCGTCCATGGGCGGCGTCCACGCGGTGCGGGCAGCGTCGAAGGAGAAGCGCCAGTAGTCCGCTGCGGTGCCTGAGCAGCCCACACCGAGCAAGGTCCCTATCCCTACGCCGGCATTCCCTGGTTCAGCACCTACTTCGGTCGCGACGCGCTGATCACCGCGCGGCAGACGGCTCTGGCTCGACCCGCAGATCGCCCGTGGCGTGCTTCGCCAGCTCGCCGCCAACGTGACGCCGATGACCGTGCGTTACCGCGGACGGCCGCTTTCAAACGGCAAGGCCTTAGCGCGATAGCAGAACATCGCGGCGAGCAGTGGTGGCGTCCCAAGGTCAGCCGCGGGAGGCGCGAATGAATATTCGCGGAGCCGACTAAGTGCCGGATTCTAAACCCTCGTTGCGCGACGAACGATCTGGTAAACTGTCGAGGCATATCGAAAGTGAGAAGGCGGCGGGGCAGGGCTCATGTCGAGCGAATTTGAAACCCTGGATGCATCAACTTGGGACCCAGCGCTGGACGCTGTGATCGCAGCGCCGGATAACCATAGAATTCTGTTCGAGAATGATCGACTACGCGTCCTCGAAGTGACGTTGGAGCCGAATGAAGAAGAGCCCCTTCACCACCACCGGTGGCCCTGCGTGTTTGTTTTGGATCAGGCTACGGGGCCGATCCACCACTTTGCGCCCGACGGAGCACTCCTTCCGCCAGACCCCGACGTGATGATCGCTCGGCAAGACTGGGATGGGCGTGGATGCCTCGTCGTGAGGATGGCGCCCCAGCCGGCTGGACGCATCTTGAACGCGTCCAACAAGGCTCTCCACGGGATCCGCGTGGAGATGAAGATATGAACTTGAGATTGCCGGCTGATCAGAAGGACGGGCGACCTGTCTCGAGTATGCCCGCGTTGCGCTGGCCGTCGCCGGCCACGGCCATGGTCTGCCGGTCGTCCTGCCGCGTGTCTTTGTTGAACTTGACTGCGGTGGCCTGCGTCAGGCCGAGGCCGTTGCCCGCGACGACCTGCGTCGTGCCGGCGAACGCGGGAACCGCGGCAGCAAAAACGATGGCGGCAGCGGCAATGCTGTTGACGAACTTCATTTCAAGGCGCGCTCCCACTCCGCCGCTGATCCAATGTGGGAGCCCCGCTAAGGTTTCGCGTTCCGCCGGGCGCGCGTAACCTCCGTCTCGGCGCTCACCCTTATCCTCTGCCCATTTAGGAAGGCGCCTCCGCCGACAGCACCTTCATCGCGATCGGCTTCGCGCCCGGATAATCGCCGGAGTGCGAGTTAGGATAGAGGTAGATCTTCTCGTAGTCGGCGATCCCGGCCCGCTTCAGGGCGTTCTCGCTGGCGCCGGTCCAGGCGACCGTCGCGCCGAAGAGCTGCACGATCGAGGTGCCCTGCGTGCCCCGGTAGCGCGAGTCGCGCCCGGCGATTACGTCCGCGGCGATCCGGCCCTGCCGGTTCGCGGGGCCGGCCAGTGCAATGAGGCTGGCTTCGCCGGTCACGAAGTCCTGCACCTCGACGGCGTCGCCGACCGCGAAGATGTCGGGATCGCTGGTGCGCATCTGGTCGTCGACGCCGGAGGTTGGTAAGCGTTACACGGTCCCCGCCCGAGAGGGCCGGGCGGTGCGCCTATCAAAGGGACAGAGCATTACGGTCTTGAACACTCACAGCACCCAGGTCTGCGACCTCTGGGCCTTCAATGCGGAAAACCTCAGCGAATACCTCTCTTGGGAGCATACGCGGGGCTTTGTTGCGATCAGGCCTACCGACTGGCTCAGTCTGGCTCAAAGATGCCTCAGGAGCTCATCGACGAGACCTCGTGGGTTCGAGAGAGCAATCAGGTGGCCGCCTGCCAGCTCAACTACCGCGACGCCCAGCCGCTCCTTTGCCACGCGCCTCTGAAGCTCGATTGGAAACAGACGGTCATCACGGCCCGCAATCACGCGTATCGGAACATCCGGCCAGGCCTGAAAACGGCACGGGTTGCTGAATATCGTATCGGCCTCCTCGCGCTCATGCGCTTCGCCTTGCTCGACCATATCGGCCGGAACGTCATGGAAGAAATATGTGACGAGGTCGAAGTCGGGGCTGTAGCCGCCGCGGTGAGCCGCCTCCGTCCGTGCAGTTGCAGCCCCCGTGTTTTCCCCCATTCACCGGGCGTCTCGCCTGGAGCCGGGATCATCGCGTTGACGAAAACCAGCATGCACACGGGAACGCGCTCGCAAACCAGCGGGGCGGTGAAACCGCCAAGAGACTGTGCAACGAGGATCGGATGGCTGGAGCCGATCGTTTGTACGGTGAGATCGGTATAAGCGGTGAGGCCGGCATTCCTGTCGTCGCCGGGTAAGTCGACCGCTATCGCTTGGTGCCCGGCGTCTTCGAGGAGTGGCACCACGCGGTGCCAGTACCATGGAATGCCGCCCGCGCCGGGGATGAGAACGAAGCTGGCCAAGTCATACTCCAATGGAGCACAACCCTATCCGCGCCGATGCGCAACGACGCTGCTCGGCGGGCGGGCTAAGGATCAAGACCTAGGCGTTGCGGTCTTTGCGATCCCGACCGTAGGGATCACCGGACACGGCCTCGGTGTGCAGCGCGCACAGCCAGTTGCCGTTCTCCCGGACCCAGGTCGATGCGTCCGCGGCCTCCATGACGACCGGTTCCCCGCCGACCGTCAGCTCCTCGCGAACCTTGTAGCCGATAATCGCCACGTCGTCGGTCAATTGCTCTACCTCGACGTCGCGCAGCCCGAATTTGTGCAACGTCCAGTCGCCCGTCTTCATCATCTCGCCGAACTTTTCCTTGCTGATGCGCGACACCCCTTGGGCTCCGGCGACGACGCAGGGATCATTGGTCAGCCTCAGCGCGGCGTCGATATCCCGGTCCACCATCGCTTGCCAGAATTGCTTTTCGAGCGTGACGAGCTTCCTTCACATTGGGCATGGCGATCTGAGAAATCGCTGATGAAAATCAGATCGTCCGGCGCTGGATGTTGTTCCTGTTTCATACGCCTTGCGGCGCGGTCTGCGGATGCTGGCCGTCGGGAACCGCGACGACCGCCTCGCTTGACCGAAACTGCCGGGCCAAAGACCGCCCCTCGCGAGAGCGGCGGTCCCCGTTTAGGCCACTGGATTCGCGTTCTAGCCAAGTCTTGCGGCGGCACGCGTT
>CAWJOI010000025.1:0-24166 GCA_963844375.1 uncultured Alphaproteobacteria bacterium | reverse complement strand
AATGCCTCGGCGCCTGCGAGATGGCCCCGGTGTTGCAGGTCGGCGACGACTATCACGGCAACCTGAACCCCGCCCGCGTCGACCGGCTGCTCGACGCGCTGCGGGCGAAGGCCGGGCAGCCGGCGGGCGCCGAGCTCGCCGCACAACCGGGAGCCTAGGCCGATGTACGAGCAGGTAATGCTCCGCAACATCGGCGTGCCGGACGGCCACACGATCACGATCTACGAGAGCACCGGCGGCTACCGGGCGCTCGAGAAGGCGCTGCGGGACTACTGGCCCGAGCAGATCATCGAGCTGGTCAAGGAGTCCCACCTCCGCGGCCGCGGCGGCGCCGGCTTCCCGACCGGCCTCAAGTGGAGCTTCGTGCCCAAGCAGTCCGAGAAGCCGAAGTACCTCTGCGTGAATGCCGACGAAGGCGAGCCCGGCACCTTCAAGGACCGGATCATCATGGAGCGCGACCCCCACCAGCTCATCGAGGGCATGGCGATCACCGCCTATGCGATCGGCGCGCACGTCGCCTACGTCTACGTTCGCGGTGAATACGTGCTGGGGATCCGGAGGCTGGAGGCGGCGATCGCCGAGGCCCGCGTCAAGGGCTATCTCGGCAAGAGTATACTCGGGTCGGGCTTCGACTTCGACATGCACATCCACTGCGGTGCCGGCGCCTACATCTGCGGCGAGGAAACCGCGATGCTCGACTCGCTGGAGGGCAAGCGGGCGCAGCCGCGGCTGAAGCCCCCATTCCCGGCGGTCGCCGGGCTCTACGCCAGCCCCACCGTCATCAACAACGTCGAGACGCTTGCCTGCGTGCCGCACATCGTGCTGCGCGGCCCGGCCTGGTTCGGCGGCATCGGTCCCGAGAAGAGCCCCGGCCCCAAGCTCTACTGCCTGAGCGGCCACGTCCGGAAGCCCGGGCTCTACGAGCTGCCCATGGGCATCCCGCTGCGCGAATTGGTCGAGAAGCACGCCGGCGGGCCGCCCCCGGGGCGGAAGATCAAGGCGGTGATCCCCGGAGGCGTTTCGGCGCCGCTGATCCCCGAGTTCGGCCTCGACATCGGCATGGACTTCGATTTGCTCGCCGCCGCCGGCTCGATGCTCGGCTCGGCCGGGGTCATCGTCATCGACGACTTCGACCTGCGTGGTGAAGGTCGCCACGCGCGTCATCGAGTTCTTCCACCACGAGTTCCTGCGGCAAGTGCACCCCCTGCCGGGAAGGGCTCGACTGGGTGGTCAAGGTCATGCGCCGGATCGAGGCCGGCGACGGCGCGCCGGGCGACCTCGACCAGCTCGAAACGCTCTGCGACGGCATCTTAGGCAAGTCCTTCTGCGCGTTGGGCGACGGCGCCGCGATGGGCCTGCGCGCCGCGCTCGAGCACTTCGGCGACGAGTTCGCCGCCCACATCGATCAAAGGAGGTGCCCGTTCCACTGATGATAACCGTCACGATCGATGGACACAGGCTCGAAGCAGAGGCCGGGACGACCATCCTGACGGTCGCCGAGCGGCTGGGGATCGAGATCCCGACCTTCTGCTACCAGAAGCGGCTGCCGGTGCTGGCCTCGTGCCGCATGTGCCTGGTCGAGATCGAGGGACAGGGCAAGCTCCACCCCTCCTGCGCGATGGCGGTCGCCGACGGCATGGTCGTGCACACGAACTCGCCGCGGGTGGTCGATACCCGCGCCTTCATGCTCGACATGCTGCTCGCCAACCATCCGCTCGACTGCCCGATCTGCGACAAGGGCGGCGAGTGCGAGCTGCAGGACATGGTGATGGCCTACGGCCCGCGGGTCAGCCGGTTCCGCGAGCCTAAGCGGGTCTTTCACTCGAAGGACATCCAGCTCAGCCCCGTCATCATTATGAACATGAACCGCTGCATCCAGTGCCAGCGGTGCGTGCGGATGTGCGAGGAGGTGGTCGGGGCGGTGGCGCTCGGCACCGTCGAGAAGGGCATGGACACCGCGATCACCGGCTTTGCGGGCAGCCTTAACAGCTGCGACCAGTGCGGCAACTGCGTGGAGGTCTGCCCGGTCGGCGCCCTTATGAGCGTCCCCTACCGCTACAAGGCCCGCCCCTGGGACCTCACCGAGACCGACACGATCTGCCCCCATTGCGGCACCGGCTGCCAGCTCACCGTGGGCGCACGCGAAGGCGAGTTCATGCGAGTACGCTCGAAATGGGACCACGGGGTGAACCTCGAGACGCTCTGCGCCCGCGGCCGCTTCGGCCTCGACTTCGTCGCCAGCAAGGACCGGATCAAGCGGCCGATGATCCGCCGCGACGGCGGCCTCGTCCCCGTCTCCTGGGACGAGGCCGGCGCCCATCTGCGCGCGCGCCTGTCGGAAATCCTCGCTGACGAGGCCAAGACGGTCGGGGGGCTGGCGTCGCCCCGCCTGACCAACGAGGCTCTCTATCAGTTCCAGAAGCTGATGCGGACCGTCTTCCGCACCAACAACATCGACTCGTCCTCGCGCTGGTCGGTGCCCTTCGATGCGCTCGGGCCCCTGGTCGCGAACTTCTACGGCCGCGTGCCGTTGGACGACGTGATCCTCGCCGATTGCGTCGTCGTCGTCGGCAGCAACGTGAACGAGGAGAACCCTGTCACCGAATACCTGCTGCGGGGCGCGGCGCGGAACCGGCATACCGCGCTCTACGTTCTCTCGGCCCGGCCGTCGCGGCTCGACGCCGACGCCCGGGCCGCGATCCGGATACGGCCTGGCGAAGAGGCCGCGATCCTCGCCGCGGTGATGGCGAGGCTCTTGAATGCGCCGGCCGATCAGGCCCGGTTGCGGGTGGCGTTCCGCAATTTCGACGCGGTGCAGGCGTCGCTCCTGTCGGCAGAGCCGACGACCGACGGCGAGGCGTTCGGCCGCCTGATCGCGGCGCTCTCCAGCGGCGCGTCGGTCACCCTGCTGGCCGGCGCCGACCTGCTCAGGTCGCCCGATCCTCGCGTGTCGCTGCAGATGCTGCACGGCCTCGCCCAAGTCCTGCGTGCGCTCGGCAAGGCCACGGTGCTGCAGTTCCTCTTCGACCGCCCCAACCAGCTCGGCGCCTGGGACCTCGGAGTCCTGCCGGCGGCGCTTCCGGGGCTTCGCCCGGTCGATGACGCTGGGGCGCGCGCCATGCTCGAACAGGCGTGGGGCGCCAGTATCCCCAGCGAACCGGGCGCGGGTCTCGACCGGACGCTGGAGCTGGGGGCCGCGGGGACGCTGGGCGTGCTCTACCTCGCCGGCGCCGACCCGCTTCTCGCCTATCCGGACCGGGCGCTCGTCCGCCGGGCGCTCGCGGGCACGGACCTCCTGATCGTGCAGGATGCCTTCCTCACCGACACGGTCGGCGTGGCCGACGTGGTCCTGCCCGCGGCGAGCTTCGGCGAGGAGTCCGGAACCTTCGTCAACAACGAGGGCCGGACCCAGCGCGTCAGCAAGTTCCGCGAGCCCGTCTTCGAGGCCCGGCCCAACCTGGAGATCTTCAGCCTCGTGGCCGCGCTCCGGGGCCGCACGCTCGACCCGTCCGACGCCGGCGAAGTCTTCGACGAGATCGCGCGGCTGGTCCCGCCCTACAGCGGTCTCACGCAAGGCGGGCTCGGCGACGACGGAGCGTTCACGTCGTCCCGCCCGCAGCCGTCCGACGCGGAAATGGTCGCGCCGCCGTCACCCGCGGCCGTCAGGCCCGACGGCCTTGTCCTGGTCACCGGCAACTGCCTGTTCCACAGCGGATACCTCTCCGAACGCTCCGAGATCCTCCAGTCGATCGCCGGCGAGCCCTTCGTCGAGATGAACCCGCAGGACGCCGAGGCGCTCGGCCTCCGCGCCCAGGACCTGGTCGAGGTGCGATCGTCCCGCGGCGCGCTGCAGGCGCAGCTCAAGCTCAGCCGGCACTTCCCCAGGGGCGTGGTCTTCGTCCCCGAGAACTACAGGATGCTGGGTCTCAACAGCCTGATGAAGGCGGGCGAATACCCCTGTCCGGTGCAGGTCCGAAAGGTACGAGCGGCCGTCGAGGCCGCTCCGGCCGCCGCGCATCCGGCGACCCCGGCCTGAACCGGGGCCGCCGCTCGGGATGTCTTCCCCGATGCATGGAGCAGGCGCCAACCGGCCTGAACCGCGCCGACAGCATCGCCTCGGCCGCTTCCCTTCGGTCGGGATCACGCCTCAGCCGTTTTCTTGACCTCTATTGCGTTTCGGTTAGCGCCGGAGACTTTTATGTTTGAACTCAATTACATGACTTCGTGCGCAGGCGTTGCGCACGCGCCCTAGCGAAAGCCGGTCCCCGCGATGTACTCGCCCAGCAGCTGCTCGGTGCGCAGGGATTCGTCGAGACGGTGCTTGACCAGGTCGCCGATGCTGACCAGACCCGCCAGTTCGTCGCCGTCCATCACCAGCACGTGGCGGGTGCGCCGGTCGGTCATGATCGCCATGACCGTCGGCAGCACGTCGCTGACCGAGCAGGTGGCGAGTTCCCGATTCATGATGTCGGCGACCGGCATCGACGCGGCCCGGGCGCCGTGTTCGGCGACGGCGTGGCAGCAATTGCGCTCGGACACGGTGCCTACGAAGTCTCGCGGAGAGCGCCGGACGAGCACGAAGCCGATATTCTTCCTTCTGAACATACTGACGACCTCCGCCATCGTCTGGTCCGGAGCGACCGACACCACTTCGGCGCCGGTGATCTGCAGGATGTCCCTCACAAGCATCTGATATGACCCTCCTGCCGGCCGCCTCCTTCAGGACCGACGGGCGGCGGCGCCTTCATCCGCGGCGAATGCCCCGCCACCAGTCGTATCCCTCCGCCTCGCGGGCTTCGACGCGCGCGTCGCCGCCGCCGAGGTACCGCGCGCGAACGACCCCGCCGCCGGCTTCGGTCTTGCCGGGCTTGTCTAGGAGCGCATCCCTGCCGACCACTAGCTCGCCCGACTCGAAGCTCGAAAACTCGTAAAGCCGGCCGAGCGCGATCGCGTCCGCCGGGCAGGCGTCCTCGCACAGGCCGCAAAACAGGCACCGCGCGGTGTCGATCTCGAACTTCAGCGGTCGCCGGGCGCCCGTCTCGTCCTCGTAGGGAACCACGATGATGCAGTCGCACGGGCAGATCTTGGCGCAGAGCTCGCAGGCCACGCACTTGATCTCGCCCTCCTCGTCCCGCTTGAGGAAATGGTGCCCCCGGTAGCGCGGATAGGGCGACCACGTCTCCTTGTCCGGATACTGCTGGGTCACCGTCCTGGAGAACATGTAGCCCAGCGTCAGGGACAGGGCATTCGCCATGTCGGCGAAGAACGCCCAGCCGATCCAGTTCCGATTGTCGTGCAGCGCTTGCGGCATGTTCGACTCAGCTCTGCCCAATCCTACGAGAAAAACACCCCGGTGACCAAGATGTTCGCCAGCGACAGCGGCAGCAGCACCTTCCAACCGATCGACATCAGCTGGTCGTAGCGGTAGCGGGGAAAGGTGAACCGGAACCACATGAACACGTAGATGAAGAACGCGACCTTGAGCGCGAACCAGATCAGCGGCGGCAGGGGGACCAGGATCCCGTTCCATCCCCCGAAGAACAGGATCACCGCCAACACCGAGACCAGCACCATGATCAGGTATTCGCTGACCATGAAGAAGGCGAAGCGGATGCCGCTGTATTCGGTGTGGAACCCGGCGCCGAGATCGCCCTCCGCCTCCGCCAGATCGAACGGGATCCGCTGGGCCTCGGCCAGGCCGGCGACGAAGAACACGAAGAAGCCGATCGGCTGGTAGACCACGAACCAGACGTCCGACTGGGCGCGCACGATGTCGAGCAGGCTCATCGACTGGGCGAGCATGACGACGCCGATAACCGCGAACCCCATCGGGATCTCGTAGCTGATCATCTGGGCGCAGGTCCTGAGGCTCCCCAGCACCGCATATTTGCTGTTCGCCGCCCAGCCCCCGAAGATCACGCCGTAGACCTCGATGCCCACGACGCCGAGGATGAACAGCAGCGCGACGTTCATATCGGAGACATAAAGCGTGATCTCGGCGCCGAGCACCGAGAAGCTCTCGCCGAACGGGATGGCGACGAACACCACGAACGGCGGGACCATGGCGAGCAGCGGCGCCAGCTTGAACAGGAAACGGTCGGCCTCGGCCGGAATGTGGTCCTCCTTGGTCAGGAGCTTGATCCCGTCGGCCACCGGCTGCAGCAACCCGTGCCACCCGACCCGCATTGGCCCCAGCCGCTGCTGGATGTGGCCCGCGATCTTCCGCTCCAGCCACACCAGCGGCAACGGCAGCAGCAGAAGAATCGCGATCAGGAAAGCGACCTTCGCTGCAATCAGGCTAATGGCGATGACGGGATCCATGATCGACTGTCGGTGGCTGTCGGACGTCTCCGGTGTTGTGAGGGTAACTGGCCGAGCCGCTGAGCCCGTTGCCTCGCAGCATGACCAATCCGTTCCGCTACTTCAAGGCTCCGCCGGCGCGCGGGCAGACGAGGAAGCGGCGAGGGGGCGGCCGGGCTCCCAAGGGCGGCACGGCACGCCTGACTCGGCAATTCGGCGCATCCGTTGCTGCGGTACTTCGCCCAGAGAACCTGCATGACGATGGAGTACGCGGTCCCGCCGCTCACGGGCGCTCGCCGCCGACAGCTGGAGCGCGCCCGGGGCATGCCCGTGGCCCGTTCGTCGAAGGCTTGGATCGCCGGCGGCTGAAGGAGGCGCCGGACGCGGCGGCCGTCGTCCCTGCCCTCCTCGACTTCCCGCCGTTCCTGGTGGTCGCGCCGCTACGGCTGCGGCGACGCGGACCGGAACTGCGCATCGTACTCCAGGGTGCGGCCGCACCGGTGCCGAAGCCCGACCCGCTGCTCCTGCGGCGGCTGATCGAGGCGCGCACGCGGGTCGCCGACTATCTCGATCCTGACCAGGGGTTGACCCTCAGCGCCATCGCCCGGCGCGCCGGCACCAACATTGGCGACGTGTCGCGCTCGCTGCAGCTCGCCTTCCTGGCTCCCGATCTGGTTGAGGCCATGCTCGACGGTACCCAGGCCATCGCTCTCACCGCCGAGCGACTGAAGCGGGCTGGCGAGCTGCCGCTGCTCTGGGACGAGCAACGGGCAAGGTTCTCATGATACTGGGAGCCGCACTAGACTAGGTTGGAAGGCGGGTCTTCGCTGACCAAACCGATCTGGGATCCAACCTTCTTCGCTAATCGGGTTGTTTGGCGCAAGCCCTCCGGACGTGGCCGCTCGCGGCTGATGGTCCGGCTGGCAGGCTTCATTCTTCGCTCCGCGGTCGGCCGCCCGCCGCAAGTTCAGGCCAGACAGGGCCGACGCATCAATCTCTGACAAAACGATCTTGCCTATGCGCTCGTCGACCAGATGAAACTCGCTGTCGGCGCCGAGCCTAGAGATCGACCCCGCGTGGTAGACCCGATCGCCGGGCCTGAACTTGGTTGCCAACCTACCGGTCCCGACGACCCGGCCGACGGCGTCCCAGCCGAGAACCTTCCATTGCTCGGGCTCCGGCGCGCCGCTTGAGCCACCACGGCCGAGCGGCATAACCTGCACCAGATGAGCCAGAGCCCTCCGATCCTCGATCAGCTCAGATGTCCCGAAAACCCTGACGACGGACACCCAGCGTGCTGGGCGGGTGCGGCGAGAACCGTCAGGGCGAACAGCCCGGCGATCAGGCCGGTCAGCCAGCCTCCGCGCTTTGTCATCGGCCCCGGCAAAGTGATGGTCTCCGTCGCAGCGATTATCTCCACTCTAGCGGGCCATGCCGCGCGCTTCCTTGCGATTGCGCAACGACCGACCCGGCCGGTTCGACCGACGATCCCTCACCGGCACGTGAAGGCGGCGGGGTCGCCTGGCTGGGCGCGCGCACCGCGCGGCCGCCGTTTCGCCGGCCCCGAACCTGGCCTTCAGGTGCAACGATCGCGCGAAACGGAGGAACAAGCATGAACTCTGCGAGAATTGGGGCCCCGTCGGGTCCGCGGTCCAGCCCCTGGCACAGCCTCGGGCGCGCCGTCCTGATCATGTGCTGGCTCGTGCTGGGCGCTGTCGCATGGCCGCAGAGCGCCTCCGCGCAGACCCACCAGCACGGAACCGACGTCCAGGTGGCGCAAGCCGAAGGGGCGGCGGAAGCGACGCCCCCGGTCGTTACGCCCGCTGCCGCCGCGGGAGGCATCAGCTATCATGCGCCGCTGGTCTTCACGCTGCGCACCGGGATCGCCGGCGGCCGAATGGTCTACATCGGCGTCGGAGGCACCATCGACGGCCAGACGAATCCCACGCTCACGGTCTATGAGGGCGAGCTCGTGCAGATCAACCTGATCAACGGGGAAGGCGCCGAGCACGACATCTTCATCGACCAGTACAACGTGCGGTCGTCGCTGGTGATCGGCCAGAACGCCTCGTCCACCTTCTCCTTCCTCGCCGACAAGCCCGGCGAGTTCGCCTACTTCTGCACGGTCGCCGGCCATCGCCAGGCCGGGATGGAGGGCCTCGTGCGGGTGGTCGCCGGCCCGCGCACCGACGCGGTGGGCGACGCCGCCGACATCGTACGCGATCCCGGGGATCTGCCCTCGCCGATCGGCACGCGCCAGCCGGAGGTGGTGAAGGTCGAGCTCGACACCGTCGAGTTGAAGGGCAAGCTCGACGACGGCACCACTTACGTATACTGGACTTTCAACGGCAAGGTTCCCGGGCCGCTGGTGCGCGTCCGCGTCGGCGACACCGTCGAGGTGACGCTGAAGAACCCGGCAGACAGCGTGATGATGCACTCGGTGGACTTCCACGCCGCCACCGGGCCGGGCGGGGGGGCGCACGCCACCCAGACCGAGCCCGGCGCGGAGAACACCGTGACGTTCCAGGCGCTGAAGCCCGGGGTCTTCGTCTATCACTGCGCCACGCCGAGCGTCGCCCACCACATCACCAACGGCATGTACGGCCTGATCGTCGTCGAGCCGGAAGGCGGCCTGCCGCAGGTGGACCGCGAGTTCTACGTGATGCAGGGCGAGCTCTACACCGTCGAGTCGTTCGGCACGCAGGGCGACATGGAGATGGACTACGACAAGCTGATCTCGGAGAACCCGGAGTACTTCCTGTTCAACGGCGCCGTCGGGGCGCTCACCGAGCAGCATCCGCTCTATGCGAGCGTCGGCGAGAGCGTGCGCATCTACTTCGGCGTCGGCGGGCCGAACTTCACCTCGTCGTTCCACGTGATCGGCGAGATCTTCGACAACGTCTACACGTTCGGCAGCATCACCTCGCCGCCGATCACCAACGTGCAGACGGTCTCGGTGCCGCCGGGCGGGTCGACCGTCGTCGACTTCAAGCTCGACCGCGCCGGGACCTTCGTGCTGGTGGATCATGCCCTGTCGCGTGCCGAGCGCGGGCTGGCGGGGTACCTGATCGTCGAGGGTCCCGAGGACGATGCCATCATGCATCACGGTACCGCCGACCAGGCGCCGGCGCAGTGACATCCTGGTCAGGCGCGGTCGTTGCGGCCGCGCCTGATCTTTCCGCGGCGGCATTGGTTTACGGCGTTTTGCTCGACGCACAACGCATGCACAATCCATGCACAAGTCATACACCAAGGAAAAGACCCGCCGGCGAGTTTGCGCGGGCGCAACGTTTGCCCCGCGCGATGCTTCTAGATCCTCAGCCGCGGGCAGACGGTCCGCAGCATGACACGGGACGCAGGGGCGGACCGCGAGCCAAGGAGAAGGAAATGAGAACTCATCGGAATGGCCCTTGCGGCCCTAGCCTTCGGCGCTGCCGCCGGCGCTGCTTCGGCGGCGGACTTCGAGGTGAAGATGCTGAACAAGGGCGCCGAGGGGGCGATGGTGTTCGAGCCGTCCTTCGTGCAGGTGCAGCCCGGCGACGTCGTGCATTTCGTCCCGACGGACAAGGGCCACGACGTCGGGAGCATCAAGGGGATGCTTCCCGAGGGCGTCGAGCCGTTCAAGGCCAAGATGAACGAGGCCTACGACCTGACGGCCACGGTCGAGGGCGTCTACGGCGTCAAGTGCACGCCGCACCTCCCGATGGGGATGGTGGCGCTGGTCGTCGTCGGCGATCCGTCCTCGAACCTCGAGGCCGCCAAGGCGGTGAAGAACCCGAAGAAGGCGCAGGAGCGCTTCGACGCGGCCTTCGCCAAGATCCAGTAGCCGGGCGGCGGCGAAGCCTCCGGATCAGGGCGTCTCGCCGCGGGCGATGCGCTCGAGGGCCGGGAGGTCGCGGACCACGAGGTGCGCCCGGCCGCGGCCGACGATGCCGCGGCAGGCCCAGGCCGAGACGATCCGCGAGACGCTGTGCAGCGTCGTGCCGGTCATCTCGGCGATGTCCTGGCGGGTGATCGGGAAGTCGATGCGCAGGCCGCCCTCGACCGGGGTTCCGGCCGTGCTGGCGAGCCGCAGCACGGCATGGGCGACGCGCTGCTCGACCTCCTCGGTGGCGAGCTCGGCGATGCGGGCGTGGACGTCGGCGATGTGGCGGCTGAGCGACCGGGTGATGGCGATGGCGACGCGGGGGTAGGTCTCGAGCAGCACCTCCCAGTAGCGCATCTGCCAGCCGAGGGCGTGGACGGGGACGAGGGCGCGGCAGGTGGCCGGATAGTCGCGCCGCGCCAAGGCGAGGGCGAGGCCGCAGAGGTCGCCCGGATGCACGAGGCGGACGAGCACCTGCTTGCCCTCCGGGGTGATCATGGTGACCTTCAGCCGGCCCTCGAGCACTAGGTAGAAGTGGTAGGCGGGCTCGCCCTGCTCGAACAGCGCGTCGCCCGCGTCGAGGCGCCGCTCGCTGGCGTACTGGGCGATATCCTCCAGGCCGGCGCAATCGAGGTCGCGGAAGGCGGGGACGCTGCGCAGGGCGGTCGCGATCATGGGCTGCTCCCGGCAGGTGGCCGCCGAACATGGGGCGGAGGCTCCGGGCGCCGAGGAGCGCCCGGGGCGAAGTTAGCGGAGATGGAAGATGGCGACAACCCGACCCGAGGAGATGGCGCGGCGGCACGGCATCCCGCGCGGATTGCGCCGCACCGGGCCGGTGATGCTCTCCTACGGCTTCCGGCCGTTCTTCCTCGGCGCCGGCGTCTTCGCGGTGCTGGCGATGGCGCTCTGGGTCGCGGCGCTGGCCGCCGGGCTGGCCGCTGGGCGGCGACTACGGCCCGGTCGGCTGGCACGGGCACGAGATGCTGTTCGGCTTCGGGCCGGCGGTGCTCGCCGGGTTCCTGATGACCGCGATCCCGAACTGGACCGGGAAGATGCCGCTCGCCGGGCCGCCGCTGGCGGCGCTGGCCGGGCTGTGGCTGGCCGGACGGCTGGCGATGCTCGGCGCCGGCTGGGTCGGCGTGCCGCTGGCAGTGGCGATCGATGCCTTGTTCCTGCCGGTGCTGGTCGCGGCCTGCGCCCGCGAGCTGATCGCCGGCGGGAAGTGGAAGGACATGAAGGTGCTGGGCGGCGTGGCGCTGATCGCGGTGGCGAACCTCGGCTTCCATGCCGAGGTGGTGCTGACCGGCAGCGCCGGCGCCTCGGCGCGGGCCGGCGTCGCCGGGTATGCGCTGCTGGTGATGATCATGGGCGGGCGGATCGTGCCGAGCTTCACCCGCAACTGGCTGGCGATGCAGGGCGGCAGCCGCTTGCCGGTGCCTTTCGGCCGGGCGGACGCGGTGGCGATCGTGGCGGCGCTGGCGGCGCTCCTCGTCTGGGTGGTGGCGCCGGACGGGGCGGCGGTGGCCGGGTTGGTGGGCGCGGGGATCGTCTTCTGGCGGCTGTCGCGCTGGCGCGGGCTGGCGACGCGGGCCGAGCCGCTGCTCCTGGTGCTGCACGTCGCCTTCGGCTTCGTCGGGCTCGGGTTCCTCGCGATCGCCGCGGGGGCGGCCGGCTGGCTGCCGCCGGCGGGGGCGATGCACGTGATGATGGTGGGCGGCATCGCCGGGATGATGCTGGCGGTGATGACGCGGGCGACGCGCGGGCATACCGGGCACCCGCTGACCGCGTCGCGCTGGACAGTGGCGGCCTATGGCTGCCTGTTCGCGGCGGCGCTGGCGCGGCCGGCGGCGGACCTCCTGGCCATGCCGCGGCTGCTCGAGGTGGCCGGCTGCCTGTGGATCGCGGCCTTCGGGCTGTTCCTAGCGGAGTACGGGCCGATGATCCTGCGCGACCGCAAGCCGCGCGCCGGCTGAGGTTCCCTTCCGGCGGGCGATGCGCTATCCGGGGACGCTGCAAGCCCCGGACGCACCGTGCCCAAGCTCGACGAAAGCCTGCTGACCGGATTGCCGCCGTTCTCGCGGCTGTCGCGGGAGCAGATCCGCGAGATCCTCGATGCGGCGACGCCGCGCCGCTACCCGGAAGGCGAGGCGGTGTTCGGCGAGGGGCTGCCGGCGGAGCGGTTCTTCCTGCTGCTCGACGGCCACATCCGGGTGATCCGGACGACGCCGGAGGGCGAGCAGGTGATCGTGCTGCACATCCCGCCGGGGCAGCTCTTCGGCATCGCGCCGGCGATCGGGCGCGACACCTATCCGGCGACGGCGGTCGCCGCCTCGGAGTTGCTGGCGCTGTCCTGGCCGGTGCGGCTGTGGGCGGGGTTCACCGCGAAGTACGAGGGGTTTGCCACCGAGAGCTACCGGACGCTCGGCGCCCGGCTCGGCGAGTTCCAGGCGCGGGTGACCGAGCTCGCGACGCGGGCGGTCGAGCAGCGGGTGGCCGGGGCGCTGATGCGGCTCGCTACCCAGTCGGGGCGCAAGGTGGGCGACGGGATCGAGATCGCCTTCCCGATCACCCGCGGCGACATCGCCGAGATGACCGGCACGACGCTGCACACGGTCAGCCGCTTGCTCGCCGCCTGGGAGCGCGACGGCATCGTCGCCAGCACGCGGCGGCACATCGTCGTCACCCAGCCGCACCGGCTGGCGGTGCTCGGCGGGGCGGCCTGACCGCGGCGAGCGCGGCGCGGAAGCGGCGCTCGGCCAGCGCGTATTCGGCGCAGGCGTCGGCGATGCCGTGAAACGGCGCGAATGGGCAGCCGACGCAGGCCATCCGCCGCTCGAGGAACACCCGCGCCGTCTCCGGCCGGGCGGCGAACAGCGCGGCAAGCGTGAGGCCGGGGTCGTCGAGGTCCGGGTGGTGGGGGCCGGGGCTGTCCATGGCCTGCTGACTCTGCCGGGGCCGTGCGGCCCGCTCTTTGTGTTTGCGCAAAGACGGGCGCGGCGGGCCGGTCCAACCTGATCGCCAAGGTAGCAACGGAAGGGGCCGCGCATGGCGGAAATCCTCACGAAGTCGCGGGCGCGCAACGTGTTCTACGGCGGCTCGCTGTTCTTCGTCGCGGTGTTCGTGGCGATGACGGTGCATTCGCACTACTACATCGTTCACCAGTCGACCGCCGCGCTGCCGCTGACCGAGGAGGTGATCCTCGGCAAGGAGGTCTGGGAGCGCAACAGCTGCATCAACTGCCACACGCTGCACGGCGAGGGCGCCTACTTCGCGCCCGAGGTCGGCAACGTCACGACGCGCTGGGGGGTCTACGACGATCCCGACGCCGCGTTCGAGGTGCTGAAGGGCTGGATGGAGGCGCAGCCCTCCGGGGCCGAGGGGCGGCGGCAGATGCCGCGCTTCGCACTCAGCGACGAGGAGATCCGCGGCCTGTCGGAGTTCCTGCGCTGGGCCGACCACATGGACACGCAGAACTGGCCGCCGAACGACGCGGGGTGAAGGCATGAAGTATCAGTCCCAGAAGGTCGCGCTCGCCTATTTCTACGTGGCGATGGCGCTGTTTGCGGTCCAGGTGCTCGGCGGGCTGCTCGCCGGCTGGATCTACGTCTCGCCGAACACGCTCTCCGAGACGCTGCCCTTCAACATCGTGCGGATGATCCACACCAACGCGCTGATCGTCTGGCTGCTGCTCGGCTTCTTCGGCAGCGCCTACTACCTGATCCCCGAGGAGAGCGAGCGCGAGATCTTCTCGGTGCCGCTCGCCTACGTGCAGCTGGCGATCCTAGTCGTCGGCACGCTGGCGGCGGTGGTCGGCTATCTCTTCGGCATCCACGGCGGCCGGGAGTTCCTCGAGCAGCCGCTCTGGGTGAAGTACGGCATCTTCGTCGCCGCGGTGATCTTTCTCGCCAACGTCTCGCTGACGGTGCTCGCCGGGCGCAAGACCGCGATCACCGGCATCCTGCTGCTTGGGCTGTGGCTGCTGTCGCTGCTCTGGGTGTTCGCGATCATCAACCCGGACAACCTCGGGCTCGACAAGCTCTACTGGTGGTTCGTCGTCCACCTCTGGGTCGAGGCCACCTGGGAGCTGGTGATGGCGGCGATCCTCGGCTTCCTGATGCTGAAGCTGACCGGCGTCGACCGGGAGGTGATCGAGAAGTGGCTCTACGTCATCGTGGCGAGCGCGCTGTTCTCCGGCATCCTCGGCACCGGGCACCACTATCTCTGGATCGGCACGCCCGCCTACTGGCAGTGGACCGGCACGATCTTCTCGATGTTCGAGGCGGTGCCGTTCTTCCTGATGATGAGCTTCGCCTTCGTCATGGTCTGGCAGGGCCGGCGCAACCATCCGAACAAGGCGGCGCTGCTCTGGTCGCTCGGCTGCTCGACGGTCGCCTTCTTCGGCGCCGGGGTCTGGGGCTTCCTGCACACGCTGCACGGGGTGAACTACTATACCCACGGCACCCAGGTGACGGCGGCGCACGGGCATCTCGCCTTCTACGGCGCCTATGTCTGCCTCAACCTCGCGATGATCACCTACACGATGCCCGTCTTGCGCGGGCGCGAGCCCTACAACCAAGTGCTTAACATGGGCTCCTTCTGGCTGATGACGAGCGGGATGGCGTTCATGACCTTCACGCTGACCTTCGCCGGAGTGATCCAGACGCACCTGCAGCGGGTGATGGGCATGACCTACATGGAGGTGCAGGACCAGATCGGGCTCTTCTACCTGATGCGCTTCGGCGCCGGGGTGGCGGTGGTGCTGGGGGCGCTCGTCTTCATCTATAGCCAGCTCGTCGTGCGCCGCGAGATCGTCGCGCCCGGGCCGGCGGTCGTGCCGGGAGAGTGACGGTGTACAACGCCCGACCCGCCCCCTTCTACCGCCCGGTCGGCAACGAATGCGCGGTCTTCGAGGCGGCGCACGCCAACTGTCTGCCCTTGCTGCTGAAGGGACCGACCGGCTGCGGCAAGACGCGGTTCGTCGAGCACATGGCGGCGCGGCTCGGGCTGCCTCTCTTCACTGTCGCCTGCCACGACGACCTGTCGGCCGCCGACTTGATCGGGCGCTACCTCCTGAAGGGGGGCGAGACGGTCTGGGTCGACGGGCCGCTGACCCGCGCGGTGCGGGACGGCGGGGTCTGCTACCTCGACGAGGTGGTGGAGGCGCGCAAGGACGTGACCGTGGTGCTGCACCCGCTGACCGACGACCGGCGGCGACTGATGATCGACCGGACCGGCGAGGAGCTGGCAGCACCCCCGGCTTCATGCTGGTGGCAAGCTACAACCCCGGCTACCAGCACGTGCTGAAGAAGCTGAAGCCCTCAACCCGGCAGCGATTCGTGGCGATCGGCTTCGACTTCCCCGACCCAGTGACTGAGACCGAGGTGGTGGGGGAGGAGAGCGGGCTCGACGCGCGGCGGGCGGGGGCGCTGGTGCGGCTGGCGGGGCATATCCGCAAGCTGTCGGGGATGGACCTCGAGGAGGGCGTGTCGACGCGGCTGTTGGTTTATGCGGCGATGCTGATCGCCGACGGCATGGCGGTCGAGCGGGCGCTGGAGGCGGCGATTGTGGCGCCGCTCAGCGACGAGCCGGACACCCAGCAGGCGCTGCGCGACCTCGCGGCCACCGTCTACGGCTGAGCGATGATCCGGCCGCTCGACCTGATGGAGCCGGAGGAGGCGGTCGGCAACCTCTGGCACGACTGGACGAGCCGCTGGGGCGCGGCGGAGGGCGCGGGCGCCGCGGTCAGGCTGGAAGAGGTACGGGCGAGCGTCGGAGCGCTCTTCCGCGGGCTCGGCGGCGACCCGGCGGCCGAGATCGTGGCCGCGCCGGTGGCCGCTGCCGGGCACCGGCCGCGCCTCTCCCGCCGCATCGCCGCGCACGCCGAGCGGGCGCATGTCGCGGACTTCGACGGGGCGCGGCTGCGGCTGCCGCCGGAGATCGACGTCTTTCCCGACCACGGCCTCAACCGCGGCTGCTACCTGTGGCTCGCCGCCGTCGCTGCCTTTGTGACGATGCCGGCGCCGGAGGCCGATCAGTGCCGCGCCGACGCCGCCGCGATCGCGGCGCTTGCGGTGGCCTCGGGGCGCGCGCTCGCCCATTGCCCGGGCCTCGGCGCCGCGCATGCCGCCATGCGCCGGCATCTCCTCGCGGCGCGGCCGCGCGGCCTGCCGGGGCACGAGGCGGCGATTGAAGCGCAGGTTTGCGCCGCGCTCGGTGCGGGTGACCCGCCGCCCCTGCCGCGCCGCCCGGCGCCGGACGGCTATCGCACCTACGCCACCGTGGCGATCTGGCCGCGGCTCGTGGCGCGGACGGCAGGCCGAGGCGCCGCTCCGGGGGAGCCGGGCGAGGCGCCGGCGGAACCGACGGGCCTGCGCAAGACCGGCCTGCGCGAGCCGCGCGACGAGGCGAACCGGCGCGACAGCATCATCATCCATCGCTTCGAGTCGATCCTGTCCTGGGCCGAGAGCGTGAACGTCAACCGGATGACGGACGACGACGAAGCGGACAATGCGCGGAAGGCGGCGGAGGACCAGGACCACATCACCCTCTCCGAGCATTTCCGCCGCGCCGCTACCCGGCTCCGGGTCTCGCTCGACCTCTCGCCGCAGGACGCCGAGCACGAGCGGCTGGCCGGGCGCTTCACCTACCCCGAGTGGAACCACCGCACCCGCAGCGCGATGCCCGGCCATGTCCGCGTGCTGGAGGCGGACGCTGACCAAGGGCCGGGCTTCGTGCCCGACCCGCGGCTGGTGAGCGCGGGTGCGGCGGCAGTTCGCGCCGCTAACGCCGCGGCGGGTGCGGCTGCCGCGGCAGCTCGACGGGGCGGACCTCGACCTCGACGCGGCGGTGGCGGCGCAGGTCGCGGCGCGGATCGACGGGGCCGCCGACGACCGGCTCTGGCTGGCGGACCGGCCGGTGGCGCGCGACCTCAGCGTCGCGATCCTGCTCGACTGCTCGCGCTCGACCGAGGCGGCGGTGGGCGATCTCAGCGTGATCGGCGTCGCCCGGGAGACGGTGGCGGCGCTGGCCGCCGGCATCGACGGCGCCGGGGACCGGCTGGCGATCTGGGGCTTCTCGTCGCTGCGCCGTGACCGGGTTTTCCTCACCCGCGCCAAGCGCTTCGACGAGCCGATGTCCCCGGCCGTCACCGCGCGAATCGGCGGGCTTCGGCTCGGGCTACTACACCCGGCTCGGCGCCGCGATCCGCCACGCCTCGGCGATGCTGGCGGCGGAGACGGCGGCGCGGCGGCTGCTGCTTGGTCGCTGACCGACGGCAAGCCGAACGACCTCGACCACTACGAGGGCGTTCACGGCATAGAGGATAGCCGCCGCGCGGTCCGCGAGGCGCGTGCTGCCGGACAGACGGTCAGCGGCGTCATCGTCGACATCGACGGGCAGGACTGGTTCGCACGCATCTTCGGCCGCGGCGGCTTCACGCTTCTGCCGGACCCGGCGCGCCTGCCCAAGGCGCTGCCGTCGATCTACCAGACCCTGACCGATGGAGGCCTGACATGCGCCGGCTGACCCTGCTCCTGCTCACGCTGCCGGCCGCGGCCCTCGCCGACGAGCGTGCCGGTGCGGCTGACCGCGCCGGCGGAGGTCTCCTTCGCGTGGCCGCCATTGGCCTCGTCCTCGCGCTTGGAGTGGTGCAATGGCTCGTGATGCGCCGATAAGGCCGGGCTGGCGCCTGCTCGCCGCGCTTTATCCCTTCGCTGCCGGCGCAATGGCTGTAAATCTGTTCTTCCTGTCGCTCGCCCTGAGCTGGATTGGTCTGCCGGTTCTCTCCCCGACCCAGGCCATGCTCGGCGGCCTTGCCCTCGGCGCTCCGGTTGACTGGGCTTTCGCCCGCCACCTCTGCCGACTGATGGCAGAGGCCGATCGATCCTGACCCCGCAATGGCGATCTGATGTATGACACTGAATACGGGTGTTTGATTCCGCTTGAGGGGGATTCCTTGCGGGAATCGAAGCGATTAGGATGCCGTGCAAAAGACCTGGAGGCGGGGATGGCAGGCGATGCACAGCAGTTGACCGTCGAGGACTGGAGGATCGGTTTCGGGGGGAGAAGGATGGTCGAACGCAGCCACTGCCAGACGATCTGGCTCTTGGCGAAGGGGCATTCGACCGCCGAGGTGGCGGAGATGGTGGCGCTCTCGCCGCTCTGCGTCAACAAGCTCGCCGCTACGAGGCGGAGGGGGCGGACGCGCTCGGCGATCGACGGCGCGGCAATCGCGGCGCCAAGCCGCTGCTCGACGAGGCCGACCTGGAGGCGCTGCGGGAGCGGCTGAAGACCCCGCCCGACGGCGGCCGCCCTGTGGCGCGGCTCGAATCGCGGCGCGGCAGGGGCTGGTGCACGTGCATGTGCTGCGCGGCTGGCCGACTATATCCGCGCGCGGGACGCGGTGCGCTTGCGCACCGCACGCTCACGCAGCTCAGCCGGATAGGGCTTCACCGTCCTCTTCGTCTCCATGGCTCCAATCTCTCAGACGTTGGAGCCTCCGGGAAACGCGGCGCGGTTCATGGCGCAAGGCGGACATCCGCCTGAGCATCCCGATCGCGAGAAATGGGCGGACAGCGTCGCAGATGCAGATGTAGTGCCGGGCCGCGCAAGCTCCTTCTAGACCTGCCGCTCCGCCCCGGATGGGCAGTCTGTGTCGGCTGGCGACAGTCGCGCTCGACCCGAGTTCAATCGAGCCTGAGCGTCACCGCGAGCCGGCTGCGCCAGGCCGCTGGGGAAAGGCCTGCGGCCTTCTTGAAGGCGCGGCAGAAGGCGGCCTCCAACTCGTAGCCGACGGCATGGGCGGTGGCTCTGACGCGGGCCCCTGGCTCGTCCAGGCGGCGGGCAGCGCATTGCATGCGCCAGCGGGTGAGGTAGTGCATTGGTGGACAGCCGACCCGCTCGGCGAAGCGGGCCGCAAGTATCGCGCGGGAGGTGCCTGCGGCGCGGGCGAGCGCATCGAGCGTCCAGGGTCGCGCCGGGTCGGCGTGGAGGAGCGCGAGGGCCCGGCCCACGATCGGGTCGCGCAGGCCGGCGAGCCAGCCGTCGTCGGTCTCGGTGAGCCCTCGGAGAAAGCGGCGAAGCGCCTCCACGAAGACGAGCTCGCAGAGCCGCAGGCGCACGTTCGCACTGCCCGGTTCGCCGAGGTCGGGTCGGGCGAACGCAAGCTCGAGCATCCGGTCGAGCAGGTCGGCCTCGCAAGCGCCGCTCCGTCGGACGCGCAGGAAGCGCGGCAGGGCGGCGAGCAGCGGGTTGAACGGTCCGGCATCACACCCGAGATAGCCACAGGCATAGCGGGTGAGGGGCGGATCGCCACCGCCCTCGACCACTTCGAAGGGCAGCCGGCCCGCGGCCATGTCGCGGAAGAAGGCGACAGCTTCCGCCTCGGAGTACTCTGCCGCGACCTCGGGCGCGCTCTTCAGACTGTAAGGATCGCCGTGTGGAAAGATGAGCACCTCGCCGGGGCCGAAGCGGGCGGGCTCGGCGCCCGGCATCGTCACCCAGCCGGTTCCTTCAAGCACTACGTGGTAGGAAATGATCGCCGCCGACCGCGGCAGGATGATGCTTCCGAAGGCGCGGGCCGCGGGGACGTCGATGCCCCACGGCCGGGAGGCCCGGACGCGGAAGAAGAGCGCGCCGGTCAGCCGAACGCCTTGGAGGACGTCTGAAAGCGGGTCCGGCAACGCTCCGACAGACGGCCAAGCAATTGATTGAGACGCCGGGTCATGGGTCCTGACCATGCCCGAGAGTATCATTGCGGTGGTTGCGTATCCAAGGAGGACAGCATGGAAACCCTAGTGGAAGCCGGGCCGGCCGAGGTCTACGACCGCGCCTTCGTGCCGGCGCTCTTCGCGCAGTGGGGGCCGGTGGTGGCCGCGGCGGCGGGGGTTGCAGCGGGCGCCCGTGTGCTCGACGTCGGCTGCGGCACCGGTGCGGCGACCGTGGCCGCCGCCGCGCGGGCGGGTCGGGATGGCCGGGTCGTCGGGCTTGACCCGAACCCTGAGATGCTGACGGTCGCCCGTCGCAAGCCCGGCATCGAGTGGGTCGAAGGGAGGGCGGAGGAGCTTCCCTTCCGTAATGCGGAGTTCGATGCCGTGATCAGCCAGTTCGCGATGATGTTCTTCGATGACCGCGTGGCGGCATTGCGGGAGATGCAACGGGTCCTCGCCCCGGGAGGGCGAATGGCGGTGGCAGTCTGCGGCGCCCTAACGGCTTCGCCGGGTTACACCGCACTTGCTGCGTTGCTGGACCGGCTCTTCGGGAGCAGCGTGGGGGATGCATTCAGGGCGCCCTTCGTGCTGGGGGACGCTAAGGCGATGCGGGCGCTTGCCGCAGACGCCGGGCTCAGGGGTGCGTCGGTGCTGGAGCGGGTCGGCGAGGTGCTCTTCCCCTCGATCGCTGATCTGGTAGCGACGGAGCGGGCTTGCGTGTGGACGCTCGGCGGGCTGCTCGATGAGGAGCAGTTCGCTCGCCTGCGGGACGCGGCGGAGCGAGAGCTCGAGCCTTTCGTCGTGGATGGCGGCGTCGCATTCGCCATGCCGGCATTGATCCTGACCGCCGAGCGCTGAAGATTCGCCGGGCGACCCCGCGCTGTGTACGCGTGCTCGGCGACGCCGCCGCCTCCCGAAATCACCCCGAACATCTGTGCGTTAGTGAGGCGCCCTGGAGGCCCCGCTGACATGCGTGCCGGCGCCGGGGCGGATGTTCTGGTTATGGTGGAAGACGTTGTCGGGGTCGTACGCGGTCTTCACATCCACCAGCCGGTCGTAGACGGAGTCGCCGTACGCCTCGCGGATCCGGTCGGGGTCTTCGTCGCCGCCGAGGAAGTTGACGTAGACGCCTTCGCGGAAGGGGCCGAGGGCGGCGAAAAATCCCCTCGTCCAGGCAGTATCCCGGTCGCCGAAGTCCTCGCCGGGCCGCCACACAGCGTCGAGGGTGATCGCGTGCGACGCCTGGCGGTTCCCGAACGCCGTCTCGCCCTCAGCCACTCGGCCTACCGCCCCCTTCAGGTGGAACATCGCCACGTACGACCGCGGCGACGAGCAGGAGAACGCGTGACCGGTGATCACGTCGAGGAGGTCGTCGCGGAGCTCGGGGAGGTGGGTGGACTTCCAGTAGTAGTTCCAACCGTGGGCGACGGTCGAGTTCGATCGCACTCTGGAACCCCGCATAGGGCGCAGGCCCGACGAGGTCGAGGAGCGGAGTCCCGCATGCGCGGAGCGGGCGGAGCGCCTGCTCGCCATCCTCGATCGGCCCGGCGTAGCAGGTCCCCACCATCACCACCGGGCGCCAGTGCAGTTCCTCGGGGATGACCGGTAACGGCGGCGCGGCGCCAAACCTCACGACCGTGCCGAGTTCGTCGGGCGCGTCGCGGACGAAGTCGCGGTAGAAGCGGAGGACCTCCCCGGCGTCGGTCGCGTCCCAGAGAATGGGCCCGGCCAGAACGGTGGGCCCGACGGAGTGGAGCCGGAACTCGAACGAGGTGACCACGCCGAAGTTGCCGCCGCCTCCTCGCAGCGCCCAGAACAGGTCGGGATGCTCGTCCTCGGACGCCCGCAGCAGCTCGCCGTTGGCCGTTACGACGTCGACGGCGAGCAGGTTGTCGACCGTGAGGCCGTGCTTGCGCATCAGCCAGCCGACGCCACCGCCGAGGGTGAGCCCGGCGACTCCGGTATGGCTTACGATTCCGCCGGTGGTGGCCAGGCCGTGCGCCTGCGTCTCGTGGTCGACGTCGCCCCACAGCGCACCACCCTGCACCCAGGCCCTGCGGTCGGCAGGATCGACTCGCACGCCCCGCATCGCCGAGAGGTCGATGACGATCCCGTCGTCGCAAACGGCGGTGCCCGCCACGTTGTGGCCTCCGCCCCGAATGGCAATCTCCAGATCGTGGTCGCGGGCGAACCGCACCGCCGCGACCACGTCGGCAGTGCCTATGCATCGGGCGATCAGCTGCGGGCGCCGGTCAATGGCTCCGTTCCAGACCGCGCGGGCGATGTCGTAGTCGGCATCGTCGGCACTGATCAGCCGGCCTCGGAACCCGTCGATCTCCACGACGGTCGGCTCCTTGCCTACCCTTGGCCGACTTCCGCGGGCGTCGGTGTCGTCATCGTGTCCTCCTCTCTTTCGAGAGCCGCATCGGACCACTGCGGACCGCGGCCGTATAGTCAAGAATCTGGACTTCAAAGCCGAAGGCGGGCGTGGGACACTGGCGTCATGAGGACGTACGGCCAGTATTGCCCCATCGCCCGCGGCGCCGAGATTTTCGCCGAGCGCTGGACACCGCTGATCATCCGCAACTTGCACCTTGGCTGCGGAAACTTCAGCGAGATCCTGGAGGGCGCGCCCGGGCTGTCCCGTACGCTGCTCTCACAGCGGCTCAAGCAGCTCGAACGGCTCGGTGTCGTCGAGTCGGCACCCAAGCCCGACGGGCGCGGGCACCACTACAAGCTCACGTCTGCGGGCCACGACCTCTTCACGGTCTGTCAGTCGCTCGGCGAATGGGGTGCGCGTTGGCTCGAGATCGCCCCCGAGCACCTCGACCCCTTCGTGGCCCTGTGGTCGATGTGCAACGCGCTCCGCCGAGACCGGCTCCCGAACCGACGCGTCGTCATCCGTTTCGACTTCACCGGCCGTCCGCGCCGTGAGCGCTATTGGCTGCTCATCGAGTTCGGAGACACCGAGATCTGCAAGACGTATCCCGGCTTCGACGAGGACCTCTACATCACGGCGGAAGCCGAAGCCTTCGTCAAATGGCACGCCGGCCAGCTCACCTGGGGCCAAGCCATCGGCGCTGGCCGCATCCAACTCGACGGCCCGCCGTCGCTTATAAGAGCCTTCCCGACCTGGAACGCCCGCAGCATGTTCGCGCACATCAGGCCGGTTTCCCGCGCCGCCACGGGCCTCGCAGGCTGACATCCCCGTCGTGAAGTCGCGTCTCTTCGTTGGTTCGCCCGGACCCGCGCCAGTTGGCCGACGACACCAAGGAATCCGAGGTGACGGAAAAGTCAGTTTGCGCAGCAACAATCCAAAGCCGCGTGTGTCTCAGTTGGGTCGGAAGCCACCGTCCTCGCGATGGTGCTCGCGGTCCGCTTCTGGCGCGCAATGCAGCCCGCGATCGCCGGGCGCTCGTCGAGCGGCCGCCGGCTGGCTGGGCGACCTCCCGCCGGCCAGCTCGGGCTGCTGTCGGCCGCGCTGGATCACATCCGGGGCAAAACGGAGCACGAGACGGATACATGCGGCGATAAGTCATTGGAATAGAAGGCTTGCTATCCAGCTACATGAGCCGGGTGCCGCGCTTGACGTTGCTCGCGCCGGACCTTGTGGAGGCGATCCTCGACGGGCGAGCAGCCTGCAGGAATGCGACTGGAGGATCTGCTTGAGGCGTTTCCGCTGGAGTGGGTGGAGCAGCGCTCTCGACCGTCCGGTCCCAGGACCTCACCTGCGCGGCCGGACGTAACGCGGGCTATCAAACGGCAACTGGTCACTTGCACTAAGAGCCTGTCCGAGAAGCGGGCAAGAGAGGTTGAGCGACCGCCATTGGCCTGATATACTGTGGTTTCTGGCAAGAGAGCGACGGGGGCTCGGATGGCGTGGACGGCGGCCACCGGGGCGATTATGTGCGCTCGAGCGGTAGCTATGCAAGCGACGTGACGGACGGCGAGTGGGCGGTGATCGCGCCCTTGCTTCCGGCGGCCTGCGATAGTGGGGGGCCACGGTCGACCTGCCTGCGTCGGGTGGTGAACGCGATCTTCTACCTACTGTAGCGGGCTGCCAGTGGCGGATGCTGCCGAAGGATTTCCCGCCGCGCAGCACCGTCTACGGCTACTTCCGGGCTTGGACCGTCGCCGGCGCATGGGCAGGCATCAACCGCCGCCTCGCCCGCGACTTCGATGGAGCCGCCACGACCGCTCACGCCTTCTTCCAGATCGCAATGATCAAGCTCATGCCCGCAGGATCGCCCGATACAGGGACTTTTGCGTCAGACTTTAAGACGGGCGACAATAC